>ONEK01000021.1 GCA_900316855.1 uncultured Lachnospiraceae bacterium | reverse complement strand
GCAGAAGAAGATACTGCAGGATCTTCAGGTTTCAGAAGATGACATTGATACGCTGGTTCGGGCTGTCCGCGTCCGAGTATAATTTTTGGAGAGTTTAGGATCCATCTCATTTCCGATCCACCTCCCGGCTTGCAGCCTGCAACAACAATAGCACAAAAGGAACTGACGGAGTTTGTAGCATCTGACGAAAAATCATAACGCTTATGGCTTCACAGTCCGTTGGTAGTAAAATTGATCCATCAGAGATTTTGTGCCTGCATACGGATCGGGCCGCGTTATGGAGCACCATTTCATAACGTGCTGATCCTTCCGGTGATTCACTGGATGAGGAACAGGAGGAAAAGATGCCAACAGATTCTGCTGTCATATATCAGATTCCGGACGGGGATTCCGGGCTGAAGCTCCTTGAGGATCAGATGAGTCAATGTACAAGCGATACCGAACGGGAGCTGCTGCTGAAGTATCCTACGGTCTATATTCACAACCGTCCTGACCGCCCTGATGGCGGCATGTATGAGGTATACATCGGGGAAACAAACGACATCATTCAGCGCACGAAGCAGCATTTCGAAAGCGCAAGGGAACAGGGCAGCTGGCAGAGCAGCATGATCAATCAGGAAAATGCCAGACTGTATATTATCGGTCATCCGCATTTCAACAAATCCCTCACCCTGGACATCGAGAACCGCCTGATGCTGTACATGAGCTCGGTTCCGTCAGTAAGGCATATCCGCAATCTGAGAGGGAATGAGCAGGGCGAGTATTACACTTCAGATGAATTCATCAGCATCTTCAATACGATCTGGGACCAGCTGCAGGCGAAGGATGACCGGCTTTTTCCAAACCGTACCCTGATAGAAGAGGCAGCGATTTTCAAGGCATCCCCATTCCACAAGCTGACAGAGAACCAGCGGCAGGATAAGGCACAAATCCTGGCGATTATCCATGACGCCTTGCAGAATAATGCCATGGGCCAGCTTGTTTTCGTGGAGGGAGAAGCAGGGACCGGCAAAACTGTGCTGAACAGCAGCATGTTTTACGATCTTTGTACTGAGACAAAGGGCGATGGCAGAACCCCGAAATATAACTGCCACCTTCTGGTAAACCATGACGAGCAGCTGACGGTATATCAGCAGATCGCGGCGAAGATCGACCTTCACAGTGCTGAGGATAAATTTATCAGCAAGCCTACGTCATTCATCAACACGCATTTGGGAAAAAGAACCGTGGATGTAGCCTTCATTGATGAGGCTCATCTTCTGTGGACGCAGGGCAAACAGTCCTACCGCGGAAAAGACCAGCTGACAGATATCCGCAGGATTGCACGGGTGACAGTGATCATGTTCGATCCTGACCAGCAGCTGCATACGCAGGATTACTGGGCGCCGGATATCGTCAGGAGGCTCAGGGATGAGGCAATGCATCAGCAATCCCTGAAGACGCGAGTGCGGAGCTATTATTTCCGGATGACGAATCAGTTCCGGATCCGCGGGAATCAGGAGACGATCAACTGGATTCATGACTTTGTCAATCGTCAGGTGATCCGTCGCATTCCGGCCGATGATCATTATGAAATAAAAATCTTTGATGATCCTGCCCGGCTTGACGCGGCTATCAGGGAGAAAGCCGCAGATGAAAAAACAAGATTATCAAGAATGCTGGCCACCTTTGACTGGCCTTATATCGACAAAAAGAAGCCTGCCAATGGGGACCGGTACTGGAATGTCACGGTAGGGAACTGGAAGAAGGCCTGGAACAAGCAGATTGATTTTGCCGCCGAGCATCACCTGACCCGCGAACAGCAGAGGAAACTGAAGACGCAGTCGTGGGCGGAACAGGAGTACACGATTGAGGAAATCGGATCGACGTTCACCATTCAGGGATCGGACCTGAATTATGCGGGAGTCATTCTGGGCCCCTCGGTGACATTCAGAAACGGACGGATCGTAATTGACCCGACAAAGAGTGAGGATCATAAAGCGACCAATCAGCGGACGCTCGAGAACGGGGAGAAGAAGTCCTTCGGCGAGCAGTTCATCCGGAACGAAGTCAATATTCTCATGACACGCGGCGTCGACGGACTTTACATCTACGCGGTTGACGATGAACTGCGAAAGGCGCTATTGCAGGCATCCAGCCGCATAAACAAAACAGGGAACAATTGAAAAGCGAATTTTCACAGAGGAGGCAGCCTATGATCAGTGATGCGACTATTCGGAGAGTAATCCAATTTACGAAGGACAGAGACTGGGACCAGTTTCATTCTCCGGAGAATCTTGCGAAATCCATATCAATTGAAGCCGGTGAACTGTTGGAATGCTTCCAATGGTCATCTGTAGATTTCAAACGACAGGGTGCAGAAGAGGAGCTGGCGGATGTGATCAATTACTGCATTCTGCTTGCAGATAAGCTGGGTGTGGACCTTGACACGATCGTCAACCGGAAAATTGATCAGAATGAAGCCAAGTATCCTGTCGAGCGGGCAAAAGGAAACAGTAAGAAATATACGGAGCTATGATGGCGTAAGCTCCCGGAAAGAAACTCATTTCAGAGATTGTTAGCTGCCTGCTGATGGAGGCTGGCACATTATGTTCTTCAAGAAGAGAAAACCAAAACCAGAGCCGTACGACAGGGAGAACAAGATCCCTGTCCTTCGCTGCAGTATCTGCAATGGGGAGCAGGTGGCCGGCTTCAGGGACATCCATACCGGAAGATTCGAAGAGGTCTGTCTGATCCGCAATGCTGCAGAGCTGCAGTCATTTAAGGAAAGATACGGAATAGAAGAGATAACGAAGGAATACTGACACTCCCTGAATCCGGCGGTAACTACTTTGTAAAATGAGTTATCGCCGGATTTATACTATTGTATCTGGCGGTAACCCATATTAAAATAAGGTTACCGCCATTAAGCGGTTCCTGACGGGAGCAGGAGAGAACGGAGGTGTCCGGATGCTGATTGGAAGAAAAAAAGAACAGGAGATGCTCCGGGAAGCGTACCAGGCAGACGAATCCAGGTTTGCGGCTGTTTATGGAAGACGGAGGGTGGGCAAGACCTGTCTGATCCGGGAAACGTTCAAGGGACAGTTCGCCTTCAGTCATACCGGATATTATAACGGCAGTATCGGCGAGGAGCTATTCGCGTTCAGTGCGTCACTCCGGGAGTATGGTCTGCAGGATTATAAAGAGCCGAAATGCTGGATGGAAGCCTTTGAACTTTTAAAGGACCTGATCAGGAATGCACCGGACGGCAAGAAAGTGATCTTCTTCGATGAACTGTCCTGGATGGATACGCGGGGAAGCGATCTTATCATGGCTCTCGAGGGGTTCTGGAACGGCTGGGCTTCGGCCAGGAAAGACATACTGCTGATTGTATGCGGATCCGTCACATCCTGGATGCTCAGCAAAATTGTCCACAACAAGGGCGGACTGTACAACCGTCTGTCCTTCCGGATTAATCTGCAGCAGTTCACGCTCAGGGAGTGTGAGGAGTATATCCGGTCACGGAACATAAAGATGTCCAGGCATCAGATTCTGGAGTGCTACATGATCCTGGGAGGTGTCCCCTATTATTGGAGCTTTCTGAAGAAGGGGCTGAGCCTTCCCCAGAACATTGATCAGATGTTCTTTTCCCATGAGGCATTGCTGGACCGGGAGTTTGATTATCTGTTTGCTTCACTGTTCAAAAGACCTGAGCCTTATGTCAGGGTGGTATCTGCACTGGGGCATAAGAAGGCCGGAATGACCCGTGAAGAGCTGCTGAAGGAGACCGGCGCGGCGGATTCCGGAAATTTTACGACAAGGCTCGACGAGCTTGAGAGCTGCGGCTTTATCAGAAAGTACAGCGAGTACGGAAAGAAACAGAGAAACAGCGTCTACCAGCTGATGGACAATTTTACACTGTTTTATTTTAAGTTTCTGGAGAAGAAGCCAACGGATGAACATTTCTGGAGTAACCAGATTAATACCTCTGCTGTGAATGCCTGGTGCGGGCTGGCTTTTGAGAGAGTATGCCTGCAGCATACGGCGCAGATAAAGCAGGCCCTGGGAATAGCCGGAGTTCTCTCAAGTGAGTTTTCCTGGCGGTGCAAAGCAGACAATGAACGGGGGATCCGGGGCTCGCAGATCGATCTCATGATCGTTCGCAGGGATCAGGTGATTGATCTGTGCGAAATGAAATATTCGGCGAATAAGTTCCGGGTAACTGCAAAGGTTGATGATGATCTGAGAAGGAAGGTCTCAGACCTTATTACCGCAACGGGGACCCGGTACGCGGTTCATCCCGTACTTGTCACACCATATGGAGCAGCACAGAATTCATACACAGGGAATCTTCAGGCTGTAATTACAGCGGAGGAACTGTTCGGCTGAGGATACTGGCTGCTGGCCTGGTGACCTGGTCAGGAAGTCCGCGACCTTTTCCTTATCCAGCAGGATCCCCATGTAGTTCCGGCAGGAGAGTTGCAAAGGAGGAAAAAGTGTAAAATAATTAAACTGAGTTAAACTATGGAGTCGCTGACATGGCAATTCTGATTACCGGCCGCACAAATTTATTAAAGGGAATTCCGATCGAGGATTATCTTCCCGGTGAATCCATTGTGATCTGCACCAGGGGAGAATCCTTTTTCCGCTTTGTACGACACAATGTCATGACCACCGAGCTATCCCCTTCCGACCGTGACTGGGACCGTCTGTTTGAGGTACATGACTTCACGGGTATCCTGTATCTTTCGGATCTGATTGATCCCCTGGCAGACGACTGTATGGAAGCCGGAAACCTGTTCCGGATCCTGACTCTTGCCAGTCAGCATAAAGTTGCGAACGTCTTCCTGTGCATTCCCGACCTTGCCGCCGAGCGGGACGAAACCCCGCGCCGGCAGTCCCTTGTGGAGATGCAGAAGATCCTCGGCCTCTTCGAGGGCAGGGAGCAGCCGATCCTCCGCACCCTTACCGTTCCATACCTTTTAAACGCAAAGACCCGGACAACTTCATCCTGGCACTTCGGGAAAACCGGTCCGAGGTCTCTGACCTGCCATGGAAAGAGGGGTCCGAGCCAAAGTTCTCGGATATTGAGCCGTTCCTCGGCTTCCTGCGTGCCATTCACTCCGATGATCAGCCGGACGAGACCGCCTATGTCATGATGGGAAGGATCAGGGTAAAGGCCGGATCGGACCTTCTCTCCGATCCTCACTTTGCCATTTACGGAAGGTCCAGGCTGGTAAACCCGTCCTGGCTGACAAGGTTTTCCAAAGCCTCCGGCAATCATCCCGTGCTCACCGGGCTCTCCTCCCTTGTGCTGCTGGCGGGCGGAGCAGTGCTTACCGAGTTCCTGATCCGCTCCTTCCAGTCCCTGCCGCTTCTGCAGTCCGTGGATCTGAGATTTATCTACATCATGGTCATTGCCCTTCTGGGCGATGGCATGACGGGATTCCTCGCGGGCGCCATTGAGTGCCTGCTGCTGTACCGGACCGTGCATGCTGCCGGCGTGGCAACCTTCTCCATGCTGTTCTATAATCCCGACAACTGGTCCACCTACCTGCTCTACATTCTGCTGGGCGCCGGGATGGGATATCTTCGCAGCCGCCAGCGCCAGATTCAGGCGCTTACGGAAAAGGAACGGGATTTCGAGCGCCGGCAGAACTTCCGCCAGCGCACGCTTTACCAGCAGCTGCTGCAGAAAAAGAACGAATACCGTGAAGACCTTCAGAATTCCCGCACCGGTTTCGGCAAGCTGTACCAGGCCTTTACGAGGCTCTCCAGCGTAGAGCCTGCGCGAATCCTTGCGGAGGCTATTCCGGTTATGGAGGACCTCCTGCAGAACACAACCATCAGTATCTATTCCGTCTTTGAAAGCAACAGGGACTCCGCGCGGCTTCAGGTTGCCTCCCGGGAAATTTACAATAAAATTCCCCGCTCGGTCCGTCTCTCCGAGCATCCCGGGGTGAAGCAGACGCTGACCGAGAACAATATCTGGTTCAACCAGGACCTGATTCCGGGTGAGCCCATGTATATCGCGCCTATCCAGCAGGATGACCGTCTGATCGCCATGATCTGCATCCGGGACGCCGACTTTACGCAGACCTCCATGTATTACCAGAACCTGCTGTTCGTACTGTCCCGCCTGATCGGAAGCCTGATCCTGACTGCGATCTCCTACCAGAAGCAGATTTATGTCCAGAACTACATAGAAGGAACGCATATCCTCCGGAAGGAAGTGCTGCATAAGCGTCTGGACCTGATGAACAAGATGAAGAACGAGAATATTTCCGGCTACAGGATGCTTAAGATCAGCCTGGACGGGCGGAGCCTGACGGAGATGGACTAGAAGGTGCAGCCTCTCATCCGTCCGCTGGACCTTCTCGGCGTGGAGGATGAGGACCATCTCCTCCTCGCCGCGGTCAATACCGACGACAGGGGTGCCGGCATCATCCATGACCGCCTGGAAAAGGCCGGACTGACCTGTGAAATTACAGGCTAAGGCAAACGGAAGGCTCCGTTGTTAAAGGGTACGCTATGGCAATCGGATACGCAGGAAGCTTCCTGATCCTACATTTCATCATTGCCGGGATTATCTCGGCCTTATGCCTTGCCGGTGTCCTGAAAACACCGAAGGCGATCCTGCCGCTTGTGATCCTGATCCCGGGCATCGGGGAACTGATCGTTTTATGTCTGCACATCCATACGGTGCGCGGGCTGGACGCCAGGGATTTCGACAGGATTGACCGCGGCAGGGATTCGCAGCCTTTTCATGATTCCGGATTTTTCCAGCAGGATACGCGCGATACCTCCGTCCCCGTAGAGGACGCGCTGATCATCCACAAGGGCCGTGAGCGCCAGGTGATCCTCAGGAACGCCGTTCTCCACAATGCCGGAGGGAATCTTTCGCTACTTCGCGAGGCGAGCCGCAGCTCCGATCCGGAGATTGTTCACTTCGCGACAACCGCACTTGCCCAGGAGGACAACCGGAACGAGAAGCTGTTTTCCGGTTTCGAGAAACGCCTTGGCCAGGCAAAGGCCAGAAGTCAGAAGACAGGCAGCACGGCTGAGTATCTGACAGTGCTGGACCAGTACATTGAAACCCTGAAAAAGTACCTGACAAAGGCGGATCGGAGTGAAACCATCCGCGAAGTCAGGGAAAAGCGCCTCGCCGCGCTTCTGAAGGAGCGGATCAGCATCCATTTATCACCGGAGCACATGATCCTTCTGGCAGAGGCAAGCCAGGACCTGCACGACGACAAGACAGCGCTGGAGGTCCTGGACCAGATGGATTTTGAATGGCCCAATGATCCGGATGCCTGGATCCAGAGATTCCGCTACCACTACACCCACAGGGATAAGCGCGCCATGGACCGGATGATCAGGGAGTATCGAAGCGATCCCCTGCTGGTCAGCAGGCGGATTGATGACATCATCGCAATCTGGGGATCATGAGACCGCCCGGGAGAGCGGAGCAAAGACGAGAACACGAAAGAAAAGTCCGGAAACAATGCATGTTAAGCTGCCACAAAACCGCCTGATTTACATCATAGTCATCTATTTTATCCTGATGACAGGAACGATGTATTTTGTAAAAGGCATGAATTACACAAAGACGGATTACAGCGGCTCCTACCTGTCTGAAAACACCGTTGAAAAGCTGGACCGCACCCCCTTTGGGGAGAACGGGAAGGACGCGCTTCTGATCTATGACGAGGCTCAGGCGGACTCTGTCTCAAGCCTTGTCCAGTTCCGCAGGATTCTGCAGGATATGAAGGCGGGTTATACCGTCAGGGAACTTTCCGAGACGGATTTTGCCTCCCTTTCTGAGTATCACAATGTAATCCTCGACCTGCAGCAGATTTCGCATCTCAATGACGCCCTGCCTGCCCTGGAAGCCTATGTCAGGGGCGGCGGCAATCTACTCTTGTGGCGCCCGCCCGTCCTCAAAAAGGCCGCCGACGGGTGGACCTCCCTTCTCGGGATCCGTTCCGCGCAAAGTGAGCCGCTCCGGCTGAAGACATTCCTCCCGGATCCGGATTTCATGATCGGCGGGACTGAGAATATCCCGGATGATGCCTCTGTATACGGAATTGATCATCCCGGAACGGACGGCTTTCCGGTGTGGTCCTCCTACAAGGCAATGCTGGGGGCGGAGCTTACGCCGGACTGCAAGGTTTATGCCACCGATCCCCTGAGTCAGGTCCCCGTAATCTGGCGCAAAAGCGAGGGATACGGCACCGTTGTTGTCTGCAATTATCCTGACTGCGCCAAGGTAACCCGCGGCGTTTTTTCCTCTGCCTACACGCTTCTGGGGGATGGCTGTGTGTACCCTGTCATCAACGCATCCACCTATTTCCTGGATGATTTTCCTTCCCCGGTAGCCCGCAGCTCCACCGTGGAAGAGCTCTCCGGCGTCCAGATCAAATACCAGGATTTCCTGGCCAATACCTGGTGGCCACAGATCCACGCCCTCGGCCAGAAGCACGGCCTCCTCTACACGGGGATGCTGATCGAAACCTATGACCCTGCTTCAGAGGGCACCATTGAGCGCAGCACCGAGACGGCGGGCTATGACTACTACGGAAGGCTCCTGCTCAATGACCGGGGCGAAATCGGTATTCACGGGTATAATCACCAGCCTCTTTGCGGCCCTGACTTCGTCTATAAGGAAAACGGATACAGTACCTGGAAGGGACACACGCAGATGCAGAGCTCCCTCTCTGAAGTGATCGGCTTTACCCGGATGCTCTACCCCGGGATCCGGCTGTCCGTGTATGTCCCTCCGTCCAACATTCTCTCGCAGGAAGGCAGGGAGATGATCGCGGAAAGCTTCCCCGTGATTCGTACCATTTCCTCTACCTATCTCGAAGGTGCGGACCAGTACACGCAGGAATTCGGCGTTGCGGACGATGGCATCATCGAGGCGCCCCGGATTCTATCCGGTGAAGTGCAGGACGGCAGGAACCTGTTCGCTGCCTGCAGCGAGCTCAATTTCCATTATGTCAATACCCATTTCATCCATCCGGATGATGTCATGGATCCTGCAAGGAGCCATGGTCTGGAGTGGCCGGAAATGGAAAAGGACCTTGATGACTGCATGAGCTACATCGAAAACAGTGCGCCGGATCTGCGTCACCTGACAGCTTCCGGCCTTGCGGGCGCCGTCGAGCGCTGCTACTGGATCCGTCCGGAAGCGGAGCAGACCCGGGACGGGATGACGATCCATCTTGCCAATCACACGGATCATGAATATCTGATGATCCGCCTGAACAACGGCAGGATTCCCGCCTCCGTCAGCGGCGGGAAGATCACACCCCTGAATGGCACGCTCTACCTTCTGGAATGTGATGACGCAGCTGTTGAAGTCAAGTTTGAATGATCCGCCGATGCGGATCATTCGAAACCCGGTCGGTGCCTGCGGCATCCGACCTGTGATCATACGCGTGAAACCGCCTTCGCGGATTTCACACGATGGATGCCTGCTGAGGCAGGCACAAAGGGGTAAACACAAAATATCGTGAGAATCTGTCTCGTACTGGAGGGAAGTTATCCATATAGCTACGGCGGTGTGTCCTCATGGGCGGATCAGCTGATCCGTTCCATGCCGGACGATGAATTTGTGCTGTTTACCATCTTTCCGACAAGCGACAGGAGACAGAAGTTTGCCTACAAGCTGCCGGACAACGTGGTAGGCGTCGAGGAGATGTTTTTCGATATCCCGCTCCACCTGGTTCCCAGGCGCCGGTACAGGTTTCACTTTTCAGACGAAGAGAAGACGGAAATCATGAAGATGCTCGAATGCGGGGACCCCGACTGGGAGGTCGTGATCGACGCGTTCCGCCGGCAGAAATTCACGCCGCCCGCGTTCCTTATGAGCCGGGAATTCATGGACATGTTCTCACAGCTCATCGGGCATGTGTTTCCGCGCGCGCCCTTTACGGATACCTTTTACATGGAACGCTCCATGATCCTTCCCGTGCTGTATCTGATCGGAGCACATGTCCCGGACGCGGACCTCTATCATGCGGTCTGCACCGGCTACGCGGGCCTTTTGACTGTCGTTGCGGGTCATGTGAAGCACAAGCCGATCTGCCTGACCGAGCACGGAATTTATTCCAGGGAACGGGAAGAGGAGCTGATCCGGACGGACTGGACGACGCCCGACTTCAAGGAGCAGTGGATCCGGTTCTATTACATGCTCTCGACCGCAATCTATAAAAGGGCCTCCTGCGTCACGGCCCTCTTCCACGGGGCAATGAAAACCCAGATCGAGCTGGGCGCGCCCGCGGGACTCTGCAGGGTGATTGCCAACGGTGTAGACTATCAGAAATTCAGCCGGGCAGTCCCGAAAAAGCCGGACGGCATCATCGACATCGGCGCAGCAGTCCGCTTTTCAAAAATCAAGGATATCAAGACGATGATCTATGCCTTCTACCGTGTGTGGCAGGAAAGGCAGGATGTCCGGCTCCATATCCTGGGACCGGACGAGGATGCGGATTATGCGAAGGAATGCCGGGAACTGGTAAAGGACCTTGGCATGAATGATGTGATTCTCATGCCCGGCAGAATCAGTGACATGGTCGGTTACTACGGAAAGCTCGACTTTGTCATCCTGACAAGCCTCTCGGAAGGGCAGCCGCTGTGCATCCTGGAAGCCATGGCCGCGGGCCGCCCCGGTGTAACAACGGATGTCGGCTGCTGCAGGGAGCTGATTTACGGCGCTCCCGGAGATAACTTCGGACAGGCGGGCTATATCGCGCGCCCGATGGACCCCGCGGATATTGCGGCGCAGATCCTGCACCTGGCTGCCCGGCCGGATCAGATCGCGGAATTCGGGGAGAACGGCCGCAGACGGGTGGAAGCCCTGTATCAGCGTTCCCAGATGATCGAAAACTATAAAAGGATGTACCAAGAGGTTAATCATGGCGGGCATCGGCTTTGAACTGAATAAGATGTTTAAGGAGAAGGGCCTGTCCGGAAGGGTCAGGGGCCTCGGGTACAGTATTGCCGTCATTGCAGGCCCCCTGCTGCTCGGCATGGCCTTCATCCTGGTGCTGTCCGCCCTGGCAAGGGCTGCGGGGCTCCGGATCTTCGACCGCAGGCTCCTGGTTGTCTCCATTACATACGTAATCATCGCATCCCTGTTTGCATCCGGGATGATTTCTCTGCCGCTGACACGCTACGTCGCGGATCAGCTGTACCTTGAGAAGGATGAGAAGGTCCTGCCCTCACTCTATGGATGCCTCAGCATCGTGCTGCCCGCAGCCTGCCTTTGCTACTTTATTTTCCTGAGTCTTTCCCATCTGCCGATGACGCTCATTCTGATCAATCTCCCGATCCTTGCCGAGATGACCAGCATCTTTATCGTGACGAACTATCTGACCGCCGTCAGGAACTATCGCGGCATCCTCTTGTCCTATGTATTGTCCATTGCGGGGGCGTTTCTGGGTGCCGTGGTTCTGGTAGCGCTGTGCGGCCCGTCCATCTACTGCTTCCTTCTGGCCGTCCTGATTGGATACGGGATCCAGCTCCTTACAGGGCTCCTGCTTCTGGCGGATTACTTCCCGCGGGGGAAGGGCGGGTACTATGAATTCCTCCCCTGGATCCGCAGATACTGGAGGCTTCCCCTGATCGGCACCCTGAACAATATCGCCCTGTTCTCGCATATGTTTTTCATGTGGAACTCGGATATCGGGATGAGGATCCGCGGCTTCTATTATTCTGCGCCGCAGTATGACATACCTTCCCTTTACGCCTATCTCGCGACGCTGGTGACAACCATATACTTCGTAACCAGTGCCGAGACCAACTTTTACGGGAAATACGCAAGATACTACAGCAGTCTCAACTTTGGCGAAACCATTGATGAAGTAAGAGAGGCGCGGGAGGAGATGCTCATTACCCTCTGGAACGATGTCCTTCACTGCGCCATCATACAGCTCCTGTTTACCTTCGGCATGATCTCGATCGGCCTCACCCTGTTTGAGCGCATGCAGCCTGGCTTTACCATGCAGATGAAGAACTATTACATCCTTCTGTCCATCAGCTATGGAATCTACGCAACCGGCAACATGATGACCCTGTATTCCATGTATTTCACGGATTACAACAGCGTGCTTATTGATTCCGCCGTCTTTGCGTTTTCCAGCACGCTCCTTACCTGGATCAGCGTGCGGTACCACTGGGTATCCTATTACGGCGCGGGCTTCATGTCAGGGTGCTTTCTCTTTCTGGTTGTCAGCTACATCCGGCTCCGGAAATACACCCGGGACCTCAACTATGAGGTGCGGAGCCTGAAGCCGTTCATTTGAGCATCATAATTTGCGATGTTTCCCGGCCCCCTATGGTATCCGGACAGCGGCGCAGTCCATATCGGAAAGCCTGACGGTAAAGGCGGACCTGACTTTCCCCTCACCAGCAGTACGATTCCCCGTCGCAGTAGCTGTAGTCGGCGTAGCAGTCCTCTCCGCATACGAAGAGAATTCCCGCTGAAGCGGCCAGGATCAGGGCCGGACAATGAGCCACGAACGGCTTCAGAACGGCATAGGCTTTCCGCAGCAAAAAGTCCGGCTGTCGCCGGTAAGGCTTAACAATCCGCAGAAACTGTGCTATGTTTCAGAAATGATGACAAAGAGGTCATACACCGGCTGGTGTATGACCTCTTTTGGAGTATTTCACATGAATAGGGCAATGCTGACCGGGATCCTGGCATCCTTCTTTTTTGCTTTTACCTTTATCCTGAACCGCAGCATGAATCTCTCGGGCGGGTTTTTCGGCTGGAGCGCTTCGCTGCGCTATATTTTTGCCTGCGTGATCCTGTTTGCGTGTCTTCTGGTGCGGCATGAAGCCGAGCCTGTCATCCGCGCGGTGAAGGACTCCCCGCTGTACTGGCTTGTCTGGAGCACGGTCGGATTCGGATTTTTCTATCTGCCGCTCACGCTGGGCTCCCTTTTCGGCGAATCCTGGTTTACGGCGGCCACCTGGCAGATCACGATTGTCTGCGGCATCCTGCTGACACCGCTGTTCCACAAAAGAATCCCCTGGAAGAACTTTCTGATCTCGTGTCTGATTCTTGTCGGTGTGGCTCTGCTTCAGGTACGGAATATCCATGCCGGCGGAATCAGGCAGAATGCCTTCGCCCTGATCCCGATCCTGATCGCCGCATTCTGTTACCCTCTGGGGAACCGGAAGATGATGGAAAAGACCGGCGCTGAGCTGTCCACCCTGCAGAGGGTTGCGGGAATGACGCTGTGCTCGCTGCCCTTCTTCGTCATCACTGCTGTCATTTCACGGATCGTTTCCGGAACGCCTTCCGCGGGTCAGATCTTCCAGTGCTTCCTGGTTGCGTTGTTTTCCAGTGTTATCGCAACCATCCTCTTTTTCCATGCGACCGATCTCGTCAGGAATAACCCCGGACAACTCGCCGCCGTGGAAGCGACCCAGTGCGGTGAAGTCCTGTTTACACTTCTTCTGGGCGTTCTGGTACTGCATGACCCTGTTCCGGATCCTGCCGGCATCCTGGGCATTTTCCTGATCTCGGCAGGAATCGTGATCAATTCGTTCATCTCAGCGAAAAATAAGATTTCCTGAAGGATTTCGGCTGACGCGTACCTCTCACCGGATGTTATTATAAAAACACACAGGTACGGAGGAGAAATCATGCTGCATGTTTATCTCGGAGATAAAGACGGTGAAATTTATAATCCGCCGCTGTACTTTCTCAGCCAGTATGAGCCGGACTGGATCATGGATGAATTATCCAGGAAGATGATTGCGGATGTGGACCGTTCTGATGTGATCAGCGCCCGGGTTATAGACAGCCCGGTTCTGGGCCCGATCACACCAAGGGAATTATCCGGCGGTGTCAAAACGCTGATTCTAATGGCGCATGATAACAGCGGCAAGGTGTTCAATGCATCCGCCTGCGGGGACAACTGTGCGAAGTGGATTCTGAAGATCGCGGAGCAGAAAGAGCTCACGATTACACTTCACAATATCATGGATTTCGGCGATGGGCCTTTCAGGATCCACATCCTGAATACTGATGAAACAGTCACCAATATGAAGGAATTTACCTATACGGCTATTGATTATGTATGAGCTGTGAGCGGTATTCGACCGGCGTGGTGCCGGAGGGCAGTGTGCTCCCGGGGAACGGTTCCCTTTAAGACGTATTCCAGAAACAGAGAGTGATCCATGAAGGGCAGTTATCAGATTCGGATTGAGAGTAAATTCCTGACTTATAGTTTCACAGTAAGGCGTAATATCACGATTATCCGCGGCGACAGTGCGACCGGGAAAACTACACTGATCGCTATGCTTCAGGCGCATCAGGAGGATGCGGAGAGCAGTGGGATTACGGTCCGGTGCGACCGGCAATGTGTCGTACTTACATCCGCAAGATGGGAGGATAACCTCGCATCCATTCATGACAGTATTGTATTCATCGATGAGGGCGGCAGATTCATGCGCAGTGAGGAATTTGCCGCGGCTGTCGCACGGTCATCCAACTATTATGTTCTGATTACCAGAGAAGGCCTGGACAATCTGCCTTATAGCGTTGATGAGATCTACGGCGTTCGTCTGTCACAGCAATATGCCGGCCTGAAAAAGACTTATAACGAGCTGTATCACATCTACCATCCTCACCGCGTTGACAGAAGGGAAGACGAGGTGATTGTCGAGGATTCTAACTCCGGGTACCAGTTCTTCCGGCAGGTTTTTCAGGACCTTCCGTGTAAGTCCGCCGGGGGAAAATCCAACATCGCTGCAATTGTGAAGGCGGCTTCGGAGAATAAAACAGTCCTTATTATTGCAGACGGGGCGGCATTTGGCTGCGAAATGGAACACATGGACCGGCTGATAAACAGTGGTGCGGATATTATTTTGTATCTGCCTGAGTCTTTCGAGTGGCTGATCCTGCATTCGGGACTTCTGCATGACCAGAATGTTCGGGATATTCTGGAAAATCCATCCGAATATATTGACAGTGGGGAATATGTCAGCTGGGAACGATTTTTCGCGCATATTTTGGCAGCTAAGACACAGGGAACATGGCTTGCATACAGTAAAAGCAGGCTGAATACCAATTATCTCGATGAGAAAGTAAGAAACCAGATATGCCGGGAACTGCCGGACGTAATACGATAAACGGTCTCTTTCTGCAAGGCTGCATATCCGGACTCTGCCGACGGGCGGGGTCCTTTTTTATTGCCCTGTTTTCTTTTCTCCTGTATCTCCATATTTTCCGTCTTCGCATAGCAAATTCCGGAATCCCCGAAATGTATAATATCCCCCGCAACAGAGAAAACCGCTTTATCCTGGGAAGGGTTCGGCTCCGCCGTCCTGAACAACACGCAGATCAAGATGTTCCTCAGGATGAACGACCAGGAAATCGACCTTGTCACGGAGTCCATGCACTTTACGGAGGACGACCGGAAGACGCTGAAGGAGCTGAACCACGAAGCCCTCATCTATTCAGGAACGGACAAGATCATCTGCAGCATCACGGCTTCCCCGAAGGAAACCGCTGTTTTTTCGTCAAAGCCTCGAGGAAGGGGCAGCAGCGTCTGAAAATGAATAACTACGAGTTAATTCATCGTTACTCGTAGTTATTTCACAGCCGTCCGGCTGCAGAAAAAAATAACTCGTAGTTAATGCCCCGATAACTCGTAGTTAATTTCTTTGTGAAAAATAACTCGTAGTTAATGGGCCGGTAACTCGTAGTTAATTTTCTGCTGCCGCATACAAAAAGCAATAACTACGAGTTAAGTTCCCTGTAACTACGAGTAAACGCAAAATAACTCGTAGTTAATGGGGGCTTAGCCCGCAGAAGGGAAGTCATTTCACAAAGGAAAGGAGAACAAAATGTCAGTATTTGACCGGTATCTCGACGATACCTCGCAGAAGGTCCTGACCGTCATCGCAAACCTTGGCGGCATCACAAAAAAGCAGGTCCAGGTAATCCTCGGGGACGAGGACAAGGGGCAGAGGGTGCTTTCCAACCTCATCCTGCAGAACCTGATCCGCTCTTCGGAGACCGTTCCGGACCTCTACTACCCTATCACAGGCAAGCCTGTTTCATCGGAAATGGTGACGTGCATCTGGTTTGCGATCGAGCTTTCCAGAGGCGCGGACAAGACGGTGGACCTTAACCTTCTTTCGAACGCGTTCCGCAATAATCCAGTAAAAATCTGCCTTTCGACAAAGACGAAATACTGCAATATCGTCTTCCTGCCCGAAGAGGAAGTATCTTCGAAACTCCCGGTAATTATCGACAGGTACAAGAGCTATTTTGTCGTAAATAACTCGAAATACAAGCCGGAAGCAGACGGCGCGGAATATTATCTTCTGTCTGATTCGAAATCCGCGATAAGGCAGATTCTGGAGTATAACATGCCGTTCCGCCATAACATCATTCTTGCGGAATCCGCAGGAATGGACGAGCCGGAATTCCGCCTGCTGGAGCAGTAACTCAGCGATTTGATTTGCTATGTATAATGGTCCGGGCAAAAGCTCATATATATAGCAAAACAGTACCCAAAAACGGGGAGTGTGACTTTACTATGTTAGAAGCCAAAAAAACCGCTCCCCGCAAGGGTTTCAGGATTTCAAACGGATCAGATCGTGATTTCGATAGGGCCGACAGGTCATCGGGCGCCGCAGGCTGTGTCGGACCACGTGAGAGGAATGAAAATGGGAACGATAAGAAACAGAAAACCTGATTATAAAAGGGGAACTCGCAAAGACATAATCGAGATTTTGCACATGACAGGTGTTATTCCTGCTAAAGCTCTGAGCCTGATGAATGTTCCAAGAACATATAAGCAGAAATTAAAAGATATGGAGCGGGAAGGAATAATTGAGCAGGTACGTGTGAAGAATTTTAATCATGTAAGGCTCGTCTATTACATGAAGCCTTACGACGAAATCTCAGGCGTGTTCGCATCCGACTTAAGAGACGGGTTCTATGAATCCTATTCCGCATACGGAATGCTCGCAAGAAAGAACTGCCTGCACGGTTCCGAAACCCGATCCGTCCGTGCCATCCAGAATGCCGAAGCCTACATGTTCATGCACGCCGCGGGTCTTGCATGCAGCCTGTGCGAAAGACCGAACCTCATCGCCGAAGACCACCTCGACATGAAAAACGCCTACTACATGTCCTACGACTTCAAAAACGCCGCGCAGTATGAGGACAAGGTCGTGCTGAACCCGAAAGGCGGTATGAAGGAAATTATGGGCTCCCGTGTAATTGGTCTTGCCGCCACGCAGGGCGGGATCTATTCCGTTTTCGTCCAGACAGGGGACGCTGCAAGGTGGCAGGCGGGAGCGGAAATCCGGATGCGGATTCACATCGACGCCATGCTTGCTAAAAAGATGGAGTTCCCGAAAAAGCCGTGCGGCCTCATTATCTCGGACGATTACGAAAGCCTTTCACGTCTTGTCGATCCCGCAATTGAACTGCGCTACAAGGCTAAGGCTGCCGTCCGCCAGCTGGAGGAATCCTACGAAAAGGTTTATGCCCTTCCGCTTACAGCAGACGGGAAAAAGCTGTTCGAAGTGATGTCCCGCCCCGGGTGGGAGCGGATCATCCGGGAAGCCAGCTTCGGCAGGCAGGCGGCGCAGGCAGGGCAGATGGCTGTCGACTGCGACCTGTATGAGAACGGCACCTACACGCTGAACTTCTGTGCACCGGACATCATGAGGCTGAGAAGGTTTCTCGCCTATGCCTCGTCAGATACCGAGCACCGTTACCGGATCACCTGCTTCGATTTCCAGAAGGGAATGCTTGAAAAAGCATCGCACGGCTCCTGTGAAATAAAATCCGGGCCGTTCGAAAAGTTCCTGAAGATCATAGAGCCCGCTGTCGGGAAAATCCGCTGACTGGAGCCGGGCGCGAGCGGATGCGAGCGCCCGTGAGAAAGGGAGAGAGCCTGAAACAGGCGGATGGAAAAGGACCATGCAGAAGAAAAAAGAAAGAACCCGGGGATCGTACTATTGTCCGGCAAATTAAACGTGGTTCCATCCGGCGCTTTATTCGATGTCGTTTCCTTTCTGCAGCCCACAGTATTCCAAAGGCGATAAACCGAGGGTTTCGACTTTTTCCATGCGACCGATCTCGTCAGGAATCGTGATCAATTCGTTCATCTCAGCGAAAAATAAGATTTCCTGAAGGACACCTGCGAAATTGCGGAATCCACGCGGGCTGTATTGCATGTTTCGGATGTTTGTAGAATTGCGAAGCAATTCGTATGTCATTTTATCGCAAGCTGCTTTTTGAAACCTCCATTTACACCTTTCCGCTGAAAAATAGCCCACGATGTGATAGAAACTTTAAGCGCCGGTTTTGTATACTGACGGTCGCGGGCAAAGCTGCCCGCGTATCACAGAAGTAAAAGAGGCGTTTAAAGTTATGAAGTCAAGACAAGTCAGGGCATTGCTGTTTGCAGTCAGTTTCTCCGTGATGGCATCCGCGTCACCGGTCATGAATGTGTTCGCGGAGGAGATCCCCGCGGCAGTATCCGATGCTCCCGCATCTGTAACAGACGAAGCGGAAAGCAATACGGATAACAATAACCAGTCCGATACCGGCTCCGATGATCAGGGTGACGACGGCGCACCTGCGGAAGACAATAGCGAACCCGAGGCAGACACAGAGTCCGGCTCTGCGCAGGAGGCAGCAGGGGATGCTGATTCCGATCCGGAACCCGGAGACGCAGATCCCGCATCTGCAAATACCGATTCCGAAGCGGACGCTTCCGGAGAATCCGTTCCGGCAGCAGGAGATGCTGCGCCGGTCTCCGTAGAAAACAGCGAAGACCAGGAGAAGAAGGAAGAGAATCCTGTTATAACACCCGTCACAGCCGGCGAAGAGGAGAAAGACGCCGACGAAACGAAGGGCATCGGGGAAGGGGACGCAGCTTCCATGGTTCCGACTGAGAATACTCTCCCTGTACAGAACGGCGAAGCAAAGGCTGCCATTCCGGTTGTACCGAGGCGGGCACCCGGTTTAAAGGCCGCCGCATCTGCAAAGAGCGCAGAGGCGTCTTCCGAAAGCACGGATCTCAGTATTCCCAATCATGTAGACGCGGAGAAGCCCTCGGAGGATAAGCCCGCAACGACCATCAGCTCGGACTTTGCCGGCACTGTCACAGTAGAGCCCGGACAGGATCAGACCATCGGCGGCGTGAACTCCGACGATCTCCTTGTAAAGGGAGACATGTCGATCAAGGAAGATAACGCCCCGGATTCGGAGCTCAACACCGCAGGAAACCAACACGTCGAAGCGGACAAGACCTATACCGTCGAGTCCGATCTGGATGTGTCCGCGGTCGGGAAGGCGATGGACGCCCTGTATGAAGAGGCGAAGAAGCAGCTCAGTGAAGAGAGCATCAACAGTGTCTATCTGAGCAAGCTCGAAACCGGCTTCCAGGCATCCTATACCATCGACGATATCATGAACGGTGAGTTCGTTACCGGCGATCCCAACAGCGAGGAGGACCTTGCAAGGCTGAAGGAGCACTATCAGCTGACAACCGGTGACGATCACACCCCGATCTTCGTCATAGATTACAAGAGCTCTACCTTCGCGAAGGACCATGTCATCATCAACATGAGCATGGACCTCACGAAATTCAATGACGGCAGCAATTCCTTCCATACAAAGTATCCGTTTGAGCAGAACAACGGGAAGGATGTGCTGTATACCGGAACTCCTGAGACAGCGGAAAACTTTCAGCACTCTATAAGCTTGTGGGGATTTTCATATGTACCGGATTATGGTGAGTCCTTCAACTCCAGCACCTTCTCCAACTTACGGGAAGTGATTAAGAGGTCTGCGCAGAAGTACAAACTCCTTATGTCCGGGATTACATTCAAAGCCGCAGAGGAGGCCTCTGGTTCCGTCAGGGGAACACTCAAGGGTTATATGAAAGCCGCACTCGGCCGCTGGCAGAATAAGACCATGGACGTCAAGTGGAGCGCGGAGCAGGATCCGTCTGAGGGCCTCCCGGATGCCAACCAGGATGCGGGAGATGTCAATCAGATCCAGGTATCCGTTAATACGGCTGCAGAAACGCCCGTCGTTCCGCCGATCGTAACCCCGGACCCGGTTCCGGCACCCGATCCTGCTCCGACCCCGGATCCCGATCCCACACCTGCCCCGGCACCTGCGGAGGAACCCGCAGCAGTAACGGCGCAGACACCGGCACAGCCGGCGGCTGACACTCCCAGGGTTCTGGGCGTGAGCCGTCCGCTTGAGCAGGAGGTGCAGGCACCTGTACAGCACCCTGAGAATGAGCCGAAGGTCCTCGGCGCGGCCCGCTCCGGAAGGGGATCTGTCACAACCGGCGATACCTCCCACATGGCAGGAAACGGCATTGCGGCACTTCTGTCCGCTATCGGCGCAGCCGTCATTCTCACAAAGAAAAAACGCAGCTGATCCCTGCCGCAGCACACAGCATTTCCAAGGCCCCCGGAAAACCGGGGGCTTTTGTCATCCTTATAATCCTGTCAGGTCGAACGGAACAATTGGATTGTCGAGGGGCGCCTCCCTGAAGAAACATGTTACTTTTTCCAAGATATTGCAAGCGAAAATGCTACTTTTTCGAACCGCGATTTACATCTCTGAATAGAAATCTATAATTAGAAGAACACTGGGGAGATTACTGCCAAGGAGCAGAAATCTGCGGACGAAAGGACTGGCCGGATGGAGCATCTTCGCTGCGTGGTGGAGAGAATCACATATCAGAACCCGCAGAACGGATATACCGTAATTAAGGTCCGGGTAAAGAACGCGGAGGACCTTGTCACCGTTGTGGGAGCCATGCCGGAGGTCTACGTCGGGTCCGTGCTGTCCCTGACCGGACAGTGGAAGATGGACGCGAAATACGGCAGGCAGTTTTCCATGGAGTCCTTTGAAGAGACCCTGCCCGCGACCGCCTACGGTATGGAGAAATATCTCGGCAGCGGTCTTATCAAAGGCATCGGGCCAAAATACGCCCGTAAGATCGTTGACAGGTTCGGCGCGGACACCCTGAACGTGATCGAGGACAGCCCCGAAAAGCTCCTCGAAATTCCGGGCATCGGCTCCCGTCGGGTGGAGAGCGTCCGGAAGAGCTGGCAGGACCAGAAGGAAATCCGCAACATCATGCTGTTCCTGCAAAGCCACAACGTCAGTACCAGCCACGCGACCAAGATCTATAAAACCTATGGAAACGAGAGCATCCGTGTAGTTACGCAGAACCCCTACCGCCTCGCGGATGATGTCTGGGGCATCGGCTTTAAAACCGCGGATACGATTGCTTCCGGCATGGGCTTCGGGAAGGAAAGATACGAAAGGCTTCGGAGCGGTGTGTTCTACACGCTGAACCAGCTCTCCGGGGAAGGACACTGCTACGCGACAAGGACGATGCTTATCAGGTCGGGGCAGGAGCTTCTGGACGTGGACGGGAGCCTGATCTCCATGACACTGGACGAGATGATCCGTAAGGGCGATGTCATTACGGAGAGGCTCCCCGAAGGGATCCCTGAAGGGAACACGCCGGACCGGGAAGAGGGCACTCCTGATCAGGCAGGAGAGAACAGCACAGGGGATTCCATCGCTGTCTACCTGCCGCCTTTTTACTATGCCGAATCGGGCACGGCAAAGCGCCTTGCCGCCATCCTGAACGCCGAACCCTCCCTGAAGGTGAATACCCGGGTCCCCTCGCAGGTGACCGCCGCGGCAGCCGGTGTGCAGTACGATGACGTCCAGACGGACGCAATCCGCAGGTCGGTCGCAAACAAGGTCCTGGTCCTCACAGGCGGGCCGGGCACCGGCAAGACCACAACGACGCTTGGCATTATTACAGCATTCCGGAGAAGCGGCGCGAAGATCCTGCTCGCGGCACCCACGGGACGGGCAGCCAGGCGTCTGTCGGAAGCCACCGGAATGGAAGCGAAGACCATCCACCGGCTGCTCGAATACAAGCCCCCGGAGGGTTACCAGCGTAATGAACAGAACCCCCTTGAGGGCGACGTACTCATTCTCGATGAGTGCTCCATGATCGATATCATGCTTATGTACAGCCTCCTGAAGGCAGTACCCGATGGCATGAGGCTGATCCTCGTCGGAGACGTCGACCAGCTGCCCTCTGTCGGGGCGGGGAATGTATTAAGGGACATCATTGACTCAGGGTGCGTCCCGACGGTGAAACTCACCAGGATCTTCCGCCAGGCACAGGCATCCCGCATCATACTGAACGCACACCGGATCAACAGCGGCCGGATGCCAGACCTCTCCAACGGCAGGTCCAGCGATTTCTTCTTCATGGAGGAAGAAGACCCCGAAAAAGCAGTTACAACCATCACAGAGCTTGTGAAGACGAAGCTTTCCGGCTACTACCATACGCCGCCGGAACAGATCCAGGTGCTGACCCCGATGCAGCGCGGCGTCGTCGGTGCGGCGAACCTGAACCAGGCCCTGCAGCAAGCGCTGAATCCGGAGGGCGATTACCTGCTCCACGGAGGCATCTGCTACCGCGTCCGCGACAAGGTCATGCAGATCCGGAACAATTACGACAAGGATATCTTCAACGGCGATATCGGCATCATATCCGCCGTGGATGTCTATGACCGGTCGCTGACGGTGGATTTCGACGGCAGGGATGTGGAATATGATGTTTCGGAGCTCGATGAGCTGGTCCTTGCCTACGCGACGACCATCCACAAGGCGCAGGGGTCCGAATACCCCATCGTGGTCATGCCGGTTCTGATGAACCACTTCGTCATGCTGCAGCGAAATCTCATTTATACCGGCGTCACAAGGGCGAAGAAGATCCTCGTCATGGTCGGAACGAGGAAAGCCTTAAGCTATGCGGTCTATCACGTCACGGTGACCGCCCGCAATACACTGCTCTCAAGGCGGATTGTGGACGCTGCAGGGGAAAGCGGGAATCCGAAATGCGCTCCGGCAGGAAATGCTCTGGCGGGGCGGACACAAATGTGTGCTCCTGACCGTACAGGCGGTAATGCTGCAGCAGACCGGGTAAACACCGGGACGAAAAACGGGCTCAGACAGGACCTGTTCGTCCGCCTGTCCCGGTCAAAGTTCCGCATGAGGTTTCACCTGACGGAGGCGGACAGAACCTATATTCAGGAAAAGGGAATGGACACGATCCGTGATCACGCGATACAGATCATCACAAAACGCCTTGCTCCCGCCATGCCGCAAAACGACGGGAAACAGACGCCGATGCGCGGCGAGCCGCACGGCCATCCGGTGTTCCTTGCACAGCACGCGACAGGCACATGCTGCCGCGGATGCCTCGAAACCTGGCATGGCATCCCGAAGGGTAGAGCGCTTACCCGGGACGAGATCTCCTATATCGCCGACGTCATCATGAAATGGATCGGGATGCAGATGGGGCATAACCGCACTGGCGCGGAGAGCAGTATAATAAAGCAATAGATGCCTGCTGATGCAGGCAAAAAGAGGAAAAATGGAAAAACTGACACTGGAAGAAGCAAAGAAAATTAACGCTACGATGGTTACAGAGGACCACCTCCTGCTCCACGCGGCGAATGTGTCCGCGGCCATGGGCGCCATGGCGGAGCACTTCGGGGAGGACAGGGAACACTGGGAAGCCGTCGGCTGGCTCCACGATTATGATTACGAGAAATATCCGGAGGAGCACCTGCAGCACACCGCGGAGCCCCTCCGTGAGCTGGGCGTCCCGGAGGAGGACATCCGCGCCATCCTCGCACACGGCTACACGATCTGCACGGATGTAGAGCCCCTTACCAACATGGAAAAGAGCCTGTTCACTGTCGATGAGCTGACGGGCATCGTCCAGGCCGCCGCGAGAATGCGCCCGAACGGCATCACCGACATGGAGCTCAAGAGCTTCATGAAAAAGTGGAAGGACAAGAAATTCGCCGCCAAGTGCAACCGCCCTCTCATCCTGAAGGGATGCGAAATGCTGGGAATGGACATCAGTGAGGTCGCCGGCATTGTGATAGGCGGCATGAAGGCGCATGCCGCCGAGCTGAGGCTTACCGGGAACGGCGGCTGAGGAACATCTTACCAACGCGCGGGTTCATCCGGAACCTCCCCGGATCATTGCTGCCCGGGAGGAGTCATTTCGCCGGGCGGGAAAGAGCTGCGTACATTAAAATGATGCTTCCATGGAAGAGCTGACAGTCGGAAAAAGTACATATCAGCTTCTGGAAAAGGTTCGTTACCCGAATGGCGGGACGAGCCTTTTCTATGTCTGCCGCAATGCCGTCATCATCCTGGATGACGGCATCTGTGACTGTCCGGACGGGAGCATATTCGACTATTCCCTGATCACCGAGAAGCAGAACAGCTACATGCACCGCTATGGCAGGGTCTTCCGGTTCCTGAAGGAAGATGCCGGCATGATTGAGGATATGGTCTTGGACCCACAATACCACTTCCTGAATGAGGAATACAGAGTTTATTCCTCCGTCGACCGGTCCGACAGCGCGGATGCCTCTCCCCTCGAGTGGCTGTTCGAGCAGGACTTTGCGGATGTCTACGGCATGGAAAGCCTTCAGTACCTGCAGAAGGAATACTGCATCGAGGACAGCGCCGGGCACCGCTATTTCCTGGATTACCTTGTAAAGACAACGCAGGGACCCATTGCCGTTGAGGAAAACGGTATCCGCTATCATCATCCGCAGATCATCGGCAAGGAGCAGTATCGGGACCAGCTGCGCAAGCAGAATACCTGCACCCAGTGGGGCATCCGGCTTTACCGGTTTTCCACGGACGACTGCAGCAAGAACGAACAGATCAAGGACGATATCCGGTCCTTTTTCGGTTCTGACCCTTCGCGCTTCATCGCAAACGGACTGGTCGCGGACCGTGCGGTGCAGCTGTATGACCATCAGGCGGACGCGCTTGATGACATGATGAAAAAGCGTCTTGCCGGATACAGTGCCTTCCTCCTGGTGCTTCCCACAGCAAGCGGCAAATCCCGGATCGCGGAGGAGGACATGGCACGCTGCGCGAGGGAGGATCCCGATTTCCGCGCCCTCATCATGGCGCCCAATCAGAACATCCTGGATGACTGGCAGCAGCGTATCCATAAGGATCTTCCCTGGCTTGAAAATAAGGTGGAGATCCATTCCTATCAGTACATGATGCGCAACTATGACCGCATGGATCCGCAGAGGTACACCTATGAGGTGTGCGATGAGGCGCATCATACCGTTGCGCCGGTCATCCGCCGCGTTGTCCAGTACTTCACTCCTAAATGTCTCCTCGGACTGACCGCGACCGATCAGCGCCCGGACAGAAAACGCCTGGAGTCTGTTTTCGGCACCTACAATACGCAGCTGTCCCTGGAAGACGCCATGAAGAAGCACATCGTCGCGCAGGCCAGCGTATTCCGGATCGAGACAAATCTGGACCTGTCGAAGGTAAGAATCAACGGCAGGGACTATGTCAACGCGGACCTTGAGAAAAGCATCCGTGTCACCTCACGCAACGACCTGATCGGCGACGTGCTGCAGAAGTATTTTACGGAAGGCGAAGCGGGCCGCCTGCAGGGAATCGTGTTCTGCGTGAACGCAAGGCACACGAAGGAAATGGAGAAGGTCCTGAACGACCGCGGCATACCGGCAAAGGCTTACACGAGCCGGGAAGCGCATGCCGACCGGCTCATGCGGGACTTCAGGGATCACAAATACCGGTTCCTTTGCGCCTGCAACATGATTTCCGAGGGCTGGGACTATCCGGAGCTGGGTATCCTTGTCATGGCACGGCCGACGCTCTCCAAAGTGCTGTACCTCCAGCAGATCGGAAGAGGCCTCCGGAAAACGAGAACCAAGAGCAGCGTCTTCGTCCTGGATGTCGTGGATGAATACGGTCCGATGGCAAAGGCCGTCAATATGCATGCCCTGTTCCACAATCCTGTTTATGTACCGTTCGGGCTGATTACGAACAGGACCTATCAGATCGGGGATGTGATCGAGGTGGAAGGTCTGCACGAGACGGTGGAGAGCATTCAGCCGGCCGACATCGATACATTTGAAGAGAAGTACGGCGGCTATCTCAAACAGGAGCAGCTCGCGCGGGAGTTCTTCCTCTCGACCGGCAGTATCACGAAGTGGATTCATGACGGGAAAATTACGCCTGACGTGGAGATTCCGTTCGGCTCGCGGAAAATTTTCCTTTTCAGCAGGGAAAATGCGGAACGTATCCGGAACCAGTTCCACATCCCCGTCCACAATGACGACACGATCCGAAAGGACTTCTTTGACTTTCTGGAGGAGAGGGACTACAGCCTGTCGTACAAGATGCCGTTCCTGCTCTCACTCCTGGATCAGATGGACGGCAAGGGAGACGCGGACATCGGCAAGGTTCTGGAACAGTACATTGCGTTTTACAGGGACAGGCTTGACCGTGGACTTCCGGTGGACCGTTCCACGTGTCCCTACACGGCGGAACGGCTCTCCGACCCGAAGTTCATGAAGAACAGCATGCTGACGAACCCGTTCGAGAAGTTTGAGCGCAAGCGCTTCCTGTACTACACCAATGACAGGAAGGATCTGAACGTCATCTCCATGAACCACGCGCTGCTCGCAAGCCTCTCGGAAGAAGACCGCACCCGCATCCGTGACCAGATGCACCAGGACCTCGAAAACTACTACCGGAATCTTGGCGGGGTGTAGAATCGAATGTATGCAGGACAATGGCTGAAGTTCCCGGCCATCCATCTCTGTTTTCCCTTCAATAAAGCTTGACGGGAATGGGCTGCAGGGGAGAGATCAAGAATCTCACTCAGGTACATCCGGAGTTTACGGTTCATGAAAGTCTATACGACAGAAAGGATTTATTATGAAGACAATCACCATGTTCACTGTAGACGGCTGCCCTTACTGCGCGAAGGCGAGGAAGGCTATCGCGGAGCTGTCCGCAGAGAATCCGGCCTATACGAGCGTTCCGATCGAGGAGATCAGCGAGACGCAGCACCCGGAACTTGCGGATCCGTATGATTACCAGGCGACGCCCGCCATGTTCATCGGGTATGACAAGCTGTTTGAGGCGCATGTCGGCCAGTCCTACGAGGACATCCGTGACCACGTGAAGAGCGCCCTGGATACGGCACTTGCCTGAAGAAATTGCCCTGAGCGGATCATCTACACCATCGACCGGATGCCTTCTGGAGCGGGGAGATAAGTTTTAGTGACTTTCATATCCTCAGTTCTCCTTAAGCGAGTCTGGCCTTGTGATAATAATGTTGAGAACGGAAGGGATTGCGTTATGATCCTTGTCGAATTCCTGAATGATCATCCTCTTGAAAATACGGCATCCGCGCTGATTCTGCGGCCTGATATTCTATATTATCTTGGCGACAACAGCGAAAAGCTCGCCCAGTGCAGCAGTCTGTATGGCCCGGTTTTCCGAACCGCCGGAATTTCCGTAGAGATCAGGACCCGAAGGTTCGACTTCGGCAGGATGCGGGAGGAATTGGAGCACCTTCAGGCTGACCTGCAGTCGGCGGCTCCGGACGAGGAAATCTATGTTGATGTCCTGGGTGGTTCAGAAGCTGCACTGATTGCCTGCGGACGCTTGCTGGAAAAGCCGGGAACTGAAAACCACGTTTCTCTGAAACTGATATATCCTGATCTGCTGCACAGAAAAATTCTCGACGCGGTAGCCGGTGATGAATTGGAAACAGGAGCGTCCCTGCCCCCGGCTGAACTGACTGTTGATAATTTTGTCCGACTCTTTGATGGCATCACGTTATGCCCGGATCAGACGGTATCGGAAATCTTTGAGGATGCTGATACCCGGCGTGCCATTATCAAGATTTGGGAAACTGCCAGAAGGATAAAGACAAGGGTATGGCAGGACTATACGCTTGGCACTGCGACTGACAGGAACATGCGGCGCATGAGGAATTTCCTTGATCAGTCCGGCGCAGACAGGGAGACAATTGAATCGGATGCTTTTGACAGGAACGTATTGCCAAACATCCTTGGAAAGTCGGGAAACCTTCTGGAGATGTATACGGCGTCCATGGTTTATGAGACGATGGAAAAGGTTGGAATACCGCACCGTGTATGGCAGAGCGTCACACTTGACTGGAACGGCTTGCCAGTAAACCAGGAACCAGATCCATCGGCGAATGTATATAATGAAGTTGACGTCATGACATTCGCCGGGTACAGACCGGTTTTCATATCCTGCAAGCTTGGTGTGTTCGGACGGGATGAACTGTTTATGCTGAACTCCGTTACCAAACGATTTGGCGGAAAGTATGCTCGAATGGCAGTCATCAAGTCGGGGCTTATAACAAGTGATCCCCAGGGCAGAGAGCTGGTTCAGAGAGCTGAATCAATGGGAATCACCATTATCCAGGATGTTAAGAACATGAGTATTGAAACCTTCGGAGAACTTCTTTTTAGGATGATCTACTTGTAGTATAGTTCAGCTTGTCTTGATGATTACTGGCGTTGCAAATGCACAAGAAAAAATCAGATGGCAATTGCAAATGGACAAGGGATGTAATAAACTTGTAACAAATGAGGGGCAAAATGAGTGCGAGCCAAAAAAATGCCCTGAAAACGCTTTGTTTCAGAACATTCTGTGAATTACCTGCAGAAATCGCTTCTGAAACGCCCTGTTTATGCGGGTTCTGAGAGGGTACCGTAGAAATGGGGATTGCCCGTTGAAGGGCATTGACACACATTTATTAAGCTGCCGACATAGGCAGCTTCCTCTACGTAGAAATGGGGATTGCCCGTTGAAGGGCATTGACACCTACCTCGATGCTACCATCGCGGTGGAGGAGGAGCGCGGTAGAAATGGGGATTGCCCGTTGAAGGGCATTGACACAAAACTATAGTACATAATTTTCCTCCTCCCTGTCATAGGTAGAAATGGGGATTGCCCGTTGAAGGGCATTGACACGGGTACAACGTTCTGTGCCATATCATGTGCCATATCGTAGAAATGGGGATTGCCCGTTGAAGGGCATTGAAAATGTAAAAGCAGAGACGCATTTAGGCTATCCGGAAAATACGTCTCTGCTTTTTTACAAAGAATGATCGTCAGAAGGCTGCATCATGAAAAAGTCGCACAGTAACACCAATAAAACCAAGATCGTAATCTTCATCCTTTTAGGGATCGGAATTTTCCTTCTTGCGATTTTCTATCAATGGGATCCTTTCTGGTATTTCATGGATAATACCAGCAATCTTATTAGCCTTGTTCAGCTTGCTGTCGCCATTGTCACATGGTTTGCGGTTCTTCGTCTTCAGCAGCATACTGTAGTCAGCACATATCCTTCGGAGATGAACCGCAGTATCATCCTGGTTTTCGATATCGGGAATTCGAATATCCTGGAACAGGTCAGAACATTCTGCTTGAACGACCCCAAGCTGAGCGAGATTGTAAACAGCAGTTTTCAGTACCCGGAAAGATTTAATGAAATTAACAAAAGGCTGGATTGCGGTGATTTTGAGATCAGCTGTGCGGAGCACGCCGGAAGGACAGTGCTCGTATCTTCCCCGGATCTGACGATTGATGAATCGACAACGCAACACTTCTATCAGGTGCTGGGAGAATTGAAAAAGGAACTTCAGTCCAACGCGGGCACAACTCTGCACATTTTCTATAAGGGGCCAACAGTTGGCTCTTTCTATATAGGTGAAATTTTCAGCAATACATTTCCTACCTATATTTATTACCATCCGACAGACGGAAATGGCCCCGAGTACATTATGTCGGGCATGATGGATTCCAAGAAATATCTGATAAGAAGCTGATCAATTGCTCCACTGTCTCCGGACTTTACTTGTCAAGTCTTAATATTGAACAATAATCGGCCGTTCACTTTGTCAACCATTTTAAGAACATACGCTTTATAATTTCCTTTGGTAGCAATTGTCGGGAGGAGTAAGCGATTATGTTGATCAACCTGTCAAATCATCCTTATGAGAAGTGGCCGGAAGATCAGAAAAACGAAGCTGCCATATACGGAGAGGTTATTAATCTCCCTTTTCCTGCTGTCCGGCCGACGGCAACATCGGGAGAAATTGATGATCTTGTAAACGAATATTTGGCCCGGATTCAAACCCTTGTGCGAGACAGTCAGGCAGGGACAAATGCTGTCATGGTCCAGGGCGAATTCGTCTTTACATACAGGCTGGTAAACGAATTAAAGAAGTCCCGCATCGCTGCAGTCGCAGCGATCACGGAACGAATAGTGCAGGCAGAGACGCTTTCAGACGGAACAGTTCGAAAGACGTCTCTTTTTGTTTTCAGGGGATTCCGCGAATATTAACTTCCTGGTGTCTGCAAGGCACATAGTGCATCACCGGGATCTTCAATTAATTTTTTTGAGGAGTTTATGGCTATGAAACATAATATGCTTGTATTGGCAATGAGCACTCTTCCGGGTTCGGGCCGCCCTGTCAAAAACATTGAATTCACCTATGCAGCAGATGGAACAAGGATCAGAAACTGTCAGTATCAGTTGGAACCTATTGCAAAACTGATGGCGGAAAAGGTTGATGGGGAGATTGAAATACTGGCCTTATCGACCGGACCAACGAAGGAAAAACAAGACGTTGTCGTGGAAGGTGAAAACGGCAATCTGGAGCACCGAAATGTGTCCGCACAGGAATTCTTTGACGAGCGGCTGCATCGCGATTATGGAGACAGGATTAGGATAACCTATATCGATTCCGGTGAATTCTCTTCAGAAACTGCTAATACAGAACCAAATCTGGGACTTGAGGAAGCGGTCAGGAGAATCAGAAGCTTCTATTCCGAGGAAGGGCATGGAGAGCTCTGGATCGATTTCCACGGCGGCTTAAGAGATTCCTCCACAATATTCATCGCTATTATTAACCTGCTGAAGGTGGATTCTATCATTCCGGATCAGATTCTTGGCGTTGAGACCGGGAAAAACCGGATTTACAGTCAGAAAAGGGTCATGCAGATCTTTGACTTCGTTTCCGGAATGAATGAATTCATTAACTATGGCAGCGACAGCTTATTGAAGGAATTCTATAAGGGAGAATCCAGAAAGGAAATAAAGGACGTTCTATCGTCTATCGATGTCATCTCGGAAGGAACACAATTCTGCGATCCTGCAAAGTACCTCGAGGGAATTAACAGCCTGAAATCTTCCATTCATTCGCTGCCGCAGTCCGAGTCGATGATCAGTATATTCTCGGACTATATTCAGTCTGATTACGGTGCTTTACTCACGGACCCGGAACCCTCACCGCTGCTGATCATCCGGCGATGCCTGAAGAAGAATCTCATCCAGCAGGCGCTGACATTTACGGAATCGATGATGCCCGAAGAGTTTGTGAAATCGGGATTCATTAGGTATACCTTACCTCGCGGTACTTCACTCGAGGGGAAAAAACCTTCCTATCTGTCTGCAGATGATTTTGTGGTTGATAGTTATGTCAACCTGAAGCTCCGCTATTTTGAAGATACAGGGGAAAAACTCATCAAAAATTCAAGAGAAGCACGTTCAATCGAATGGAAGGACCTACTGATCATAAAAGCAGTTCAGAACTTTGCTGATCAGAAAGATGTACTGGAGAAGGCAGTCAGAGAACAGAAACCTCAATGGATTCCTGCCACAACCATGGAACAGGTCTTTTTAAAGAATAATGCAACAGAATACAGCCTGGGGAACAGAGAGAACACCATTCAGGTGAGACTGTCAACGGGACTTCCTGTCGGTTTGAACATGTTCGGAAGCAAGCTGATTCATATGCATAAGGCGCTTAAGGGCTGCCGGAATTTCTATAATCACAGTAATTCACAGCGCCCTTCATTGGATCAGATCAAGACCGTACTGGAGCTGTATCTGGTTTACGCGGAGACATTGCTGCCTTTGTGTACTCCATTTGGTAATTCCGGCCATGTGCAGAGATTTTGATATCCGTTATGTGAAGCTGCATTTTACGCTGCGCCTAAGTGAGGATACAGAACTGCCCATTTATAAGTCCTCCGCTCTGCGCGGCGGTATGGGCGAAATGCTTCTTCGTGCCAACTGCATCAGCGACCGGAACTGTGATGCCTGCTACTTCGAATCCGAGTGCATCGTCCGGCGGACCATGTATTCGAAGATGGAAATTGAGCCGGGATTCATGTCGAAGGGTGACAGTGTCGGCTATGTTCTGGAATGTGAAGACTATCGGACGGAATTCCGGGAAGGCGACGAGCTGTGTTTCAATCTCATCCTGTTTGGGAAAACTATTGTCTACTTCAATCAGTTTCTGAACGCGTTCTACGCGCTCGGAAGAAATGGGCTTGGGAAGAATCACAGCCATTTTGAAATCGCTGATGTCAGAAATACGCTCGGGAAGTCTCTTATCCGTGGACAGAATATTTACATGGCTGATTATGAAGTCACGACGGTTGGTGATTATGTGCAGTATCGGCTGAACCAGCTGGCAGCTGATACAGGGAATCTGCCGGAATCCGTTGCTATGCGCCTCCAGTCACCTCTTGCCGTTAAATACCAGGGAGCGGAACTGCTACGGCTGAATCCGCAGGCTCTCATGAACACGGTTTATCGCAGAATCTATATCCTGAACTGTTTTGAAGGGATAGAGACGAACCGGTACCTTCCGGAAGATTTCCCCCTGCCGGATATTACGGAACAGGATGTTCGTCCTTCCCGTGTGTCAAGATATTCCTTCCGCAAGGAAAAGAAGATGACACTGCAAGGGATCGAAGGAACTGCACAACTCGACGGTTTGACCAAAGAGAGCCTTAAGCTCCTTCTTGCAGGGGAGCTGGTCCACATCGGGAAGAACACGAGCTTCGGGTTTGGAAGGTATTACCTGAAGATAGTAGAACTGTTATAGGTTTTGAAACGCTTATTCATTAATCAGGAGGATGATAAATGAGCAGGGTACTGTCAGTCCTTGAGGTATCGCAGAAACAGGCGTATATCTTTTCGGGTAATGAACTGAGGGGGAACATCGACCGTTCGGAGGAGATCGCGTTTGTTACGTCACCGGAATATTTTAATCAGATTCCTGATTCCGGATTCACACCTGAAAATCTGGTTTACGCAGGCGGCGGACATACTGTTCTGGAATTTCCGGATATCGACGCAGCCAGGAATTTTAATGCCAGGGTAACCGCGAAGATTCTGGAAGATTATCCCCGGATGGAGGTTTTTGCAAAGATCGAGGACTACGATGAGAACAGGAAGCCATCTGAAAATCTGAAAAACCTGATCGCTTCCCTCGAAGTAAAGAAATCTGTCCGGCGTGCTTCCTTTCATCAGGGATCGTTTGGCCTGGAAAAGATTGACTCCAACACCCTGGAACCGGTTATAAGCAGAAAACCTTCGGAAAAGGATGGCAATAAAGCAGGAAAGCAGCCTTCCCTGACCCCTGAGGGCTACCAGCATGTATATAAGTTTGGTGATCTTGGCGGGAGCCGTGACAAATCTAATTTCATTGCGGTAATCCATATTGATGGAAATGGTATGGGAAAACGGGTGGAGGATTATTATTCCTCTATTGATTCCCTTGCCTGGGAGGATTTCAAACGCAAGGTGGCTGAATTCTCACGTGAAATTGATAATGATTTCAAAGCTGCGTTCCGGGAAATGAACGAGGAGGTTGCGTATAACCTGAAAAATTCAGGCATGAAGGATGAACTCACGCTTAAGGGCAGAAATTTTCCGGTTCGTAGAATCATAACGTCTGGTGATGACATCTGTTTCGTAGCAGAGGGGAGAATCGGAATCGAATGCGCCAGAATCTTTCTGGAAAAGCTCTGTGCAAAGATTAACAAGGTAGACGAACTGCCATATTCAGCCTGCGCAGGAGTGGCGATTGTCCATCAGAAATATCCTTTTTACAGAGCGTATGACCTTGCGGAGAAGCTATGTGGTAATGCAAAGAGCTTTGGTGCATCACTAAGCCCGGGTGACAACGGCCGTAGTGTTTCATCCATCGATTGGCATATCGAGTATGGAGAGATTCCGGACAGTATCGGGGAGCTGCGGGTGTCTTATATCACCGGAGATAACAGGCATCTGGAGTTTCGGCCCTATATTGTAAAAGCTCCGGCGGAAATACTGGGGAAGGAACCGGCACGTCAGTATACGAACTTCAGAAATATAGTCAGTGTACTTACCCGAAAATCGGATTCTTATGCCCGTTCCAGTATAAAGCAGCTCCGTACGGTGCTGAAAAAATCGGAAGTCTCTGCATGGCAGTATATTACTTTTCATAAGTTGAATGACCTAATTACAGAATGCTATAAGGGAATCTTTACAACGACAGACCTTGGAAGGATCGGGTCCGGAACCGCTGCAGAGAATAAGATTTTTGTAGCCACAGCCGATGGAAACGAAAGGTCGATACTCTTTGATGCCATTGAGATTATGGATACGTTCATTCCTCTTGTTATGAAGGGAGCAGCCAGATGAATGTGAAAATGCTGTTAGTATCAGATGCTATTTTTGGGAACGGAACGAGCATTCCCGGCGAGGAGGATGTCAGCATTCTCTGTGATGATCAGGGATTTCCCTATTATAAGGCCGGAACCTGGAAAGGACTTTTCAGGGAGCAGCTGGAACGACTTCTTCAATGGAAATCTGTTCCGGAGGATGAGATTTCGGCAACGTTGCAGGCATTACTCGGAGAGAGCGGCGACGAGAACAACGATGCCCGGAAACTCCGGTTTTCTGATCTGGCACTTTCTGATTGTGTAAAATCTGCGGTTCTTGATCAGACAGGGGATGACCCGGAAATGATCAGGCGTATTTTTTCAAATATGAGAACCTTTACAAAGCTGACAGAAGAGGGCCTTGCGAAGGAGCATACTCTCAGAGTGGCAAGATGCGTCAACAAGGGGCTGGCTTTCCATGGATCAATCCTGTGTCTTGATCAGGACAGAAATCTGGTAACGGAGACTTTATCGATGATGAAATTTATCGGTACCATGAGAAACCGTGGTTTTGGCAAAGTTGAATTCAGCGAGGAGGGGAAATGATGCTGTTACGATATGAAATCCGCAGTGCAGAGCCTGTCCGCATTGCTGACAACAGTAAATCGCAGATGGGACAGACAGCTGCTCTCCACTACATACCCGGGTCGGCAATCCGCGGCGCGGTAGTTGAAAAGCTGACAAGGGCAGGGCTCTTTAATGAGTGGAAACAGACGCTGCTGTCTGATGATACGGTATTCTTTAATGCCTATCCTACGGATGCGGAAGGGAAGGATCTGCTGCCTGCTGTCAAGGGATTTTATGAAGACAAGAAAGAGGAAATGCAGAAAAACATCCAGAACGTGGTAGTGAACGGGGATTTCATGGAGGGCTGGAAGCGCGCTTCGTTTGGAGATGCTGTTGAATTGGACGAGGATACCATTAAAGGCTTCTCGGTTCCTACCGGCTCTGATCTGAAGATTAAAATTGGTGACAATGTATTCCGCAACGAGTACATGTGTGCTGGAATCACTTTTACGGGATACATTCAGGCAGAGGACTCCCTGGCAAAGGCAATCAAAGACGCGGTTGGAAGTGAAATAATTCTGGGTAATGCCCGCTCAAGCGGTCTTGGAAAGTGCCGCGTCGCCTGCATGGATAAATATGATGATCTACCCTATAAAGCCTATGCGGATGTGACGGACAGCACCGGTGACTGTTATCTGATGCTATTATCCGACACAGCCATGAGAGATGCAGACGGGGAATCATGCGGACTTGATCTGGAACAGCTGGGGGAGCTGCTGGGTGTATACGATCTGCAGATTATGGCTGCGGCGACCTCTGTCCGGACCGTATGCGGTTACAACAGAACATGGGGAGTTCACATTCCTTTTGTAAATATGTATGAGAAGGGAAGTGTTTTTCACCTGACCTTTGACGGAACCTGTACGTCAGAAAAGAAAAAGAATCTCATGATGAAGGGCGTTGGCATCCGGAAAAACGAAGGATTTGGAAGAGTTCTCTTTCTGAAAGATTATGAAAAGCTCAAACACAGGCTAAAGACGGTACAGCTGAAATCAGGACTGAAAGAGTTGGCTGACAGAAAGGACGAAGCGACGTTACTGATTGCTGCGAAAAGCTATTATCACCTGATTTTGGAACGCGCAATGGAAGAATACATTGCCCATTCCAAGCTTCGGAAGGGCGGAATCAGTGCGAGCCGGCTCGGCGTTATCCGCGGAAAGCTAGAGGCAAACCGTTTCAGCCCGAAATCCGCGAAAGATGCGATTAACGAGTATTATGAGCATGACAAGGAGAAGGAAAACAGCCAGCGCAAGCATCAGGAAAAAGGCGGAAGCTCTACAGATATTGTTACGTTTATTAATGGTGTTTTTGAAAATCGACTGGATGCAACGCTTAGTGCCACTGCGGATGAACGAACAGCTTCTGTCCTGAAGGATCGTAAGATCATGGGGATTGATAAAGAGAAGCTATTCAGTGCCGATGAAGCGGAAATATTGAAAATTGATTTTATGCTCAAACTTCTGAAATACGACAATAAACAGGAGGCGCGGGTGTGAGACAGGAAGTCAGATTTGATCGGATCTTAAAGTATCAGGTTACCGCTGAACTGACGCAGCCGCTTCATGTCGGAAGCGCGGGAGGAGACAATGAGGAGGTTCTGATTCATCCTGCGACTGGACTTCCGTTTCTGCAGGCAAGCGGAATCGCCGGTGTTCTCAGGGGTTATATGGATAAGAGTATGGGCCGCGCAGAAGACCTGTTTGGTTCCTCCGGGGATGATGCGAAGGAGTGCAGAATCACTGTCACGGATGGCATTTTTACAAAGCCCGATGCGATCCGGATGGAGAAACGCCCGCATGTAAAGATCAATCGTGAGACAGGCTCTGTATCTTCTGTAAAGATCAAGGGGACCGCAAATTCTGCCGGCCAGAAGTTTGACATGGACTATGTGGGGGCAGGAGCCGCCTTCCGCTTTGAGCTGTATATCAAAACGGATCTGGAACGAATGGAACCGGATCAGACAACGGTACTCGGCATGCTGTCCGCGCTAAACAACTATGAGATTCAGTTTGGCGGCAAACGGAGCGAAGGCTGCGGACAGGTCAGAATCTCCAGGATCCTGTATAGAGTATTTGTCATGACAGACTCTGCTGACAGGGCAAAATGGGCACGGGAGGAAAGCCTGCCGGAAGCGGAGTATAAAAATATTACTGCTTCCCTCTCATCAGTCGGCAGCAGGGATTATGTAATTACCCTGAGCGGAAAGACAGAGAACGATATTCTGATCAGGACAATCGCGGTGAATAAATCCGGCAAGGATGCCCCGGATGCCGCGAACATCCAGAATAGCCGGCAGGAATACATTATTCCCGGAAGTTCTATAAAAGGAGCGATTCGTGACCGTGCCGAAAAAATCTGTCAATATCTGCAAAATCATGGCACGTACTGCACAGATCTTATTGCACGGACGTTCGGAGAAGCGGCGGAAGGAACCGGAGAGGGAATTGCGGGCAACGCATCGTTTGCGGACATCGTGATCGGTGACCGGGAATCTAATGACAACATGCCCCTGCAGCATAGAATCCATATAGACAAATTTACAGGTGGGGTAATGAATGGCGCCCTGATTAATGAAAAGAACGCGGCAGGCAGTATCAGGCTGGAAATTCGTGTCCACCACGGGGATTATCAGAAGAAGAGCACTGCGATACTGCTAATGGCACTGCGCGACCTTGCCAATGGTTTGTATAACCTGGGAAGTGGTTACAGTATCGGAAAAGGCTTCCTTAAGCCGGAAAAGCTGGAGCTGAAAACACCGGAGGGAAGAGCCGTATATTATTATTCAAAAAAAGGTTCTGGATCAGAGACAGGACTCTTTACTGAATGCATTCAGAGTCTGCGGTGAGGAGACGAAAAATGACAGAGAAGAAAGAAATCAGCATGAATGGAATAGAGAAGAGATTTGCGGAGTATTCCTTTGCGGTTCTCTATGAACTCAGCGATATTCTGCTGGCAGAAGCGTCTTCTGTTACTAGTACATCGAATAAAAATTAACTGGCTATATCTACGTTTGATTTAACACCAGCAGCTTTGGCTTCGCCTTGACTGATCTCATCCAGTTTGTAGGT
>ONEK01000025.1 GCA_900316855.1 uncultured Lachnospiraceae bacterium | reverse complement strand
ATCACCTGTCCGAGATAACACAGAAACAGCGTAATCTCTATGAGCTTATGCAGGTACCAGGCCCGACCTAGGTATAATTTGTCGGGAGTTCAGGATATAGCTTCAAATATGTTATACTGATCCGGAAGGGAGAATGCCATGCAGAATCCGTACAATCCGAACTTCGGCATTAAACCGCAGGAATACATTACCCGGACAGAGCAGTTTAATGCCATTACCCGTCAGTTTGACGCTGACCTGCCTGCAAGCCATATCTATACGCTGATTGGCCTGAGAGGATCCGGCAAGACTGTTATGCTGTCAGAGCTGTCCTCCTGTTATCACACAAAAAAGGAGTGGATCGTCATTAACCTCTCACCTGATACAGATATGATCGGTGATATCCGATTCATGCTCAACAGGGCTGTTCATCCGCTGAACGGAGTACATTCTTCGGTCAGTGTAACAACGCCTGTCGGAGGCATTTCCGTTTCAAGGGATTCGTCTTCAGAGGCAGGAGCAGGCATCTATCCCCTTCTGGAACAGGTCGGGAAGAAGCATCGCAAAGTGCTCTTTCTGGTCGATGAAGTTGTCTCAAACCCTTCCGTAAAGGCATTTGCGAGCTATTTCCAGATCTGGCTGCGGGAAGAGTATCCGGTTTATCTTGTAATGGCCGGACTCTACGAAAATATACAGGATTTAAAGAATGAAAAGTCGCTGACCTTTCTCTACCGTGCGCCAAAAATCATGCTGACGCCGTTAAGCCTTGCTCCGATTGTGGCGAACTACCGGAAGGTATTTCAGATTTCACAGGAAGAAGCCCTCAAAATGGCAAGGCTGACAAAAGGATACGCGTTTGCCTTCCAGTCCCTGGGCGCCGTGCACTGGGATCACCCGGATCTGTCCTTTGAGGAGCAGCTGTCATTATATGACGCTGTACTTGCCGAAAATGTTTATGAAAAAATCTGGAGCGAGCTCTCACGCAGGGACCGGCAGGTAGTCCGTGTGATTTCAGGCGGGAAAACATCCGCGTCTGAGATCCGCGACGCGTTAAAGATGTCTTCCCAGCTCTATAACGTCTATCGTAAACGCCTGATGGATCAGGGTATCGTATCCGGAGCGGTACGTGGACAGGTGACTCTTACCCTGCCCCGATTTGACCGCTTCATTGCCTTATACTGCCCCGAAGAGGCGGATTGACAGCCCTGAGAAAAGCTTCTGCGCAGCATTGTCATTTCTCGTCCTTTAAGAGATATGCCTGCTTCTACAAGAACCCGGAGATCATGCTGTACCTCATCATCGAGCTCGTCGGCTCTACCTGCTGCAACGCGGTCGTAAACAGCGAGCCCTGCCCGATGGACGACCTTCGCCCCTGCCTCATGAACGCCATCCGCGCCATCATGCGGTCGATGGAGGTATAACCTGTGGGGAAATTCACAGTGATCATTCATCCAGGCTGTTTTCATTTAATAGAAACTCTTTTACTCCCATTGTGACATAACCGTTTTCATCACGTCTTGATTTCATGCTTTTCTCAACGATAATAATTTTCCTGAACGAATCCTTAACCTTATCGAAAGACTTTGTCTCCTGCTTATACTTTTCATTATCAGGGATTGTATATGCAGATTGAATGTAATATTTCCTGCTTCCGGATGTAGCTATAAAATCAATCTCAAGCCATTTCCTGATTTCTTTTCCGGTTTTATCTTTGTCCCGGCATTCAACCGCCCCTACATCAACACGATATCCTCTATAACGCAATTCGTTATAGATCAGATTCTCCATAATATGTGTTTCTTCTATTTGCCTGAAATTCAATCTGGCATTTCTTAGACCTACATCCTCAAAATATACTTTATATGGAGTCTCTATATATCTTTTTCCCTTAACGTCATACCGCTTGACACGTGTCAATATAAAAGCTTCTTCCATATGTCCAATATACTTATCCACTGTAGCCGGACTGATTTTTTCCTGTTTTACAGATGCAAAAACATCAGACAGTTTCCTTGGATTTGTAAGTGATGAGATTCCGGATGCCACAACATCCAGAAGATCACTGATTGCCCTGTCCGACTGAAGATTGTATCTATTTATTATGTCTTTTAAGTATATATTGGTAAGCTGCGTGATCAGATAATTGGACTTCTGTTCATCTGTTTTCATTAAAGCAACAGCAGGCAAACCTCCGTAGATCATATACTCATCAAACGCCTCTTCCGTCGTGCCATTATAAAAAGCTGCAAATTCAGAAAAAGACAATGGCAAAACATGTATTTCATCTCCTCGCCCCTCAAATTCAGTCAGAATATCCTTTGAGAGAAATTTTGAGTTACTCCCCGTCACATAAACATCTAGATTAGGTTTTCGTAAAAATCCGTTTAAAACCGTCTCAAATGCCCCAAGATTTTGCACTTCATCCAAGAGAAGGTAATAGTCATTTTTATCCTTTATCTGATCATTGATGTATGACAAAAATTTTTTAGGATCAACCTTTTCATTCGCATGATCATTATCAAATTTCAAAGGATCCTCTCCAATCTTCATCAGATCCTCTGCGGAATCGAACGCAAACATAATGATATGATTCTCATTCACACCGGATGAAATAAGATAGTTATAAAAAATGGTATTCATAAGATATGACTTGCCGGATCTGCGTATTCCGGTGATAACTTTGATAAAACCATTATGCATACGATTAATAAGCCGATTAAGGTATAGATCTCTTTTTATTTCCATATAGTCCGCCTTTTATTTAATATTATTTCCACTTTTGGAGTTTTTATTAATTGCATCTTACAGGCGGATACATCTGTTTGTCAATCTTATATTTAATATTTTTTCCACTTGTGGAACTTTTATTAATCAAAAAGCGCCTTTCCAACCGTCTTTCTCAAAAAATAGTTCCATTTCCATATATGCAGGTCTATATCTAATGTCTGGTTTTTCTTTTCAGCCCCCTCTATCCGCCCCTGCCTCATGAACTCCATCCGCGCCATCATGCGGCCGATGGAGGTGCAGGCGCAATGAAGCGTCCGCTGTCTGCACTTCAATCGTCCGGCCTGCAAAACAAATACGAACAATATTCATACCTTTCTCTTTCCGGCACTGATGCCTGTGCTATAATTTCTGTATGTCTGAGTCAGAGTCGGCAGAGGGTGAACTGAACAGGGGTCATGGATTTTTCCGGCGGCATGCGCCGGCAGGCAGCAGGCTGGGACCGGGGCAGTTCGTGCGCCGCTTCGCCGCCGGCAGTTTCTTCCTGGCAGCGGTTTTCTGCCTTCTGATCGTTCTTGCTTACCCGAAGTTTCCTCAGGTTCTCCTCGACGACTGCATTTCAACGGAGCTTACGCATACCGACGGGACTGTGGAGCATTTTACAAACAATGTTTTCACGCCGCCCGAGGTAGGTGCAAGGCTTGTCTTTACCGTCCGCCTTCCTAAGGAGGACATGACAGCTGTCCCCGATCCTGCCCTCTGCTTTTCGAACTACAATTCCATCATCCATATTTACTGTGACGGAAAACTCCTCTATACCCATGGGGAGGATCTTGCGCAGAAGGGACACCTGACGGGTCATACGATCGTCCGTGTTGTCCTCCCGGAAGACGCCAAGGGGCCCGTAACCATTGAAATGGTGCAGGGCGAGCCTAAGACGACATCCTTTTTCCGCAAGGTGAAGCTGCTGCCGGCCCAGTATGCCTGGCTCTATCCCCTGTCGGACGGTCAGTCGCTTGTGGATTTCGCCCTCTTCGTGTGTGCCGTGTTTGCGGCGATTTTCGTTTTCGGTATGAATGTTGTTCTGGCAGATACCAGCGATACGAATCTCAGGATCCGGGACCTCTCCTTTGCCGTCTTTTCCGTTTCCCTCATCCTCTGGGCAATGTCCTATGAGGGCAGCATCTACGTTCTTGCCTCCGACCGGTACTTTTTCCCGAATCTGGAATATATTTCCCTCTACATCCTTTCCGTCGCCTTTACCGTCTATATGCGGCGGGGAATGACAGGGTTCGCCCGCAGGATCTGCCTTGTCTTCGAGGCTGCCTGCATCGCGCTGTGCACAGTCGTCTTTATGCTGCAGCTTTTTGTTCCTTCAGCGCATCCGTATACATCGCTTCTTTTCGTCTGGACGCTCCTTGTGGTACCGTTCGGCGTCTTTTTCTTTATTGTCAATTTCACGGACCGCAATAAGGATCACAGGTTCATGAAGATCGGGCTTGCCATTACAATTGCCGGCGGCCTTCTCGAGGTCATCCGGGTCAACATTGAACGGGCAGGGCTTGCGACAGGCCTTATCGCCAATGAGATCATGAACGTCCGCATGACAGCCTATATCGTGCTGGCGCTGGAAATTACGCTCATGTTTGACAATGTCCGGCAGAGTTTCAGGGCCTTCCGCCACCAGATTGAGCTCTATCACCTTCGCAGCGTCGCACTCCGGGATCCTCTCACCGGGCTTCGCAACCGGACGGCTTTCGAAGAGGGCGAAAAGGCTCTCCTCATGGCGGATGAAGCCTATACGATTGCCTTTGTCGACGCCGACGGGCTGAAATATCAGAATGATACCTACGGGCACGATGCCGGAGATGCCCTGCTGCAGGCGATCGGCACGGCGATCGATCACGCCTGTGTGATGACAGGCTCCCGGGGCTATCGGATCGGCGGTGACGAGTTCCTCATCACAAGCCCTTACCGGGAGCGGGTCGATCAGGCTGTCGCTATCCTGAACGAGCGCCTCAAGGGGGCAAAGGATCCTGCCGGTAAGCCCTGCACGGTTTCCGTCGGGGTTGCGGAGCACAGGACAGCTGCGGACGGTGATGTCGATGCCATTGTTCGTGCCGCGGATGACCTCATGTACGCCGAAAAGAAGAAGCACCACCGGGCGCGGTAGGGGATTCATTGATTCGTCAGGTCTGCACCGAAGTATTTCGTGGAGAGCTCTGCCAGGGTGCCGTCGTCGCGAAGCTCCTGCAGGGCCTTGTTGATCGCGTCGCGGAGGGTGATATTGCCCTTCCTGACGGGGATCGCGTAGGTGGTGATGTCGTCGAGCTGTGCAGCGACCTTCAGGTTCTTCTCGCCGGTGGTATTGAGGTAGTCCTGTACGGAGGTGTCCGCGTTGATAGTTGCGTCAACAGTTCCGTTGAGAACAAGCTCCATGGTCTCGGCAAGGGTGGGAACGTTGCTGACCCTGGCGCCGTACTGCTCGCCGATCTCAGCGTAGGTGGAGCCGGTGGAGTTGGCTGATGTCCTGCCCTTCAGGTCGTCGAAGGTTTTGATCTCTTCGTTGGACGCCAGAGTAACCAGATCAATGTGGTCATAGGCATAGCCGTCGGAGAAGTCGAAGGCTTCATGTTCGCACAGGCCCGGCGTCCCTCGCGCTGTAGCGGTTAAGCTTCTTCTCGACCCACTTCTGCAGCAGGGTCAGGATGGAGCAGAACATCAGGTAGATGGCTCCGACCTCCAGGTAGATCGCCATGAATTCATACGTCCTGCCGGCGATTCTCTGGGATGTCATGAACATCTCGTTAACCGTGATATTGGCTGCCAGGGAGGTGTCCTTGACCAGAGAGATCAGCGAGTTGGACAGGGCAGGAAAAGCATTCCGGAAGGTCTGGGGCAGCACGATGTGCCACATGGTCTGGCGAAAGTTCATGCCCACACAGTAACCGGCCTCCATCTGTCCGGCGGGAACCACCTCCAGAGCGCCGCGCATGGTCTCCGCGCAGTAGGCACCCTCGCAGATGCCGAAGACCCAAACCGCCGCCCGGAAGGCGTCGACCCGGATTCCCAGCCCCGGCAGTCCGTAGAATACAACAAACAGCTGAACCAGCAGAGGTGTGCCGCGGATCAGCCAGATGTAAAATCGGGCGATCTGACGCAGTACAGGGACCTTCGCGTACTGGATCAGGGCGACCACAAGTGTTTTGTCAAAGGAGACAGGTGACTGCGCTGCAGTCCGGGCAGTCAGAAGTGTGTGATCAGCGCCTCCACTTCTGACATCCTTGTTGCCCAGCTCGTGCAGAAACGGATGACGGAATGGTCCTCGTCGGGTTTGAGCATGAAGCCGTAATTGGCAAATTCCGCAATGCGCTTCTCCTCTTCGTTCGATACGGTGAAGAACTGCTGGTTCGTGGGGGAATCCATATATGGCACCAGGCCCTTTCCGGTCAGTCCGCTGCGCAGCGCCATAGCGGTGTCAATCGCATTCTTCGAGATCTTCAGGTAGTTGTCATCCGTAAAGAGCACATCAAACTGCACACCGATGATCCAGCCCTTGGCAAGGACCGCTCCGGACATCTTGCGGATCGTGAAGAAGTCCTGCTCCAGGTCAGTATTGGTGAACACTACTGCTTCTCCCAGCAGCGCCCCGACCTTTGTCCCGCCGACATAGAACACGTCACAGTTGTCGGCAATATCCTTCATCCTGACATCCGTATCACGGGCGGCAAGTCCGTAGCCGAGACGGGCCCCGTCGATGAACAGCGGCAGGTGATACTCCCGGCAGACCGCGTACAGATCCTGCAGCTCTTTCTTCTTATATAGCGTGCCGAATTCCGTCGGATGGGAAATGTAAACCATTCCGGGCCGCACCTCGTGCTCCCAGTTGGAGTCCTCATAGAACATATGAAGATACTCTTCTATCTGCTCCGCACAGATCTTGCCTTCCTTCTCCGGCAGATGCAGGACCTTATGTCCCGATGCCTCGATCGCACCGGCCTCATGCGTCGCGACGTGTCCGGTATCCGCACTGAGCACGCCGAATGACGGCCGCAGAATCGCGCGGATAATGGTCGAGTTCGTCGATGTCCCACCGATTGTGAAATGGATCTTCGCCTCCGGATGGCCGCAGGCTTTTCTTATTTTATCAGCAGCGCTCTCGCAGTACCTGTCATAGCCGTAGCCGGGATTCTTGTCGAAATTGATCACCTCCAGCCTTTTCAGAATGAGCGGGTGGCAGCCTTCCATATAATCGGATACGAAATTCAGTTTATCCACGACAGTCTCCTCCTTCTGCTTACTTCCGTTGTTTGATTAACATGTAGAGGGGCCATACGGCGCACACCCCGTCTATAGTGCGTTTTATTGCACTTAGACGGGGTTAGCCGCGTGAATATTTCCTCTTCCCCTGATTTTCTATATATCTTTTCACCATCTCTTCCGTCCTGTCAGATACTGTACAGATAAAATAGCTGTCTGACCAGAAATAAGGCTTCCAGTAGTAAGGCCTGAGCTCCTTTTCGAACTCTTTACGAAGATATCTCGATGTCACTGTCTTGTAATTGTTGGCAAGAACAGACAATTGTGTCTGTGGTGATGTTTCAAACAAGATATGGATATGGTCCCCGTCTGTATTCATCGCGGATATATGGCATTTCCACTTCTCTTCCAGCACCCTGTGAGACAGCTCCAGGAGGCGGTCCCTCAATGATCCCCGGATAACCGGATGACGGTATTTTGTCACTACCACTAAATGATACTGCAGCAGATATACGGAATGCCTGTTCCTGTAATAACCTTCATCTTCATCAAATGTCATTTCCATTACCTCATTTACAACTAATTTATTCTATACTATACTTTAAATGGAGGTTCTGTACAAGTGAAGCTTTCCTATGCCATGCATCTTAAAGGCGTCAGCCGGTGCTTCGATGACACCATCAGGATTTACCGTGATGCTGTGGGTTATCTCTGCACTGTGGTACTCAATCACTGGGATGAAATTTCTGGCATCTCCGGCAGCAAGGAACAGCAGCGCTTTGTGGAAAAGCTCGTACATCAGACTTCTAAAAACAAACCCGCCTATGGGTTTGACCTCCGCTTTCCCAAATTTCCATCCTATTTCAGAAGATCCGCCATCACCGCCGCTACAGGTGCTGTTTCCTCCTACAGGGCAAACCTTGAGAACTGGAAGAATAGCCCGAAGGGAAGAAAGCCGCGCTTCCGGGTCAGAAGAAATGTCATGCCAGCCTTCTATAACGGAAACATGTTCCGCAGGGAGAACGGCACCTTCTTTCTCAAAGTATTTAAAAATAACGACTGGGTATGGGAACAGATAAGAGTCAGGAAGTCAGATGCGGATTATCTTCAGAAAAACTTCGGGGATGTCCAGTCTTCCCCGGCTCTGGAGAAGATCAATCACGGCTACCGCCTGAGGGTATCTGTGGAGGTGCATTCCGATGCTCCCCGTTTTGTAAAAGATGAGAAGGTACAGACCGTCATAGGGGTAGATCTCGGAGTGATCAACGACGCTGTATGCAGCAGGATCCGTTACGATGGAACTGTCACGGGGCAGAAGTTTATCAGCAGCCCTGTAGAAAAAGACCGGAAGAACCATATCCTGACCTACATCAACAGGGTTGTATGCTCCAGGAACAGGAGCCGTAAGAATCCACGGCTGTGGAGGTTTGTAAGGAACTACAATCATGCCATTGCCATCAATACAGCAAGGGGAATCGTGGATTTTGCCGCAGAGAGCGGAGCACAGGTGATAGTATTCGAGCATCTGGACCTTAAGGGGAAGAAGACAAGGATGCAGAAAATATCCCTGTGGAACAAGAAGGAGATCCAGCAGAGGACGGCAGCCCTGGCAGCGCGTTATGGAATAAGGGTATCCTATATCTGCGCAAAGAATACATCCCGTCTTGCCTTCGACGGATCCGGGGAAGTTGTCAGGGACGGCAGAAACCACAGCCTCTGCACCTTCAGCACGGGGAAGCAGTATAACTGCGACCTTTCAGCATCAAAAAATATCGGAGCAAGGTACTTTCTCCGAAATATCCGGAAGTCCATGGACGAAAGTGCATGGCTGCAGCTTACGGCAAAAGTTCCGGAAGCATGCAAACGAACCAGCTGCACTCTGTCGACACTCATTAAGATCTCTGCGGTCTGTGCCTGAATCATGGCACAGGCTGAAAAGATCCCGTATCTGTCGGCAGACATTCCGGCGTTCTCTAAAGGAACAGCAGGGTAACCTGCAAGGCCGGAAGCGCCGTCTATAATCCGCTTGCGGATTTAGGCGGTGAGGTTCACGTCCGGGGGTCGCTTATGCTGTTCCCCACTACGTTTTATGGATACATGCGGTCTACTAATTATATAGTAGACCGGACAAATTGACAGATGATCGTTTGACTTTTTGTCCGCAACTTCCTTTAAATGTATTAGAATACGGATGGATTCCGTTGTCGGAAGTATCTTTGTGAATCTGCTGATCTTGAGCTGACCTGAAAATTTGTGAATCGTCAGCACAGGTTTTTGTGTTGTAATAATTTATTATAAAATACATCAGTTTCTTTTTCTTTTGTTTTTAATATATGTAGAAAACCCGAACTTCCGGACAAATAAGTGGGAAGCTGCGGACAAATAAATCACTTTCTGCGGACAAAAAAACGGACAGTTCCGGACATTTTTACGGGTGCCCGGAAAGTACCTGGACAAAAAAATGGAAACCACGGACAAATAAACCGGAAGATCGGGACAAATAAACAGATTCAAATTTTTCGACCACCATATATTGATCATTTCTCTTGTTTCATGTACAATATGTAACAGGTATCTTTTTCTGGACAAATAGATAGGCTATGATCTGCTTATTTGTCCGGAAGTTTCACTCAGGAGAGAAAGATACGGACAAAAAGATAGCATAGCGTGGACAAAATGATAGACAGAGCCGGACAAAAGGTCAGATGCCGGCTCGCAGGGTGGCCTGTTGAAACCGTACCCGGGTCTTTTTGCAGGGTTTCATCTATCAATTTGTCCGGAAGTTCGCGAAGAAACGGACAAAAAAACAGAACATCTGCCTTTTTGTCCGGATCTTGAAATACCGTGCGGTTTAGTGTGCGGAAGGATCTATCCATTTGTCCGCAGCTATCCGAAGTCGTGGACAAAAAGGCAGAAAGGGAAGCTGTCGATTTGTCCGCATCTTTCGGACAAAGCCCCGGAAAATTATAAGACTGCACAGAACTGTGAGGCAGGTATGGGAAAGAATACAGAGCAGACTGAGGCAAAGCAGGCTGGTATGGTGACAGCCGGAAGTCCGAAGAAATACAAGAAAGCGAATGTACTGATTTCCGCCAAGTACAAATCCACCCTTCTGGAGAACAAGCTGCTCGCGATCGCACTCTCCGATCTCCAGAACGCAAGGACGAGGAAGGACGGTTATCTTGTCGCGACAATTCCGGCGTCTACGCTCCGCAAGGTGATCGGTGACAAATCGGGCAGTCTTTACGGACATCTGAAGACCACTGCCCAGAGGATGATGACGAGGAGTCTGGTCGGCTTCGAGGACGATGAGAACAAGCGATTCTCCTACGTCAATCTCATCACCAAGGCGTCCTATTCCGACGGAACCCTGCAGATCGAGTTTGCACCGGACATCAAGAAATACGCTCTCAATATTCAGGAGAAGTACACTTCCCTGGAGCTGCCCCTCATGATGCAGTTCGACAGCGTTTATTCCTTCCGGCTGTATGAGCTGCTGAAAAGCCACGCCTACGTTTCGAAAAAATATCCCGAAACGTTCAACAATCAGTGGAAGGTGCCCTTTTCTCTCGCGGAGCTGAAAATGGAGCTCGGCGTTGTCGATGCGTCCGATCACAAGATCCAGAAACTCCTGGATGGTTCCGAAACACCGGACTACGAGGCTGCCCTGGAGTCCCTGCCCAAGGAAAAGAGAAAGTTCGATTCCTGGACCGATTTCCGACGGCGTGTCATTGAGACCGCAGTGAATGAGATCAATGAGATTACAGACATGCAGGTCAGTTATGAGGCGGAAAGGACCGGAAGGGGCGGAAAGGTCTCCGGTCTTGTTTTCGAAATCTCCTACCGCAGGAAGTCTGCTGACAGCAATTCCCCGGCAGTCATGACGCCCTCCTCTCCTGCTCCTCAGAACGGCAGCGCGGATCTTCTGCTTCAGATCGACGCCATCCAGAAAGCAACAGATATGAAGCTGACCCTGAAAGACTGCATCACCCTGCTGGAGGACGCCGGATACGACCTGGACCGCGTGATGTCCGCTGTCGAGGTTGCCAATTCACAGAAGACCCCGATCAGCAACCTTGTGGGGTTCCTCCGCTCCGCAATCCGCGAAAACTACACGGCACCCGATACGGAATATGTTTCCTCGAAACCGAAGAAGCTGAAGGCCAATGATTTCAACAACTTCCAGCAGAACCGATATGACTTCAACGAGCTTGAGGAAAAGCTGCTGAAATGAACGCGGCGCAAAGAATATCCTTTTCAGAAAGGATGATACAGAGTATGATGACATAAGGATTCAAATCCCGTTTCAACCCCCGGATCCGCCCGTACGGGTTTCGGCCGCGATTATTATCCGGGGGCCGGCAGACGTTCCAAAGGACGTACGGCAGGCCCCATGGGGCCAAACATATGTTTTGCCCCATGGGGCCTGCCCCGAAAATAACGAATCAGCAGAAGGAGCACAGGGAGAATGCAGATCATCAGTATCTATAACAAAAAGGGCGGCGTCGGCAAGACGACACTCTGCTTCAATCTTGCCAGCATCATTGCTCAGTATCAGCACAAAAGAGTTCTGATCATCGACGCGGACCCGTCCGCGTTCCTTTCCATGACGTTCGCGCAGGCGATCAACCGCCCGCTCGTGAACAACCGCATTCCCATGGACGACAGCCTTTACGATTATATCTTCCGGGATCTGCCGTTTGAAGAAGTGGTCCGGCATTATCAGTTTGACCGCTTCACGGGTGATATTTTCCGTGTGGTGGAGGAGCATAAGAAGTCAAAGAGCGTGCGCGTCTTTTCTCTCGCCAAGGATAAAATCACAACATCAGAGAAGCCGGAATCAGTCGCGGACGGACGTTCCAGCACCCGCAACTGCTGCGTTGATTTCATTTCCGGGGACGGCAGGTTCGAGGAGAAGAGCCCGGACGACCCCTATGTATTGCAGAAGAAGCTGGAGGAAATCAGAAACCGGTATGATGTTGTTTTCATCGATTCCCCTCCTGAAAAGGTGAACACGCAGCCATTCTCCCTCATCGCCTCCAATGCCATTATTGCGCCGCTTGTACCGGATTTCTATTCGGCAAAAGGCTATGCAGATGTACTGGATGACGTTTCGGATGTGAATCAGAGGTATAAAACCTCCATCCGGTTTCTTGGCATTGTATTCTCACACTTTAAGATTGACTCTCTGACGAGCAAATATATTGACCGGCTGATCCAGATCGCGGCGCCGAACGACTACCTGTTCCGCGATACGTTCGATGACAGATCACTCACAGCAAAAGCGCTAGCGGTCGGAATTCCGGTAGGAGTTTTTGTGAATGCGGCCAGGGATATTGCCAGCACGATGACGCAGGAGGAGTTAAGACATGCCAGCGAGAATGCCAGCGACTATGAGCTGAAGAATTCCGCGATGTCCTACCTGTCCATGTCGATCGAGCTGCAGCAGAAGACCGCGGATTATACAAGATAATGCTGTCCTGCTGCTGAAAGCAGGCACTGCAGAGGTATCAAATGAGAATCAGTACAGACCAGATCAGGAAAGCACAGGAGAAGGGAAAGGATGAGAAGACGCAGAATGCCAACGTCATCCTGGACCTCGTGGAGGAGAAAACCGACCTCACCGACGTTCACAACTACTATAACCTTCCTGTCAGCAAAATAGATTTTTACCCGGACAATCTGAACACGTTCGGCTATGACTACGAGGGAGCCGTGCAGAAGATCATGCGTTCCGCCCGGGACATCGGCATCCAGAATGCCATCCACGTCGTGCGCAAGGAGAACGGCCGGTACGAGGTTTATGACGGAAACGCCAGAACTGACGCCTGCAAGAGACTATACGACGAGACGAAGGAGGAACGATTCCGCTCGATTCCGGCGCATATCGATGAAATCAGTGTGGAGGAGGAGAGAAAGCGCTGGTTCGATTCAAACAAGAGCCGCCGCGATGATACGAAAACCAGCCCCTTCGATTATTATCACCTGTGTCTGAAGGCACGCGAAATCGAGGAGTATGAAAAAAAGGTAAATAAGAAGCAGGGTGCCATCCGCGATCTTGTGGCGGAGCGGGTCGGTATCTCGAAGACGCAGGTTGCAAGGTACATGCTTCTCGAACAGATGCCGGACAGTATCCTGGAGGAAGCGAAGGCACTGACTTTCCCCATGCGCACGTTTGAGGAGGAGCTGCATGCCTTTGCCGGAAAGGACGACGGTGACAGAAGGCAGGAGCAGATCCGCCTGCTCGGGGAAAGGATCTCATCCTTCCGCACTAAGAATCCGGCGCTGGAGCTTGGCCCGGATGATCTGAAGGAAATGTTCCGGCAGGTGCTGACCGGGACAGAGCCGGAAAAGCCGGACAAAACAGAGAAACCGAACGGAAAAAAGGCCGGGGAGGCAAAAGCTGTTACTGCAGGCGATACCATCCGTACCTTCACGGACCGGATCAGCAGGCTGGATCCGAAGAAGCTCTCTTCCCCGGAAAGGAAAGAGATTGCCGGCAGCATCGATGTCCTCATCACACTGCTTCTGGAAAAGCGTAAGGAACTGGGCGGCTGAGGCGCCGGTCCTTTCTCCCTGTAAAATGTAAAAATGAAAAAATTCAGAGCAGGAGAACAGAACATTTTGTTCGGCTTCCTGCCGGAGGTGAATCCTTGCCCGGTATATTAATCAGTGAGACAACAAAAGAAGAACGCGAGAGGATTGTAGCGGAGTCCATCGGCAACATTGACGGACTCTGCGACGGGTGCAGTGCCGGCGTGATCGAGATGTATCAGCCCTATATCGACGGGAAAAAAGAGCTCCGCGAAATCAATCAGGAATATGTCAGGAGCCACAGTCACTGGATGGAGTCCGGCCCCGTGGAGGAAACAGGCGGCTGCGGATACGCACAGTAGATGCTATTGTATGAGTTGCAGCACACCGGGAAGAATCTGGATCGTAATGGACGAGGCTTTCGCGGCCACCTCCCCGTCTGTGTGGACCCAAAGAGGGGCGGATGTCTCCACGTGCAGGCTCTTAGAGAGGCAGTGCCGCACACCTTTCACATGGTAATAGCGTCCGCGGTGAGCTGCAGGAAAGTGAGCGAGGGCATTTAGCTTCGTGATGTCCCCGATTGCCGCCAGATTGAGCAGTCCGTCGTCCGGGACCGCGTCAGGCGCGAACCGGTATCCGCCTCCCTCAAAGGACGTGTTCATGACGGCTGCAAAAATAAGCTGTTTCGAGGTCAGCTTCGTGCCGTCAGAGAGGGTGATCTCGCAGCGTGCGGATGGCGCGCCAAGGAGCTGCTTCAGCCCGATGACGCCATAGGTCGCCTTTCCGAGATGAAGACGGTTGAAAAACGCTTTCAGGCAAGATCGCGATACTTCCTCACAGATCGCGGCATCAAAGCCGATGCCGGCGCTGATCGCGAAAATCCGGTCAGCGGGAGCAGGGTTGCTTTCACAGGTATCATAGTGCAGCATTCCCAAATCGAGCTGCCTTAAGACATTCCCTTCACAGACTTTCTGTATTGCTGTATCCTGTGAGGGATCTATATTCATGTCCGGAATTCCGAGTCCCCTCGCGAAATCATTGCTCGAGCCGACGGGGAGGAATCCGAACTTTGTCCCGCGAAAATCACGGATCCCGTTCAGCACTTCATTGATCGTACCGTCTCCGCCGAGGACAATTATTGTTTGAACAGAGACGTCCTTATCATAAGCCGGCTCTGTGCCCGTGATTCTGCGGGCAATTTGTGTTCCGTCACGCGCCCCGCGGGTAAACAGCGTCTCAAATTCCAGAGAGCGCTCTCTGAGAGCTCCCTCCAGCTTGCGCAGAAGTTCTCCCGAGTCATGACCTGATTGTGCGGATGGATTTGCGATAATGTGGTACATATTTACTTCACGGGTTTGGCAATGCTGCGGGCAGCTCTTTTCCCCCGGGCAGGCAGGAAGAAGGAGACGACAGGCAGAGTAATATACAGAAGGATGGCAAGATTCGGATAGAACCAGCCGAGCAGCAGCAGCGCGATGAGAATTCCGACCATCTTCGCGAGTCGCTTTGAGATGAGCCGGATGAAGAGCCCCCTGTGATCGGCAAATCTCTTCCTCAAAACGCTGTAGCGGAGAAATTCCTGCCCCAGGACCGACATAAAATAGACCAGGCCGAAGTGCAGGGCCGGGAAGCGGTTGTGGCTGTTCATGATCCACTTGGTTGTCACGGGGATAAGTGCGAGCAGCGCAAGGAACACGAAGTCCGCGACGACGGTCAGGTGATCTGTGGTCTTCATGGATTCGAAAATTCTCTTGTTCTCGTACCAGAAGTCCGCAATGATGAAAAAGCTAACAAGGAATACCAGGATGGTCCACAGGAATCCGGGATATTCAGCCGCAGAGGCCGGATAGGGAATTTCCAGCATCATGACCGTGATGAAGATTGCGATCACTCCGTCATTCAGCGTGGAGAGATGACTGATCATGCTGGTCTTCAGACTTTCGTCATATTCCGCGGATTTCTGTCTCATGTGCTCGAGCTTTGCGCTGTCTTCCGGTGTCATTTTCCCTCCTGAACCTTCACGAAAAGCTACAGTGACAATCGGGAACGATTGCCGGAATCTAGAATAGCACATCCGTGAATGCTCTGTCAGTTGTAGAATAGAAGATAGATCTAGGAAGAATGCAGGATTCCATGACAATCCGGATGAACAGGAAAGGAATACCTTATGGAGTTGTTTGACCGGGTGCCGGACCGGCTGTTTTCGGTTCTGGTGTCATCCAAAAAGTCTTTATATGTTCAGGCCCTGTTTGTCATCCGCGACGCGTTCCGCGCGGAGCTTCAGATCCGAAGGGAGGATCTGCTGGCAATGCTGACGGATTCGCTGGAAAACAATATTTCGGAGGCGGATTTTACGGAGGAAGCCGAGGAAGAGAATGAGGATTCCTCCGAAGCGGAGAATGTGACCGGCAAGGCGCATCTTCTGCTAAGACGCCTGAAGGCAACGGGCTGGATTGATACGGAGTACGCACTCGGGAGCTTTGACGAGTACATCACGATTCCGGACTATTCGATTGCCATCATCAACCTGCTCTATGACCTGACACAGGAGAAGACCCGCGAGTATAACAGCTATGTATACGGTACCTACGCCGTTCTCGAGAACGCGCAGAAGAGCGGAAGCAATTATTTCCTCGCCCTGCAGCAGGCAAGCGGCAATACGAACCAGCTGGTCATTGAACTCAAATCCCTGTTCAACAACATCAAGCGTTATTTTCAGCTGGTGGAAAAGCCCGGGCAGGATGTGAATGCCCTTCTGCACGAGCACTTTGATGAGTACAAGTCCAGAATTATCGACGCCGTCTATTATCCCCTGAAGACCATGGATTCGGTCCCGCGGTTTAAAAATTCCATTCTGAACATTCTCAATGACTGGATGAATTCCGAAAATATCCGGGAGCAGATTGTTTCAGAAGGAGTTGAGCGGCATGTCTATGGCTCGGTGGAAGAAGGAAGGGCCGAGACGGAGCGTATGCTGGCGATCACCATTGATATCTACGAAGAGATTGAGGACATGATCCGCGAAATTGACCGCAAGCACAATGAGTATACCAACGCGTCCATAGACAAGATCCGGTACCTGATCAACACGGACCAGAGCGCCAGGGGAAAGCTGATTGATTTATTGAAGAATTCGGGGAACAGCCGGATTCTCGGAGCCATGGAAGAAAACCTGGAGGGCTTTCAGCATTCGTTTGTGGATATTCAGTCCCTCTACGAGCAGGCAAAAAGAACCCGCAGGAGTGAGGGCAGGCCGCTTGCGGTCGCGGAGCAGAAGGACGACCCGGCACTGGTCGGGAGTTTCCTGTCCGATATCCGCAGACAGTATTCCAACAGGAAGATAGACCGCTACATCCTGAACGCGCTGGGTGAGAGGAGAGAGATCCGGACAGAGGATTTTGTGATTACCGGACCGGAGGATTTTATTCTCTTTCTCCTTGCTACGCTTCGCGCAAGAGAAGAGGGCTGTCCCTACACAGTGACGTTCCTGGAAGGCAATGCGGATGTCGGAGGCTGGAACCTGCCGCGCCTGTGTTATGCAAGGAAACAGAAACAGCCGGAATGATACGGCAGGATGCCGGAATGCTCCGCCTGACGGAAAGCGCCGGCACAGACATTGGAGGAAACAGCTATGTTTGAAGAGGATTTCGAGAAGCTCTCCATGACCGATCAGGAGAATTTCCGCAGGCTGGTGAATGTTCTTCTGGGGCACAGCTTTCTGGTTTCCGCGGATTATGACTTTGCGGACGGAATCAGGAAGTCGAACCCGGACTATCTCTTTGTGGAACGTCATTTTGCACTGTTTGAGGACTATCTGTCTTTTGCCGGATTCCATCTGACGAGGGATACAGGCTACGGAGTTATTGCGCTCTCGTGTGAATACGAGTACAACCATTTCAAATTCGATAAGCTGACGACACTGTTTATTTACTGTCTGCGGCTGATCTATGAAGAGGAGCGGGAGAAGCTTTCCCTGTCGCAGGAGGTGTTCACTACGACGGGCGACCTGATCCACAAGCTGATTTCCGTGGATGCTGTGAGTAAGAAGCCGGCGAACATCCAGATCCGCAATGCACTTCGGACGCTCTCGAAATTCCAGATCCTTACGAAGGTAGACGGACTGTGGGAGAGCGCGGAAACAAGGCTCCTCATTCGTCCTGCGATCCTGTTCATTGTATCGAATGAGCGGATCAGCAACATGCACAAGCTGATTGAAAACGGCGGGGACGCATCAGGTGCGGACAACGCGGAGGAATCCGGCGATGAGGATGTGCTGGAGGATGAAGAAGCAACAGGAGGAGACGAGGTATGAGGAAGCTGCAGAAGCTGCTGCTCATTCACTGGTACAGCTACGACAGGGAATTGATTGATTTCGGCGATATCAATTTCCTGACGGGGAAAACCGCCAGCGGCAAATCCACCATCATCGACGCCCTGCAGCTGCTGCTCCTGGGAGATTCCTCGGGCAGCTTCTTCAACAAGGCGGCGAATACGAAGTCCGTCAGGACGCTTAAGGGGTATCTGTTCGGGGAGACGGGAGACGACGGAGGAACCGGCTTCCAGTATATGAGGCAGGGACCGTTCACGAGCTATGTCGCCCTGGAGTTTTACGATACGGACAAGAATGAGCCGTTTGTCACTGGCTTTACGGCTGACTGCTTTGCGGATCAGACGTTCCGGACACGCTGGTTTATTCTGAGGAAAACAGGGCTGCCGGACGATCAGTTTATCGATCCGAAGACGAAGGTTCCCTACAGCCTGTCCCAGGATCTGAGGCCGTTTCTGAACCGGACCGTCGGGAAGAATCAGTACGAATTCTTTGATACAAACCGCGCGTTCCAGAACGCGCTGCTTGGCATTTATGGGCAGGTCAAGCGCAAATACCTGACACTCCTGAAGAAGGCGGTTCCCTTTACTCCGATCACGGATATTGAGCGTTTTATCACGGAATCCATCTGCGATGTCAAAAACAGGATCAATGTGGAGGACATGCAGAGCGAAATCCGCCAGTACAAGCGTCTCGAGGAGGACGCTGCGCGAATCAGGCAGAGAATAGACAGGCTGCAGGAGATCCATGCGGTCAGTGACCGGTATGAACAGCAGAAGGACACGCTGCAGGTTCAGAAATATATAGTTGACCGTTCGGGTCAAACAGAAATACGCGTGGAACAGGAAACCCTGCAGAGCACGCTGGAACAGCTGCAGACACAGATTGCAGACCATGCGGCCGCCGCGGAAGCCCTGAAGGCGGATATAACAAAGCTGCAGGCGGAAATCGACGAGCTGAACAACGCCTATCTCACGTCGGATCTGAAGCAGCGCCAGGATACCCTGCAGAAGAAGCTGCAGGATTTAACCGCACAGCTGGACTCTCTGGAGAAGCGCCGCGCCTCCGCCCTGGAACAGATTCGCTCCTATGGGGAGAAATGGGAGAATACGGCAAAGGAATGGGAGACGCTTTCTGCCGCTGCAGAGGGAAAGGATACGCTGCCTGCCGCTGCGTCTGAATTAAAGTCCTGCATCAGAGAGATCTGTGCGGTGAGTGAGGATTCCGTCTTTTCCATCCGGCTGCGGGAATCCATGGCACTGCTCGCCGGCTTCAGGGAGCAGATGGAAAATACGGTGACGGAGGTCGGCACAGGTGTCCTGGAACTGAAAAAGAACATCGAAGACCTGTCAGAACGCGCTGAGAAGCTGAAGAAAGGCATCAAGCCGTATCCTCCCTATGTGACTGCACTGAAGGCTCTGCTGGAGAGGGAGCTGGAAAAGAAAGCCGGCAGGGCGGTTCCTGTCAATATCCTTGCGGATCTTCTGGAGGTCAGGGATCCCTCGTGGCAAAACGCCATTGAAGGCTATATGGACAAACAGAAGTTCTATCTTCTGGTACCCGCTGAGAATTATCAGGATGCCCTGGTCATTTATAACAGTGCCCGCCGGGAACTGAATGTCTACGATGCAGGCCTTGTCGACATCGGGTCATTGCGAAGGGATTTCGGGGATAAACTCCGCCCTGCCGCAGCGGACAGCCGCGGGAATCCTAAAAGCGGAGGAAAAGCCGGCGCCCTGTCGGAGGAAATCGAAACGGCAGATCCGGACGCAAGGCTCTATGTGGATTATCTCATAGGGAACGTGATGAAATGCGATGACGTCAGGGAGCTGAACCATTACCGCACGGCCATCACAAAATCGTGCATGCTCTACAAGGGCTACGTATCCAGGAAAATCAATCCGAAGCGATATGAGAACCCGTTTATCGGCCGGGAATCCATCAAAAGGCAGCTGGAGCAGATTCAGAAGGAGCTGGACCAAAAGCGGGAACGCTTTGCCGGAATGGACCGCCTGTTCCGCAGAATCCGCGACCTGAGCCATACGGAAATCATGGGCGATTATGAAATCAGCCAGCATGAGCAGTCTATTCAGGACAGCAGGGCAATTCCGGATATCAGGGGAAAGCGTGACGCAGTCCGGCAGGAGTATGACGGGCTTGACTTTAGCTTCCTCGACAGACTGAGACAACAGATGAATGCGAAGAAGAAGCTTGCGGAGGATCAGTCGCAGAAAAGGCAGGATCTTCTGACGGAAAACGCAAGACTTGAGGAGAAGTCCCGCCAGATTCAGGAGGAGAGGCTGCCGCAGGTCCGGCAGCAGGCAGACGCCATTGCGCAAAAGATCCGCGAAAGCTATCAGCAGGAGTGGATTTCTTCCACCGGCGAGGCCAGATTTCAGAAGGAACTCGAAAAGGACCGGAAGGGAACAAGGGGAACTCTGTCGCTCAGGGAGAGCTTCAGCCGTGCGGCAGCTGCGACGACAACCATCATCCAGCAGCTGGAACAGAGCAGAAGCGATCTGCGGGCAGGGTACAACGCGGATTTCCGTATGCCCTATGATGTCCATCTGGACTCAAACAGGGAATATGACCAGGAACTGCAGAAGCTTAGCGAAAACGAGCTGCCCTCCTATGTGGATAAGATCAGGGATTCCAGGGAGAAGGCTTATAACCAGTTCCGGGATGACTTTATTGCCAAGCTCAAGTCCAACATTGAAGATGTCGGAAAGCAGATTGATGAACTGAACGGATCCCTCCGCACCACCCGCTTCGGCACGGACCGGTACCGCTTCACGAAGGCACCGCGCGAGGAGTACAGACGCTATTACAACATGATCATGGATCCGCTTCTGATGGATACGGGCGGATGGAATATTGCCTCGGAAAGCTTCAACCGGAAGTACCAGAAGGAAATCGATGAGCTCTTTCAGATCCTGATCCTTTCCGGGGAAGAAACCTCGGAGGCAAGGCGGCAGGAGTATGAAAAGAACGTGGAGAAATTCACGGACTACCGAAGCTATCTGGTTTTTGACCTGATTGTCACAAACGATCAGGGTGAGGAGCAGAGGCTGTCGAAGATGCTGAACAAGAAATCCGGAGGCGAGACGCAGGTCCCGTTCTACATCGCACTGCTGGCATCCTTTTCCCAGGTGCTCCGCATCCGGTCCAAGCAGAATGATACGATCCGCGTCATCATCCTGGATGAGGCATTCAGCAAGCTGGACGGGGAAAGAATCCGCCAGTGCATTCCGCTCCTGAAGCAGTTCGGACTGCAGGCAATCTTCTCGGCGCCGCCGGAAAAGATTCCGGAAATCGCACCCCTGGTGGACCGGAATATCGCAGTTTACAGGGATGGGCACCATTCCTTTACAAGACACTTCGATCCCAGAGAGATCGAGGATACGGAGCCGGAGGCACAGGAACAGGCTTAGGCCAGGCAGGAGGAAGCAGGGAACATGCCGGGGAATACGAAATGGACAGGAGTTCTTCTCAATCACCTTCTGGACCTGTATGAGAGGAGCAGCTATTTCCGGACAGGGGTCTACAGCCGTCGGATCCTTTACAGGGTCAGCACAGACAATGAAATCATGCGGCAGCTGGAGGACCCGGACGAAAAGAATAATTTCCTGCTTGCTGTAAAGGATCTGCGGGCACAGAGGATCCTGGATTTTTCCTGGCTGCGGTATGAAGAGGGGAATATTATAGATGGCGTGTGGCTGTGCCCGGAGGAAGCAGCAATCAGCAGGGCTTATCAAATGATTCGCCGAAAACCTCTGCAGCCCTTCCTGACAGAGCTGGATCGCATGTTTTCCGATGAGATCGCGGATCTTCGGAGCCGGGAGACATCGCATCCACTGCAGCCAAGAAGCGGTATTCTTTCCTATCTGGAGGAGGTGCAGAATCAGCTGGAGTCAAAGAAAAAGCTTCCCTCCGTCTTTACGGAGAATCCGGAACTGAACAGGAACCTGCTGCGTTTTCTCCGGTTTCTTTCGGAAAATCAGGATGTGCAGCTGGAGCGCGTCGTGAGCGCGGGCCTGTACGGCGACAGTAAATATTTTGAGCATCAGCTGAAGTCACGGATTGTCCGCATCCTGCGAAGGATCAGAAGAAACGGGACTGTGGACGAAGTGACGGCAGGAGAGCAGTTTCCCGCGGCGAATCAGCAGGACGGGGAGCTGACGGAGGAAGAGCTTCTGCTTGCATATGGGGTCAGCCGCTGGCCGGAGGTTTATGAGGTGTGCGGCGAGCTGGCGGTCAGGCTGGACGACGGAACCGTCCTGTCTTTCGGAAAGGAACGCTATGGTGCGTACCTTAATTCCGAGACGGTCCGCCATATCACAGGCGCCGATACATCAAAGATCTCCAATATTCTGTTTATTGAAAACAAGGCGAACTATGTATGGGCAGTGCAGCGGCTTTCCGGACAAAAGGGCAAAGAAGGCGCTGACAGCTATACGGAAAAGGCTCTTTCAAAGATCTCGGATGGCCTGCTGCTGATTTATCACGGCGGGTTTTTCAGCCCGGTAAAGGGAAGACTGTTCCGATCGATTATTTTATCCGCACGGCCCGGTATACATGTCTGGCACTGGAGTGATATTGATGCGGGAGGGTTTCGTATTTTCCACAGGCTGAAGCAGGAGGTTGCCGCACAGGCGGAGCCGTTTCTCATGGACCGGGATACACTGGCCGTCTTCGAGCCGTACGCGATGTCGATTGAGAGTGAATCCTATCTGGAGACTCTGTCCGGAATGGAGCAGGATGAACGGTATCGGGAATTCCGGCCGGTGATCCGGACCATGATGGAAAAGAAAATCCGCCTGGAGCAGGAAAATGAGATCCTGTGAGAGCAGGAGATTCTGTCGGGTGACCGGGGAAATCCGGAGGGCTGAGAGGGCTGCACAGCAATGCGGTTCTGAGGATGCCGGAGAGAAGGAGAGGGAAATGACGATTGCGGAATTGATGGAAGAGATGATTGCTTTCACGGCTAAGGACAGCGGCGTGGTGCACCATGACGTGAACCATTTCATGAAGGTATGGGGCTTTGCACGGACGATCGGCGTGGAGGAGGGTCTGGATGAGAAGACCCTGTTCACTGTGGAAGCCGCGGCAATCCTGCATGATATTGCCTGCCCCCTGTGCCGCCGCAAATACGGGAACACCATGGGAAAGTATCAGGAAGAGGAAGGGGAAGCCCTGGCCGGGAGTCTTCTCGCCGAAACAGACATTCCGAAGGACATTCGGGATCGGGTGGTTTATCTCGTTGCTCACCATCATACCTATACCGGGGTAAACGGAATCGACTATCAGATCCTGCTGGAAGCGGACTACCTCGTCAATGCCGATGAGAGTCAGGCGAACAGGGAGAACATTCAGAGCACCGGGGATAAAATCTTCCGGACGAAAACCGGCCTCCGTATCCTGAAGGAGCTGTATGGATACAAGGCCGGCTGAAGTCAGAACAAGGGGAAGGCGCCGCGGTAAAGGCTGAAGCAGGAAGCTCCCGCCTCAAACACCGAAGGTGTCAGGTGGTGAATAGTTCACATGCAATATTGTGGCGATTATAATGCTGCGTTATCCGCACAACTGTGGAAATCAAATGTTCACAGGACAGCGCGGATTTTCTCCTGCAGCTGCGGAACCACTTCTTCCAGAAACCAGGGATTCTTCGCCTGCCAGCGGAAATTCAACGGACTGGGATGGACAATCGGGAAATACTCCGGAAGGTAGTCCTGATAATGCTTGACTGTTTCAGTCAAATTTCTCTGCGCACGGTCGCCCAGATAATAATCCATCGAATACTTGCCGATCAGAAGGGTCAATTTCACCTCCGGCATCAGCTTCAGAAGCCTTGCGTGGTATTCCTCCGCGATAAACCTACGGGGAGGAAGATCCCCGCTTTTCCCCTTCCCCGGGTAATAGAAGTCCATCGGCATAATAGAGACCGCGTCGGAGTAAAATGTCTCCCTTGTAATTCCCATCCAGGAAACCAGGGTATCGCCCGACTTGTCGGCAAAAGGAATATGGCTCTGGGCCACCTTGCTGCCGGGCGCCTGCCCGATGATCAGTACGCGGGCATCCGGGTGAATCTGAAAAACAGGCGGAGTCCCTGCCTCTGTGTAGGCGGCGTTCCGGGGATCCTGCCGCAGCTCTTCCGTAATTCTTTCAATTTCTGCTTTCTGTTTCTGTGCCATTCCAATCCTCCTCAGGCCCGTTATAATTTCTTTCCGGGATCATTCCACAGGCGCATTTCTTATATTAAAATGACATATGGATCAGAATATTAAACCACCTCCGGGCCTGCTCGAAAAGCTATTTGCACCCGGAACTCTCATGCCATCATATGACAGGCTCGGGCACTCTGTCCAATAGGATGCCGAAAAAAGAAGATGACTACACTGGTCAACTATTCCGGACTTAAGTTCGGGTATCCCGGGACGAATATGATGACATAAGGGTCAAAAGTATCAAATCGGCAACGAGCGAGCTCGTAAGGGCTTGCCCGAAAGGCGATTTGGACTTTTGACACCTTAATCATATGATGACTTGTATTAATGTATGAGAACAGGGAAGGAGGACATGGCGCCCGGCATCATCATGGTGTGGCAGGCGCCGCGCAGAATATTATGAAATTCGATCGTAAAATCAGAATGCGTATTGCACGGTTAAAGGACCGGATCCGCCGGGATCCCAGGGCATTCCGGCTGTACTCCGTCCTGAGGCTCCTCGTCATCCTGACGCTGATCGCAAACCTTGTCAGGGGAAATTACGAAAATGCCGCCCTGTGTATTCTCTCCCTGGTCCTGTTCCTGATACCTGCCTTCTTCGAGAAGCAGCTCCGGATTGAGATTCCGCCCCTGTTCGAGAGCATTATTTATCTCTTTATCTTCTCGGCGGAGATCCTGGGCGAGGTCAATCACTTCTACACCCTGATTCCGGGCTGGGACACGATTCTGCATACCCTGAACGGGTTCCTGTGCGCGGCCATCGGCTTTGCCATGGTCGATTTGCTGAACCGTCACAGCAGTAACCTGAACCTGTCCCCGTTCTACCTGGCAGCAACGGCATTCTGCTTCTCCATGACGATCGGGGTAATCTGGGAATTCATTGAATTTTTCGGGGATCAGTTCTTCTTCCTGGATATGCAGAAGGATTTCATCGTCCGGAAGATCAGTTCCGTCACCCTTGATCCCACCCATTCCCAGATTCCGTTCGTGATCAGCAATATCACGAAGACGATCATCGAGACAGCGGATGGTCAGCAGTACGTCGTAAGCGGCGGCTATCTGGACATCGGCATCATCGATACAATGAAGGACCTCCTCGTCAACTTCATCGGCGCTGTCGTATTCAGCGTTCTCGGCTACCTTTATGTCAAAAACCGTGACGAGAAAAAGCTCGCGGGCAGGCTCATGATCCATACACAGTCCGATCAGGAGGTGGAGGACGTCGAGTCCTATCTGGACGAACAGGAAAAAGCACGTGCCATGAAGAAGGGCACCCGGAAGAAGCACTGAACCAAGTCAACTACCTCGGACTTTAGTCCGAGGTAGTTGACGGTTTGCGGCTTTACAGGAACAGCTCCAGCAAGCGGAAAGAGAAAATGATGTGAAGAGCGTAGCCTTCTGCTGCATCTCAACCGGCGTCTTCCGGTTCCCGAATGACAGAGCTGCCGGGATCGCGGTGGACACCGTGCGGCAGTTCCTGAAGAAGGACACCCCGGTCAAAAAGGTCATCTTTAACGTCTTTAAGGATTCCGATAAAGAAATATACGAGAGACTGCTTGGTAAATGATTACAAGAGCCTGAAAATAGCAGGATGCAATCTACGGTAGGCAATGCGCCTGCTGAAATGCTGTTATTCCGGAATTTGCAAGGCCGCGAGATATGGAAAGTACAGACGTATTCTCCGTATCTTGCGGCCTAATTTTTAAATACGTTTGGATTATACGAAGAAACACTGATGTGAGCGAAGAATCCAAATTCGATTGTAATTTGGCTGAAATGAGCGTAAAATCCTAAATGGAGACACGCTTATGGAACTGATTGCAAGACCGAGAGAAATTGATTTTCTGAATCGGCATAAGAATCACCACATCATCAAGGTAATATCCGGTGTCCGCCGCTGCGGAAAATCGACGCTGTTTTCCCTGTTCAGAAAGAGTCTGATTCAGGAAGGCATCTCACCGGACCAGATCATCTCCGTCAACCTCGAAGATCTGGCATACGAAGATCTGACCGAGTATCATGCCCTGTATCGATATCTGATATCCAGACTGAAGGCAGACAGGATGAACTACATCTTTCTCGATGAGATTCAGCATGTGCAGCATTTTGAAAAAGCTGTAGACAGCCTGTTCCTGAAAGAGAATGTGGATCTCTACATCACAGGCTCCAATGGATATTTTATGTCAGCGGAGCTTGCTACGCTTCTTTCAGGCCGGTACGTCGAACTGAAGATGCTGCCTTTATCTTTTCGCGAATTTTGCTCAGCTATCAAAGACGAACCCCTGTCGAATGCACAGAGATATGACCGGTATCTCAGGACAAGCTCTTTTCCCTATCTGGCAGGGACAGGACAAAGTGATGACGAGATCCGGGATTACCTGTCCGGTATCTATAATACCATCCTGGTGAAAGATACTCTTCGTCGAATCGGATCCGGGGATACGGCACTTCTTGAAAAAATCATGAGGTATCTGGCAGCGAATACCGGCAGCCTGATATCGCCAAATAAAATAGCGAATACACTGACGAGTGACGGCAGGCGGACAGACAATAAAACAGTCGAAAGATTCCTGCATGGGCTGAAAGACAGCCTTCTGATCTATCAGGCAGATCGCTATGACATACGGGGCAAGAATCTGCTGAAGACGAACAGCAAATATTACCTGGTGGATCCTGCGTTTCGCCGTCTGCTTGTCGGTGATACTTCCCGTGATCTCGGACATGTATTGGAGAATGTGGTCTATCTTGAACTGCTGCACCGTGGGTATCGGGTCAGTGTAGGCCAGGTCCCGGGAGGCGAGGTTGACTTTGTCGCGGAAACGCCGGACGGGATTATTTACTATCAGGTTGCAGAAACCGTGATGGACCCGAATGTTCTTGAGCGGGAGCTGAAAGCATTCAAAGGCATACCGGACCAGTATCCCAAATATCTTCTCACACTGGATGAAATTGCACCGAATGCCAACTACAGCGGGATCCGAAAGAAGAATGCGCTGGACTGGATGCTTGGCGTGGAAGAAGATTTTTAGGAGTGTACTTTTCTGCCACAGACAACAGCAAATTCTTATGCAGTGGGACTTGTAATCTGCATTGCTCTAGCGCTGTTCTTCAAGAAGAAATCTTCTTAGTCAGACAGCTCCCGGCTTATCTGACCACGGCAAGCCAATGGACACGGCCATGGAATCATTCCATGCTGGAATTTTGCTTCCAAAGCTTCCACATGTGATTATTGCACAAAATATCCGGGAGAATTTCGTCGATATATTTGTAAAAGGTTCCGTGGGATTCTGCTAGAATTCTACATATGGGAGTACCTGCCGCACTGCTGCGGGGGTACAGAGTCTCCGGCAGGAGCCGGAGCCGGGAGGCAATCAGGGAATGGAATCCAAAGACATCCGTCGTCAGACAAATCGGGGGGGCTTCTCCCTTATTGAGTTAATTATCGCCATTGCAATCCTGGTCATCCTGACCGGGCTCCTCGCGCCTAACATCCTGAGGTATGTGGAGAAGGCAAGGCAGGCCAAGGACTTGCAGGCACTGGACACACTGCGGGAGGAAGTAACTCTTGCGATAATAGACGGAGATATCGATGAATATGCTAACGCTAACGCGTGTAATTTTTTCGTGGGTAGAGGATTTACTAGTACGTGATAAATTAAATAACTAGCTATATTCTTCTTACCGTGATATAATCGATGCAACAAGGAACGAGGTATCGGTTATGGCACAGGCAAAAGT
>ONEK01000019.1 GCA_900316855.1 uncultured Lachnospiraceae bacterium | reverse complement strand
TACGAATTGCTTCGCAGCTTCGCTGCTTCCGCAATTCTGCAAACATCCGAAATCCGCGCACCGCTTCGCTTTGCGCTACTTTCGGATGTTTGGCGGGTCACAAGTCCAAATCGCCTTTCGGGCAAGCCCGAAGTCGATTTGGTACTTTTGACCCTTATGTCTTATAAATAATGGCAGGAGGATTTCCGGCATGAAGAATATTGTATACGCAGCACCGCAGAGGGCAATGGAGAAACTCAAATACGCAAGGTCTCTTGCCGAGACGGTTTATATCGGGGGTGCCGCAGGATACGGCAAGACAGAACTCATCCGGCAGTACCTGAAATCCAGAAATTATATCTACCTCTCCTGTGAGGAGGAAGATTGGACCGCCGACTCTCTGAGGGTCAGGATGTCGCAGATGAGGGCGAAGAGTGCTGCCGCCGATGTGACGGTTGTCATAGACGATGTGCAGGATCTTCTGGACGAGGACCGCCGAGGTTTTCTCCTCTCCATCGCGGCGAAGGACGGGATCTGGCTGATCCTCGCGGGCCGCAGCCCGCAGCCGGAATGGCTGAAGGCTCTTTCCCTCCCGGGAAACCTCGTCCGGATCCGGGAGCGTGATCTTGCGTTGGACGCCAGGGATGTAGCCCTGATTTTCGAGGGGGAGCTGGACGGGACAGACCTGGAGATGGAAGACGCCGGGGAAGCTGCCGGCTGGTGTGAGGGCAATCCGCTGATGATCCACTACCTCGCGGAGCTCTCCAATGACCTGGAGCCACGACCAAAGGGAACCTGGAAGCTGACGGAGAAGCTGAAGAAAGCCTGCGGACAGCAGTACCGGGATTATCTGAACGCGTCCGTTATCTCGAATATCGATCCGGACGTCGTGAAATTCTGCATGGAAGTCAGCGTGGTGGATGAGTTCAACGCGGACCTCGCGGAATTTATCACCGGAAAAGCCAACGCCATCGTTATGATGAACCAGCTCCGGGAATCGTCCTCCGGACTCCTGCATGCCGGGAAGGGCGGCTTCCGGTTCCGGTCCCACATGCTGCTGGCATTCCGGGAGCGTAGGGACCGCACGTACGACGTGAAGAAGGTGCGGGAGCTCTGCTACAACGCCGGCCTATATTATGAGACACATGACCGGCTGCTGGAAGCGGCTGCCATGTACGAAAAGAGCGGCAGCGGACGGATCCGGAATATCCTGATCCTCAATGCCAGAAAGAATCCCTCCAGCGGCTATTACCATGAGCTGAAGAAATATTATCTGGCTCTTACCGAGGACGAGATCAGTGAAAATGTCTACCTGATGAGCGGCATGAGCATGCTGTGCTCGCTCCTGATGGAACCGGACCAGAGCGAGCACTGGTACCGTGAGCTGCGCAGATACAGCGAGAACACCACCGGCGGCATGAAAAGGGAAGCAGAGGTACAGGTGCTGTTTCTGGACATCTCTCTGCCGCAGCGCGGCGTCACCAATCTGGCTGATATCTTCCGGAGGATGCCTTCCGTTGTCTTCAACCGCGGGTATAGCCTTCCTGAATTCTCGGTGACAAGCAACCTGCCTTCCATGATGGACGGCGGCAAGGATTTCTCGGAGTGGAGCCGCCACGACCGTGCCCTGGCTTCGTCTCTTGGCCCGATTGTGTCGAGGGCTCTTGGCAAGTACGGCAGGGGACTGGTTCCGCTGGCACTGGCAGAGAGCCAGTACGAAAAGGCGGGCGATCCGACGGAGATTGTCACATGGGTTTCACAGGGTCAGATGCTGGCGCAGAACGGCGGGAAGATCGAGATGGAGTTCGTTGCCGTGAGACTTCTTGCCTGCATGAGTATGATTTCCGGAAGGAGTGAGGATGCGGTGGACCAGCTCACCGCATTCCGGGAGAAGGCAGTCGAGCATGAGGCCACCCGCCTGCTCGACAATATCGACGCACTGGTGTGCAGGATCGAGCTTCTCACCGGCGATACGCTGGCGGTCGAGGAGTGGATGCGCCGCGCACCGGATGAAATCAAGGATTTCTTCGTGATGGAACGGCTCCTGTATCTGACGAAGATCCGGTGCTACATCATGATGGGTCAGTACCTGAGGGCGACAAGCCTTGCGGAGAAGCTGCTCATTTACTCGCAGAATTACCACAGGACCATTGTCAACATTGAGACGGAGCTTCTCATGGCTATCCTCTGCTACCGGCAGAAGAAGGATACATGGAGGGACCATCTGACGAAGGGGCTCAGGCTTGCGGGCGAACACGGCTTTATCCGCACCGTCAGCAGCGAAGGCACCGCAATCCTTCCGCTGCTGAAGGAGCTCATGAAGGATCCTGATCTGGGAGGCCTGAAGGAAACGATCCCGGACGACTGGTTTAAACGCGTCGTGCTGGAGACAGACCGGATCGCGCGCCGCTACCCGGCCTATCTGCAGGAAAATAACGCCAGGGGATCCGATTTCTCGCGCAAGGATATCGATGTGCTGACGCTTCAGGCAAAGGGTTTCTCCGTGCCGCAGATTGCGACGGCACTGAGCATGAAGCCGGAAACCGTCCGGTATCATATTAAGCAGAACTACCGCCGGCTGCAGGTCTCCAGCAAGAGCGAGGCAGTGCTCGCCGCCCGTGACATCGGGCTGCTGTGACTTCGCGGCATTCCCGCTTCAATTCTGCCTGCGGTAACTACCCGGTCGGGGAGTTTATCAGAGGTCTGTTCGAGGGTAACCTTAATGCAAAGTTCAGCCGGTGAATCAGCCGGCATGACAAGAATGAATGGTCTGTTGATGAGGAGGTAACCGATATGGCGTTTGGTGTGAAGCTGGTCAAGGTAAAGCCGCAGGACCAGTATACGATTGACAGTCTTTACGAGAAGATCAAGGACGTGGACTTCGGCGAGGCGGGCGTGCCCCAGGTGGGTAAGAGCTCTCCTCTTTACAAGGAGAACAACGTCATCTATTTCCCGAAGATCGACCGCAACAATCAGGTCTGGATCATTTATAACGTGAAGAAGAACGAGATCACGGTGCAGCGCAGCACCATCATTGTCGGGGCAGTGGTGAAGAACATGGTAAAGGATGACCTGCTGGATACGCTGACCGGCGGCCTGGCAGGCATACACAGCGTACTCGGCGGACCCGAGAAGCAGTGCGAGAAGCAGGTCGACCTTGTCGCGGAGGTCCTCAAGGGGCTTGGACTGTAAACGGCGGAAAAACAGAACGGGAACAACGATACAGCCGGCAGGAAATTACGGCGAAGCCGGGTCAAAAAACAAATGAGGTATCGATTATGGGATTATTTTCAGGAAAGGTCTGTGTTCGGTGCGGCAACAAGGCAGGGCTGCTCTCAAGGGAAAAGCTCGCGGACGGGGAGTATATCTGTTCCGACTGCAGGGATCTGTGCAGCCCGGAGCTGACTTCCGATGATTTTCACAATATGACGCTGGACGATGTTGAGGCGAACATTAAGGAATGTGAGGAGAATGCGGAACGGTATAAGAACGAATTCGTAGCATCTACCACGATCCGCTCGAAAATGGCTCTCTCGTCCAAGGACGTCCTCTACGCGGATGACGCCCGCGGCTGGTGGGTGAACGCCACGGTAGAATCTCCTGACATCTTTACGTTTGATCAGGTTGGCGGCTGCAGACTGGAGCTGCAGACCTCCTCGAAGGACGACGATGACAAGAATCCGTCTCTTATCGATATGTTCGGCGGGCCGGAGGCACTCTCGAGACAGTATCCCGGACTTCCGTCATGCCCTCCCGGAGAGCAGATTGATGGAATGACGTTCTGTATCCGCATTGTGAAGCATCCTCCGTTCACCGAGGTACGGATTCCGGTTATGGATGCCATCATTCCTACCGAGAGCGATATCCGCGGCGGCTATGACGCAGCATGGCAGCTCATGACGCTCTTCAAGGAAAAGCAGGCGGGACGCAATGCCCAGATCCAGTCGGCCAACATGACGGCGGCAGTTGCACAGGCCACCGCGGCGGCGTTATCCGCTGCGCAGTCGGCACAGGCACAGCCCGCACAGGCTGCCGGAGGAGATGTGACTGACCAGATCCTGAAGCTCAAGCAGCTCCTGGACGCCGGAATCCTGACCCAGGATGAATTCGACGCGAAGAAGAAGCAGCTTCTGGGGCTGTAAGACTGACAGATGAGCCGCGGATGCGGTAAAAGAATGATTTCAATCCGACCGAAGGAGGAAAGAGCAGATGAGTTTTGTAGATTCCATCAAGACATGTTTCAGTAAAATTATTGACTTCAATGGCAGAGCCAGAAGGAGCGAATACTGGTATTTCAGGGTATTTGTGGTTGTAATCTCAATCATTATCAGCGCCATCCTGGGGCAGGAGAACCAGATCGCGAGTATCTTCAGCCTGCTGCTCAGTATCGCGTCCTGGTCGGTTGAGGTCAGAAGACTGCATGATATCGGCAGGAGCGGCTGGTGGGTTCTGCTGGATCTCGTACCGGTCGTCGGATGGATCATCCTGCTCATCTGGCTCATCAGGGACAGCGATCCCGGCGAGAACCAGTATGGACCGAACCCCAAGGGCCTGTGAGGCCTTTGGGGACGAATTAAAAGTGTGAATTGCGAAGTATATTACGAATACACAGACAATTTAAATCCTGCATTGACATATGACAGTCAATGATTTATCTTAAGATTATCAAAAGAGAAGAGAACACAGGAACCGGAAATCGAAGATCCGGCAAAGGAAAGCTCTTTTCAAATCTGCAGAAAGTTGAGGTATGGACCAATCGGCACTTAAATTTCCAAATCCAAAGTTTGAAAGAACTGGAGGTACAGACCGAAGTACAACTGAATTTCCACTATCAGAGAAATCGTTGGAGGTACGGTCCGATGAAAACCTGAATCGTCCGGATGCCGGTAGTAACCGGCGGGACAGAACCTGATCATCATAACCCTGCTGGATGAAGCATATTTCCGCTGCAGGCGGAACATCAGCCATCCTGTTTAAAAACTCAGAAGACGCGGGGAAGCCAAGGGAGACATTCCGGACAGACAACTGAATATCGGCAAGTACTTTAACGAAAGAGAGGTATACTCCATTGGAGAGCGAGACCTAGAGGGTGTCTGTAGAGACAGCAGACACCCTCTATTTCGAGCGGACATTAGAGGCCCGCAAGAACAGCGAGAAGCTGTGCTTCGAGCTGTTCGCAGGTGCGAAAATCGAGTAGGGGATGAAATCCCCCTACTCGATTAGCATCAGATCCTCCCGGGCGTTTTTGCATGCTATAGTGTCCGCTGCAAAGGAAAGCCACATCCGGAAGCCTCATGCCGCTGGTTTCTGTGATAGAATTTAACCGTATGCGAAACTGCCGGCGAAGTCATCCGCTTCGCAGGCAGAAACCGGTATTAACCAAAGGAGTGTTCATGAGGATTGCGGTAACCTACGATAAGAATGATGGCAGTGTTTTCCAACATTTCGGGAAAACGGAGAACTTCAAGCTCTATGAAATTGAAAACGGGAAGGTGGTTTCTTCCGCTGTAATCGGCAACGGTGGCGCCGGTCACGAGGCACTTGCGGGTGTTCTTGCAGACAACAGGGTGGATGCTGTCCTCTGCGGCGGGCTCGGACAGGGCATGCTGAATGCCCTTGCAGGCGAGGGCATAGAGGTTTATCCGGGTGCCACCGGAAGCGCGGATGACGCGTTACAGGCATTTCTGGAGGGAACCCTGCAGCAGGGCGAAGCCAATTGCGACCATCACGGACACGAAGAGGAAGACGGGGAATGCGGCCGTCACTGCGGCAGCGGGGAGGGCTGCGGACACTGCTGCGGCGGAGAAAGAAAGGTTAGCCTTGAAGGAAAGAATGCCGGGAAGGTTGTACGGGTCCATTACCGCGGAACACTCGATGACGGGACGCAGTTCGATTCATCCTATGATTCCGAGCCGATGGAATATGTCTGCGGAACCGGCATGATGATCCGCGGCTTCGACCGGGCAGTTGTAAATATGGATCCCGGAGACAGCGTTGATGTCCATTTGCTGCCGGATGAAGCCTATGGCAATTATAATCCGCAGTATGTCCTTCACCTTAAGGTTGCCGACGTTCCGGGATCGGAAGATCTCGAGATCGGCCAGCAGGTCTATCTGAAGAGTGACAGGGGAGGCTCCTTCCCCGTCATTGTCACGGACAAGGATGATGAGAACATCACACTCGACGCCAACTCCGAGTTCGCCGGAAAGGAGTTGAATTTCCACATCGAACTCCTGTCTGTTTCTGACTAAAACAGTCAATATCCAAATCTGTCAATTTACGGCAAACAGCGGCTTTCATGGACGTAGTTATTCAGGATGATTTTGATCTGAACAAAATTATTTCCTGCGGGCAGTGCTTCCGGGCACTGCCCGTTGAGGAAGAATGGTACTGTTTTCCATGCGGCAGCTCTGTCCTCTACCTTCGGCAGACCGGTCCAGAGAAGTATGAGGTCACCTGCACCCGGCAGGAGTGGATCAGTACCTGGCAGCGTTATTTCGATCTGGACCGCTCTTATTCGCAGCTGAGAAAGCGGCTGAAGGGAAGGGATCCGCTGCTGGATCAGGCGATGGAGTATGGAAAGGGCATTCGTATCCTTCGCCAGGATCCTTGGGAAATGCTGCTGACTTTCATTATTTCCCAGAGGAAATCAATCCCTGCAATCCGGAACACGGCAGAGCACCTGGCTGAGCGGTACGGCCGGCGGGTGGAAACCGATTATGGGGCTGTATTCCTGTTTCCCTCTCCGGAGGAGCTGCGTGACATCACACTGGATCAGCTCCGGACACTGGGCACAGGGTACCGTGCGGAATACCTGCTGGATGCCATCCGGCGTGTCAATGACGGGAAGCTTGACCTTACAGGACTGGATGCGCTTCCCAGCGGCGAGCTCCTCCACAATCTCGAGGCTGTTTACGGCGTGGGGAAAAAGGTCGCCAACTGTATTGCACTGTTTGGATACGGCAGGACAGAATGCGTACCGGTGGATGTATGGATCAGCCGTGCGATCCGTGATTCCTTCGGCGGCACATCCCCTTTTGAGGGCTGCGGGAATGCTGCGGGTATCGTGCAGCAGTACGTTTTCTACTACACAAAAGCACACGCCGCTGCGGCAGGAAGGCATGCCCAAAATGTTTCCCAAAATTCCGGATCCGTGTCAGCCTGATACAATAGAGAAAAGGGAGATTTGCCGGAACCGGAAAGGAGAGACCTGTGCTGACTGTAATATTTTTCGCCGCGCTCATCTTTGTGGCTTGGAAAATGCTTGTTTGGGGCCTTAAGGCTGCCTGGGGAATCGCGAAAATCCTCTGCTTCGTGATCCTGCTTCCGCTGCTGCTTGTCGGTATATTTTTCGTCGGGCTGATATACCTTGCGATCCCGATTCTTGTCATCGCGGGCATCGCCGCCATGATCGGTGCCGTCACCGCCTGACCCGGCAGGCACCAATCACAATGAACGCATCGGCGAAACCGCACCTGCGGATTTCACTCGATGAATGCCTGCTTCGCAGGCAGAAAGGGCAAGTTAGAAAGTTTCGCCGATGCGAAACTTTCATAACTCAGCCGGAGCCTGCGGCATCCGGCTCACGATCATACGAGTGAAACCGCCTTCGCGGATTTCACTCGATGAGTGCCTGCTTCGCAGGCAGAAAGGAAAAAATGAGCGATTTTCTGCAAAAGGCCAATTCCGCACCCATGTACCTGATATGCGGCGCGGTTGTGGTATGCGTACTGCTTCAGTCCGTTCTGTTCCTCGTCAGGGCATGGCGGCACGGGGTAAAGATCGGTATGCGGAATGAACAGCTGAAGGGGGCCCTGACCTCCTCCATCCTCTTTTCGCTTATTCCATCCATCGGAATTCTGATCGGAGTCATCGCACTCGCCCCGTCGCTAGGCATTCCGGTGCCGTGGATGAGGCTTTCCGTCATCGGAGCTCTTCATTATGAGGGCTCTACGGCAAACAATCTTGCCAAAGGAATGGGTCTGGGGGAACTTCCAAGCTCAGCCATGACAGGCGGCAGTCTTGCGGCGATAGTTTTCGGCATGACCGTCAACATGCTCTGGTCAGCACTATTCATCCTGTTTTTCTTCAAACGATACCAGAAACGCGTAAAGTCCGGAGCGTCAAAGGATCCGAAGCTTTCGAACATCCTCTTCGCGGCAATGTTTACCGGAATGATCTGCGCGTATTTCGGCGACACGATCTCTTATCTGAGAACCGTGGAGACCGGAGGCGCCGTGCGGACCCCGAACGTACTCCCGCTCACAGCGTTTGTGACAGCGTTCGCGGCAATGGCTGTTTTCCAGAAGATCATGGACAGCGGAAGGGCGAAGTGGCTGAAGGATTACGCGCAGTCATTCTCCATGCTGATCGGGATGACCTGCGCGGTTCTCGGACAGTTTCTGTTTCCGACGCTGTCCGCGTTCCCGGAATGAGATCCCTGTCACAGCGCAGACTGGCCGGGGCTGCCGGCTCTTCAGAAAGGATTCCCCCGCGGGGGTGCCGATGACGGCACACAGGAGGTGAGCAGAATTGGGAACAGATACAGATACGGGCAGGATCAATGAAGCCTACCAGAAGGATTCGCACCGCATCGGGCGCGCCAGCATGGTATTATCGGGCGTCATGATGCTGGCGGTACCTTTTTTCATTGCGTGGTTTTACGGAGAGGACATCGCGTTCAGTGCCGGATACTGGGGTGCGTTCCTCGCCGTTACGATCCAGTACCTGCCGAGTGACATCATAGAGGTCGTGACCTATGCACCACTCCTTGGTACAGGCGGTACATACATCGCATTTCTGACCGGCAACCTGATCAACCTGAAAATTCCCTGCGTCATGAATGCGGAAAATAACGCGGGCACGAAACCGGGTACGGTGGAAAATGAGATTATCGGCACAATCGCGGTTGCGGGGTCCGCTATTACAACGATTGTGACACTGGCGGCAGGGGTGCTGCTCATCCGGCCGCTCACGCCGCTCCTCAATAATCCTGTGCTCAGACCTGCCTTCAAAACAGTCATCAGCGCGCTGTTCGGTGCCATGGCCTATACCTATTTCCTCAAATTCCCGAAGGTGACAATCCTTCCCCTTGTGCTTTCCATCCTGCTGTTTGCGCTGGTTCCTTCGCTTACCGGCATGGTTTCGACGATGGTCGTTGTCCTGGCCGTCATTTCCATGGTGTGGGCGATCCTGCTGTACAGGAAAGGAGTGCTGGAATGATTATCCTCTGGATTGTTCTGGGAATGGTGTGCGTTCTGACCGCGGTCTGCGCTGTGTGCGCTGTCAAAGCCGGCCCCGGTGCCGTGCCTGCAGAGCAAATCTATCAGTGCGATCAGGAACGGCTTGATTCCTACGCGAGGAAATTCGGGGACCTGATCCGGATTGAAACGCTTTCACAGCCGGATGAACCGGACGCGGATCTGTCCGCCTTCCGTCGTTACCAGGAAAAGGTGGATGAACTGTTCCCGCTTGTACACGCGAAGCTGGAGAAAACGGAGCGGAACGGGGTCCTGCTCTATCGCTGGAAGGGGGAAAACCCTTCGGCGAAGCCGATCCTTTTCATGGGACATCAGGATGTCGTTCCCGCCAGCCCGGAGGGCTGGTCACACGGACCGTTCTCGGGAGACTATGAAAACGGGATCCTCTGGGGCAGGGGAACCGTGGATGACAAATGCAACCTGTTCACCCAGCTTTCCGCGGCAGAAGAGCTGCTGGAGGAAGGCTTCACCCCGGGACAGGATATCTGGTTCCAGTATTCCATCAACGAAGAACCGAGCGGTCCCGGCGCGGCACATTCCGTACAGTACCTGAAGGAACAGGGAATTCGTTTTGATTTTGTCATGGATGAAGGCGGCGCCGTGCTGGAGCACCCGCTCAAGGGTGTGGTGGACCGGCCTCTTGCCGCGGTTGGTGTGACGGAGAAGGGCTATGCCAATATCCGCTTCACTTCCCGCGGACACGGCGGCCATGCGGCAACACCGGGGCCCGTCACAAACGTGACAAATCTGTGTGCCTTCGTGACGGATGTGAACCGGCACAACCCCTTCAAAAGGAAGCTGACGCCCGAATGCAGGCAGATGATCGAAGCACTCTCGCCCGCGGTGCCGTTTTACCTCAGGTTCTTCACTGCGAATCTGTGGCTTTTCGGGGGACTCCTTGTAAAAATTCTGGCTTCGAAGGGCGGCCAGGTCGGCGCTATTTTCGGCACAACCTGCGCCTTTACCATGATGCAGGGCTCGGATGCGGAAAACGTCATGCCGGCAGCGCCTTATGTCATCGCCAATATTCGGATCGGCTTCTGCGAGAAACTTCAGGACAGCATCGAGGCACTCAGGAAGGTCGCGGACCGCTATCATCTGGACATGGAGGTCTACTCCGCAAGGGAAGCAAGCCCTGTGACCCCGGCGGATACGGAGCAGTTCCGGTATCTTGCATCGGTCATCCGGAAGGTCTATCCGGACGCCGCGGTGATTCCCTATGTCATGACCGGAGGAACGGACTGCCGGCACTTTGCAGAGCTGTCGGAAAACTGCTGGCGTTTCTTCCCCGGAAGACTGACGGTGCAGCAGATGGGCTCGTGCCATGGAATTGACGAAAACATAGCAATTGACGCAGCCGCCCAGGCGGTCGACTTCTATAAGACATTCATCCGCGGATATCATGCGGAAGCGGACGCGGATTGACGCACGGACACCCCCCTCTGGCAGACGGTGCGCCGCTTGCGGTGACGATGGCTCTTATGGCACCTGCATCTACGCCGATATTAGACGTATAGGATCTTTTGCACACTGACTGGATTATCGGGATATCAGCGCGCCAAAAGGCACTGTCTGAATGCAACAGGCGGTATGCACATGCAAGTGCAGGCTGCACGGAGGAGAGCCATCATGCTGTCATTTCAGGGATTTACACAGATCGGGAGCCTTCAGGATTACACACGCCGGCGCACCCTTGAGCACCGGCTGCAGCAGAAGAAGCAGTCCGGAAACCTTCTGCAGAAGACGCCGGTAACCTGCAAGACGGACGCCGGCAGGGAAATGGCCGCGAAGAAGGCGTCGGATCAGCAGCTGCTGACAGATTTCATGGAGAGCCAGAGCGAAAAGGACACAAAGCTCGAGAGAATCTGCAACAAGGTCGTATACGGCCAGGACCTGTCCGATGAAGAAATTGAATATCTGAAGGATAAGAACCCGGAGCTGTACAACAAATTCAAACAGGAGGAGTCCGACCGCAAGGCACTGGAGAAGAAGCTGGAAAATGCCGATACGAAGGAGGAGGCGCAGCAGGTCGTCCGGGACAAAATCAATGAGGGCATCTCCAAAATCAATCTGGTAAAGGACAATCCCTACATTACGGAGAGTGATAAGCTTGCGATCTACGCGGAGGTTAACCGTGCCGTCAGAAGAGCATCCAAAGAGCTGATCAAATTCCAGGAATCAGGGGAATATGATAAGCTTCCCTCCGAGGCAGACCTTGCAAAGGAACGCGCGGACGAGACAAGAAGGGAGCAGGAAGAGCAGCTCGAAGCAATGGAGCAATTCGAGGAGAGCACCGCACCGCAGGAAGAGGAGGAGCCCGAAGAGACCGGCAAAGCAGACAGCACAGCACCTCAGAACTCCGGGGACGGGAATGCAGCCGTAGAGCCGGAGCAGGACAATGCGCCGGAAACGGCAAAGCCGCAGAAACAGGAGCCCCTTCATCAGGGCGATCTGCCGGAAGCTGCGGAAAGCAGGGATAAGGAAAAGCCGGCACATGCTGCCGCAAAGACTTCTCCCGCACCGGAGGATATTGAACAGCTTCTGCGGGATGTCAGAAGGAAGCAGAACCCTCTGGACCCGTTCTGGCTGGACCGGAAGGCCTGAACGGACAGGACGCCTGAATGGATCTGTCTGAATGGTTGAGGCTATATGAGGAAAACAATTGTCAGACTGCTGCCGGAGCTGTGTACCACGGCCGTGATACTGCTGATGGTGGCGGCTTCCGACGCGCTGCATGAGCGGGAGATTCTGTTCCCGGAAATTGCGGCGCTTGCGACCGGCTATCTTCTTGCTCCACGGAGAACATGGCGTGTTTCATCCGGCAGGATGCTCCTTTTTATCGCGGCGGGTGCTTTGACCGGTCTTGCGATTGTCGTGCTAGTCCCCCTTCCGCTCTGGCAGCAGTTTGTCCTGGCGTTTGCCGTAAGCCAGTTGCTGTATATTTTTTCCGGTACGACACTGGCGCCCATGATCTCGGCGATCGTGCTGCCGGTGGTTCTGCAGACAAGATCCCTGATCTATCCTGTTTCCGCGGCGGTTCTTACCACGCTCATCGTGCTGCTGCGGCTTGCTCTGGAGAGGGTGAGGCTCCGGCCACAGGAACCTTTTACCCCGTCTCCCGCGCCCCGTGTGTCCATAAAGGATCCTTCCCTTCCTACCGGGCGGGGTGCCCTGACGGACGCCTTGCTCCGGATCCTGCTCATTGCTCTTGTCTCGTATCCTGTGATCCGGCTTGGCAGAATACTGGTTCTGGCGCCTCCTCTTCTGGTCGCGTTCACGGAATTCACAAATCCTCTGGCGGGCGCGAGGAAGAAACCTGCAAAGACAGTGCTGTTCCTCACCTTATGCGGGACAGAGGGCGCGCTTATACGGCTTATCCTGCATGAAACGCTTGGTGTGCCTCTTCCCGCCGCTGCCGCTGCGGCAACAGTACTGTTCCTGCTTCTTGTCCGGAGCTTCCACCTCTATCTGCCGCCTGCCGGCGCAGCGGTACTTCTTGCTTTCCTTATTCCTTCGCAGCAGCTCGCATCCTACCCGCTGCAGATTCTGACCGGTTCATCCATCCTCATGGGGCTGGCGGTTCTGATTTTCCGGAAAGCGTCAGTGAAAACGTGTTAAGAAGCAGGATGCAAGCCCGGGACTTCATCAACCGCATCATGCCGGGAAAAAGGGAGAGATGAGTGTGCTGGCGCATTAAAAGTGTGAATTGCGAAGTATATTACGAATAAACAGAAAATAATGGATCGAGGTTGACTGATGACTGCAAATGAGATATCTTAAAGTCATCCAAAGAGAAGAGAAAAACATCCGGATATCCGGAAGAACTCTTATCAAATCCGCAGAAAGCAGAGGTATAGACCAATCGGAACTTAAATTTCCAAAGCCAAACTTTTATGAACTGGAGGTACACACCAACGCACACGTAAATTTCCGCCATCGAAGAAATCACTGGAGGTACGGTCCGATGGAGACCTGACAACAACTGAATATCGTAAGTACTCTGATGAAAGGAAGGTATAGTCCATTGGGAAACGAGTTCTAGAGGGTGTCCGCTGATACAGCAGACACCCTCTTATTTTGCAGTACCAGGACCTCAATGGACGGATGCTCCCGGCCGGGCATCGGCGGAAGAGGGCAGTTATTAACATTTCACAAAACGGCGCTTTTGCGAAAAGAAGTTCATGTAAGTTTTCTGCCCGATGGTCTTAAAGTCCTATGGTCAGAAAAAATACTTCTGCCGGAGCGCCTGTGGCATAATATAATCATGGCAAAAGAGATGGATGTACTGCATGGTTCGCTGACAGATAAGATCATAGCTTTTACGATTCCGCTGGCGCTGTCGAGTATTCTGCAGCAGCTGTTCAATTCAGCGGATATCGCAGTCGTAGGAAGATTTGAATCGAGTGCCGCCATGGCCGCAGTCGGCAGCAACGCAGCGCTCATCAATCTCATCATCGGACTGTTTACGGGACTGGCCGTGGGCGTCAATGTCGTGGTTGCCACCTGCATTGGCAAAGGGGAGCAGGGGAAAATCCCTGACGCGGTTCACACCTCGATTACCCTTGCGGTGATCAGCGGGTTTCTTCTCCTTGCGCTTGGGCAGCTCATTGCCCCGGCTGTTCTCGTGCTGGTCGGGACGCCGAAAGACGTACTGCCGCTCGCGGAGCTGTATCTGCGGATTTATTTCCTCGGGATGCCGTTTTTCATGGTCTACAACTTCGGCTCCGCAGTGCTGCGCGCCAGGGGTGACAGCACAAGGCCGTTCTACATACTGATCGTTTCCGGGATCCTGAATATTCTGCTGAATCTGCTGCTCGTCATCGTTTTCCATCTGGGGGTTGCCGGTGTTGCCATTGCCACCGACATTTCGAATGGCCTCAGCGCGGCGGCAGTGCTGCTTCTGCTTGGCCGGGAGCCGGAGCCATACCGCTTCCGGTGGTCCCGGATGCGCCTTACAAAGGAGCACCTTCGGAGGATTTTTGCCATCGGTGCTCCTGCCGGACTGCAGGGCGTGGTCTTCTCGCTCTCAAATGTTGTGATTCAGTCGGGCATTAACAGCTTCGGCTCGGCATGTGTCGCGGGCAACTCGGCTGCGCAGAATTTTGAATACATGGCATATTTTGTCGTCAACGGCTTTGCGCAGACCGCCATCACATTCACGAGCCAGAATTTTGCCGCTGGCAGGGTGGAGCGCTGCAGGCGGATCTATCGGATCACGGAGCTGCTTTCACTCATCTGTACCGCCATCGTGAGCGCGGTATTCCTGATTTTCCGCTACCCGCTGATCGGGATATTTACAACAGATCCGGAAGTCATCCGTTACGCTATGGTCCGCATGTACGTTGTCACATCCCTGGAGCTTATGACCTCCTCCTATGAAATCAGCGGAGGATGTCTGCGCGGCATGGGCCATTCGCTGATCCCTGCCATTGAAACGATCCTCGGGTGCTGCGCATTCAGGATCTTCTGGGTTTCAGCCGTTTTCCCGACGCACCATACACTGCAGATACTCATGGCTGTTTATCCGGTTACATGGGTTTTGACGGCCAGCATGGTCCTGCCCACGTTTTTCCTCATTCGCCGCAGCGAGTTTGCAAGGTTCCGGACAGGTTAACCTTCATGAAAAGTCTTCCCGTCTTTCTATGGTGTCCGAACATATTTCTGTATGATTACAAGGATCGAATTGTTCAGGCACTATTTTTTCAGTCCGGGTCATTTTTGTCATATCGGATCCGGTTCAGACATGATATTCTGTTGTAACTGCCGGACGAAAGGATGCTTGACTATGAGTGTGAGACAGACTTCGAAATACAGAAGGACACTGATTGCCTGCTATCTTGGATTCATTACCCAGGCGATCTGCGCCAATTTTGCGCCTCTTCTGTATGTGACGTTTACCAAAACATACGGGATCAGTCTCGGAAAGCTGGCACTGATTTCCACGCTTTACTTCTTCACCCAGCTGGTTACGGATTATTTCTGTGCAAGAGTTGTGGACCGCATCGGCTACCGCAGGTGTATCCTGGCATCCTGCGTGACATCGGGCGCCGGGCTGATCGGCCTTGCCGTGGTGCCGGACCGGTTTCCGGACCCGTTTGCGGGCATCCTCCTGTGCGTGGTCCTGTACGCGGTCGGGGCAGGGCTCATAGAGGTCCTGGTCAGCCCGATTGTGGAGGCCTGCCCTTTTGACAATAAGGACATGGTCATGAGCACGCTTCATTCCTTCTACTGCTGGGGCTCCGCGGCGGTTATCCTCGGTTCGACTGCCTTCTTTACTCTCTTCGGTCTGGAGCACTGGAAGATTCTCGTGGTACTCTGGGCGCTGGTTCCCCTGCTCAACATTTTCAATTTCGCTGTCTGCCCCATCGAAACCCTGACGGAAAGCGGGGAAGGCATGACCATCCGCAGGCTGTTCGGCAATCGTACCTTCTGGCTTCTCATGATCCTGATGGTCTGCGCAGGCGCTTCAGAAATTGCCATGGCACAGTGGGCGTCCGCTTTCGCGGAATCCGCGCTTCATGTGACGAAAACCATCGGAGATCTCGCGGGACCCGCAGGCTTTGCCATTGCAATGGCACTCAGCAGGACCCTGTATGGAAAATTCGGAGAAAAGGTAGACCTCACCGTGTTCATGGCGGGCTCCGGTGTGCTGTGTCTGTTCTGCTACCTGCTCGCCGGCCTTTCCCGCAACCCGATGTCCGGTCTGATCGGCTGCGCGCTCTGCGGCTTTTCGGTCGGCATTATGTGGCCGGGATCGATCAGTATCTCCTCCTCGGTTATGCCAAAGGGTGGAACCGCCATGTTTGCCATGCTGGCTCTTGCGGGCGATCTGGGCGGCACACTGGGGCCATCAATCATCGGAAATATCTCCCAGCGGTTCGGCGACAATCTGCAGATCGGGATCCTGTCCGCAATCGGATTTCCGGCTGTCCTGGTTGCCTGCGTTCTCACCATCCGGCTTTCCGGGAAATATCGGTGAGGCTTCGGATGGTTCACCCTCTCACAAGGCTGGCCCTGTATTCCCGGTTGATTTGCGCAATCTCCTTCCTGCCGTCAATATAGGGCTGAAACATGCCATAGGGATCACCGCCGCCCAGCCAGCAGGAGGAGCAGTTTTCACAGCCGCCCCCGCCGCAGTTGAGTGAATCCTTAATGATCTGTTCGCGCTCTTCCCGCGTCGTATCTTTGATCAGAAGACTTTTGTACATACCGCATCACCTCCTGTATTCACGGGAGATATCAATATATTCCCGTCTGCCGTCTATGTAGTCGCGGTAGGCCAGCATCGCATCCTTGCCATGGAAGACCGCACAGATCCCGCAGGCATCGCAGTCGCTGATGCACGGAAACCTGTCTCTGATGAAGTTTGCCCTCTCCTGCCTTGTGGAGACCGCAATGGACGGGGCATCGTCATAGGAAATGTTCATGGCTGCTCAGACTTCCCTCGCAGTGCCGGCATGAGGCCGTTATTGGTTGACTGGCTCAGCTGATTTTTACCTTGAAGACCGCCTTCTTGTTCTTTGTGCAGCTCTTTGTCCGGATGCACGGCGCATGCCCGTCTTCCGGGAAAAAGACAGCGAAGCAGTCTTTGCGCAGATGCACAGGTGAGAATGCAGGATTGTCATAGAACCAGATATCGCTCTCCGGTTTGGCGACGGAAGGTTCGCCGCAGTCCTCCCTTGGAGCGTAGCCCATGACCTCTTCTCCCTCCAGGACGACCTGTATGTCGATATACCGGTTGTGTGCTTCCGGCTTCGCATCCTCCGGTGCCTTCAGGCCCGGGCGCTGGATCATGACGTAGAAATCATTCCCGTCAATCTCCGTTTTTCCATCCGGAAGGGCATTAAGGTCATGCGAGAGAATATACTCCGCTGCCTGTCCCAGTCCGGGCACATTCCTGTAGAGGGAAATATTGTTTAATGTATCAGTAATCATCTGACTTCCTCCCTTTTCTCATTCATTGTACTACATCCGGTCTTTGTGCTGGCGGTGCGTGATCGAAAATTTCATGCTATACAGCCGGCTATCCCGGTATTTTACAGATTTAAATTGTGGGGAAAGCCCATTGTTTTAACCATAGAAGTGCGTCAGATTCGCGCGGCACATCCCACAGAAAGTTTTGCACTGGTGTAAGGTAATGGCTTGAAATAAGTAAATTAGTTTGCTATAACTTCCATTGACAGAGGAATGATTATGTCGGAAAACACTGAAGCATTGCAAAAGCAGAAGCGTCCGGCACAAGCAGAGTGCGGACAATCTGCAGAATATCAGGGAAAGAAGAAAAACATGAGCAAAGCTGATGAAATGTATAAGGCACAGGAAGCGGAAATGCAGCAGTCTGTATCCACACTGACCGCACAGCCGCCGAAAAAAAAGGAACACCTCTTCCGCCGCTACAAAGGGTGTCCGAAGGCAGAAGTACTGGATAAGATCGGAATGTGCATCATGATGGCCTGTTTCGCGGCAATCGTCGTGGCAACAGTACTCGCAATGATGCACAGCAGCGCCAGCGGCCCTATTCTTTTCTTTGCCACCTATATCGGCATCATCGGCTACCTTATTACAAGCCATGCCTCGAACGTCTATATCAGGTATGTAAAGCAGAAGCTTGCGCTCAGGCAGGGGCACTGATGCGCCTGCTGATGCAGGCGGCCGTATTACTCGTCAAACTCATATTTCCCGGAGAGATATCCATCCAGGAACTGCTGTGCGAGCGACGGCCGGCGGATATTTTTCCTGGCTTCGTCAATCGTGAAAATCTGATAGGAATCGATCTCCTCATTGGGGTGGGGTGTTCCGCTTACGGTCACCGTAAAATTCAGCATGAGCGTATTGGAAGGTGCAAAATACCGGCTGCGGTTGAAATGGAGGGTCCGGACGTCCAGGCCCATTTCCTCCCGGACTTCCCGACGCACGGCATTCTCTGCGTCCTCTCCCTGGTTCACATAACCCGCTACCAGGATGAAGCTGTCCCTGCCATACTGCCTGATCAGCAGGATTTTGTCCTTTTCTTCATTCATCACAATCATGCTGACCGCCGTATTAAACACGGGGAAGCGGTAATCCCCGCATTTCGGACAGTATGGAATTTCCCTGTTTTCAGATTCCAGAAAGCGCGGTGTCAGCTTCGTTCCGCACTGCATGCAGTATTCCATTTTCACAGCCATTTCTCACTCTCGTTTTCTCATCTGAGTCTGCGCAGCTCATCTGCAAAGCTGTTTCCATGTCTCATTATAGCAGAGGCCGCGCCGGCTTTTTCCTGAAGCGTTCCGGTCAGAATACAATACAATGAAATCAGCCTAGTGTGTTTTTTATTATGGAAGAAGATGTGCGGATGTCATTTTTATCGCAATCCATTTTTACGCCATTTATTGCAAATGGTATTTTCCTCATTCAGCTTTGAAGACGTGCCGTGCGGGCAGGACCGGGATGACAGACCTGTCCTCAGTCTTCGTGTTTCCGGGTCATCCTGGTCCCCGTAATGATGCACATGGTCATCGCGAACAAGGTGACAAATGCCCAGAAGCTGTGTTTCTTTAACATGGTGGCTATACTCCTTTCTCCTGCAAAGCCTTCCGGATTGCCGCGACGGTCTCCTCCACGCCGGTGCTGTCAACGGTAATGTCCGCGTATTTTTCATAGAGCGTGATGCGCTCTGCGTACAGGCTTTCCAGGGTCATGCCCGGCTTCAGGGCAATGCCCCGGCTCTTCAGGTTATGAATGCGTGAAATGATCTCCTCGCAGGAAGCGCGCAGATAGACGATGGGGCCGGCTGCGCCGAGGTGCTTCATGGCGGCATCAGAGTAGACAGCACTGCCGCCGGTTGCAACAACCGAACCCGTTACATCCAGCCCGGTCAGCACGTCCTCTTCGATTCCTGCAAAGGCATCCAGTCCCTTCTGATCGATGATTTCCTGCAGCAGGAACCCCGTCTGTTCCTGAATGACAAGATCCGTATCCACGAACGCCATGCCCATGGCCTTGGCCAGTACGACGCCGACGGTGCTCTTGCCCACGCCGGGCATACCGATCAGGATAATGTTTCTGCTTCCGGTCTGTGTCATCCGGTTCCTCCTCTTATTCCTGCAGGAAGGCCTTCACCTCTTCCAGCCGGTCCAGGGCTTCCTGCCTGCCGATCTGGTAAACGCGTTCCAGCTCGTCCGGGTTCTTCTCCATCTTGCCGATCCTCAGCGGCTTCGGGGGACGGATCACACAGATGGTTCCCGCACTCTCCTGCCGCTCGACTTCCTCAAGCTGACGGTTGTAGACGTCCAGCCGCACATCCATCGCGTGCTGCACCGCCGGGTATTTGCGCAGGAGGAAGTGCAGGATTCCCGCCGCCCTTGAGGTTGTCTTCCGGTAGCCCTTCGGCTGTGTCAGCAGCGCGACGCACCGGTCATAGCCCTTGCTTTCCAGGAACTCCAGCGGAATCGGGTCGACAATCCCTCCATCCAGAAGGCGGTATCCGTCTGTTTCCACAATCCGCGACGCAACCGGCATCGACGCCGAGGCGCGCATCCTGGTCAGATCCCGGTCGTCCCCGGTATCACAGCGGAAATAGACAGGCTTCCCGGTGTCCACGTCCGTTGTGCCGACATAAAACTCCATTGGATTTTCCCGGTAGGTTTTTACGTCAAACGGGTCCAGCTTATACGGGATCTCATGGTAGCAGAACTCCGCGCCGTACAGGTCCCCTGTTTTCAGCAGAGAACGGACACTGCAGTAGGCAGGGTTCCCGCAGTATTTCTTGTTATAACGGATGGCCCGGCCGATCTGGCGGGATTTCAGGTTGCAGCCGAACACCGCGCCCGCGGAAATCCCTGCCGCGCCGTCAAAATCAACACCGTTCTCCATCCATACATCCAGCACGCCCGCGGTGAACATCCCCCGCATGGCGCCGCCTTCCATCGCAAGTCCTCTGCGCATATCCTTCATGCCTTTCTTGTGTCGGAACACTCCGGACGCATCCCTGTCAGTCGTACTCAAAAATACCCTGCAGCGCATCGGAAATGTTGATCAGCTGCGCATAGGATATCCAGTCCTGCTTACTGCAGGCACGCGCCGATGGATCGATGAGTTTGATCTGCTCACATACGGCAATCCCTTCCGTATTTTTCTCGCCCTTTACCGAGATGTGCAGAGGGCCGTCTTTAATGCCTGTATACACCGGACAGACATGGAACATTCCGGTTGCTCTGATATAGGCGTTCCTGCTGATGACCAGAAACAGCGTCCTGTAACCGCAGATTCTTATAATGTCTCCCTGCCGCAGTTCCGCCATCCTCAGAGTCCTTCCTTTCCAGCCGGCTCGCCCCAGTCAAAATCACAGGTTTCTATCCTGCCGTCATATTCCGCCAGTCTCTCTTCGAAAGTCCTGTGGCGGAACTGCTTCCTCAAAATGATGCAGTCCCCATCTGTTTCCGCAGTAAGAAGATCCGATACCTGCATATGTGCCTGCTCGAGAAGACTCTTAGGAAGCCGGATTCCCTGGCTATTCCCCCATTTTACAATTGTTGCATCTACCATATCCGACCCTCCGGATTTACGTTTATACGTATACACATATGATACAGCAACCCTCCGAATCTCACAATCATTACTCATACAGCCCTTTCATGGGAAGTCCGGCAGACTATAGGGGCCGTTGGCATTTACGTAAAAAGGCCCCCGATCACTCGGGGGCTTCTGATCTGTATGCCGGAACACCGGACGCACTGATGGACGGATCTTCTGCCTTCTGCCTCCTCACCCCAGCAGCCACTTGTATTTTGCAACGCTGTAGAGCGGGACAAGGGGCAGAAGGATCGGGGTCTTCTTCACATATGCCTGGTATTCCGGATCACTGCCGTAGTTGCGGTTCTGGCGCAGCTCGAGCCTGCGGGCGCCGCCGAACATGATGTAGACAATTCCGGCGTAGCCGATCACGACCGGGATCCACTGCGCACCATGTACCGCAGTGAAGCCGCCGACGAAGACGCCGGTCCACATCAGAACCTCACCCAGATAGTTCGGGCAACGGACAACCCGGAAGACCCCGCTGTCCACGAAGCGGTGCGGATTGGCCTTCTTTGCCCTGTTTTTCTGATAGTCGGCAGTGGATTCGAGGATCATCCCGCATATGCTGATGATACATCCGATGACCACAGCCGCGTCTGTACCCTCCCCGTTCTCAAGCCGGAACAATACCGGGCTCGTCTCGCACACATACAGCAGCGCGACCGAAATCCAGATCGCAAATTTTGCACCTATGGATACTGAGGCTCCGTCTTTTACTTCTTTCTTCATGGTCGCGTTATACGACCCGGAACGGACCTCCCGATACGCAAGGAATCCTCCCAGCCTTACGCCGTAGATCATGAACAGAACACATGCCAGCACCGTTCCCGCACTGAGGCTCCCGCCATACAGGATGAGCATCGCAAGTCCGATCGCTGTGATCGAGAACCCGTAGCCGATGGAAATGAACCATATGTACTTTTTAAAGCCTATTCCCGATACAGCAAGCGCCACCGCGGTAAGAATGAAAAATGTTTTCATAGCCTTGTTTTCCCCCTCTGCTATAATTTAACCATGAGCGAGAAATCAATCAAGGATCAGCTTCTTGCGTATGCAAAGCGTAAATACAAGGCTTCCCCCGAGCACCCGTTCCGGGGCTATCCGGATTATGCCGTCCTCAGGCATGAATCCGGCAAAAAGGGCAAGTGGTTTGCGCTGTTCATGGAAGTGCCGGAAAGCAAGCTTCCGGTTAAGGATGCGCGCACACCGGATGCCGCACCTCAGACTGAGGACCCCGTCGGGGATTATTATGCCTCCCTTGGCCGGAATAATTCCCCGGAGGAGGAAGACCGGGGCATGCCGTTTATATCCGCCGGAGATATTTATCCGGGGAAGGGAAGCCGCACCGGTCGCGATGGCAGCCGCGTCATCAGCATCGTGGATTTCAAGTGTGATCCGATGCTTGCCGGGTCGCTCCGGCAGCAGCCCGGTATCCTCCCGGCCTACCATATGAGCAAAACGAGCTGGATCACTGCCCTTCTGGACGGAACGGTTCCTGTGAAGAACCTGAAGTCTCTCATGGACCTCAGCTATGAGCTCACGGAAGGGAACGCAAAAAACGGCGGCAGGATCACGAACTGGGTCATTCCCGCCAACCCGAAGCTGTACGATATCGTAAGTGAGATCCGTGACAATCCGGGCCGGCCCCTCCGCTGGAACCAGACCGCGAAGATCCACGCGGGGGATACCGTCTACATCTACATGACAGGGCCCGTATTTGAGATCCGCTACCGGTGCACCGCGGCAGAGGTGAATATCCCGGTCCTTCATCAGGAGGAATACGCCGGGCTGAACCATCCGGTGAAATACGAAATGCTTCTTAACGTGACCGCGGTCTATGACAAGGCACCCATTACCCGGGAACTGCTCGTGCAGCACGGCGTCACGAATATCCGCGGTGCCCGCGGCATTCCGGAAAGCCTCGTGAAGGATATCGAGGCAATGTATCCGGAGACGATCGGCTGACCGGCTATACCGTCAGCTCGATCTGATTTCCCTCAACAGCAACGACACAGGACTCATAATAGCCGTCACCGGTTGTACGGGGACCGCTGACGACGGAATAGCCGTCGCTTATTAACCGCTGTGTCAGCTCATCAACCTTCTGTCTGCTGCCGAGTGAAAACGCCAGGTGCGCAAAGCCAGTCCGGTTCAGAGGCTTTGGCAGATCCTCCAGATCCGGCTTGTTCATGATTTCCAGTCTTGCGCCGTCTTCAAACCGGATAAAGCAGGAACGGAAGCCGGTTTTCTGATTGTGATAGCCGTCATTGGGCGTTCCGTCCAGATAGCGCACGAAGAAATCCTTCGCCTTCTCCAGGTCATTTACATACAGTGCCGCGTGCTCGATTCTCATTGTTCTCCTTTGATGTCTGCGACAGCCGCAGGCAGGTTTCCCGGGTTTTGCCGCACTTTAGCTCCAATATTCTGCCCTGCCTTCACAGGCCGACGTTCTGTCAGGTAGTCAGGCTTCTGCGCCCCTGCGGGCAATGATCTTGTACGACGCTTCCAGAAGCGAAATGTTCAGTACCGCGAAGATCAGCAGCCACAGTGGCATGATCCAGATTCCGATCGCCTGCTGGATCTGTCCGAATACCATCGGCATCAGTGTGCTTCCGATATAGGCGGATGCCATCTGCAGGCCGATCACCGCCGCACTGTGCCGCCTGCCGAAATGAGACGGTGCCATGTGCTGGATGGCCGGATAGACCGGGCCCATGCCGGTTCCCGTCACAACAAAACCGATGGCAGCCAGGATATAGCCCTTTACAGGAATGGCGATCATGAGGATCCCCGCAATTTCCAGCGAAATTCCGATACGGATCAGCAGCTTGTCCCCGAGCTTGTTCGAAATAAATCCGGAGATCAGCCGTCCCAGCATCAGACCTCCGAAAATCAGCGATCCGAACGACGCAATGGTTTCCGCGTCAAGACCCGCCTTTGTGCCCGCGAAGTAGCTTGGTGTCCACAAAAAGCACGTGGCCTCTCCTGAGCAATAGGAAAAGAAGGCAATCAGGGTCGGCACTACGCCGGGAACCTTCAACGTTTCGCGGATTCCGGCACTGTCCCGTTCTTCTTCCTCCGCCTGATTCTGGTTCTGTTTCCACAGGGAGAGCGACAGGATGCAGACCAGCATGATGCCTGCCTGAATAAAAGACGTCCACCGATAGCCGTCATTCCAGCGGGATACCGTCAGCGCACACGACATGATAAAAGGGCTGATGACCGCTCCGACCCCGTAGAAGCAGTGCAGGAAGTTCATAACAGAGGACGGATAATGGTTGGCCACATAATTGTTGACCGCCGCGTCGATGGATCCGGCTCCCAGGCCGTAAGGCACCGCAAACAGAAACAGCATCCAGTATGCCCCGCAGATGGAAAATCCCAGAAGTCCCAGCACGGTCAGACCGATGGAAACGATGACGATCCACTGTGTGCGAAACCGGCGGATCAGCCGCGGGCTGACGAGCGCGGAAATCACCGTCATGCAGGAAATCGTCATGGACACATATCCCGCATAGGATGAAGGAACCCCGAAATCAACCTGCATCGCAGGCCAGCCGGAGCCCAGAAGGGAATCGGGCAGACCAAGACTGATGAAAATCAGATAAATTACAGCAAGTAATAAAGGACCCATAAACTATCCTCCTGTCAATATATGGGATTATATCGCTTGCAGATAGCTTCGTATTGGATATGGCTTTGTTGCTTAAAAGTATTGCAAAATCCAACATTCGGCCGGCAGAACCGGTCCGGTCTGCTCCCGTCTCCGGCCTCAGGCAGCGTCCCGTGCCGCCTTATCCTTCCTGGCATTGAGCAGCAGGACAGAGCCGAAGATCAGCAGGATTCCGATGATACTGGACAGGCTGAGCGTTTCATGATAGACGAGAAATCCGCACAGCGTTGCCATCAGCGGCTCCACGAAAGCAAGGATGGATGCCTTCCCCGCCTCGAGGCGCTGCAGACCCTTCGTGTACAGGATAAACGGACATAAGGTCGAGACGATGCCGAACAGCAGTCCCCAGCTCCAGGCAGGCAGTCCGCCGGAAGTCAGTGCGTGAAACGTCCCTGCCCCGGCAGAAGGCAGCAGGGACAGCGCTGCAATGAGAAACGTATAGAACGTGATGGTAAAGGTGTCGTACCGTTTCAGGGCGAACGTCCCGAAAATGCTGTACAGGGCATAGCCAAGCCCCGCGCCGATTCCCAGAAGGAGACCCTGAAGCGGCAGCCGCAGCTTTGATCCGAACAGACCGCAGCACAGTATGCATCCGGTAAAGGACAGGACAAGCGCGATGAGCTTTACCTTCGTAATCTTCTCATGGAAGCAGGCGGCGGAAAGCAGCATCACAAAGCAGGGAGCCGTGTACAGCAGGACGGCCGCCAGAGACATCGTCGTCAGTTCGATCGCCTTAAAATAACAGATGTTGAAAAATACAATCGAACAGATGCCGGTCCCGAGAAACATCCAGAGGTCCTTCGGACGGATCCGGAACAGCGACCGGTCCTTTAAAAGGATCAGAATGGTCATGCCGGCCGCGGCAATGAAATTGCGCAGGAACGTATCCCGGATCGATTCGATGCCATATTGCGTGAGGTGCCTTGTGAAGATTCCGATGATGCCCCACAGCATGGCGGCGAAGATCACATAAAGTGATCCCTGAAGTTCCTTTCCCTTTTTCAAACGGATCCCTCCTATTTCTGATAGCTCCGGCCCCTGCAGTGTTCATCCCACAGCTTCCGCAATTCTTTCACTATCATTATAGTTCGGAAACAATGTCCCAGCATCCGTTTCCCTCATAGAAAAGCGTGACCGGATGGTCGCGGACAAGGCAGGTGTAACGCATGCCGGCGCCTCCCTCCTTCCGGCTTTTCTGCCTCTCCATGCCGATTACGAGATCGATCCGGTACTGCCTGCCGTCTTCCCGGGTAATTTTACGGGGCAGGAGAATGCCGTCTGAAGTGAAATCCGCATTGACGGCAACCGGAATCCTGCCGTGCTTCCCATCCCCTGTATCCTCCGGAAACCACTCCGGATCCTGCGGGCGGTCAGACCTTCCGGAGTCGTGACTGAGATTGTAAATTCCCATCCTGCTGCCCTCCTGCACTCCCGGTCAGCGGCACCCTGCGCTTCACGAACCAGAGGCCGTTTTCCTCATAATAGAGCGACACCGCGTTTCCGCGGATCATGCTGAGAAACCGGATGCCCGCGCCCCCTGCGGCAAGGCTCGCCTTCCGTTCCACACTGACAATCCGGTCGATCTCAAACGTCCTTCCGTCTTCCCAGAAGATCTTCCTGGGACTCATCCTCCCGTCCGCCGTGAAATCTGCGTTGACCCCGACATAGGCCTTATAGGGATTCCCCGGCGTCACCTCCGGATGGCGCTCATACAGGGGAATGCCCGAAACCATGGTCTTCGCCCCCGCCGGCTGCGGCTCCCTGTGATAATCATAAACACCCATGACTGTTCCCGCCTCGCTTTCGATTGTATGTTCGGAACATGTGTTCTACTCCACTATATACTTCTTTTTGCAAATCGTAAAGCGGGTGACGGGCTGCCGCCTTCACAGCCCAAAAGACAGCCGCGGAGGATTTGCCTGAGCAGGCAATTCAAAATCCTCAACGGCTGTCATGTAAGGGGGGAGTTAATAGAAAAAGTTGGTAAGAGCCATTTCCTGAGGCAGGGCCTTTTGGAAAATCGGAAGCTTTTCTCTTTCGATGGTGTAAGCATAGCGCCCGTTCCTTAAATGAAACTTAAAATCCCCGCAAGAAGTTTCTTCCGGGCGTGACATCGCAGCCCGCCATAGATTATAGTAGAGGCTGTCAGTGTCATTTGCTTCCACAGAAGGTATGGGAAAAATATGTCTGTTAATCAGGAAGAAATCATCGATCGGCGAACCGGAAAAAAGACCATTGTCTTTACGATTCACACCGCACATACAACCTACCAGATGATGGCGGATCCTTACGGATACCTGCTGCACCTGTATTACGGAAGGCGTGCGGAGGGGACCGCAGATTACCTGCTGCAGTACCTGGATCACGGCTTCTCCGGAAATCCGGGCATTGCCGGCGATGACAGGGTCTATTCCCTGGACGCGCTGCCCCAGGAGCTCCCCTTTGAGGGCAGCAGCGATTACCGTTCCCCGGCTCTCGTTGTGGAGGACGGGAATGGAACACGCTCTGTGGACCTGCACTTTGAATCCTGCAGCATCCGGGACGGCAAATATCATCTGGATGGGCTTCCTGCCGTCTATGAGGAGCAGGACGACCGCGCACAGACGCTGGAAATTGTCCTCGCGGATCCGTGCCTCCGTCTGAAAGCGCACCTTCTGTACGGCGTGCTTCCCGAGCTGGATATTATCACCCGCGGCCTCATCCTCGAAAATCACGGCACGCAGCAGCTTCACCTCGATAAGGTGCTGCCGGCATCCATCGATTTTCTCAGCGGTTCCTGGGATCTTATAACCTTTCACGGCAAGCATGCCGGAGAGCGCATGCTCCAGCGGACGCCGGTGGGCACCATCGGACAGACGATCGGCAGCCGGCGCGGCACATCATCCCATCAATATAACCCCCTGCTGATCCTGGCGGACCGGTCCGCGACGGAAGCACAGGGCCTGTGCTACGCGATGGAATTCGTTTACAGCGGCGGCTTCACGGCGGGAGCAGAGCAGGATCCGTTCGGCACAACGAGAATGCAGATGGGAATCGCGGAAACAGACTTCCGTTACCCCCTTGCCCCGGGCAGATGCTTTACCGCCCCCGAAGTCATCATGACCTGCAGCGGCGAGGGCCTCACAAAACTCTCACAAAATCTGCACCGGTGTGTCCGCGATCATGTCTGCAGGGGAAAATACGCCCATGCACCCAGACCCATCCTGCTGAACAGCTGGGAAGCCTGCTACATGAACATCACGAGGGAAAATCTCCTGAAGCTTGCGGATGAGGCGAAGGACCTCGGCCTCGACCTGCTGGTTGTGGATGACGGCTGGTTCGGCCGCCGTGAGGATGACCGCTCCTCCCTCGGTGACTGGACCGCAAACCGGCAAAAGCTCGGCGGAACCCTCGGTGATCTCATCCGCGAGGTCAATTCCCGCGGGCTTAAATTCGGCATCTGGGTGGAGCCGGAAATGATCAGTGAGGACAGTGATCTGTACCGTTCCCACCCGGACTGGGCGCTCCGCATTCCCGGCAGGGAGCCTGTCCGCTCCCGTGACCAGCTTGTACTCGACCTCACACGGGCCGACGTCGTGGACTATCTCTGGAAGGCCCTGTGCAGCATTCTGGACGAGGGACCGGTTGAATACCTGAAGTGGGATTACAACCGCAGCATTTCCGATGTCTTCTCCCACCGGGCGAAGGACCAGGGCAGCGTCCTCTATGACTATATGCTGGGCCTGTATGACCTTCTGGAGCGCCTGAACCAGCGCTACCCCGATCTTCTCATCGAGGGCTGCAGCGGCGGCGGCGGAAGGTTTGACGCCGGCATGCTCTACTACACGCCGCAGATCTGGTGCAGTGACAATACCGATGCCGTTAATCGTCTTGCCATCCAGTACGGCACCTCGTTCGGCTATCCGGTATCCTGCATTTCCGCGCATGTCTCCGCGGTTCCCAACGAGCAGAACGGCCGCGTAACGCCCCTGTTCACGAGAGGGATCACGGCGATGTACGGAAGCTTCGGCTATGAAATGGACCCCGGGAAGCTTTCGCCCGGGGAGAAGGATGAAATCCGGTCCCAGGTCCGCACCTACCGTGAGATGGAGCGCCTGATCACACAGGGAAGCTATTACCGCCTGACCTCGCCTTTTACGGATTCCGTCAGTGCCTGGTCCTTTGTTTCGGAGGATCAGAAGGAAGTGCTTGTTCATGCCGTTATCCTTGATATAGACGGGAACCCGGGCCCGCACTGCCTGCGCCTTGCAGGCCTCAATCACGGCGCGGTCTACCGGGACACGAGAACCGACATAGCCTATCCCTCGGACTATCTCATAGCGATCGGCATCCCGGTGCCCGCGGGGCACGGGGACTGGCAGGGCCTGCAGATTCACCTTGTGCAGGAGGAAACATAAGCCTTCTTACAGGTGTCCGCCAAAAGCGCAAAACAATGCCCTGACATACCATGGAGGGATGGAAGTATATCAGGGCACAAGGGGGGAAAACGATCCGGACTGTCCTTACAATGCTGACAAAGCCGGGCAGTCCGCGTATTAATTCAATATCACACTGCAATGGAGGGTTTCATTGGCGATCAGGGCAATGATCCTTGCGGTTTCGCTGATCCCGAAAACCGAGCTGTCGAGTATCACGCTGCAGTCCGAAAACGGATCTTCCGCATCTTCAATGTAGCGCTCACGGTACCGCACGCGGGCCAGATCCACGTCGTGAATCATGCGCATTGCGGTCTTCTCGTCCATGCCGAGCAGGTCTGTGCAGTTTTTGAGCCTTTGCTCGAACGGCGCCTTGATATAGACCGAGAGCTTGCGCTTATGGCTGCGCAGGACGGACTCCGCACACCGGCCGACGATGATGCAGTCCTGTTTGTCCGCCATGTCACGGATGATATTGCTCTGGACCTGGAAAATCTCATCCTCGGCAGCAAGCGGCCCGATTCCGAGCGGGAATTTGCGGTACCAGAACGGATTATGCTTCGAGCGCTCCTCCGCGTCCGCCACGGTCGAAAGCGGCATACCAAGCCTTTTTGCTGTCTGTTCCACGATGTCGCGGTCCATGAAATAAATACCCATGATCCCGGAAAGCTCCTTTGCGATGGATCTGCCCATGGAACCGAACTGTCTTGAAATCGTAATCACGTAATGCTCGTCACTCATATTTTCCCCTTTTATTCACAGGAGGCCGCGCCATCACTACCTGCCGCTTTTTGCCGTGCGCCGCACGAGAATCGACAGGATGAAATCAATCACGAAATAAATGGCAAAGGCAAAGCCGAACATGACAAACACGTCGGAAACATTGATCCGGCCGAGCCCGTTATAGCGGTTGGCGTTGGCAAGCACCTGCTTTGTCCTGGCCATGAGCTCGATGACGGCGATATTCGCGAGGTAGGAGCTGTCCTTGATCGTGGAAATCACCTGCCCGAGCAGCGTCGGGATGATGTTCTGGTACACCTGCGGCATGACAATGAGCGTCATGACCCGGAACGGGCCAAAGCCCTGCGAATAGCCGGCTTCAAACTGTCCCTTTGAGATCGCGTTCAGCCCGCCGCGGATGATCTCCGCGATGACGGAGGACTCGAACAGGATCAGCGCCAGTGTTCCCTTGAACAGAAGCCCTGTCTCCACGCTCGACAGGCCCAGCATCTTACGCTGCAGGAACGCCGGTGCCGGCACAAAGACCAGGCAGATGAAAATCCACAGCAAAAGCGGGGTATTGCGGAACACCTCAATATAAAACGTCGCGAGGATCCCCAGGATCCGCCTGCTGCCGCTCGTGCAGTAATTGCGGCAAAGGGCCATGACCAGGCCGATCAGCACCGCGATCACGACCGCAAAGGCCGAAATGACGACAGTAAACGCAACGCCCCGGAACAGATAAATCAGGACCGCCGGAATTGACAGGATATGAAAACTACCTTCCAGTGCACTCATAGCATACCTTCCTCAGGCCGCCTTCGCGGCAGCAGTCTTTACGGTAGCCGCCTCGCGGCGTTTCAGGCGAAGCTCCCAGGTCGACGCAAGCTTGGACAGCGGATAGCAGATCACGAAAAAGACCGCGCCGCACAGAATATAGGCCGGTCCGTAAGCGCCGCCCGTCTTTTCCCCTGTGACGAAGCTGTACGTGATGGAAATGAGATCCGAGCCTCCGATGATGTACAGGCAGGACGTATTCTTGATCAGGTTCACGACCTGGTTGACCATGGGAGGCAGAATGATCTTCATGGTCTGCGGCAGGATGATGTAGTACATCTCCTCAAAATACGTGAAGCCCTGGGACCTTGCCGCCTCGAACTGTCCCTTCGGGATGGACTGGATGCCGGCGCGGAACACCTCCGACATATAGGCTCCCGTATAAATGCCGAGTGCGGTAATGCCTGCCGGGATAATGCCGATCGAATGTCCCGAAAACGCGAGCGCATAGTAGATGAAGCACAGCTGCAGCAGCACGGGAGTGTTCTGGATAAATTCCACATAGACGCGGTTGACTGCCTTCAGGATCCTTTTGTTCGATGTCCCCATGAGGCCGAAAACCAGCCCCAGCACCAGCGCCAGCAGAATGCCGAACACCGCGGTCAGGACCGTATTGCCAAGTCCCATCAGGAAACCGGCACGTGCGCCCCAGACTTTGGACCATGAATATGCCGAAAACAAACCACTCATGCTGCTACCTCATAATGCCTGCGGCCGCAGGCAATGCAGACTAAAACCCATGCGGCTGCCTTAAGAATCACCCGGCCGGGTGTTGAGACGCCGGCCGGGTCCCTGCAGGAATTACCCCGCATGTCACTCCAGGTTGTTGTCTGCCTTCATCTGGTCGATCGTGCCGTCAGACAGATACTTCTCGACCTCTGCCTCCGTGTAGGCGGAGAAATCGGAATCCTTCTTCGTCGCGATGCCGTAATCCTGAGGTGCAAACTCTTCCTTGATGTAATCGCGGTCATCGGTGTGGTAGATTGCCAGGATGGATTTATCCACGCAGAACGCGTCCACCTCTCCTGCGGTCAGCGCTGTGGAAATGGTCGGATAGTCGTCGTACTGCTTAAACGAAACCTTCTCGGTCCAGGTTGCCGGATCGAAATCATCCGCGTTGAAATCGTCCGCCGGGATAATGCCGCCGTCGACCATTGCCTGAACCAGGGACTTCGCGGAGGTGGAGCCGGACGATACGCCGACCGTCTTGCCCTCGAGACCTGTAAGGTCCGTAATGCCGGATGCCTTCTCAACCAGGACGCCTACGTGGTCCGTATAGTACGGCGTCGTGAAATCCCAGCTCTTCTTGCGCTCATCCGTGATGGTGAAGGTTGCGGCAACCATATCGATATCACCGGAATCCAGGAGCTCCGTTCTGGTTGCTGCCGTTACGGTTGTGAACTCGATATCAACGCCGAGATCTTTCGCAATATCCTCTGCAAGGCTGATCTCGAGTCCGGAGTACTCGCCTGTCAGGGGATCCTTGAAGCCAAAGCCTTCCACGGCGTCCTTTACGCCGACCTTCAGCGTGCCGCGGTCAATGATGGCCTGGGTGTCGGGGCCGATCTCCGCGGAAGCTGCCTCCGTCGCTGCGGCGTCAGCCGTCTCTGCGGCCGTCGCTGCCTCTGTGGCAGCAGGCGCAGCATCGGTCGTCGCCGCGGCTGTTGATGCAGCCGATCCGGAGGAACTGCCGCCGCACCCTGCAAGTCCCAGTGCAAGGACGCCCGCAGCACCGAGCACGCCCGCTCTTCTTAAAACATCAGATTCTCTTTTCATAATCTCCTCCTTTCCTGCGCGTTCCGCAGGATTGTCCGCCCGCCCTGCGGCGGGCTTGATACGGAAACAGCCTGCGGCAGCAGGACTGCCTCCTTTTGCCTATCCGTACGGAAATCAGAAGTTTCCGCACGGCTGCGACCTGAAAAACGATCCTTTGATCTAACGGATAATCTTCCCGAGGAACTCCTTCACCCGCGGGGAATCCGGCGCCGTGAAGAAATGCTCCGGCGTTCCCTCCTCAATGATCCTGCCGTCCTCCATGAAGACAACCTGATCGGCTACCTGCCTCGCAAAGCCCATCTCGTGTGTTACGACAACCATGGTGATGTTTTTCTCATGCGCCAGCCTGATCATGACATCCAGCACTTCCTGAATCGTCTCCGGATCGAGTGCGGACGTCGGCTCGTCAAACAGGATGATCGGGGTCTGGCAGCACAGGGCCCTCGCGATGGCAATCCGCTGCTGCTGCCCGCCGGAGAGCGCCGGCGGATAGACGTCTGCCTTCTCCCGGAGTCCGACGACGTCCAGGTAATGATAGGCCAGCTCCTCCGCCTCCTCCTTCGTCTTGTGATGCAGCTTCATCGGCGCCAGCGTAAGGTTTTTCAGTACCGTCATGTGCGGGTACAGATTGAACTGCTGGAATACCATGGACATCTTCTCGCGTACGATCCTGCGGCAGTTCTTTTTGTCCATGACCTCGCCGTCAATCGTGACCGTCCCGCTGGTCGGCGTCTCAAGGAAGTTCATGCAGCGCACGGTTGTCGATTTCCCGGAGCCCGAGGGGCCGATAATGACAAGCTTCTCACCCTCCGTCACCTCGAGGTTCACATCCTTTAAGACATGAAGATCCCCGAAATTCTTATTGATATGTTCCAGCTTGATCATTGTACTCATGGCGCTGCTCCCGAAAAAAAACAGGGCGTCACAGCATTGCTGCGACGCCCTTGTCTTTCCAAAGTATTATTGTATACAAGTATTATTGTTTACAATTATTAAACATTATAGCCTGCTTTTTCGAAAATGCAATACCTTCCGGATACGGTGTCAGCGCTGCCACGCAATCAGGGGAACGGTGTCAAGGACATGCAGTTGAAAAGAAGCCCCCCGCAGGCCATAATGGTGAAACGGGTGTCAGAAAAGTCAGCCGGCAGACATGCTGCTGATGACCTGATCAAAGGACGAGCCGGATCCGCGGCCCGCCGGACGCCCGGAAGGAGCACCCGTGATAAATAACCTGATTTTCGACCTTTACGGAACACTGATCGACATCCATACCGACGAGGCAGCCCGCAGTCTCTGGAAAACCATGGCGCAGGTCTACCGGCGCTGCGGTGCCTTTTATGAGCCGGAAGAATTACGAAAAGCCTATTCGAAGCTGGTTTCAGAGGAAGAAGCCAGTCTTAAGAAAGAATCGGGATACACCTTTCCGGAGATCCGGCTGGAAAAGGTTTTCCACAGGCTCCTCCTCGATGCGCCGGCCACTGTCTCCGGACAGATGACAGAGGATGCCGCAGCGGATTTTTCGGCTCCTTCCTTCCGGAAGCGTCTGGCTGACACTCCGGAATGGAATTACATGATTGCAAACACGTTCCGGGCAGCTTCCCTGAAAAGGTTCTGCCTGTATCCCGGAACGCTTCAGACGCTTACATCACTGAAAAAACAGGGCATCCGGCTGTTCCTTCTCTCCAACGCACAGGCGGTGTTCACCCGCCCCGAGCTTGCCATGACGGGGCTTACGCCCCTGTTCGATGCCATGTATATTTCGTCCGATCAGGGGATGAAAAAGCCCCAGCCGGAATTCCTGCAGCTGCTTCTGAAGGAGCAGCGGTTAAACCCGCGGGACTGCATGATGGTCGGAAACGAGACGGAAAGTGACCTTCGCGTTGCCGCATCCTGCGGCGTTGCGGGATGTCTGCTCAATACCGGGCATCTGGAGCCGGCGGCCGTTTCCGAGCGGTTCGAGGCCCTGAAGAAGGAATTCCCCTCTGCACGCCTTGCCGTTATTTCCTCCGGCAGGATCCGTGAGCTCACAGGACTCAAAGTTCCAGAAGCTTCTGCAGAGCGTTCTTTTTGATCAGGCCCTCCCGCCGGATCAGATACCGGCAGCGGTTCTCGCTGTCAATCGGCTGGCCGTATTCGGAGAAGACAGCCGAAAGCTTCCCGGTATCACAGGCTTTCTCCGGGTTCTCACCCTCATCCGCGGCACACGAAATACACAGGACCAGCGCATAGCCGTCCCTGTCCCGGCAGAGCCAGGATTTACAGAGGTCTGCCTTCTGCCCCGCTGCCCTTGCTGCCGCCGCCGCATCACTGATGGAAGCAAAGTGGAAGCCTATGTAGCAGTCACTGGCTTTGCCCTTACTCCTGCCGGCTTTCTTGCCCTGCTCTTCTGCCGCGGTCTTTGGATTATTTTGCGCGCCGGTGCCTTCCCCTTCGGAGCTGCTGTTTTCCGGAGCTTTGCCGGAAGCAGTCTCCATGGCGCGTTCCACCTGTGCCATCTTGGCCACCGCAAAATCATCCCGTACCACGAAGACGCAGATATACTGATCCGAGCTGTCTCCTGCCGCGTCCATGAACTGGAACTCTCCCTTATAGGTCTCCTTTGCGTGGTGCAGGATAATCCGGAGCGTCCTGCGCATAAACGCCGTGAGCCTCTCGCTGATCTGCTCCGGGTCATTCTTTAAATCCGAAAGCCCGAGATTTTCCCGGACCTCTTCCACCGGGAAGGTGTACAGAAGCGCAATCGGGTGACCGTCCTGGTCCTTCCAGACCGTAGCACAGTTGATGTGGATCGCCTTATTGTTTTCTCCGTTATTCTGATCTTCCATCCTATCCTCCGGGTCTGCTTCGACCCTGCCGCCTTCCGAAAAGGTTAGGGACGTCCGGAGTTACGGCCGGTTACTCGCCGGTCAGCCGGACAATGGTCATTTCATGGTGCACCGCCGGCAGGAAACGCTCCACCAGTTCCCTGGTATACAGCTTGAGCGACGATGTGTTGATGCAGGGATGGCAGCCGATGAACTCGCCCTGCAGGACATCCTCATCCACCAGAAGCTTTACCTGATTGTCCGGGTCATTCATCAGTCCCATTACGGAAGCCGATCCGGGTGCACAGTCGATCCGCTCTTCCATTTCCTCCGGTGTGCCGAACGACAGCCTCGCTGTCCCGATCTGATGGGACAGCTCTTTTGTTTTGAAAACCTTGTCTCCCGGCATCATCAGCAGGTAGTAGTCCGTGTGCTGGCGGTTTGTGAGGAACAGGTTCTTGCACACCGTGGCCTGCAGGACCGCGTCTATTTCCAGGCACGCCTCCATCGTATAGGCCTGCGCGTCCGGATGGTCCGTTCTCCAGTACGTCATCCCGAGGGAATCCAGCAGGTCATAGCAGCGGATTTCCTTCTCAAGGCGACCCTCCGCCGAGTCGGGTCTTCCCTTTACCAGCACATATTTTGTCATCTTAGGGCACCTCCGTTTTGATCAGCGCACCTTGACCACTTTCCGGTCATAGGTGGCTATTCCGTTGATTTCCTCTTCGATATCCGAGAGCTGTGTATACACCGCTGCTGCCAGCCCTCTGCGTGCAAGCCGCGCAATGCGCGCCTGAAACCTCCGGAACAGCTCCGGCATCTTCTCCGGCCTGCAGCTGTAGTAGCCAAACGTCTCATCATACAGGGTATGGCCCGGAATGCGGCACGCTCTCCCTCCGTATTCCGAGAGAACATAGGGCCTTCCCAGTCCCGAAGGGTCCTGCATCGGGATGAGCGGACGCCAGTAGTTATGAATACTGTATACGTCTCCCGTCCCGTGGTCAAACCATCCGCTCGCGGAATCGATGAGCCGCGTGGGATCCATCCTGCGGACCATCTGCGTCAGCTCCCTGGTATGATGCTGCCCCCAGCCTTCGTTGAAAATCGTCCACAAAACGACGCAGGGACTGTTCTGCAGCTGTTTCACGGTGCTGCGCAGGTTATCCCGGTAAGTATCCTGGTCCTTTGTCCAGAGGTTGGACTTCTTCTGCTCCAGCCACCTGGCATGGTCAATGTGGAGCATGCCGAACGGAGGAAGGACATTCGGCAGGAGCGTATCAAACCAGTAGGGGATGCTGCCCGCGTTTACCATGTCCTGCCAGACCAGCATGCCCATCCGGTCGCAGTGATAATACCAGCGTGCTCCCTCCAGCTTGACATGCTTGCGGATCATGTTGAAGCCGGCGGACTGTGCAAGACGGATATCGCTGACCATGGCTTCGTCCGACGGCGGTGTCATCAATGACTCCGGCCAGTAGCCCTGATCCAGCACTCCGTTCATGAAGCAGGGCTTCCCGTTCAGTGTAATGCGGGGAACTCCCCCGGAGTCCCGCGCCGTGCCAACTGTACGGAGTGCCGTATAGGTGCGGATGGTATCCTCCCCGGCTGTGATGGTGACAGGATACAGCCAGGGTTCCTCCGGCGTCCAGAAGCGTCTCCAGTCAGCCGGAACCCGGATATTTCCATGATGATAGGTGCCATAGGAGTTCAGCTGCACGGAGCACAGGCAGGATGAGCCCTTCTCCTGTTCCGGGATCTCCCGGCTGGTATAGATCCCGGGAGCATAAATCCGCGCCGTCACAGGCTTTTTGCTGCCTGTCTCCTTTGCCTGCGTATAGACAGACAGGGAAAACGAGCCGTTTTTTGCAGGAACCATGCGGATATCCCGGATATAATTCTGCGGTACACGCTCCAGCCAGACGGTCTGCCAGATCCCGCTCTGGGCAGTGTAATACATGCCCCCGGGGACAAGGTGCTGTTTTCCCACGCTTGCGGGACTCTGATCCGAGTCATCCCGGACACAGACGCGCACCGTGTTGCTGCCTCTGCGGACAAAGGGCGTGATGTCAAACGTAAAGCTCCAGTAGCCCCCGTGGTGAATCCCTGCCCTGCGGCCATTCACCCAGACGCAGCAGCGCTCATCCACGGCGCCGAAGTGAAGCAGGAGCCTGCGGCCGGCAGTGCCGTCCTGTCCCGGGCTTTCCGGGCAGTAAAACTCTCTCTCATACCAGAGGTCCTCCCCGGGATGCAGTGTCCGCCCCACCCCGGAGCGTTCGGACTCGGGCGAATACGGGACCAGGATCTTCCCCTGGAATTTCACCCTTGTATGATGCCTCTTTGCTTCCTTCCCGGAATGCGCGCCGCGGGGCAGAATCGCGTAATCCCACCATCCGTTGAGGTTCTGCCATGTATCCTCTCTGCGCATGAGCTGGGGGCGCGGATACTCGGGAAGAGGGAGGCAATCCTCCGGCGTCCTGCAGTTCCATTGTGTTTCCAGATGATTGACCCGTGAATGCTGTGCCATAACGAACCTCCAAACGCCAATGACGGGAGCCTCTGGTCCTGCCCCCGGGTATGTCAGTTTCCTTCCGGAACCTGTCTTGCCTGTCCGCCGGCCTGATAACTGCTGTCCAGGGCGTCATAAAGCTTCCAGTATGGAATCTCCGCCTTGCGGACATACGTTCCCTGATCCGCACGAAATTCCGTGATCATGCCGGGATCCGTGACAGGCTCCCATGCCGGCAGATCCGGGAGTGACCCGTCCCCGGACAGCCCGTACGGATCCAGGACCCTGCTGTCCCCGTCTGCGCTTTCGTTGGGGTTTCCCGTCTGTGCGAAATTCCTCCAGTAGGTCAGCATGACAGAGCTCAGCATCCGATCCTCCCCGGTGTACAGGTCCGAATCAGCGGGAATGTTCCCGTAACAGTATACTTCCTCACCGCTGTGCCAGCTGCCGAGCCTTCCGTTTTCCTGTGCGAAATAATATTCGTATACCGGAATCCCCTGTGCCAGCGCCTGCCTGGTCAGGCACTCATGCCCATACCCGAACCAGAGTCCAGAGAGGATTTCATGCATCGCCTCATCGGCCTGCACGTCGTCCCGGACGGGATAGATCTGCTCCAGGGACTGCCAGTCCGGTACAATGTCCCTGCAGTACTGTTCCAGCTTTCCGGCAAAATTTTCTTTCGTAAACTTATCAAACAGCACGAAGGCGTCACTCTCATCTGCGTTGTAGCCGTGCAGGATCTCCTCCGCATTCAGCTGCTGCCCGTCCCGGATCAGCTGGTACGGATCCCCTTCCAGCACCACGCCGTCCGGTGTGATGTGATGGTTGTTCTCCGTATAGGGCACCAGCTCCCCGGCGGAAAGGGTGCGCAGCTGCTCCGGGGTCTGCATTCCGGTTTTGCGGTACAGATCCTCTCCCGCCTCCAGCGTATCCTCAAACGTGCGGTAGGAATGGGCAGGAACCGGCGCGTCCACGGTAGAGCTCTCGAGAATCGCCCTGCGGAAAAGCCCCTTCGCAAGAGGCGCGGAAAGAAGTGCGCTCACACACGCGCTTCCCGCTGACTCGCCGGCAAGTGTGACATTGTCCGGGTCACCTCCGAACGCGGCAATATTTTCCTGCACCCACTTCAGTGCCTGAATCTGATCCAGAAGACCGTAATTGCCGGTCGTATGGTCCGGTGATTCCGCCTGCAGGTCTTTGTTCCCGTAGAAGCCGAACACACCGAGCCGATAGGCAAGGTTTACGTAAATGACACCGCTCTTTGCAAGTCCGGTTCCCGCGTAGTCCTCATACCAGGGCTGGCCGGTCTTGAGCGAACCGCCGTGAATGTAGACCATGACGGGGAGCTTTTGGGTGCTGCTTATACCCGCCGGGCGCCAGATATTGAGATAGAGGGAGTCCTCGCTCATCGGGGGGCGTGAAGTTGTCCTTCAGGGAAATCTTATAGTCATGGTAGCCGATGATCTGTGCAAGGGAATTGTAAATGTTGCCGTTCGATGGCTGCATGGACATAGGGGCAAACTTATCGCAGGACCGCACCCCTTCCCAGGCGGCAGGCTCCTGCGGCTCCTTCCACCGCAGATCCCCGACCGGCGGCGCGGCGTACGGAATTCCGGCAAAAATCTCCACACTCCCGTCTGCCGAACGGACCCCGGTCAGGCTGCCCTGCGCGACGGACAGAACCTCTGTTGACTCCGGCTTAGCCGCATCGGACACAGGAACCCTTCTGACCGGCGGCTGCGAAACCGCAAAGCACGCAGCGAGAACCCCGAGATAAGCAAGATTCATCACAAGCCTGCGGTGCTTTTTCCCGCGGAGGGCCTTTTTCCGCGCAAAAAGGTAGAGAACAAACGCCGCAGGAACGAGAATCCACCCCGCCAGTGTGTTTTTGTTCAGCTCCATCAGCGCAAGAAGTAAAACTGTAAGAAACGCCATCCCCGCCATCTGCGCAATCCTCCTGATGTCTTCCGGTCCTGACATTATTATAATGTTTCCGCGCAGGAAAACACATGGCACAAAGTCTCATACTCCGGTCCGGTTGCCTCTTTCGAGGTAGGAGTGCGGATGGATCATGTGATCATCCGCCGTGGCGTCAAGTGAAGCAAGATAACCGTCCCGCAGCATAATCCCCCTGCGGACCGCCCGGAACCCGAACCGCTGCCGCAGATCGTCCTCCATCCGGTCCGCGTACAGAAGCCTTGCGTGCTTCTGCTCGTCCACAAACAGGGACAGCTGCCTTGGCATGGTATCCGGCTTCAGGTCCGTCACACTCAGCCCGATGCTCCGGATCGGCCGGGGCCAGTGGTACAGCCTGTGGAAAATGGCAAAGCCTGCGCTCTCGATCTCCTCTGAGACATTCGTGGGCTCCGGAATCTTCTGCTGCTGGTGCCATCCCATCAGCTCGTTATCCCGCACATAGACCTCAACCACCTGCCCGACAAAGCCGTTTTCCCGGAGCCTGTGCGCGACACTCTCGGACAAAAGGTACAGAACCAGCTTTACATCCTCGTCATTGACAAGGTCTCTCGGCGTTGTGGTGCTGTTCCCGACACTTTTGACGGGAACCTCCAGACCGGTCTCACTGACCGGCGTCCGGTCCTCTCCTCGTGCAAAGGCCGACAGCATCAGCCCGACCTTGCCGAACCACTGTTCCAGAAGGGCAGGATCCGCACGCGCCAGCTCCCCGATCGTCAGAATGCCGAATCTGCGCAGCTTCGCCTCTGTCCTGCGTCCCACATACAAAAGGTCCGATACGGGAAGCGGACTGATCAGGCGCCGGTAGTTCTCCCGGTCAAACACGGTAATGGCATCCGGCTTGCGGTAGTCGCTGCCAAGCTTCGCGTAAATCTTGTTCCAGGATACGCCGATGCTGACCGTGATCCCCATCTCCTTCTTCACCCGGCCGCTGATTTCCTGCGCAATGCGGTACCCGTTTTCCATGCCGGCCGTATGATCGCCGTACAGATGGCAGGTATCCGTCAGATCAACCCAGCACTCATCCAGACCGAAACTCTCCACCTTGTCCGAATAGCTGCGGTAAATCGATCTTGCCATGTTGGAATAACGGATGTACAGATACATCCGCGGCGGAACGAAAATCACCTGCGGGCAGGCCTGCCGCGCCTGCCACAGGGCCATGCCCGTCTTCACGCCAGCACGCTTGGCGATATAATTGGCCGTCAGAATAATGCCGTGCCGCGCCTCCGGGTCCCCTCCGACCGCGATCGGCTTGCCCGACAGCTCCGGATGGTGCAGCATCTCCACCGAAGCATAGAAACAATTGCAGTCCACATGCAGGATGATCCGGTCCACATGACGCCTCCCTTCCGGATGCGAACATTTGTTCCTGTATAATACAGAACATACGTTTTCTTCGCAAGAGGAATGTTGCACAAAACTCCGGCCGGAAATTTGTGACGGCGCGGTCCCGTTTCGTTGTAGAATGATGTCGGACCGCCGCACCGATGAAGGTCAGGGCGGAGATATCCGGAGGAATTTATGGGATCCTGTGAAAAACTGATTCTTTCGGGACAGCTGCTGCTTACAGCCTGCTGCGGGTTTTACATTCCGTGGTGGTTCAGGGTATTCCGTCCGGGAGGAGTACAGAACTGGACGGAAGGGCGGTCCGGAATTCTGCTTCTTTTCACCGCCCTGTGCGGGCTGGGAGGCCTGATCCTGACGATTTCCGGCAATAATCAGGCACAGGTGACGCGCGCCCTGTATCCCGGGATCCTCGTTATGGCGGCAGGGCTTGCGGCGTATGCGTTCCTGATGGCCTTCACGGGGCTTGTGTTCCACCGGCCGGTTACGACCGAGCTGGTTCTGATTGTCGGGTGGACGGTGCTGGAGCTCGTCACACTGAATATTCTGTACGGGACGGGACGGTTCCGGCGCCGGGAGGTGCTCGCGCTGATCATTCTCGTACTCGCCGCCTTCGGGATCAACATGATCCTCTACGTCCTGTACTACCGCATGGACGAGTGGAAAGCCTATTACGCGGCAGCCGTGCCGCTTGCACTGGATGGTATTGTCATGCTGGTTATCGCGGCATGTATCGCCGCGTCAGCGCCGGAAGGAAAGGAGATTTCCATGAAAATGAGCGTGGCCTCGGAAAACCTGCATCACGGTGTCTGGGACACCCGGATCACGAAAACAGCCTATGGGGAGAACGTTTCCCCGCAGCTTTCGTTTGATCCTGTTCCGGGTGCGCAGGCCTATGCGGTCTATATGATTGATCCGGACGGCCGCAACTGGCTCCACTGGAAGATGCTCACAGCCTCCACGGATCTTGCCGAAGGAGAGGGCGGCAGCGCCTACGTGGGGCCTTATCCTCCGTCGGGGACACATCACTATCACGTTTACGTTTACGCACTGGATTCTGCGCCGGGAAGCCTCCCCGGAGAGCTGGATGCTCCCGGCAGAGACGCGTCAGCTGTCGCAGGACAGCTTGAAAAGTCCTGCGGCATCCTCGCAGAAGGAGAGCTCACCGGCACCTATACCCATGGTGCGCGCTGAGGGCAAAAGCTCTCTTCGAAATCCCCGGGACCTTTCCCGGGACAGCGCCCGGAAATGCAGATTATGACCCTGCCCGCAGATGATATACGCGGCAGAGATGCTGCAGCAGGGCAGTGCAGCCCTCGCAGACGTCGTTCCATGTGGCCTCGAAATTTCCGGTGTACCAGGGATCGGCAACGCTGCGCGGGCGGCCTGTGTAGTCCATGAGAAGGGAAATCTTTTCGTCCTCGCGGACAATGGCTGCACTGTGCGTGCGGCTGTCCGGCGTCTCATAGTCTGCGCGGCGGCCGGTACCACTGACACCGCAGATATCTTTCATGTCGCTGAGGTTCTCGCTGTCCATGCCGATGAGGTAGTCATAGTAAGCGTAGTCATCACGGACGAGGAGCCTTGCACGCTTTGCGTCGACTTCGGGGCCTGCGATGCCGTGTTCGGCAAGCGTTTTCTTTGCCGGCGGATAGACGGGATTGCCGCGCCTGCCCCAGATTTCCTCAGTCGTGGTCGCTGCCGACGCAATCCCGAAGCAGGAGCCGAGGCCGGCGTCTGCAGCAAGGCGTTTCATGACGAATTCGGCCATCGGGGAGCGGCAGATATTGCCGTGGCATACGAATAGTATCTTAATCATTCCCTAAAACCTCATATTTCCTAGCATTTATGCTATTTTCGATTTTCTTTATATCGGCATATTTACGCATATTTTAGTGTATTTTCTCAGGTGGTGGGTATAAAAGTGGGTATAAAAATGTTCGTTTTGAACCCGTACATTTTGCCACCGTTAATTGCCGTTTCCCTATGGCAGAATTTATACCCAGATTTATACCCGGTTCATATCGCTTTCAAGTTCCTAAGCGACTTTATCTCCTTCTGGGCATCTTCAAATCCGACATGAGTATAAGTATTTAAAGTTACACTTATATCGGAATGCCCCATGAGATATTGAAGGGTTTTGGGATTCATTCCTGACTTTGCCATATTAGAACAATACGTATGCCGACAAATATGCGGAGACACAAAAGGCATCTGTACCTTGTAGATGCGGTTGTACTTGTTGCGGATGTGCTTGAAGTAATGGTCCCAATGAAGGGCATACATAATACTTCCATCCTTATCAAAGTACAAGAACCCCGCTTTGCCATCTACCATAGGTTCAGGCTTTGGTGGTCGTCTGTTAACTATTATAGTCTTAAAACACTCTTCCACCTCAGGTGTCATAGGTATCTTCCTATGACCACTCTCTGTCTTGGTCTCCTCAATATAATACCCTACATGGGCACCTTTTTGAAGTTGGTGGTCGATATTAATGGAATGATTCTTGAAGTCTATGTCTGAAAGAGTCAGCCCACAAAACTCTGAAATTCTCATTCCGGTATTAAATAAAATGTAGATGCCCTCATAATACTTTTTGTAATGCTTATCTTCCTGAATGAACTTAAGAAACTTACGCTCATCTTCACGAGATAATGCATCCCGTCTTACAGAATCATTTACAAGAACATTGACCAATTCAAAATCAAACGGGTTCTTACGAATAAGATCATCATCCATAGCAAGCTTGAATGCAGGTCTAACAAGTCCTCTAATCGTATGTATCTGAGAATAGCTTTTACCTTTCTCCTGCTGAAGCTGTATAAGCCACAGCTTGGCATCAGACTTATGAACCAAGTCAATTCTCTTTTTTCCAAAAGGATCCTTTGCAAGAAAATTAAGGACTGTCTGATATCCTCTTTTCGTTGTAACCCTTACACCAACTCTTGTATTAACATACTTCTGAACCAGTTCTAAAACAGTGAGATCTCCACCATTAGAAACTATCTTATCAAAACTGTCTGCATGGATTTTTTTCTCTAATTCGCGAAGAGACTCTGTTCGTTTCTTGCCTTGCGGAGGTCTATCGTTCTTATCAAGCCTCCAGCTATAAACAGCCTTTCTCTTTCCATCCCAGGATGTATATTTGAATCTATATCGACCATCTGGCATCTGGAATTCTCCCTCATGGAGAACCCTTCCTCTGTTATCATACCTTCTTTCTATTTTAATCAGCTCCTTTCAAACATGAAGAAGCCACATAACATAGCGCTATATATATTGTATCTACTCGATAAAAGAAACGCTAGGATGTCGCCCCATTATATAACTCCCGAATTATCCAGATACTCTTCAAACTTTTTTCGCTTAATCCTTACGTGAGCCCCGATTTCAATTACAAATTCTCCGTCCAAATGATCTGCAATAAGATTCCTAAGCCTCTTCTCTCCTATGCCATAATAGGAAGCAGCTTCCTGAATGCTAAGTGAATACTTCCTCCAAACAGGAATTTCAAGTCTATCCATGCCTTCTTCCTCCCCTCAAATCAAGCTGCGTTTTTAATGCTAAATCAACATCTCGCTTCATAACCTTCTCCGGAAGTTTCCCTATACGCTTCATCAACCTGGTTTTATCTATAGTCATTATTTGTTCTGCCATACAGGCTGAAAATTCTTCAAGTCCTGATATCCGCCCAAGTAGTACATGTGTTGGCATTCCAGTGCTCTTATGAATCTTTGTCGTAATAGGAATCACGGATACTGTAGGAGAAAACTTATTGCCTTTGTTGTTCTGAACTATAATTACAGGTCTTTCTCCCTTTTGCTCTGAGCCAACGCCTTCACCAAGTTGTGCGAGATAGATTTCCCCCCGTTTTATCTCCAATACATCACCCTCTTTCTTTCATGTAAATCTATGTAAAAAGAAGGCTCTCCCACCGCCAGTACACAGTGGGAAGCCTTCCTAAAATACAGTTATCTGATCTCAAATTCGTCCACGACACCCCTGAGATACGGGAAGTCACTAAGCGGCTGCAGCACAGCTCCATAGGTTCATCCTCAAGGCGGATCTCGCCAAGCCGCCCCCATTGCGTGATCGGCATTGCCGGCTGTGGCTGGGCGGAAGTATCATTATCCCTATATCCATCATGGCAAATGCCGGTGCTACCGGCTTTCCAGTGAGGCTATCTCGCGCAAGGCGTACCTGTGGTGCTCCGGTATACAGGAACGTACTTAGTGAATGTATATTCTGATGTCAAGGTACAAGAAAAAAAATCCTTCTACCTATAACTACAGAAAGTGGGCAAATTATAAGTCATTTTAGAAAAATAATCAGATATCCAGCATGTACCTTAGCTGCCTGATCCCACTCTGAATAGAGTAATGCACTGCAGGCTGGGATACTCCCTCAATGCCTGCAATCTCTGTCTCACTGAGTCCATAAAAAAAGAACATGCGCATCCTTCTCTGCAAGAGCCCTGGCAGCTGCTTCATAGCTACCCTGATAAGATAAGCATTCAAGGCTTCGTCAGAATCAATCTCGCAGCTAAGACCATGGATATAATCTGTAGCCTTAAGATTCATCTCCATGCCATCCTCATCCTGCGTTCCCGTGATTCATCACTAGGAACATAACTATAAATTCGTTGAGAACCGCATAAAATAAGCCTTTGAGCCACATTTGTGCTTGCATTTAACCT
>ONEK01000011.1 GCA_900316855.1 uncultured Lachnospiraceae bacterium | reverse complement strand
TGATTGTCAGATATTTGATTGAAAATGTGCGCTGCCCGTCTGTACTACGGCATTGCCTTCGTATTGATTTCGGGCCGTCCGCCTCAGCGGCGAACTGTTTTATTGTAACTTATTGATTTTCTCCTGTCAAGGACTTTTTGATTTTTTAAAAATCAATTTCCCGCCTGACGGCTCAAAGCCCTGATCTAATCGGAAAAAACCGCTGTCTCTCAACAGCAAGACGTATGTTAGCACGTCCTATTTTCAAAAGCAAGCATTTTTTCAGTTTTTTGAAAAAACTTTTGAATGCTGCTTTGAGCGGAGAAAGCGGGATTTGAACCCGCGCGCCGGTTTAACCCGACCTACACCCTTAGCAGGGGCGCCTCTTCAGCCTCTTGAGTATTTCTCCAAAGCCTGATTCCTGTTATTTCATGCTGTTTCTCCCTTAAAAGCCCTGCTTTCAAGAGAGCAATCAAGATTATACTGTCGCATAAGTTTTTTGTCAATCGCAAGATATGGCAGAAAATAAGCAGCAGTCTTTCAAGATGTGGTGGCTTTAGGGATCAGTGATAAAGATCATTTCCATAGGTATCCGCTACGACAATACACGGAAAGTCCTTCACGGTAAGCTCCCGTATGGCTTCCGTCCCCAGGTCGTCATACGCAATGACCTTCGCCGCTGTGATATGTTCCGACAGAAGGGCTCCTGCTCCGCCAATCGCGGCGAAGTATACCGCTTTATTCCGGACAATTGCTTTCATCACTTCCGGGCTGCGCCTTCCCTTGCCAATCATCCCGCTCATTCCCAGATCCAGAAGCTCCGGTGTGTACTTGTCCATTCTTCCTGCTGTTGTGGGGCCCGCCGAGCCAATGACCCCGCCCGGTCTTGCCGGTGTCGGCCCCATGTAATATACGACGTTATCGCGGATATCAAACGGAAGTCCCTTCCCCTGCTGCAGCGCTTCTGCCATACGCTTATGGGCGGCATCCCTCGCGGTATAAATCGTTCCCGTCAGGTACACCATATCTCCGGCGCGAAGCCGGACTGTCTTTTCCTTTGTAAGCGGAGTCGTAACATACTGGTCCATATTCAGTCCCCTGTTATGCCTGTGTGACAAGGCTTCTGTCGGGCGGAATCCTTTTAAGCCGTTTCGCCCCTCTGATCCGCCGGATCCTCATCAGAGCACTCTTGTCTCATGTCTGTTTACATGACAGCAGATATTGACTGCCACCGGAAGTCCTGCAATGTGCGTTGCATAGGTCAGGATCCGGATAGAATAAGCGGTTGTGCTCCCTCCCAGACCCGCGGGGCCGATACCTGTCTCATTGATCTTCGAAAGGATTTCTTCCTCGAGTTTCCGGATATGGGGAAGTCCGGAATGACCACGGGTGTCTAATGTAAGAGCCCGTTTTGCCATTTCGGCACATTTTTCAAAATTTCCTCCGATTCCTACCCCGATGACCATGGGAGGACATGCATTGGGGCCTGCTGCCTGCACGGTCTGCAGAACAGCATCAATGACGCCCTCTTCACCGTCCGCCGGAGTCAGCATAAACAGGCGGCTCTTGTTTTCCGAGCCGAATCCCTTGGGTGCCACTGTGATGGAAACATTGCTGCCCGGTACAATGCTGTAATGGACGACGGCAGGAGTGTTGTCATTCGTGTTAACACGCAGCAGCGGATCCCCTACGATGGATTTGCGCAGGTAACCCTCCTGATAGCCCTGTCGCACCCCCTCATTGACTGCGTCTTCGAGACTTCCTCCGGTGAAATGTACATTCTGTCCGATATCCAGAAAGATCGTTGCCATTCCGGTGTCCTGACAGATCGGAACGTTCCCCCTGCCGGCAATCGAAAGATTTTCCTGCAGCTGCCCCAGAATCTGCTTCCCGAGGGCAGAGCTCTCTGCTGCCTCCGCGCGTTCCAGCTGGTCGCACATATCCTCAGACAGATGGTAGTTGGCATGGATACACATATCCCTGATCTGGTCTGTCACAGCTGCAACATCTATTTCCCGTATTTCTGCCATGTTTACCTCTCTATGCCCGCGGCAGCTGTCAGGCTTCAGCCCGTAATGCTGCGAAGTGTCTCATCCAGCTCTTTATCGGTCGGTGAAGAAGGGCTCCAGAGTATGTGCTGGCCGTCATTTTCATAGCGCGGAATAAGATGAATATGGAAATGCTGCACTGTCTGGCCTGCTGCCGTCCCATTGTTCTGGACCAGGTTCAGTCCGTCCGCATGCAGTTTATCCACGAGCTGCGAGGCTGCTGCTCTGGCAACTTTCATCGCCTGAGCCGCCTTGTCTTCCGGCATTGCAAAAAGGTTCTCGTAGTGCTCTTTGGGCAGGACCAGCGCGTGCCCTCGTGTAGCCGGTCCGTTATCGAGAATGACACGAAAATCCGTATCCTCATAAATCGTCCTTGAGGGAATTTCTCCGTTTGCTATCCTGCAGAAAATGCAATCGTCTTTCTTCATAAATAAATACCTCCAAACCGGACCGCCTTCAGGACGTGTCCGGGGCCTCTGTAATGAGGCCATTGTATCACAGTCAGAATGTTGTGGAGCCTTCTGTGTCCGCAGTATCTGCAATCATGCCGGTTATGGTTCTGCGCTGCATTCATCCCGTGTGTTTCCTGCGCTTTGGCGTGCTGCCGTACCGGAAACTGGTCCATGTGCCGTACACCGCAGTGATCATTGCAAGGGAAAGCCCCGCAACCACACCCGCCCTTGCGAGAGTCAGCGTCTGCGCGTCGAGCCTTACCCTGAAACGGAGAGCTTCCAGCACAACGGAAAAACCCAGGAAAAATATCGCCAGAAACAGCGTTCTGAACTGTCTTTTCGCCGAAGGAGTGCTCTCCTGCTGCTCCTCTTCCGGCAGCGGATCCGGTTCTGCCTCTTCCGGATTGTCCTCCGCAATACCCGGTTCCCAGTCATCTTCCTTTTCCCGGTTCAGGAGAGGCTGCTGCCCGGGGAGTTCCGGTAATGAATCCGGCTGTCTGGTTTCCACGTACTGTGTGCCGCAAAGGGGTGAGAGAATTCTGCGTGTGAGCACAAATCCGGGCGCCTCTGCCATCTCCATCAGTCTGTACAGCACCTGATCCTGCACCGGGGACTGCCCCTGAAGGTTTGCAAGCAGGCTCTGCATCAGTCCTGTCAGTATCCCGAATGACTGCTCCCCCGGAAAATAGGTAAACAGGAACTGCTGTTCACAGATGTCGTAAAAGATAAATTCCGGATCAAGGCAGAGCCTGTCCGGATTCAGCAGGAATGCCGCAATTGTTTCGTCCGTATCCGCAAGACTTTCCAGAAGTGGCAGAATCTGTCCTGTCTCGAACCTTCCCCGTTCCAGCAGGATTTTCAGGCTGATTCTGCCGGTGATGTCATAGTAGAGGTATCCCTCCCCATTAATGCTCCGGAAATCAGACTGCAGAAGGCCGCTGATATGGTTGGCCGTCACCATCTTGTACTGGTATCCGCGGACCATTTCCCCGGGACATGAAATCACCAGGTAACATCCCATTGCATCATTGTAATATACTGCCCGGTTCTGCTGAGGGCTTCCGTCATTCCTGTTCTGAATTTCCATTTCTGCACCCGTATTATTTCCCTGCCGGCTGTGATACTTCACGGACCAGCTCCCTGCCTCTTATGTACTGCCGGATGTGAAGCGGCGGATCTTTCTGCCTTAATTCACATTCCGTCTTCATTCTGAACCAGTCCGCCGGTGATCCGAAAAGATCAGCCAGCATGAAAATCCGGGAGGATGCTTCTCCGGACACCCTGATGGTTTTGCCGTCAACGGCAGCATCGACCCCGCAGGAAGCAAGCGCAAAATATTTGTTCCCCAGCTGGTCCGCGGAAGAGGCCAGTACAGTTCCTGCGTCCATTTTCCCGCTTTTATCCTTCCGGACGCTCTCCTTCATCGCCAGCACATAGATGTCCTGCGTCAGGCAGCACTGGTCATACAGGAAAAATGCGCTTTCCATAACCAGGACGAAAATCGCCAGCGTCATGGGAATCACCAGCGATGCCTCCACACTCATGTAGCCCGGCAGTCCCCGCCGCTTCATCATAATATCTCCACAAATACCGCAGTCAGCAGCCAGGTGAGCAGGATTACCGGAATAAACGGAATTCGCGTTTTTCTCCCGGCCCTTTTCAGAAGCAGCAGTGCGCCGCACCAGACGGATGCCGTCAGAAGAGATCCCATAAGAAGGATGGTGCACATCCCTGCACCGGTCAAAAGCCCCAGCCCCAGAAATACCACTCCGTCCCCATACCCGATCCCTCCCCGTGTAAGGAAAGCTATAAGGATCAGAAATACTCCCGGAAGAAGGGCAAGAAATCCCTCGCAGCATACGGCGGGATCCCGCCAGGGAGTTCTGCTGACAGCAAAATAAAGCACAGAGGCCGCACTGCCGGCACACAGCAGCCAGCAGGGAATGGTTCTTCCCTTCAGATCATACAGCGTACAGCCTGCCAGATAGCTTCCTGTAATCATCTTCAGAAGCATGAATTCTCCTCCTGAACACCACCCGCAATGTCATGCAGAAGTGTCTGTTAAAACTCTTTTCGCCGGAAATTGCTGCCCCTAATGTCCGCATTTCGAACAGGGAGGCAGGATCCCTTCCACAGACTTTTTCGGAACCTCCCTGACCGTGCGCTTAAGACCGGAACAATGCGCGGAGGAATGGTAACGGTTTCCATCCGGCGTGATGATCACCGCTCCAGCGCGCCGGGGATGACACTCCTCGCAGGGATAATATTTCGAGCCGTCCCTCGCACGAACAGTTCCCAGAAGCGACGCGTCTATGGTCCGGATCCGCGGCTTCAGATAGGTACAGTCCCTGCTGCAGTGATAGACCGTACCGGTTTCCGTGACATAAACCATCTCCTGTGCCTCTTCCTGTTCAGCCGGGTCTGAGTCAGTCGGATCGAAGCCGGTCCAGGCACGGCATGCAAAACGGGATGACAGCGAAAAAGGCGGGGGTGCCATGACAGGAACCAGCGGGCGGATATAATAGTCCGCGACAATCTCTATTTCATCGTTCTCCGAAAGGATCGACGATCGAAGGAAGGAGATTGCTCCGGTGCCTCCCTCGAGACAATGATTCTGCGGGCCTGACTCCCCCAGAAAATCACGGCAGTATCCGCCCACATAAGCCTGCGACAGGACAGCTCCCGCCGCCCCGGACTCAATTCCTTCCGGGAGTACGCCCCCATTGACCCCTGCCGCACCGGCACCCTCCCGCAGAAAGAACGCGGCCTCTGCCATTCCCGTCCCGCACTCCCGGAGCGCCGCGCAGACGCTGCTCTCCAGACGGATTGCCTCAAAAATATTCAGGATATTGGCCATGAAAAACAAGAACAGCGGCAGTATGAAAGCAGCTTCGACCGTCATACTCGCGCGGACAGCCGTGCACAGAAAAAACGGGACCCGCGGCGATGCTCTCTTTACTGCCGGACCTTCCCGGAGAGGCCCTGTCTCTTTTTTCATTTCAGGCCCTGCATCCTGTAAAAAGAGCATCTCCCCATTCCCCCTTTCTTATGAATCCTTCAGTTATAGCCCCGGGTCATTTCCACATCCGCCTGGTAGCCGGTACTGACTGTGGCAGCGGCTCGGAAGCGGAACGTGTCAACACAGCCATCAATCCTGAAGTCTGCGTTCCCCTCCGTCTGCCGGATTTCATGCTCACAGACATCCAGGAAATTCAGGCATTTCGTCCCTGTACCTTCCGCTGCCATCAGCATCCGCAGAAAGTCGCAGTAGGAAAGCCCGGAGCCGCCCTCATACGCACCAACCGTTCCGGGTGACAGAATGTCCCACAGATCGGTATGCCACGTGGCAGCTGTTTTTACGGCCGGTATCCGTCCCCCATGCAAAAGCGTCTTCAGATCGGAAAGCGTTTCCACATATCCCCAGGCGAACAGAATAGCCGCTGCCACGAGTGATGTCAGCTCCGGTGTCATTGTCAGGGAGCAGAAAGAGGCTGCCGCTGTTTCTGCCTCCGCGCGTTTTCCCGGATCCGTAAACAGGTATCCCAGATTGACCACTTCACGGATCTCCAGTATCCTTCGTACGGTTTTCTCAAGATTCTCCCGGTCGGACTCCTTCCCCCAGAGAATATATTCCAGCTGATACCGCAGGTCCGAATCCGGTTTCGGCTCGAGAAAATTCCCGCACTTCTGAAAAAAGTAATGCTCCAGCACGACAGAATCCGCGGTCTCATAATAATGCTGTGATTCTGCTTCGATGCCCTCATAGCACTGTATCCCTCTGTGAGAGAGGATATCCGCATCGATCGCAGCATCCGAAATACTCTGCCCGCTGTCCAGGACCTGAGACAGAATCGGCAGGGATCGAAAGGCATTCACAGCATTTCCCGGGTCCTCTACCGGTTCCTCCATGGTTTCCCCCGTGACAGGGTCCAGCTCTGCTACTGTCAGGCCCTGCAGCTGCTGCGTATTCACCTGCCGGTCTTCCGCAAATGTCCCCGCTCCTTCGGGAAGAAGATCAGACAGGGCCGGGACGTCTGCCAGTTCCGTAATCCCGCGCTCTCCGGGAAGTACGCAGTAGTACGCCATAACCTGCTGCCGGAGTGCCTCGAATTCGTTGTCGCAGAGACCGCGCATTCCTTCCACCTCCATCCCGCTGACCTCACCCGAAACAATGGAAGTCTGACTCACACCCGGCAGGAAGCTCTCATGATCCAGATTCCGGCTCATCCAGTGACTGAGATGACCGGCAAGGTTTAGTCTGTCCGGCTGACCTGTTCCATAGGACAGGTCAATAAACAGCAGTCCGTAGCGTTCCAGCAGTTCCCGGTGATATTCCGCAAGTGCGGATTCCGCCGCTGTCTGGGCAGCAGCTTCCACCTCCATCCGCGCTGCATTCCGTCTGGCGCCGAAAACGAGCACAAAAATCAGGGAAAGAATGATCATGAGGGAAAGACTGACATAGACTGTGAGATATCCCGGCAATGGTTTTGACCTTTGATATTCTGCATTCATGATTCTCTTCCCGCCTTGTTCCGGCAGATCTGCCGGCGCAGCCTTGCCCGCGTTATGTCAGTCGCCCAGTACCGTATCGCTTTCGCTTGTAATGGTTTCAAAGATCTTCTGAACCAGATCGTTCAGCTGCTTCTTGAAAATAATGACAAGACCAATCAGCACCACGATAATCAGAATGATCTCCACAGTACCCATGCCGTCTTCATCCAGGAGAAAATCCCGGGCTTTGTTTCGCAGATATGACATAATTGCTCCTTTCCTTTGATTCTTTTTCTCACATTGCAAATCCCAGATACGCAGGCACCATGATCATGACCAGTGTAATGACCAGCATCAGCATCATCGGCAGCAGGAGCTTTGTCCCCGCCTCTTCTCCCAGCTGCTTTGCTATGCTTTTCCTCTCTTCAAAGGAAGCATCCGCTTCCTCCATCAGAACCCGGAGCAGTTCGCTGTTTCCCTTCTTCAGGTTCTGCGTCAGCAGGGAGCTCAGCCGGGTATAGCGTCTTGACCGGCACCTTTGTCCAAAGCGCGTATAGGCTTCCATTTCCAGAATTCCATTGTCCATCTCATGGCACATCAGAAGGATTTCTTCATATACAAAATGCTGTTCACCTCCCTTTTCCCGCATCTTCTCATAGTCCTCTCCCAGTCTCGAAAAGCTCGTCCGTACGCTGAGTCCGGCGCCAACGAGCAGAACCAGTCTCGACAGCACCTTCGGGTAATCCAGCGTCATCTGTCTCTCCCTCTCCTGGATCAGCCGGTGCAGCTGCGCACCTGCACCGGCTGAGAGTGCAATCCCTGCAGCTGCCGTAACGAAAAGGATCGGCACGCCATAATCCTGTCCGGGGCTGTCCCAGGATAATGCTTCTCCATTTACCTCCTGCGGCATCCAGAATCTGGGCTCCGATGCCGTCTTCCTGTCGGCGTCGCTCAGGGCTTCCCGGATTGCATTCTGCATCTGCTCCATCGGACTCAGCTGTTCCGGAACTACCGTAAGGTCCAGCACTGTTTCAAACCGTGAATCATCTGCCCTGCACACCGCCGACAGCTGAACCGGAATTTGAGCGCCTTCCGGCAGTCCTTCCGCATGCACGGTCCCATCTGTGTCAACCAGCTCATACCGGCTGCTGGTCCATCGGACCTGAAACGGAGTGTCTTCCGCGACGCCCTTCAGCTTCAGATTCCTGCTGACGTGCTGCAGGTCCGGATTTTCTGCGCGGATCCGCTCCGGCAGCTGTGCAAAAAGGTCCTCTGCCATCTGCTCCAGTTCGGTTTTCGTGTACTTTCTCGGCTCTACTTCAAACGTAAACTCCCCGTAGGTTGATTCGTCCGCAGTAACTGTAAGCGGACTCCCGCTGTAATCCTCCCTCTCGACATACCGGTTGTGGATCAGCGGCCCGGATTGATTCATAAGCCAGCCGGCAAGAATTGCCAGTGCCGCCCCCGCGCTCACGAGCCACATTATCCGTTCCAGCTGATCGGCCAGAAAAATGGCTTCCCGCATCCGCACATGTTTTGTCGGATACAGGGTCATCAGATCCCTGCGGACACTTTCCCGCATCCATTCATGACCGTGGAAGCGTCCCTTTTTCCCTGCCTCGTGGATTTTCCGGCAGAGACAGACGGCAGCCCTTCGGACCGGTATCCGGTAAAACGGAGGATCTCTCGGCATGAGGCAGGACTCATGCCTTCCCAGGACGATCAATATTCCCATGAAAATCAGAATGGCACTGCCCACTACGATTCCCGTCTGCATGATTCTCCTTTCAGATCCTGATATCCAGAATCTTCTCTGATAAGGCAAACGCGAACAGATAGACTATGAGACACCCTGTCATGATCACGATTCCCGCCGCATTCCGGTACATCACATCAAAGAAGCCTCTGGAGGCGGTTCCTACATATAAAATGATGAAGAACGGCACAGCATCCATGATGATCTGTTCCATTCTGCGGGACGACAGGAGGAGGTCAATTTCATTCTCCACCTCGATCCGGCTGCGGATCAGTGCGTTCGTTCTTGCCATGATTTCCGTCATGTCCCCTCCTCCGGATCTTGCAATCGTGAACACCTCGGAAAAGTCCCGGATCTCCTCTACACCGCTGCGCCCGGCAAATTCATCAATCAGCGTTTCGAGCGGAATATGATTCTCCATCCCGCCGGCAAGCCTGTCCAGTTCCCAGCTGATCCGGCTCTCCTTCCCATAGAGGAATGACATCTCCTGCCTGGCTTCCAGAAATGCATTTTCAGGAGAATATCCCGCCTTCAGTGCAGTCAGCATTCCCTGCAGCATCTCCTTGAACTGAATCGTAAGCTCCCTTTGCCTTTCGTTCTCATGACGCCTCAGGAGTCTTTTCATCAGGGGAATCCCAACGGGCCACAGAAACAGCAGGCTGATAAGGTTCTGATAGAAGATTTGCGCGATCATCAGCAGTACGAGCACGGTTGCCAGAACATCAAGCAATGCCCTGCCCGGCGGCTCCCTTCGCAAATCCGCGCATATGGAGCTTACGTTTGTCCGCAAGCCCGTTTGTTCTCTGCCATGTTCCGAGAATTTTCCCATCGCGTTCTCCTGTTTCTACGAACCGGAACAGTGGCTGAATCCGGATTTCACCAGCCTCCATTCCGCACACTTCATCAATCTCAAGAAGTCTTCTCGAGCGGTCTCTTAACCGGCCGAGATGAACTATAATATCGATTCCGGATGACAGCTGGCCCCGGATTGCAGGAACCGGCAGCTCCATGCCCATCAGGATCATGGTCTCCAGACGTGACAGCATGTCGCCCGCACTGTTTGCGTGTCCGGTTGACATGGAACCGTCATGTCCGGTATTCATTGCCTGAATCATGTCGATCGCCTCCGGTCCGCGGACCTCTCCTACAATAATCCGGTCCGGTCTCATCCGAAGAGAGGAACGGATCAGGTCGCGGATGGTAATCGGCAGGCATCCCTCCACATTGGCCGCTCTGGCTTCGAGCCGTACAAGATTGGGGATGTGCCGGATCTGCAGCTCCGCATTGTCCTCGATGGTGATGATGCGCTCATCCTGCGGAATTGCGTCCGAAAGCGCGTTGAGAAACGTTGTCTTACCGGATCCTGTTCCCCCGCTGATGAAGATGTTGTAGCCGGCACGCACAAGAAGGAACAGAAAATCAGCCGCTTCTGACGAAATTGAGCCGAAGGATATCAGGTCCTTCATGGAAATCGGATGGTCCGGAAACCTTCGGATGGTAACAATCGGCCCATTCAGCGCCACAGGCGGCAATACGATATTTACGCGCTCACCCCCGGGCAGACGTGCGTCAGCAATCGGAACGGATTCATTGACGACACGGTTGCAGTCGGCTACGATTTTGCGAATCACGTCGAGGAGCTTCTCACCGGAGGAGAAGCTGATGCCGGCAGGCCTGAGTTCTCCTTGTTTCTCAATGAAGATCGTGTCACTTCCATTGATCATGATTTCTGTGATCTCCGGATCCTCGAGAAGATCCTGCAGGACATCCAGCCTGCGGATGGAATGAAAAATATCCAGCCGCAGTCTGCGCATCAGGTCCGGTGTCAGAAGTTCCTGCCTTGCCCTTGACGTAACAACCTCGTCAATTCTGTCCAGAACCTCCGCGTCCGAACTGTCCCTGGAAAAATCTATTGCCTGGATGACCTCTTCACTGACTTCCTTTTTCAATTCCGCATAGTCCGTCATTTCCTTTCATCCTCTTTGGTCTGCTGCAGGAGAAGCCGGACCCAGTCTGACAGTTCCCCGTGATCCAGATGATTTAGGTCCTGCGGCAGGCTGCGAAACTTCGGAAGCTCCAGCCGCAGCGTATGAGTAAGAACATCCTCAAAACCTGTTCTCTGCAGCATCTGCTCAAACTCCCGCATTCGCGCAGTTGACCAGGCATCCCTGCGCTGGAGCATGAATACCCTGTCCGATCTGCGCAGAAGCTCCGGAATCCCGCACACTGCAGGAGACAGGTCTATCAGCAGGACACCGATGTTGGTCATTTTCTCCAGTGCATCTGCCAGACGGATCCACTTCTCTATGGGTGTCCGCGGAAGTTCGCACGCATTCTGAAAGGGTGGTCCGACCCGGAGATTTCCGCAGTATGCCGACATCCGGTTCAGTGCCCCCGGCAGCTTGGCAGCATCGCAGTCCAGAAAATACAGAAGCTCTTCCATGGAACCATCACACTGCTGCTCCATAAGGAAAGTCAGCCCCGACAGCCATTCCAGGTTCAGGTACAAAACGTCCTCACACTCCGAAAGAATCTGTCCCAGTGTCAGCAGGAATGTCGTCTGAAGACACCTTGAGACAGGAGTAAAACCTGTAAAGATGCGCATCGGAGCACCATGCCGCAGCGAGGGCGCTGTTTCCTCTTCCCCGATCAGGTTACGTATGGTTTCCAGAATCTGTGCGGCATTCTGATACTTGCTGATATTGGGAATTGTCTCCCCGAGATAAGTTTCTTCCTCTCCCAGGATGAGAATCTTGCCCTGAAACCCGGGAAACATCTCCTGAAAAGCCTCATATTCGGACTGTGCTGCCAGAACGAGTGTTACATTCTCTTCCCTGCAGGCTGCTGCAATAGCCTCTGCACTGGTATATACGCCGACCCGGAAAGGAAGACCGGCTGCCCTCAGATATTCCATCAGCCTGCAGGCGTATTCAATTTCGTCATCCAGGATCGCAATCATTCCGTTTCCCAAATCCATATCATCAGTCCTTTAACCATCATTTACCGGATGTAAGCCGTGCAGCTGCAAACCAGCATCCCGAACCAGACCGGTACGGCAAGCGGAACCCCTGCTTTCCTGCTTCCATGGGCCAGAAGAACCGTCACAGCCCGAACCGCCGCAATTGCAAAAACAAGGAAGCAGAATCGGAGTGCCTGCTGCAGGCCCAGGAATACACAGCAGCTCACAAGAAGCTTGATGTCACCTCCTCCCACTGTTCTGCCGGGTATCAGATAAAATGGAAGCGTTATGACAAGCGGGATCATTCCCGAAAGCAGTGCCGCTGCCAGTTCTCCGGTTCCGCCCTGATGAAAGCGAAGCAGTATGCCAGCCAGAAAAGCCGGAAAAACGATGAAGTTGTAGACCTTTCCTCTCGAAAGGTCGGTCAGGGCTCCCGCTGACGTCATCAGGAGCGGAATCGCAAAAAAGGTCAAAGTTACCCCCTGTCCGAAGATCAATGAACAACACTTTCTGTTCTTGAAAATATCTGGAATACCACAGAGGATTGGGAATTACCTGTGGCAGACTGAACCGCTTCCGACCTGGATTCGAAAGGATGTCAGGATGTTGCCGGACGGCAGATGTGGTTCCTGTCCGGTATCTGTGATCATAGAGGTTCCTCGCCGGAAGTGCAACCATTAAGGGAAAATTTGGGAAAAGATTGTGAAATCCTGCTAAAAATACCCCCGAAAATTTTCCGGCAGGCGTTCTGTAAATCGGATATAATGAATTTGTATGTGGATTTGAAGGGAGGATTTTCTCATCCAATGAAGAATATAATTGTCACCGGCTGTAACGGTCAGCTGGGAATTGCAATTAATCAGCTGCTGGGCAGTGACTCAGATGTTCATCTCGTCAATTCCGACGTCTCGGACCGGGGCCTGACACATGTCGATAAAATCCTCGACATCACCAAGGTTGACGAGGTCCTTTCTTTTGCGCGGGAAGTAAAGCCTTATGCCATCATCAACTGTGCGGCCTACACCGCTGTTGACGCGGCGGAATCCCATCTTGACCTGAATTACCAGATCAATGCAATCGGTCCACGCAACCTTGCGATTGCAGCTTCGGAAACCGGTGCGAAGCTTGTTCATATTTCCACAGATTATGTTTTCCCCGGCACGTCCGAAAGGGCATTGACGGAATTTGACCCCACAGGTCCCTGTTCTGTATATGGAATCACGAAGCTCGCCGGCGAAAATTTCGTCCGTGATTTTGCAAGGCACTATTTCATCATCCGGACCGCCTGGCTGTACGGAGAAGGGAAAAATTTCGTCCGTACTATGCTGAATGTGGCAAAAACACATGAGGAGGTAACGGTCGTAGACGATCAGTTTGGCTCCCCGACGAGCACGAAGGAACTGGCCAAGGCAATTCGTTACCTGCTTCCGAGCGATAATTACGGCCTGTTTCACGGAACCTGCGAGGGCTCTGCGAGCTGGGATGAATTCACGCGGGAAATCTATCGCCTGGCAGGACTCAGTACGAACGTCATTTCGGTTTCCACCAGCGAATATCAGGCTAAGAATCCGCAGTCCGCGCCGCGCCCTCATTATTCCATTCTCGACAATTACATGTTCCGGCTGACAACGAGCCACGTCTACAGGGACTGGCACGACGCTCTAGATGTTTATATGACGGAGCAGGGATATAAAGCACAATGACTTCTTCGCAGGTGATCTCCCAATTCGTTCATAATCCGGTCTTCATGGCCCCCGCGATGGGATGGCTGTCCGCTCAGCTCATCAAGATCATTCTGTACGCGCTGATTCATCACGAGTTCAATCCGGAGCGGATGTTCGGAGCGGGCGGCATGCCCAGTTCCCATTCCGCGACGGTCTGCGCACTGGCAACTGCTACAGCATGGAAATGCGGTTTATCGGGTCCCGAGTTTCCGATCACGTTCTTTTTCGCATTTATTGTCATGTATGACGCCATGGGCGTCCGCCGTGAAACCGGGGAGCAGGCAAAGGTGCTGAATGAGCTGATGCTGCAGTGGAAAAACATGGGTCGTACGCTGCAGAGCCGCGATCCCATCAAAAGCTTCAAGGAACTGGTGGGGCACACGCCCCTGCAGGTGGCAGTCGGTGCGCTCCTTGGAATTGTGGTCGCTACTGTGATGTGTAAATACCTTATGCCATGACATAGACGCCCTGACCGATTTCACACATGAAAACCGGGAAGGCAGCAGAAAAATCTGCCGCCTCCCCGGTTTTTTCAGATCCGGTGAATATTTGTTATACCGCCTGATGGTACTGTACCTTAAGCGGGGCGTTTCCTCAGGCCTGTGCCTGCGGAAGATTCAGCTCCTGGTTCAGATATTTCGCAACCTCTTCCCCATCGAGGCCATGTACCATGCATGCATCCCCGAGACTCTCCATCAACGCCGCGGGACAGCTGATGCACCCCATGCCGACACGCATCAGAACCTCAGCTGCGTCCGGATGTGCCAGAATTACATCCCTTACAACCATATCTGTCGTAATCGGCTCTTTGCTGTGGTCTTCCACTTTGGTTTCCGTATTAAGATCTGCCATGTTTTCCTCCTTGCCCGGCTTGTCCTGCCGGCATTCCTGTTCCGGAAAATACCCTCCGGCACTTCCCGTGATGCGAGCCTGCCGACGGCAGGCCTGTATGAAAATAATCCTGTAAACCTTTACCCTGCTGACAGTTATCCATGCAGTCCGTCGGTCTGCCTCTGCATATCTTCTACCACAATATCATAGATCTCTCCCAGGCTTCTGCAGTATTCCAGCACCAGCCATGGTTCATTCGTATGATAATGCAGCTTGATCGTTGCCTTCCCGCCGCCGAAGTCATCTTCACCGGTATCACCGGCAACGATCAGGGAGTCGCCCTTGAACGTATCAATGATATGGTCCCGGATTTCATCCACCAGATCATCACATTCATCGTCATCCGCCCCATAGCGGTCCAGCAGCAGCTGTGTATCATAACGGAACTCTATCACTTCCCTGTGTTCTTTCACAATTCATTCCTCCGGAATATCAGACAAAGCTTCTGTTTTCGTATCTTCCTTTTCCGTGATGAATTCAGGCTTCTTATTCAGAATCTCCATGAACTCCTCACCGGTGATGGTTTCCTTCTCATAAAGATATTTTGCTATCTCGTCCAGCTTGCTCTTGTTGGCCTTCAGCAGGTCAATTGCCTTCCGGTGCTGCTGCTCAACGAGATTCACGACCTGCTCATCAATCTTCGTCTGCGTCTCCGGGGAGCAGGCAAGGGAGGCATCTCCTCCCAGATACTGGTTGGTCACCGTCTCCAGCGCAACCATACCGAACTCGTCCGCCATACCATATTGGGTGATCATCTGGCGTGCAAGCTTTGTTGCCTTCTCGATGTCGTTGGACGCTCCTGTCGTGATCCTGCCGAACTCGACCTCCTCCGCCGCACGGCCGCCTGTCAGGGTAGCAATCTCTGACAGCAGCTCCTGCTTCGTATACAGGTTCTTCTGTCCCTTATCCACCTGCATGGTATAGCCCAATGCCCCGCTGGTTCTCGGGATAATGGTGATTTTCTGTACCGGGGCTGTGCCGTCCTGCAGGGCGGCAACGAGGGCATGCCCGACCTCATGGTACGAAACCACCAGCTTCTCCTTGTCCGTGAGGATGGCGTTCTTCTTCTGATAGCCTGCGATGACGGTTTCGATGGACTCCTCCATATCCGCTTCCGTTGCAAACGGCCTGCCGTCACGTACCGCGCGCAGCGCAGCCTCGTTCACAATGTTGGCAAGCTCCGCGCCGGAAGCTCCGGCAGCCATACGGGCAATTTTATTGAAATTAACATCCTGGCCGATTTTGATATTCTTTGCGTGAACCTTCAGGATGTCTTCCCTGCCCTTGAGATCCGGCAGCTCAACCGGTACCCGCCTGTCAAAACGTCCGGGCCTTGTCAATGCAGGATCCAGGGATTCAGGACGGTTTGTCGCCGCAAGAATGATCACACCGGCGTTATCCTCGAAGCCATCCATCTCGGTCAGCAGCTGATTCAGGGTCTGCTCCCGTTCGTCGTTTCCGCCGAACTGGCTTCCTGCCGCACGCTTCTGGCCGATTGCATCAATCTCATCAATAAAAACAATACAAGGGGCCTTCTCCTTGGCCTGCCGGAACAGGTCGCGTACCTTCGAGGCGCCCATGCCGACGAACATTTCCACGAATTCCGATCCGGACATGGAGAAGAACGGTACATTCGCCTCGCCGGCAACCGCTTTTGCCAGCATGGTCTTACCGGTTCCGGGAGGGCCTACCAGCAGGACGCCCTTCGGCATTTTGGCGCCGATTTCCCTGTATTTTGACGGATCATGCAGATAGGTAACAATCTCCGAAAGGTTCTGCTTGGCTTCCTCTTCACCTGCGACGTCATCAAAACGGATTCCATCGGAGGATTTCACATAAACCTTGGCATTGGATCTGCCGAAGCCTCCGAGACCGCCTCCTCCGAACATCATGGAATCACTGCCCATCGCCTTTGTCATCTGACGGCGCATAAGGTATCCGATACCCATGAACAGCACAATCGGGATGACCCAGGAAACCAGGAATTCCACAAACGGTGATGCCTGTTCCACGATCTGGCTGGAGAAATGCGCCCCGGATTCATAGAGCCTTTCCGTAAGTCCTTCATCCGGCATCAGGCCGGTCTCGTAGATCTGGGACTCGTCCTTATTGGTAAACAGGATTTTGTTCTCCTGGATCTGCACGGAACCGATCTGCTTATTTTCCGTCATCTCCATGAAGGTTCCGTAATCCACCTGTTCAATTCTGCGGTTGTTCATGAAGGGAACAGCCACAAAATTCAATACAAACAGAACAATCAGGGCAATAACCCAGAATGTGATGAGTGGTTTTCTGTTGTTGTTGACTTCTTCCATACGCAATACCCTTTCCTGTCAGGCACAGCACAACTGCTGCAGCCGGCACCTGTGAATCAAACCGGCAGGCATAAAATCCGGTCTTATCCTTTTCACGGCTGAATATCAGTTTACCACGCAATACGTGAACAAACGGTGAAAAGCAGCTTAAAAGAATCTGAATTCTGCCGAAATTTACCATTCACCTGCCTCGCAGCCGTCAAAATAGCCCGTCCGGAACTGGTAAGGACCGTGCAGGGAGCATTCAATAATGAGCCGGTGCGTATCAGGGTCCACAAAAATACGGTAGCTTCCGCCGGAACGGCAGAGCCCTTCTACGGTGTAGAATACCGTCCCGTCCGACTCAGTCTGTTTCTGAATCTCCTTATCGAATTTCCTTCGGACCGATTCCGCGATCATGCGGTCCAGGTCCAGGGTGCTGCCCCTGTGGCCCTGATCGAGTTCAGCCTGTACGGAGACGTCATAATCATCTTCGATGACAAACCTGGCACGGATGCAGGTTTTCTCATAATCACTGACAATAAACCGGTGATACCATGGACGGAGCAGGAGAACAAGCGCAGCAGCGGCTGCCGCCCCCGCCAGCAGAAGCGGAATCTGCCGCTTGCATTTTGTCATGTGTTTTGCTGACCCTTTCTGTTCTTTTCTCATTGGCGGAATTTTCTGTTCTCCGGGATTATTGCGCCAGCATCTCATCAAACGGGATATCCGTGATTTCACCCGTCTCCGGGTTATAGCTGAAAAAGGCATCCTCCGGCTCCCGGTTATCCTGCACCAGAAGAAGCTTCATATAAAGCAGCTCCACATTTTTCCCGTTCAGGAGAAAGCCTTCCATTTCCGTAGACAACAGGTTGCCGCGGATTCTGCCGCTCCGTACGGCGTCCTCCATCTTCGTGGAAAGTTCTACGCCGTTCATCCCGGTCCGTTCAAGGGCATCCGGTGCAAGGACAGCCTCCCGTGTTTCACAGTCATAGCCAAATGATGCCAGGTCCCTGACCACCTTCTCCTTTCCGGAAAGGGTCTGCTGTGTCGTCTTCAGATAAATGGTAGTACCCAGTGAACTGTCGCTGCGCTGCGATTCCACATGCAGCTGCGCGTCCTTTGCGGGATCCAGTACAGCTTCCGCGTAGTCCTCACGGATACTGTCAATTTCGCCGTTCAGTTTCACCATGGCTTCATCCGGTTCTCCGCCCTCGTTCACAAATTCCGGAAGCACTGCGCCTCCGGGAAGCTCGTCCCCGTCGTCATCCAGGACGGGGACGAACTCCAGCCGCGGGATAACTCCGGTTGTTCCTGCGCGGCTGCACCCTGCTGCCGGCAGGACGAAAAGCATCACCGCAATAACCGGGTACAGATTGTACAGACGCCTGTGATTCATGGAGAGCATTATACCATGACACTGGGTGCGGGAGCATAAAATCGTATTTTCTGGGACTTTTATCCTGTTCGGCACCGGTGGTACAATAGGTTCGTCCGGCATCCTGCCGGAGACTGCTGCGGCAAACCCGGCTGGAAAGGATATTTTTTGAGGCTGCGTAATATTCCGCGCGCGCGGGAAGTGATTGAATCGAGTAAATGGTGCATCCAGAACCCGGAAGGGCTGAAGGGGCACTGGGCAGAAGAATTCGGGAATGACCGCCCGATTTTCCTCGAAATCGGCACCGGAAAGGGCCGCTTCATCCTGGAGCTTTCTGCACTCCATCCTGAGATCAATTACATCGGGATCGAGAAATTTTCAAGTGTGCTGCTGCGCGGCGTCGAAAGGCAGGATGAACAGGAGCTTCCTAACCTCCGTTTTATCCGCGGTGAAGCCGAGCTGATTACAGAATATTTTGCGCAGGACGAGATTTCCGGGATCTATCTGAATTTTTCAGATCCCTGGCCGAAGAAACGCAACGCGAAAAGGCGGCTTCCCTCCCGTCAGTTCCTGTACCGTTATCATCAGATCCTGAAGGACGACGGGACAATCGAATTCAAGACGGACAACCGGGACCTGTTTGATTTCGCCGTAGATGAGGTTCCCGCCTCCGTGTTCCGGATCCTGGCTCTTACCTATGACCTTCACCATGATCCCGAAATGAACGCCGGCAATATCATGACGGAATATGAGGAAAAATTCTCCGCAAAAGGCAATCTCATTAATAAATATATTCTGGTCAAAGACGCAGATAAGCTGAAGCAGGTCAGAGGCGTAAAATAGATTGCGCGCAATATTTTTATATGATATAATCCTCACAGCCGGAAGCATGCTCCGGGAGTCGGACCGGATTTTTGATATTGTCCTGGCTGCCGGACCATCCCGAGACGAAAGGAGACAGCAAAATGGTTTTTAACAGTGACAATTTTGATGCAGAAGTACTGAAAAGTGATATTCCTGTTGTAGTTGATTTCTACGCGGACTGGTGTGGTCCCTGCAAGATGATGAGTCCTGCCGTTTCCGCAATGGAACCGCTCTTCGAAGGAAAGGTGAAGATCGGCAAGCTCAATGTGGATGATGCCGGTGAAATTGCCGAGAAGTACAATGTCATGTCCATCCCGACCCTGATTTTCTTCCGCAACGGTGAACCTGTAGAAACTTCCGTCGGTTTAATCTCCAGGGATACACTGCAGGAAAAGATTGAAAATCTTGCGAAATAAGTTATTTCAACTGAGGAACCGGAAAAGCGCCGCACGGCTTTGCGGCGCTTTTTGTGTTGCGGTAATTCTCGCCGGTGCGGCCCCGGCTCCGGTGGTTTACGCGCAGACCGAAAGCAGGCTGTATGAGGAGGAGACATCAGGCTATGATCCTTCCATCGGGGATGAATGGAGTGAGGACGGCCATGTTATCAATCCTGCAGAAGCTGCCGCCCATCTCGCGCAGGAAATCCAGACCAATACCGTGGAGGACTGGCCGCAGGGACCAGCCATTACCGCCGGATCCGCGATCCTCATGGATGGCACTACCGGAAACATCCTGTATGCCAAGAACATCCATGACCGGATGTATCCCGCGAGCACAACCAAGCTTCTCACTGCCCTGATTGCCGTGGAAAACCTGGATCTGGATGACACTGTCACATTTTCGGAGCGTGCTGTGGATTCTGTTCCTTCCGACGGTTCCACCATCGGAATGGAAGCAGGTGAAACCCTGTCGGTACGGGAATGCCTGCTCGGCCTTCTCGTCGCATCGGCAAATGAATGCGCAAACGCCCTCGCGGAAAAAGTGTCTGGAACCATCGAGGCTTTCACCGACCGGATGAATGAGAGGGCACAGGAACTTGGCTGTACGGATTCTCATTTTGCCAATGCCAACGGCTTATTCCTTACGGACCACTATTCCAGTGCGCATGACCTTGCCCTGATCGGACAGGCCTGTTTTGCCAACGAGACACTGGAAAAGCTGGACAATACTGCCTCCTGTACCTTTTCCCCCAATCATGCCAACCCGGATGGGTTTACCGTCACGAACCTGCATAAGCTGGTCTCGGGTGAAATCAGCTACCCCGGAATCATCGGCGGCAAGACCGGATACACCAATGAATCTCACCGCACGCTGGTGACCGGCTGTGAGCGGGACGGGATGAAGCTGGTGTGCGTTGTCATGGATGAGGATGACCCTGCACAGTTTGAGGATACCTGTACTCTGTTCGATTATGGATTTGCTGATTTCTCCCTGCAGAATATTGCAGAGCAGGATACCCGGTTTCGTATTGCCGAACCAGGTTTTATGAAAAGCGGGACGGACATCCTCGGCAGCTCCGCCCCCGCCCTTGCCATTGCCGGAACTGAATACGCAGATCTTCCCTCCGGTATCTCGTTTGACCAGCTTACGACAACACTGGGAAAGGATAACATGGTAACCTGGTCCCTGGGAAATCCGGGCGAAATAAACATCGTGGGCAGGGCAGCACTCGTCCCCGCAGGCCTGGTCCGGGATGTGCAGGAGAGCAGCGCCACTTCCTACCGCACTGTTTCGCTGCTGGGAGACCTGCAAAAGAAAAAGCAGGAGGAAAGCTTCTGGGAGAAGCTTCCCTCCCGCTATGTTGAGCGGGGCCTGAACGGAACCGTCTACATCAATGTCATGTCATTCCTTGTGAGCATCCTATCGGCAGCGGTACTGGCCATTGTCATTATTGAACTGGTCAGCCTGATCCGTTCATATAATTTCTCCTCCCTGTCGCGGGACCGCAGGCGCCGCAACCGGAGGAAAAAGGAATCCCAGGAGCAGAGCAATTATTATGATCATCGCCGCTGGGAACGTTCCGATACTCTGGACCAGGATCATTACCGCTGAACATTTTCAGTTTCCGGAAGGCAGCAGGCCGGTTATACCCTGGCCGTGATTTTCCTTCCGTTCCATCCAGAAATAGTTTCCGTCGTTATCTGTATTCTGCAGGACTGCAATCTGATCCCCGGAGGCGCTGGAGGTATCCTCTACATTGTATGGCTTCCAGGTTCCATAGACTGCTTCCCCACGCCAGTTGATCTGTCCCTCGTTTTCATCGACGGTTACTACCACCTCATCCCCATGGTAGTAACCGTGTGCAAAATTCCCGATCACGTTCGTGACGATCCTGCCATCCAGATAAGTACTGTCTATATCCAGATGCTCCTGCCCTTTTCCGTCCGGAAGATCATTCTTCCACTCTCCGTTATAGCTGTGACCGTAAATTCCGCGATTTGCCCTGCTGTACTTCCCGTCCTTCATAAAAATCTGATACCAGAAACCTGTACCTTCCCGGACGCCATTCACAAAATTTCCGTAATAGTACTGATTTCCAGCATAAACAGCAACACCTGTCCCATCGGGTTCCCCGCTGGTATTCTCTTCCCCGTAATAGAAATAGTCATCCGTTCCATCCAGCATCCCGGAGAGATATCTGTATTTGTCCATACGGACCAGATAATCGACCGCCTTCAGGTCATAATCCTTCCAGTAATCCATAAGTCCGGACAGAACAGAATCAACATCCTGCTCCGAGTCCGGATAGGAGCTGTCCTTCTTTTTCGTAAGGACGGAATCCTGTGTTTTCTTCTGCTCGATAAACATCACAGAGCTTCCGGTGACATTTCCTGCAGGGACTACCTCCTCCGGGGAAGACGGATAGGTGATTTCCTGTTCGGAGGAATCCGCCAAACCCGCAGCATCCTCCTCCGCCTCTTCCTGTGTCTCCTGCGGCAGAATCCGGCGGTGTCTTCCGGACGATGCAGAATCCTGTTCTGTATTTCCGGAATCTGTAATACCGGCTTCGTCCACAGACTGCTCTGTGGAAACGGCTGCTCCGGTTTCCTCATCGACGGTAACGGCTTCTGTTGAGCCGGAGGTCTGTACAAGGTCCGCACTATCCCCGGAATCCGTCAATGCCATCGGTCCCGTCGCGGAACCACAGGCACAGACCGTCATGGAAAGGGCAGCAGCAGCCAACGCTGCCGCCCGGCTGTATTTATTTCTGGTCTGCATCCATCTGCTCCTCACTGTCATCCTCCGGGCTCACATACCCTTCAGGTGAAACGTCATCCTCCACCTCGTCCCGGACTTTGGCAATCTTGACCACATGGACGTTCTTCTCGAGATTGATCAGCTTGACGCCCGAGGTCACCCTGCCGTGGACAGGAACATCCCTCATCCTGATCTGGATGATTATTCCCGCAGAGGTAATCATCATGATTTCATGGTGATCGTCCACTGCCTTGACGCCGACAACCTTGCCGGTTTTCGGCGTGAGCTTATAGCATTTGACACCCTTGCCGCCGCGGTTCTGCTGCTTGAATTCACCGAAGTCCGAGCGCTTGCCCATTCCGTTTTCCGAGACAACCAGTACGGAACTGCCCTGACTCGACAGCTGCATGCCGATCACCTCATCTTTGTCATCAAGCCGGATTCCCATGACACCCATGGAGGAGCGGCCTGTGTTGCGTACCTGCTTCTCGTTGAACCGGATGGCAACACCATTCCGGGTTACCAGAATGATGTCGTCGTTTGCATCGGTCTGCTTGACCTCGATCAGTTCGTCATCCTCGCGGATCGTAATGGCATTGATACCGGTCCTGCGGATATTGGCAAACTCGGAGTTGGAGGTTTTCTTGGCAATTCCCTTTCTGGTAACCATAAAAAGATTCTTGGACCTGTCATAATCCTTGAACGGGATGAGGGCACTGATTCTTTCATCCGGATCCAGAGACAGCAGGTTCACAATTGCGGTCCCGCGGGAGGTCCTTCCCGCCTCGGGAATCTTATATGCCTTCAGCTTATAAACCCGTCCCTTGTTGGTGAAGAACAGGATCATATCCTTCGAGCGAGTCATCAGCAGATCCTCGATGTAATCATTGTCGATGGTCTGCATTCCGCGGATTCCCCGGCCGCCCCGGTTCTGTGCGCTGAATTCGTCTGCCTTTGTTCTCTTGATATAACCAAGGGAGGTCCTTGTCAGTACCACATTTTCGTTCGGGATCAGGTCCTCCACCTCAAACTCCGACAGGTCGGCATGATAATCGATCTTAGTCTTCCTGTCATCACCGTATTTCTCCGCAATCACATTCATTTCATCGCGAATTACACCCAAAAGGAGGTTCTTATCCGCCAGGATTGCCTTCAGGTGATCAATGGTTTTCAGCAGTTCCTGATGTTCCGCCTCGATTTTGTCATGTTCCAGACCGGTCAGGGCTCTCAGACGCATGTCAACGATCGCCTGTGCCTGCACGTCATCCAGGCCGAAACGTCCGATCAGGCTGTTTTTGGCTGCCTGTACATTGGCCGCGGAACGAATGATATGAACGACCTCATCGATATTGTCAATGGCAATGAGCAGGCCCTGCAGGATATGATCCCGTTCCTGTGCCTTGTTCAGATCATATTGCGTCCTCCGGGTGACAACCTCTTCCTGATGCTGCATGTAATATTTCAGCATGTCCAGAAGATTCAGGACCCGGGGCTCCCCGTTCACAAGGGACAGCATAATGACACCGAACGTATCCTGCATCTGCGTATGCTTGAACAGCTGATTCAGGATGACATTGGCATTCACATCGTGGCGGAGCTCAATTACAACACGCATGCCCTCACGGTCTGACTCATCCCGAAGATCTGTGATGCCTTCAATCTTTTTATTCTTTACCAGGTCCGCAATGGTCCGGATCAGGTTTGCCTTGTTTACGAGATAAGGAAGCTCCGTGACAACGATCCGGCTCTTTCCGTTCGCCATGGGTTCGATTTCAGTAACCGCACGGGTAATGATCTTCCCCTTTCCGGTAGAATAAGCCTCCCTGACGCCGTTCATCCCCATGATGATACCGCCGGTCGGGAAATCAGGTGCCTTGATATCCTGCATGATCTCGTCCAGCGTTGTTTCCCGGTTCCCGTTTACGCGGTTGTCAATCATCCGGGTACATGCCGCTATCACCTCGCGGAGATTGTGCGGGGGAATATTGGTTGCCATGCCTACAGCAATACCCGTCGTTCCATTGACCAGGAGATTGGGGAACCTCGCGGGAAGCACCGCGGGCTCTTTTTCGGTTTCATCAAAGTTCGGCACAAAATCTACCGTGTCTTTGTTGATGTCCGACATCATCTCCAGCGACAGGCGTGTAAGCCGTGCCTCGGTATATCGCATGGCGGCTGCACCGTCACCATCCACACTGCCGAAATTGCCATGTCCGTCTACAAGAACATAGCGCATGGACCACGGCTGCGCCATATAAACCAGTGCACCATAAATGGAGCTGTCACCATGCGGATGATATTTACCCATCGTATCGCCTACGATACGGGCACATTTGCGGTGCGGCTTGTCAGGAGTATTTCCCAGCTCGCTCATTGCCCAGAGAATTCTTCTCTGCACCGGCTTCAGCCCGTCCCGGACATCGGGCAGGGCGCGTGATACAATGACGGACATCGCATAGTCAATATATGATTTCCGCATTGTCTTATTCAGATCCACATCCTGAATCTGTGTTTTACTGTCAAATACTGTATCGTCCATACTGTTAAACTTACCTTAAATGCCTGCATCATCAGGCTGTCACCAGTGCAGCCTGATGATTTATACGTCCAGGTTCTCTACAAACTTCGCGTTCTGCTCAATGAATTCGCGCCTGGGTTCCACCGCGTCGCCCATCAGGGTTGTAAAAGTAAGATCCACTTCCGATTCCGATTCCTCGTCAATATTGACCCTGCGCAGAATCCTTCGTGCGGGATCCATGGTTGTCTCCCACAGCTGTTCGGGATCCATCTCGCCCAGTCCCTTGTATCGCTGAATGCGGTTATTGTTATCCCTGCCGACCTCATTGAGGATGTGATTCAGCTCTTCATCCGAGTAGGCATACCAGATATGCTTGTTCTTTTCCAGCTTATAGAGCGGGGGCATCGCGAGGTAAACATGACCCTGCCGGATCAGCTCCGGCATAAACCGGTACAGAAATGTCAGCATGAGCGTATCAATGTGCGCACCGTCGACATCGGCATCGGTCATGACAATGATCTTGTCATAACGAAGCTTTGAAACATCAAACTCATCCAGGATTCCGCAGCCGAAGGCGGTGATCATTGCCTTGATCTCTTCGTTGGCATAAATCCGGTCTTCCCTGGCTTTCTCCACGTTCAGAATCTTGCCGCGAAGCGGCAGGATTGCCTGTGTCGCACGGCTTCGGGCAGATTTTGCGGAGCCGCCGGCGGAATCTCCCTCCACGAGGAAAATTTCGCAGTTCTTGGGATCCTTATCCGAGCAGTCAGCGAGCTTGCCGGGAAGGGACATGGTCTCGAGGGCTGTCTTGCGTCTCGTCAGATCCCTGGCTTTTCTTGCGGCATCGCGGGCACGCTGGGCAAGCTGTGCCTTTTCACAGATTGCCTTTGCGATATCCGGGTGCTGTTCCAGGTAATAGGTCAGCTTTTCCGAGACCACCGCATCCACTGCACCGCGTGCTTCAATATTACCAAGCTTCTGCTTCGTCTGGCCCTCAAACTGGGGATCCTCAACCTTGACGGAAATAATGGCGGTCAGTCCCTCCCGCAGGTCATCCCCTGTGAGATTCGGGTCGGAATCCTTCAGGATATTGTTCTTCCTCGCATAGTCATTGAATGTTTTCGTGACTGCGTTATGGAAGCCGACCAGATGCATTCCGCCCTCCGGCGTGTTGATGTTGTTGACGAAGCTGTACTCGGATACGTTGTAGGCGTCATTGTGCTGCATGGCGGCTTCCACGTAGACATTATTCTTCGTTCCGTCAAAATACAGGATATCATTGTACAGCGGCGTCTTGGAGCGGTTCAGGTAAGCTACATACTCCTTGATTCCGCCCTCATAATGAAACACGCTGGTCTTCGGTGTTCCGTCCTCGTTGAACTGATCCGGACGCCGGTCCACAAGGGATATTTTCAGACCCTTCGTGAGAAAAGCCATTTCACGAAGTCTCTGCAGAATCATTTCATAATCGTATACCGTCGTTTCCTGGAAGATTGAAGGATCCGGCTGGAATGTTACGGATGTACCGGTTTCCTCAGGACTGCAGTCACCGATTTTATGAAGCGGCTGCTTTACATGACCTCCGTTTTCGAAGCGGATCATGTATACATGGCCTTCCCTTTTTACCTGTACCTCAAGCCAGATGGAGAGGGCATTTACAACCGACGCACCAACACCGTGAAGACCTCCGGATACCTTGTATCCCCCGCCGCCGAATTTGCCTCCGGCGTGAAGGATGGTATAGACCACCTCCACAGCAGACTTGCCGGTCTTGTGATTAATGCCGACCGGTATTCCACGGCCGTTATCGGTCACCGTAATGGAATTGCCCGGATTGATGGAAACCTCTATATGGGTACAGAAGCCCGCCAGGGCCTCATCAACCGAGTTATCAACAATCTCATATACCAGATGATGCAGACCGCGGGAGGATGTTGTTCCGATATACATACCGGGACGCTTGCGGACAGCCTGCAGTCCTTCCAGTACCTGAATGTCATCCGCACCGTAGGAGCCGACGTCTTCCGTGTCCTTTACGTTGTCATCCTTATATTCTCTTTCGTTCTCGGCAAATTCTTCTACAAAGCCCTCTCCCTGATTTTCTTCCTTTTCCTGCTGAACTGCATCATCCTGTGCAGCCTGCAGTAAATTTCTGATTTCTTCAGCAGCCATATCTGTTTTTCTCCATCATGCGAATCTATTTACTCAGTTTTCCCGGAACACGATTCCTTCTGAAACCTTATACAGGGAATCTATTTCGAAGCGGTTATTTACAAATTCATCGAGACCTGTGCAGGTGATGAAGGTCTGCACCTGTGTCAGGGCATTCAGCAGATCATTCTGTCTCTCGGAATCCAGCTCGGACAATACATCATCCAGCATGAGAACCGGCGGTTCTCCGACAAGATTCGTCACCATCCGGATTTCGGACAGCTTCAGGGACAGGGCGCAGGTTCTCTGCTGGCCCTGGGAACCGAACCTTCTGAGATCAACCTCATTGCAGATAAACGAAAAATCATCCTTGTGCGGGCCGCAGTTCGTTGACTTTGTGTATTTATCCCTCTCCCTGGATGCCTTTAATTCCTTTTCAAATTTATCATTCAGTGTATTCGGTTCATACTGAATGAACAGATGCTCTCTGCCGCCGGAAAGCTTCTGATGAACTCCCTCAATGACTTCATTGAGCTGATCCATGAACTTCGTCCGGCGTTCTATGATTTTGGACCCATACTGCAGCAGCTGCTGGTCCCATGCATCCAGTGTGATTTCCAGAGAGGGTTCATAATAGATATCATGCAGCAGCTTGTTTCTCTGCTCCATGATTTTATTGTAATGGCTTAAATTGAACAGATAGGCTTCATCCAGCTGACATAACTCCGTATCAATGAAATTCCGGCGATAGGAGGGACCATTTTTGACAATTGTCAGATCCTCCGGTGAGAAAAAAACAATATGCAGCAGACCGATCAATTCAGAAGCCCGTCGGATCCGCTGTTCATTAATGGCAATTGCCTTTGTTTTGCCCCTGCGCAGATGCAGGTCTACCTGATAATCAATGCCTCCCTTCATCAGGACAGTCCGGATATGACCCTCTTCCTGACCGAAACGAATCAGATCCCTGTCCTTTGCACCGCGGTAGGAGTGAGTTGTTGCAATCATATAGAGAGCTTCGAGGATATTTGTTTTTCCCTGGGCATTGTTGCCATAGAGAATATTTGTCCCGCTTGAAAAGGAAAGCTCAAGGTTTTCATAATTACGGAAATTGTTTAGTCGAAGTGATTGAATATACATAAGATCTCAGGCCGTATGTACCACGAAGGTCTGATCTTTACAGGAGACCTGATCCCCCTCATGAAGCTTGCGTCCGCGGCGGGTTTCCTTTTCGCCGTTTACCAGAACATTCCCGTCCGCTATCATGATCTTGGCATCAATACCGCTGTCAGCAATCCCTGCAAGCTTTAATGCCTGTCCCAGTTTAATAAAATCGTCCCTGATCTGAAGGTCCATAAACTCCGCCTTTATACCGAAATAAAATTAACAGGAAGAACCAGGTAGCAGAACGTGGAATCATTCCGGATGAACGCCGGCGCACGGGAATTCATCAGATAGATATCAATATTCTCCTCGTCAATGGCACGCAGGGCATCCAGCAGGAATCTGGGATTGAAACCGATATTGAGATCCTCCCCGTCATTTGTAATGGCAATATCCTCATCCATACGCCCGAGCGCGGTCCTGATTTTGATCCCCATGGTATCCTGCTTGATCATCAGGACAATCGGTTTCTTGTCCTCCTCCTTGACAAGCAGGATAGCCCGATCCAGACAGGACAGAAATTCCTGACGATTGACACTCACATGCGTGCTGTACTGTGTAGACAGCATCTGGTCGATATTGAAATATTCACCCTCAATCAGGCGAGTCACAACGATGGTATCATCAAAGGAAAACAGGGCGTGCTTCTGTGTAAAGTAAATTCCTGCCTTCTTCTCCATATCTCCGGACAGAATCTTACAAAGCTCTGACAGAGATTTTCCGGGTATAATCACCTTCCTGTTATCATAGGAACGCGCAAGCCCCACGGTCCGAATGGAAATTCTGTGCCCATCGAGTGCTACCACGCGAAGTGTCTGATCCTGTATTTCAAACAGCTCGCCTGTCATCATTTTGTTGGTATCATTCGTGGAAACGGAAAAAATGGTTCTGCTGATTACATCACGGAGGGTAAACTGTGAAATTTCAATTCCATTTTCTTTCTCAATTTCCGGAAGGTAGGGAAAATCGTGTCCGTCCCGGCCGAGAATGTTGAACACTGCCTGTCCACAGCTGATTTCAACCTGCTCTCCTTCACTTCTGAGAATCACTTCTCCTGCAGGAAGCTTTCTTACAATATTTCCGAAAATTCCCGCATCGATCGCAATAATCCCATGGTCCTCTATGGTACCCTGTACAGAAGTTTCAATACCGAATTCCATGTCATTGGCAATCATTCTGATTTTTTCCGTATCGGCATCAATCAGGATACATTCCAGTATGGACATGGATGTTTTGGAAGGAACTGCCTTGGATACAATATTTACTGCATTGATAAGATTCTGCTGATCAATCCGTAGTTTCATTTAGGATAGTCTGTCCTTTCCATCTGTCCTGAAATCTGTTATGAGATGTCTGCAGATGCAGGCGTTAGCTAAGTAAAGAAAAGATCGTAATATATAATAATAATTGCCGGTTATTTGTGGATAACCTTATTTATTATACTTTTTTTCCCCGTTATTAGCAATAAAAACGGGGCCTGTCGTGATGTTCATAACAAGTCCCGCAAAATGTGAATTTAAGGCATTTTTTCCACATGTTTCCCGATGCAGCAGTGAATTCGTTTCTGATCATTTATATAATAGGAAGAAACACTGATCGGTCATGAGAGGTTCAGCTTCTTTTTGATTACATTGATATTGCCCGCTAACTCGTCATTCACGAGGAGTTCCTCACGGATTTTATCCACACCGTGCATGACAGTGGAATGATCTTTCTTGCCCAGAAGCTTGGCAATGCCGTCCAGTGTCGCATCTGTGTATTCGCGGCACAGGTACATGATAACCTGCCTGGGAACGACGCATTCCGAATTTTTCTTGCGGGAAGCAACCATGGAATATTTTACCCCGTAATGATCACATACAACCGTGGCTATATTCCTGGGTGTAACCTCGTGTGACTTTTCCGGATAAATAATATCCTTCAGGGCTTCTTTTGCGTCATTGAGAGTAATATCATCCACATTATTAAGCTTGGAATAGGCAATGATTTTGTTATAGGCGCCTTCCAGTTCCCGGATATTGGATTTTATATTGGAAGCAATGTATTCCAGAATCTCATCCGAAAGCCGGATATGCTGACTCTCCGTGTTCTTGCGCAGAATGGCCATACGGGTTTCATAATCCGGTGCCTGGATATCTGCAATCAGGCCCATTTCAAACCTGGAACGGAAACGTTCATTGAGTGTTTCCATTTCCCTGGGAGGACGGTCGGAGGACAGTACGATCTGTTTGCCTGCAGCGTGAAGTTCATTAAAGGTATGGAAGAATTCTTCCTGTGTGGATTCCTTTCCGATAATAAACTGAATATCATCAATAAGCAGTACATCCACGGTACGGTACTTGTCCCTGAGGCGGGCCATGGAGGTCGCATTACCGGAACGAATGGATTCGATTACTTCATTTGTGAACTGTTCACTGGTAACATACAGGACCTTCATCTTCGGATCCTGTTCCAGAATAAAGTGTCCGATGGAGTGCATGAGATGCGTTTTGCCAAGGCCGGCTCCTCCATACAGAAACAGCGGATTATAAACTTCGCCGGGTGATTCGGCAACGGCAAGGCATGCGGAATGTGCAAGCCTGTTATTACTGCCGACGACAAACGTATCAAAACGGTATTTCGGGTTCAGGTTTGCGCTTTCGGAATTAGCCTGTGCTATGGCTTCCCGTCTTTCTTCCTCCTGATGCTCAGGGGAAGCAGTTTCATTATTCAGCACGAAGCAGACATGACATTCCTCTCCCATAACATCAGAGAGTGTGGCCTCGAAGGGTTCCTTATATTTTTTATTGTAATAACCAAGCATCAGGGAATTGTCTGAAGCGATACATATATTTATTGTGTGATCCTCAACTGTGCCTAGTTTGAGATCCTTGATCCACGTAGTGTAGGAAACATCATTCAGCTGGTATTCATCCCGGATGGATTCCTTGATTCCTGTCCAGCTGGATTGGAGTTTTGCTGTATCCATTTCAAAAATTACCCCTTCCTACAGATGAAGATACCCGCCTTTTACCGGCGGGTATGTTTATCTTAATATAATTTTCAGGTTCTTTCAAACCGCTGCAGCGTGAACCAGAACGTGTACAAAGAGGGGAGAAAATGTATAAATGTGAAAATGTGGATAACTCATTTTACCAGTATCCACGAGACGCTGTTTTACGATTTTTTCATGGGAAATCGGAGAAAAAAGTAACGTGAACAGGAAAAATACCCTGTGTTATCCACATCTTATCCACAAAATGTGGATAGAAAATATGTTCCCGTTCAATTTGTGAACAAAATTCTGATACAAAATATTGAGCAAAAAAATTTACAAAATCAATATGTAGTATCTGGAAAAACCTTATTTTATAAGGGATTCAGGACATTTTTTTCTTGACGCACCGTGATGATTTTAATATAATGAGAGAGCTGTTCTATAGACGATTCTGTTGAATGATACTTGAAATATGGAAGTATTTTTCCTGTTCAGAAACCAGTTAATAAGAATTCTGCAGGAGAATCAATCGAAAATCTGAAGGAGGTGTTTCAAATGGCAAAAATGACATTTCAGCCTAAGAAAAGACAGCGTTCCAAGGTGCATGGCTTCCGTGCGAGAATGAAGACTGCAGGCGGACGCAAGGTTCTGGCAGCCAGACGTGCCAAGGGCAGACATGAATTAACAGTTTAATATCCTGTTTCACCGGATATGGAAACTTAAAGCCGCAGCAATGCGGCTTTTTTAATAACAGCAGATGGAATCTCTCAGGAAAAACGAAGACTTTCGCAGGTGTTACAGGACCGGCAGAAGCGGCGCCAATCAGTACCTGGTTGTTTATATCTGCAAAAACAACCTGGATTACAACAGAATCGGCATTTCCGTCAGCAAAAAGATCGGGAACAGTGTTGTGCGTCACAGAATCTGCAGACTGGTCAGAGAAAGCTATCGGCTGCATGAGGGGAACTGTGAACCTCTTCCCCGGTCACACAATGGGTGTGATATTGCAGTGGTAGGGCGCAGATCCGCTAATGGTGCGAGTTATCATGAGATCGAAACAGCGCTTCTTTCGTTATTGAAAACCGGAAAAATCTACCGGGAATCATAATTCCATCAGCTGTATACAGGTGAGTACACTATGATCAGAAACGGGATGCTTGCCGCTATCAGATTTTACCGCAAATATCTGTCTCCCCTTAAAGCCACGAAATGTCCGTATATTCCCACCTGTTCCGAATACGGGCTGCAGGCAATTGAGAAATACGGAGCCTTTAAGGGCGGCCTCCTTACCTTATGGAGGATACTGAGGTGTAATCCGTTTTCGCATGGGGGCTATGATCCTGTTCCCTGAAGGAGGGAAGACTATTGGCTGATCCGTTAATACTGACTAGAACAACAACATTCATTATCGGTCCGGTTGCTGATTTGCTGGGCCTTTTGATGAATGGAATTTTTCATGTTCTGAATCTGATTGGAATTCCCAACATCGGACTGGCAATCATTCTGTTCACGATTGTAATTTATATGGCTCTGATGCCCCTTACTGTGAAGCAGCAGAAATTCTCAAAGCTGTCACAGAAGATGCAGCCGGAGCTGCAGGCGATCCAGAATAAATACAAAAATAAACGTGACAACGATTCCATGATGAAGATGAACGAGGAAACGCAGGCGGTCTATAAGAAGTACGGCGTTTCCCCGACCGGCAGCTGTGTTCAGCTTGCCATACAGATGCCGATTCTGTTCGCATTGTATCGTGTTATTTACAATGTGCCTGCCTATGTTACACAGGTAAAGGACGCTTTTCTGTCAAATGGTCTGATCGAGAAGCTGATTGCCACAAAGGGTGCATCGGAATATCTTCAGTCCACCTCTGCCGCGGCACAGTTTGCAAAGCAGTTCACAAGTGACAACTTCATTAATAATGTAGGAAACACGGTACAGAATACTTTCATTGATGTATTAAACCGGTTCTCAACCGGTGACTGGGCGAACCTGGTTGCAAAATATCCGGATCTTTCGAACCTGATTCATAATACAGCCGGAAACGGAACGCTTGACCTGCTGGAGAAATATAACAACTTCCTGGGACTGAATATCGGCAATTCACCCTGGTATTCCTTCCGGCAGGCATTGGCAGCAGGGTCTGTCATCGGTCTGATTGCGGCAGTTCTGGTACCGGCACTGGCAGCTATAACACAGCTGGTCAATGTATGGCTGATGCCGCAGCCGCAGGCTAATTCCGGAAATGATACGGCAGACCAGATGACCGCCTCCATGAAGACCATGAATTATATCATGCCGATCATGTCAGCCTGGTTCTGCTTCACTCTCCCTTCCGGTATGGGACTTTACTGGATTGCGGGCTCCGTGATCCGCTCTATCCAGCAGGTGGCAATCAACAAATCCATCGACAAAATGGATATGGATGCCTATGTAAAGCAGCAGCAGGAAAAGGCAAGAAAGAAGGCCGAAAAGCGCGGTGACAAGCCTACTGCCTATGACCGCATGATGCAGTATTCACAGATGAGTACCAAGAGTCTGGACTCTGCTGCGAAAAAGAGCACTGTCTCCGAGAAGCAGAAGGAGCAGGATCTTGCGAGAGCGAAGAAGTATTATGACAACGGCAGGTACAAGAAGGGTTCTCTCGCATCCAGGGCAAATATGGTCCGGGATTTCAATGATGTAAATAAAAACTGATACCTGCTTAAGGCAGAGTTTGTGAGGTAATAAATGGCACAGGAATATATCGAATTTTCGGAAAAGACTCTGGATGACGCAATTACTGCTGCCTGCCAGAAGTTCGGGATTACCAGTGACAAGCTGGACTATGAGGTTGTGGATCAGGGGAGCGCGGGCTTTCTCGGGTTTAATGCCCGGAATGCTGTCATCAAAGCCAGAATCAGGGAAGGCGAAGAAGCACAGGCAAGGGCCGTCGTCGGAGATGTTCTCGGTGAGGTCCATAAGCAGAGTGCTGAAGAAGACGCTGCAGGGGAAGACCGGAGCGGTTCCACCGGAAAGAGCCGGAGCGGACGCAGTTCGCGCTCCGGAAAGCGTGAATATGGAAGATCCGGCGAATACAGCTGCAAGGCACCCAGAAGAAACCTCGGAGAAGATGCCTTCCTGGGAACAGGAGCCTACAGTGAGGATGTGAAAACCTCTCACGAGAAGAAACATGAGGAGCCCAAGGTTCATTATTCAGAAGAGCAGATTGAGAAATTCAAAAAGAAAGCCATTGAATTTATTTCCTCTGTTTTTGATGCCATGGGAATGAAGGTGGAAACCACTGCTTCCTTCGATACCGACGAGAATATTCTGCTCCTGGATTTTGAGGGGAATGATATGGGAATTCTCATCGGGAAAAGAGGTCAGACACTCGATTCCATTCAGTATCTTGTTTCCCTTGTTGTAAACCGTGGAATCGAAGGCTATGTTCACGTAAAGGCCGATACGGAAAACTATCGGGAGCGCCGCAGGAAAACCCTTGAAAATCTCGCCCGCAATATTGCCTATAAGGTGAAGAGAACCAGAAAGAGTGTTGCGCTCGAACCCATGAATCCTTACGAGAGACGCATCATTCATTCTGCTCTCCAGAATGATCATTTTGTGACAACTTACTCGGAGGGAGAGGATCCCTACAGAAAAGTAGTCATCACGCTGAAGAAATGATCCACCGCTGACTGATAGGCAAAGTGGCTGCAGACCTTTATAATGGGTTGCAGCCACTTTCTTTATGCAGTATCTTGGCCTCACAGAAACAGACTGGAGCAGAAATTGGCACTCACATTTGACAGAATTCAATCTGATACGATTGCAGCAATTGCAACCTCCACGGCCGAGGCAGGAATCGGAATCGTCCGTCTGTCCGGACCGGACGCTTTCTCCATTACCGGGAACATCTTCCGTAATCAGGAAGGAAAAGCGGTTTCCATATCTGGCTGGAAGTCTGCTACCATCCATTATGGATTTATTGTTGATCCGGATGCGGAGGATGAAAAGCTGGACGAGGTTCTTGTGAGCATCCTGCGTTCACCTCACAGCTATACTACAGAGGACACCATTGAGATCAATACCCATGGCGGTTCCTATGTTGAACACAGGGTGCTGGAGCTGGTACTTCGTAAGGGAGCCAGGCTTGCCGAGGCAGGAGAATTTACCAAACGCGCCTTCCTCGGCGGAAGGATCGATCTCTCCAGGGCAGAGGCTGTCATGGATCTGATCAGGTCTCAGAATGAATTTGCAAGGAAAACTTCACTTGCCTGTCTGGAGGGTTCTGTCGAGGCAAAGGTTAAGAAGCTTCGTTCCGGGTTACTCTATGAGATAGCGTTCATTGAATCTGCTCTGGATGATCCGGAGAATTATTCCCTGGAGGGCTATCCTTCAAAACTGGATCACATTCTGACAGAAATGATTGATGAGCTGGACAGGCTGCTTCTGTTTTCAAAAAGCGGAAGGGTTCTGACGGAGGGAATTGATACAGTCATTGCAGGAAAACCAAATGCCGGAAAATCTTCCCTGCTGAATGAGCTGTCGGGATCGGAACGCGCTATTGTCACGGAAATTGCCGGCACCACCCGCGACACGCTGGAGGAAACCGTACGGATCAGAGACGATTATGATTCTGAGATTCTGCTGCATCTTACCGATACGGCAGGAATTCACAATACAGCCGATGCCGTGGAGAAAATCGGTGTACAGCGCGCGCTGAAGGCAATAGAGCACGCCCAGCTGATACTGTTTGTTCTGGATATCTCGCGGGAACTGAATGAGGAGGATATCCGCATTGCGGAGAAACTCAAATCCTTCGGAACCAGGAAAAAGACGATTGCACTGCTGAATAAGTCCGACCTTCCCGGCAGGATTACGAAAGAGGATGTCCGAAACATCATACCGGATAGCAGCCCGGTAATTTCCATTTCCCTTGAAACCGGCATGGGTATCCGCGAATTGAAAAATGAAATCAGCCGGATGTTCCGGCTGGGAGACATACAGAATTCCAATGAGGTTTTCCTGGCAAATATCCGGCAGTGCACTCTGGCGCAGGACGCACGGGATTCGCTTGCACTGGTCAGGCAGAGTATCAGGAAGGGAATGCCGGAGGATTTCTTCTCCATCGACTTGCGAAATGCATATACATCACTGGGACTGATCATCGGGGAAGAGGTGGAAGACGATCTTGTGAATGAAATATTCAGCAGATTCTGCCTGGGAAAGTGACAAAATATCCAGTTTCAGGGATGGAATTCCCTGAAAAACTGTAAAACATCTACAATTTTGCTCTGAGAGAAGGTATAGGAAGCCAGGGATGTAAGTTTCCTCATATTAGCAGCACTAAAATTGAAATACGACAGGAACATATGTTCTTAATTTATTATGGATCATTCTTTTCATATTAAGACGGAAATATGTGTCATTGGCGCCGGTCATGCCGGCTGTGAGGCCGCCCTTGCTGCTGCACGGCTTGGATTTGATACGGTTATTTTTACCATGAACACGGATAGTATAGCAATGATGCCCTGTAATCCGCATATCGGGGGGTCTTCGAAGGGACATCTTGTCCGCGAGATTGATGCTCTCGGCGGTGAGATGGGAAAAAATATTGACCGGACCTTTATTCAGTCCAAGATGCTGAACCGGTCAAAGGGTCCTGCGGTACATTCCCTGCGGGCACAGGCGGATAAGGCAAGATACTCTGAATCGATGAGACAGGTCCTCGAGAACCAGAATCATCTTGAAATCAGGCAGGGAGAGGTCACTGACCTCCTGACGCAGACAGGACCGGATGGACGTCCGGAAATAATAGGAGTGCGCCTGTATTCAGGAACTGTCTACGACTGCAGAATTGTGATACTCTGCACGGGCACTTATCTGAACGCCCGGTGTCTGGTAGGCGAAACCATTACGGAAACAGGCCCCTCAGGGATGCAAAAATCTACATGGCTGAAAAAATCCATTGAGAGCCTCGGCATCCCGACAAGACGATTCAAAACCGGTACTCCGGCGAGAATGGACGGGAGATCTCTGGATTATTCCAAAATGACCATTCAGCACGGCGATCAGGTTGTGGAACCGTTTTCCTACTCGACTGACCCTGCAGCGGTACAGATCGAGCAGGTCCCCTGCTATCTCACCTACACAAATGAGAAGACGCATGAAATCATTCGCGCAAATCTGGATCGCTCTCCTATTTACGCCGGAATTATTGAGGGAACAGGTCCGCGCTACTGCCCTTCAATCGAAGACAAGGTTGTGAAATTCGCTGAGAAAACGCGTCATCAGGTATTTATTGAACCGGAAGGCAGAGGAACTAATGAAATGTATGTGGACGGAATGTCTTCCTCCATGCCGGATGACGTTCAGCAGCAGATGTATAGGACGGTTCCGGGCCTCGAACATTGTCGTATAGTAAAGAACGCCTATGCAATCGAGTACGACTGCATCAGTGCCAATGAACTGAAGCTGTCTCTGGAAACGAAAAAGGTTTCGGGCCTGTTCTGCGCAGGTCAGTTCAACGGAAGCAGCGGCTATGAGGAAGCTGCGGCACAGGGACTTATCGCTGGAATTAATGCGGTACAGAAACTTCGCGGCAGGGAGCCATTGATCCTGAAACGGTCAGAAGCCTATATAGGAGTTCTGATTGATGACCTTGTAACCAAGGATAACCGGGAGCCCTATCGGATGATGACGTCGAGAGCGGAATATCGTCTTCTGCTTCGTCAGGATAATGCGGACCTCCGGCTTAGAAAATATGGCTACGAAGTAGGACTGATCACGAGAAAGCAGTACGAATATGTCTGCTGGAAACAGCAGAAAATCCGGGATGAAATTAAGAGATTAAAAACGACAAAAGTCGGTGCTGCAAAGGAAAACCAGGAATATCTGGCTTCCATTGGCAGTACGCCTATCAGGACTGCGACGTCGCTGGCAGAGCTCCTGTGCAGACCGGAAATCACTTATCCTCTTCTGAAGGGACTTGAGTCTGTTTCACACTTTGATTCTGTGAAAGCTGCGGAAAAATGTTCCACGTGGAACAGTACAGATACGCGGCAGGCTTTTGAGGGGCCGTTTTCATTGCCGGAAAGTGTGACTGAAGAGGTCGAGATCGATATTAAATATGAGGGTTATATCGAACGAGAACGAAAACAGGTCGAACAGTTCAATAAGCTGGAGAACAGGAAGATTCCGGCTGATATCGATTACGACGATGTAGAAAGTCTCAGGCTGGAAGCCAGAAAGAAATTAATGGATTTTCGTCCGTCCTCGATTGGACAGGCATCCAGAATTGCCGGGGTAAATCCCGCGGATATTGCAGTCCTTCTGATCTACCTGGAAAAGAAAAAGAAGATGGAGTCCGGTTCTGTCAGTCGCCAGTGAGGTGTTGCTTTGAATGCAATTGAAGAAAAATTCAGCAGACAGCTGCGGGAGCTGCAGCTGCCCTGCCAGAAGAATGCCGGGAAAGCTTTCCAACTGACTTCGGAGCAGATGAATCAGCTTCATTTTTATTATTGCAACCTTCTCGAGTGGAACAAGGTGATGAATCTTACCACGATCACGGAAGAAGAAGACGTCTACACGAAACATTTTCTGGATTCCCTGTCGTTCATCCGTGAACTGAATGGTATGCCTGCAATCACAGGAAAGACTTTGATAGATGTCGGCACAGGCGCAGGTTTGCCGGGGCTGGTGCTCGCAATAGCTTTTCCACAGCTTCGCGTAACTTTAATGGATTCCCTTAACAAGAGAATTCAGTTCCTTAACGATACTGCCGGCGGACTGAAACTTACGAATGTGATAACCATTCACGCCCGTGCTGAAGAGCTTGGCCGAAGCGTTAAACATCGCGAACAATACGATTTTGCGGTTTCCCGCGCCGTCGCCAATATCGCAACTCTGTCGGAGTATTGCATTCCTTTTGTAAAGCAGGGAGGAAAATTTGTTGCATTCAAAGCGGAAAAGGTGGAGGAAGAACTGGCAGTCGGGAAAGGCGCCATACCAAAACTTGGCGGCAGAATTCTGAAACAGGACCACTTTGTACTGCCGGAAACTCCTTATGAAAGAGATCTTCTGGTAATCGGGAAAACTCATCCTACACCGAAAGTTTATCCGCGCAAGGCAGGAACCCCATCCAGGGATCCTCTGCATTGAAATGTTTCACGTGGAACAGTAACTGATTCTTTTGACCCTGACGCCATGAGATGCTATGATGATTTCTGCGCAGCATACAGCCTCTGGGTCAGGCAATTGTGTGCAGCAGTCAGGAGGACAGATGGGAAAGGTAATATCCGTCGCAAATCAGAAGGGCGGTGTTGGTAAGACAACGACAACAATCAATCTTGCGGCGGCTTTGGGGGAAAAGGGAAAGAAAATTCTTGTCATCGATATGGATCCGCAGGGAAATACTTCAAGCGGCTTCGGTATCGACAAAAATAAGGAAGAAAATACAGTCTACCAGCTTTTCACAGGGGACTGTGTGATCCGGGAAGTAATACGGCAGCAGGTTGCGCCGGGAGTGGATGTGATCTGTTCCAATGTAAATCTTGCCGGCGTCGAGGTTGAACTGTTTGATGAGCCAGACAAGAATAATGTCCTGAAGGAAGCCGTGGATTATATCAGGGACGATTATGATTATATAATGATCGACTGTCCGCCTTCGCTCAGCATCCTGACGATCAATGCAATGGTGGCATCAGACAGTGTGCTGGTGCCGATCCAGTGCGAATATTATGCTCTGGAAGGACTCAGCCAGCTGATTCATACGATTAACCTCGTAAAGGAGCGCATGAATGATCGTCTCGATATAGAAGGAATAGTGTTTACCATGTATGATTCACGAACAAATCTGTCAAGTCAGGTTGTTGAGAATGTGCGTGAGAATGTAACACAACGTATATATCAGACTGTAGTTCCGAGAAACATTCGTCTGGCTGAGGCGCCCAGCTTCGGGCAGCCAATCACGATTTATGATTCAAAAAGTGCCGGGGCAGAGGCCTATCGTAAGCTTGCAGAAGAGGTTATTGAAGGAAAGCACTGATCCTGCAGAGGAGACAACAGATCAGGGGGGATTGAACAAAATTCATGGCAGCAAAAAAACACAGGGGGCTAGGGAGAGGGCTTGATTCACTGATCCCGATACCGGATGAGAAGAAGTTCCAGTCCGAAGGTATTCAGGAGACAGGCTATACCGCCGCTTCCTCCGAAGGAGGAGCTGCGGACCAGGAAGCAGAAGGGGATACACTTCGGACGGTCCGGATCACGAAGGTTGAGCCAAACAGAAACCAGCCCCGCACGAAATTTGATGAAGAAAAGCTGCAGGAGCTGGCGGATTCCATTCGCGAGAACGGACTGCTGGAGCCCATCATTGTAACAGACGAAGGCAGCCACTATGAAATCGTCGCAGGAGAGCGGAGGTGGAGGGCCTGCAAACTGGCAGGTCTGAAGGAGATTCAGGTCATTGTCCGGCAGTACGATTCTGATCTGCAGAAAGCACGGAATTCCCTGATAGAGAATATCCAGCGCGAAGACCTGAATCCGATTGAAGAAGCCAAAGCCTACCAGAGACTGATCGACGAGTTCCACGTGAAACAGGACGAGGTTGCGAAACAGGTCTCGAAGAAACGCTCCACGATTGCAAACAGTCTCCGGCTTCTCAAGCTGCAGCCTGAAGTGCAGGAAATGGTGATGGAGGACCAGCTCTCCATGGGACACGCACGGGCACTGCTTGCAGTGGAGGACCGGGAGCCGCAGATGGAACTCGCACGCAGAGTTATCTCGCAGAAGCTCAGTGTTCGTGAAACAGAGAGGCTGGCCGCTTCACTTGGGCGGAGCAAAAAAGAGCCTGCCGCGCAAGATGAGACTCTGGAACTGATTTACAGGGATGTGTGCAGTCGGATCAATTCCAGCATCGGAATGAAGGTGAACATTAAATCGGGAAAGAAAGCGGGGGGAAAACTGGAAATAGAATTTGCTTCACAGGATGATCTGGACAAACTGATGGACCGTCTGATCCGATGAAGCGGATTCGTTATTGATGAAAGAAGATCGAGGTGGTTTATGGCAAAGGCACTGGAAGGAATAGGACTGGACTGGGCAATACTGTTCCTGATACTTCTGATCCTGCTGATTGTGCTGATCGTTGCATTCTTTCTGGAACGATCAGCAAGGCTTCGACTTGAAGAAAGGCTGGACCGGCTGTGTGCGGGAAGCGAGGGTGAATCCCTGGAGGATCTGCTGGTTCAGAATCTGGACAACTACGGGGAACTGGAGCAGCTGCTCAACCGGAATCAGCAATCAATCTCGGATATATATCACAGACTGGTCGGCGTCGTTCAGAAGGTCGGGATTGTGAAATATGATGCTTTTCATCAGATGGGAGGAAATCTGAGCAGTGCGATTACCCTGCTGAATGAGAAGAACGACGGCTTTATCATCAATACGGTACAGAGCACGGACGGCTGCTATTCCTACGTCAAGCGCGTCATTGCGGGAACACCGGATGTGGAGCTCGGCAAAGAGGAGCAGGCTTCCTTTCAGATGGCGCTGGAATACGGGAAGTCCTGAGATGACATATTATAAGTACATTTACGAAGAAAGGAATCTAAAATGATCGACATCAGGTTTTTACGTGAGAATCCGGAAGCTGTAAAGGAAAATATCCGCAAAAAGTTTCAGGACCAGAAGCTTCCGCTGGTAGATGAAGTAATCCGATATGATGAAATCGCCCGGAAGGCACAGACCCGCGCCGATGAACTGCAGGCGCAGAACAAGAAGGCTTCGAAAAACATCGGTGCACTGATGAGCCAGGGTAAAAAGGACGAAGCTGATGAGCTCAAAAAGGAAATTGCAGCAGCCAAAACGGAGCTGGAAAGCCTGCGCAAGCAGGAGGAAGAGGCCAAGGCCATTGTCAAAAAGGACATGATGGTAATACCCAATATCATTGATCCCTCTGTTCCAATCGGGAAGGATGACTCCGAGAATGTGGAGCTGCAAAGATTCGGCGAGCCGGTTGTCCCTGATTATCCGATTCCTTACCATGTGGATATCATGGACAGCTTCGACGGGGTGGACTTCGACGCGGCAGGCAGGGTCGCCGGAAATGGCTTTTACTATCTCAAAGGTGATATTGCCAGACTCCATGAGGCGGTACTCGCCTATGCCCGCGACTTCATGATCAACAAGGGATTTACGTTTTGTGTTCCTCCTTTCATGATCCGCTCCGCTGTCGTGGATGGCGTGATGTCGTTCGAGGAAATGGACGCCATGATGTACAAGATCGAGGGAGAGGATCTCTATCTGATCGGTACCTCCGAGCATTCCATGATCGGCTCCTTCATTGACCAGATTCTTCCCGAGACTTCCCTTCCCAGGACGCTTACATCCTATTCGCCCTGCTTCCGGAAGGAAAAAGGTGCGCATGGAATCGAGGAGAGAGGCGTATATCGCGTACACCAGTTCGAAAAGCAGGAGATGATTGTTGTCTGCAGGCCGGAAGAGTCTATGGACTGGTATGAGAAGCTGTGGAAATTTACGGTAGAACTGTTCCGCAGCATGGAAATTCCGGTGCGTCAGCTGGAATGCTGCTCCGGAGATCTGGCAGATCTGAAGGTGAAGTCCTGCGATGTCGAGGCATGGTCTCCCCGCCAGAAAAAATATTTTGAGGTCGGCTCCTGCTCGAACCTCGGTGACGCGCAGGCGAGGCGCCTGAGAATCCGTGTGAAAGGTGAGGACGGTAAATTATATCTCGCACATACGCTGAACAATACGGTTGTTGCGACCCCCAGAATGCTGGTTGCCTTCCTGGAAAATCACCTGCAGGCTGACGGAACGGTGACGATTCCGGAAGTGCTGCGCAAATATATGGGAGATGCCTCTGTCCTTACTCCGAAGTTCAACAGTGTTGAGAAGGAACAGAAGAAGCTCACCCGGGCCTGAGAAACTTGCCGAATGAATAAATACCTGAGAGCCATTGGTTTTACCGACCCGCCGAAAAGAAAAGAAATATACGACCTGATTGCCAGAGGAATTTCCGACCACCCGGCCTATCGTGCCTTTACCTCGAACGAAGAGGAGGAGAACACACTTCTGGCTCAATATAATATTGAGACAGGCCATGATTTCGGCATTCAGGTGTGCGGTCAGTTTGATGAGGATGATCAGTTTTTTCCGGAGTATTACTTCCCCTATCTGACTCCGTCTGCAGTTTCATCTACGGAGGAACTCAGCGTAGACGAGAAGGTGGATGGTAATGCCTTCATCGGCATTGTGGATGATCTGCGGCTCGGGATGGTCCTCATGTTCCGCATCCAGAATGGCATTGAATATCTGAAAAATCTTCATACAAGCTTTGCCCCGCTTGAAAACACCAGTGTATCTCTTTCGGCTCTGTGTCTTGAAGGAACTGTCCTGATGCCGGTTTATAAATCGGCACAGGACCGGCAGAACCAGGCGGAATACAAGAAGCGCAAAAGGCGCCTTATGAATGCAGCCAGGAGCGGAGATGAGGATGCAGTCCGGGAACTCAGCTTTGATGAGATGGATCAGTATTCCAGCCTCGTGACCCTGATTCCGGAATCAGATGTCTTTTCACTCGTGGACAATTATTTCATGCCGACCGGAGCGGAATGTGAGCTGTATTCCGTGCTGGGTGAAATCAGGGACTGCAAAAAGGCGAGAAACAAAATTACCCGTGAGCTGATCTATATCCTGACGCTTGACTGCAATGATCTGAAGCTCAGAGTTGCCATCAATGAAAAGGATCTGTATGGAGAACCCGGGAAAGGGCGCAGGTTCCGGGGTGACCTGTGGCTTCAGGGAAAAATAAACTTTCCTGTTGGAGAAGAGTTCAAAATGTAGTACAATAGCAATGTTTCGCAGAGATCTGCGAATCTGTATGAGTAGCTCAGCTGGATAGAGCGTCCGCCTCCTAAGCGGAAGGTCGGGGGTTCGAATCCCCTCTCGTACATGGAAACCTTACGGAAGCCTTTTCAGGCTTCCGTTTGTTTTATCTGCGGAACGGGACAGCCGGGACGCACAGGCTGCCGGACTTTTCAGAAACAGGAGAACCTTCTATGTATCGACTGACATCGAAACTCATCGTTTACAACAATATCAGCAGTGACAGCATTCTTATGAAGCTCTCCGAAATCTGCCGCAGGTTTGACAGCGGGGCACAGGATCAGGATGCGCTGATCCAGGACATTCTGCACGAAATTCACCGGCTTCTGGATCTGGCGACAGCCTATGGCTTCAACCATAACCTGTGGCATAACTATCTTGCTTATCTCCTCGCGACAACCGAAACCCCGTTTACCCTGGTTTCGGAGAAAACCGGCGCACAGGACGGCTCAGTGAATGCGTTTGCGAAAAATGACCTGGAAATTTTCAAGAAACTGTTCGACTATGACTTTTCCGATATGGAGCAGCAGCTTGGGATCAGCTGCTTCTCCATCATTGAAAACTTTACCGCGATAGAGAAGAAGGAGCAGATCTTCAATAAATCCGTCAGCGAGAAGGTACAGGAGCTCAGCAGCAGCATCGAGGCTGCTGATACGGCGGAGGAGCTGTATGATGCTGTGACCGGATTTTACAGGAAATATGGTGTCGGTACATTTGGTCTGAATAAGGCATTCCGCCTCTCGGAGAATCCCGCGAAGGAGCTCCTGATTCCCATCACCAACACAGCGGAAATTCATCTGGATGATATTATCGGATATGAACCGCAGAAAAAGCTCCTCGTCGATAACACAGAAGCCTTTGTGAAGGGCAGGCATGCCAATAACGTGCTGCTGTACGGAGACGCCGGCACCGGAAAGTCCACAAGCATCAAGGCAATCCTCAATGAGTACTACGCTGACGGTCTTCGGATGATCGAGATCTACAAGCATCAGTTCCAGTATCTGTCACGGATTATCTCCAAAATCAAGAACCGGAATTACCGCTTCATTATTTACATGGATGATCTGTCGTTTGAGGAATCCGAGCTGGAATACAAATATCTGAAGGCAGTGATTGAGGGCGGACTTGAGCCCAAGCCTGAGAATGTGCTGATTTATGCCACCAGCAACCGCAGACATCTCGTGAGAGAGACCTGGAAGGACAAGGCAGATGCGGACGCAGAGGACATTCACCGGAACGATACAGTTCAGGAGAAGCTCTCACTGGCGGACCGGTTCGGACTGTCGATCGGATATTTCCGTCCGTCACCGCAGGAATATTTCACCATCGTTCAGGAGATCGCAAAGAGGTATCCGGAGCTTTCTTATTCGGAAGAGGAATTAAAGAGGAAGGCAAATGCCTGGGAGATGAGCCACGGCGGTTTCTCCGGCCGTACGGCGCAGCAGTTCATCGATTATCTGGCAGGCGCCGCTGCTGACGGACAGTAATTCCGGCGGATCACTCCTCGTAATACATCCGCATGCGGATATTCTGGGAATAGTCTCCGAACGATTCACCGAAGATGGTCAGCCCTCCGCTGTTTGCCGAATCCTCCGGTACGGTGAATGTGAAATTAATGGCAGTATTGGAATCGATGTGCAGGTCGTGGATTGTGACATCCGAAATCCTGCGTACTCCGTCGGTAAACGTACCTGTTTCGTCGACTACAACACTTTGCAGTCTGCCGAACTGATTCAGGTCAGACGGCCACCACAGAGGCGAAATGATACCGCGGCGGAATCCGAAATCACCCGGGCTGGTCCATTTGCCGATCGGCACGTCATTGAGTGAAAAATAAATATCGCTCGGGCATTCCCCGAAGCCGACAGCGCTCTTGGAACTGATTTCAAATGAAAACTGAAGCTTCGAGACAGTCTGGCCGGGCTTCAGGCGGTTGGGGAGATTATAACGGATACTGCCGGAACGAAGCCACAGAATATCAGCGTCAAACCGTTCCGGGTAGGAGAAGACTTTCGGATCGTTGAGTTCGCCGATGATGCCGCTCGCAGTCGCAAGACCGCATACGGGCTGGATTTGCGCCCGTGTGTAATAACCGACCTTGATGTCATCCTGATAGCAATTGTCGATCTTCACCGGCGCCGGCGACATATCAACTACCAGGCGGTTATGGGCGGGGCGGACAATTTTGGCTATTCCGCGTCTTCCTGTGGTGGTCTCTATGGTCACGAGACCAGCTTCCTGGAGCTTCCCGACGTGCATGGAGACTGCGCTGTTCGTAATCCCGAGTTCCCTCGCCAGTTCATTCATGGTCATGGCAGGGTTTTCGTAGATCAGCTGCATGATCTGGATTCTGGTTGTGGTTCCCAGTGCCCGGAACACTGCACTGGCATCGTCCAGCGAATGCAGGTATAACATGTAAATGATCCTCCCCGATTTTGATGGATCTCTCACAGCACTACGAAAAAATTATAGCAAATCTGAAAAATATGTCAAACAGCAGCCGGATTTGTCGATATTTATTGTGCAAAACATACAACAAAAGAACGAAAATCTGAACAATTTTCATGAGGGCAAAACATTGCAGCACGAATTCAGACGCAGAATATGGATGACACTGATTGGTGTGACGGTCTGCGGCATCGCGGTCGGACTGTTCAGCTATGCGGATTTCGGACTGGATCCTTTTCAGGTATTCGCGCACGGAACCTGGAATCTTACGCCGCTGGATTTCGGAACCTGGTATGCAGTCCTGAACGCGGCGATGCTTGTCGTGATCTTTTTTGTCAACCGCAGAAAGATCGGCATCGGTACGATCATCAATCTGTTCCTGATCGGGTATGTGGCCGAGTTTTCCGAATGGGTGCTGAGAAGACTGGCAGGACAGGAGCCGGGCATCGTGGTCCGGGCTGTTTTCCTTGCCGCAGGAATCGTTGTACTCTGCTTCTCCTCGGCGCTGTACTTTACCGCAGATCTGGGAGTTTCCACGTATGATGCTGTCGCAATAACGATTGATGAGCGCGCGCCGAAGTGGAAATTCAAATATATCCGGATAGCAACGGACCTGATCTGCGTGCTGACCGGTTTTGCACTGGGGGCATCCGTAGGTGTCGGAACGCTCGTCACAGCTTTTTTCATGGGGCCGCTGATTTCCTGGTTTAACGAAAAGGTAGCGATTCCGCTTCGCTACGGCAGGGACGCGGATGCGGCAGCAATCGCTGCCGGACAGAAGATGCGGCATTGAGGAATGTGCATTGCAGTCCGTTGATCACGCAAGTTATAATGGAAATGATAAGGGCCGCAAGTACAAATCAAAACATAACAGAGATGCAATGAAAAGGGGGAACGTATGACTGATCCGAATTGTTCGTATTGTGCAGAGGGAGAACTGCTGGCAGCCTTTGGCATTAAAATCTGTGAGCTGCCGATGTCCAAGCTGATTCTGTTCAAGGAGCAGAGCCACAGGGGGCGGGTTATTGTTGCGTGCAAAAAGCATGTCGATGACATCACACAGCTGACGCAGGAGGAACGCGCCCGGTATATCGAAGATATCAACCGTGTCGCGGAGTGCATTCACAAAACCTTCCGTCCGGACAAAATCAATTTCGGGGCGTACGGAGATACCATGCATCACCTGCACGTCCATATTGTTCCGAAGTATAAGGATGATTATGAATGGGGCGGCGTATTTGCCATGAATCCCCACAGGACGGAGCTGACCGACGCACAGTATCAGGAGCTGATTGACCAGATCAGGGCCAATCTGTAACGGGATGAGTGCGGAAAAAATATTTGTCATTCTTGTGTGGATTCTTGCGTTCCTCGGGGGCGTGATCATCGGCGAAAGAATCCGGAAAATCCGGAAATCACGCCGCGGTGACGACTCAGGGAAACCGGGCAGCAGGAAGCTGTAGATCTCAGGTGAAGCGGGCTTTGCCCGCGGACTGCCTGCCGGGGCAGGCAGTCAGGAGAAATATGAAGGGACAGCGCTGGGTATTTTATAAGGATGTGAAACCGGAAGATAACGGACAGGGCGTGGTAAAGAGGGTTCTGGCCTATTCCGAAGACCTGATGGTGGTTGAAAATACGTTTGCAAAAGGCGCCATAGGCGCACTGCACCATCATTCCAATACGCAGATCACCTATGTAAAGAGCGGAAAATTTGAATTCACCATTGACGGCGAGAAGCACATTGTCACGGAGGGCGATACGCTGTGCAAGACAGATGGCGTGGAGCATGGCTGTGTCTGTCTGGAGGCCGGTGTCCTGATCGACACGTTCAGTCCTTATCGCACGGACTTCGTAGATGATTAACCGACTGCGTCATTTCTGGCTGCGGCTCCCTATCGGGACGAAAACGGGATTGCTGTTCCTGATCCTGGTTCTGTCCATGATAGTGACCGCAGCCTTTAATATTCATACGACCCGATTGTCCCTTGACGGCGTTGGCAGGATCCTGTCGGATATTTCCCGCTGCTCGAATGCGCAGGAGGCGATGAAGGACGAGGAGGCTGCGTTCCGTGCTTACATGAAGGACCGCACGCGTGAGAATGAGACGCGGCTCGGACAGACGGCAGTACACACCCGCGCCTGCATCGACCTGCTGCCGTTTGATTACGACAGGATCGGGCCGGAACGCTATGCCAGGACCTGGAGCATCCGCAACAGCTACACGGGTTACGAACAGTCCAGGGAGGAAGCATCCGCCGCAAGTCTGGAAGCAGAAGGCGCAGTCAGGAAGCTGTACCAGGTTTATGACAGGCAGGAATTCCTGATGAATTACCTGCAGGCACTGACACAGATCACGGTGGAAGAAGGTTCCGCGCAATATGAGCTCCGGGTTCCCCTGCTGAATTCCCTGCCCTATATACTGCTGCTGATGATGATGATCCTGATGGTGATCACGCTCGGAATGACGCAGATTCTTTCCCGTCTCATTGTTACGCCCATCCGCAGCATCGCGGAGGAATCCAGGCAGATGGCAGCAGGCAATATCGATGTGCCGGATATCAGGGTAAGCAACGAGGATGAACTCGGGGAGCTGGTATCCACGTTCAACCGGATGAAGAAATCCACAAGGGACAGCATTGCGACGCTGGAGGAGAACCAGAGACTCTCCGAAAAGCTTCATAAGGAAGAGATGGAGCGGGTGAATATGGAGAAACGTCTCGAGACCGCAAGACTCGACCTGCTGCAGAGCCAGATCAATCCTCATTTCCTGTTTAATACACTCAATACCATCGCTGGCATGGCGGAGCTCGAGGAAGCGGATACAACAGACCGGATGATCCGGTCGCTGTCTAATATCTTCCGTTACAACCTGCACACAACGGAGCAGTTCATCTCGCTGACGCAGGAACTGAAGGTGACCGAGGACTACATGTATCTGCAGAAGATGCGTTTCGGAGACAGGCTCCGCTACCGCACGGTTCTGGGCGCGGACGTGAATACAGACACGATCCTGGTTCCGGTGTTCATCCTGCAGCCGCTTGTCGAAAATGCCATCATTCACGGCGTGACGCAGAAGGAACAGGGTGGAGTCGTGTCAGTTGCGGTTTACATGGATGGCGGCGCAGTCCGGATTGATGTCGAGGATACGGGAGCGGGCATGCCGGAGCGGGAATTCCGCAAGCTGCAGGATTCCCTGCGGGCAGGGACCGCAGGACCGGCAGGGATCGGTGTCGGCAATATCTATAAGAGAATTCACTCCATTTATGAGAAGGGTGAATTCCGGATGAGCAGTGAAGAGGGAGTCGGCACGCAGGTGACGCTGGTTCTCCCGCAGGATGAGAAAATAATACAGGATGAGTACGACGATACTGATCGCGGATGATGAAGTAATTGAAAGAAAGGTCCTGACGAAAAAACTTCTCAGGCTTTTCGGGGAGGAGATCCGGATCCTGGAAGCGCAGAACGGAAGGGAGGTTCTGGATCTTTTTGCGTCGGAGCACCCTGCCGTCATGATTCTGGATATTGCAATGCCGGGCATTACAGGCCTTGCAGCGGCGGAAAAGATCCGCGAGACCGATTCCCGCTGCAGCATTATTTTCCTGACAGCCTTTGATGAATTTACCTATGCGAAAAAAGCCATTGAAGTCCATGCCCTTGATTATCTTCTGAAGCCCTGCGATGATAAGGAGCTTGCGGATGCTGTGCAGGAAGCACTCCGGATTGCCCGGGGAGTCGCGGCAGGCCGGGAGGAAAGAACGGCAGGACATTTGTCAGGCACCCCTCAGACTGTAACAGAGACGGACAGCGAAAAGAGCGGACAGTCCTCGCAGCAGGCCAGGATGCAGCAGTTTATCGAGGAGCATTTCATGCAGGACCTGGCAGTTGCGGATATTGCCTCCGCCATGGGATATTCGGAAGCCTATTTCTGCAAGCTGTTCAAGCAGTACTTCGGCAAAAGCTTTGTCTCATACCTCACGGATTACAGGATCCGGGAGGCGAAAAGACTTCTTGCCAGCCCGGAGTTCTCCATCGGAGAAATCGGGAATTTCGTCGGTTACCCTGACCCGAATTATTTCGCCAAGGTTTTCCGAAGGGTCACGGGGAAGAGTCCGTCGGATGTCAGACAGGAGCTCATCTGAGCTTTCAGGCTCTCCTGTGCAGCCGGGAAAAAGATCTGAATGGCAAAATACTGTGCAAAATGCACATTCTTATCGATAAAAACATCACAACATGCACAATTAAGACGGGACAGAAAACAACTCTACCGGAAATAAAAAGAAAAATGCACTGAAACCGACAAAAAAGTACCCGCGATGTGAATATTTTGCTATTTTGCTCCTCCCTGCCGGTTCGTATAATACTGACTGTAATCAATGATCAGCCCGAATGCCGGAAGGTCCCTAAGATACAGGGCATCTTCGGCAGAAGGCGGTATCAGTTCAGGGAATCCCTTCCGGGATCCCGCAAACACAGGGAGGAAAAAATGAAGAAAAAAGTGATCAGTGCAGTACTTAGCACCGCGATGCTTGCAGGCCTTCTTGCAGGCTGCGGTCTGTCTGGTGGCAAGGAAGAGGCTGCTCCTGCGGCAACGGAAGCAGCGGCTCCCGCAGCTACGGAAGCTGCTACAGAGGCTGCAACCACTGCAGCAACCGAGGCAGCTGCAGAAGAGGCTCCGGCATCCGGCGACTACACGGTGAATGACGCAGCATCCAAGGATCCTGCTGTAACGCTCACTATGGCCGAGGTAAACCCTCTGGACAACACGATCTGCGGCGCGATGGACACCAAGTTCAAAGAGGCTGTAGAGGCAATGTCCGGCGGCTCCATCACCGTAGATCTGCAGGGCTCCGGCGTGCTCGGCGTTGAGGCTGATATCCTCGACGGTATGCTCGGCGGCACCGGCACGGTTGATATCTGCCGTATTTCCGCATTCGCACTTTCCAACTATGGCGCACAGAAGTCCGTTCTTCTGTCCCTGCCTTACACATTCCAGAACAAGGAGCATTTCTGGGCATTCGCAAACAGCGATCTCGGCACTGAGTTCCTGAATGAGCCGGTTGAGCTGGGCCTGGGTGTAAGAGGCCTGTACTTCGGCGAGGAGGGCTTCCGTTCCTTCTTTACCGCAAAGGATAAGCCCGTCAGCTCCCCTGATGACATGAAGGGTATGAAGATCCGTGTCTCCAATGACCCGATCATGACCAAGATGGTTGAGAACCTTGGCGCTACACCTTCTCCTGTTTCCATGTCCGAGGTTTACTCCTCTCTGCAGAACGGTACCATCGATGGAGCTGAGCAGCCGGTAGCGAACTATCTGTCCAACTCCTTCCAGGAGGTTGGTCCTAACCTCACTCTGGATGAGCATACACTGGGCGCTATGGAGACCATCATCTCCGACGCGGCATGGGGCAAGCTCACTGAGAACCAGCAGCAGGTAATCATGGACGCAGGCAAGATTGCATCTGATTACTGCCACGAAGTATCGGATGAGAAGGAGCAGGAAGCTCTCGACACTCTGAAGTCCCAGGGCATCAACGTCATCGAGATTTCCGATAAGAGTGCATGGCAGGCAGCCTGCAAGCCCATCGCTGATGAGTACGCAGCCGGCGACCTTGCTGACCTGTATCAGAAGATCCTCGATCTGGCGAAATAATCCGTTGGATACTAAGACACAGTAACAACGTGCCGGATGACGGCCTGTGAAGGTACGTCGTCCGGCACGAATTTTACGGGAGGGTTTCATTTCATGCTTGAGTTTTTCCGCAAAGTACATAAATTAAAACCCATCTACGATGTCATTTACAAAATATTCCTCCAGATCTGCAAGATCCTGCTGATCGCGGATCTTTGCATCACAACCTGGATGGTTCTGTGCCGGTACATCACCGTCTTCCCTGCTCCGAACTGGGGCGAGGAGGTCATCCTGACGCTGATGTCCTACATGGCGGTTCTGTCCGCGGCTCTTGCTATCCGCCGCAACGCACATATCCGCATGACATCGTTTGACCGGTATCTGCCGCCGAAGGTGGTTCACATCAGTGACGTCATCTGTGACGCGGTTGTGTTCATCCTCGCTGTCATCATGATCATCTACGGCTTTAAGTATGCGTTCACGATCGGTATGAAGGCGAAGTACACCTCCATGCCCAGTGTTTCTTCCGTATGGAAGTATCTGCCGATTCCGGTTGCCGGTATTGCCATGATCTTCTTCGAGGTGGAGCGGATCTTTATTGATCTGGCTGCAGTCTTCGGATACCGCATCACGACCGGCATGTCGAACGAGAACATCGAAGAACTGCCCGCCGAGACGGGTGAGAATGCATTGAAGGAGGTAACTGAGAAATGACGATTAATGCTCCTGCAATTGCGATTCTTCTGGTCAGCTTCCTGCTGATGGTGTTCCTGCGGTTCCCGATCGCTTATTCCGTTGCGATTTCTTCGCTCCTGTGTCTGGCTTATCAGGGACTTCCGCTCACCACGATGTGCCTTCAGATGGTAAAGGGTATTTCTTCCTTCTCCCTGATGGCGGTTCCTTTCTTCATCACCATGGGTGTGCTGATGGGCTCCGGCGGTATTTCCGAGAAGCTCCTGCAGCTCGCGGATTCCTGTGTCGGCTGGATGACGGGTGGTCTTGCCATGGTGAACATTCTGGCCTCCTACTTCTTCGGAGGAATTTCCGGCTCCGCTTCCGCCGATACCGCATCGCTTGGTTCCATTGAGATCCCGATGATGGTGGACCGCGGCTACGATACGGATTTCTCGACAGCCGTAACCATTGCATCCTCGGTAGAGGGTATGCTGGTTCCCCCGTCCCACAACATGGTTATCTATGCGACGACGGCAGGCGGTATCTCCGTAGGTTCCCTGTTCCTGGCAGGATATCTGCCGGGCGCGGTCCTTGCGGTATCGTTGATGATCGGCTCCTACGTCATCTCCAAGATCAAGAAGTATCCGAAGGGTGATAAGTTCTCGCTGAAGAGACTGGGCAAGGACCTCGTGGATTCCATCTGGGCCCTGGCAGCCATGCTGATCGTTGTGGTCGGCGTCGTAGCCGGTGTATTCACGGCTACGGAGTCCGCTGCCATTGCAGTTATCTATTCCCTGATCGTTTCCGTCTATGTATACAAGGGAATGACCTGGAAGGACGTATGGTACTCCATTGACAGCTGTATCGACACCCTGAGTATCGTCCTGATCCTGATTTCGACGTCGAGCCTGTTCGGCTACTGCCTGACCATGCTGCACGTGCCGGACCTGTTCGCAAAGGTAATCGAGGGCGTATCCTCGAATCCTTATGTGATCGCAATCCTGATTAACCTGATCCTGCTGCTCCTTGGCATGATCATGGATATGGCGCCGATCATCCTGATCGCCACGCCGATCCTGCTGCCGATTGCAACCTCGATCGGTATTGACCCCGTTCAGTTCGGTATCATCATCGTCCTGAACTGCGGCATCGGTCTGCTGACGCCTCCGGTCGGATCCGTTCTGTTTATCGGATCAGCCATTGCACACGAGCCGATGGAGAAGGTGGTTAAGGCCGTGCTTCCTTTCTATTTCTTCATGATCGTAGCCCTTCTCTTGGTAACGTTTATCCCGGCCATCAGCCTGTGCATTCCGTGGGCGTTCGGCTATACGGGAGGACTGTAAAAGACAAAGCATCAAAAGCTCCGAAAAGGCTGACTTACGGCAGGTTCCGAAAGGAGCCTGCCGTATTTTTTTCCGCCGGCCTGTTATAATGAATCACAGGAAGGAGAACTGATGAAAAAGTACGAATATACCTTTCGCAACACACCCGGTGATTACTTCCTGTATCGGATGGGCAATATCTACAGCAGTCCCAGGGCACTGGTGAATGTGATTTTCACGGTTGCCATCATTGTGCTCATTGCGGCGAAGTGGACCGGAACGAACTGGCTCGGCCACCTGATCATGGTGGTTATGCTGCTGATATTCCCCGTCTTCCAGCCGCTGTTTTCGTATTTCGCTTCGATCAGGGACGCGGTTTCCATCCGCGTGGATACGACACTCACATTTGATGAGGACGGGATGAAGATCCATGTGTATAAACACTCCCAGCATATCAGGTGGAGGGATTTCTATTCCGTAAAGAAACGCAGATCAATGCTGCTCGTTATTCCGGACGGAATGCACGCCTACCTTCTGACAAACCGGATTCTCGGAAGCGGGAAGGACGAGCTGTATAACGCGCTGACAGAACAGATTCAGCAGTACTCGAAATATGCGGACCGGAATGCCGGGACGAACAGGAAGTAAAGGTGAAGCAGCTGATCCGGAAAAGCTATATGATCACAATACTCATCGCCCTTCTCGGGAGTCTGGTGTTCCTTGACGCCTGCGGTTCGAAGCCCGGAACCGTTGCCGTGCTGATGGAGGAGGATGCGATCGCTCCGGTTGCGGAAGGGTATGAGAATGTCACACCGGACTATATCTTTACCTATGCGGAGAACCAGAACGAGGATTATCCGACCACACAGGGAGCGCGGGAGTTTGCACGGCTCGTGAATGAAAAGTCACAGGGCAGGATCCGTGTCCGCGTTTACGCCAATGCGCAGCTGGGAGACGAGGCTTCCGCCGTGCAGCAGGTACAGTACGGCGGGATTGATTTTGTGCGCGCCTCCCTTGCCGCGATCACGGACTACAGCGAAGAAACCATAGTTCTCATGATGCCCTATCTGTACCAGAGCCCGGGTCACATGTGGAAGGTACTGGACGGGGAAATCGGACAGGAGGTTATGAACAGCTTCACAGGGTCGGGGCTTGTTCCGCTTGCCTGGTATGATGCCGGTGTGCGCAGCTTTTATACCCGGAAGCCGGTCAGCAGTATCAAAGGCATGAAGGGACTGAAAATCCGCGTACAGCCGTCCTCCCTGATGGAGGATCTGGTCGAGGAACTCGGGGCCGGGGCAGTACCGATCAATTACGAGGATGTTTATGATGCTCTGCAGACCGGCACGGTTGACGGAGCGGAGAATAACTGGTCCTCCTATGAGGCGATGGATCACTACAAGGTAGCACCGTATTTTCTGGCGGATGAACACAGCCGGACACCGGAGCTGCAGCTGGCATCGGAGCAGACCATGCAGCAGCTGAGCGCACAGGACCGGCAGATGATCCGGGAATGCGCGCAGGAATCTGCCGTGCTTGAGAGAGAGCTGTGGCAGGAGACGGAAGAGAGCTCCCGACAGAAGGTCCTTGACGAGGGGTGCCGGGAAATCAGCCTTTCCGATGAGGAAAAACAGAAATTCAAAGACGCGGTGCGGCCCCTGTATGAACAGTACTGCGGCGGCTATATGGAATTCATCCACAGAATTGAAGCGCTAGGGGTGCAGTGAAGGCGGGCGCAGTCCTTGTCAGAAGGCGTTAAATATGTCCGCCGGGTCAAAAAGATAAACGTACAATACAAATAAAGAAAGGAGTTACATTCCATGGAAATGACAATGCGCTGGTACGGATCGAAGTTTGATACCGTTACCCTGAAACAGATCCGGCAGACGGCTTATGTCACGGGCGTCATCACGATGCTGTATGACAAGCAGCCGGGCGAACTGTGGCCGCAGGAGGAGATTCACGCACTGAAGGAGGAGGTTGAGGCAGCAGGGCTTCATATCTCCGGGATCGAGTCTGTGAACGTATCGGACGCAATCAAAACAGGCTCCGCGGACCGCGACAGGGATATCGACAACTACATTAAATCCCTGGAGAACCTGGGCAGGGAAGGCATCCACATGGTGTGCTACAACTTCATGCCGGTGTTCGACTGGACCAGGACAGAGCTGGCGCGGAGGAGGCCGGACGGCTCGACAGTGCTGGCCTACACGCAGGAAGCAGTTGATGCAATTGACCCGGAGAAGATGTTTGATTCCATTAAGGGGGATATGAACGGCTCCGTCATGCCGGGCTGGGAACCGGAACGGATGGCGCATATCAAAGAGCTGTTCGGCCTCTATCAGGATATTGATGCTGAGCAGCTGTTCCGGAACCTGGTTTATTTCCTGAAGGCCATCATGCCGGTCTGTGATCAGTACAACATCAATATGGCCATACATCCGGATGATCCTGCGTGGAGCGTCTTCGGACTTCCCCGCATCATCACCTGCAGGGAAAACATTGAGAGGATGCTGAAGGAAGTGGATAATCCGCACAACGGCATTACGCTCTGCACAGGTTCCCTTGGCACGAACCTGAAAAATGACCTCCCGGGCATCATCCGTTCCATTCCCGGCCGCATTCACTTTGCCCATGTCCGCAACCTGAAGTTCAACAGCCCGACGAATTTCGAGGAGGCGGCGCATCTGTCTTCAGACGGTACGTTTGATATGTATGAAATTGTCAGGGCGCTTTATGAGACCGGCTTTACGGGACCGATCCGGCCGGATCACGGACGTATGATCTGGGATGAGGTTGCCATGCCGGGCTATGGTCTTTATGACAGGGCGCTCGGAGCCGCTTATATCTGCGGCCTGTGGGAAGCGATCGACAAGGCACACAAGAGTGCCTGCTGAAAAAGTGGGGATATGTTATGAGACTTTCAGAGGAAGGAATTAAAAACAAAGAGGAATGGACCCGGAAAGGCTATCACCTGCCGCAGTACGACCGTGCCGCCATGGTCCGGGCAACAAGGGAGCACCCGGTATGGGTACACTTCGGGGCGGGCAATATTTTCCGTGCCTTTCAGGCGAATCTGGCACAGCATCTTCTGGAGTCCGGGGACGCGGAAACGGGAATTACCGTCTGTGAAGGATTTGACTACGAAATTATTGAAAAACAGTACAGGCCGCACGATGACCTGTCAGTCCTTGTGACGCTGAAGGCGGACGGCAGTGTTCAGAAATCCGTCATCGGCTCCATCGGGGAGTCCACAATACTGGATTCCGGAAATGAAAAGGAGTTTTCGCGGCTGAAGGAAATCTTCCGCTCGGATTCCCTGCAGCTGTGTACGTTCACCGTGACGGAGAAGGGCTACAGTCTTGTGAACGGGAAGGGTGAGGAGCTGCCTGCGGTAACGGCTGACTTTGCGGCAGGTCCGCAGCAGCCGCAGAGCTATATCGGCAAGGTTGCGGCACTCCTTTATGAGAGATACCTTGCAGGCCGCAGACCGGTCGCCATGGTTTCGACGGATAACTGTTCCCACAACGGGGAGAAGCTGTTCAATGCGGTCATGGCCTACGCGGATCACTGGATTCAGAACGGAAAGGCAGAGCCGGCCTTTTCGGAATACCTGAAGAATCCGGAGGAGGTTTCATTCCCCTGGTCCATGATTGATAAGATCACACCCCGTCCGGATCCTTCCGTGGAAGAGATTCTGAGAAAAGACGGGCTTGAGGATCTTGATCCCGTTGTGACATCGAAAAAGACCTGGGTTGCCCCCTTCGTCAATTCTGAGGAAACGGAATATCTGGTCATTGAGGACAGCTTCCCGAATGGAAGGCCTTCGCTGGAGAAGGCCGGGGTCATTTTCACAGACCGCGAAACCGTGAATAAGGTGGAGCGGATGAAGGTGACGACGTGCCTGAACCCCCTGCATACCGCGCTTGCGGTTTACGGATGTCTTCTCGGCTACACAAAGATCTCGGCGGAAATGAAGGACGAGGATCTGACAGCACTGGTGAACCGGCTGGGATACCGGGAGGGTCTTCCGGTTGTTGTAAATCCCGGTGTACTGGATCCGAAGGAGTTTATCGATACGGTTCTGCAGGTGCGTGTACCGAATCCGTTTATGCCTGATACGCCGCAGAGGATTGCCACCGATACCTCCCAGAAGCTCGCCATCCGGTACGGAGAGACGATTAAATCCTACGCCGCGGATCCGAAGCTGGAGGTAAAGGATCTGCACATGATTCCGCTGGTGCAGGCAGGGTGGCTCCGCTACCTCATGGCGGTGGATGATGCGGGCAGGACGTTCGAGCCATCTCCGGATCCGCTCCTTGAGACAGCGAGGACATACGTCAGCAGCTTCAGGCCCGGTACGGTGCCGCCTCAGGAAGAGATCCGTGCAAAGGTGCTGCCTCTGTTAAGGAATGTGCAGATTTTCGGTGTCGATCTGGAAGAGGTCGGACTCGCGGATCAGGTGATTGCTTATTTCGCACAGGAGCTGGCAGGGCCCGGCGCTGTCCGTGACACAATTCACCGCGCTGTGAACAGCTGAATGAAAACCATCGGAATAATGCCCGGCAGGATGAAAGTCCTGCCGGGATTTTGTATAGTCGGCTGCAGACAGCGAACCTGAAAAGCATGCGGGATGGAAGCGCCGCGATAGTGTACAATAGAAGGGACAGACCGGAGGGAAACTGCATGCCGTCAACCTACGCACATGGATATTTCGGAGCTCTGGTCCGCGGGCAGCTCCCGGAGGAGATCCAAAACAGGCTTCTGCCCGAACAGGACCTGTTTGAGATCGGCCTGCAGGGGCCGGACCTGCTGTTTTACTACAATCCGCTGAAGAGGAACCCGGTGTCGGAAGAGGGAAACCGTCTGCATCAGCTGACAGGCAGGGAGTTTTTCACAGAGGCAGCGGATGCTCTGCGGCAGCAGGAGGGAGAGACCCGGGCAGCGGGCCTTGCCTATCTGGATGGGGTGGTGTGCCATTTCGTTCTGGATTCGATGTGTCATGGCTATATCAATGAGTACGGGAAGCTGCACGGAGTCCCTCACGCGGTCATAGAAGGCGACTTCGACCGCAGCCTGATTGAGGCCCGGGGAAGGGATCCTGTGAAGGAGGACCTCGTCCGCTCCTTCCATCCGTCCGATCGCGCCGGTGAGGTCACGGCGCATTTCTATACGAGGGAAAACCGGAAAATCCTGACGCAGACGATCCGCCGTTTTGCGTTCTTCCATCATATCCTGTACTGCCCCGGGAACCGGAAGCGCCATGCCCTTTACCTCGGGCTGAAGATGATCGGACAGTACGAGTCTTTGCGGGGCCATATCATTGCGGATCACGCGGATCCGGACTGTGCGGAGAGCGATGCCTTCCTGCAGCAGCTGATGACGGAAGCGGTGCCTGTCGCGGTCCGGCTGATCCGGGAATTCCCGGCCAGTCTGCGTGACCCGCAGTATGACTTTACGTTTGAAGGCGGCAAGCCCTCCGGGGGTCCCGGAAAGTCGGGACAGAACACATGAAGACGGATATATTTGCATTTACCCGCGGCAGACAACAGCCGCAGAAGGGTTCCATAGAAGAGCTGATGGACCGCTTCGAACAGGATCTGGCACCGGAAATTGCGGAAAACACCTCCGTGGAGGGTGCAAGGGCAGTGTCCCTTGAATGTGACAGGGAGTATCCGGGCGCAGAATTTCTTCCGGAGGATGAGGTGCGGCAGAAGCTGGTCATCACAAGGCAGGGGGAGGTATCGCTTCGCTCCTATACCTGGAATAAAGGCCATAGGCGCGGAGGAATCGGCCGCATGCTGGATACGGCGGTTTCGCCCGTTGCCGTGAAGGAAATATTCCGGATGCTGGATGTCTGGAATTACGGGCGCGCCGCTCAAACCTGGCAGCCGCAGAAGGACTGCGGGACCTGGACACTGCGCATCCTGCAGGGAAACGATCATCAGCAGATGCTCCGCGGCAATCTGACAGGAGCGTCGGCGGCAGGATGGGATCTGTCTGATTTCATCCGTTCCAGAATACCGGTGCATGGTCTGTACCTGTTTGATGAAAGACTGTAATGCCGGAAGGGCAGATGTCCCTGCCGGCTGGAGGAATTCAATGAAAAACTTTCCGGGTTCAACATCCCGTGAAATTACGCAGAGGGAGCGCAGCAATGCACTGTTCGCAAGACAGGCCGCTGCGGAGGGAATGGTACTGCTCGAAAACGACGGAATCCTTCCGCTTGCACCTGACACACCTGTTGCACTGTACGGAGGCGGTGCGCTGCGGACGGTAAAGGGCGGAACGGGCTCCGGCTCCGTGAATAACCGCAATACGGTCAGTATTGTGCAGGGCCTTCGGGACGCCGGTTATTTCATTACCGACGAAGCCTGGCTGAGAGACTTTGAGACGCGGATGGAGAAGGCAAAGAAGGAATGGAAGGATCAGATCCTCAGCCTTGCATCTGTTATGGGTGAGAACGGGGAAATGACGTTTGATTCCCTTTACCGCGCGCACGCGTCCCACCCGATGGAAATGCCGGAGGGCGCACCGGTCACAGCTGCTGATATTCCGGAGGAAGACAGGGAGAATGCAGCAGCCATTGTTGTCATCAGCCGTATCTCCGGGGAGGGCGCGGACCGGAAGGCAGTGCGCGGGGATTATTACCTCTCGGAAACGGAGGAGAGGCTTCTGCAGGATGTCACCGCTGCCTATCGTCATGTGATTGTCGTTCTGAATGTGGGCGGTGTCATGGATCTGTCCTTTCTGGACAGGATTCCGGTGAATGGCCTGATTCTGATGTCCCTCGCGGGACAGGAGGGCGGCCATGCGCTTGCGGACCTGATCAGCGGAAGAGTCAATCCTTCCGGGCGCCTCACGGATACCTGGGCAGTTCATTACGAGGACTATCCGACATCTGCGACCTTCTCAGGCAATGACGGCAATGTGTATCAGGAGAAGTACGAGGAAGGAATCTACGTGGGCTATCGGTATTTTGACCGCTTCGGCATGAAACCGCGCTATCCCTTCGGCTATGGGCTGTCCTACACCCGCTTCGAAATCCGGGTGAACGGATGCCGCGCGGCGAACGGAGTGGTGACGCTTGATACTACAGTCACGAATACCGGAAAGAGGGAAGGAAGTGAAGTGGTACAGGTCTATGCAGCCTGTCCGGACGGAATCCGCAGAAAGGAAGACAGAAGGCTTGTTGCCTTTGCAAGGACCTGCTCCATTCCTGCCGGAGAGAGTGTGCAGATCAGCCTGACGTTTCCGCTGACGCTGCTTTCGAGTTATCATACGGGAAGATCCGCGTATTTTCTGGATGCCGGGGATTACTCCATTCTCGTAGGCGATTCCTCGCGCCATGTGCATACAGCGGCTGTACTGCAGCTGCGTGCAACGGAATGGCTGCAGAAGCTGACCCCGGTCTGTCCGCTGCAGGACGCGCTCAGGGAGCTGATGCCGGATGATGACAATGCGCAGCGCCGCAGACAGTATTACCTGGACAAGGCGAAAGAGGACGGCGCTGCGTTCCTGCCGATTGACGGCCTGTCGTTCACCGGTTATCACGCCTTCCACGCCCAGAATCAGGAGAAGGAAGCGGCGGTTATCCTCAATAAGCTCACGAATACCCAGAAGGTTCATCTCGTCTGCGGGGAGCCGCAGACGGATCCTGCCATGGTCGGAAGTGCCGGCCGTCATGTTCCCGGTGCGGGAGGAGAGACGACAAATCTTCTTGCGGCGATCGGTATCCCGCCGGTCATCATGGCCGATGGACCTGCGGGGCTGCGACTTCGCCAGTGCTACGAAGTGAATCCGGATACGGAGGACATCGAGCCGCTGACCCGGGTGCAGGAGCTGGAGAACCGGCTGTTCGGCGATACGTTTCCACACCGCACAGATGAGCTGCATTACCAGTTTGCCACTGCGCTTCCGGTTGGGACACTCCTTGCGCAGACCTGGGACACGGATCTTATGACACAGGCCGGCCGCAGAATCGGTACGGAGATGGATGAATTCGGAATCGGGATCTGGCTCGCTCCGGGTATGAACATCCACAGGAATCCGCTGTGCGGACGAAACTTTGAATATTATTCCGAGGATCCGCTCCTGTCCGGCCTGATGGCAGCCGCCATAACCCGCGGAGTGCAGGAGAAGCCCTGGAGATCTGTCGCAATCAAGCATTTTGCCTGCAACAATCAGGAGGAGAACCGCCGCAGTGCGGACTCGGTCGTCTCGGAGAGGACGCTGCGGGAAATTTATCTGAAGGGGTTCGAAATTGCGGTGAAGACAGCCTTCCCGCACTGCATCATGACGTCGTATAACAAGATCAACGGTGTCCACACTGCCAACAGCAGCGACCTGTGCACGCGCGTGCTCCGCTCGGAATGGGGCTTTGACGGAGTTGTGATGACAGACTGGACGACCACGAATCACATGGGAGGGTCGTCCGCAGCCAAATGCATTGCCGCAGGCAATGATCTTGTGATGCCGGGTACCATGTCGGATATTGACGAAATCCGGGATGCGCTGCTGGCAGTAGGTGACCTGCAGCTGGATGCGGCGTCACTTGAACGCAGTGCTTCGCGGGTTCTGTCCCTGATGCTGACGGGCAGACACAGGGATGAGCAGTAAACTGTATAATCTGGAAACGGAGGCTTCCGGAAATGGTGACTTTTGATATTATAATCCGGGAAAAAGAAGGTCTGGATGCGAATTCCGCGGCGGATATCTCGCGGGAGGCGGAGCGGTATGTCAGCTCCGTCATGATCGGTCATGAGGATATCTCCCTAAATGCCAGATCCCTGATGGGGATGCTGGCGCTGAAGGCAGGAAAGGGGGATACCCTGCATGTTGTGATCGAGGGGCCGGATGAGAAGCTGGCAGCGGAGGGCATCCGCAGGCTTCTGGACGAGGAGCTGGCCTGATATGCAGACGGCGGGACTGATTGCCCAGTATGTTGTCGAGTTTTTCGCTTTCTCATTTGTCGGCTGGGTTTATGAATGCACCTACTGCACGTTTCGTACCGGCAGGTGGCAGAACCGGGGATTCCTCTTCGGCCCCATCTGCCCGATTTACGGGGCGGGAGCCGTTGCGGCGGTGGTGATTTTCGGCTTACTGCCGACGTTTTCGGCAGACACGCCCCTGTACCAGGTGTTCCTCATCAGCTGTGCGGGCAGTGCGGTACTGGAATTCGCAACGTCCTGGGTCCTGGAAAAATTTTTCCATGCGGTCTGGTGGGATTACAGCAATATTCCGCTGAATATCCAGGGACGGATCTGCCTGCCCGCGACGCTGGGCTTCGGCGTGGCCGGGGTTGTCATTGTCCGGTACATCCTGCCGTGGCTGAACACGCTCCATCTGGAGGGGCATCCGGTCCGCAATGAAATTCTATCGCTGGCTTTTGTTTTTCTCATGGGCGCGGATCTGGCCATCACGGTCGATACCCTGATCAAGCTGGTCTCACGTATGGAAAAGGCACAGCAGAGCTTTAATGAGAAGATGCAGGCCGGCGTTGACCGGACGAAAGCCGGTGTCCAGCTTCTGAAGGAGGGACCGGCGGCGGTAGGACAGGCAGCAAGGCAGGGCATTGACAGCGCCAGGGTTCAGGCAAATCTTGCTGAGATGGAACTGCAGGCCAAGATGAAGGTCTACGCGGAGGAGCTGACCTACCGGGAACGCTATCACCTGTCCACGATCCGCGGCTTCCGCAGCGAGGGAACAAGGGTGATGGCGGGCAAATTCCGCGATTACATGAAGGGAATCGGCCGGAAGCTCATAACACCCGAGGACCGCGAGGTTAACCGCAGGGGATGAAACTGCAGGCTCGCGTTTACGAGCCGGATGACTGCGGAAACGGACATTTCATGATGACGGTTGAGGAGCAGGAAGAATTTAATCATCTGATGGCGCCGCTTGCGGGTGACCCGAGGGTTCTCCGTATGCGGCAGTATATTCAGCATGGGCGGGTAACAACCTATGACCACTGCCTTGCGGTGGCCAGAACCTCCTATGAACTGAATCTGCGGCTTCATCTGCACGCGCATGTCGGGGAACTGCTGCGGGCTGCCTTCCTGCACGATTATTTCCTGTACGACTGGCATACACGGGGTGATCACCTGCACGGGTATCATCATCCTGGCATTGCGGCGGGCAACGCGGACCGTGATTTCCATCTGACGAAGCGGGAACGCGGCTGTATCGAAACCCATATGTGGCCGCTTACCCTGTTCCATATGCCGTCGTCGAAAGAGGCATGGATCATCACGCTTGCGGACAAGATCTGCAGCACGCGCGAGACCCTGACTAAACGCCGGATGACACCGGAAACGGTGCTGCACAAAGGAGTCTGATAAATGCCGATCCTTCAGCATGATCTGTTTCCCTTCACACATTATGAATACGGCGAAGCCTATTACGGAAGCTACAGGGGAATGCGCTATCGGATTGCACGGGAGCCGCTGAAGAATGTCCGTTATGATCCCCCGGAAGAGCGAAAGAACGGAAAGCTGGTGGTTTCCATCTGGAAGGAACCATTGGCCTACAACAAGACCCCGGCGGACCAGATTCATCATACGGAGTTTGATTTTACAGAGGAAGCCTTCCTGAAAATTGCAGATTTCCTGAATCAGTACTGGGAGCAGCACCGGCAGGACTGGCCGCAGTCGGAAAATTACGGGTTCCGGGAATCCTGAACCTTAACCTTCCGACGGAAGAAAAAAGAAAGGAAGCATAAAAATATGGCAGCTGATACTTCGAAGTCCCTGCGCAATCAGGTGATTTATTCCGTTTTCGTCCGCAATTATTCACAGGAGGGCACATTTCGGAAGGTGGAGGAGGATCTTGACCGGATCAGGGAGCTGGGAACCGATATCATCTGGCTGATGCCGATCCACCCGGTTGGGGAGAAACACAGGAAGGGAAGCCTGGGATCGCCCTATGCGATCCGGGATTACCGCGCAGTGAATCCGGAATATGGCCACATGGAGGATTTCATTCGTCTGTGTCATGCCATTCATGAGCATGGAATGAAGGTCATCATCGATGTGGTATATAATCACACCTCTCCCGATTCTGTGCTTGCCTCTGCCCACCCGGAATGGTTTTTCCACAAGGCGGACGGATCCTTCGGCAACAAGACCGGCGACTGGTGGGACGTTATAGACCTCGACTACAGCCCTGAGACAAACCGCGACTGGAGAGGTCTGTGGGACTACCAGATCGAAACCCTGCAGATGTGGGCCCGCTTTGTGGACGGATTCCGCTGCGACGTGGCGGCGATGGTTCCTCTCCCGTTCTGGCTGGAAGCGAGGGAGAAAATCGAACAGGTCCGTCCGGGTGCGATCTGGCTGGCAGAATCGGTTGAACCGGAATTCGTGGTCTGCAACCGGTCACGAGGCATTGCCTGTTCGTCAGATGCGGAGCTCTACCAGGCATTTGATCTGTGCTATGACTACGATATTTACGGGCTCATGAACGGAGTCCTGACAGGGAAGGTTCCGCTTGCCGACTATGCCGCTGCTGTGAACCGGCAGGAGGGAATGTATCCTGACAATTATGGCAAAGCAAGATTCCTTGAGAACCATGACCGTCTGCGGGCGGCTTTTCTCCTTCCGGATGAACGCGCCCGCCGCAACTGGACAGCATTCTGCTACTTCCAGAAGGGAACGACGCTTGTTTACGCGGGGCAGGAGCGCTCTGCCGCACATACGCCCTCTCTTTTTGACAGGGACACGGTGAGCTGGGAGGGAACAGATATCTCTGTACTGATGAGAAGGCTTTCGGACATCCGTCACCGCCCGGAGTTCACGGACAGTACGTATCGGGTCACCGCACTTGCGCATGACGTGTGTGCCGCTGTCCACACTCCGAAACGATATAGCCCGGTAGAGGGAGCGGAGGATGGATCGGGGCTGCACCGGATGCTGGGTGTGTTTTCCCTGCGCGGGGAATCGTCCGTGCTGAGCATGGACCGGATCGAAGGGAAGCCTGTTCCGAACGGCATTTATACGAATCTGATTGACGGCTCCCCGGTCGAAATCAATATGGGAGAAATGGCGGTCACCGGAGAAGCCGTGATCCTGGAAATTCCGGGATAAAACATTCTGGTCCGGTCTGCCCCTTCTATCAGAAGTTCTCCCTGATTCCGGGGAAAACCTAAGACTTAAAACTCCCGCCGGTGACCGGCTGCCCTGCGGCAGCGGTTCCTGACGGGAGTTTCTGGATTGCCGAAATTTCAGAGGATGCCGGACCGCCCTCTTTCGAAAGGGGGCGGTCCGGCTCACTTGTAATTAAGCCATGATCTTACGGAAGAGCTCGATTACCTGCTCCTTCGTAGCCTCACGGGGATTGCCGGGGTAGCAGGCATCCTTGAGTGCATCGGAAGCGATCTGGTCGAGATCCTCTTCCCTGATCTTGTCGGTCGTCTTCGGGATTCCGACATCCTCGCCGAGCTTCGTTACCGCAGCGATAGCTGCATCCTTGGCTTCCTCGGCACTCATGCTGTCGATTCCCTCAACGCCCATGGCGCGTCCTACCTCGCGCAGACGGTCACCGACATAATCACGGTTGAACTCCATGGAGATCGGCAGCAGCATTGCGCATGCAACACCGTGAGGCATATCGTAATGAGCGGACAGTGTGTGAGCCATAGCGTGATCAATACCAAGGCCTACGTTGGAGAAGCCCATACCTGCGACATACTGGCCCAGAGCCATACCCTCACGTCCTTCAGGCGTGTTGGCAACTGCTCCGCGCAGATTCTTCGAAATCAGACGGATTGCCTCGAGATGGAACATATCGGACAGTTCCCAGGCACCCTTTGTCGTATAGCCCTCGATTGCGTGCGTCAGGGCATCCATTCCGGTTGCGGCGGTCAGGCCCTTCGGCATGGAGGACATCATATCCGGATCGATTACGGCAGTCTCGGGGATATCATCGGGACCAACGCAGACGAACTTCCTCTCCTTCTCCACATCGGTGATGACGTAATTGATGGTAACCTCGGCAGCAGTGCCGGCAGTCGTGGGAACCGCAATGGTAGGAACCGCGTGCTTCTTCATCGGAACCTCGCCCTCAAGCGAACGTACGTCCTCGTGCTCCGGGTTATTGATGATGATACCGATGGCTTTGGCGGTATCCATGGAGGAGCCGCCGCCGATGGCGATGATGGAATCAGCGTCAGCCTCGCGGAATGCCTTGACGCCGTCCTGAACGTTCTGAATGGTCGGATTGGGCTTGATTCCGGAATATACGGTGTAAGCGATGCCTGCCTGATCCAGCAGGTCCGTTACCTTTGCAGTAACGCCGAACTTGACAAGATCCGGATCAGAGGTAACGAACACCTTCTTCCACCCGTTCTTCTTTACAAGATCCGGAATGACTCCGATTGCACCGTGACCGTGGTAAGAAGCCCCATTCAGAATAAAACGATTTGCCATTTTGTAACCTCCTGTGATTCGCTCTGCGGCGATCTGTATTGAATTTGTTCGGACATATTGCCCGATCCACAAATTTCATTGTAGGACTTTTGCAAAAAATGCACAACATTAAATCATAAAGTTCATAGAAACTTAATAAAAGAGGACAAAAAAATCCCTGTCCATTGAGAAAAATACTGCATAATGCTAAATTAAAACCGGAACAGCAGATCGGAAATTAATCTGAGAAGGGCAGGAATCTTCCATGGAGTACACCATCGAGAACGAAACAATACAGGCGGTCATCTGTGATGCCGGTGCGGAGCTGATTTCCCTGAAAAAGGATGACGTGGATTATCTTTGGAGCGGCGACCCGGCATACTGGAAGGAACATGCACCGGTTCTGTTCCCCTTTGCGGGGAGATTATGTGATGAGCAGTACACTGTACACGGGAAACCATACCGGATGCCGATTCACGGTTTTGCAAAACGGCAGATCTTCTCCCTGGTGGAGCAGAAGACGGATTCCCTGACGCTCGGAATTTCCGATACGGACGAGACCAGGGAACAATATCCCTTTTCGTTTGATTTCCAGGTAACCTATACCCTGTATGGCAGCAGCCTTGACATTGCGTATGAGGTACAGAATCATTCCGATGAAATCATGTATTTCGGTCTCGGAGGACATCCCGGCTTCCGGGTGCCGCTCGAGCCGGGACTGGCCTTTGAGGATTATTACCTGGAATTTGCCGACCGATGCAGGCCTGACAGGATCGGGATGTCAGACCGGGTGCTCGTCACCGGCGATCGCAGAGAATATCCGCTGGAGGACGGGAGACGGATCCGCCTTCATCATGACCTCTTCGACCAGGATGCGATTGTGCTTGCCAATATGTCCGACATGGTTACCCTGCGGAGCGACAGGGGCAGCCGGTCTGTCACGCTCAGCTATCCCGGTATGCCTTACCTTGGCATCTGGCACGCGGTGAAAACAAATGCTCCCTATGTTGCGATTGAGCCCTGGATGAACCTTCCTGCCAGGGATGGAATCGTGGAGGATTTTGCAGCCCGTTCGGATCTGGGACGTCTGGATGTGGATGGGTATTATGCCAATGTCTGGTCAATCGGACTTCAGTAACGCATCATGAGAAAACACCCTGTAAAACTGACAGCAGCTGTGATAGCGGCGATATTGAGTGTCTGTGTCATCCTGATGGCGGTCGGCAGTCTTGCTGCAGCAGCGCTTTTTGCACCCCGCCCTGAAACTGACCATGCCGGCACCAGAGCGGCCATCGAAGCAGAGAGCGTCCTGATTCCTGCCCTGGTCATTATTGCGGCATTGTGCATGCTGCTGTGCCTGGCGTACCGCAGCTACCGGAAGCAGAAGGCAATCGCGGAAAAACTCAAGGAAACGACGGAACAGCTGCAGGAATCGGAGACGATCCTGCGATATACGGTGGAGCATGACGCCCTGACAAGTCTCATCAACCGGCAGAGCGCGATCCCGCTCGGAAGCAGGGCTGTGGAATCCGGAAAAGGCTATTGCATCTGCATGGCGGACATTGACAATTTCAAGGAAATCAACGAGGTTTACGGCCATGCCAACGGCGACAGGGTTCTCGTTATAATTTCCCAGCGGCTTCTTGAGAAGGCGAAGGAATACGGCTGGTTCTGTGCGCGGTATGGAGGGGATGAATTCCTGGTCCTTCAGCCGGAGCATGGACTCGATGAGGGCTGCAGGGAGCAGCAGGCGCTGTTTGATGTCTTCCGGGAGCCTGTGACGATCGGCAGCGACAGGGTTCTTCCCACGGTCAGCTTCGGCTTCGTCAATGGCAGGAAGGAGGAGCGCTTCGCGCAGAAGATCATTGACGCCGACCTTGCCATGAATCAGGCCAAGGTCTCGGGCAAGAATACGCACTTCTGGTTCGATGACGCGATGCGCGGCAGCGTGGAGGAGCAGAATTCCCTGCGCAACCGGATTGTGGACGCTGTACAGAATGACGGCTTCTACATGGTTTATCAGCCGCAGGTTGACCTTCATACCGGCAGACTGTGCGGGTTTGAAGCGCTCGTGCGTATGAAGGATTCCACTATCTCTCCGGGCCGGTTCATTCCGGTTGCGGAGCGTTCCGGCTGGATCGGCGTCATAGGGCGCATCATTACGCAGAAGGTCATCTGCCAGATTGCGGAGTGGAAGACGCAGGGAGAGACTCTGTACCCGGTTTCCATCAACTACTCCACCGGACAGATGCACGACACCGGCTATGCGGACTACCTGCAGGGACTGCTGAATCGGTATCAGGTGGATCCGGCTTTTGTGGAAATCGAGATTACCGAGAGCATGTTCATGAACAATACCCATGAGGTGCTGGACCTCCTGGGACGATTCCGCAAGATGGGCCTGAAGCTGCTGATTGACGATTTCGGGACAGGATATTCCTCGTTCGGCTATCTGTCTTACCTGCCGGTGGATATCATCAAGATTGACAAGAGCATCGCGGATGCGTACCTCTTACCGGACAAGCGCTCGTTTGTCGCGGATCTGATCCGGATTGCACATGATCTGGGAAAATATGTGATTCAGGAGGGAATTGAGGAGGCGGACCAGATCCAGATGCTGAAGGAAATGGGCTGCGACTGCGTACAGGGCTATTTCTATTCGAGACCTGTTCCTGCCGGGGAAGCGATCCGTTTTGAAGTGAGTCCGAAATAACGCCTCAGTCTGTGGCAAGGAGGGCACGGATACTCTCGATCATACTGACCATCTGATATTTTAACAGGAAGGCCGCACTGCTCCAGACCGGATCCACCCGTTTGATCCGGTCGAGAAGAGGCAGAACGCAGTCCTCCGTTTCTTCCATATATTCCTTCATTTTCTGCGGCGGGAAAGCAAGGGCCATGAGAGAGATGTTGTTACACCGGTCGAGGACCTTTACGAGGCACGCCACATCATCGTTTTCAATTCCCGCGTAATAACGCCCCCACGCACTCTGACGGGACTCTCCGTCAATCCAGGTCCGGGTAAGGAGCTTTACGCAATGGCGGATCTCATCGGGGAACGGGAGATCTTCATTCCGGACACCGCAGTCCTCACAGACATCATGCAGCAGACAGACTGCCAGCACGGTGTCCTCGTGGATTCCCATGGCGGCGGCGTGGCAGGCCATGGTCAGCGGATGAACAATATAGGGGACCTTTTCCTGCGCGGTCATGGAAAGCGGAGCCTTCCGAAACTGCCCTTCATGCTTTTTTCGCGCGTAGCGCATTGCTCTTGCGGTCTGTTCGAGATTATAAAGGCTGCAGATAGAATCCAGCTGCCTGAAAAGGTGCTCCGGCAGAAAAACCTGACCGATTTCGTACATCTCTTGTTTCCTCTTCCTGTTGCAGACTCCTTACCAAAGGCAGCCGGCCGGCTCATGCTCCCGGGCGGCTGTCCCGGATTTGTACTGCCGGGGCAGCGCGGGGGAATATCTTCCGGATCAGATATGAATGAATTTATCCTTCCGGTAGGACAGCTTCTGGGCCTTTTTCTTCTCGTCGTCGGACCTCAGCATGTGGTTGATCTGATTGGAGATTTCGCGCTTTTCACGCGACATGGCCATGCCGGTCTCCGCTTTGGCCTGCAGGATATATTTCACATAGGCATCCATGTACCGCTGGATTTCATTCCGGGTCATATTCCACAGCATCTGGCACTGATCCCTGTGAACCCATAGGTCCTGCTTGAAATCCGGCTCGAGAAAGCGGTTCTGGTAGGCAACGGCGTAGAAGTTCAGGTGGGAAACCTCCTCCGGTGTCAGCATGGACGCGGCATCCTGAATATAGCGCGGAACAGGGACGGAAGGCATGTATTTTGCAATGGCATGCTTCTCGTCATCCTTCAGGCGCTGGAACGCGTCTGTTACCTCATAGCTCCAGTCCGCATTCAGCAATTCATCCCAGTTAATCGAGGCGTGAATTTTATCCATACACAGACACCTCCCTTTGCAGCAGTACATGATCCGCGTACTGCCGGAACGTTCCGGCCGTTAATCATACTATATCAGAAAAGAACGTTTCTGCGTTATAATAAAGTCTGTTTGATTGAAGCATAACGTAAGAACGAAGGACAGGACGCCGGGAAGGAGCCAGATGATGGATTCGTATGCACTTCGCAAACTGGAATGGAAGAGGATCAACGCACCGGGAAGCCGCAGGCGGATCGTGGACCAGGCACTGAAGACTCCGCTCGTCGATGACGCACAGCTGAAAAAACTGATCCGCGGGATCCTGGAAGCAGGCTCGACATTTCAGGATGCACTGGTTCAGGCCTGTGACGAGAAAAACGAGGAGCACTTTCTCAGGGTAGTGAAGAAGTGCAATACCTGGCCTTATGGAGTTTACTCCGACGAAGTTCTGCCCCGCTATCTTTCCATCGGTCTGAGGAACGGATCCTTTTCGGAGCTCATGGATGACCTGCTCCGGGAAGTGCGCGCCATGGAGTCGGCATTCCCGGGATATGAAACAGCAAAATCCGCTGCGGTCCTGGTGTCGACATTTGATGCATCGGTCTACTCCCGCTATGAGGACCAGCTGATCCAGACCTGTGTCAACAATAATATCCTGCTGTCCATGTTTCTTGTAACAGACTATTCCGTTTCACTCCTGCCGCTGTTCATGCGCGACAGGGAGCAGCTGAAGAGTCTGCACGGGAGCTTCGGGCAGGTCCGCTTCATGGATCGGGAGAAGGCGTCCGGAGAGCTTGAATGGTATCCTGTGGATTATTATGACGGGGAAAAGACCTGGGAATTTGACTTCTACCACATGACATGGGAGCGTTTCCGCGGTGCGGATTCCGAGGACACACCGGCCGCTTCGGGGAAGCTTGACCGGCAGCAGGCAGATGATTTCTACGAAATTGCCATGAACTATTTTGACTATGCGGATGCCGTGGAGGACGAGAATGATTTCGTAAACCTGAGCACGCCGGCGGCAAGGGTTTACAACCGCAGCTACGATCTGACACAGAAGGCACTGGAGCCATTTAAGAAGGCGTTTGAGGAGCTGATCAGACGTGCATGTAGCGATCCTTCTTAAGATAGCGGGGGTCAGCGTTCTTCTTGCTCTTTCCCGCGTCGCCGTAGGCTTTTTTCACATCGCTGACAAATTTCCTCGCATCAGCTGACATTGCCATTCCGGCCTCAGCCTTGGCCAGAAGAATGTACTGAATATAGAGATTGATATGCTCCTCAAGTTCCTTGAGGGCGAGCTGCCAGATCATCCTGCATTCCGCGGGATGGGCATATTCCCATTTGCTGAAATCCGGTTCCTTGTATCTTGAGGGATAAACGGATGCGAAATAGCGCAGTGTGCCATATTCCTCCGGGTCGATCTGATCCTGGGAGTTCTCAATGACCCGTGGAGTCGGAACGGCGGGAATATACCGGGTCAGCTGCATCCTCTCGTTTTGGGAGAGCGAATGAAACGTTCCCTGGACGGAGCTGTAATCTTCACTTCGTAATGTTTGCCAGTATGCTTCGTTAGTCAAAACTGCCCCTGCGGGATGAGCGGTGGAATACAAATGTGAATGAAATTTCAGGCTGGCTTTGCTGCAGTGAGTCTGATATCTGTATCTTACCATGATCCTGCCGGATCGTGACGGCGGGAATTGTGAAAATTTTCCATTTCAGACAATAAGGAGGACCTGTATTTTGATAAAAAAGAGAAGCTCCGGCATGTTCGCAGTTATCCTGGCGGCATCGCTTCTGCTCACCGCCTGCTCCGCCGGGGAAACATCAGCACCGGAGTCTGCAGCCGGTGCCGCATCAGCGGCTTCTTCAGCCTCAGCGGATAAGACAGAGGCGGCTGAATCTGCATCCGCAGAGGACGCAAAGGAAAAGGCGCAGCATGCGGCGGATCTGATTGATGCTATCTATGTCCAGCAGAGAACAGAGAATACAGATGAACAATGCAGCGAGGCAAAGGCGGCATGGGATGCACTGACCGATGAGGAGAAGGCAATGGTTTCAGGAGAATACGCAGATCCGGATTATTTCGGCAGGGATACGGGTGATGCCGCGCAGGATGATCCGCTGAATGCCGACGGGATCGGGGAACGGGAACTTCTTGCGGTCAGCTTCGGAACGTCGTTCAACCAGAGCCGCGCGGAGGATATCGGAGGAATTGAGAAAGCTTTGCAGAAGGCTTATCCTGACTGGTCGGTAAGACGTGCGTTTACGTCCCAGATCATCATTAATCATGTACAGGCGCGTGACGGGGAGCGCATTGACAATGTGGACCAGGCTCTGCAGCGCGCTGCTGATAACGGGGTCAGGGAGCTGGTGGTACAGCCGACCCACCTCATGCACGGCGCGGAATATGACGAGCTGAAGGAAACTCTGGACTGGTATCAGGAACGGTTTGAAGGCGGTGTCGTCCTGTCAGAGCCTCTTCTGGGCGCGGTCGGGAGTGACGCGTCGGCGGTCAATGACGACAAGAAGTCTGTAGCAGAGGCAGTGACGGCGGAAGCCGTGCGTACTGCCGGCTATGATTCACTGACCGCCGCGGCAAAGGACGGCACTGCCTTTGTCTTCCTGGGACACGGGACATCCCACACTGCCAACGTGACCTATGACCAGATGCAGACGCAGATGCAGGAGCTGGGATATGACAACGTCTTCATAGGAACGGTCGAGGGAAAGCCGGAGGATACGGAGTGTGATGCCGTGATCGGGAAGGCGTCGGGTGCCGGTTATCACAGGATCATCCTTCGCCCGCTGATGGTAGTGGCGGGCGATCATGCCAACAACGACATGGCAGGGCAGGATGAGGATTCCTGGAAGAGCCGCTTCGAAGCCTCGGGCAAATTTGACGAGGTCGATGCCCAGATCGCAGGTCTCGGGGAGATCCCGGATATTCAGTCGATCTACGTGGAGCATGCAGGGAGCGCAGTCCGTCAGCTGGCGCCGCATTCCGATGCTGCCGCAGCCGGCACCAGTGTTCTCCCGGACGGCACCTATACCGTAAACTTTGTCACGGACAGCTCCATGTTCCGGGTGAACGATGCCATGAAGGGCAAGGGAACCCTGACCGTGCTAAAGGGCGGGATGACGGTTCATGTAAGCCTCGTGTCGAAGAAGATCGTAAAGCTTTATATGGGCACTGCCGAAGAGGCGGAGCAGGCGCAGGACGGCTTCCTGGAACCGACAACGGACACGGTGGTCTATGATGACGGAATGACCGAGGAGGTTTACGGCTTTGACATCCCGGTGGAGCAGCTCGATCAGGACTTCGCTCTTGCCATCCTGGGAACCAAGGGAAAATGGTACGACCACATGGTATCTGTCACGGATCCGGCTGCGTCCGGGGAATAGGGAAAGTCCGGACAGGCTGTGATACCATTGCGATTGTTCCTGTGACAGGTAAAAGTCGGGAGGAATGTGAGGCAGCCATGCTGGAAGAAGGAGTCTACGATATTCCGGTGACGCTCGTGGGCGGAACGGGAAGGGCTTCCATTGAGAGTCCTGCAAAAGTCACGATCGGAGAGGGTACCGCCACGGCCAGGATCGTGTGGAGCAGCCCTTATTATGACTATATGCTCGTGGACGGACAGAAGTTCCTGCCGCTCAATGCAGAAGGAAATTCCGTGTTTGAGATTCCGGTCTCGCCGGAGGAGGAAAACCCTGTTACAGCGGATACGGTCGCGATGAGCGAACCGCACGAAATCGCTTACATGATCACATTTGACACGGAAGGGGCGCAAAGACAGGCAGACAAAGCCCTGACGTCAGGACCTGTCCTGTATGCCTTCGCGGGCGGAACCGCAGCCCTTGTGATCGTCTTCTTTGTGCTGGCAAGGCGGATCGCAGGAAGGCCCGGCAGGGGGAAACGGAGATAACCTGCGGAAACAGGCGGAGTGCGGAAAGCTGTTCACGGACATCCGCAGGGAGCAGATCAACCGGATGATGAGGAGAACCATTCACAAACCGGTATGCAGGTTTTGGGCGGAAATGATGACTGCGGCAGTGCTTCTATGCGCGATTCTGTGCATGATGTCCTGCGGCAATGCCGGGGACGTGACCGGAAATCCTGCTGAAGACACGGAGCCGCTGACTTCGTTTGCCCTGGACGGGACAGTCCCGGACCAGGAGATGGACCTTTCGTATGCGCAGGGCTTTCGCATCTTTTATTACCCGGACGGTGCAAGACTCCTTCATCTTGAAAGGGGCGGGGACTACCTGCTCCCCGGAGAGGAAACCGGCAGGACACTGCCTTCGGAAACCGTTTCAGGACATGAAATAACGGTACTTCCCGCAAGGCCGTCGGAACTTTATCTTGCGGCGTCCTCTGTCATGGCGCTGATGCGTTCCATCGGTGCCATGGATCAGATCCGCTACACGGGCATTGAGGAGGACCACTGGACACTGGAGGAACCGGTGGAGGCGATGCGAAGCGGAAGGCTCCTGTTTGCAGGCAAATACAGCGCGCCCGATTACGAACTGCTGCGGAAAGGACATTGTGATCTTGCCATCGAATCCTCCATGATCTGGCACGCACCGGAGGTAAAGGAGCAGCTGGAACGGCTGGGGATTCCGGTTTTCATAGATTACTCCAGTTACGAGGGGGATCCCAGGGGAAGACTCGAGTGGGTGAGACTGTACGGCGAGCTGACCGGCACACAGGCGCAGGCGGAGGCCTTCTTCACCCGGCAGCTGGAGGATATCAATGCGGTCTTGGCACTGTCCGGAACTGATCGGACTGCGGCGGTGTTTGCAATCGACTCGGCAGGCAGGGTAGTGGTCCGCAGGAGCAGTGACTATATTCCCCGGCTGATTGTCATGGCTGGCGGCACTTATGTGCCGGAGAATCTTGCAGGCGATCCGGAGTCGGGGAGCGGTTCCGTAATCCTGACAATGGAACAGTTCTATGAGGACTGCAGGGATGCGGACATCCTGATCTACAACGCGACCTATACGGCTGCACCGCAGTCCGTTGCGGAGCTGGTCCGGCAGCAGCCCATGCTTGCTCAGTTCCGGGCGGTACAGAATGGACAGGTGTACGCGGCAGACGGTTCGTTCTATCAGGCGACGGACTCCACGGCAGGGATTGTCAGAGACCTGCATGCGATTTTTAACGGTGATGCCGGGGAGCCGGAATGGTTTCACGCTCTGCCGTCCGAAAAGGAGGCAGGATGAAAGCTGCTGATCCGAAAAATCTGAACCGATTCCCGCACGCTGATCGAAGATTCGGACGTATTCTGATGCTGCTCCTTGCAGCGCTCTTTCTTGTCGGGATTCTGAGCCTTGCAACAGGAAGCGTCTCCATTTCACCCGGGAGGGTTCTGGGAATCCTGACCGGGAGGGAGAGGGAAACCGATTTTGCGGATATTGTCCTTCAGATCCGGTTTCCGAGAGTCCTGACGGCAGCCGTCCTCGGAGGAGGACTTTCCCTTTCGGGGTATCTGCTGCAGACATATTTTGCCAATCCGATCGCAGGACCTTTTGTACTGGGTATCTCCTCGGGGGCGAAGCTTGCCGTGACGGGTGCCCTGGTCCTGTGGGCGGGCACCCGTCACTTTGTGACGAATGGAATGCTGGTCCTGGCTGCCTTTCTGGGGGCAATGCTTGTGACAGGCCTCGTCATAGTATCATCCCATACGGTTCACAGTCAGAGCGCGCTTCTGGTTGTAGGTATCATGATCGGCTATCTGTGCTCTGCCGGTTCAGACTTCCTCGTCACATTTGCCGATGACGCGGATATCGTGAATCTGTCCGCCTGGAGCAGGGGAAGCCTTTCCGGCTCCTCCTGGGAGGACCTGCGTCTGGCGGCGGTGCTTGTCCTGATCCTGCTGTTCCTTTCCATTCTTCTGTCCAAGCCGATCGGAGCGCTGCAGCTGGGAGAGGCCTATGCCGCGTCAATGGGTGTCAATGTGCGCCTTCTGCGGCTCTTCGTGATACTCACCTCTAGCCTCCTGTCTGCCTGTGTAACAGCGTTTGCGGGTCCGATTTCCTTTGTAGGCGTGGCGGTTCCCTTCCTCGCACGCAGGCTCCTTCGTACCTCGGAAAGCCTGGTACTGATTCCGTCCGTGTTTCTGTGCGGAGCGGTCTTTGTTCCGTTGTGCGATCTGATTGCACGGACTGCGTTCTCGCCGCTTGAAATGAGTATCAGCACTGTAACGGCACTGTCCGGCGCACCGGTGGTCATCTATATGATGGTACACCGCAGGCAGCACAGTATTCGCTGCACACAGGGAGTTCAGAATGGCTCTGGCCAAAACACCTGATAAAAAGAGAGCACAGAAGGTTGACAGGCAGCATATGTCAGTCGAACCGGTTCTGGAGCTGCAGAATGTTTCTGCCGGCTATCCGGACAGAACGGTACTTCGTGACGTGACCTTCCGGATCAACAGGGGGGAATTGCTATGCGTCATCGGGCCGAACGGGGGCGGAAAGTCAACGCTCCTTGCAACGATTGCGGGAAGAATCCCGGCTCTTTCCGGGTCAATTCTGCTGGAGGGGAAGCAGGCCCCTTCCTCTGTACGGGAGCGGGCCCGGCTCCTGTCCGTCCTGTATACGGACCGCTTTCGCGGAGAGAATATGACAGCGCGGGAAGTGGTGGCATCCGGGAGATACCCATGGACCGGCTACTTTGGAAGGCTTGAGTGTGCTGACCGGGAAATTCTGCAGGATGTAATGCGGGAGCTGCAGCTCACGGAGCTTGCGGAGCAGCCTTTCAGTCTGCAGAGCGACGGAACGAAGCAGAGAATTCTCATAGCGCGGGCGCTGTGCCAGTCGCCGCAGATTCTCCTGCTGGATGAGCCGCTGGTCTATCTGGACCTCGCCCGGCAGCTGGAACTGGTTCGCTGCCTGCGGAACCGCTGCAGGAAGGATGGACTGACCGTACTGATGTCCGTGCATGATCCGCAGATTGCGCGGCAGATATCGGACCGCGTCATCACCGTCTCACGGCAGGGGGAGGTGCGTCTGGGAAGACCGGAGGAAATATTCACGGAGGAGATTATCCGGGACCTGTACCAGCTCCCGCCGGACTCCTATGATCCACGGCGCGGCATCCGCTTTTCCTGTTCGGGAGACAGCACATACCGGCATGCGGCACAGGGAAGCTGAACCGGGAATACAGCTGCGTCACGCCGGGTACTCATTGATCACGGAAGCAAAGTGGTATGGTCAAAAAAACATATTCCGGTGCTTTATATCAAGCCACCTTACCTCTATGATTCGTATAAATCATTAAATCCTACTATTCCAATGAGGTTGAGGGATCCTGCGGGATGCGATAAAGGCCGGCAGGATCAGGCAGGACGATGAAGAGGAGGTATGAGAAAATGAGTAACTCAGAAGCAGCTGTAAACACACCCGCCGCTGTCACCGGGAATGAATCAATCAAGAAGCTTGTCTTCGCCGGCGTCTTCGCGGCAATCACCTATGTAGTATTCACATATCTTTCCATCCGTGTTCCGACACCGGGTGCAGGTCAGGTTTCCATTCATCTGGGCAACGCATTCGTTGTGCTGGGGGCACTGCTCCTCGGAAGTCTGTACGGCGGCATTGGCGGCGCACTGGGGCTGACGATCGCGGATCTGATTGACCCCGTTTACATTGTGGAGGCACCGATCACATTTATCATCAAGTTCCTGATCGGCCTGATTGTCGGCCTCATTGCTCACAGGGCAGGCCACATTACGACGGAGACCGACACCTCGAAGGTTCTGCGCTGGGTGATTCTTGCATCTGCTGCGGGACTTATTTTTAACGCAGTCTTCGATCCGCTGATCCGCTACTTCTACAAGATCCTGATCCTCGGCAAACCCGCGGCGGAGGTTTCCTTTGCCATCAATTTCGGCGTCACCCTGCTGAACTCCGTGGTATCACTTGTCATTGTCGTGCTGCTGTATATGGCGGTACGGGTTCCGCTCAAGAAGCTGGGTCTTTTCTTCCGCTTCTAGGAAGAAATTCCGGATAGGTCCTTTTCCCGGGGAGTTCCTGAAAGTGATTTCAGGAGCTCCCTTTTCTGCTGTCTGCGCTATCCTTTGCGGCCGTGCGGGAGACATAGGGCGTATAGTCCGGCAGCAGCCCGTGGATGACGGAGGAAGCCTTCCCGGCATCGGAAGCGTTCACACGGATGGAATAGACATCCCGGTCGATTTTGCCGTTCGGTCCGAAATCACGCACATCCAGTTTGGCTCCGCATCCGCAGACGGGCGGTTCATCCTGCCAGACCGAGGAGGAGACGCCGATGCCGGCCTCCTTCAGCGCAGCCTTTACCTGCTTCCACTCCTCCTTCTTGCCCTTCGCTTCGTAAACCTTTTCCTTTTTTGTGAACAGACTCATAATGTATCCCTCCGGTTTATGATGTCGAAATATTTGTTGAGACAATATACATATGAATTGCTTCGCAGCTTTCGCCTTATGTATATCATGATTAAGGTGTCAAAAGTATATTTCAAGGCAAAATGACATACGAATTGCTTCGCAGCTTCGCTGCTTCCGCAATTCTGCAAACATCCGAAATCCGCGCACCGCTTCGCTTTGCGCTACTT
>ONEK01000035.1 GCA_900316855.1 uncultured Lachnospiraceae bacterium | reverse complement strand
CTGTAATTCATCAGTGGACTCCCTTCCCTGCGATAGGACTGGTTCGATCCTACCACAAAAGCTTGTGGGTCTCACTGACAACTATTGTGACATACAGGGCGTTCCCTCTTCTTCTGGCTCTTCATGTAGTTGACGCCTGCATCGAAGTGGTATTTCACGATACCAAGGTCCACTTTGCTCAGGATCCCGCCTTTGTCGATCGCAGTTACCGTTCCGTTTTCGTCCAGCCGGAATTCGAATTTCTGCTGGTTGATGGCTGTCGGGGCCAGGAGGGCCATCTCAACGCCGAAGTTGAACCAGTATGGACGTTCACCCTTACAGGAGACCACCTGTTCCAGTTTCTTCGACTTGTGCGGCTTTCCGGGGGTATTGCCGTATCCTATGGCGATTACGATCACAAGCCTTTCCCCGTCCACAATGTCCGCAGGGACACCCTTTGCGTTATATGTTCCGGTCCAGCAGGTGTTGAGCCCCAATGTCTGCGCGTACAGGACAATCTTCTCCCCGTAATATCCGATACGCTCCTCGAGGTCCGGTGCTTCCTTCCCCACACAGGCGATCACGCTGGGTGCCGTGCCAAGTCCCATCGCTTTATTGAAGAACCGGTCATAGGTCCTGCCGGCATCCTTCAGGAACTGGATATGCAGGCCGCCTTCCCGGTTGCACTCTTCGATCAGCGCGTTCAGCTGGTCAACCTTCTCCTTCTCAATCTGTCTGGGCTGATAGGTTCTTACGGAATGCCGTTCCCGGATTGCCTGAATCTCATTCATGAGTTGATGCTCCTTTTCCCTGATATATCTCAAACCTGTATTGCTGCCGGATCTGAGGATATTTTTCATGGTCCACTTCCGATAGGAACATGGGCAGGGGCCTTGCATACAGCTTCATACTTCCGTACAAAGCCCTGTAGACCATCAGCTCCTCGCGCGTCTCGGAATGCACTGCTGTCCCGACGATGCGGTACAGGTACATGTTTCCCTCGGAGTGGAGCTCCCTCTTGAAATGCTGTACGATGTCACCTTCGTGGAACGGATTTTCTCTCACAGATTTCTCTCCCCTCTCAAATATAGAAAAAGATCTCCGGGAGACGCACCACCGCGATTATCCCCCGGAGATCAGGACGTGATATGAATTACCATCATACCCGCTTCCTATTAAACAGTCCGAATCACTTTTTGTTAAGGAAATCCAGGACTTCGTCAACGCTCTTATCGGAAGAGGCAAGTGCGTTCATGACAGCCGCGGTATTCTGACTTGCTGCCTTCTTCTTTAACGCTGCTAATTCTGCCTTCGCTTCCTTAAGTTTCGCCTGATACTTATCTACTTCAGCCTGTGCTTTTTCGATCTTTGCCTTTAAAGCTTCCTCGGACGATCTCCGTGCCATTGATTAAATACCTCCCAAAAGGAAAAGTGAAAAAATACGCTACATGTAAAATATAGGAAAAGAGAGATATTTTTACAATACCTTTACAGGGAAAAATATTTGTTTTGGCATGAATCAGGATCTGATTTGTTTCCAAGGAAATAAAAGAATACCGCTCTCCCGCCCTAAGGTAATTATTGTCGGAAGGAGAAAAACTATCGGAGTGAAATATATGACTATCCGTTTTTACGTCATTTATTATATTGAGCTGCCTGATTACAGGGTTCTAATGTTGAATTGAACAGGCCAGCGTCATATCGATTTAATGACCCTGATAATTTTTTTACATCGTTCAACCGGATAGGGTGCCTGTTCCGGTGGCAGCGTCTTTACCTCGTCTACAACTGCTGTTTTTTCCTCATTGTCAGGTCCGGCGGGAACAACTACACGGTCTCCCTCCCGGATATCAGGGTCATCGCTCAGATAGGTGAATGTCTTTCCCCCATAATCCCCGAACCTTACGAACGCAAAAATCAGCTCGCCTTTTTTCGGGTCGGCTGGTTCCCTTCCGTGTCCGTCGAATGCCCACAGCTCAGGTATTCCCAGCAGACACCGCATCATGACTGACAACCCCAAGCTGCCGATGAACAGATCTTCTATTGCCGGGCCGGAATAGCGCTCCTCTTTCCCTGAGCAATAGATCAGCGTCAGCTGCCAGATGCCTGCATCACAGACCTCCTCCCGGGCCACATATTGGTTGATGTCGAAGTACATCCGTACAGCCGCAATCAGGTATGAAGCCACGCTCTCCTTCACCCTTTTGCGGAAGGCCTTCTTGCTGCGCTTTGCCTCCCAGGGTTTGTCCTGGATGGGCCTCATCTCCCTGAAGAAGCGTGAGAAATACATCCTCCCGTCCGGATACAGGATCAGATGCTGCTCCTCCTCATGCCGGGCATAGCCGAAGACAAAGAAGCCGCCTGTCGTTTTCAGTATCAGCTTTTTCAATTCATCAAGCCTTATCGCAATCATCAAGCAGAGTACATCCTGTCCTGTGCAGTAGTTTTATTGCAGTCTTTCACCGTGAAATGGTAGTGTTCTGTAGTGAAATGCTACCCACTACCATTATAGAGGGATTCGCAAACTTACACGTCAGTTCCATGTACGGAACGAGCAGATTTCGCAAGGCGGGTATACTCTTTCCTGCTCTCCTCGGAGCCTAAGTGAGCGCCCTGATGATACATTTCCAGTGACTTCGCGGTGTCCTGCTCAACGCCCTGCCCCGTTTCGTAGCAGTAGCCAAGCTCCACACGCCTTTCAGGAAGCTCTTTCGCACAGTCCGATGATCCAGTCTTTCCTTGCGATGACATCCAGCCACTCGGTCGGGATGCGCTTAGCGGTGTAGAAAAGGCCTGCGAGGCCGCCCGCGATGGCGGCGACGGTGTCGGTGTCTTCGCCGAAGTTGACGGCTGTCAGCTCGCACTCCTCATAGCTGATCGTGTGGATGAGGCTCCATACGGCCGCCTCGAGAGAGTCCACAACATAGCCGGATCCGCGGACGGCATGGCTGTCCACTGCCGCAAACTCCTCCAGATCCCACAGCCTGTCGTACTGGGAAAGCTCCGCCTTATATGCCGGATGCTTTCCGTAATAGTCAAATCCGGTGTCGAGCCCCTTCTGCACCAGCTCCTGCAATGCTTCCGTGCTCTGCCCCGCCTTCGCGTCCAGGATCTCCCGCGCCATGCAGTAATACAAGCCGCACCCGATGCAGCTCCTTGGATGCGCGTGAGTCAGGGACGATGCTTCATGGATGTGCTTCATCGCCTCCTCATCCGTCATGCCGTGCTTCCGCTGCTCCCTGTACAGGAACAGGACAAACGGCATGATCCGCATCAGGGACCCGTTCCCATTGTCGTACTCTCCGCTGGTACCGCAGCTGTGAACATCCTTCCCATTGGCATAGTTCTCAATGGAACTCATGCAGCTGCCGCCGACATCGAATGTCCTTCCCCAGGGCGTGTATTCGCCATGGAACAGCCACTGCTCGAAACGATGCATCACATCGTCCAGGTTAAGTTTCCCGCTGCCAAGACTGTCCAGCGCAGCCAGAGTCATACTGGAATCATCCGACCACGAACCTGCCGGCAGGTTGAACGTCCCGTAGGAGCGCATATCCTCCACAGGATCCGCATCGCGGTCCTCCCTTGAGCTGAACTCCACAGGCACGCCCAGCACATCGCCTGTCACCACTCCTAAGATTCCATCGATCCAGTAATTTGTCTTCATTCCTGCACCCCTCCGTGTGCTTTCCTGATCCTTTTCATGCCGGCTGTCATCCTTCAAGCCGTTTTCCTTAACCGTCCTCATTATGGCAGGGAACAATATGTGCATGGTCAATTCCGAAGCGACTTTTCAGAGGCGTCGGCGGACCGCCTTCCTGATTCCAAAACAAAAAACAGAGGAACGGTTTTCTGTATCCGACAGGGCAGCCGGAGGTAAGCAAAAGATCAGAAACCATTCCTCTGTTTAGCGACTTTTTCAGTTCTGCTTCAGCTGCTTCTCGCCGCGGCCGTAGAGGGCAGCGTTTACGTCATACAGGCTGTAGACCTTTCTCCGGATGCAGTACTCGATGATGACATCGAACAGGCTTGTAGGGGAAAAAGCATAGCCCGCCCTTCGAAGCAGGTCCTCCGTTTCCGGAAGATCAAGGTGGAGCGCCAGGGCGCAGGCAATCGCCGTGTTCCGGCTCGGCTGGTAGTCCTTGTTGCTGCGAAGCTTCGAGAACACCTGCTTCGTAAGACCAGCCGCGTGATAGAAATCCGAATCCTTCAGGCCCTGCTCATCGAGCTTGTGCAGGAGTGCCTGCTGGAACGTGACTTCGTCGTCTGGAATTTCAGGCTCCTGCAGCTCCGGAGCCAGGGAGGGACACATAACATCTGACGAGAGCGTCTTTTCCCGGGGCGGCAGGTTGAGGTTGTGCCTTCCCCTTCCGGGCCCGCCCGCAAGGCTTTCCTGCTGTGCGCGGACTTCGCCGACATAGTTCTCGTCAATGAAGGCATCGAGATCTCCGAACACGTTCCCGGACAGCACGAACGAGTTCTGATCGAAGACAACGAGCGTTATCTTCAGGTCCGGGTCGGTGAACAGATACGAGCTGAAGCTCTCAAGCGCAATCTGCAGGGCAAGGTCTTTCGGGAAGCCGTAGTTACCCGTGGAAATCAGCGGGAAAGCAATGCTCTTTGCGTGAAGATCCCGCGCGAGAGTGAGCGAATTCCGGTAGCAGTTCCGGAGCTGGTCCGCCTCACCGTGGTCTCCATCCGTCCAGTACGGTCCGACCGTGTGGATGATATACTTCGCCTGCAGGTGGAACGCCGGCGTATACCGTGACTGTCCGGGTGCGATCGGTCCGATCGCTTTCCTCGCTTCGAGCAACTCCTTCTCGCCTGCCGCATGGTAAATGGCGGCGTCTGTACCCGATCCGTAGGTCGGATCGGGATTTGCGGAGTTGACGATGACGTCCGCCTTCACCTTCGTGATATCGTTTCGTATGATCTGGAATGACATGACTGAGCCTCCCCGTCAGGAATCCTTCGCCCTTGCAGGCTCACAGGAACCCTTGTTTCCATCAGTTACTTGCACAGAGCTTGCACAATACTTGCACAGCTTTCTGTGCAAGTACCGCACTAGTGCTTTACCTGAAGCATAGTCCCCCTGTGCTACAGGTATGCCTGGCAGCGTAGCCCATCCTCATCCCCGACTGTTACAGTAACGGACCATACCGCATGACCGTCCACTTCCAGCTGCACAATTCCGAGGGAGTGCTTTTCTCCATCCTTAAGTTTTCCCTCCCGGATCAGGAACTGCTCCATTTCCTCCTTGCTCCCTCCGGTCTCTTCTGCCGGAATATACCAGGTGACCAGGGTCATCCCATCCTCTGCCCACAGCTCCGATACATATCCGCGTCCATCGCTGAGCTTGCCTTCCACAACCCGGAGCGAAGAATTTGGATATTGCGCGCGGATCTTCGCTTCCGTCAGGACCCATTGTTTATCAGCAGCCAAAGAATTGCCTCCCTTTCAAACCCTATCACGTATAGGACAGGAACTCAGTACCTTTTACCATCCGCTATATCAGGGGGAGGAGGCTTTAGTCACCTTCCGATGCCGGAATGCTGTCGTAGAGTTCCCTGATCAGATCGCTCTGGTCCAGGTCATAAGCGATTTTAAGGCAGTAACGTGCGGCGTCGTCCATCATCATATCCAGGAAGTGGCTTCCATAGGCAACGGCGATGTCCACGATGCCTTCATCGGGACCAATCGGGAATCCGTACTGTTCCGCATAGCTCCGGATCTGTTCCGCGGTGGGTTCCGGGACGGTGCCGTTCGTTTTATGGTGGATGTAATACAGCTCGGACTGCGCGTTCCTTGCGTCCGGATCATACTCGAAGCTCAGCAGATACGCGGCGATCGCTTCCGACCAGAGTCCCTTCTCCGAGAAATAGTAGCCAAGGTTCCTGTAGCACCTTGCCAGTGACTCCGGCTTGAAGGCATACCGAAAGGTATCGAGCGTCAGCTTTCGGAACTCGTCCATATTGCCCGATGCCTTCAGGGTTTCCATATATTCGAAGCGGATCGCGCAGCTGGCTGGATTCCAATGCATTGCCTTCTGTAAGGCTTCGCCGGCTTCGTCATAGCGCTTCATTTCGACAAGAAGATTTCCATACTGCAGGTAGATCGTGGAATACGGGATTTCGGCATCCCGCAGGGTTTTCGAGGGCTTGGCGTGATATTCGTACAGCCATTCCTCGAATGGCTCCGTGAAGGTGTGATACTCGCTCTGCGTATCATCCCGGAACAGGCCGAGGTCCTCGATCTTCGTAATCAGGGCCTCCATGAGCTTCAGGGCTTTGTCATAGTCATGCTTGTAAATATTGAACCGGATTTCGTCCAGCGTGGCATCCACCGCGAGGCCCTGCTTCTGCAGCAGCCTGCCAAGCTCCTTCCTCTTCTCCTCCGGGATAATCTCGAACAGGAGCCTGCCGCACGCGCGTCCCACCTCCATGGCGTACTCGCTGTCCTTGTACCGCTCTGCCTGCCCCTCGAGATAAGGTATGTCCTTTGCCTCATCGCCGGTGAGCCCTGCCGTAATCTCCGACATAATCTGATCGAAATCCATGGTGTCCCCTCCCTGAAAACTGCTGTTATGGAACCGCTGTCCTGCAAAGGAATCCGCGCCTGCTCGTATCCGCCGCAGCCGTAACAACAAGCTGTCCGAACACGCGGACCAGATCCTTTACACCACTATTCAGCCGGTCCCTTCAACTGACCTCATTATGGCAGGGAGCAGGACAGTCAGGGTCAATTCCGAAGCGACTTTTCAGTTTTGATTCGGCAGGAACGTTATTCCATATGCCTCTGCTGCTATTTGAGAAATATGGAGGTGACGCCGGCTTCGCTGGTAATCCATATCCGGTCCGCATCAACATGGCAGCTGTAACAGTTGATGCCAACGCCTGCTTTTGCTGCCTCTTTCAGGGCAGCGCCGAATTCAGGCTGTATAGCATTATTGGGAAGTACCAGATGAATTCCGTTCATCTGAATGACAAAGGCGATGGTACAGATATAGCCCTTCTTTGCCGCCTCTGCCAATTCATGAAGATGCTTCACACCCCGCTCTGTTGGTGCATCCGGGAAAAGTCCGATGCCCCTTTTCATATCCTGCGCCAGGGTACAGCCCTTTACCTCGCAAAGGTATTTATCGTTTTCCCTTTCCATGTAGAAGTCGATCCGCGAGTCTCCAAAGGAAAATTCCGGCTGAACTTTATCGTATAGCGGATCATTCTCCAGATACTGTTTCATCAAGGCATTCGGTGCCAGGCTGTCAACATTGACCCACTTCAGCCGCGGTTTATAGACGGATAACAGATCATAGGCGGTCTTTCTCTCGGGATTATCGTTCCCTTGCAGTGTGACCTTTGCACCCGGCACCAGAAGATCCTCGAGCCGGCCGGTATTTTTCACATGCGCCTGCTCTTCCTGACCCTCGATGTTTACAACTGCCGTAAATCGATCCAGACGACGGACGAAAATGCCAGGGACCGTGTTATCATAGACTATTTCAGCTTTACTCTTTCCGCTCATATATCACTGGTATGCAGAAAAACGTATCAAGATATCTCTTGGAGGACTGAGCCCGATTCAATACAGGAAGGCTCAGGGACTAGCGGCGTAGATCCAAGAAAACGTCCGCACTCCCGATTGACTTCAGGAATGTCTATACCTTCCAATTTCCTTCTGAAGGAACTCAAGGATACATTTATGCAGATCTGAAAGTGCCTCCTTTTCAATCGGATAGTGTGAACCGTTTCTTAAAATGGTCTTTGTAACCGGAACTTTTCTTATCTTGTCCAGGAACGGGTCGGACAGACTCTGTGGAGTCCATCGGTACATTCAGATTAGGCATCTCCCTTAAATGGATGCCCCTTACTGTGCCTATCTACTTTTTCCTGCGAATATACTTTTGATTCCTGTTTCTGGGATGATCAGGGTCTGTCATTTTTATCTTGTGAAGAGCCATTGCCGGTTTCAGGTAATTTTCCCGGAAGCTCTTTCTGGATCGCAATCCCAAACGCAGCATCAGCTCTGCTGCAGAATAGCTCTGCCCCGGTTCCATCTGGCTGAGCAGTCTGGCGATTCTGTCCGTCTCGTCATTGCTTTCTGCCTTCTCTGCCCGCAGGATCATCTTCAGGATCTCATCGATCCGCTTCAGCATAAAGAGAATGAATTCATCAGAATTTCCTTTCTGGTGGCATGCAGAGATCGCATCATAATAACCCTGCTGAAAGCTTTGAATCTGGCTCTCGAGCGGAATATATTGGAATATCGGATTCCATTCGTACAAGAGTGCAGTCTGCCAGAGCCTCGCCATCCTCCCATTACCGTCAGTAAATGGATGAATGAAGACAAACTCATAATGAAAAACGCTGGACAGGATCAGCGGATGGATCTGTTGGTGATGGGAACACATCCACGAAAAAAGAGAACGCATCAATTCCGGAACCATTTCTGGCGGAGGAGCCATAAAAATACATACATCGCCACTGAAAACGCCCTCATTGCCGTGCCGGTATATTCCGGATTCAGGAACGATTTTCTCTGTCATGATTCCATGGATTCGCAGAAGATCCTTCTCTGCATATGGATCCATAACAGTTATTTGCTCATAGGCGCGGTAAGCATTCTGTACTTCCCGAATCTCTTTCTCAGGTCCTGCTACCTGCTGTCCGCTAATGACTGAACGGATCTCATCGAGTGAAAGGGAATTTGCTTCAATAGCAAGAGACGAGTGGATGGATCGGATCCGGTTATCTCTTCTCAAATGCGGTCTTGAATCCAAGATGTTTTTTTCCGAAATTCTCCCCACATTCTCGGAAATGCTGCTTACAAGCAAGAGCATTTCATTATTGATCGTGAAGGGCGGCTGATAATCTTCCATGAGAACACCTCCGGTAATAATCGCTGATCAGTAAAAACATCATACCACTTTCATAGGTGTTTTCATGGGTGTTTTCATAGGCGTTTCCTTGCGTGTTTCGCGGAGACCCTGTATGTCACAATAGTTGTCAGTGAGACCCACAAGCTTTTGTGGTAGGATCGAACCAGTCCTATCGCAGGGAAGGGAGTCCACTGATGAATTACAG
>ONEK01000016.1 GCA_900316855.1 uncultured Lachnospiraceae bacterium | reverse complement strand
TGGCGGGTCCCAAGTCCAAATCGCCTTTCGGGCAAGCCCTTACGAGCTCGCTCTTACGGGCTTGCCCGTTGCCGATTTGGTACTTTTGACCCTTATGTCAAATTTACGTTCAAACCGAAAAATTATAGCATTCACCCTTTTAACATGCAACCGTGCACCGGTACGGCTCGTATGGTAAGATATATCTGTCTGCGGACCGGGGGATTCCCGGTGCCGGAACCGGCAGGGCAGCAGCCCGCGGTGTTTCATGACAACAACGGACGAAGGAGCATCCTGAATGAGCAGAATTATCCTGAAACTGAGCGGGGAGGCACTCGCCGGGCCGAAGAAAACCGGCTTCGACGAGGAGACGGTACGCGGTGTGGCAAGGCAGGTGAAGAAGCTGTCTGACGGCGCTGCCGGAACCGGTGATACCGGGATCGGAATCGTCACGGGCGGCGGAAACTTCTGGAGAGGGCGCACCGGAACGGAGATTGCGCGTGTGAAATCCGACCAGATCGGCATGCTGGCAACCGTCATGAACTGCCTCTATGTATCGGAAATCTTCCGCGGCGAGGGCATGAAGACGGCCGTGGTTACGCCGTTTGAGACAGGCGGCATCACGGAGCTGTTTGATATCGACCTTGTAAACCGTGCCCTCGATGACGGCGTCATCGTCTTCTTTGCGGGCGGCACGGGCCATCCGTATTTCTCGACCGATACCGGGGTTGTGCTCCGCGCGGCCGAAATCGGTGCCGACTTCATTCTCATGGCCAAGAACATTGACGGCATCTATGACAGCGACCCGGCGAAGAATCCGGACGCGAAGCGCTATGACACGCTGTCCATCGACGACGTGATTTCCGGCAATCTGCAGGCCATCGACATGACGGCCTCGATCCTGGCGAGGGAGAACCGCATCCCGCTCAGGGTCTTCGACCTGAACGAGGAGGATTCCATTGTGAAGGCGGCGTCCGGGAAGTTTAACGGCACAACGGTAACCATATAATATCCGCCTGCTGATGCAGGCGTGGATCGGGAGGAAAATACTATGGCAAGCGAGAAGGTTGCTCCGTATGAGGAGAAGATGAAGAAGGGTGTGGAGTTCCTGCAGACTGATCTCATGAGTGTGAGAGCCGGCAGGGCGAATCCGCATGTTCTCGATAAGGTGCGCGTGGACTATTACGGCACGCCCACCCCGCTGCAGCAGGTGGCGAACGTCTCGGTTCCCGAGGCGCGCGTCATCCAGATCCAGCCCTGGGAGAAGAAGATGGTGAAGGAGATCTGCCGCGCGATCCAGATGTCGGACATCGGCATCAATCCAACGACGGACGGCACGAGTGTCCGCCTCGTCTTCCCGGAAATGACGGAGGAGAACCGCAGGAACCTCGCAAAGGATGTAAAGAAAAAGGGTGAGGACGCGAAGGTTGTCGTCCGCAACGCAAGACGTGACGGCAATGATGAGTTCAAGAAGCAGAAGAAAGCCGCCGCGATTTCCGAGGACGTCGCGGCCGACCTTGAGGATGAGCTGCAGAAGCTTACGGAAAAATACCTGAAGGAAATCGATTCCATCATCGACGCCAAGACGAAAGAGGTCATGACGATCTAGGCTTTCCGTGCTCAGTTCTTCCCTTATGATGTAATAAAGCAAATGATGCCCGCGGCAACGCGGGCATTTGGTGAAGTTATGGCAGAACAAAAAGAATACAGAATCCCGGCGCACGTTGCGATCATCATGGACGGCAACGGCCGCTGGGCGAAAAAGCGCGGCCTTCCCCGCACAGCAGGACACGCCCAGGGGGCAAAGGTCGTGGAGCAGATCCTCGAGGACGCGGATCACATGGGTATCCGGTATCTGACGGTCTACGCGTTCTCCACGGAGAACTGGTCCCGTCCGCAGACTGAGGTCAAAGCCCTCATGAACCTGCTGCGCACCTATATGCGCACCGCACTCCCCAAGTGCACGAAGAACAACGTCCGGGTCCGTGTCATCGGCGACAGGTCGAAGCTGGATGACGACCTGCAGAAGGCGATAGACGGCCTCGAGGAAGCGACAAAGGGCAACACCGGCATCGGCTTCCAGATCGCCATCAATTACGGTGCGCGGGACGAAATGCGCCGCGCCGTGACTGCGCTTGCCCGCAGGGCGGCGGACGGCACTCTTTCGCCGGAGTCCATCACGGAGCAGACGATCTCGGACGCGCTCGATACAGCCGGCATTCCGGATCCGGACCTCCTCATCCGCACGTGCGGCGAGGAGCGCCTGTCGAATTTCCTCATGTGGCAGCTCTCCTACGCGGAGCTGTATTTCACAGACAAGGCGTGGCCGGATTTTGACAGGGATGAGCTTGTAAAGGCAGTGGATGCCTATAACCACCGGGAACGCAGATACGGAGGTCTCATCCAGTGAAGCAAAGAGTGATCAGCGGAGTCATCATTTTCATCGCGGCGGTTGCCCTCGGCTGGACCGGAGGGCCTGCGCTCGCGCTCGTTCTGGCGGTATGCTCGCTCATCGGATACTACGAGATGACGCGTGCCCTCGGTGTGCATCAGCCGGAGCAGAAATGGAACGGACCGGAGCTTGTCGGGCTGATCTTTGCGGCAGCCTACTGGGTTCTGCTGTATGCGGACGGTGCGGCGGAGGGCGCCGTGACCGACGCAACGAGTGCCGGACCGGTGCTGACACCGGCAGTAACAGACTATATCACGCATGCGAACGACCTGGCGCTGCTCATGATCCTCGGCGTATTTTTCACGGAAATGACACTCTACGTCGTCACATTTCCGAGATACCACGCGGATCAGATCGTTTCGTCCATCTTCGCGTTTATTTACGTGCCGGTCATGATTTCCTGCATTTACCGCTCGCGGTATCTGCCGACGGGCAAGTATGTCTACGCGCTGATCTTCTTCTGCAGCTGGATCTGCGACACCGGCGCGTGGCTGTTCGGCAGACTGTTCGGCAGGCACAAGGCGTTTCCCGTGCTGTCGCCGAAGAAGACCGTGGAGGGCTGCATCGGCGGCGTTGTGTGCGGAACGCTCCTGTGCTTCGGAGCGGGAGTCCTCGCCGATACGCTGCATCCGGAGAATGTCGTCACCCCTTCGTTCGTGATCATAGGCATCTGCGGATGCCTCATCAGCATGTGCGGCGACCTGGCGGCCTCGGCCATCAAGCGCAACCACGGCATCAAGGATTACGGGAAGGTCATTCCGGGACACGGCGGCATCATGGACCGGTTTGACAGCATCATCTTCACGGCGCCGGTCATCTATTATCTCGGCGTGCTGCTGCTCACGCAGCTGCAGCTGAGACTGTAAACCGCCTTCGCGGATTTCACGCGACATTAATTACTGAGGAGAGTATGGCAAAACGGATTGCAATCATCGGCTCAACGGGCTCCATCGGGACGCAGGCGCTCGACATCATCCGGAATTATCCGGAGGAATTGCAGGCTGTGGCGCTTGCCGCCGGTCATAACGCGGAGCGGATGGAGCAGCAGGTACGCGAGTTTCGTCCCGAGATCGCCTGCCTGTGGAGTGAAGAGGCGGCAAATGACTTAAGGGAGCGCGTCCGCGACCTGCCGGTCCGGGTTGTGTGCGGCATGGACGGCCTTCTCGAGATCGCCGCCATGGAGCACAGTGACATGTTCCTGAACGCGGTCGTCGGGATGATCGGCATCCGGCCGACGCTCGCCGCCATCAGCGCTAACAAGACCATTGCCCTTGCCAACAAGGAGACGCTTGTCACGGCGGGGCACCTCATCATCCCCGCGGTGCAGAGGGCAGGCGTGCAGCTGCTGCCGGTCGATTCCGAGCACAGCGCCATCTTCCAGTGCCTGAACGGAGAGCCGCATGACAGGATCGACCGGATCCTGCTCACATGCTCGGGCGGCACGTTCCGCGGGAAAAAGCGGGAGGATCTCGCACACAAACATGTACGGGAGGCCCTGAACAACCCGAACTGGGACATGGGCGCCAAGGTGACGATCGACTCCGCGAGCCTTGTGAACAAGGGGCTGGAGGTCATGGAGGCGAAGTGGCTGTTCAACGTGGACGTGGACCGGATCACAGTCGTCGTGCAGCCGCAGTCCGTGCTGCATTCGGCGGTCTCGTTTGTCGACGGATCCATCATGGCACACATCGCGTCTCCGGACATGCACCTGCCGATCCAGTACGCGTTCTTCTACCCGGACAGGATGCCGCTTGCCATCAAACCGCTCGACCTGTTCGCGCTGGGGAGCATCCGCTTCGAGAAGCCGGACACGGACACATTCCGCGGACTGCCCCTTGCCTACCGCGCAGCGCACACCGGCGGCAGCATGCCCACGGTGTTCAACGCGGCGAACGAGGAGGCGGTCGCGCATTTTCTGAAGGATGAGATCGAATTCCTGGACATCTACGACCTCATCTCGTACGCGATGGACACGGTTCCCGTTACAGCGGACCCGTCTCTTTCCGAAATTCTGGACGCGGAGCGCGCAGCCAGGGAAGCCGTCCGTGCGAAGATTTCAACCATGAACTGAGAAAAGTATGCTGATCAGTATCCTGATATTTTTACTCATATTTTCGATCATCGTGATCGGGCATGAATTCGGACATTACGCCATTGCCCGGCGCAACGGGATCCGTGTCAATGAATTCGACATCGGGATGGGGCCGACCCTGTTCCACAAAAAGAAGGGCGACACGGACTTCTGCGTCAAGCTGCTGCCGGTCGGCGGCGCCTGCGTCTTCGACGGCTACACCGGCATGTCGAACGAGGACACCGCTAAGACGGGCCATCCCCTCGATGAGCATTCCTTCCCCAACGCCAGTGTGTCTGCAAGGATGGCGACGGTGCTGGGCGGCCCGCTGATGAATTTCGTGCTGGGCTTTGTGTTTGCCGTGATCATCGTGGCCTTTTCCGGCACGGACCTGCCGGTGGTCTACCGGGTGCAGCCCGGCTCCGCCGCGGAGGACGCCGGGATCGAGGCGGGAGACACGATCACGAGGATCAACGGCGAACGCATTCATGTTTACCGCGAGGTTTCGCTGCTTTCCATGGTTAATTACGGCGAGCCTCTGGACATCGAGTACGAGCGGAACGGGGAGAAAACCGAAATCACGCTGACACCGCGCTATGACGGGGAGGATAACCGCTACTACATCGGCCTCGTCGGTTCCGGCCAGTATGTGAGGCTGAACGCCCTGCAGGTGTTTCAGTACGGCTTCTACGAGGCGGAGTACTGGGTCCGCGCGACATTCAAGTCCCTGGGTCTGATCTTCCGCGGACATTTCCATCCGGATGACCTGTCGGGGCCGGTCGGGATCGTGAAGGTTGTGGATGACACCTATGACGCTGCCAGGCCGTACGGCCTGCCGACGCTGGTGCTGTCATTCCTGAACCTGACGACGCTTCTGTCCATCAACCTCGGCATTATGAACCTGCTGCCGCTTCCGGCGCTGGACGGCGGCCGGCTCGTCCTGCTCATTGCGGAGGCCGTCCGGGGAAAGAAGCTCTCTCCCGAGAAGGAAGGCTACATCACGCTCGGCGGCGTCATCGCACTCATGGTGCTCATGGTTTTCGTCCTGTTTAACGACATCAGCAAATTTTTCAGGTGAACGGATTATGGCTTACAGGGATCATACAAAGACAGTACAGATCGGCAGTGTGAAGATCGGCGGCGGCAATCCCATCGCGATCCAGTCCATGACGAATACGAGGACCGAGGACGTCGGGACAACCGTTTCGCAGATCCTGCGGCTCGAGGAGGCGGGATGCGAAATCATCCGCTCCACCGTCCCGAACGAGAGGGCGGCGAAGGCTCTTGGCGAGATCCGGAAGCAGATTCACATCCCGATCGTCGCGGATATCCACTTCGACTATAAAATGGCCATCGCGGCCATTGAGAACGGCGCGGATGCCATCCGCATCAATCCGGGCAACATCGGAAGTAAGGACCGGATCGACGCGGTCGTGCGCTGCGCGAAGGAGCACGGCGTGCCGATGCGCGTCGGCGTCAATTCCGGCTCGCTCGAGAAGAGCCTCGTTGCAAAATACGGCGGCGTGACACCCGAGGGACTCGTGGAGAGCGCACTTGACAAGGTTCACATGGTGGAGCGTGGCGGGTACGACCAGATCGTCATCAGCATCAAGTCGTCCGACGTACTGACATGCGTAAAGGCACACGAAATCCTTGCACAGAGGACAGACTACCCGCTCCACGTCGGCATCACGGAGGCGGGAACGCTCTACGGCGGCAACATCAAGTCGGCGGTCGGCCTTGGCATCATCCTGTATGAGGGAATCGGCGATACCATCCGTGTCTCGCTCTCGGGCGATCCCGTGGAGGAGATCCGCACGGCGAAGCAGATCCTGCGCGACTTAAAGCTCCGCAGGGGCGGCATTGAGGTGACGTCCTGCCCTACATGCGGCAGGACCCGGATCGACCTCATCGGACTCGCAAACCAGGTGGAGCAGCTGGTGCAGGGCTATCCCTACAGCATCAAGGTTGCAGTCATGGGCTGCGCCGTGAACGGACCCGGGGAAGCGAAGGAGGCGGACCTTGGCGTCGCGGGAGGCGACGGGGAGGGGCTCCTCATCAAAAAGGGCGAAATCGTCCGGAAAATGCCGGAGGACCAGCTCCTTGCGGCGCTGAAGGACGAACTGGACCACTGGGAGGACCCCAGATAGATGGGCAAATTGTTTTTTGATGTTTTTCCAACACTGCATGTCAAGGGCGGCCTGCATGATCTCTTCGAGGAAACCGAGGTCACGAAGGTCGCCTTTAATCGCGATCATACCCTCCTGAAGGTCTATCTGGAATCGGGGCATCTCATCCACCGGAAGTGGATCACGAAGATGGAATCCGTACTCCGGGACGCGGTCTGCGGGGGAACGGGCGTCCGTGTGACGCTGATCGAGCATTACACGCTGTCCTCCCAGTACACATCCGCCACCCTGATGCGCGAGTATCGCGAGTCGCTCCTTCTGGAGCTGTGGACGCTCTCGCCTGTCATGGGGAGCTTTTTCCGGAACGCGGTCCTGGAATATCCCAACTCGGACTCCATCCTGCTGCGTCTTGAGGACACGACGCTCGCCCGGGATGAATCGGAGAAGCTCCGGGAAATCCTGACACAGATTTTCGCACAAAGGTGCGGCGTTCCCACCACGTTCTCCGTGCAGTGCACGGAGAAGCCGAAGACCCGCGCGCACGCGGTATACGACGAGCCGGCGGGACGCGAAAGCGCGCCTGCTTCCGTATATCCGGACGATCAGGGCTCCTCCCCTTCCGCGGAAGATGCTCCGTTTGAGGGCGGCACTGTCATTCCTGCGGGGGCGTCTCATGCAGAGCGGGTACGGACCCGCCGCGCAGTCTCCTCCCGCTCCGGCACCCGCCGCGCAAAGGGCGGCTTCCATGGAATTGTCCGTTCCCAGAATCCGGATGTCATCTTCGGCAGTGAGCCGGAGGGGAATCTCATGCAGATTGCCGATATCATCGGGGAAATGGGCTCCGTCACGATCCGCGGCATGATCCGCTCGAATGAGCGGCGCGATATCCGCAATGACAAGACGATCGTGAAGTTTACGCTCACGGATTTCACGGATACCATTGTATGCAAGATTTTCATTCCGACCATGTACGCGGACGGCGTCATGGACCGGCTGTCTAAGGGACAGTTTGTCCGGGTGCAGGGCATTGCGAAGGAGGACTCGTTCGAGCACGAGATCATTGTGTCATCGATTCAGGGCATCGTGAAGATCCCCTCCTTCACCGAAAAGCGCCGTGACCATTATGAGAAGAAAAGGGTCGAGCTGCACCTTCACACGAAGATGTCCGATATGGACGGCGTCTCCGAGGTCACAGACCTTGTAAAGAGGGCCTATGAGTGGGGCATGCCCGCCATCGCCGTCACGGACCACGGCAATGTACAGGCTTTTCCGGATGCCAATCTCCAGGTGAAGGAGCTCCTGGATGCGGAAAACCGCAGACGGGCTGAAGCGGGTGAGAGTCCGGTCGACCCGGCGGATTTCTTCAAGGTAATCTACGGCGTCGAATGCTACCTTGTCGACGACCTGCAGAAGATTGTGACGTTCGGCGCAACGCCCGAGGATCCGGCGTTCGAGGGCATTGCGGCGCCGCAGGACTACCCGCTGGAGACCGGCTCCTACGTCATCTTCGATATCGAGACAACCGGCTTTTCCAGTGACCGCGACCAGATCATCGAAATCGGCGCGGTGAAATATGAGCATGGCACGAAGACGGAGGAATTCTCGGAGTTTATCAACCCTAAGAGGCCGATTCCGTACCGCATCACGAGCCTGACCAGCATCACGGACGACATGGTGATGAACGCGCCTGCGGTCCGCGAGGTTCTTCCGCGGTTCCTGGAATTCTGCAAGGGCTGCGTTGCGGTCGGACATAACGTACAGTTCGATATCAGCTTCATCCGGAAGAATGCGCATGACCTGGGGCTTGCCTGCCCGCTTACGACCATGGATACGATGGACATGGCACGCGTCATGCTGCCGGGGCACAAGTCGTACAACCTCGATGCCGTCGGCAAGCTCCTGGGTGTCGTCAATCCGCATCATCACCGCGCCGTCGATGACGCGGCGACGACAGCGGACATCTTCGTAAAGCTCCTTGCCCGCTTCACGGAGCGGGGCTGCAGGACGCTCGGGGACATCAACGCCATAGCGGACCAGGACACGGACGTCATCCGCAGAAAGAGGCCGTACCACTGCATCCTGCTCGCGCAGAATACGACGGGGCGCGTCAACCTCTACCGGATGATCTCCGAGTCGCACCTTACGTATTTCTACCAGAAGCCGAAGATCCCGAAGAGCCTTCTCATGAAGCGGCGGGAGGGAATCCTCGTCGGTTCCGCCTGCGTCGCGGGTGAGCTGTACCAGGCGCTCCTCGATGAGAAGAGCGAGGAAAGGATCGCGCAGATTGTGAAGTTCTACGACTATCTGGAGATCCAGCCGCGGGACAACAACAAATTCCTCATTGCCTCCGACCGGTATGAGAACATCACCAGCATGGAGGATATCCTCAATATCAACCGCAGGATCGTGCAGCTGGGCGAGCAGTTCCACAAGCCGGTCGTCGCGACAGGCGACGTGCATTTCCTGGATCCGGAGGACGAGATTTACCGCTCGATTCTGCAGGACACCATGGGCATGAACGACGAGGAGCCGGCCCCGCTGTATCTGCGCACAACGGATGAGATGATGGAGGAGTTTTCGTATCTCGGCCCGGACAAGTGCGAAGAGGTTGTCATCACGAACACGCAGGGCATTGCGGACCGGATTGAGGTGATTTCGCCGGTCCGTCCGGACAAGTGTCCCCCGGTCATCACCAATTCCGACCAGATGCTCCGGGATATCTGCTACAACAAGGCACACTCCATGTACGGAGACCCGCTTCCGAAGATCGTGTCGGACCGCCTCGAGAAGGAGCTCGGCTCCATTATCAAAAACGGCTACTCCGTCATGTATATCATCGCGCAGAAGCTCGTGTGGAAATCGAACGAGGACGGCTATCTTGTCGGCTCGCGCGGTTCCGTCGGCTCGTCGTTTGTCGCGACGATGGCGGGAATCTCGGAGGTAAACTCCCTGCGGCCGCATTACTACTGCCCGAAGTGCCAGTACAGTGATTTCGACTCACCGCTCGTCATGAAATACGTGGGAAAATGCGGCGTGGACATGCCGGACCGCGACTGCCCGCGGTGCGGGACGAAGCTTGTCAAGACCGGCTTCGACATCCCGTTCGAGACGTTCCTCGGCTTCAAGGGGGACAAGGAGCCGGATATCGACCTTAATTTCTCCGGCGAATACCAGGCGAAGGCACACGCCTATACGAAGGTTATCTTCGGCCACGACCAGACGTTCAAGGCCGGCACGATCGCCACGGTGGCGGACAAGACGGCGTTCGGCTATGTGCGCGGCTACTGCGAGCGGCACGGTCTGCAGAAGCGCTACTGCGAGATGACAAGGCTCGCGGAGGGCTGCACCGGCGTGCGCCGCAGCACAGGCCAGCACCCGGGCGGCATTGTCGTCCTGCCTGTCGGCGAGGAAATCAATACATTCACGCCCGTCCAGCACCCGGCGAACGACATGGAGACGCCGATCGTCACGACGCACTTCGATTACCACAAGATCGACCACAACCTGTTAAAGCTCGACATCCTCGGACACGATGATCCGACCATGATCCGCATGCTGCAGGATATCACGGGCGTCGACCCGCTGCAGATCCCGCTCGATGATCCGGGCGTCATGCAGCTGTTCACGACGACGACGTCGCTCGGCATCACGCCGGAGCAGGATTACGGAATCCGGGTGGGGACACTGGGCGTGCCGGAATTCGGCACGAAGTTCGTCATGGGCATGCTGGAGGAGACGAAGCCCTCCACGATGTCGGAGCTCATCAGTATTTCCGGCCTTTCCCACGGAACAGACGTGTGGCTAGGCAACGCGGAGGAGCTCATTAAGAACGGCACCTGTACCCTGAGTACGTGCATCGGCTGCCGTGACGACATCATGACGTACCTCATCAACAAGGGGCTGGACCCTTCGGAGAGTTTCAACATCATGGAGCGTGTCCGCAAGGGCAAGGTCGCCAAGGGCAAGGTCAAGGAATGGCCGAAGTGGTGCGAGGATATGCGTGCCCACGGCGTTCCGGACTGGTACATGGGCTCGTGTGAGAAGATCAAATACATGTTCCCGAAGGGGCATGCCGCGGCTTATGTTATGATGGCGCTCAGGATTGCGTGGTTCAAGGTCCATAAGCCGCTCGCGTATTACTGCGCCTACTACAGCATCCGGGCGAAGGCCTTTGATTATGAGATCATGGCGCAGGGCAGGGAACACCTGCTGGATGTGATGCAGCAGATGAATGCGAGGAAGGATGAGCTGACGCCGGCCGAGGAGGCCGTGCTGGACGACGCGCTCATCGTGCGCGAGATGTACGCGCGCGGCATTGAGTTCACGCCGATCGAGCTGGGCAGGGCGAAGGGAAGGCATTTCACGATCCAGGGGGATAAGATCATGCCGTCCTACACCTCCATCCACGGCATGGGCGCCGCGGCGGCGGACCAGCTCGAGGAAGCCTGCAAGCAGGGACCGTTCGTGTCCAAGGACGACATCAAGGACCGCGCAAAGGTGCCGCAGACGACGCTGGACCGCATGCAGCAGCTGGGAATCCTGGGAGACCTGCCGGATTCGAACCAGTTCAGCTTATTCGACTATATAGGAAAGGCACAGTGAGGTTGGGGGGATGGATGATCTGAAGATTGTTAAGGCGGTTCTGGCCGTATTCGCGGTTCTGTCAGCGGCGGCTCTTGCCGCGGGGCTTATCGTCACGGGACTGATTCCGGTCCCCGGACTTTCGTCCGGTCCGGAGGTTTTCACCCGGGCGGCGGCCCTCTCGGAAGCAATCCCCGCAGGCGGGACCGGAACGGTGATCCCTTACGGGTATGTGAAGAAGGAGGACGACTCCGCCGGGGAGCAGGAGGAGCAGCCGGAACAGACACAGCCGGAGCAGACGCAAACCACCGTGGAGAGGACGTTCTGCTTCGTCGGTGACTCGAGAACCGTCGGCATGTACGAGGCGGTCGCGGGCAAAGAGTCGGGAGACCAGGTCCTTGCGGTCGATGACAGCGGCTATGCCTGGGCGGGCAAGGTCGGGGAAGGCCTCTACTGGATGAAATCGACCGGCGTTCCGTTCGTGGAGGGCGCCATTGCACCGGGGGTTGCGGTCGTCATCCTCTCCGGTGTCAACGATATCAATCCCGAGGTCTCCATGGCGCAGGAATATCTTGACTATCTGAACGGGAAGGCGGCGGACTGGACAGCGAACGGCGCCGAGGTCTACTACGTCTCCGTCAATCCCGTGAACGGCACGGCGGGGAACGTCACGAATGAAGCCGTGGAGTTGTGGAACCGGACGATCCGTGACGGCCTCTCGATGAAGATCACCTATCTCGACACTTACCACGATCTCGGGGACGAATTCCATTTCCAGGACAGCCTGCATTATCAGGATGACACCTACCGGGCAATTTACCAGGACATCCTGGACCTCGTGCAGAACCGCAGGCTCGATGAGAACGGGAATCTCCTGCCTGCGGGAGCCTGATTGTGCAAACCGGTCAATACGTGCTATGATGAAATGTCAGCCGGCACAGGCGGATGACAGGGAGTGGGGTAAACAATGGCAAGCATTACAGCAGCTGAAGACATCAGGGAAGTCGTCAATCTGGATTTTTCCCTCGTAATTCCGCAGGGAATGAAGTACCGTCTGACTCCGGAGCAGGGGAGCGGGGATACCTGCCTCGAGCTGGACAACGGAGCGGTCAGGCTGACGCTGGACAAACCGATTGCTTTCGGCGGAAAGATGAATTTTGACCGGATGAGCGATCGCGGTGTTGTCCGCAATTTCGCCGCCGGTCTGTTTATCCGCGAATACGGGAAGGATGTCGCGCAGACACCGATTCTGGAGAGCAGCAGGATTTTTGCGGTCTGCGCTTCGAGAGCGGACAGCGAGGGGATGATGGCCTTCGTCCTGGCTGCCGGGAAGGGTCTGTACCGCGGCCGCGCCATCCTGCCGAAGATGACGGACCGCGAAAGGGTGCAGAAGCTGACAGGACTGTTCGCCTCCATCGCGGAATACCAGGAAGCACCGGGTGAGAAGCCCGCAGCCGTCCCGGAGGTGAAGAAGGAACTGGAGCACATCGTGGATGAGCCGAAAATCCGTTCCAGCCTGAAGCCGATCCCTCCCGCGAAAAAGAAGGTGCCGCTCGAGGAGCTGGTACAGGCAGCCGGGAAGGCAGAGGCCGTACCGGAGAAGGCGGAGGCGCAGCCCGTGAAGCAAGAAGCCGTCCCGGAGGTGAAGAAGGCGCAGCCCGTGAAGGAAAAGACTGTTCCGGATCAGGCTAAAGAAGCCGCTCCGGAGAAGGCGAAAACACAGCCCGGGCAGGAAGAGGCCGCTCCGGAGGAGACGAAGGCACAGCCCGTGCAGGAAGAGGCTGCCCCGGAGGAGACGAAGACGCAGCCCGCACAGACAAAAGACGCCGCACAGGAGGAGATGCCGGCTGCTCAAAGCAGCACAGCACCGCAGGCAGGTACTCCTTCCGGCGCGAACGATACCGCCGGCAGCAAGAGGGATGCTTCCTATGAGGAGCGCATTGCCGGCCTGGAGCAGAAGCACCGCGGGGAAATCGAACGGCTGAAGGAAAAATACCGCGGCAACCCTGAACTCGAGGACCAGCTCGACAACTATATTGCCAAGGTGGAGCGCACCGCGGCCGAGATCACGGACAATTTCCGCACGTTCCTTCGTTCCGTGCAGGAATATGCGGCCAGCGCGAGATTTACGGGGCCGGATGATCCTTCCTTCCTGGAAATGACGTCCCAGATCCGGGAGGCACAGAATACGCTCGGCGGCAAGATGGATGAGCTTGCCATCAGCGTCGACCAGAATGGTCAAAATGTTATGGCGGCGGGCGTCACCGAGGGCTCTGTGGAGCGGATCGTGCGTCTCATGGACCGCCTTGACCGCAAGTATCATGACTTCGCGCTCCGGCTGAACGAGAAGGAACGCCTGAGCTATGTCCGCCCGCAGAACATCAGCGCGCTGTTTGCGAAGTGGCAGAGCGTTCTGTACACGCTTCCGGGTTATATTGAAGAAGCGGACAGGCGCCGCGAGAAGGCGATCGGGGAGGATCTCGACCGAAGGCTCGGGGAAGCAAGATCCAGCCTGCAGAAGGAGGAGGCCCAGGCAGAGCGGTTTCAGAGCGAAGCTTCGCTGCGCGTTCAGCAGATCACGCTGGCGGACCGCGATCTCGAGCGGTTCGACCGGGAATATGAGAGCCGCATGAATCAGCTGAAGCAGGAGAAGCAGCAGGCCGTTCAGAAGGCACAGGACAAGGTGGCCGATCTGGAGCGGGATCACGCGCAGAAGGCGGAACACCTTGAGGAGTTGCGCGCGGACCTGGACAAGACGTTTGCTCTGAACGTCAACCGGAAGAAGCAGCTCTCCCAGGAAATTGAAAAGGCCAACGCGGAAGCCGAGGAGCTGAGCGGCCGGATCACAGCAGCCCGGGAAGACGTCCACACGACGGAAAAGGACGAAAACCGCAAAATCCAGGCGCTCGAGGATGAGCGGCAGGCGCTTCTTACCCGCAACGAAAACATGAAGCAGGAGAAGGAAGAGCTTGCAGGCAAGGCACAGGGAGCCGCCGCGAAGGCCTCCGGGCTGCGCGACAGCATTCGCAGCATGGAGGATGAGAAGCGCCACCTGCACGAGAACTACCTGCTGGGAAAATATAATCAATAATCCCGGCACAGCGCCAGCGCGTTCGCGGGGAAGTTCGTGAGGTCCGCCATGCGGAAGACCGCGGCGAAGAGGTCCACGAGGTCATCCTCCGAAGAGAGCGCGTCTACATTGCTTACAGTCATCAGGATCAGCAGGATGAGAAGGATCTCCAGATACCGGTCCGCGGATTTCGCGGGGCAGTTACGCGGGAGAAAGGGGAAATCCTGCCAGTCCATCTCGTTGACGAGAACGCGCGTCAGGAATCCGGGATAGTCCGGAAAGCGCGTCAGAATTTCCAGAAGTCCCCTCTTGAGCCGTCCGGCGTCGATTCTTCCATCGGCTGATCCGGTACCCGCTTCCTGCGCCGGGGGCGCCAAAAGGAGCGACGCGGTCACCGCATAGGGGCGGAGCGATGCGTATTCCCCTCCCGCCCAGTCAATGATGCGGCGGACACCGGCGATAAGTTCCGGCCTTGCCCCGGTGACGGTCTGCAGAAGGTCGCGCACGCTGCGGCGGATGCCGTCTTCCTCCGGAAAGGCACCGGATTCAGCCCCGGTTCCGGATCTTTCTGCGGCCTTCGGGGAATGCAGGAGGGTATGAATCCTGCCGAGACGCTCCGCAAAGGGAAGGGGCAGCCGCATCAGTGTGCGGCACGCATTCCGGAGTGCTTCCCGCTTTGCAGCTTCCTCCGGATCCGGCCAAGGCTCCGGCAGGGCGGCCAGTTCGAAGGATAAAGGCGTGCTGACGGGCAGGGTGGATTCCCCGGCAAGCAGCAGCTCCAGTGTCTCCTCGCACGCGTTCGTCATGCGGCACGACGGCCTTTCGCGGTGTCCCGGGCTTCGCGGAAAATACCGGCAGACCGCGGCTAGCGCGCTGAAACCGCACTCTGACTGAAGCCGGCACCAGCCCTGCTCATCCAGCATGCGGCACCGGCCGAAATAATCGGGGCGGATCGCCGCGTAGCGATCGGGTGTCGCGTCCCTGAGCACATCGAGCGATACGTCGAGATCAGAGCGCAGGTTCCCCGACCCTTCCACCGACAGCAGACGGAAATATTCCTCCCTGCTGATTGTCACGGAAAGCCCGCCGCAGCAGGTGTGCCGGCACCTGTCCCCCTTGCAGCGGAATTTCAGATAGTATTCCGGCACCGCAAAGTTATCGCTCCACTGTTCCATTCTGTTCCTTCCTGTTCTGCCCTTTTGGCCCTGATTTCCCTGCCTCATCTTAAGATTAAGGTGTCAAAAGTATTTATCAAGGCGATCTGGTACTTTTGACCCTTATGCCATCTTAATGGGAGTTCCGGCCGCCTGCAAGCAGCCCGGGTCTTCCTTCCTGTTTAAAAACCGCTATAATGAGGGTATTCATTTCCGATCCGGTCATACACGGGAAAGAGGTGCACATGCAGCCGAAACCGAGGGACTCATGGGATGAAAACCGCAAGCGTGCGTATATTGCCGGGACAGATGACAATCTGTTCGTGGAGGCAGGCGCGGGCGCAGGCAAAACCACCCGCCTGTCCAGGAGAATTCTGGGTCAGCTTGACAAAGGGGCCAGTCCGGATCGTTTCATTGTGATCACTTATACGAAGGAGGCGGCCGGGGAGCTTCGCACGAAGCTCGTGAAGCAGCTGAAACGCCAGATTCCCTCCGCGGAGACGGAGGAGAAGAAGCGCCTGAAAGCCCTCCTTGCGGAGCTTCCTCAGTTTCACATCGGTACAATCACGGATTTTGCGGAACAGATCTGTGCGCAATACGGCGGCGATGCCAAACCGGTTCCACGGAATGCGCCGGAGCAGGCCCTGTCCCTTGTAAAGAGCAACCCGCAGGCCCTGCAGGCCCTGCGGAAGAAATGCGAGCGGATCTTCGTGGATGAATTTCAGGACACGGACCGCACGCAGAAGGAGCTTATCTGGCTGCTCGCGCAGGATGGCTCCGGGAGGCTTAGGGACAACGCACTGTTCGTCATCGGGGACTCGAAGCAGTGTATTTACGGAAATGAACGGCTGCAGATTCACGACTTCCACGCGTTCCGGCGCAGGATGCTGCAGGCGGGCAACGCCCACTGGATCCGGCTGAAGGACAATTTCCGGGCAGACGCGGAGCTCGTTTCGTGGATCAACGTAAGCTTTCATTCCCGGTTTCCGCATTATTTCGATATGCGTTCCGTGCCGCCCGGCGATGAGAGGGAGCGCTCCTTCCCCTTAAGCGGCGTCTTCCGGAGCAGTGACGGGGACATTCCGGCACTGATCCGCAGACTGATGGCGAAGGCGGACGGGATATCACCGGATCATTTTCTCATCGTGGTACCGCGGGCGGAGGATGCGGCGGCATGCATAGACCTGCTGACCCGGAGCGGCATTCCCGCGACCGGCAGTCAGCGCGAGTATGACAGGAGGAGCGGTGCGGTGCAGGTCATGGACCCCTACCGGGCGAAAAGCCTGAATTCCGAGATCGTACTGATCACGGATGCCGGCAGGGAACCGCAGGCTCACGGAAAGCACCGGATCCCCGTGGAGTATGTCGCGGCGACCAGGGCGAAGCATGTGATGGTTTTCGTGCCGTCAGAGACGCCGCTGTGGTTTGACGAGGCCGCCTATTGCCTCGGCGACCTGGATCCCGTGTGAGGCGCTGCGAATGAGATGCAAAGCACCTTTTAAGTCCAGGCCGGATCTGATGAGGGGTATGAGCTCCTGCGCTGCAATTCTATGATGCCGGGGCAAAGGGGCGGCAAAGGATTATATTGCGTACAGAAGGAACACTATGGAAAAGAAGAGAGAGCAGTTAAATCCCGCGGATCTGTGGGATCTTTCGACGCTTTACGCGTCGGATGAAGTCTGGAAGGAAGACAGCGGGAAGCTTGAGAAGGACATTCAGTCCGTGGAAGCCTTCCGCGGAAAGCTCGCGGGAGCGGACGCGATCCGGGCGTATTTTGACGCTGATACCGCATTGTCCCGCAGGCTCAACAACATCGCAACCTACGCGATGCTCCGCCTGTCCGAGAACACGAAGGATACGAAAGCGCAGGAGCTGATGTCCGCCGCGAACCGCTTCATTGTTCAGGCAATGGCAAGGACCGCGTTTGCAAGGCCGGAGATTCTTACTCTTCCGGAGGAGAAGCTGCGCGAAATCACGGACAGCGAGGTACTTGCACCCTACCGGTTCCTCATGCAGGAGCTTGTGGAGGAGAAGCCGCACGTCCTCTCGGACAGGGAGGAAGCGCTCCTTGGTTCATTCGGTGAGGTCCTCGGAAGCCCCAAGACCATTGCGGACACGCTCATGGACGCGGATCTTACGTTTGAGGATGCCGCTGACAGCACCGGCGGAAAGCATCCGGTCACCGGGGCAAATTTCATCCTGCTCGAGCAGAGCGGGGACCGGAAGCTTCGGGAGAACGCGTTCAGAAGCTTCTACAGGGGCTACCGGAGCCACATCAATACGTTTGCGGCGGCGTATTCCGGCATCGTGAAGGCCCACACCGCCGAGGCGCAGGTCCGCCATTACGGCTCCTCCCGGGAGATGGCGCTGGAGCAGGAGCACATTCCTCTCGGCGTCTATGATTCCCTCATTTCGACGGTGCGGCAGAGCCTCCCTCTCATGGCGCGGTATGTCCGCCTGCGCAAGAAGCTGCTCAAGCTCCCGGAGCTGCATTATTTTGACGTCTACACGCCCCTCGTGCCGGGACTGGAGGCGCACTGGAGCTACGAGGAGGCACAGAAAATGGTGCTGGATGCCGTGGCGCCGCTCGGCGGGGAATATCAGGAGGACGTGCGGCACGCCTTCCGCGACCGCTGGATCGATGTCTATCCGAATGAGGGAAAGAGGGGCGGAGCGTTTTCCTCCGGAACCTATGATTCGAATCCCTTCATCCTGATGAGCTACACCGGGGACTACGAGAGCGTCACGACCGTGGCGCACGAGATGGGACATTCCCAGCACACGCTGCGCTCGAACCGGACACAGCCGCCCCAGTACGCGGAATATACCCTGTTCGTCGCGGAGGTGGCATCCACGGTCAACGAGAACCTGCTCGTCGAGAACCTTCTGTCGAAAACGCGGGATCCGAAAAAGCGCCTGTTCCTGCTGAACCAGTACATGGAGGGCTTCAAGGGAACGCTGTTCCGCCAGACGATGTTTGCGGAATTTGAGAAAACGGCGCATGAGATGGCGGAGCAGGGCCAGGCGCTCACGCCCAAAGCCCTGAATACGCTGTACGGGGGACTCGTGCGGGATTATTTCGGACCGGACCTTGTCATGGATGAGGAGGTATCGTGCGAATGGGCGAGGATTCCGCACTTTTACCGCCCGTTCTACGTCTATAAATACGCGACGAGCTACAGCGCGGCCATTGCCCTGTCGGAGAAGATCCTGAACGATGGCGGAAGTACCGTGAAGGATTATCTCAGGTTCCTGTCCCTTGGAGGCTCGGACGTTCCGCTGAAGGAGCTGCAGACGGCAGGGGTGGACCTGTCGACGCCGCTTCCCGTGCAGCAGGCACTGCAGAAGTTCGCACGCATCCTTGACGAGGCGGAAATGCTTTCGAAATCACTCTGAAACGTGGTATGATGTGGAACCGCAGACATCAAGCGTACGCGCGGGATACCCGGATACGGGTTCCCGGCTCGGGAAAGTGACGGAGTGAAGCATCACAAGCATCTCAGACAAAGCATAGTATTAGTTCTGACCTTTTTCCTGGCGGCTTGGCTCGGCTCCACGGCGGTCTGGGCATTCACGAACTGGAATTCCCTGACGATTGAGGAGATCGTGTTCGAGCTGACACAGCCGCTCACCGGCACAGGGAACAACATTATCGGCAAATATTTTCTGAAATGTGTGGCACCTGCGGCAGCAGGCAGTATTGTCCTGATTGTGCTGGAAATCACGGCATTTCATTCCCCTGTCTATGACATCATCCGGACAGGGTTTTTTGCTGTGTCGTGCGGCGTGCTGACGGGGAGTCTCATCTATGCCTGGATCTATCTGGACGTGGGCGGCTTTGTCGAGAACCACGGGAAGGACTCCTCCTATATCGAGGATCATTACGTCAATCCGGAGGACGTCGCCATCACGTTCCCCGAAAAGAAGCGGAACCTCATATATATCTATCTCGAATCCATGGAGGTGACGGACTCCGGCGTGACAGACGGCGGAGGCTTTGCACAGGACTACATTCCGGAGCTGACCGCTCTTGCTGAGGAAAACGAGGATTTTTCCGGCAGCAGCCGCAGACTGAACGGCGGCGTTTCGCTGTTCGGGACCACGTGGACCGTGGGCGCCATGTTCGCCGAGACGGCCGGCCTTCCGCTGAAGATCCCTCTCGATTCCAACGGCATGAGCACGCAGGCGCAGTTTTTCCCGGGAATTGTGACGCTGGGCGATATCCTGGAGCAGGCGGGCTATACGCAGGAGCTGATGATGGGCTCGAAGGCCAGCTTCGGGGGCAAGGAGCACTATTTCACCCAGCACGGCAGTTACCGGATGGCAGACTATAACTATGCCGTCTCCAACGGCTTTATTCCGCGCGGGTATGACGTCTGGTGGGGATATGAGGACGAGAAGCTTTTCTCGTTTGCGAAATACGAGCTGACACAGCTCGCGGCAGCGGGAGAGCCGTTCAACTTCACGCTCCTTACGGCGGATACGCACTTCCCGGACGGCTATGTCTGCGGCCTTTGCGATGATGAATTTGACAGCCAGTATGCCAACGTCTATCACTGCTCCTCGCGGCAGACAGCGGAGTTCATCCGCTGGATTCAGCAGCAGGATTTCTATGAGAACACAACGATCATCCTCTCAGGCGATCATCCCACGATGGACGCGGATTTCACGGAATCTGTCAACCGGGATTACGAGAGGAAGGTTTACACCTGCTATATTCATTCGGCGGCAGAGCCCGCGGATCCGGAAAGGAGCCGGCAGTACAGCACGCTCGATGATTTCCCGACGACGCTGGCAGCCCTCGGCTGCACGATCGAGGGAGACCGGCTCGGCATGGGGACGAATCTGTTCAGTGACCGGGATACGCTCCTGGAGAGTGACGGGGAGGAAGCGATCAATACGGAGCTGACGCGGAATTCCCCGTTTATGAATGCCGCGAGCGGCGTCAGCCGCGACGCGGTGAAGGTGCGCGATGAGATCGGGAGCCTTAAGCCGAAGACGAAGATCCGCAGGAACGGGGCGGAGTATCTGCGGTTTACCGTGGAGGGACTCGAGCAGCTCGCAGACTATGATGACGAAGTGATATATGTCTATTTCCAGATCCGGAACACGGATCAGCTGATCCTCACATCGCCGAAGCTCGTGCGCCAGCTCGACGGCACGTATGTCGTGGACGTGCCCATCCGCAACCTCGACGGCAATACGGAGTTCACCTACATGCTGCGCGTCTTCACGCGGGCGGGAACCATCGACCTCACGGATGCAGAGAGCTGTTCAATGGACTCCTGACCGCGGCTGTGTCAACCGGAAGATGCAGCCTGCTTCCCGAAGCGGCATACGTCCCTGAGGCAGCAGGCATCGCAGTGCGGGTGCCTTGCGATACACACGGCACGGCCGTGGTCAACAAGACGGTGGCAGAAGCTGTTCCCCTCTTTGGGCGGAACGATTTTCCGCAGGGCAGCCTCGACCTTTGCCGGCTCCTTCACACCGTCGACAAGACCGATGAGATTCGAAAGACGGATGCAGTGCGTATCTGTCACGATCGCGGGCTTGCCGAAGACATCCCCGAGGATCAGGTTCGCGCTCTTGCGGCCGACGCCGGGCAGGGACAGCAGTTCCTCCATGGTATCCGGAACGCTGCCGCCATACTGATCGCGCAGAACCCGCATGCAGGCACTGATGTCGCGCGCCTTGGATTTTCCGAGGCCGCAGGGGCGGACGATGCGCTCAATTTCCTCCGGCTGTGCCGCGGCGAGCGCGTCCACCGTGGGGAATTCCCCAAGGAGGTCCGCCATCACGACGTTGACCCGTTTGTCCGTGCACTGTGCGGCGAGCCGCACGCTGACGAGGAGCTGCCAGGCATCCTCGTAATCAAGCGTGCAGACCGTTTCGGGGTATTCCTTTTTCAGGCGTTCGATGCAGACTGCCGCAAGCTGTTTCTTTGTCATGGGAATCCTTTCTGTGCGGGGTGTCCTGACTTCCTTCAGCGCATGCAGGAGAGTTCCGCCGGTTGACCTGCCCGGGGAAGCTCCCGCGGATAAATCGAGCAGGGGGATTTCATCCCCTGCTCGATTTTCGCACCTGCGAACAGCTCGAAGCACAGCTTCCTGCTGTTCCTGCAGGCCTCTGATGTCCGCTCGTTAAAGCACGGCGTCCATTGAGGCCCTGGTGCTGATCGAGTAGGGGGGATTTCATCCTCCCTACTCGATTCGGCTACGCCGCTATCATCTCGAGCCTTTCAGACTTTCGATGATGAGCGGTCACCACAGAGCCGTCTCTGCATGCGAGCATGCAGAGACGGCTTCGTGGCTCGTTGCCTTCACAAAAAAAGATCAGCTCCTTCCGGAACTGATCTTAAGGGTTAGTAGCTCGTACCGGAATCGAACCGATGATTTCGCCGTGAGAGGGCGACGTCTTAGCCTCTTGACCAACGAGCCATATCGCTTCTGCGAACCGTCTGTTTCGCAGGGCATTTGTGATAATAACAAACTCACGTGGGAAATGCAAGTGCTTTTTTGAAATGTTTGTCCCTTGACCCGGGACGCGCGGGAGGGCATCATGAGGACGCGGGATGGAGAAAGGAGAGTGTCATGAGCTTACTATTCGGAAAGAGGAAGACGATTATTGACACGAATTCGAAGGAGGAGTGCGAACGGAAGGAAGCGCTGCTTAAGAAGGCCGGCATCCGGACGAACTCGTGGCAGACGGAGGCGTTCCCGGTCCTCGGAGGCGCCCATATGAAGACGGCGGACTGGGCGGGATCACGTCCGGAGAACAAGGATGACGAGCGGATCGTCTATCATATAGAGGTGAGGGAGAGCGATCAGTACCGCGCCATGAAGGTCCTGCTGGACGACGCCGGGGTGACAGCTGACGGGCAGGATTGAAAAAGTGCACGAAGCAAACATAAATAATATATAAACTTTTGAGAAAATGACACTTTATTTTTCAAATCACGGGTGCTATAACTGTACTCAATTCGAGATACTGAAAAGATATGAAAAGCTATACGTTTTCGCTATAAGCAAGACGAAAACGATATAGTTCACGGTTTGGAGATGACAAGGGCGTCATGAGCACAAGGTAAATCTGCAGCAGCACGAACATCCGGAAACAGGGGGATTGCGAGGCTGCTGTTTTTTTGCAGACAGGACGAAGGAGCAGTATTCACCGATGGGCAGGCCCAAGGCACTGGGCTCCGCCGTACTTCCCGAAGAGGAAGTCAGGGCGGACCGGAAAAAAGCAAAAAGATATGACCTCTGGGCCGTCGGGGAGAAGGCGCTGTACGTCGGGACGAACTGGACGCCGCGCAAGTACTACATCCCGTATTCCTCAATCCGGAGAGTTTTCAAGCGCGTCGCCGTAAGCCCCGGATCGGGCAAGGCTTTCCTGACGCCGATCCTGTACCTCGTCGTGCAGTATGACGACGGGAAGGAACATCAGTCGACATTCAAATATCTGCAGGATGCCGACAATCTCCTGAATCAGCTGGAGAAGGAGCACCCGGAGATATCGCTCCTGTCCCCCGAGGGTGAAGCGAAAAAAAAGGAAAGGCAGGAGCAGGAGCGGAGGGCGGCTGCAAACGAGCTGTCCGTGACGGCACAGAAGGCAAAGCACCGTCTTGAAACGGCGCAGCGAACGCTCGAGAAGCAGCCGGCACTGACAAGGGCACTGGCACAGTCCGCCAGGATGAAGCGGACGCTCGACCTCATCGATCCGAAGATGCAGGCCATTGCCATTGCGGTAGCCGCAGCGGGACTTATTGCCATTGCCGCGGGGCTCATTCTCATCCCGCTTCACGGGAACACAAATGTTGTGATCCTTATGATCCTCGCAGGCTTTGCCGCGGTCTTCATGATGATCAACAGCAGGGTGCTGCCGACACGAAGACGGAACAAAAAGGCACTGCAGAGGGATTACGACAAAGCCGTGAGCAACCTGCAGGACTATATCGGGAAGCAAGAGGATTTCCCACTTCCCGCGCGCTATTCGCACCCGTTCGTTGCAAAGCGGATGATCCGTATCCTGCAGACGCAGAGGGCGGACAACATGGAAGGAGCACTGACTGTCCTGAAGGAAGACCTCAGGGCTGCCGACAGCTCGGTGGCACTCTCCGGCGATGATTACACGGAGGTCGTCACCATCAAGCCGCTGTTTACCGTTGCGGACTACGCGTAGGACAGCCGCGGCATCAATTGCTTATTCCAGCCGGGAACGGCTGTGATAGGAAAATAAATTCCGGTTCCGATCAGACCGGAATCATTGAGGGAAAGGAGTAACATCATGATCACATTTATCATCGGCCTCGTCATCTTACTTGGCGGCGGCGCTCTTTACGGAAGCTTCTGTGAACGCGTCTTCGGGCCGGACGACCGCGAGACTCCCGCTTACGCAAAGCAGGACGGCGTGGACTACGTCCCCATGAAGACCTGGAGAAACAGCCTGATTAACCTGCTGAACATTGCAGGAACCGGCCCGATCATGGGACCGATTCAGGGTATTCTGTTCGGACCCATCGCGTTCCTTGCCATTCCGATCGGCAACGTCATCGGCGGCTCCATGCACGACTATTTCTCCGGCATGATCTGCACCCGTGACGGCGGCACGCAGATGCCTGATTTCATCAAGAACTACACCAATAAGGTTGTGTTCATTCTGTATGATATCTTCATCTGCATCCTGCTGCTGCTCGTCGGTGCCGTATTCATCTACACGCCCGGCGACATCGCGGCAACGCAGCTGTTCGGCTTCTCCGGCGCACCCACCGCGGTTTCCACATGGGTTATCTACGGCGTTATCTTCGTTTACTACCTGATCGCGACCGTGCTGCCGATCGATAAGCTCATCGGCCGTGTATACCCGATTTTCGGTATCATCCTGGTTGTATCCGCCGTCGGCATCTTCCTTGCCGTCTTCACACACGGCTGGCACCTGACGAACCTGTGGGATTCCTGGAATACCGTCGGAATGTATGCCGCGGACGGAGGCTTTGACTACGGCGCTTACTTCGGACCGCATCACTTCATCCCCGTCTTCTTCGTAACGGTTGCCTGCGGTATTCTGTCGGGCTTCCATTCCACACAGACCGCGCTGGTTTCCAGAACCATCGAGTCCGAGAAGAACGGCAAGATGACGTTCTACAACATGATGATCGTTGAGGGCTTCATCGCAATGTGCTGGGCTGCAGGTACCATGGCAGTCATCAACATGGGCGCAGAGGCAGGCGGTGTCACCATGCAGCTGGCGGACGACGGCGTTTCCTGGAAGTTCCTGACCTATGTTGCCGGAACACTCCAGCCTGTATCCGCGACCTCGGTTGTCGGTGTTATCTGCCGGAACGCTCTCGGCTCCATTGCCGGCAAGATCGCCATCGTCGGCGTAGTCATCCTGCCGATCACCTCCGGCGATACGGCTCTTCGTGCGCTGAGACTGACGATTTCCGATTCCCTGCACATCAAGCAGGACTCCAACGGAAAGCGCCTCGGACTTGCGGCTCCGCTGTTCGCACTCGTTATTGTGATCCTCGTATGGGCGAAGTTTGACGCCAACGGCTTCAACACCCTGTGGAGATACTTCGCATGGTCGAACCAGATGATTTCGCTGTTCGCCCTTGCCTGCATCGCCATCTGGATGATGATGAACAAGAAGACGAAGTTCGTCTGGATGCCGCTCATTCCGGCAGCGTTCTACGCGTTTGTCACCTGCTCGTTCATCATGCAGGCGAAGATCGGCTTCAACCTTCCGTGGGCAGGCGCTTATACCGTTGCCGCGATCTTCACGGCTGTCTACCTTGTGTTCATCTTCCTCGGCGGGAAGAAAAAGGCAGCTGCGAAGCAGGGCTGATCCGTTAAACGGAACATACCTCTTCGGATAACTGAAACGAAGCTGTAATAGTTGACCGGGCCCGTCAGGACCCGGTCAATGTGGTTATAAGAGACGTCCCGTGTCGTGGGCGAACCCCCGGGGCCTGCCCGGGGTACAGTCAGTATGTAACGACCCGGGAGGACGGAAGCCAGAAGCGGCTTCAGGCCAGCCCCGGAAGGCGGTTTAAATATCCAATACAGACAGCAGCAGAGGGAAAATCACAATGGAAATCATGGAATTTTTGCGCAAAGAGGGGATCCGGGACGAGCTCCTTGCGGAGGTGGAGCACTTCCGCAGCTGCTATAAGGTCAGTGACGAGGTGAAATCCCGCATTCCGGTCCCGCAGTACAGCTATTACGGGAGGGAAGTGTGGGAGGAGGCGCTGACCGCCATCCTCGCCGGCGAGAACCTCCTTCTGTCAGGACCGAAGGCGACCGGCAAGAACGTCCTCGCGCAGGGACTCTCCCGCGCTTTCGGGCGGCCGGAGTGGGATATTTCCCTTTATATCAACACGGACGCCTCGTCCCTCATCGGTGCCGACACGTTCAAGAACGGCGAGGTGACACTCCGGAAGGGACCGATCCTGCGCTGCGCCGAGGAGGGCGGCTTCGGCGTTCTCGACGAGATCAACATGGCAAAGAACGAATCGCTCGCCGTGCTGCACGCAACGCTCGATTTCCGGCGTGAAATCGACGTCCCCGGCTACAGCCGGGTTCCGATGAGTGAGGCGACGCGCTTCATCGGAACCATGAACTATGGTTATGCCGGAACGCGCGAGCTGAACGAGGCCCTGGCGTCGCGCTTCATGATCATCAACATGCCGGTCATCTCCGAGGAGAACCTCGCAAGGCTCATCCGGGGGAAGAACCCCGGCATCGTGCCGGACTACGCGGACCAGTTCGCGAAGCTCTTCGACGAAATCCGCAGGAAGTGCGAGGGCGGGGAGATCTCGACGAAGGCGCTGGACCTGCGCGGTCTCATCGCCTCCGTGAAGCTGATGAAGGGCGGACTGCCTGCGGTGAAGGCGCTGGAGCTGGGCCTTGTCAACAAATGCTTTGACGCCTATGAGCGGCAGCTCGTGGAGGACATGATCACGGTGCGCTTTCCGGGCGACCTTGGCAGGGACAGGATTTTTCAGTAAAGAGCACGGCGATGGAAATTTCGGAATTTGAGAAAAAGCGTGCCGCGAACCTCATCTGGAACGGCGCTAAGGATTACAGCGCCGAGCCGGGCTTCAGGGTCTACGACGAAGAGGGCCGCGCCGACGTTTACTGGAACAGCATCGTCGGCGCCGCGCACCGCCACTATGACTGGGGGAAGCTGGAGCAGTTCTACCACACGTTCAACGAAACGGTGAACCAGGGCGTGTACGAGAGCCTGTTCTGGCTCGCTCTCGAGAACGCGACCTACCTGAAGGAAAAGGACGAGCGCCCGGTGTTCCCCTGGCTGAGGCACCAGTACGCGGCGGGCGCGGTGGAGCACCTGCACGGCTCGTTCTCGCTGGAGGACTCCGCGGGGCAGCGGCTCCTAGCCGTGACGCTCGGGCATTTCCGCAGGGCGCTCGGCGAGGACAGCAGCCTGCCGGACCCTGTGGACGAGAAGCTTCTCAACGCGATCGAGGCGGGGCCGGAGCTGGATACGGACGCCCTGATCGCACGCATCGCAAAGACACTGTCGACCTATTTCACCTACCATCTGCCCGGGGAAGAGCCGAAGGAGACGAAGGGCTTTGCACTGCCGTCTCTTAGCACGCTGTTTTCCAGAAAACGGGGCAGGGGAAAACAGGACCTGACGCCGGTCCGGAAGCTTTCGTTCGGCTACGGCGAGCATGTCTTTGAATATGGGTCCGAGATCCTGGACCAGAGCCACCTGTCTGTCGCGTTTGCCGCCTATACGGCGCAGTCGGACGAGGGACTGAAGAAGTATATTGAGAACTCGTTCGGCCGCCCGCTCTTTCGGAATAACGAGCTGCTGCGCCTGCAGAAGGAGTACTGCTTCGGAAACCATACCGATGTGAAGCTGTACTTCACGGACGGCTCGTACACGCAGGAGATGCTGGAGCAGGGCTACGCCGGGAAGATGAAGAAGGAGGGCATCGCCCAGGCAAAGAAGAACGAGGACGTTTACCACAGCAGGGAGGCGGTGCATCATCTGCAGATCGAGAAGCTGACGAACCGCATCCGAAACGCCCTGATGACACAAAGGGAGGAGCAGAACATCCGGGCAAAGAGCGGCGTCATCAGCGCGCGCCTTGTCTGGAGGGGCCTGTACCTCAATGACGAGCGGGTCTTTAACAAGATCCTGCCGGGCGATGACTCCGGCCTTACGGTCGACCTGCTGCTGGACGCGTCGACGTCGCAGATCCACCGGCAGGAAACGGTGGCCGCGCAGGGCTACATGATCGCGCAGGCGCTGACGAACTGCGGCATTCCCGTGAAGGTGTCCGGCTTCTGCTCGCTCAACGGCTACACGATCATCACGGTCTACCGGGATTACCGGAACGCCGCGGACAACCGCAATATCTTCCGCTACTTCACAACCGGCGCCAACCGGGACGGACTCGCACTCCGCCTCTCGGCGGGGGCATTGAGACAGAACCACGCGCAGCACCGCCTTCTCATCGTGCTGAGCGACGGCCAGCCCAACGACGTGCTGAAGGTGCGCACCTCGTCAGGCACCTACGAGGATTACGCGTCGGACCTTGCCGTGCAGGATACGGCGGCGGAGGTTCACGCCGCGCGGCTTCAGGGCATCCGCGTCCTGTGCGTCTACACGGGAACGGATGAGAACATCGCGAACGCGAAGAAGATCTACGGCCGGGACATGACCCGCATCCGCTCACTGGATCAGTTCGCGGACGCGGTCGGACATATGATCGCGGAAGAGATCGCGCTGCTGTAGCCGCGGAACTGCGGAGCAATGTGTATGTTATTCCGGCCCGGCGGATACTCTGACACCCAAATCTTTAGATTGATTTAATAATTGACCCGGCAGGATTCGGATATAATGATGTTTGCAGAATTGCGGAAGCAGCGAAGCAATTCGTTTGTTATTTGTCCTGATTCAAGGAGGAAACGGCGATGTCACTGATTGATGATCTGAACGATGGTTTTGCGGAATTCGGCAGGATGGCCAGGGAGGGCGGCCGCCGCATCGCGGACGGTGTGAACCAGTTCGCGGAGGAGACGAAGCTGAACTCGCAGATCCGCGACCAGGAGCGCAGCCAGGCCAAAGCATTTGAACAGCTTGGACGCATTTACTATGAGAAGCTGCGGGAGGGCACACCGGACGAGGCGGAGCAGCCGGCTGTGGACGAGATCCGCCGGTCGATTGACGAGGTGAACGCCCTGAAGGAGAAGCTCGCCGCGCTGAAGGCGCAGGAAGCGCAGCAGGCGGAAGCCGGGAGCGAAGCTGCATCCGGCCGGGACACGGATGCCGCAGAGCCGGAAGCCGGGGAGACAGCGGAGACAGACTCCGAAACGACCGGAAACTGAAGCAGACTGTTTTGCCGGTATCCGGATCAGAAAAATCCGCCGGAATGGCTTGCAAAGCTTTCCTGCGCGTGCTATTGTATGTAAGGTTAATGTTTGACTGAGAGTAAGAGTGGGCCGGCGCGGTCCACTCTTTCCTTATGTATGGAGAGATATGGCGAAGGCATCGGAAATCGAGAAACGGGTGGAGGAGCTTCTGACACCGGTCGCGGCAGAGCACGGCGTCCGCGTCTACGACGTGGAGTTCGTGAAGGAAGGCCCGGATTACACCCTCAACTGCTACATTGACAAGGACGGCGGTGTGAACATCGGGGACTGCGAGGCGGTTTCAAGACACCTCTCGGACATTCTGGACGAGAAGGACCCGGTCAATGTACCGTACACGCTGGTGGTCTCGAGTCCGGGACTGGGGCGGACGCTGACGCGCGACCGTCACTTCGCCGCCAGCATCGGCGAGAAGGTCGAGGGAACGCTGTTCCGAAAAGACGAGACCCTTGGCGGGAAGACGTTCGAGGGCGTCCTGAAGGCGTTCGATGCCGGAACCGTTACGCTGGAAACAGACGGGGGTGAGCTCACCCTGGATCGCAGGAATATATCCAGAATCAGTCTGGTAGTTGAGTTTTAACTCAGAAAAGGAGAAATGATCGCAATGAACACAGAACTGAAAGCTGCCATGGAAGCACTTGAGAAGGAGAAGAACATCTCTGCGGACCTGCTCTTCGATGCCATTGAGAGTGCACTGGTCACAGCGTGCAGGAACAATTTCGGCCGGACCGACAATGTGACGGTCGAGGTGGACCGGGATACCTGTGACTACCACGTGTATGAGGAAAAAACCATTGTGGCGACTCCGGAAGAGGTGGAGGACAGGCAGTACCAGATCTGTGCGGACGACGCGAAGCAGGCACACGTAACCGGCGAAATCGGTGACAAGGTGAAGGTCGAGATTTCCAGCCAGTCGTTCGGCCGCATTGCGACCCAGATCGCGAAGAACGTGATCCTCCAGAAGATCCGCGAGGAAGAGCGCAACTCCATTTACAACTACTACATCGAGCTGCAGAAGACGGTTGTCACCGGCACCGTGCAGCGCGACGTCGGAAAGTCCTGGAGCGTGAACCTGGGCCGCGCGGACGGCATCCTGAACGAGAAGGAGCAGGTTCCCGGGGAGGTGCTGCATCAGGGCGATCACATCAAGGTCTACATCCTGGACGTGCGCAAGACACAGAAGGGCTCGACGAGAATCCTGCTGTCCCGGACGCATCCGGACCTCGTGAAGAAGCTGTTTGAGGAGGAGGTTGCCGAGATCCGCGACGGCGTCGTACAGATCATGTCCATCGCGAGGGAAGCGGGGAGCCGCTCCAAGATTGCCGTATGGAGCAACAATCCGCAGGTGGACCCCGTGGGCGCATGCGTCGGCGTGAACGGCGGCCGTGTCAACAATATTGTCGATGAGCTGCGCGGCGAGAAGATCGATATCGTCAACTGGGATGAGAACCCCGGCAACTTCATCCAGAACGCGCTTTCACCCGCGAAGATCGTCGCGGTATTCGCCGATCCCGAGGAGAAGAGCGCCAAGGTCGTTGTTCCGGATTACCAGCTGTCGCTTGCCATCGGCAGGGAGGGCCAGAACGCCCGCCTGGCAGCGAGACTGACCGGCTACAAGATCGACATCAAGTCCGAGACCCAGGCCAAGGACGCACCCGGCTTCCGCTACGAGGATTACCTGGACGGCACGGTTGACGACGAGGAAGAGGCTGCCGAAGAGAGCTACGATGAGGACGAGGAGGAGCCGATCTACGTCAATGAGGACGGAAACCGTGTCGATGAGAACGGAAACCTCCTCCTCGATGAGAACGGCAACCCGATCCCCTACATCGCCGAGGAGTACGATGACATTGAGGAGCAGTCCGTCGAAGAGCCTTCGTCTGAGGAAGCTGCGGAACCGGCTGCCGGAGATCCGGAGGCGGAAGAAGCTGAACCGGCGGAGCAGTCCGGCGGTGAGGACGCTGCCGGCAGTGAGCAGGCTGAATAAGCAGACGGCGAATTTACCATTACAGGAGTTTCATGCCTAAGAAGATTCCGATGCGCACCTGTATCGGGTGCGGGGAAAACAAGTCAAAAAAGGAGCTGGTCCGGATCGTGCGGACACCGGAGGGAGAACTGCACCTCGATCGCACGGGACGCGCGAACGGACGCGGCGCGTACCTGTGCAGGAAGGAAGCCTGCCTGGAGCAGGCAAAGAAACGGCACGCTCTTGGCAGGGCGTTCCGGGAGGAGATTCCCTCCGGAGCCTATCACGTCCTGGAGCAGGAGATGCACGGGCTGCTGCACTCCGGAACGGAGGGCACATGAGGAACAATGTGTACTCCATGCTGGGACTGGCAAAGAAGGCGGGCAGGCTCAGGAGCGGCGGCTTTCTCACGGAGGATGCCATCCGGAGCCGCAAGGCCCATCTCGTGATCCTGGCAGGCGACGCGAAGGACAATACGGCCGGAACCATTGAGGATAAATGTGCATATTACCATGTGCGCTGCTGTACATACGGAACGAAGAAGGACCTGGGAGCTGCCATCGGCACGGAGGAACGAGCCTGCGTCGCGGTGACGGACCCGGGACTTGCAGAGGCAATCGAAAAGCTGCTGGACGAACAGACAACCGGCGCGGAGTCCTTCGCCGGTCAGGGGATCAGGAAAGAAAGAGGTTGGAATGGCAAAGACGAAAATCAGTGAACTGGAAAAAACCTATGGCGCAGACAGGAAGGAAATCATTGCGTTTCTGAATGAGAACGGAGTCGATGCCAAAACAGCCAATTCGAGCGTGGATGATGACGCGGTGAAGCTGGTTGCCGGACATTTCGGCGGCGCGAAGGCAGCTGTGAAGGCAGAGGCAAAGCCGGAACCAAAGACAGAAGCAAAGCCGGAAGGGAAGGCCGAGGCAAAGGCTGAAGCCGCGGCGGCACCCGAAAAGGCGGTGAAAACCGTGAAAACCGTCAGACCCTCCGTGATTTCCGTGAAGAAAAAGCCCGCTGAACCTGCATCAGACCCTGCCTCACCCGCGGCCGTGCCCGCGAAAAGCACGGCAGCAGCGGAGCCGGCCGCAGCCCCCGCTCAGGCCGCAGCTCCCGCTCAGGACGCAGCCGCTGTGAAGAAGCCGGTCAAAAAGCGCAAGATCATCATTGTTACCGGCGCATCGAAGAACAAGCCGAACAATTTCGTCGCAGGCTACACGAAGCCGCAGGGTCAGGGTACCCGTCCCCAGCAGGGAAGGGGAGCCGGTGCGCGCGATCACGTCGCGGCTCCGCAGACCTATCACCCGATCAAGCCGAAGACGGCACCGTCCCAGATGGACCGCTATGTGGAGAAGCCCGCGGAGACGCCGCTTCACACCGTGAAGGCGGTAAAGGCCGTGAAGGTCAGCCCGGCACCTGAGGCGCCGGAAGCAAAGACCCCGGCAACCAGCTCGCCCGTACCGGAGAGCGCAGCGGCAAAGGCTCCGGAGACTGCACCGAAATCAACTTCGGAGAAGACAGCTTCGGAGAAGCAGGCGCCGGAAGCAAAGACCCACGCGGCCGGCACACAGACGCCTGCCAGGACTGAAAATCATCCGGCTGCACCTGCCGAAAAGGCACCTTCCGCTGAGAAGGAGCCCATGCGCAACGGTCGTGTCGTCGGACATATCGACCTGTCGGCCATCCGCACCCCCAGGCCTTCCCGTCCGCAGGGACAGGAGCTTACGCATGACGGCCGGCGCATCCGCACGAACGACAATGTGCGCGGAGGCGGCAACGCGGGCGGATACCGCGGCGGCAGCGCGCAGGGCGCGCATGGCGGATACCGCGGTGCCGGCGGCTATAACCGCGCGGGTCAGGGCGGCTATAACCGTGCAGGCCAGGGCGGCTTCAACCGCGGCGGCAATGCCGGCGGCGCACAGGGGGGCGGCTCGTCGTTCGGCGGCAATGACCGCCGCAGAAATAACTTCCGCGACAGAAGGAACAAGAAGGACGTCGCCTTCGCGGAGGACGAGCAGAGAGAGAAGAGGAATTACTCCGGCAGATTCGTAAGGCCTTCCGAACAGAGAACAGAGGCGCCGGAGGAGCAGATCAAGGTCATCACGATTCCGGAGAAGCTCACGATCGGCGAGCTCGCGGACGCCATGCACATGAAGCCGGCGGAAATCATCAAGAAGCTGTTCCTGGCCGGCAAGGCCATGACAGTCAACTCCGAGGTTTCGTATGAGGAGGCCGAGAACATCGCCGCGGATTACGATATCCTGTGCGAGAAGGAGCAGAAGGTCGATGTTATCGAAGAGCTCCTGAAGGAGGACGAGGACAAGCCCGAGGATCTGGTATCCCGCGCGCCGGTCATCTGCGTCATGGGTCACGTCGATCACGGCAAGACGTCCATCCTCGACTATATCCGTCATTCACACGTAACCGCGAAGGAGGCTGGCGGCATCACGCAGGCCATCGGCGCCTACACGGTGAAGACGAAATCCGGCAGGGACATCACGTTCCTGGATACGCCGGGCCACGAGGCCTTCACGGCGATGAGACTTCGGGGCGCCATGTCCACGGATATCGCGGTGCTCGTTGTTGCCGCGGATGACGGTGTCATGCCCCAGACCATCGAGGCCATTGACCACGCGAAGGCAGCGGGCGTGGAAGTCATCGTTGCCGTCAACAAGATTGATAAGCCGGATGCCAACCCGGACCGCGTGAAGGAGCAGCTGTCGAAGTACGGCCTCATACCTTCCGACTGGGGCGGACAGACGGAATTCGTCAATGTGTCCGCCAAGACTGGCCAGGGCATCGATGATCTTCTGGAGACCATACTGCTGACCGCCGACGTGCTGGAGCTCAAGGCGAACCCCGACCGCCTCGCGAGAGGACTGGTGCTGGAGGCAAGGCTGGACAAGGGCAGGGGCCCTGTTGCCAATGTGCTCGTACAGAAGGGTACACTGCACGTTGGAGACTTCGTTTCCGCAGGTCCTGCGTTCGGCAGGGTCCGTGCCATGATCAACGACAAGGGCGCGAACGTCAGGGAGGCTGGTCCGTCCATCCCCGTGATGGTCATGGGACTGTCCGACGTTCCCTCCGCGGGCGAGGTCATTGTGGCTCATCCTACGAACGATGAAGCCAAGTCCTACGCCGAGACGTACAAGGCACAGCACAAGGAAGAGCTTGTTGCCGAGAACGTCATGTCCATGAACGTCGAGGATCTGTTTGACCAGATGCGCGAGGGCAAGCTCAAGCAGCTCGAGCTCATCGTGAAGGCCGACGTGCAGGGCTCGGTCGAGGCGCTGTGCACCTCGCTGCAGAAGCTCTCGAACGACGAGGTTGCGGTCAGGATCATCCACAGTGCGGTCGGCAATATCACGGAATCGGATGTCACGCTGGCAGCCGCCTCCAATGCCGCCATCATCGGCTTTAATGTACATCCCGATGCGACGGCAAAGTCCATTGCGGACCACAGCGGCGTTTCCATTCATCTGTACCGCGTCATCTACCAGGCAATTGACGACGTGGACGCAGCCCTGAAGGGCATGCTGGCTCCGGTCTACGAGGAGAAGGTCATCGGCCATGCGCAGATCCGTCAGATCTTCAAGTCCGGCAAGATCGGCAACATCGCCGGCTCCATGGTGACGGACGGCGTCATCGAGCGCGACTGCAGCGTGAGGATCACGCGTGCGGGCGAGAAGGTCTTCGAGGGCGATCTCGCTTCCCTGAAGCGCTTCAAGGACGATGTGAAGGAGGTCAAGGCAGGCTTCGACTGCGGCCTTGTCTTCAAGGACTGGGATGCAATGCAGGTTGACGATGAAATCGAGGCCTACAAGATGGTCGAGGTTCCCCGTGAGCAGGTCATTGCCATGAAGGAAAAGGAAGCCAAGGAGAAGGCGGAGAAGGCCTGATCCGGAGGATTTATGAAAATGCATCGCGCGGCTGCCTGCGTGTCAGGGGCTGCCGCGGTGCATTTTCATAACGCAGACAGCGAAGCTGCGGAGCAATTCGCGCGTTATCAATAGAGGTAAGTGATCAATATGAGAAAGAACAGTGTGAAAAACCGCAGAATCAACGATGAGGTGATGAGGGAGCTCGCGCAGATTATCCGCGGGATCAAGGATCCCCGCGTCAGCGTGATGACGAGCGTGCTGTCCGTGGAGGTCGCGCCCGATCTCAAGACCTGCAAGGTCTGGATTTCCGTGCTCGGCTCGCCGGAGGAGGGAAAAAATACCCTTCAGGGCTTAAAGAGCGCGCGCGGCTTTATCCGCACGGAGCTCGCGCACCGCGTGAACCTGCGCAACACCCCGGAGCTGACGTTCGTCCTGGACGATTCCATCGCCTACGGCGTCTCCATGGCGCACAGGATCGATGAAGTCCGTGCCATGGATGAGGAAGCCGAAAGGGAGCGTAAGGAAAAGGGCATCGACATCAACGACCGGAGCGCATATATTGAGGACCCGGATGAGGAGCCGGAAGCCTGAAAGGCATCATAGGGAGGTCTGAAGGATGTTCAGAATTCTGGATGAAGTAAAGGATGCGAAGACGATCGGGATCAGCGGACATATCCGCCCGGACGGAGACTGTGTCGGCTCCTGCATGGCGATGGCCCTGTATCTGCGCGGCGCGATGCCGCAGACAAGGGTGGACGTGTTCCTGGAGGATGTTTCCGACGCCCTGAGGAAAAACGTAGCCGGTACGGAGACCATCCACCGCGATTTCGAGACGGACGTGGACTCCTACGACGTGTACCTGTGCCTCGACTGCGAGAAGGAGCGGCTCGGGGACGCAATGCCGTTTTTCGCAAACGCGAAGAAGAAGATCAACATCGATCACCACATCTCCAACAAGGGAAGCGGCGACCTGAATTATATTGTACCCACTGCCTCCAGCACGTGCGAGCTCGTCTATAACGTACTGGATCCGGAGCTTCTCACCGAGCCGGTTGCACGAAACCTCTACATAGGCATGGTGACGGATACCGGCGTGTTCAAATTTTCCAACACCGGCAGGAGTACCATGGAGATCGCGGGAAGGCTCATGGAGTTCGGCTTCGATTTCCCTGCCATCGTGCAGGAGGTCTTCTGCGAGCGCAGCTATGTGCAGCAGCAGATCATGGGACGCGCCCTCTTAGAGAGCGTCCTGTTCCAGGACGGCCGGTGCATTTTCAGCGTCATTGACCGGAAGACAAGGGAATTCTACCGCGCAACGAGCTCGGACATGGACGGGATCGCTTCGGAGCTTGTCAATACGACAGGCGTATATTGCTCCATCTTCCTGTATGAGACGAAGCCGCTGACGTACAAGGTGAGCCTTCGCTCCAACGGACAGGTCAACGTGGCAGCGATCGCCGGGTCATTCGGCGGCGGCGGCCATGCAAGGGCTGCCGGCTGTACGGTCAACGCCGGCTATCATGACATCATCAACAACATATCCGCACAGATCGCGGCGCAGCTGTCCGGTCCCGCACAGCACGTTTCATGAAGGCACCGGAGTCAGATTTCTGCGGAATGCTGGTCGTCAACAAGGAAGCGGGCTACACGTCCAGCGATGTCGTGGCGAAGCTGCGAGGCATTCTGCACCTTCGCAGGATCGGGCATACCGGAACGCTCGATCCCGCGGCTGTCGGAGTCCTGCCGGTGTGCCTTGGCCCCGCGACGCGCCTTGCCGGCCTCGTGGAAGCAAAGGACAAGGAATACCTCGCCGTGTTGAGGCTCGGAACCGTGACGGATACGCAGGATGCCACAGGAAGCGTCCTGTCAAGGCTTGCTGATGAACGGGTTGCGGAGCTTGCCGCCCCCTGGCGCATCCGGGAAGCGGTCTGCGGCTTTACCGGCGAAATTCAGCAGATTCCGCCCATGTATTCCGCCGTGCGGATCGGCGGGAAAAGACTGTATGAATACGCACGCGAGGGGAAGGAGATTGAGAGAGCACCGCGCACGGTGACGATTTCGGACATCCGTGTCGAGGACATCGCGCTTCCCCTTGTTACGCTTCGTGTCACCTGCTCGCGCGGGACGTATATCCGGACGCTCTGCGAGGACATCGGCCGCGCGCTCGGGACGGGCGGCTGCATGGAGCACCTCGTCCGTACACGCGTCGGTGATTTTACGCTGGATGAGGCATGGAAGCTCTCCGCACTGCAGGAGATCATGGACGGACATCCGGAGAAGATGCGTTCCGTAATCCTGCCGGCTGATTCGTTCTTTGCAGATGCCCCTAAGGCCCACGTCACAGAGGACAGCATGAAATACCTCCGGAACGGGAACGCGCTCTCTGCGGATAACCTTGCGGAGGACGCCCTGCCGCAGGCGGAGCACATCCGCGTCTACGGAGCGGACGGGACGTTCTTTGCGCTGTATCGTTATGACGCAGCGCGCAGGCGCATCCTGCCGGTCTGCATGCTGCACGCGACGGATTCCGCGGGGAAGGACAGACACTGAAGCAAGCCTGACTTTGGGCGGAAGTTTTGACACTGAAATTATGAGAATCGTTACCAATCTGGAGGAATATACGCCGGAGGGGGAGTGTGCGGCCGCAATCGGCAAGTTTGACGGCGTCCACCTCGGCCACCGCCGGCTCCTGTCCGAGATTCTGAGGGAGAAGACTGCCGGCAGGAAGGCACTTGTCTTCACGTTTGACCCGTCCCCGGAGGTGTTTTTCGGCTACGGACCGGAGAAGGAGCTCTCAACGCGGGAGGAGAAGCACCGCCTGTTTGAGCAGCTGGGCATCGATGTCGTCGTGGAGTTTCCGTTTACGCAGGAAACAGCGAAGATGCCGCCGGAAGCCTTTGTCAGGGACATCCTGTGCAGGCGTCTTCACGCTGCCCTGGTCGCCGCCGGGACGGACCTGTCGTTCGGCGAGAGCGGGAGGGGCGATTTCGCGCTGCTTAAGTCGCTGTCTTCGCGCTATCACTATACGGCGCGGCAGATTGAAAAGGTGCAGTACCGCGGCGTTCCGATTTCGTCCACCCTCATACGGGGTCTTGTCGCGCAGGGAAGGATGGAAGAGGTGGAAGCGTGCCTCGGCGCGCCCTATACCGTCCTCGGAACCGTGCAGCACGGGAATGAGATCGGCAGGACCATCGACATCCCGACCATCAACCAGCTGCCCGAGGAAGCGAAGCTCCTGCCGCCGTTCGGCGTATACTACTCCGCCGTGCGCGTCGACGGAAGACTCTATCTCGGCATGACGAACATCGGCATCAAGCCGACGATCCGGGAGAGGGCAAAGCGCGTCACGGTCGAGACGCACCTGTATGATTTTGCCGGGGACCTGTACGGGAAGCTCCTGGGCGTATCGCTCCTCACCTATCGGAGGCCTGAGCGGAAGTTCAGCGGCATTGACGAGCTGAAGGAAGCCATGGAGAACGACCTTGCCGCCGGCAGGGAATATTTCGCGGCACGGGAAGGCTGACAGAGGTCCGTGCGGACCTTTACGCACAGATTCTTCTATTTACAGGACTCCCGCCTCGTGTTATTATTCCTATGTTGCGCGTATTACCCGGACTCAGGACTCGGCGAACCATCCATTCCTTAGTGCGGGCGGATGACATGGCCCGTGACGGGCAAAGGAGTTATTAAATGATTTCGAAAGAGAAAAAGACACAGATCATGGCTGAGTACGGCAGGAAGGAAGGGGACACAGGCTCTCCCGAGGTACAGATTGCCGTCCTGACCGAGAGGATCCGGGAGCTCACCGAGCATATGAAGAAGAACCCGAAGGATTATCATTCCAACCGCGGTCTTCTGAAGCTCGTCGGACGCAGGAGAGGCCTTCTCGACTACCTCAAGAGAACCGACCTTGAGAAGTATCGTGAACTCATCGGCAGACTCGGCATCAGAAAGTAATTACAGGGTTATGGTTAAGCGGCGCAGGGATCGGCTCCCGACAGGGAACCGGTCTTTGGCCGCTTTGCTTATATCAAGGGGTATCAGTGAACCAGGAATCAGCCGAAGGAGAACCGGCTGACATCATCCGGGATGTCCGGGTGATCAGGAAGAAGGAGAAACGATGGCAGAAGTTAAAGTTGAACAGAAGGATGGCTACAAGGTTTATTCCACGGAGGTTGCGGGACGTCCGCTCTCAGTGGATATCGGAAGAGTCGGCAGGCAGGCGAACGGCTGCGTTCTCATGCACTACGGCGACACAACGGTTCTGTGCACTGCGACGGAGTCCGCACAGCCCAGGGACGGCGTGGATTTCTTCCCGCTGTCCGTTGAGTATTCCGAGAAGTATTACTCCGTCGGCAAGATGCCGGGCGGCTTCAACAAAAGAGAGGGAAAGGCTTCCGAGAACGCGGTTCTCACAAGCCGTGTCATCGACCGCCCCATGCGTCCCCTGTTCCCCAAGGATATGAGAAACGACGTCACGCTCGAGTGCATGGTCATGAGTGTCGATCCCGAGTGCCGGCCGGAGCTCGTTGCCATGATGGGTGCTCCGCTTGCCACCTCCATTTCCGATATTCCGTTTGCGGGGCCTGTCGTATCGACACAGGTCGGCCTTGTGGACGGAAAGGTCATCATCAACCCTTCCCAGAAGGACTGGGATTTCGGAGACCTGCAGCTGACCGTCTCCTCCTCCCGCGACCGTGTCTGCATGATCGAGGCAGGTGCGAAGGAAGTTCCTGAGCAGGACATGATCAATTACATCTACCAGGCGGATGCTGTCAACAAGGAAATCCTGAACTTCTATGATCAGATCATCGCGGAGTGCGGCAGGGCAAAACAGCCCTATGAGTCTGTAGCCGTTCCGGAGCAGATGTTCGAGGACATGAAGAAGATCGTGACTCCCGAAGAGATGGAGGTCGCTGTCTTCACAGATGACAAGCAGAAGCGCGAGGCCAATGTCGCCGAGGTTACCGAGAGGCTGAAGGCTGCGTTTGCCGACAACGAGGATTATCTCGCAAAGCTCGGCGATGCCGTTTATCAGTATGAAAAGAAGACCGTGCGCAAGATGATCCTGAAGGACCACAAGCGTCCCGACGGCCGCGCACTCGACCAGATCCGTCCGCTGCACGCGGAGGCCGGCCTCATCCCGAGGGTTCACGGTTCCGCCATGTTCACGAGAGGACAGACCCAGATCGTGGACATCTGCACGCTCGCTCCGCTCTCCGACGCACAGCGCGTCGAGGGTCTCGACCCCAACATCACGGAGAAGAGATATGTGCACCAGTACAATTTCCCGGCTTACTCCGTCGGCGAGACGAAGGTTTCCAGGGGACCCGGCAGAAGAGAGATCGGTCACGGCGCTCTGGCAGAGAGAGCCCTGAAGCCCGTTCTGCCTTCTGTTGAGGAATTCCCCTATGCCATCCGGTGCGTATCCGAGACCATGGAGTCGAACGGTTCCACGTCCATGGCTTCGACGTGCGCGTCCTGCATGGCGCTCATGGATGCCGGCGTTCCGATCAAAAAGCAGGTGGCAGGTATTTCCTGCGGCCTTGTAACCGGTGATACGGATGATGATTTCGTACTCCTGACCGATATCCAGGGACTGGAGGATTTCTTCGGCGACATGGATTTCAAGGTGACCGGTACGCATGACGGCATCACCGCCATCCAGATGGATATGAAGATTCACGGTCTCACCCGTGCCATTGTGGAAGGCGCCATCGCAAGATGCAGGGAGGCACGCGAGTTTATCATGAACGGCGTCATGAAGGACGCCATTGCGATGCCCCGCGCGACCGTCGGCAAGTATGCACCGAAGATCGAGATGGTTTCCATCGATCCCGAGAAGATCGGCGATGTGGTCGGCCAGCGCGGCAAGACCATCAACGAGATCATCAAGAGAACCGGCTGCCAGATCGATATCGACGAGGCGGGCAAGGTTTCCATCTGCGGCACGGAAGCAGAGGGCATGGCCCTGGCGAAGAAGTACATCAATATCATTGTATCCGATTTCCGCGAGGGACAGATCCTGGAGGGTACCGTTGTCTCCATCAAGGAGTTCGGCGCGTTCCTGGAATTCGCTCCCGGCAAGGAGGGCATGGTTCATATCTCCAAGATCGCGAACCGCCGTATCGACCACGTCGAGGACGTTCTCACACTCGGCGACAGGGTCAGGGTCATCTGCCTCGGCAAGGATCGTCTCGGCAGAGTTTCGTTCTCCATCAAGGACTGCCCGAAGGATAAGCAGTAATACCTGAACTCGTGCCCCGGGGCTGCCCGGGGCTTTGCGGCCTGCGCGGATACTCTCCGCGCAGGCGTTTTGTTCCTACAGGTGGATTTTTATGTCCGGAATTGCCATTATCACTGCAAGGGGTGGCAGCAAGCGCATCCCGAAAAAGAATATCCGTCCGTTTGCCGGAAAGCCGATCGTGGCCTGGAGCATTGAGGCCGCGCTGCTAAGCGGCGTTTTCGACGAGGTCATGGTATCCACGGACTCGGAGGAGATCGCGGACATTGCGCGCCGGTACGGTGCCTCGGTCCCGTTCCTCCGGAGCGCGGAAAACTCGGGCGATCACGCAGCGACCGCGGATGTCATCCGCGAGGTGCTGGAGCAGTACAGGGAGACGGGGAAGACGTTCGATACGTTCCTGTGCCTGTATCCGACGGCACCGTTTGTCACGGCGGAGCGTCTTAAGGAAGCGCAGCAGCTCCTTGAGAGGAGAGGCAGCGACGCTGTTGTGACTGCCGTGAAGTTTTCGTTTCCGGTGCAGCGCGGCTTCGTCCTGAGGGACGGATTCCTCGCATACCGGTGGCCGGAATACCGGGCGGCACGCTCGCAGGATCTCGAGCCGCTCTACCACGACGCGGGGCAGTTTTACCTTGTCAGGACGGAGGCGTTCCTCCGGGAGCAGACCGTCGTCCCGGCGAAGACGACGCCGCTCATCCTGCCGGAAACCCAGGTGCAGGACATTGACAACGAAGAGGACTGGGTGATTGCGGAGATGAAATTCCGGCGCCTCCGGGAAACGGGAGTCTGAATGATCCGCCGATGCGGATCATCCGAGATTCTCATACGCGCGAAACCGCCTTCGCGGACTTCACGCGATGGATGCCTGCTGACACAGGCAGGGGGAGTTTGAAAGATCCTTTGAGAGGGAGACGATGAGAACAAGATATTATTTCAGGGTGGATGCCAACGACAGGATCGGAATCGGCCACATGATGCGGTGCTTCTCCATCGCGAAGGCGCTGCGGCAGAAGGGGTGCGAGGCGACATTCTTCGTAGCGGACAGAACGAGCGCGCGCCTGGCGGCCGAACACGGCTACGGCTATGTCTGCCTGAATTCCGACTACGACCATCTTGATGTCGAGGCAGACATGCTGATCGAGATCATGCGGGAGCGCGGCGTCGATAACCTGCTCGTCGATTCCTACTTCGTCACGGAGTCGTACCTGAAAAAGATCCGGACCGTCGCAAACGTCGTTTACATGGATGACATCAACAAGTTTATCTATCCCTGTGACCTTCTCATCGATTACAACATCTACGCGGAGGAACTGGATTACGAGAGACGCTACCGGGAGGCGGGCCTTTCGACGAAGTTCGCGCTCGGCCTCTCCTACATGCCGCTTCGCGAGGAGTACCTGCAGATCCGCAGGCACCCCCATGAAGGCCTGCGGATGTTCATCACGACCGGAGCGACAGACAGTTACGACGTCCTGGGACATCTGCTCGAGGCGATGACTGCGCAGCACCTGGAGCAGGACATCGCAATCACGGGCGTCATCGGCCAGTACAATCACAACCGGGATTCCCTCCTGCAGCGCTTTGGAGGGAACTCCCGCATTCATCTCATTGATCCGCAGAGCACGCTCTCGGAGCTGATCGCGCAGTCGGATTTCGCCGTCACGGCGGGCGGGACGACCGTCTATGAGCTGTGCGCCGGCGGCCTGCCGAGCGTCATGGTAACGCTCGCGGACAACCAGATGCGCGCGGCGCGTGAATTTGACCGCCGCGGCATCATTCCCTACGCGGGCGACGTGCGGACGAATCAGGAGCAGACGATCGAAAGCGTTATCCGGCATATCCGCAGGCTTTCGGAGGACGCGGGGCTGCGCGAACAGACATCAGCGAAAATGCGGACCGTCGTCGACGGCAGGGGCGCGGAGCGCATCGCACAGCTGCTGCTCGATAACGCCAAGTGAACCGAAGACCGGCTTACGACTTAAGAAAGGGATGCCTGCAGGCGCAGGCTTTAGGAGAAACTATGTCAGATTTAACGAACGAGATCAGCCGCCGGAGGACGTTTGCGATCATATCGCACCCGGATGCCGGCAAGACCACTCTGACCGAGAAATTCCTGCTGTACGGCGGGGCCATCAATACCGCCGGCTCCGTCAAGGGCAAGGCAACCGCGAAGACTGCTGTCTCCGACTGGATGGAGATCGAGAAGCAGAGAGGTATCTCTGTCACGTCCTCCGTGCTGCAGTTCGAATATGACGGCTACTGCGTCAATATTCTGGACACGCCGGGACATCAGGACTTCTCGGAGGATACGTACCGCACGCTGATGGCGGCGGACTGCGCCGTCATGGTCATCGACGGATCGAAGGGTGTAGAGGCGCAGACGAGGAAGCTGTTCAAGGTCTGCGCGATGAGCCATATTCCGATCTTCACGTTCATCAACAAGATGGACCGCGACGCGCTCGATACGTTTGACCTGCTCGACGATATCGAGCACAACCTCGGCATCGACACCTGCCCCATGAACTGGCCCATCGGATCCGGCAGGGATTTCCGCGGAATTTATGACCGCCGCTCCAGGGAGGTCATCCAGTATTTCGACACGCACAAGGGCACCCGGGAGGGAACACAGAAGGACACGAGCATTACAGACCGGGACGCGCTGAGGGAGGCGATCGGCGGCGACGCGCTCGATAAGCTCACGGAGGAGATCGATCTCCTCGACGGCGCCTCGGTTCCGTTCGACCTCGATGAGGTGCGCGCCGGGAAGCTGACACCGGTGTTCTTCGGCTCGGCGCTGCAGAATTTCGGCGTGGAGATCTTCCTGAAGGCGTTCCTGTCGATGGCGACGCCGCCGATCGCGCGCGTTTCCGTCGCGGGGACCGAGGGACCCGTCGATCCCGTGAACGCTGGCTTTTCGGCCTTTGTTTTCAAGATTCAGGCCAACATGAACAAGGCACACCGCGACCGTGTCGCATTCATGCGGATCTGCTCCGGCCGATATGAGGCCGGCATGGAGGTCCTGCACGTGCAGTCCGGCAGGGTGCAGCGCCTGCAGCAGCCGCAGCAGCTCATGGCCTCGTCCCGCAAAATCCTCGAGGAGGCCTACGCGGGCGACATCATGGGCGTGTTTGACCCCGGCATTTATTCCATCGGCGACACTCTGTGCCTGCCGAAGGAGCATGTGCAGTATTCCGGCATCCCGACGTTCGCACCGGAGCATTTCGCGAGGGTCCGTCAGGTCGATACCATGAAGCGCGACCAGTTCGTCAAGGGCGTGACGCAGATCGCGCAGGAGGGTGCCATCCAGATCTTCCGGGAGCCCGAGACGGGCATGGAGGAGATTATCGCCGGCGTTGTCGGCGTCCTGCAGTTTGATGTGCTGCAGTTCCGGCTGAAAAATGAATATAATGTGGATATCCGGCTCGAGCAGCTGCCCTATGAGCAGATCCGCTGGATCGCGAACCGCGATGAGGTCGACCCGAAGAAGATCGTCGGCACGACCGACATGAAGATCGTCGAGGACATGAAGGGAAATCCTCTGCTGCTGTTTGTCAATCCCTGGAGCGTGGATATGGTGCTGCAGAGGAACAAGGGGCTGCAGCTGGAGGAATTTTCACGGAACTGACCGGCTTTGCAACGGGGGGTAAACTTTGCTATGATGTAAGAGCCGCAAAAGAAAGCTGCGGCGGAACAGATGAGTGAAATCGCCTTCGCGGATTTCGACGGATGTGCACCTGTCTACAGGCGCCGGAGGTATAGTTATGGCTGAAAATGAGAATAAAGTGAATGAAAACCGTGCGGAGGAAACTCCCTGTGTCGGCACCGTGAAGATCGCGGACGATGTTGTTGCCATGATTGCGTCCTATGCTGCCCAGGAGGTGGACGGCGTCGCTTCCATGGCAGGCAATTCCACGTCTGCGTTCCTGACAAAGGCAGGCGTCAGGATGCCTCCCGCCAAGGGCGTCCGTGTGGACGTGGACGGCGGAGAGGTCCGTGTGGACGTGTCCGTGAACATGGGCTACGGCTACAACATTCCGGCGACCTCCTCCCAGGTACAGGGAAGGGTGAAGCAGGCCATCGAGAACATGACCGGCCTTACGGTGACCGGAGTCAATGTGCGCATTGCCGGGATCAAAATGCCGGAATAAAGGAACGGGCACAGCATGAAGAGAAGCAGTCTCCGGGAACAGATTTTCAAGATTCTGTTCCGGGTCGAATTTAACAATGTGGATGAGATGCCCATGCAGGAGGAGATGTTCTTCTCCAGCGGGGACCTCGAGGCAACGGACGCAGACAGGGAATATATCACGAACAAGGTGAACCGGATCCTGGAGAAGCTCCCGGAGATTGACGCGGCTCTTTCCGAAAGGATGAAGGGCTGGACACTGGAGCGGATCGGCAGGGTTGAGCTTGCCATCCTGCGGCTCGGGGTCTATGAGATCGTCTATGATGATGAAATTCCGGCCGGTGTTGCCATATCCGAGGCGGTGGAGCTCGCCAAGAAGTTCGGCGCCGACAATGCCGGCGCGTTTGTGAACGGCGTACTGGCGAAATTTGTTCCCGGGGAGAGCTGATGGCTGCTGCCAGAAATGTCTATACGGTCGGACAGGTCAATTCCTATATCCACCGCATGTTCTCCGAGGACTACCTGCTGCGTTCCATTCTGGTCCGGGGAGAGGTTTCCAACTGCAAATACCATTCGTCGGGTCACATTTATTTTACGTTGAAAGATGCCTCTGGTACGCTCTCCTGTGTCATGTTCGCAGGCCGGGCGCAAAGAGGCCTTTCTTTTCGGATGAAAGAGGGGGACGAGGTCGTCGTCCAGGGCTCTGTCGACGTCTATGAGAAGACGGGGGCGTATCAGCTGTACGCCGAGCGCATTGTCCGCGACGGGGCAGGCCTTCTCAATGAGAAATACGAGCTGCTGAAGAAGAAGCTCGAGGAGATGGGCATGTTCGCCGAGGAGTACAAGCAGCCCATCCCGAAGTATATCCACACGCTCGGTGTCGTGACGGCGCCGACCGGTGCCGCCGTCCGGGATATCATCAATATCTCGAAGCGGCGCAATCCCTATATCCGTATCATCCTGTACCCCGCACAGGTGCAGGGAGAGGGCGCTGCGCAGAGCATTGTTTCCGGCATTCACGCGCTCGATACGCTCGGGGAGCACGGAGGACCGGACGTGGACGTCATCATCATCGGAAGGGGCGGCGGATCCCTGGAGGATCTGTGGGCCTTCAATGAGGAAATCGTGGCGCAGGCTGTCTTTGACTGTTCGACGCCGGTCATCTCGGCCGTCGGCCATGAGACGGACACCGTGATCACGGATTATGTCGCGGACCTGCGCGCCCCGACACCGTCCGCGGCAGCGGAGCTTGCGGTCTTCGATTATCATCAGTTCGAGCAGGACATCCTTAGCCTGAAGAATACCCTGACACAGACCCTGTACCGGAAGACGCAGCACCTTGCCGACATCCTGAAGACGCAGGAGCAGACGCTCCGGCGGCTCTCCCCGGCGCAGCAGATCCGCAGCCGCCGGCTCCGGCTCGATTCCATGGCAAACCAGCTGCAGGCGGACATGAGCCTGAAGCTCCAGAAGCAGCGCAGCCGGCTGATCCGCAGGGAGGATCTGGACCGGCGCATGGAACGCAGGATCGAGCAGAGCCGGCACCAGCTGCAGCTGCTGTCCGCGGGGATGGAGCGCCTCTCGCCGGTCAGGCGGCTTTCGGGAGGCTACGGGTTCCTGACCGATGAGGGCGGGAATGCGATTACCTCCGCTGCCCGGGTGCACCCCGGGGACGGCATCCGGATCCGTCTTGGGGACGGAAGGATCCGCGCAAGGGCGGAGGAAGTGAAGAACGAACGTCCTGTGCGGATACCATTACAGAAGATTAAGGTGTAAAAAGTATTTATCAAAGCAAAATAACATACGAAATCCGCGCACCGCTATCCAGTTTACACAATACCGAGGGGATGCCGAAGGCATCACCTCGTAGTATGAAAGATGGAGCGTAAGTGACATCTTTCAT
>ONEK01000030.1 GCA_900316855.1 uncultured Lachnospiraceae bacterium | reverse complement strand
AATATTTGGTATGCCAAAAGCCAGTAAAATCAATACTTTGTGGCTTTCTGGGTTTCGGGTTTATACCACCTCCTTGGTATAATTTCGCGGGAGTTCAGGCTATATGTTTGTATTTGCTTGTATTTGCAATGCTGCTTTTTGTTTGATTTTATTTGTTCGTATTTGCTTTCCCGAGAGTTATTTGTTCGTATTTGTTTTGCAGGCCGGACGAGCTGCTGCTGGTTCTCTTATGACTGTACCCTGAAACTATTGTCTGTGACTTCGAAAGTTGTTTGATCTGCAGATGATCACGCGGAATGGTGAAGTGCAGACAGCGGACTGCATCATCGTTGGAAAGTGTGCGGATTACATCCTCGGCGACAGGAAAGATGTTTACAGGTTCTTCATCGATGCTTCCGACACGTCATGTATCCGGTCAATTGCAAACAAAGAAGCAGGCATATCTCTTAAAGGACGAGAAATGAAAGCCCGGATCATTGCAACACTGATCATTGACAGTGTGTGAAAAAGGCGGTAACATTTCCATAATTTAATATACCTTCTTTCGGAAGGCAATTGAATGTAATTGCTGACGGTGCAGAGAGGTGCTGTAAAAGCCCTTTCTGTGCCGTTTTTTTCGTACACCGGGCTGGCAGCTGACGGATCCGGCGGGGACGGAAGAAATTCGGGGAACAGGATGAACAATGACAGCAGCGACAAATATGTAGTTACCATCACCCGGCAGTTTGGAAGCCTTGGCCGACCGATTGCGCGAAAGCTGTCAGAAACGCTTGGCATACAGTTCTATGACAGGGACATCGTGGAGCAGACTTCGCAGAAGATGGGTCTTCCTATTTCGGTGATCAGTAAGAACGAAGAGGAATATGGCGGTGCGTATGCAGCCATGCGTTTCCCGCTTGGAACAACTTCCAGGGCAAGGCAGGATGAAATCTTCGCGGTCCAGTCGGAGATCATCAGGAGCCTGGCTTCGCGGGAGTCCTGTGTCATAGTAGGCAGGTGCGCGGACTATGTGCTCCGGGACTGTCCCAACACCCTGAATATTTATATTTTCGCGCCGGCAGAGGACCGGATCCGCAATTCCATCGAGACGCTCAGGATGGACGAGGAAACGGCGATGAAAATGGTCCTTGAGGTTGACAGGGCGAGAAAGAAATACCGTGACCGTTACGCGGATTATGGGAGCGACGGCCTTGCCTGCCATCACCTGCTGATCAACAGCAGCTATTTCGGAATTGACGGTACGGCTGAGCTCATCGCGGATATTGTCCGTAAAAAATTTGCGGTTGGAACAGACTGAATCCGGATCAGATGTCAGCAATCCATCCGGGCAGCCTGATTCAATATTCCGGTTCCGTACAGGCCGGATTGCAACAAATGTTCCACACCCTGAGAGGGCGCGGGCAGAAAGGAGTGATTATGAAAAAGAAGGTCTTGTCATTGTTTCTGGCGGCATCCATGACGGCTGCATTGCTCAGTGGATGCGGATCATCCGGGTCCGGCTCTGCCGCTTCAACAGCCGCACCCGCCGCTGAGACGGAGGCTGCGGCAGCAGGGACAGAGTCTGCTGAAGCGGCTTCCACGGAAGCTCCGGCAGCCGATGCCGCTGCAGGAGGAACGGTTGTCATTGACCGCACACTGGACTCCGAGATCCTGGATCCTGTTATGACCGCTAACAACTGCGATATCTGGGTCCTGAACATGATGGTGGAAGGACTGGTAACCAGCTCGGACGACGGGCAGGAGATCATCCCCGCAGTAGCAGACAAATGGGACGTTTCTGATGACAACCTGACCTACACCTTCCATATCCGTGATGGAATCAAGTTCTCGGACGGCAACCCCGTAACCGCGGAAGACTGCGTTTACAGCGTACAGCGCGCAAAGGACGCGGAAGGACCGTGGCTTGGAATGCTCGACATGGTGGATACCATCGAGGACGGCGGTGACGGAACGGTTGTAATCAAGCTGAAGGAGGCTTCTCCGTCCTTCCTGTCCGCGCTCGCCATGTTCGACTGCGGCATTCTGGAAAAGTCCTATTGTGAGGAAGTCGGGGATGACGGACTTGCCGAGAAGCCGATCGGTACCGGTCCGTTCATGCTGCAGGAGTGGACCAAGGGAGACCGCATGGTCTTTGTGAAGAATCCTTACTACTGGGAGGAGGGAAAACCGCTTGTGGATGAGGTCGACTTCGATGTTGTGACGGATGACAACACAGCGATCATGCAGCTGGAAAGCGGACAGGTGGACGCTGTAAGCGCTGTTCCTTATGCAAGGCTGGCAGAGCTCGAGGCGGCGGACGGCATCACCGTAACGAAGTTTGATTCGACCGATGTGCGCTTCATCCTGATCAACTGCCAGGGCCAGTACACCAGTGACAAGAAGGTCAGACAGGCGCTCGCACTTGCAACAGACAAGGCAGCTATTAATACGGCAGTCTTTGCAGGCGAAGCACAGCTTGCGGAGACGTTCCTCGCACCCGCTATACCTTACAGCTATCAGGACCTTCCGGCATCAACGGTTGATACAGACAAGGCGAAGGAACTGCTGGCTGACGCAGGGTATCCGAACGGATTCAGCATTACGGTCCAGGTTGGCTCGGGTGACACTGCAGTTCTGCAGATCGCAACACTCCTGCAGCAGCAGTGGGCAGCGATCGGCGTAACGCTTGACATTCAGCAGATTGATCTGGCAACCGCCAGACAGAACTGGAAGGATGGTAATTACGATGTGTTCATAAGCAACATGACATCCGACATGACAGATATCTCCGAGCTGGCAGGCCTTGTCACCATCGCGGATCAGGCACACTGCTGGAGAACCTACTGGAACGATGAGGACCAGCAGAAGGCGGAGGCACTTACTGCGGCCGGCAATGCTGAGATGGACGAAACCAAGCGTGCGGATGATTACAAACAGATGCAGGAAATCATGGCGGATGCAGTACCGCTGATCCCGCTCTGCTATGTTCCGTTTACATTTGCCGCGTCTGACAAGCTCAGCGGATACAGCCAGACACCGCTCGGCATTTACAATTTCAAGAATATGTCCAAGGCTGAGTAAACAAAAGGCCGAAAAATGGCTGGGAAGATCAGTTAAGCTTACGGCTGGCGCCGGATGCGCTGGGAGGAAGATCCGGCAGGCATCCGGCGCCAGTCGGTTTTTCTCCGTCTCTCTTCTTAAAATAGTTCAGGGCGGAGATTCAGACAGTCAGATTTCAGGTATTGAGAAATCAACATGGATGAATTCACTTACATATTAAAACGAATCCTGCAGATGATACCGGTGCTGCTCATAGTGACACTGGCAATTTTCTTCGGCATGCGCATGATTCCGGGCGATCCGGCACTCCTGCTGGTCGGCAACCGGGCCAGCGATGAGACGATCGCGGCTATGCGGGCAAAGCTGGGCCTCGATCAGCCGCTCATCACGCAGTATCTTCTGTTTCTCAGGTCATGTCTTACTTTTGATTTTGGCAATTCCCTGACGCTCAAGGCTCCTGTTACGGAGCTGTTTCGCCAGAAGGCGGTCGTTACCGTATCCCTGACACTCATGACCATCCTGTTTGCGGTACTGATCAGCGTACCGCTCGGCTATTACGCCGGTTTGCACCACGATCAGCCGGCAGGGGCTGTAATAAATTCCATATCCCTTGTATTTGTTTCGGTACCGGAATTCCTGATCGGGCTTCTGCTGCTTCTGGTATTTGCGCTGAAACTGCACTGGTTCCCGGTGGGAGACTGGGGGCATACCTTACCGGAACATATCCGCTCCCTGATTCTGCCATCCCTGACCGGAGCGCTGATGACTTCATCCCTTGTCATGCGCAATATTTCTGATAATGTCGTGAAGGTTCTCAGCTATGACTATGTTGACTTCGCACGCAGCAAGGGGCTTTCCGAAAAGAGGATCCGGAATTCCTATATCCTGCGAAACGTAATGATCCCTGCCGTGACACTGCTTGCCATGCGCATGACCTATATGCTCGCCGGGAGCATCGTGATTGAAAGTGTATTTGCGCTGCCGGGTATCGGACAGATGATGCTGAACGCCATCCTCTCCAGGGATTATTCACTCGTCCAGGCAACGGTATACCTGTTTGCCATCATTGTCCTGGTGATGAATCTGCTGACGGATATTTCCTACTCCCTGCTTGATCCGAGGGTCAAACTCAAATGAAGAACATGAAAAAATTAAGTCCGGCATTCTGGGCTGCTGCCGCGGTGCTGTCTGTCGTACTGCTGATGGCGCTGTTTCCGGGACTGTTCACCCGTTATGATCCGATTGAGCAGGACATCCTCTCGCTCCTGAAGCCGCCGTCAGCGGATCATATCTTCGGGACGGATAACCTGGGCCGCGATGTTGCGTCCCGTGTGATCTACAGTGCCAGGCTTGACCTTGCAATCGGATTCCTCGCCATGCTGATCCCGGCTGTTACAGGAACTCTGGTCGGGCTCCTGTCGGGATACTATGGCGGCAGGGTCGACGCTGTGATCATGAGAATCCTGGACATTTTTACTGCGTTTCCGACGATGGTGCTGGTCATAGGAATTGTGGCAATCCTGGGGTCCGGTGTTAAGAACCTTTTCATTGCAATCTGGCTTGTCGGATGGCGGGAGTATGCAAGGCTTGTCCGGAGTGATGTCCTTGTGGAAAAAAATAATGAGTATGTCGCTGCTGCCCGGTCCCTGGGATATTCGGACCTGCGGATCATGCTGCGTCATATCCTTCCGAATGTGATCTCGCCGGTCATTGTCTATGCGGTGTCCGATATCATGATGTGCATGCTCATGGGTGCGTCCCTTTCCTTCCTGGGGCTGGGAGTTCCTACCCCTACACCGGAATGGGGCGCCATCATATCCGATGGCAAAAACTATATGATGACCGCCTGGTGGATCATCACGTTCCCGGGCATCATGCTCGCCCTGACGGGTATTTCCATCAGCATTGTGGGAAACGAACTGTCCAAGAGACTCAGCAGACGGCATTAATGAATGCTTCATTCTGACCCCGGAGGATGGAGTCAGCGTAAAGGGCATACGATCATGAGCGAAATTGAGCGGATACTGGATGTAAGACACCTGAAAACGGACTTTTTCCTGGAAAATGGTCCTGTGACTGCGGTGAATGATGTTTCATTCCATGTGAATAAGGGAGAGACCTTCGGGCTGATCGGGGAGAGCGGCAGCGGAAAAAGCGTGACACTGAGGTCCATCCTGCGCCTTCTGAGAAAGCCCGGGAAAGTAGTCGGAGGGCAGATTATCTATAAGGAAAGGGACCTATGTCGGCTCAGCGAACAGGAAATGCGGGGGATCCGGGGAAGGGAAATCGGAATGATCTTCCAGGAACCGATGACAACCTTAAATCCTGTGCAGACAATCGGCAGTCAGATCATGGAATCCTTTAAGAAGTCCATGACAAAGGAGGAGAAGGAAAAAAGAGCAGTCGAGCTGATGCAGCTGGTTGGAATCCCATCCGCCGAAGAGAGACTTCGCTCCTATGCGCATCAGTTTTCCGGCGGGATGCGGCAGAGGGCTATGATTGCCATCGCTCTTGCCTCGGAGCCATCCCTTCTGCTTGCCGACGAGCCAACGACAGCGCTCGACGTAACAATTCAGGATCAGATCATCCGGCTCCTGAGGAAGCTGCAGAGGGACCTCGGGATGAGCATGATCCTCGTCACCCATGATCTCGGAGTGGCATCCGAAATCTGCGACCGCATCGCCGTTATGTACGGCGGGCGCATCATGGAGCAGGCACCTGCGGAAGAAATTTTTACACACCCGAAGCATCCGTACACCTACGACCTGATGCGCTCTGTACCTTCCATGGAACGAAAGGGCAGTGAACTGTATTCCATTGAGGGAACCCCTCCCTCCCTGGACAACATGCCGGCAGGATGCCCCTTCGCGCCGCGGTGCGAACTGGCGGATGACAGGTGCAGGGAAGACGCGCCGGAGCTTACCTCTGTAAACGGTGAGGAGGAGCATATCGCACGGTGCTGGCATATCGACCGGTTGATAGAACAGGCTAAGTATCTGAAAGTGTGAACTTTCGCCCCGACAGACAGCGGGACATGTAAGGAGCAGCTTATGGCGGACGAAACAGTACTGGATGTCAGGCATCTGTCCAAAACCTTTCCGGTTTCACGCAATATCGGACAGGTGATCAGAAGAGAGCCGCAGCAGTATGTCAGGGCGGTAGAGGATGTGTCTTTTACCATCCACAGAGGAGAGACGCTGGGGCTGGTAGGCGAAAGCGGCTGCGGCAAAAGCACGCTTTCACGGACGATTATGCGCCTTTATAAACCGGACGAGGGAATGATTCTGTTTTCGGATTACGGGAATCTTGCTCTTGCACAGGGGCGGCAGCTCAGGAAGGCAAGGCAGCGGATCCAGATGGTCTTTCAGGATCCGTATTCCTCGCTGAATCCGAAGATGACCGTGCGGCAGATGTTTTATGAGGAAATGTCTGTCCATCACCTGTGTACACGCAGTGAATTTGAAAACCGCGCGAAGGAAATCATGAGCCTTGTCGGGATGCCGGCAGATGCGCTGGACCGATATCCGTCCGCCTTCTCCGGCGGTCAGCGGCAGAGGCTGTGCATCGCCAGGGCGCTGATCATGAAGCCGGAGCTTCTGATTGCGGATGAACCGGTATCTGCCCTGGATATGTCCATACAGGCGCAGATCATCAACCTGCTGGACCGGCTGCGCAGGGATATGAATCTTACGATGATCTTCATCAGTCATGGCCTGCGGGTCGTCCAATATATCAGTGACCATGTCATGGTCATGTATCTGGGCAGGATCGTGGAGATGGGTACCACACAGGAAATTTTTGAACATCCGGCTCATCCCTACACGAGAATCCTGACCCTGGCCGCACCGGAGATCGGTGCCTCCCACCTTGATGAGGACAAGCCGGTGATCCGGGGAGAGACCCCGAGCCCGATCCAACTCCCGTCCGGATGCCCGTTTCATCCCCGCTGCCCGTGGGCACAGGACATCTGCAGGAGCGTGGATCCCGAATTAAGGGAATCCCCTTCGGGACACGCCGTCAGGTGCCATTACCCACTGGCAAAGGATGTTGAGTTTGTAGCGAAAGATCCGCTGGATAAGCCGCTGCCGCAGAATTAACCTGCGGGAAGCGTTTGCCCTATGCATTCAGGAGGCAGGATTCTTTATGAGTGATGCCCTGTTAAATGCTGAAGCAGTTGAGAAGGAGCTCCGGTTCTGGAACATTCCGGGACTGGCTGCAGGCGTTAATCTTCATGGGGAAGATGCCCTGCTCGAGGGGTACGGAGTGAGGGACCGTGAAAATGGCCTTCCAATGACGCCGGATTCCCTTGGCTGTATCGGTTCCTGCACGAAGTCCTTCACTTCCGCCGTGATAGAAACACTGGCCGACGACGGAATACTGGACCTGGATAAGCCGGTCAGGGATTACGTCCCGGATTTCCGCATGATGGACCCCGAAGCATCGGAGCATGTCACATTAAGGGATATGCTCTGCCACAGGACGGGCCTTCCCGCTCATGATGGTATGTGGCCGCAGGAGCACACGTCAAGAAGGGAGTTTCTCCACGAGATCCGATATCTGCAGCCTGTGTATCCGTTCCGGGGAGGAACCGAGTACAGCAATGTCATGTACGGAGCGGCCGGCGCGATTGCGGAGGCCGTAACAGGAAAAACATGGGAAGAGCTGGTGCAGAAGCGAATCCTGGATCCCCTTGATATGCACCGCACCTGTCTGTGCCCGCAGGATTCCATGAAGGACGACAATCATGCTGCCGGGTATTTCTCAGAGGACAGGCATTCTCCTCTGCAGCGGATGGGAATACTGGATATGAATGTCGATGCTCCTGCCGGAAATATCTATTCCTGCCCGTCCGAGATGCTGCACTGGCTCCGGATGCACCTTTGCAGGGGCTTGTATGCGGGTAAGCGCATCCTGTCAGAGAGAGGGGCGGATGAAGTGCAACGGGGAATTGTACGCAATGCTTCCTATCCATGGCAGTTCCCTGAATTTTCCGAGATTGTACTGTATGGCCTTGGGTGGCGCAACGCGATTTTCCGCGGGCACACTGTGATTTATCACACAGGCGAGGTAGAGGGATACTGTGCACTGGAAGCCTTCGTACCCTCCATGGATGTCTGTATCATGCTGCAGGTGAATCATCACAAACCCTGCGCTCCTTTCCTGTTTTCCATGCTGCTCACAATTCTGGACGCGGTGCTGAACGAAGAAGGTGAGGACGTAGGACACATAGACTGGCCATCGCGTTTTCATCCGTTTGATGAGATCTTCGGAGGGGCACATTACAACTGGAAAGTCGACTGCATGGAAGGGGCAGCGCCGGATCCCGATAACAGGAAGCCAATGACCCACCCGGTCGCGGATTATACGGGAACTTTCAGCAACCCGGCCTACGGGACTCATTCGGTATACGCGGAAAACGGGCACCTCGTCCTTCATTACTGGAACCAGGCACTTATGATGGAGCACTGCCGTTATGACACGTTCCGGATTGAGGGACTGAAGGAGGATACGATCTACCTCACCATTCCCATGAGCTACCATTATAATGAAAAGAACGGCGACATAGACGGGTTCTTCCTGAAGCTTGAACCGGAAACGCCGCCGATGTTCTTCAGGAAGCTGCAGATGTCATCTCCATCGACCGCATGATGGCGCGGATGGAGTTCATGAGGTAGGGGCGAAGGTCATCCAGCGAGCACGGCTCGTTGTTGACGACGCAGTTGTAGCAGGCGGCGCCGATAAGCTCGATGATGAGGTACAGCATGATCTCCGGGTCCTTGTACTTCACGCCGGACCGGCGGATTCCCTCGTTCAGGCTGTCCAGCAGGTTGATCTCGTCCTCCCCGGATAAGGCAGGCGCCTGCAGGTCCCGCTTGAACATACCCCATGAGAGGTTCTTGGAAATGAATTTCAGAAGGATCCGGTTCTCCGAGAGCTGCCGGATCACGTTGTCCGCGAGGAACACGACCCTGTCCTCGAGCGCGGTGACCCCGGTGCGGCTCATGTCCTCATATCCCTTCTCCAGGATCTGGGTCGCCTTATGCCGGATCAGCCGGTCGCGGATGTCATACTTGTCCTTGAAATACAGATAGAACGTCCCCTTCGCAACGCCCGCCTTCTCCGTGATGTCATGGATGGACGTGCCGGGCACTCCCTTCTGGACGAAAAGCTCATACGCGGTGTTCAGCAGCGCCTCCCGCTTCATCCGCTTGTTCGCGGCCGCCTTTCCCTTATTCAACTGACGCAGCTGGATCGGTTCCATGATCTGTTTCTGACACTCCCCGGATATTTTAAGACCTTTGGACACTTTTTCTCATTTGTCTAAAAAATAACAAAATTCGTCTCTAAAAAGTTGACCACCGGTCACTTTGGTGTTATACCATGCTTCGGATAAAAAGAAAAGTGTTTTGACGGGAGCGTTTCTTATGAAGCATTTCGGCAGGGCAATTGTAAAGCTCAGATTCATCATTCTTATTGCGGCAGTTCTGCTGCTGATCCCCTCCGGCATCATGTACCTGCACACGAAGGTCAACTACGACATGCTGACATACCTGCCGCAGGATATCGATACCATGAAGGGCCAGAACATCCTGAAGGAGGAGTTCGGCACCGGCGCCTTCGCACCCTACATCGTGGAGGGCATGACGGAAAAACAGGTCTCCGACTTAAAGGCGAAGATCGAAGAGGTTCCCCATGTAAAGAGCGTCCTGTGGTACGACTCCGTCATGGACCTGTCCGTTCCCATGGAAATGCTGCCCGATGAGATCTACGACGCGTTCAACTCCGGCGACGCGACGATGATGTTCATCATCTTCGACCAGACGACGTCCGAGGACGGAACGGTAGCCGCCGTGCGGCAGATCCGCCAGATCTCCGATAAGCAGTGCTTTCTCGCCGGCATGACGAACGTCCTCGTCGATACCGAGGACCTGACGAACAAGGAGGCGCCGATCTACGTCGGTCTCGCCGTCCTGCTGTCCGCCATTGTCCTGTCACTCACGATGGACTCCTACCTCGTTCCGTTCGTGTTCCTTGCCTCCATCGGCATGGCCATCGTCTACAATCTCGGAACGAATATTTTCCTCGGCAGTATCTCGTATGTCACGAAGTCGCTCGCCGCGGTCCTGCAGCTGGGCGTCACGATGGACTACTCCATCTTCCTGTGGCACTCGTACGAGGACTACCTGCAGCAGGGCAATGAGCGGAACGAAGCCATGGCGCTTGCCATCACGGATACGTTCTCGTCCATTATCGGCTCGTCCGTCACGACGATCGCGGGCTTTGTCGCCCTGTGCTTCATGAGCTTCACGCTCGGCCTCGACCTCGGCGTCGTCATGGCCAAGGGCGTGCTGTTCGGCGTCATCAGCTGCGTAACGATCCTGCCTTCCCTCATCCTGGTGCTGAACAAGCCCCTTCTCCGCACCAGGCACAAGGCGCTGCTCCCCGATATCCGGGGCATCGGAAACTTCGTGACGAAGCACTACAGGATGTTCCTTGTTATCTTCTTCCTGATGCTGGTTCCCGCGTTCTATGGCTACCAGCACGCGGGAGTTTACTACGACCTCGGCTCGACACTGCCGAAGGAGCTGCCGTCCCAGCAGGGCAACGCGAAGCTCGAGGATGACTTCCACATGAACGCGACGCACATCCTGATGCTGTCCGCGGATGTTGCCGCGAAGGACGTCCAGTCCATGGCAGACCAGATGGAGGATGTCGACGGCGTCAAGTGGGTGCTCGGTCTCAATACCTTAAAGGGCACGGCCATCCCGGAGGAGCTCATTCCGGACGAGCTCTCGGAGAACCTCATGGATGACAACTGGCAGCTGCTCCTCATCAACTCGGAGTACGCGACGGCATCCGACGAGGTCAACGCCCAGTGCGATACGCTGCAGAAGATCGCGAAGGCCTATGATGAGAACTCCATGCTGATCGGCGAGGCACCCGCGACGAAGGACCTCATCCGGACAACCGCGACGGATTTCGCGACGGTCAACACGGTATCGATCGGCGTCATCCTCGTCATCATCCTGTTCGTATTCAAGTCGGCATCGCTTCCGTTCATCCTCGTTGCCGTCATTGAGTTCGGTATCTTCATCAACCTCGGCATCCCGTTCTATACCGGAACGAAGCTGCCGTTCATCGCGTCCATCGTCATCGGCACGATCCAGCTGGGCTCGACCGTGGATTACGCCATCCTGACGACGACGCGGTACCTGAGGGAGCGCACCGCGGGGGCGGCAAAACGCGAAGCCATCGCGACGGCCATCCAGGTGTCCACGAAGTCGATCCTGGTATCGGCTCTGACGTTCTTCGGCGCGACATTCGGCGTCGGCATCTATTCCGACATCGACCTCATCAGCTCGCTGTGCATCCTGATGGCGCGGGGCGCCGTGATCTCGCTCGGGTGCGTGGTCGGCATCCTGCCCGCGTTCCTCATGGTCTTCGATAAGATCGTCATGAAGACCACGAAGAAGCCGAAGCTGGTTTGAGGAGAAAAGAAACAGGAAGGTCCCCTGTGACAGCAGGGTGAAAAGAGTAAAGGTCCTGCCGCCGGAAGACGGCGGGTACGGAATACAGACGACCCACAGGATGGGGCGTCAGCAGTGAAGGGTTCTGACGTACCCTGAAAGGAGAACAGGAAAGACGCCGCTGATGCGTCCTCTTTCCTGTTACGAGGTGATACCTTCGGTATCCCCTCGGCGGATCATGCGTGCGAAATCGCCTTCGCGAATTTCGCACGATGTATGCCTGCTTCGCAGGCATCTGGAGGAGTTATGAAAAACAGGAAGTTCATCAGACATTCAGCAAGAGTCCTCAGCATCGTCCTCGCGGCATCGCTTGTGATGTCGGGGTGCGGCGCGAAGTCCGGTACCGGCGCGACGGAAGCCGCGACGGCAGCGACATCGAGCCTGTGGGAGTCTACGGAAGGGACGACGACATCCGCGGAAGCGGACGCTGACTCCTCCGAGATCCTGCAGAAGGCGATGGATTCCTTCACCGGATCCAGAAGCTCAAAGGACGGCAAGGACGAGACCGTGTACGTCGTGGCGGATTCCAACGGAACTGCGCAGAACGTCATCGTCAGCGAGCACCTCATGAACGCGAAGGGCGCTAAGACGATCCAGGATGAGTCGGAACTAAAGGACATCGAGAACGTCAACGGTTATGAGAAGTTCACGCAGAACGGCACGAAGCTGACCTGGGACGCGAACGGCAACGATATCTATTACCGCGGCACGACGGACAAGAAGCTTCCCGTGGACGTGAAGGTTTCCTATAAGCTCGACGGCAAGGACATTTCCCCCGAGGACCTTGCGGGGAAGGACGGTAAGGTCACGATCCGCTTCGATTACACGAACAACGAGAAGCAGACAATCAAGATCGGCGATGAGGAGCAGGAGGTTTCCGTTCCGTTCGCCATGATCTCCGGCGTCATCCTGCCGGATGACCACTTCTCAGACGTGGAGGTGACGAACGGCCGTGTCCTCAGCGAGGGCAAGAACAACGTCATCATGGGCATGGCGTTCCCGGGCCTGAAGGAGTCCATTAACGTGGACAAGCTGAAAGAGGACGCTGTCGACGATGACGCGAAGAAGAAGATCGACGACGTCGATATCCCGGAGTATGTCGAGATCACGGCGAACGCGAAGGACTTCCAGCTGGATATGACCATGACGACCGCCATGTCCGACTTCCTGTCCAACATCAACCTCACCTCGGACCTGCAGGATGACACGAACGACATCAAGGACCAGATGGGCGACCTGCAGGACGGCTCCGACAAGCTCGTCGACGGCACGAAGGACCTGAAGAAGGGAACAAGCGACTTAAAGGACGGCACGACAAAGCTTGCAAACGGTGCGAATGACCTGAAAGACGGCACCGGGAAGCTCGCCAGCGGCGCGAATGATCTGAAGGACGGCACCGGGAAGCTTGCGGACGGCACGGATACCCTGAAGGACGGCACCACGAAGCTAAAGGACGGCTCAGTACAGCTTGCAGACGGCACGAATCAGCTGAAGTCCGGTATTGACACCCTGAAGGGAGGTACACAGGAACTGTACGACAAGACCGCGACAGCTCTTCCCGATGGAGCCAATGCATTAAATGCAGGTGCCAATCAGCTGGATGACGGTGCGCAGAAGTTAAAGGACGGCATCTCTCAGGTAGATGACGGCGCGAAACAGCTGGATGCAGGACTTGGCAAGCTGCAGGAAGGCGTGAAGGATATTCCGAGCGCAGAACAGCTTACTAAGATGCAGAGTGATCTTGGAGATCTCATCGGACAGATCAGTCAGGCATCGGTGGGAATTAGCACAGCTAATAGTACGATAAAAGAAAAGATAAATGATGCGACAGCTAGGTATGCGAAAAAGGCAGAGGGAAGTGACCTAACTGATGAAGAGAAAGCAATATTGACAGATCTTGTTACTATCTACGGGGCACTTTACGGAACACCGAAGATGAATGATCAGAAAACTCCTGAATTTGATACTGATGGTCATCTTCAAACAGCGGAGAATCCGACTCTTCCTGGTTTATTTGCGGCACTTAACGGTCTTACAAGCAAGAAAGATTCCTTGGCTCAAGCTACCACTACATTAAGCGGCATGTCGGGCAATCTTACCAAGCTCAGTGCACTGCCTGGAGGTGTAGATCAGCTTAAAGAAGGCGCGGACAAACTTGCGGAGGGTACCGGGCAGCTTGCTTCCGGAGCCGGAGATTTAAAGAATGGTACAGAGCAGCTGAAGGATGGCACTTCTCAGCTGGTATCGCAGTCCGGAGAGCTTGTATCCGGTATCAGCCAGCTGAATGACGGCGCAAGCCAACTGCAGGATGGTGCGAGCAAGGTTGCAAGCGGCGCTGGCGACCTCGAGAAGGGCCTCATCGATGCGGACAACGGCGTGGCGGATCTGCAGAAGGGCGCTCATGACTTGGATGACGGTGCCGGTGATCTGCAGAAAGGCACGAATGACCTCGATAAGGGTGCGTCCGATCTCGTTGACGGCGTGATCAAGCTGGATGACGGAGCTGGCGATCTCGATAGCGGCGCGGCGGAGCTTGCCGATGGCATGCTGAAGCTGAACGATGATGGTATCGAGAAGCTGACCGAGCTGTTCGGCGACAACTTAAGCGACGCGGTTGACCGCATCAACGCGGTTGTCGATACCGGCACGGATTACAAGAGCTTCGCCGGTACGGCAGACCCGGACAACACCTCCGTCAAGTTCATCTACAAGACCGGAGAGATCAAGAAGAAATAAGCTGTTTACGGGGGAAAACGGGAAGGACACCACTGGTGCCGGGATGAAGATTCCGGTACCGGTGGTGTTTTTGCCCCGTGAAGCATGCATAGCGGGAGAGAAGACCGTATGTTTCCGACTACAACATCGGCAGGTATGTTCCGGACATGATGACGCGGATGATTCTGCCGACTGTTGCTGAAAATTTTACTCTGTCATCCCTTATCCGCACTGCTTCTGGAAATCGGCTTCGGGGTAAATGACACATTCAGGATCATGTCCATGCCGTCTGCTAGCCGCTGGAGCAGCTTGATGCTGGGATTTCTCGTCCCATTTTCAAGCCTGCTGATTTCTGCCTGCGCAATTCCGGTGCGTTCAGAGAGCTCCTTCTGTGTCATGCCCCGCGTGTTTCTGGCATCTATTAATGCCCGGATAACGTTAAACTCCGGCTGCATTTCAGTGTATGCTTCCGCGAAAGATGGATTCTTCATTCTCTTTTCTTTATATTCTTTAAGCGTCATGACTTTTTCTCCTTCTTATCATCGTAACGTTTCAGCCAGTCAGCACGTCGCTGCCTGGCAAGTCTTATCTCTCCGGAAGGGGTCTTCCTTGTTTTTTTCACAAATCCGTTTGTTATGATTATCCTTCTGCCTGTGTAGAAGAAATACAGGGCACGGGTTATATCGCTTCCAAGCTTACATCGAAGTTCAAAGATTCCGTCATCCAGATGTTCGGAATAAGGCATTCGTAGTTCTGTCCCCTTTTCTTCCAGGATTTCCATCAGGCCGATCAGCTTAGCCGCCATCTTATCATCGAGACTGTCAAGAAATTCGGCTACCGACTCTTTTCCATCCTCTGTTTTGTAGAATTCTACGTGAAACATAATCTGCATCTCCCGAAGTGATTACACAATTATTATATGAGATATAACTCAACTATTCAAGACGTATCTGTCTTGCCAGGTGCAGGATCCCCCGGAGCAGGTTACAATGAAGCCGTAAGAGGAGGATTTCCCATGGCGGCATATTATGTGGATTATGAGAACGTGCGCAGCAGCGGCTTGACAGGTCTGGAGACACTGACAGGAGAGGATACGGTATTCCTGCTGTATAGTGAGAAGGCGGACAGCCTGCACTTCCAGGATGTTCAGCGGATCCTCGCGACGGAAGCGGACCTGCACTTCATCAAGGCGGATGTCGGCACGCCGAATGCACTCGACTTCGAGCTCGTGACGCTCCTCGTCCACAACCTGAATCACAGGGACGATGCGCAGTCCTATATCATCAGCGGCGACAAGGGCTACCGCGTGGCAATCCGCATGGCAGGGCGTCTCGGCTATCAGGGAATCCGCGAGGTCCGCACCATTGCGGAGGGAATCGCGGACAAGGTCCGGAGGGAAGCCCTGGAGAGCAGCGCACCGGAGACGCGCGGAATTCCGGAAACTCCGGAGGCGGAGGAACAGCACTGGGAGGTCCTCACCGAGGACTTCCTGCAGGAAACCTCTCGGCAGACACAGGAAGGGGAACCCACTGCGGCAGAAGATACAAAGTCTTCCCGCGGGCAGGCAGGAACACAGGGCGCTTCAGTAAGCGAACCTGACAGCGCCGCGCGAAAGCAGGATGAGCCCGCAGAGGAAGGGAACGCAGCTTCCGCGGAAGAGAAAGGGCAGCAGGAGCCTTCCGGCGAAAGCGCTGTACCCGTAAAGGACCCGCTCACCAAGGCGGTGGAGAAGGTGCAGGGCATCTCCTCGAGGCACTACGACGCGATCTGCGCGATCCTGCGCGAGAGCTCCAACAAGGCCGAGTTCTATCACAAATTCACGAAGCAGTTCGGCCAGCAGCAGGGACTCGACCTGTACCGCAAGGTCAAAAGCCACTTCAACGAATGGAAGAAGCTCTGAGGTGCCGGCTCCGCAGATGCCAAGTGTCAAGGGAGGGCTGCTCTACAGCTTCTCCTCGCGTAAGTCTTCCCCTTCCAGGGTTTTCCGGGTCCGGAGTGTCTCCTCCAGTACCATGAGAATTCTATGAGGACGAAAATGGAAGGGGTTATGTTAAGAAGACGCAAAAGACACCAAAACCGGAAATTGATAGAGCCATAAGATATCGTGCGGACTATCTTAAGAGAAAGGAGATCAGCAAACAATGAAAAGCACAAGGTTTGACGATTTTCTGGAAGAACAACTTCGGGATCCTGAAGTGCGAGAGGAATATGAGGCTCTTCAACCCGAACATACCGTCATTCAGGCCATGATTAATGCAAGGATCAGTGCCGGAATGACGCAGAAGGAACTTTCCGAAAAAACCGGAATCGCGCAGGGAGATATTAGCAAATTGGAACATGGCAATGCAAATCCATCTCTCCGTACACTTCAAAGATTGGCGAAGGGAATGGGTATGGTTTTAAAATTAGAATTTCTTCCGGAAACAAACACAAAAGCCAGGGCGTAATGCGTTAAAGGGACGACTTGCTCTACAGCTTCTCCTCGTGGAAGGTATCCCCTTCCAGGGTTTTCCAGGTCCAGAGTGTCTCCTCCAGCACCATGTAGCTGTGCGGGGAATCTGCCTTGGGGATGGACACGGAACCCGGGTTGAAGTAATAGTTATCGTTTCCGAAGGTTTCCCACGCGGGGACGTGGGTGTGCCCGTGCAGCAGAATATCTCCCTGCTGCAGCGGAGGCAGGGAATTCCGGTTGAAGCGGTGGCCGTGCGTTGCATAGACCAGCCTGTCCCCGCAGGTCAGAATACAGTAATCCGCCAGGATGGGAAACTCCAGAACCATCTGATCCACCTCCGTGTCGCCAGAATATCCCCCAACAGCAGCAGCCGGTCCGCCTTCTCGCGCGAAAAGGCTTCCAGCATTTCCCTGCAGTAATATGCAGACCCGTGGATATCTGACGCAATCATCCATCTCATTTCCGATCCACCTCCCGATAGCAGCCAGCAACAACAATAGCACAAAAGGGATGCTTTTATGTCTTCAACATTTTCACCCCTGGCATGCTAAAACTTACAAAAACCAGGGCGATAATCCGGCAACATCTACAAAAACTCGTATCAGTCAGGCATCCTCAACGTAAAGATGACAGAGGGAACCGATGAGAAAGACCTGCTCGGCAGAACGTATGAGTACTGCCTCCGCAACTTCGCGGAGCAGGAAGGAAAAAACGCCGGACAGTTCTATACCCCGTCCTGCATGGCAAGAACCCTCGTCGAAATCCTGCAGCCGTTCAATGGCCGTGTGTACGAAAACAAGACTCGATATTTTATACAATCTAAGGTCGCCTGATTAAGGGGTATCGCTTTCATAAAAAGGGTGTCGTTTTTGCAGGGGTGTCGTTTTCCGCAAATCGACGCATTTTTTATATTCGGAGAAATAGGAATGCATAAAATTACCGATAAACAATATGAAGAGTATCAGCGGCTGTGCTATGCTCGGGATCACGGAAGGATATTAACTCCGGATGGGCTAAGGCTTGTCTGCGCAGGGTTCGATTATGATCCAGAAGCGATCGGAAAGCACATGTTGGAGACACTGGCGAAGTTTCAACAAAAAGAAAGATAGAAATCAACAAATCCGTATTTAGTAAAATGCAGACAACACCACGGATCGGCTTTTGGTTGGACAATTCCAACCAAACACCACAGCAGACAGCAGAAAACATTCTGAACGCTAGG
>ONEK01000015.1 GCA_900316855.1 uncultured Lachnospiraceae bacterium | reverse complement strand
CAGACCGATGAGACTTATATCCAGGTCAACAAGGACGGCCGCAGCGCATCCACCAAAAGCTTCCTGTGGGTCCACTGCAGCTCCGAGCTTGCGGAAGGTCCGCCAATCATCGTTTTCTGCTTTGAAAGAACCCGCGGGACGGACCATCTGCGCAGGTATTACAGGGAGTTTATCGGGTATATCACCTGCGATGCCTATATAGCATACCAGCTGCTGGAAAAGGAGCATCCGGGACAGATCACGGTGAGCGGCTGCATGATGCATGCGCGCAGGTATTTTGCAATCGCGTTCTTTGTCCGTGACCTGGAATCCATGACGGACAAAGAGATCATGGACCTTCCGGAGACAAAAGTACTCCTGAAGATCCGGAGCATCTACGCAGAGGAGGGCCGGCTGAAGAACCTTCCGGCAGAACTGCGCCTGAAGAAGCGCCGCGAAAGGATCGCGCCGAAAATGGACGACCTGTTTTCCTACATCCACGGGCTGGATGAGAGCGGCGCGGTCTTTCCTGAAAGGCTGCAGCGGGCGGTCGCCTATGCCGTCAATCAGGAACAGAAACTCCGCGTATTCCTTACGGACGGGAATATCCCCATTGACAACGGCCATGCGGAACGGGTCATTGCCTCCTATAGTGTGGGCCGGGCAAACTGGAAGTTCGCAGATACCATTAAAGGGGCTGAAGTCAACGCGGTTATGTATTCCCTTGTGGAAACAGCCAGGGCGAATGGTGCTGATGTGGAGATCTATCTGCGGTATCTCTTCGACAAGGTTCCGCCGCACCTGAATGACGACGGAACACTCAGGGACAGGGAATTTCTTCCGGAAATGACACCGTGGTCCGACGTCTACCGGTCCTATGAGGAGATGGAAAAACAGCGGGGGCTGAGACTCTGCCGGGAGATGTTCCGGGAACCGGAACGGCCAAAAACACCGGGAAAAGAAAAGCGGCCGGCCTGAAGGCCGGCGGTACTATACAGTCACCTGAAAACCCGAAGGCGTCCGCCTGTCGGGCTACAGGTGCCGGCTACCGAAAAGAGTCCGGGAAGTGTAAAAAGTCTGAAGACTTTTTGTACTTCCCGGACTCTTTGTACCTTGGATCACGTCTGGATAAGAATCAGAGCTTCAAGGGTAGGCTGTTTACGGATTCTATTTACCGTTTACGGTCCTCCGGATCTGGGAACACTATTCCGGTACATCCGTGACGTTTCCGCAGAAGCTGTACTCGCGGGAGTACATGCTGGAATACATCCGCGGTTCCATCGGCAGGAAGAAGCCCTCCGAGATAGCGCGGGAGCTGGGTATTACGGACCGGAGGGTCCGGCAGATTATCCGCGAAATCCGGGAGGAATCCGCCGGCGAATGAGGTAGACGGTGTCATTCGTCATCGTCGTCTGATTTATCGCGGCTGCGGCCGGTCCTTTTCGGCAGGATGTCGAGCAGGCCGCCGTGATCATCCGCGCCGAGTTCCTTCAGCAGGTATTCCAGAAGGAACAGGATTGCGATACTGATCACCGAAATCAGATTGTCCAGCGGTGTCGCCTCTGCCAGGATGACATGCCGCGCAATCAGGAACACCAGCACCTCCGTGACATTGGAGAATGTCGGCTTGATCAGCATCTTGATGAACTCGGTCCCGACGACAATGCCCAGCACGGAGCTTAACAGCTTCGAGAACTCCTCCGCGTCGCCGCGGACGGCCCAGAACTCCCCTAGCTTCGGTATCAGGCCCATAATGTCCATGACCAGCAGCACAGCAACCGCAATCGCCAGTGCCACCTCCACAACCTCGGAAAATGTGATCAGAATCTTCCTGACTTTCTCCATTCCGATGTCCTCCCGTAACCTTTCCGCTTATTACGCCACGTCAAAGCCAGAGCATTCATGCTGTTCCGGCATGCAGGTGATGCGGTGTGCCGGACAGGGACGCGGTCAGGCGGTCATGCTCGGACTGCCTGATCCGGTCTGCCATCTCCGTGATTTTGTTGCGTATCCACATGTTGGCTGTCGTTCCGTCGGAGTAGTCCGCTTCCGCGTACATGTCGACTCTTTCATCCTTGCGCATCTGCTCCACCTGACGCAGTGCCGCGGCGTCGCCGCGGGGATAGATGGCGAACGTTGCTCCTCCTCCCCTGTGCACAACGGAAAACGCCGGTACGTCGCTGGGACCGTCGGCGATATAGATCATGTTGTTCATGTGGACACGGCGCTTCTCCTCCGGGATACTGGTGTTGACATTCAGATTGTCCCCGGGGGCAGCTTTATTGACGCCCTTGTTGATCTCAAAGATAGCCCTGGTCTTGGTGGTATTGTCGATCGTGTATCCGATCTCGCTGATGACCCGTCTCCCGTCGGTCAGTGTATTTTCGATCAGATGACATCCCCAGACGCCGTCAACATACTTCGCGACCTCGGACCCCTGAATGACCTGCGCGAATCCGGTGCTGACAATGTAGTGCTCCACCCTGATGCCATACTCGGCACAGGCAGGATCGTTTGCGACCAGATCCTTGGTCTCCCGGAAGATTTCCGGAACGCCATTGTAGAATTTCTGCTCTTTCCCGAATTCCCTGAGAATCTGATTGTTAAGACCCGCGAACCTGCCGCCAGGCTGTGCCTCGTGGATGAACGCATTCAGATAGATGGTGTCCGGATTGACCAGAACGCCTTCTTCCCTGTATTTTGCGGGCAGACGGTTGACATCATCCCAGAACGCGTTTGATTCCACGCCGTATTTCCGGAAGATCGGGTCCTGCATATACCCGTCCACCAGGGTCCTGTCAAAATCCCAGATAACCGCGATTATATTACTCATGGTCCGCCCTCCGTATCCGTGAACCATTATACTAAACTGCTGTGTGATGCAGAGCGGGAAACTGACAGCAGCCGGTGAAAGGGAATGCAGGGAAATTCCGGATTCCGGTCGTATCTACCAGGCGGTGCAGATCCGGTCGCGGCCGGAATCCTTGGCGAGGTACAGCATCTGGTCTGCCGCCTTCACAACCTGTCGGATTTCAGTGTAATCCCGGCAACGGGAAATGCCGGCGCTGAGTGTAATCGGCTTGCCGTTCATTTCAGGGAAGTTCAGCCTGCTCACCCTCTCACGGATTCCTTCGATACGTGCATGTGCTTCCTCCGGACTCCCGCACCGGAATACGAGGAAAAACTCCTCCCCGCCATACCGTGCGGCAATCTCTGCCGGATCCTTTGCGGAAACAGTACTGTCCCCGTCCCGGTTAAAATCCATGTGCGCTTCTTTCCCGATTTCCTGCGCGATAGCGGACAGCACCTTATCCCCAAAGAGATGTCCGTAGGTGTCATTGATCTGTTTGAAATGATCAATGTCAAACATGGCAGCATAGTAGGAGCCCGCAAAGAGCTCCCGGCCCCTGTTCTCCATGAAGTCGTACAGCTCCCTCCGGTTGTAAAGGCCGGTCAGGTAATCCTTCCTGGACATCTCGGTAACGCGCCGCAGCAGCTGCTCGCGCTCCTCGCGCTCACGCTGGTAGGCAGACATCATCAGCGAAGTGAAAAGGAAGATAAAGCTTCCGGTGATAACCAGGGAGAAAAGGACGTCTTTTGTCTGTTCCCATTCGTCAAGCCTGACCAGAATGCGATTCGGCAGTCCCGGAAGATTCGGCGTATCATCGCGCATGAAATAGGACAGGATGATCATACCGATATCCGTGATCAGGGTCAGGACGAACAGGCTAATCCTGGTTTTCCCCTTCAGCGTCGGCACGATCAGGAACAGCACCGCCAGCATATACAGCGGCATGCCGGAATTTATGCCGCCGCAGGCAAAAAAGTTCAGGGGAACCAGTACGAAGCTCAGTAAACAGCAGAGAACCAGAGGGGTATACTTCGGCTTTTTGAGAAAGTAAGTGACATAGATCAGCGCCAGCATCGCGGCGGAGCACAGCAGGGTTGTGATAATGGAGAAGATTCCCAGATTTTCGGTCAGCGTCACAAGAGCAGAAACAACCGTCAGCATTGCTCCGACAAGCAATACCAGTGCAAACAGCCGCTTCTCCAGGGTTTCCTGTGCGTCTATAAATTCCTTGAATTTCTTCATCCCGCCGCCCTTCGATGATATCAAAATTTTATCATAGAGTCTGCATACCGGGACAGGAATAAACGGAGGCAATCCGGTCAGCCCCTGAATAGCATTCATGTGAAATTCCAGGAGCCGGGCAGGGCGGGGCATCCCGCGGCGCAGGGTTGTCTGCGTAATAGAAATCGCCGCTCCTTCCGCCGTGCTTCTCGACAAGGTGAACGTCCGTGATGCACATGCGGCGGTCGATGGCCTTGCACATGTCGTAAATCGTAAGGAGCGCGGCTGTGACACCGGTCAGGGCTTCCATCTCCACACCGGTCCTGCCGGCTGTCTTCGCCGTGCAGACGGCGTGAATCGAGCTGTCCTCGTCCTGAATCGTGAACGTCACGCCGGAGCCGGTCAGGTTCAGCAGGTGGCTCATCGGAATCAGCTCGGACGTCTTCTTCGTCCCCATGATTCCGGCAACCTGCGCAACGGTGAGAACGTCGCCCTTCTTCACCCGGTGGCCGCGGATGGCTTCAATCACCTCAGGGCTGACGTGAATCGTCCCCTCCGCCTGTGCCATACGCTCTGTCACGGGCTTGTCCGTGACATCGACCATGACGGCGTTGCCCTGTTCATCGAAATGTGTAAACTCACAAGAAGACATAGCAAACCCTACCTGCAGAAAAAGTCCCTGATCTCATATAAAGGAACATTTATCATCCAATCCTGCTCTCTATAATCGGACATGGAGGTTCTTATCCCCTGAAGTGAATATTTTTCACAGAAGAACCTCAGTGACTTCGCTTTCAGATTTTCTTCCGCCTTCACTTCGATCGGATAAACTGCATTCTGGTGCTGCAGAACAAAGTCCACCTCCCCGCTCGATGCCGGTGAAGACCAGTAATACAGACTCTTACGAAACAACGGAAACAATTGCTGACAGACATACTGTTCTGTCAGGGCTCCCTTAAATTCTGTAAAAATTTCACTTCCCCGGAGAACAACGGACGGGTTCAGATCACCCATTGCGCACATGAGGCCCACATCAAGAACATAGATCTTAAACGCGTCCTGTTCCGCGTACGCCTTTAACGGCAAACCGGGTTTCGAAACACTATGGACGATATGGATGATTCCATAATCCTCCAGCCAGTTGATAGCATACTCATAATCCCTCGCCCGACTGCCGGATCTGACCATGCCATAGATGAATTTACGATTCTCCTTGGACAGCTGTTTCAGCAGGCTGTTCCAGACCGCACGAATCCTGACAATCTGATCAGCAGGTGCATGCTTCGAAAAATCATTGTCATAGAAATCAAGAAGACCTGTCTGTATTTCCCTCACTTCCTGAAAATCATGATCGTCGGCCCAGGCAGACACAGCTTCCGGCATACCGCCGACAAGATAATAGGTTCTTAACAGTTCCCTGTATTTTTCAGAAAATATCTTAATGGAATCCTGGTCCTTTTTTTCCAGGAATTCACGCAGGGGCTCCTGCCCGCAGGCATCCAGAAATTCCTCGTAGCTCATAGGATAGAGGAACAGCTGATCTACCTTGCCCACCGGGAAGGAGGAGCCCTCATGCAGGGCAATCCCCATCAGGGACCCGGCAGCGATGATATCGTACTCCGGTGCGCTTTCGCAAAAATACTTAAGACTTTCCAGAGCTCTGGGGATTTCCTGAATCTCGTCGATGATCAGAAGTGTCCTGCCCGGGATAATTTTCTGCTCTGTCACGATTTCCAGAAGCCGGATAATCCGCTCCGGTTCCAGAGTCCCATTGAATATGGCGTTCAGCTCGGCATTCTGCCTGTCACAGACGAGATAGACAGACTCCTCGTATTCGGTTTCTGCAAATTTTTTAATGATCCATGTCTTGCCAACCTGTCTGGCGCCGCGAAGAAGTAGAGGTTTTCTTTTCTTTTTACTCTTCCACCTGACAAGGTCCTGCATGATATCCCGTTCCATAGTTCCTGCTCCCTTTTATGCGCAGTCTGCCATTACGGGCTTATTATACCTCTTTCCGGCTGATTTTCGTCATCGTTCACTCTTTTTCGTTCGAATTTTCGTCATAGTTTTCATTTATTCGTTCGAATTTTTGCAGAAGCATCTGCCGGATGGAGCGCGGCTATGATAGGTGCCCGACGGAACCGGGCGTCATTCTGAGAAACAGGAGCTTTCCGGGATCGAGCCTTAGCGCAGCCGGCATCCCCTTCTGCGCAAGGTCAGCCCACTGCCCGCGCTGCACGGACCACGTCACCGGCTCCTCCCCCGGCACATCCAGGTAGATCTGCTTCTCGAACTGGAGCTCCGAGATGCTGCGCACCTGAACCGGCAAGAAGGACTCCGACACGAACGGTCCCGCCCCCTGCAGAACAGGTTCCCTCGCTGGATGGGAATAAGACGCAGGCATCTGACTGCCCGGTGAGAGGGCGGTCAGTTCCTCCTCCCATACGGGGATGAAATCATGGGCGCGGTAGCCCACGGTATCGAAGGGCTGCTCCGGGGGCTTCGGAAGGGGAAACGCAATACCCCAGTCAGGCAGCTCCAGTACGGAGCCGTCCCGCAGGAAGGCCCGGGAGAAGTTCTTGCACCCGGAGAGCCTTGCCGCGGCGACCGTCACAGGATGGCTGAACACGTCCTCCCGGGTGCCCGCCGCGTCCACGTGTCCCCGGTCGAACACGGCAATCTCCTTCGCAAACCGGAACGCCTCATCGCGATCGTGTGTAACGAGTATCACCATCCCACGGTAGTCACGCAGGAAGTCCTCCATCTGCCGTTCCACCTGGTCCTTCTGAAACGCGTCCAGTGCGGAAAACGGCTCATCGAGGAGCAGAATCTCCGGGTGCGGCGCGATCATCCGCGCAAGGGCTGTCCGCTGCTGCTGACCTCCGGAGAGCTGGGAAGGATACCGGTCCTTCAGCTCCGTCAGGAAAAAGCGTTCCAGCAGGGCATCGGTCTCCCGTTTTCTGATCCTCCTGCCGCGGATACCACAGGCAATGTTCTGCTCCACGGTCAGGTTCGGGAAGAGCGCATAGTTCTGAAACAGGTAGCCGCAGCTTCGCTGTGCGGGTTTCAGGCAGATTTTAGATGCACTGTCATAAAGTGTTCTTTCGGTTTCTCCGTCCTTACAGCGGATGCTGCCCTCATCCGGAGTCATAATCCCCGCAATCATGCGGAGCGTCATGCTCTTGCCGGATCCGGACGCCCCCAGTATGGCCGCCCGGTCCGTGTGGAAATTCATCCGCACATTCAAGGTAAATGTATTCAGTTGTTTCCTGAGCTGTACGCTGAGTTCCATGACCTGCTGCTTATCCTTCTGCCATTGATGACCTGCTGTCATCATTCACGCGGTCCGCTTCCGTGCCGGCCCGGGCAGGATGATGATCCTGTCTCTGCCTCAGATGCTGCCTTCCATCGCTTCATTCTGTCCCTGTGGATGTGTCCGGTTTACCACCGCTTGCCTTTTCCCTTATGAAAGTGTCCGTACACCGCTCCGGCGGCTGTCATCAGCACAAAGCCGAGGATCAGCACAACAACGACCCAGAATCCGGCTGTCCCGTAATCGCCGTCCTGCAGGACCATGGCGATCCGCTGGGCGATCGTACCCGTCCTGCCCGCAATATTGCCGGCGAGCATGGAGGTCGCGCCGTATTCGCCCATCGACCTTGCGAACGTCAGGATCGCTCCTGAGAAAAGCCCCGGACCCGCGTTCGGCAGAATAATCTTCCGGAAGATCTCCCCTTCCCGCATGCCGAGTGTCCGCGCGGCATGGATGAGGTCCGGATCAATCAGCTCAAACGCCGCCCTGGCGTTCCGGTACATCAGCGGAAGCGCGATGACAGAGGCGGCAATCACACACGCCGCGGGGGTCTGCACGATCTGTATCCCGAACCGGTCATGCAGGAACATGCCGAAGGGACGTCTCCTGCTGAAAACGAGCAGCAGAAGAAATCCTGCTGCCGTCGGCGGCAGGATCATGGGCAGGGTGAACAGACCGTCGATCACAGCCGCCTTCTTCCCTCCAAGGCGCATGACGGCGGCCGCGGCGGGAATTCCCAGTATAAAGCAGACAGCCGTTGCCAGGATCCCGCTCCGCAGCGTAATAAAGAGCGGACTCCAGTCCAGCGAAAGAAGGAAATCCATCATGGCGTTACAAAACCGTACTTCTCATAGACCGCTTCCGAATCCGCCCCGGTCAGCACATCGAAGAAATCCGCGGCGGCGTCTTCCTGCTGTTCCCCGGCATCGGGATTCTGAACCAGTGCCGCGGGATAGACGATCTTCCCGGTGAGATCCTGCGGCACATGCTGCAGGATTTCCACCCGGTCCTCATGTCCTGTCACGTCGGAGAGATATGTTGTCCCCACCTCACAGGAGCCCTCCGCCACGGCGGCAAGGACCTGGCTGACGTTTCCCTGTTCGCTTACGGTTACCCCGCCGAGCGCGTCGGATACCTCTGCCGGGGTATAGTCCGCGGCATCCTTCGATCCGTCCAGCGTGCCCAGCGCGATGAGTGCCTGACGCGTGTATTTGCCTGCGGGGACACTGCCGCCCGCGAGCGCAACGCTCTTTGCACTGTCCAGGTCTTCCAGTCCGGTCACCTTCGTCCCGCTCCCCGTCCAGGTGATCACAACGAGCTCGTTTTCGAGCACATCCCTGCGCGTTCCCTCAGCAAGAAGCCCGCCTGTCTCCAGCTGGTCCATCTGCTTCTTCGCCGCGGAAAAGAAGATGTCACAGGGTGCCCCCTCCTCAATCTGCGTCATGAGTGTGCCGGAGCTGTCCGCGTTCAGCCAGATCTTCGTCCCGGGATGCGACTGCTCATAGGCGTCCGCGATTTCCGTGACCGCATCGTTGAGGCTCGCCGCGATGAAGACATTCACCTCCGTCTTCCCCTCCGGGGCTGAGTCTGTCTGGTCAGAGGCTGCCGCATCTGTCTGCGCCGCAGTCACTGAAGCAGCAGTGTTCGCGGTGCTGCCCGACAAAGGCTCCGGAGCCTTGCCTCCCGCGCCGCAGCCGGTAAGCGCAAGCACAAATACCAGAACTGCTGCCTCGCGCAGAGAACGTGCCAGGCGGCTCCGGACCTTCGTTATACTTCGCGTCATGTTTGCCCCCATCTCCTGTTACAACTAAGATCCATCACGGAAAATCCGTGAAAGTTTCGCATCAGCGGATCATACAAACTCACTCCCCGGGGCTGCCGCGAAGGACGTCCAGTCCGTGCGGGAGGGCCGGAAGAACGACATCCAGATCCTCGCGGCAGGCCTTCGGACTCCCCGGAAGGTTGATGATCAGCGTCCTGCCGCGGATGCCCGCCGTCTGGCGCGAGAGCATGGCGCGGGGTGTGATCGTCATGGAATAGGCACGGATCGCTTCCGGAATGCCGGGGGTCATCCTGTCGCAGACATCCATGGTCGCCTCGGGCGTGAGGTCCCTTGCGGAGAAGCCGGTCCCGCCGGTCGTGAAGATCACATCAACCTGCCTCTGGTCCGACAGGCGGATGAGCTCCGCTTCCAGCTGCTCCTTCCCGTCCGGCAGCAGGAGCTGTTCCAGAACCTCAATGCCCTGCCGCTCCAGGATCGCCCTGATGGCAGGGCCGCTTTCGTCCTCCCGGCGCCCTGTCGCACAGCGGTCGCTTAACGTGATGACCGCCGCCGTGTAGGGCCGCTCCGGATCCGGGGGAAGAACTATAATGGCCGCTCCCGGCTTCACCCTGCCTCCCCGCAGCACTTTTGCGAAAATTCCCTCGCGCGGCATGATGCAGTCACCTGTCGCTTTCCGGATCGCACACTGCGTGTGGCAGGCTTTCCCGATCTGCGTGACCTCAAGCTGGACCTCGCCGATCCGGAGCCTTACGCCCACCGGAAGCGCCTTCAGATCGATGCCTTCCGTCACGATGTTCTCGCCGAACGCTCCGTCTGCGAGCTTCAGCCCCTTTTCGCGGAAGCGGTCGATCTGCTCCTTCGGCAGGAGGCTCACCTGCCGGTGCCAGTGCCCGGCGTGGGCATCGCCCTCAATGCCCCAGTCCTCCCGGAATACAGCTTCCGGAACAGGAGTCTTCTGCGTCCCCTTCTGCTCACTCAGGCATAGGGCTGTGACTTTCCCCTGCTGTTGCATCGCGGTTTCAACCTCCGATCTGTATCATACATGCGGTCTCCGTAACATCGTCCGGGCGTTCGAAGCAGTGACCCTCCGGCTTTCCGAGGATTGCCTGCCGGAGGACCCGGGTCAGCGCCGACCTTCGCGCATCGGTGCTTTCTAGCTGCAGCGCCTGCTGCACACTGAGTTCCGAATCATAGGAGAGGCAGCCCTTCAGCCGTCCGTCCGCCATCATGCGGATGCGGTTGCAGGTGCTGCAGTATTTTCCGTGCATCGCGCTGATCAGGCCGATCGTGCCCTCTGCCCCCGGGATGCGGTAATAGAGTGCGGGGCCGCTCCCCTGTTCATCCATGTCGCGGGTAATTCCCGGGTATTCCCGGGAAAGCCTCTCCAGCAGCTCCCTGTTGTCGAAGCCTGCGGCTCTCCTGCCGCAGCCGATCGGCATCATCTCGATGAAGCGCACACTGAGGCTGTGATCGAGGGTCAGCGCGGCAAGCCTTACAAGGTCCCTGCTGTTGATACCCGGCTGCGGGACACAGTTCAGGTGAACCTTCAGTCCGGGGACAGCCAGTGATTCACGGATCCCCGCAAGAATGTCCGCAAGACCTTCACCGTCATTTCCCGTGATCCGATGAAATGTGTCCGGGTCCAGTGTATCAAGGCTGATGTTGACTGCCTGCATGCCGGCGTCCGCAAGGTCCCGGACCCGTCCCGCAAGGAGCAGACCGTTCGTGGTGACGCCGATTGCTTCCACGCCGGGGATGCCGCGGATCCCTCGGATGATTTCCGCAAGATCCGCCCGAAGGAGCGGCTCCCCGCCGGTCAGCCTGAAACGCGTGATCCCAAGGGACACCGCTGCTGCTGACACCTCCCGGATTTCACCGGGAGAAAGCAGCGCGTTTTGGCCGGCTGCGGATTCCGGAATGCTCTTTGCCGGAGCCGGAACGGTTTCCTTCCGCGGCAAAGCTCCGGCTTCGTTTTCCGGCAGCGGACTGCAGTAGCGGCAGTGCAGATTGCAGGCATCCGTCACAGAGATCCGCATATATGTAATTTCCCTGCCGAACCGGTCACGCATGTGCCTTGAGCCTTTCATTCCGCAGTATCTGATCCTGCGGTATCCTGTCCTCAGTGTAAATACCGCCAAGGTACCGCTTCTCAGATCCGCTGAAGGGCGACGCGGACACTCCCGCCGCAGATCATCGGTGCCTTAACGACATCATCGCTCTCCAGCGACACGTCCATGATTTCGAACCCTTCGCTGCGGCGTTCCTTTGGATTTCCTGCTCCGGCAGCATCCGGAGCTCCGGATGGAGCTGCCGCGGAGCCAAGGATTTCCAGCGCCCTGCGCGCGACAACCGCCTCCAGATATCCTCCGCCGACTGTACACGTCAGCCCGCCGTCCGTCCGGACCAGCATTCTGGCTCCCGGATCCTGCGGCGCGGAGCCCTCCTTCTGTATGACTGTCGCGAGCACCGCCGGCTCACCGTCCGGCAGTCCGTCCATGACATCCAGAATTTCATGGGGAAACGGCTCCGCAGCATTCCGGCTGTTCCTTAAGTCCGTAATCTCGGCAAGCACCGAAAGCGCAATCTCCTCCGGGGTCCTGGCATGGATTGAGAGTCCGATCGGCGCGTGCACGTGTCTTAGAATCTCCGGGTCAGCGCCCTGCTTCCCGATGTAATCGAGCATGAGCCTCACACGCCTCCTGCTCCCCATCATACCGATGTAGGCATGCTCCTTCCTGCTGATCTCCTTAAGGCACACGCCGTCCGACAGATGCCCCATTGTCATGATGACAAACCAGGTGTCCTCATCGCCGCGGACCTGACTGAGCCCCTGTGTGTAGTTCCCGCAGATCACGTGATCCGCGCCGGCTTCCTCCGCCTTTTGGGCAAAGGGACTCCTGTCCTCCAGGGCAGTCACCTCATAGCCCAGGATTTTCGCGAACCGGATCACCGCAAGGCCTACCGTTCCGGCACCGCACAGAACGATCTTCTGCCGGCCTGTCAGCCTCTGCATGTACACATTCGTTCCATCAATACAGAGGATACCGGACTCATGCTGTGCCATGCCGGAGTGTGCTGACACCTGCCGCATAAGCTCCTCCGTATGCCGGGGGAGGAAATCCCCTCCTGCCGTCCTCCACTCCTGCCCGTTCAGAAGTCCGGTCCCGCCCCGGCAGGGCCCGTCCAGTACCAGGCAATAGAAGCTGTCCCTGGCCGTATTCAGATCAGATATAGACTTATAGACATCCCGGATATTCATAATTTCCTCATTTTCCGAATCCGCAGTTCGGGAACGTGCATTGCGCACAGTTGAGACACATGCCTCCCTCGCCGAGCCGCTCGAGCTCCTTGCGGCTCACGGGATCGTCCGCGGCAAGCCTTGGCAGCACCAGGTCGAAAATGGTCCGCTTCGCGTGCATCACACAGCCCGGCAGCCCGACGATCGGGATACCGAGGTCCGTATAAGCCAGCATGAACATCGCACCCGGAAGGACCGGCGCGCCGTAGGTGACGCACGAACCCGCGACCGTCCGGATTGCGAGCGGAGTCCGGTCGTCCGGATCCACACTCATGCCGCCGGTGCAGAGGATCAGATCCGCCCCGGCATCCAGCAGCTTCCGGATGCAGGCCTCCTCCATGGCGGCATCATCCGCGGACAGCTCGTGACCGGTCACCTCAATACCATATTCCGCAAGCTTTGCCGCGACGACGTCCGTGAACGTATCCGCAATACGGCCGTAATAGACCTCGTTTCCTGTTGTTACGATGCCGGCTTTTTTTGGCCGGAACGGCAGTACGCAAAAGATCGGGCCGCCCGCGGCCGTCTGTCTTGCGCGTTCCATCTTCGCCCTGTCAATTGCAAGGGGAATGATCCGCTCGCCGGCGATTTTGTCACCCTTTTTCACCGGGAAGTCCCCGTGGCGCGACGCGATCATCATCTCTCCGAGGGAGTTCACCGCAAGGAGCTTTCCCCGGTCGATCTTCAGCAGACCATCGCAGTCCGCAATCAGCTCGATTTTGCCCTCTCTGATATCATCAGAGGGATGGATGTTCTCCCCGGCGCTGAGCTCATACAGTATCCTGGCGGCGTCGTTTTCATGCACAAGGGTGCCGTCATTCTCCCAGATGTAGATGTTGTCCTTGCCGACACTTAGGAGGATGGGGATGTCCCCCTTCGTGATGACGTGGCCCTTGCGGAATACCGGGCCCTTATAGCCTCCCCGGATAATCTGCGTGATGTCCTGGCAAAGGATCTGTCCCACGCTGTCCTCTGTTCGCATGATTTTCATGGATGTACCTCATCAGCGCAAGAACGGCGCTGTGTAAATATGTCCGCATAAGCCTTACGTCGCTGGTTCCTTTCCGGCCTTGCCGGAGCCGGAACAGTCCGCAGCCGTACGGAGCATTTCGTCATAGTCGCCGCGGGTATCCGCATCGTGAAACGCACCCTCGTCCGTGACCGGGATATACGTAACCGGAAGGCCGGCGCGCCGTATGGCACCCTTCATGCCGCCTTCCCCGGAATCTGTCAGAAGCCGCGAAGCGGCCGCCCTCTCCATCAGGACGGGGTGTCCTCCGCGGCCATTCTTCGAGGGAATCCGGACGGGCCCATCGCCCGCAAGCAGGGCATGGATCGTTTCCTCCCGGAACAGGGGAACATCCGCGGGGCAGACAAAGACCGCCTGTGCGCCCCGGTCCAATGCTGCCCGGAGCCCCAGACAGGCGGATTCAAACATCTGTGTAGACGCATATTCCGGGTTATGGACGAAGCGGACCGGCAGATCCCGAAGCGCTTCGCGGCAGTCTGCCGCACGGAACCCGGTTACGACAATGACCTCGCGGATGCCTGCCCGAAGGAACGTCCGGACCCCGTGCCGCAGCATGGGCTCTCCCTGAACGGGCAGGAGCTGCTTGAAGCCGTTCATCCGGCTGGAGAGGCCGGCCGCCGTGATCACCGCCGCTGTTCCGACTCCGCAAACAGCGGTCCGGCTGTCCTCCTCATGCTTTGCCCCCGTCATGACAGTCATGTCCGGTACGCCGTGTGATCGAGCGGGAGCCTTGTCCGGAAGATTCCGTCCCGTTTGTACAGAGCATTCTGCACAGCGGGGGATGTCGGAATGAGCGGAATCTCCCCGACGCCCTTGGCTCCGAAGGCCTTGCTGTCCGGATTCTTCTCCACAAGGATGGTCTCAATCTCCGGTATATCCTCCGCACGCCACAGCCCCATTGTGCCATAGGAGGACGTCGGCTCGCCTTCCTTCATCCGCAGGTCCTCCGTGAGGCCATAGCCAAGACCCATGACGATGCCGCCGGTGATCTGTCCCTCGACGTTGGCCGGATTGACCGCCCTGCCGACGTCATGCGCGGCGGTCACCTTCTTCACGCGGCCCGCATCGTCCAGCAGCACGACCTGCGTCGCGTAGCCGTAAGCCACATGACTTACAGGGTTTGGCTTGTCACAGCCCATGGGGTCGGTCACGGCATCATATTCCGCAAAGAAGTCCTGTCCCTCCAGCTCCTGCAGGGACTGATCCTGCAGTGCCTCCTTCAGCTTCAGCCCGGCAAGTCTCGCGGCTTCGCCGGTGATCGTCGTCTGCCGGGATGCCGTGCTCGTCCCGGAATCAGGCGTTACGTCCGTATCGGGCTCGTGCACCGTCACAAGGGAAGCAGGAATCCCTGCCGCCTCGCAGCAGATGGCACGCATCGTCGATGCAATACCCTGTCCCATGCAGGCGGCACTCGTCTGCAGGGACACACGGCCGCCCTCGACATGGAGCTTCACGCGGCCGATATCCGGCACACCGACGCCGACGCCGGCATTCTTGATGGCGCAGGCAATCCCCGTATGCTCCGGATCGCTGTAATAGGCCTCCTTCACGGCATCCAGCGTCTCGACAATCCCGGTGCCGGCATCCGCGATCTGCCCGTTCGGCAGTACGTCTCCCGGGCGAAGCGCATTGCGGCGGCGGATTTCCCACCCGTCAATTCCGACCTTCTCCGCGAGCTGGTTCAGGTTGCATTCGGTCGCGAACATGGACTGCACGACGCCGAAGCCGCGGAACGCACCCGCGGGGACGCAGTTCGTGTAGACCGCGGTGCCGATGATATCGACGTTCTGGTAGTTGTAGGGCCCCGCCGCGTGCGTGCACGCCCTCTGCAGGACCGGACCGCCGAGCGAGGCATACGCGCCCGTATTGGCAGTCAGGCGAAGCCGCATGGCCGTCAGGTGTCCGTCCTTATCACACCCCGTCGTGAGTGTCATCTTCATCGGGTGGCGCTTTACGTGATACAGCATGCTCTCCCTGCGGGTAAACGTGATTCGCACAGGCTCCCTCAGGATCCAGGCAAGGAGTGCCGCGTGGTGCTGCACGCTCATGTCCTCCTTGCCGCCGAAGCCGCCGCCCACATAGGCGCTGATGACGCGCAGCTGCTCCGGACGGATGCCGAGGAGCCTTGTGATCTCCCGATGGTCGTCATAGACTGACTGTCCACCCGTGTACACGGTCATGTGATCCCTGCCGTCCGGCACCGCGAGAGCGCTCTCCGGTTCGAGGAAGGCGTGCTCCTGGAACGGTGTCTCGTAGACGTTCGTGACGACATAGGCGGAGGACGCCAGGGCTTCGTCCACATTGCCGCGCCGGACCTTCTCCACCCGGTAGACGTTTCCGGGATTTTCATCCTCCGGATGCACCTGGTAGTCCTTCCGCTCCAGCGCTTCCTCCGGATCGAAGACGGGCTGTCTCACCTCATACTCCACTTCCACGAGGCCCTTGATTTCCTCAAGGGATTCCTGTCTCCTCGAAGCGACAAGGGCCAGCGCATCCCCGCGGTAGCGCGTCTCCTCCCCGACGTCAACAAGGGCCGGCCAGTCCAGTGTGAGGTGCCCCAGCACCCGTTCGCCCGGGATATCCTTCGCGAGGACAATGCCCGCGCAGTCCGGGTGCGCCAGTGCCTTCCCGATGTGAATCGCCTTAATGAGAGCCCGGGGGTATTGCGAATGAACGGCGGAGCCGTACAGCATGCCCGGTGCCTTCAGGTCTCCTGCAAATTTCGCCGTGCCGAGGATCTTCGCCTCCGCGTCCGGGCGGACAGCCCGCTCGCCGACATGGCCTTCGGGAACGGAAATTTCCGGTTTCCTCTCCCCGCGAAGGCACTCCGCCGCAAGGCGCACGGCGCGGAAGATGCTAAGGTACCCTGTGCAGCGGCACAGATTCCCCTGCAGTGCCTCCCGGATCTCGTCATCAGAAGGGTCCGGATTCCGGTCCAGGAGCTCCTTCGTGCTGATGAGCATCCCCGGCGTGCAGAAGCCGCACTGCACCGCGCCTGCCGTGGAGAACGCGAAGACATAAATCTGCTTCTCCCTTTCGGAAAAGCCGTCGACCGTCAGAATGCTGCAGCCGTCCACGTCCTTCACGCGCTTTAAGCAGGAGCGCACCTTCCGCCCGTTAATAAGAACCATGCAGGCGCCGCAGGCGCCCTGTCCGCAGCCGTTTTTCACGGAGGTCAGATCCAGATCCTCCCGGAGGAAATCCAGAAGGCGCTTATCCCCGTCCGCTGTGACTTCCCTTCCATTCACTCTCATATGGTACATAGACTGCTCCTCCCGTGGTCCTGGCTGCGGTGCATACCACAGCGGCTGTGCCGGCACGGATTCTCTCCGATTCAGCTCAATGCCCTGCGCGGAGCACACGTCCGCTGCGCTCCGCCGCAGCCTGTCCCCCGTCCAGCGCGATTTTTCCATTTACGATTACCATCCGGATACCGTCCGGGTACCGTTCCGGATCCGTGAACGTGCCCCGGTCAGTTACGGTTTCCGGATCGAACAGGGTAAGATCCGCATAATATCCCTCCTTCAGGTACCCCCGTTCCCGGATGTGCAGGGCGTCCGCCGCCTTGCCCGTCATCTTCCGCACCGCGGCTTCGAGGGTAAGACAGGATTCCTCGCGGACATATCTGCCCAGGAGCCTCGGAAACGCCCCGTAGACACGCGGGTGCGGCTTGCCGGACAGCAGCCCGTCCGTGCACAGGTTCATCTCGGGGCGCCGGAGAATCGCCTTTACATGCTCCTCCGTCCCGTAGAAATCCACCATGCCGACGGCGTCCTTCTCCTCGAGGAGGAGGTCAAAGGCCGCTTCCAGCGGCTCCTTCCCCCGATTCTCCCCCAGCTGGTCGAGCGAGAGGCCGACGACGTCCTGGTTCCGTTCCGAAACGACGCTCGTAATGTAGATTCCGTCCGTTCCCGCAAAGCGGATGAAGTCATCCCAGCCCGGGATGCCGCGCCGGATATCCTGCTCCATCTTCCTTCGAAGCTCCGGATCCTTCAGCCTTGCCACAGCCTTTTGCGTTCCGCCGTCATAGACCCAGGGCGGCAGGATGACGCCCAGCATCGTGCTGCCCGCGACATACGGGTACTGATCAAACGAAACCGTAAGTCCCTCGTCCCTGGCTTCGTCCAGCTTGCGGAACATATCCGGCAGGTAATGCCAGTTCGGTCTGCCGCAGACCTTGAAGTGGGAGAAATGAATCGGGATGCCCGACTCGCGCCCGATGCGGATGATCTCGTCCATGGAGGGCAGGATGGTGTCCGCCTCACTCCGCTGATGGACAACGAAGACGCCGCCGTAATCCTTCGCCACCTTACAGATCTCGATGAGCTCCTCCGTGCGTGCGTAGGCACACGGCATGTAGATGAGGCCCGATGAGACACCGATGCAGCCGGCTTCCATCTCCCTGGCAGTGATCTGCCGCATTTTGTCCAGATCCTGCGCATTGGCCGGACGGTTATCCAGCCCCATGGCCTCCATGCGGATGTTGCCGTGGGGGAGCAGATAAGCCTCGTTCAGGGCGGGCCCTGCCTCCTCCAGCAGATGAAAATACCCGTCCGCTGTCCGGTAGTGCCAGTCCAGACGCTCATCCGTGCCGTCAAGCCCCGAAAGATTCTCCTTCCAGGGCTCGATATACTGCTCCGGGAGCGGTGCCAGGGAGATGCCGTCCTGCCCCAGAACCTCGGTCGTGATGCCCTGGTGAAGCTTTGGAAGGAGCGACGGCTCCGACAGGACCCTCAGGTCGCTGTGGGAATGGGTGTCGATAAAGCCGGGTGCGAGAACGCAGCCTCCCGCGTCGATGACCCGGTCCGCTGCGGATTCCGCAGGCCCTCCGTCCCCGTGCGTGATCGCCGCTATCCGGTCACCGTCCGTCAGAAGGCTTCCCCGGAAGGGACACGTCCCGGTCCCGTCTGCAATTTCCGCGTTTTTAATCAGAATCTTCATGACAGAAGTGCCCTCAGGATGCCGATGTAGCGCTCCGTGACGCCGGTCAGCTGATCAAGTGAAACATATTCGTCAATCGTGTGCGCAAGAGACTCGAGCGAGGGGCCCATGCCGATCGTGCGGATGCCGGCCTCTCCCGCGTAATGGCTCCCGTTCGTGCAGAAGTTATATTTCGTAACCTGTGGATCGAAGCCCATGGAGTGAAGCTCGTTCAGGATATCCTGAATGTAGTCCTCGTTCTCATCATAGAGCCAGCCGGGGAAGAAGCGCTCGCCCTCGATCGTCTCGCCGGTATAGCACTTCTCCTTCCCCCTCGCGAACGAAACCTGTGCCCTGAACTTCGGATCCTCTGCCGATAGTCTTCCGATAATCTCCTGTATAGGCGCCAGGACGCTCTCCTTCGTCTCGCCGACGAGAAGGCGGCGGTCATACGTTGCCCTGCAGTAATCCGGGACAACGGAGGCTCCGGGATACGGGCTGGATTTGATATCCGTCAGCTCCAGGATTCCGTCGCCCAGAAAGTCATGATGCGGTGCCTTCACCTTCCGGATCTCCGATACAAGACGGCACATGCTGTAGACCGCGTTGACGCCCTTGTCCGGGTTGGAGGAATGAGCCGGCACGCCGAACGTCTCGACGACGACCTCGCCCCTGCCGCGCTGTCCGATCTTGAGGTTCAGGTTCGAGGATTCGCCGATCACAACGTAGTCCGGCTGCACGGTGCGGCTGATGTTACGCGCCGCGACACCCTCAAAGCACTCCTCGTGGACAACGCCCGCGATATATATATCCCCGGCAAAGTCCCTGCCGGTATCCTCCGCAAACGACGCAGCGGCTACGGCCATGGCGGCGTCCGCGCCCTTCATGTCCGATGTGCCGCGGCCGTAGATTTTGCCATCCTCGATTTCCGCGGCAAACGGATCATGGTTCCACACGGACGGGTCCGGAACGGGCACCGTATCGATGTGGCCGTCGAACAGAAGCTTTTTTCCGGGCCTCTTCCCGTGAATCACACCGATGATGTTGCCGTATTTGTCCGTCGTCACCTCATCGAATCCGTGCCGCGTATAAAAGTCCTTCAGGACGGCGACAACTCCCTCCTCATGCCCGGAATAGCTCTGCCTGCGGATAAGTTCCCGGCACAGTTCAATGACAGCTTCTTTTCTTTCCTCGGTTAACATGGATCAGTCCTTTCCTCCTCAGGATGAAGATTTATTGTTTGATGTTTCCGGTTGATTGCAGAATGGGTCAGATAAAATCCGAAGAGGCAGCTTCGCCCGGATGCTCCGTCCATGGGTACGCCCCGTTCCAGACAACGTTCCTGTAATTGACGGGGTCGGTCGCTCCCTCCGTGCTGATAAACAGCAGCACGGAATGCCTGTCGATCCCAAGCTTCTCCTTAAGGGGCTGCAGCTGCTCCCGCATGAGAATTTCCATGCACGCGCCGAACGCGGCCGCGCCGCTCTCTCCGGAGATGATTCTTGCGTCCTCCCCCGCGGGAGAAGACAGGATCCGCATGCCGTCCGCCGCCGCACTGTCCGGGCAGGAGATAAAGAAGTCCGCATAGCTGCGGAGGACGTCGATGCCGACCGTCACCGGCTCGCCGCAGGCAAGGCCCGCCATGATCGTGTTCATGTCGCCCTTTACGGGGTGGAGCTGTCCGTCCGCCGCCTTCATGGTCCGGAAGATGCAGTCCGCGGCATCCGGCTCGACTATGGTGACTGCAGGCCTGTGGTCCTTCCCATACGCCTGTGCGAAAAATCCCGCCGCCGAGGAGGAAAACGAACCGACGCCTGCCTGCAGGAAAATATGCGTTGGCCTTATATCTCCCAGCTGCTCAAAAATCTCAAGCGAGAGTGTGGTGTACCCCTGCATGATCCAGCGCGGGATGTCCTCATACCCCGGCCAGGACGTATCCTGCACGAGGACCCAGCCGTTTTCCCTCGCGTCTTCGTCCGCCTTGCGCACGGCGTCGTCGTAGTTAAGGTCCGTGATCGTGACGTCGGCGCCCTCCCGGCGGATGTTGTCGAAACGCTCGCGGGCGCTTCCTCTGGGCATATAGATAACAGATTTCTGACCGAGCTGCCGCGCTGCCCAGGCGACGCCCCGCCCGTGATTGCCGTCCGTCGCGGAGATAAAAGTGATGTCGCCGAGCTGCTCCTTAAGCTTTGCGGACGTCAGCTTCTCAAAGGTAAGCTCCGACAGCGGTATGCCGAGCCTTTCCGCGATATACCTGCCGATGGCGTAGCTGCCGCCGAGCACCTTGAAGGCATTGAGCCCGAAGCGGTACGACTCGTCCTTCACATATATCCCCTGCACGCCGAGCTGCTCCGCAAGGGCAGAGAGCTTTTGCAGGGGTGTTGCGCAATACTGCGGGAAGCTCTCATGGTATGTCCTTGCCTTCCGCGCCTTTTCAGGGCCGAGGAACGATGCGTCCGCGTCCCTTTTCGTTTCCCTGTTCTCAATCAGTTGGAATGTCATCGATGGTTCCTTTCTCCTCATACGGGATTCTGCCAAGAGGACAGGTGCAGGCACACACGCCGCACGCGTTGCACCGCTCCGGCACATGAAGAACAGCCTCTCCTGATGGTGTCCTGAGTCTTACATTGGCCCTGTTCGGGCATACGTCCACGCAGCTGTGACAGAAGGCACAGGTTTTCGCCGGGATTTCCGGGTGATGCAGCACGGCAGGCTTTGCCGCAAGCGAAGCCCTCCATCTGCGGCTGCAGGATGCCTCCGCGCTCAGCTTCATGAGCGCGTCCAGGTCTGTGCCGCCCGCCTCTGCGGTCCCGGTCTGTGCCGCAGCAGCCTGCACCCTCGGGAGGTTCCGGTATCCTCCCTGGGAGAGCAGCAGCGAACAGATCGTGACATTGCGGATTCCCGCACGCAGAAGCTCCGGTGTATTGACGCTGTCCGCGCCGCCGGAGAATGAAACCGGCACATCAGGGCAGCGCGACGCGACAAGGGCCGCTGTCTGCACCGAGAGCGGGTACAGCGCCTTGCCGGAGAGATACCGGGTTCCGCCCTCATCTGGCCCGGGTGCGTGTACGGGAAGCGTATTCGTCAGCTTGACGCCGAACGTGCGCCCGCACTCCCGCGCCTTTTCGAGGCAGTCTGTGAGGATGCCCTGCACCTCTTTGATATCCGGGTCCTTTTCAAAAAGCGCAGGGGAAAGCTCATCGTGGAAATCACGCGTTTTCAGGAGCTTGTCCGCAAGGGAAAACCCGACCAGCGTCGGATTCAGCTTGACCCGGGTGTCAATGCCGATCGTATCGAGCAGGTAATAAACAATGTCCCGGATTTCACTGCCCGGACACCCGTGCATGGTGGAGAGCGTCACAACCGGGGCAATGCACGGATGATCCACGATGTCCTGAACATCACCATCGGTAAGGTTTGCGAACAGATCCCGGTTCGCCCTGACAAAGGCAAGGTCCTCCTGCCACTCCGGATTGCCGGATGCATCCTGCAGGGTCCTGATAAATCCCGTGACCACAGGTGACGTGATCCCCTTATAGTCATAGCCGACGCTTGCGGCAAAATGAGGAATGCGCGGAATGGACAGCTCCTTCGAGAGGAGCCGGATGAGGAGGAAGGCACGGATGTACTCCCCCGCCGCGGTCGCTGCGGAAAACTCCGAGGACCACTCGGTGTTGTAGACTTCGTCCCCGGAGTCTATGCACGGCTTCCGGATGCCAAGGTCCTTCCCGTACAGGGTCTGGATCGTCTTCAGCTCGATCAGGCCGGCGCCTGCTGCCCAGCAGGCAACGATGCCCTGACACGTCTGTGTGTGCGGTCCCGCTGCGACGCCGATCCTGTCCGACACAGGTCCCTTCCACACCGGCACCTGCTCCAGCGTGCCCTTCGTGCAGTATTCCGCGAGCAGATTCTTCAATTCAGTCCCGAAAGGGACGGGTCTCATTTCGTTGTTCAATCAGAATTTCTCCCACAGGCGTGACGCCGATTCCCGCGCCTTCGCCATTTCCTCTTCCTCATCAACGGCAAGAAGCTTCCTGCCCCGCATGACAAATCTGCCGCCTATCATCACCGAATCCGTCTGCGCGCCGGTAAGGCCGAACATCATGTGCGCCCTGTAATTGTCCCTGGTCAGGGGCGTCATCGGCGTATAGCGGGCGAGAATGAGATCCGCCGCGGCGCCGGGCGCAAGAATCCCGACCGGAAGGCCGAAGATGTGCGAGGCGATTGCGGGATTTCCCTCAAACAGGAGGGACCACGCATCGTCCATGCCCCTTGCGGGATCCTGATGGCACAGCTTTTGCAGAATGTTCGCGGTCTGCATGGAGCGCAGCAGATCCTGTCCGTAGCCGTCGGTTCCAAGGCCGACCGTAATGCCCCTGTCCCGCATGGCGAGGATATCCGGCGCGCCCACGGCGTTATTCATGTTCGATTCCGGATTGTGCACGACCATGGTCCCGGTGGAACGAAGGAGGTCCAGGTCGCTGTCCTCAATATGTATGCAGTGTGCGGCGATCGTGTCGGGGCCCAGGATGCCTTCCCTCGCGAAGCGTTCCACGATGGAACAGCCGTGCTGTTCCCGGCACAGGTCCTCGTCATAGGCCCCTTCCGCGACATGGACGTGATAGCCCGCATGATGTGTGTTGGCGCTGCGGACCGCGTCAAGCGTCCCGTCCGAAAGCGTAAACGACGCGTGCAGACCGACGAGACCGCGGAGCATGGGACTGTCCTCCCGCACTGTCTCATCGATAAAGCGCATGTTCTCCCGGATCGCCTCCCGGCATTTATCCTGTCCGTCCCGGTCGGAGATTTCGTAGCAAAGGCACGTCCGGACACCGAGACGCCTGGCCTGCTCCGCAATGAGGGAAAGGCTGCCCCCGATGGTGCCATACCCCGCGTGATGATCGATGACGGTCGTGACGCCGTTCTTAATGCATTCGATCAGGCAGGCAGCCGCGCTTGCCTGCACCGCGTCCGGAGTCATTGCCCGGTCGAGCGGCCACCAGATATTCTCAAGGACGCCAAGGAACCCGTGCGGCGTGTCATAAGGCATGGAAAGCCCGCGCGCAAACTCACTGTAAATATGCTCGTGCGCGTTGATCAGGCCCGGCATGCAGATACAGCCGTCCGCGTCCACAAATTCACTGTCCGGATACCGGCTGCGGAGCGTATCCGTCTGTCCGGTTTCCAGGATCCGGTCCCCGTCGACTGCTACGCACCCGTCCGGGATCAGGGGGTTTTCCTTCGTCCCGGTGATCACCGGGGCATTTCCAATCAGGATCATACTTACCTTTCATGCCTGCGTCAGCAGGCATCCATCACGGGAAATCCGCGAGCGAATCCAGGAAGGTTCCAAGAAGGTTCCGGCACACCTGGCCGCGGTACTCCGCGGTCGATCTCTGGTCGCTGATCGGATGGATCCGTTCCATGTAACGGCTCAGCAGGAGCTCACGCTTTCCGGCTGCCTCACGTACCGTCATGCCGCAGATTTCCCGCTCCAGGTCCGGAAACCGCAGGGCACTCACGCCAACGGAGCCGAACGAAACACGGAACGCTTCGATTGTTCCCGCAGGCGCTCCGTCTTCCCCGGCACCGGAGGCAGTCCTTGCACAGGCGGCGAAGGAAACCTTCGAGATGGCTTCCGCCTTTCTGGCTCCGACCTTCTCGTAATATCTGTGGTTCATGTCCGCATAGGACGGAAGGTCCAGGGAAATTCCGGTCACAATTTCATCCGGAGCGAGATCAATTTTTCTCACGCCCTTTATGAATTCCGGGACCGGCTCCCTGCGGAAGACACATGTTCCGTCCTCTGCTGCCCTTCCGATGACGGCCTGTGCGTCCAGGATATACAGGACGGGGAGTGTATCTCCCGCGGGGGGCGCGTTGCAGACGTTGCCGGCTATCGTCCCGGCGCTGCGGACCGCGGGGGAGGCAATGCCCGTGATGCACCGGTGCAGGATGTCAGGAAGCAGCGGATTCCGGAGGAGCTGCGCATACGTTGCGGCCGCACCGATGAGGAGCCGTCCGTCTTTCTCCCGTGTGACGTCCTTCAGGTCTGCCGCGCTGCCCAGCAGGATGACATCCTCCGCGGGGACCTTCCTCACCATGGCATCCGTCCCGCCGCAGACAAGCTGCGCGCCGGGATGCGCGTGCCGGATGCGGAGAGCCTCGTCCGCCGATTTCGGGTAATATGCGTTCACCATAGCCCGTGCCCCCTTTCCGCCGCGAGGGAGATGGCGTCAATGATCATATTGTAGCCGGTGCAGCGGCACAGATTGCCGGAAATGGCTTCCCGGATCGTGTCCTTGTCCGGATGCGGATTCTTCGACAGAATGGCCTGGGCCGCCATGGTCATGCCCGGCGTGCAGAAGCCGCACTGCACGGCCCCCGCCTCGGCAAACGTCTCCTCCAGCAGCCGGTACTGCGGCGTCTGTCTGAATCCGTCGAGTGTGACTACGCTGTGCCCCTGTACGGCGCCCGCCGGCGTGATGCAGGAATTGTGCAGTTCCCCGTCAATAAGGCAGGCACAGGCACCGCACTCGCCTTCGCCGCAGCCCTCCTTCGGCCCGTGCAGACCGAATTCCCCGCGCAGTACGTCAAGAAGACGGTCCATCGGCTCCGCGCGGGAGCTTACGTTTTCCCCGTTTAATGTAAATGTAATCATCGTTTCACCTTATATTGATTACAGTGTCAAAACTCATGCCCCACGTCAAGCTTGCTTGTAAGTGGGGCGATGAGTTATTGACACGCCCCACAATGAGCATGAAGTGGTGTGAAGCACCACGAAAATGCGAATTGTGGGTAGGGCGCTGGACGTCCAGTGGACGTCCGTTTAGCGCCGACCGGAGTGAAACGGAGATGTGGGAGCTGCGAAGCAGCGAAACAATCCGTAATCACTTTTGACACCTCAATCTTATATTTTCCCTCAGGTCAATTTTTACCGGTCAGTGCATCCAGCACCTTCTCGGGCGTTAAGGGGATGTCGCTGAAGCGGCAGCCTGTCGCCTGCTCGACGGCGGCTTCGAAGGCGGGAGCCGCACCGACGAGCGTCAGCTCCCCGGCGCCCTTGGCGCCGAACGGCCCTCCGTCGTACCGGTTGTCGATAAAGTCGATCTTAAACGGAACGGTATCCATCGCCGTCGGAATCATGTAGTCCGTAAAGCTGGTCTGCATAAGGCGTCCGTCCCGGTCCTCGAGGTTCTCGCTCGAGCCGTAGCCAAGGCCCTGCAGCATGCCGCCCTGCGCCTGGCCGATCATGATAGTCCGGTCAATGGGCGTGCCGACATCAAAGATGCCGCAGACGTCAAGAAGCCGTGACTGTCCGGTCAGAACATCCGTCTCCACCTCGACGACGTTCAGTGCCCAGGAATAGGTGGGATAGGCATCCCCGTGAAACGTCTTCCCATCCCAGGGGATCATGAAATCCGGGTGCCGGTAATGTTCCGTTACCTCCTGCCGCGCGCCGTCCTTCCACTCCTTCTTAAGCTTTGCGGCGGCCCGCTCCAGCAGTCTTCCTACAATCATCAGGGACCGCGAGGCAACGGTGGGACCGGAATCCGGAACGACATCCGTATCCGGATTATCAATCAGGATCCGCTCAAGAGGCAGCTCCAGCACACTGGCGACGATTTTGGAAAACGTGGTTTTAAGCCCCTGTCCGATATCCGTGTTGGAAACCAGGATCCGAACGGTGTCATCCTCGTTCTTGACAAGCTTCACCTTCGCTTTGATGAAATCCTGCTCCGCGGCGCCGGTGAAGCCGCAGCCATGAAAGACGAGTGACATTCCGATGCCCCGGTGAAATCGTCCTGTCTGTGGTCTGCTGTAGTCCCGGTATTTCCTGCTGTAGTCCGTGAGCTCCTCCGCCCTGGTAAGCATCTCCGGAATCGGCACGTGATGGTGGAACAGGCCTCCCGTGGAGGTCACATCCCCCTGCTGCACGAAATATTGTTTCTTATAATCCAGGGGATCCTGTCCTGTGATCGCCGCAAGGTGATTCATGAATGTCTCGATCGCGAAAAAGCTCTGCGGAGCGCCAAAGCCCCGGAACGCGCCGTTGGATACCTTGTTCGTCAGCATGGCGGCGCCGTACACCTCGAAGTTCGGAATCCGGTAGGCACCGAGCGCGGAAAGGAGTGACCGCTGCAGGACCACGTCCGAAAGCCCCGCGTAAGCCCCTGCGTCCAGCCGCACATCCGCCTTCAGCGCAAGAATATTTCCGTCCCTGTCAAGAGCCGCCTGGTACGTGATTTTCGAGGGGTGGCGCTTTGGCGTCGTCAAAAGGTCCTCCCGCCTCCCCAGGATCATGCGGACGGGATGCCCGGTCTTCTTCGCAGCGACCGCGACCTGGCAGCCGATGAGCGAGGGGTAGTCCTCCTTGCCGCCGAAGCCTCCGCCGGTTGTGGTCTCGACGATCCGCACATGATCGCCGTCAAGGCCCATGGTCTGCATCACGGCGTTCTTCACATAATACGGACACTGCATGGAGCCGCAGACAACCGAGCGGCCGTCCTCGTAGAGTCCGACCATTCCCTGCGGCTCAAGATACGCCTGCTCCTGATACCCCGTTGTGAACGTCTCCTTCACGATGCGGTCCGCCGAGGCGAAAATCTCCCCGACCGGCTTTCCTCCGGAAAACGAGTAGTGCGCCGCGGACTCCACCGCTTCGTCAATCGCAAGGACAGGCTTTCGCTCCTCGTAATCGACCTTCACCTCCGAGGCAAGCTCCTCGCAGATCTTCCGGTCCGGTCCCGCAATCATGAGAATGCCCTCGCCCTGAAAGCGCACAACATCGCCCGCGAAAACCGGCTGCTCGCTCGTCACAACCTTCAGCAGGTTAAGCCCCGGAACGTCGTCCTGCGTTACCGCGGTGTACCCGTGCGGCAGCTCCGGCAGCGTGACCTTCCGGATCTTCCCATAGCTCACCGTGGAGCGGACCATTTTGCCCCAGTATTCCCCTTCAAAGGCAAGGTCCGAGATGTAGGCGGCTTTTCCGCTCATCTTTTCCTCATGGTCTTTCTTTACAACCGGTTCTGAAATATCTCTGCTCATTTCTGTTACCTTTCAAGCGGTCCGCGCGCGATGTAACGGCCCTCGTGGGGCTGCAGGACACCGTCAAGGACAACGGGTGTCCCGCCGCTGATCACATGCCGGATCCTTCCCTCGTACCGCTTTCCGTTGTAGACGCTCATCTCATCCTGCACCATCGTGGTGCCGGAGGGATCGAACACGGTGACGTCCGCGTCGAATCCCGGAATGAGTGCCCCCTTGGACGTCAGTCCGTAAGCTCTTGCAGGGCCTTCCGTGAAGCGGTCCACAACCCCGGGGCCGTACAGGGAAAACATGTTGAGAAACGAGTAGCGGATGCCTCCGATGCCCATCGGGATTTCGGACGTGTATTCGTGGTGCTTCTGCTCATACGTATAGGGACAGTGGTCCGTGCCGATCGTCGATATCAGGTAAAAGTCCTGATTCAGAAGCTTCCGTTCACTCTCCGGCCGAAGCGGCGGTGTCATGGTGTACTTCCAGCCGTCCTCACCCTCGAGCCGGTCCGAGCTCAGGAGGAAATAGTGCGGGCAGCTCTCCAGCGTGATCTGGTGCGTGCTGAGCTCCGGCTCGTAATTTTTCCGCAGCATTTCCAGCGTCGTACCGGCGCTGACATGGACGATGTAGAGCCTGCCGCCCGTCTCCCTGCTCATCGCGGCGAGCGTCATGACCTCCTGCGTCTCGCAGATCGACGGTCTCGAATGCTCCAGGTTCCAGTACGGGATACGGTCCCCGTGCTCCATCATGTTGTCGTTTTCCGAGTGAACCACGACAATGCAGCCGCAGGCCCGGGACTTCTCGAGAAGCCTTCGGATATAGCTCTCCGGAGTCCGCCGGTTCGTGTCCGCATAGGTGGTGAACAGCTTCACCGAATTGATGCCGTGCGAGAGGGAGCGGCGGTAAACCTCCTCCGGATCGTCATTAAGGTTCCCGATCGTCGTATGGAACGCGTAATCGACGACGCTCCCACCGGCCAGCTCCGAACGCTCCCGGAAGGCACTGTCGATGTCCTCGGCCTTCCAGACCGGATCCAGGAAGTCAATATAGGTCGTCACACCGCCCAGTGCAGCCTCCTTCGATCCGGATAGGAAATCATCGGCCGAAACCCTGTCCCCGACGCCCAGGTGAAAGTGCACATGAGGATCGATAAACCCGGGGAAAACATACATCCCGTCCGCCTCGAGCACCGTCTGCCCCTCCTCTGCACGCGTCGTCAGGGCAGCGATCCGGCCGGCTGTCACGCAGACATTCATCTTATGAAATGCGCCGTTCGCATATACATTGCCGTTCTGAATCACGAGATCAAACATTTCAGCCTCCGCACGGGTCTCTGATGTCCGTTCGTGCAAACACGGCATCCATTGAGGCCCTGATACTACAAGACAAGGGAGCCATGAATGTGCCATTCATGACTCCCTTGTCTTGTATGATATCGATTACCGGACAGCAGGCTGCCTTCCGCCGCTTGTCCTGATCTGTAATCATGTATTAAGCTTTCATTAAATGATAATATAATTCCGAGTTCAGCCGCTTGTCAATTTTTACAGGAGCTTGATGACGGCTGTGCAGCACGACGGACTAAAGGCGCCGTGCTATACTCATTGTAAGCATGACATTTCGGAAGAAGCAGTAGTCCTGCTGACGCGGGCAGGAGGTTGTATGGACTCTGAGAGCAGAGAAAACAGGAATGCGGCAAGCAGCCTGCCGGTGCGGGTACTCATGTGGGCTGTTCTGATTTCGGTGTGCGTCCTGATTGTCTGGCAGCTGGGCGTCCGGAACATCCCTGTGCTTCCTGTGGACGGCTGCATCACCACAGACCTCGTTTCCCTGGACGGCACAGTGGAGCATTATGATTCCAACAATTTCCGGCTGCCGAAAAAGGGGGAGCGGCTCATCTTCACGCTGACCATTCCGGACGGAGCGGATGAGATCGATAACCCGATGCTGTGCTTCTGCAATTACAATTCCGTAGTCACGATTACGAGCGGCGGAAACGTACTCTATGCCCACGGACAGGTGAAGCAGGATAAAGGCTGGCCGACGGGCCACACAATCATCCGGGTACCGGTCCGGGCCGGCAGCGTCGTCACGATCGAATATCTGCAGCAGGAGGACAATACACTCTCGAGCCTTTCGGAAATCGTGCTGATGCCTGCGCAGTACAGCTGGCTGTACCCCGTACGGACGCTCCCGCTTCAGATCAGCCTTACCCTGTTCGTGATCTTTGCGGTCTTTTCGCTTCTGATCTTCGTCTTCAACACCGTCTTCAGCCTTGGCAGGCAGGAGCTGGCACAGGGCTTCATGCTGTCGCTGTTCTGTATCACCATGACACTGTGGGCGCTCGGCTACTCCGGGACCCTCTTTGTCCTGACGAACAACGACACCACCATTCCGTTTGCGGAATATACCGCCACATACCTGATTCCCGTCTTCTTCTGCGGCTACATGCTGTACGGTGCCGCTTCCTACGGCTGGCGCAAAAAGGTCAGCGCTGTTCTGGAAGCGTTCTTCTTCGTAATCTTCCTCGCCGCAACTCTGGTGCAGCTGTTCGGACCGGAGCACAACGGATACCTTACTTTCCTGGGGATCTGCTACACGATCCTGCTGTTCAGCTGTATCTTTTTCACCGTTCTGGTCTTCCGGGACCGCACCTCGGCCGGGCGGGTGTTCCGGATCGGCATGGTTATCACCATCCTGCTCGCCCTGAGTGACGTCATTGCCGCCATGATGATCCGCATCCGTGAAATCGATGACGGCTCGGGAAGCCGGTTTGCCGCACAGGCTATCACACCGGCCATCGTCCTCGTGTTCCAGACAACCCTGATGGCGGATTATCTGTCCCGTGTCTACCGGGCTTATCAGAAGCGGAAGGAGCTGGAGCGGCTGGAGCAGGTGGCTTATACCGACGCCCTCACGGGACTCGACAGCCGCGCCGCTTTTGAGGACCGCGAGCTTCCGGTACTGGAGAAGCAGCCCTGCTATGCGATCGCGTTTATCGACGCCGACGGCCTCAAGAGGACAAACGACCGCTGCGGGCACAGAGAAGGGGATCATCTGCTGAAGACAGTAAGTGATGCCATCCGGTCAGGCTGTGCCGGTTCCGGCTGCCTGGGATTCCGGTATGGCGGAGACGAGTTTCTGATTGCAGGAAAGGATAAAGCCACTGTACAAGGCGCGGTTGACGCGATGGAGAAGATACTCAGCCGGAAAAACCTGTCGGACGGCACCCCGATCACAGTTTCCTCCGGCATCGCAGTTCATCTGAAGGCATCAGACCGCAGCGCTTCGGACATCATCCGGGAAGCAGACAGCAGGATGTACCAGCAGAAGAAGGAAAAGCACAAGACGCGCGAGGAATCCTGTCCGTGAGTTCAATGTCCGTGCGGCACGCGGCTTAGCATTCCTCTCTCCTGTGTGCGGTCCGTATGCGCAAGACGCAGGAAGATGATCAGCAGTACAATGCAGCTGCCCCAGATGGACCGGTAAGCGAAGAAGCGGGCGCAGACGGTCGAAGTAAGCGTCCCCGCAAGGAAGCAGATTGTAAGCGTTCCGTGTGTTTTCAGGCGTTTCCCGGATTCCTCATCGTGGTGCCTCATATATTTCGCAAAATTTGATCCAAGCTGGCGCAGGTGGTTCGTGACAAAGGTCGTAGCCGCGGGAATTCCCTCCACCTGGCGGAACGTGTTGAACTGCATGGAGCAGATGAAGTTCAGCGCAACCTGACAGATCTGATCCGGTGCGCTCGCGGGCAGACACCCGAGCCCGAATACAACCGCCGCCTCAATACCGGTCAGGAGCGTATCCCACCGCAGGAAATGCAGGCGTTTCACGGTCTTCCCCAGATATTCTGATACAAACGAGCCCGCGAGGTAGGCACTGATCGGCAGGAGCAGATACGCTGCCCGCGGCCAGTCGCCGCTTCCGAGTGCAATGCCGAACAGCACGACGTTTGCTGTCTGTGCGTTGCAGAAGACACCGCCCCGCAGCAGGAATGTATAGCCCCCGAACCATCCTGCCGCGTAGATCAGCATCCAGTACACCCACGGTTTCTCACATTCCAGATAGCTCTGCCCAGCCTCACTCATCCCTGCCTCCTGTCCACGCGTTCCGCGTTTCGCTTGAGAATACCACGAATTAAGGGCTTGTGCAGAGCCTTTTTCAAACGAATGCTGATATTCAGGGTGCCAAAGCCTGCTTCCTACAGCTGCAGGTCATCCGATGCCGGCTTGGAGAGGTCCGTGCTGCGGATGATCTTGCGGAGCGGAAGGACGCTGCGCGCATTGACGGACAGCTCGTCGATTCCCATCCGCAGGAAAGTCTCCGTGAGGGTAGGATCCGCGCCGAGCTCTCCGCAGATGCCGACCCAGCAGCCGTTTTTGTGTCCGGCGTCGATCGTCATCTTAATCTCACGAAGGACAGCAGGGTGATGCGTGTTGGTGAACGGCTCAAGCTTTGCGTTCTGCCGGTCGACCGCGAGTGTGTACTGTGTCAGGTCATTGGTTCCGAGCGAGAGGAAATCCACTTCCTTCGCCAGGATGTCGGCGCAGATCGCGGCGGCAGGGGTCTCGACCATGATGCCGATCTGGATGTTGTCCGCAACCTTCTGCCCTTCGTTGGCAAGCTCCCGTCTGCACTCCGCGAGGATTTCCTTGCTCTCACGGACATCCCGGAGGCTGTTGACCATCGGGAACATGATGCCGAGATTGCCGTACGCGGAGGCCCTGAGGAGCGCCCGCAGCTGTCTCTTGAAGAAATCCTTCCTCGTGAGGCAGATCCGGATCGCGCGGTAGCCGAGCGCCGGGTTGGCTTCCTTATCCAGGTTCATGTAGTCAATCGTCTTGTCCGCGCCGATATCGCATGTGCGGATGACAACGAGCTTCGGAGCCAGCGTCTCCAGCACTCTCTTATAGGCCTGGAACTGCTCCTCCTCGCTGGGATCCTCCTTGCTGTTGAGATAAACGAACTCCGAGCGGAACAGTCCGACGCCCTCCGCGTCGTTGGCCTGCACGGCGCCAACATCCTGCGGTCCGCCGATGTTGGCGTAAACCTTAATGGTTTTGCCATCAATCGTGGTATTCGTCTTTCCCTTGAGCTCCTGCAGCAGTGCCTCCTGCTTCAGGTCCTCATTGTGCTTCTTCGTGAGGGAATCGATCAGGTCCTGCGTCGGTTCAATGTAAACGCAGGAGTTGTAGCCGTCCAGGATCGCAAACTTCCCGTCCCAGTCATCTGCAATGTCCTTGCACTGAATGAGCGTCGGCAGGTTCATGCTGCGCGCGAGGATAGCGGTATGGCTCGTGGAGCTGCCTTCCCTGGTGATCATGCCAAGGAGCAGGGACTTGTCGAGCCGGACCGTTTCGGAGGGTGCAAGGTCCTCCGCGACAAGGATGGAAGGCTCTGTCCCCTGCAGAGATTCCGTATCGAGTCCAAGGAGCGAAGCCACAACGGAATTGCCGACGTCAAGCACGTCCGCGCTGCGGGCCTGGAAATAGGGATCATCCATATCCTTGAACATCTGCGCGACATTTTCGAAGCCGTGCTGTGCGGCGTACTCCGCCGTGTGATGCTGCTCCACCATGATGGATTTGCAGGCATCGAGGAGGTCGTCATCGTCGAGCATGTCCATATGGAACTGGAAGATGGCGGCACTGTCCTCGCCCGCGGCCTTCACCGCCTTGTCGTACAGAACCTGCTGCTGTTCCTGGACCTTCACCCTGGCCTGCTCGAAGCGGTTCAGCTCCGGGATCGGGTCCTCCACGATATCCTCATTGATCTTATATTCGGGTGCCTTGTAGACACGGATCTTTCCTATCGCAATCCCATTGAGAATGCTGCTGCCGGTTGCAACCTGCATAACGTCATAACCCCCTTAATGGAAAGCAGGCTGCCGCAAAAGAATGCGGCAGCCTGTTACGGACAATGATTTGACAGAATCAGAGATTCTCCTTCAGGAACTTCTCGATTGCCGCAGCAGCTCCCTCTTCGTCATCTCCCTCTACCGAAACCGTGATCTCATCGCCCTGGCGGATTCCCAGCCCCATGAGTGCGAGGAGCTTCTTGGCATCCGCTGCCTTGCCGTCCTTATTGATGATTTTGATGGCGCTTCCGTACTGCTTGAGCTCCTTGACGAGGAGTCCCGCCGGACGGGCGTGAATGCCAACCGGGTCTGTGATCGTGTACTTGAATTCTTTCATGAGCTTTCTCCTTTTTATGTGAAATGATTAATGTGTCAAAAGTATTTTTCAAGGCAAAAGGACATACCTGCTGATCCCGCACAGGAATCCGGTTCGTGTTCCGGCAATTCCGGAGCGGACTTGCGCAGCTGCATTACTTATCACTTCTTCAGGTTCTCGCCGTAGCGGACATCCTCGTAATCATCGCTGTTGGTGAGCAGCACCACAACGGTGTCCGGGTGACCGGCTGCCCTGATCTTCGCGCTGTCAAACTTCAGCAGCGGCTGTCCGACCTTCACGGAATCCCCTTCCTTCACATACGTCGTGAAGCCGTCTCCGTTCATCATGACGGTATCGACGCCGACGTGGATGAGAAGCTCCTGGTCATTCGGTCCGGTAATGCCGACCGCATGATTCGTGCCGGCAACGGAGGAGATGACGCCTTCAACCGGCGCGTAGACGATTTCGCCCTCAGGCTCGATCCCGACACCCTGTCCGAGCGCACCGGACGCAAACGTCTCGTCCTGAATCTTCGTATAGGGAATGACAGTTCCATTGATGGGCTTCATGATATCGCCTGCGGACGAGGTGATGATTACATTGCCGAGCCCGAGCGGAACATCGTCCACTACCTGTCCCGCGGCAGACTTCTCCGGTGCCGCGGCAGGGGAAGCCGGCTCCGCAGGCTTCTTTTCCGATTCCTTCGCCTTCTGTACGTCCGCCTCAGGCTCTTTCCAGAGCGTCCAGGTCAGTGCGAACGCGATGCCGCCGGAGATCGCCAGCAGGATCGTGTACTGCAGAGGCTTGTCAATCGTCAGATAGCCGGGAATACCCGTAACGCCGTACGCCGTTGCGCCAATGCCCGTGATGGCACCGAAGAACGAACCGGCAATACCGCCGACCATCGCGCAGATAAAGGGCTTGAAGAAACGCAGGTTTACACCGAAGATGGCGGGCTCTGTAATTCCGAGAGCCGCGGAAAGGGACGAGGGAACCGCTACGACCTTTGTCTTGTTGTTCTTCGCTTTCAGACCGACCGCGAGGCAGGCACCGAACTGTGCGAAGTTTGCCGCGGATGCGATGGGCATCCAGGTGTTGAGTCCGACGGAGCCGAGCATGCCGGCTTCAATTACGTTGTACATATGGTGCAGGCCCATGACAACCGTCCACGGATACAGGGCACCCATGACAGCGGCGCCGAGCGGGTTGTGAACGAGGAGCTCTGCTCCCTGCAGAACCCATGTCTCGAGCTGTGCGAAGATCGGTCCGATGATCGTGAATGTCAGGAGGCAGGTCGAAAGAACCGTGCACAGGGGAACGATGAACAGGTCCAGCATCTCCGGAACGTGCTTATGCAGCCAGTTCTCGATTTTGCACATCAGATAGACGGCAATGATGACCGGGATAACATGACCCTGATAGCCGGTCTGCCTGATCGGCAGGATTGGTCCGAACAGATGCCATGACGGGATGACGCCGTCCGTCACGCCGAAGAAGCTGTTGATTGCTTCCGTGTTGGCTACGTTCCAGCCGTTCAGCAGGTTCGTGTGAACCATGGACAGGCCGACAACCGCACCGAGGAAAATATTGCCGCCGAACACTCTCGATGCCGAGATGGCAACGATAACCGGCAGGAAAGCGAACGCCGTGTTGGCGATCATGTCAAGAAATGCGTACCAGTCCGAGCCGGAGAACGAAGGAATGGCTTTGCCGAGTGCCTCGACGAGGCCCATCATCAGGCCGGATGCCACGATGGCGGGCAGGATCGGTACGAAAACATCGCCGATCGGCTTCAGGAGCCTCTTCCACAGCGGCTGCTTCGCCGCGGCGGCAGCCTTGACATCGTCCTTCGTCGCTTCCGACATTCCCGTGATGGAGAGGAATTCGTCGTAGACCTTGTTCACCGTGCCGGTGCCGATGATGATCTGCAGCTGGCCGTTGGACTCAAACAGGCCCTTGACGCCCTCGACATCTTCGATGTACTTCTTGTCAACCTTGTCGTTGTCCTTGATGACAAGCCTGAGTCTCGTCGCACAGTGCGCTGCCTGTGCCACGTTCTCGCGCCCGCCGATATGATCGACGATCTCCTGCGCACATTTGCGGTAATCCAGTGCCATGTTAACCTCCCTGTGGCCGTCCCCCTCTTCAGTGTCTGTCCGGACGGAATTGCTGAATACCCGTTGACTGTCTGCGCAAAACGATTACAGATGAACTGTAATCGTTTTCACATCATTTTCATCTTTTATTTTATGAAACTTTCAGGATTGTGTAAATATAACCAAATTGACGATTTTTCGGAATGATTTTTGTGCATTATCGCAGATGCAGTTCATCGAAGGCGCGGGCGATGCCATCCTCCGTCACAGGCGGGCAGACCATGGTGCTGATCTTCTTCAGGGATTCGGCTCCGTTCCCCATGCAGACGCTCGTTCCGACAGTGCGGATCATCGCCTCGTCGTTCATGCTGTCTCCGAAGCCGACGGTATCCGAAACCGGAACGCCCAGGTGCTCACAGATCTTCCGCACCCCCTTCCCCTTGTCGAACTTCCGGTTGATGAGTTCGCCGTTGACGCAGCCATGCGCCGGAATCTCCTGCATGCAGAATTCGAACTGATCCTCGAGAAGGCTCCGTGCCTCATCGAGCTGATCCATGGAAAGACACATGATGACAACCTTGTAGACCGGACTGCCGTCGTATTCCTCCATCGGACGGATTCCAAGGTTTGATGCCAGAGCCTTCCTCCAGCGCTCGATTTCGCTGTTACCCTCCGGCTGGTTCTTCAGGAAGTCCCCGAGATCCGCGTCGCCCCAGGAGCCGTCCCTTGCCTCAATCGTACAGAACACGCCGTTCCGGTGCAGGCTCTCCAGAGCGGTATCCCGCTGCGTGTCGGTCATGGGGCAGTCATACAGCACCTCATCGGCGCAGGTCACATAGCCGCCGGAGCTGCCGACAATGCCGTCGAAGCCGTACTTCAGAACAGGCCTCAGCATGTTGTAATTCCTGCCCGTGCACAGGAAAACCTTATTGCCCGCCTTCTGCGCGTCATGAATCGCCTGTACCGCGCTCTCCGGCGCGTCATTTTCCCCTGCGGGTGTCAGTGTCCCGTCAATATCCAGAAAGATCAGCTTCACAATGTCCCCCTTTCCATGACCGTGCATTCAAGTCTTGTCTGCGTGACCGGGCTGCCCTTCGCTTCAGTCTCCATCCGGTTCAGCAGGATATTGGCCGCCGTCACGCCGCACTGGCGGTAATACAGATGAACCGAGGTCAGCGGCGGCACGGATACCTGGTCCGCCCAGTTGTCGCCGACACCGGCGATCACGACATCGTCCGGAATGCGCTTTCCCGCGTCGCGGAGCGCCTTCATCGCTCCGAGCGCGAGCGTATCCGTCGCGCAGATCACGCCGTTGACGGACGGATGCTCCTGAATAATCTCCCGCATGGTCTCCTCGCCGTTCCGGAACGAAAAGCCAGTGATCTTCCACACGCAGTCCTCCGGCGCAAGTCCTGCCTCGCGGACGGCATCCTCCGCGCCGCGGCGCCTTTCCGCTCCGACGGCGACGTCGTCCTCACTGACCCCGATGTAGGCAAGCTCCGTCCTGCCCCGCGAGAGTGCTCTCTTCGTAAGGTCCTTCACCGCGTGGTAGTCGTCGTGGAAGACACACGATACCCCGCTGAATTTCTGCCCGGTCACAATGACAGGGCAGGCTGCCCCCGCGATGCTGTCCCGGAGGGCGGGCGTCATGCCGGTTCCCATGAGGATGATGCCGGCGACCTTGTTGGTCTGCATGATCTCGAGGTACTGCATCTCGGCCTCATGGCTGCCTTCCGTGAGCCCCAGGATCATCATGTAATGGTTCTCCTGCAGCCTCTCCATCACTCCGTCAAGGATCTCGGACGCGGAGCCGGAATTCACCCTGGGAATGATGACGCCGATCTGGCCGCTCGTGCCGGTCCGCATGGACTGCGCAGCCTGGTTCGGCCGGTAGCCGGTCCGTTCGATGACCGCACGGATGCGTTCACTTTTCGCCCCGCTGATGGGGCCCCCATTCATATATCTGCTGACAGCCGCCGCGGAAACGCCCGCCAGCTGTGCAACTTCCTTGATCGTCATAATTCTCCTGCTATAAGCACTTTTTTCTCTATTCACGTGGTATACGCTGCCTGCGGTCTCGCCGCGGCATCATTCCGGTTTCAATGCGTTTGCCGCGTGCGGGCCGCAGGCTTCTTCCCTGCTGTATCCGCTTCTGTTGTTTTCTTTTTCGCTGCCGCCTTTCCGGAGCTTTGCTTTTTCGCTGCTTTCTTTCCGAAGGCTTCCTTCTCCGCGGAGGCATCCTCCTTATCGATCCTGCGTTTCAGGAGCTCAGCGGGGTTCTCCTCTCCTCCGTTAAACGAAGCAAGAAGCCACAGGAAACCGTATGCCGGGATCTGGATCGCCCGGACGGAGCGCTCCTCCCCGGTGATGCAGTCATAGAACCTTCCGTCCTCGTCCACATGTGCCGTCTGGTCGAATTCGCTGAAGTTGAACAGACTGACCAGCTTCAGGCCACGGAAATATCTTCCGATTCCCAGAACATGAATATTCTGCGTGTCGATGACCCAGGTATCCGCGTCCGCGTCAAAGACCTCACAGTTCATACGGATCTTCTCCAGGCTCCTCAGCCCGTTGAAGACGCGTGCCTCGCGGCTCTCCGGGTCGCGGATCTTCGCGACATTGTCCCAGCAAAGACTGCCCCGGTGCAGGTAGCGGGAGTCGCTCTTCTTGATCGGGTCCTTATGGTAGGAGTAGTCGTTGAGCTGCCCGATCTCATCTCCGCTGTAAAGGACCGGGATGCCGCTCTGTGTGAACAGAAACGCGTGCAGCATGAGGTCCAGACGGATGCTGCGGTCGAGCTTCGTCGGATTCTTCTCGTATTCCGCGGCCTCGATTCCGCACAGGGACGCCGTGGTACCGCACAGCCTCGCATCGCCCAGCTTCGGATCGTCGTTATATAACTCACCGCGGGAGTCACTGCCGTAGAACGCACCCTTGAGGTAATCGTTCAGGTATTTCTTGTGCGGAACCTCGGTGATGCCGAACTGCTTCAGGTAGTCGTAATCCAGACCCCATCCGATATCGTCATGGCAGCGCAGGTAATTGAGGAACGTGTACTGGTGCGGAAGGGCGAAGACCTGGCCCAGCTGGTGCTGCAGAAGGCGCACATCGTGCGTTGCCACCGTATGCCAGGTTGAGGCCATGGTTGTTACGTTGTACAGCATGTGGCATTCCGGCTTTTCCAGTGTTCCGAAGTAGGGGACCACCTTCGAGGGCTCCATCACCACCTCGCCCAGAAGGAGCGTTCCGGGGCATACCACCTCACACGCCATCCGCATGATGCGGACAAGCGTATGCACCTGCGGGAGGTTGCGGCAGTTCGTCCCCAGGACCTTCCAGATATAAGGAACCGCGTCGAGCCGAATGATGTCCACGCCGTAGTTGCACAGGTTCAGCATATTGGCCGTCATGTCGTTGAACACGGTCGGATTGTGATAATTCAGGTCCCACTGATAGGGGTAAAACGTGGTCATGACGACCTTGTGCGTTTCCTCGTTCCACGAGAAATTGCCGGGCGCGGTCTGGGGGAACACCTGCGGCACCGTCTCCTCGTACTGGTTCGGGATCGTCCAGTCATCGTAGAAATAATACCGGTCCTGGTATTCCTTCTCGCCGGCACGGGCGCGCTTCGCCCACTCGTGATCCTCGCTCGTATGGTTCATGACGAAATCGAGACAGACGCTCATGCCGCGCTCGTGGCAGTCATTGGCGAGCTTTCCGAGATCCTCCATCGTGCCGAGCTCCGGCTGTACTCTGCGGAAATCCGCGACAGCGTATCCGCCGTCGCTCCGGTCCTTCGGGCTCGTAAGAAGCGGCATCAGGTGCACGTAATTGACGCCGCAGCTGCGGATATAATCCAGATGGGAACGGATACCGTCAAGAGTTCCCGCGAAGCACTGCGTATACATCAGCATTCCCAGCATGTCGTTGCCGGTATACCAGTCGGGAACAACCTCCCTCGCCTCGTCCCACTCCTTTAAGACCTTCGGCCTTGCCGCGTAATATTCGTGCAGCATGAAGCAGAAATACGCAAAGGCGTGTTCGTCATTGTACAGCTCGTTGTAGAGCCACTTCATTTCCTCGTAGTGCTTTTCCAGACGCTTCGTGAATTCCGGTTCCCAGTTCTTCTCCTCGAACATTACTGCCTCCCGTGCCCTCTGAAATGAGTTCCTGATGTTTTGAAATCATGTTGTAATCGTTTTCATATCTATGAAAATTATAGAGAATTGCGCCTTCGTTTCGCAAGGATTTCGCGATGGCGAAAGCGACGAATTTTGCACTCCGAAGTTGGTAAAATTCACAAGAAGGGGCTTCTGTTATTGCCATGAGGTGATACTATAGAAATGGTGCAGGGTTATGTGGCCGGACCTGTCCGCCGTCTGCAGGCAGCGGGGCCCGTACATGTCACCCGCAGGGCATCCGGATAAAATGACAGAAGGCATGCCGGAACGGCATCTTCCGGTCGATCGCAGGTAGTTGAAATGATTTTGAAATGCAGTCAGTTTACACTTTCTGAAAAAGATGAAGCAACCATGAAGAAGGCGCTCGCCCATGTTGACAAGGAGAGCTTCCCGACTGCAATCTCGGAATTCTTCCAGAAGCAGATCTCAGGTGCCGCGAAAAAGGGCAGGCTCAGGGTGGAATATGACCGTGAGGCAAAGGAGCTGCGGATCGATGTAAACCATGAGCCGCAGAGCACGGACCAGCCAGCGGACGAGGCCAGTGCTCCTGTCTCATGATTCCTTCGGGGCAATGACCGGCAGACCGCAGGAAGCCGCGGCTTTCTTATTGTGTTCCGGCGCGCACGGCTTCGCGTTCTGAACTGCAGCCCGTTTGAAACAGCTTCCACAATAAGCCCGCGCTGAGCGAGGGCTCTGCATCCCGGCGGCGCACGAGGCAGAGTGGGCTGTCAAGGTCCTCTTCCGCCAGAATTCTGGTCTCCAGATCCGATGCCAGGCGCAGTATACCGGATGGAACAAGCGCAACACCCAGACCTGCACGTGCCCACTGGATAGATGTCCTCGCGTCGTCGTTCATGCAGAGTATGTCCGGTGCAAGATTTTTCTTGCGGAATTCATCGCGCAGGATATTTTCCCATCTCCGGTACAGAATGAGCGGACAGTCCTGCAGATCATCGAGTGTCACGGACGCAGGCGGCAATGTCCCCAGATATCTTGTCTGTCCTGCTGCCGCGAATGGTCCCCGTTCCAGCTCGAGCTCCTCCAGGTCATGTGCCTGAAAGGGCGTCCGGATCACGGCAAGCTCCGTCCTTCCCGTCCGCAGCATATCCAGCTGATCGTAGGTATTCCCTTCATAAATACGAAAACTGACTCCGGGATTTGCCAGATGGAAAAACCGGATACCCCTGTACAGTTTCGCCGAATCGGCAGTCGATACCAGCCCCAGCCGGATGGTTCCGTTATGTCCCGTGGAAAGGTTCGTCAGGTCCTCGTCTGCCGCGGACTCCAGTTCCAGAATCTGCTGAGCATAGCGGTAGAGGAGACTTCCTGCGTCCGTGAGAGTGATCTGCCTTGCCCCGCGCTTGAACAGCTGAATGTGATATTCCTCCTCAAGGCTTTTCATTGCCATGGATAGGGGCGGCTGCTGCATATGGAGCTTTCGCGCCGCGGCGGAAATAGTTCCCTCTTCTACCACCGCTGTGAAATATCGAAGTGTCCTGAATTCCATTTCATATTTCCAAAATATATTTCTATCAGAAATACATATATTTTATATGTCTTTAACATGATACCATAGGAGGGTCGTGAAGGAACAGACATTGCGGCTTCCGCGGATCTTTCAGATGTACCGCGCAGACGCCGCTGATATGTCCTTGTACAGGAGGAGGTACGAAATTGAATGAGCAGACAAAACCCGCGGGAAATAAGCTGAAATTCCTGCTGGAACTGTTTCTGGTGTTCTTTGAAATCGGAGGGACCACGTTCGGCGGCGGCTACGCCATGCTGCCCATTCTGCAGCGCGAGGTCGTGGACAAACGGCACTGGGCAACCGATGAGGAACTGATGGATTACTACGCGATCGGCCAGTGCACGCCGGGAATCATCGCCGTGAATACCGCGACATTCATCGGATACAAGTACCTGGGTGTTATCGGGGGTATTGTGGCAACGCTCGGCGTAGTCGCCCCCTCTATCATTATCATCACCATCATCTCCATCTTCCTGCAGAACTTCGCGGAGCTCGCAGTCGTGAAGCATGCCTTCAACGGCATCCGCGCTGCTGTTGTCGTGCTGATCCTTGATTCCGTGATCAAGCTCGGAAAGAAATCCGTCAAAGACCTGTGGTGCTGGATCATCTTCCTTGCGGTTCTGGCATTATCACTGTTTACGAACCTCTCGCCAATCTGGCTCGTGGTGCTGGCCGGCTTCGCGGGCTACCTGTTAAAGCCCGTGGCAGACCGTCAGGCAGCCGCCGGCAAGGCAGATGACAATAAAACAGAAGGAGATGACAAGACATGCTGATCGATCTTCAGTTATTCTGGGAATTTTTCAAGACGGGTCTTTTCTCGGTCGGCGGAGGCCTTGCAACGCTTCCGTTCCTGCAGGACATCGGACGCAAGACAGGCTGGTTTACGACGGCCGACGTTTCCAACATGATCGCCGTTTCGGAGTCGACGCCCGGGCCGCTCGGCATCAACATGGCAACCTACGTCGGCTATAAGACCGTAGGCCTCGAGGGCGGCATTGTGGCTACGCTGGGCCTTGTCTTCCCCGCCATCATCACCATCATCCTGATCTCAAAGATTCTGGACCGGTTCCGTGATTCGCAGATAGTGCAGCGCGTATTCTACGGCCTGCGTCCCGCGTCGACCGGACTCATTGCAGCCGCCGGGCTCGGCGTTGCCGAGCTCTCGCTCCTTCACACCGATGTGTTCCGTGCAACCGGTTCCGTTGCGGACCTGTTCAACTGGCCGCTGATCCTGCTGGCAGTCCTCATCTATATCGGGATTAAGAAATTCAACAGGCACCCCGTCCTGTACATCGCCGTCGCTGCCGTGTGCGGAATCGTGTTCCGGCTCTAGAACTGCCGGGGAAATAAGACACACGAATTGTTTTTCCAGGCTTCGCTGTTAGCTGGTTCTGTCAGATCATATCGTTCTGGAAACGGGACAGATGCTCGAACGGCAGGATAAGGCGTCCCCGGTACAGGCCGCAGCCGTCGTTCATCAGAACGTTGCTGTAGGCAGTGAACATGTTGACGTCCACCTTCGACAGGTCCAGGTTCTGCAGCAGCATGCCCCGCTGATACGCCTGGTCAAAATCGGTGCTGACGCCCTCCGGAATCGCGTCTCTGCGCCTCCTGTCCAGTTCCTGATTCTTCTGATAGGCAATATGATTGGCATTGCCGATCTCCGCGAAGTCATCCATCTCCTGGGTCCTTAACTGCACCTCGATATAGCTTCCCGCACTGTTGTCAAACAGCGCGATGTGAAGGGACCGGTATCCGGTCTCCCGCGGAAAGGCAACATAGTCCCGGTAATAGGGCCGTACCGCAGGATCGAGGCGCTCGGAGCAGGGCTGGTCCAGAACAGACGCCTCCGCGGTAAATTCCCTCTCCTCCAGAAATTCCGGGAGCGCATTGGCAATTTCGTACAGATACCGGATTTCGGTTTCCTCGCGGTTCTCACCGGGCTTTACATGGCACTTGGGAAGTGAAATGACAATCCGGTAGGCGATGAAATCACGGAAGTGCGTCAGCTGCTGCTTGATTTCGGATGTGCGAGGCAGCGTGCGGTTCTTCTCGTAATTATCGTAAATCGTCTCTACAATGTAGCCGTTGAACTTCTCCTCGGTACGGATCAGCGATTTGATTCTGCCCTTGAACGTGAAAGCCAGGAACGGATAACGCTCCGCCATATATTTATAAAAATCGCGGATCCGCTGGGACTGATAGGTCAGGAAATCGTTGTGTTCGAGCTGGCCGAGGATGCCGACGAGGAAATTGCTGTGCTGCAGATCTATGGCGTTCCGGGTTTTCAGTGCGTCCTTCTTGAGATCGGCGGAATAGTACTGCAGGATTTTCAGTACGGTGTCGCCGTTGTAGAGATAATCGTTCAGGGAAATCATGGGAGCCTCCTGTCTGCGCCTGATCTTGTCTGGCACGGATGAAGCCGCGGCAAAGCCCGGCCCGGAACCGGATGATTCCTGCCCGGAAAAACAGTCATCCATATTCCGGTTTCTGAAATCGTAACATATTTGTGGGAAAGATTTAACACAGGAGAGCACAGGGGTTTCGGAAGAAGCTGCACCGCCGTCCCGATAAAAGGCCTTAAAAAGGAGGATGCCGGGTTCCCTTGCGGGAACCCGGCATTTATTATGAAGAAGCTGCCAGCAGCAAAATATTGAAGTTGCTTTCTATGGTTCCCAGTATAGTGGCGAAAGGTGTCCATTCTGTGAGCCAATCTTGAACGGATTTCGAAGGATTTGTGAACGAAATATGAACAAAATTTCCGGGCTCCGAATCTCATCTGCCGCGATTCCCGCAAACAGTCAGCCTGCGGGCAGGGGCCGCGCCTTCGCGGTAAACTCCGGGACCGTAATCCGGATGACCGCGACGGACGAAGCCATCTGCGGGGTGATCCCGAAATCCCTTCCTGTCTGGTGCTCCATCAGGACCTTCAGACCGTGGATCTTCTCATTCGGATCGTCCAGAAGCTGCGCCGTTCCCCGTCCGATGACGGAGGCGTACGACGAACCGTATTCACAGGGAATATCCCCTGCCGGGATCAGCTCCGCGTCGCACTCCAGCTCAATACAGACGTGCGGATTCTGCCGGATGAGATCCAGCTTATGCCCTTTTTTTGCTCCGTGCAGGTAGAACGTCAGCACACCGTCCTGAAACTCCGCGCCGTAATGGAGCGCAACGACATAGGGAAATTCCCCGTCGTACAGGCCAAGGTGCAGGTATTTCGTCCTGCCGACAATCTCCAGAATCTGATGAATATCCGTGATTTCGCGGTCTTTTCTCCTGATGGATGACATTATGCTTTTCCTCTCATCGCCTCACCGGGGCGGAAATTGACGATGAAGATTCCGATGCTGACAAGCGCCAGCGCGCCCAGGGTCGTCAGACTCAGGGCTTCTTCCGCCTCCTTAAGGAAAATGGCGGACAGAAGGACTCCCATGACCGGGTTGATGAAGCCCAGAATGGTCACCTGGCTCACCGGATTGTATTTGAGGAGGATCCCCCACAGCGTGTAGGCGCCGGCGGAAATGAAGCCCATGTACAGGATGAGCGGGAAGCAGAGCGGTGTCGTGACGGTAAGGTGCCCGCCAAAGCCAAGGCCCAGAACCACCATGCAGATTCCCCCGATGAAAAACTGCCAGCCGCTCAGCGCCACCGGGTCTTCATGTACGGAAAAGAGCTTGATCAGACACCCGGCAAGGCTGCTCACAAAGGCAGCGAGGATCATCGCGCCCTCTCCCTGGAGCGTAAAGCCTCCGCTGAGGGCACCGGCGCTGCCGCCGGTCACGATAAGGACAACGCCCGCGAATCCCGCAATCGAGCCAATCACCTTGCGAAGACTTAGCTTCTCGAAATGGAAGACAAACACCGCGAGGAAAATGCTGAAGAATGTTCCCGCCGCGTTGATAATGGAGCCTCTCACGCCCGATGTGTGCGCGAGCGCCATGTAGAAAAATACATACTGCAGAATAGTCTGCGTAAGTGCAAGCGCAGCGACATATTTCAGGGAGCTCCGCTTCGGCACGAGAGCGCGCTTCTGCAGGACAGAGCCCGCCGCGATGACCATAAGTCCCGCAAGGATGAAACGAACGCCCGCGAACAGAATCCGCGAGGGCGTATCCCCGGCGGGAATCGCGAAGAACTCATAGCCGATCTTGATGGCCGGTGAAGCACTGCCCCAGAGCGTGCAGCAGAAAAAGGCAGCCAGGAATACAACCGGAAACCGTGTCCAGATTACATTTTTATCAGTCATGAAATACCTCCCCCGAACAGCAGACTTCAGATATTTTAACAGGGCCCCCCGTGCCCGGCAATGGTAAAAAACATGCCTGTTGTCCCTGATCGTGCTATGATCACAGGCGTAGTGTCCATATCAGCAAAGATTCCTTCTATGTGAAATCCTGCCATGCGCAAAAGGAAGAACCGATGAATTATAAAATCTTTCGGGCAGTGAGCGCGCCTCTTTTTATCGCTTTGCTTCTTACCGGGTGCGTTTTCCCTGTTTCTTTCAGTCAGTACCAGTTACCGGAGCAGGCGGAGGAGTCAGCCATCGAAACAGGGGAGGAAATTCCCGCCCTGCACGGAGAGGCTCTCCCGGAATACCGCGGCGAAATCCGGGTCGAACTGAATGACAACAAACCATTCTTTACCGGTGATGATCTGTCGAGAGGGTCCGCCTCGTTCGAAACCTATGGGGAGCTCGATGCCCTGGGCCGCTGCACGGCAGCGATGGCCTGTGTCGGGACAGACCTGATGCCGGGACAGGAGCGCGAATCCATCAGCGAAATCCACCCGACCGGCTGGAAGCAGGCCTGGTATTCCTTCGTGGACCAGGAAGCCCTGTACAACCGCTGTCACCTCATTGCCTATCAGCTGACGGGCGAAAACGCGAACGAACGAAACCTCATCACCGGAACCCGTACCATGAACGATCAGGGCATGAAGCCGCTCGAGGAACTGGTCGGCAATTACGTGAGATCGACAGGGAACCATGTGCTGTACCGGGTGACGCCGGTCTTCGTCGGACAGAATCTCCTCGCGGACGGCGTCCTCATGGAAGCACGGTCCGTGGAGGATGAGGGGGAAGGCGTGGAATTCTGCGTCTACTGCTTCAACCGGGAACCCGGTGTGACGATCGATTACACGGACGGCTCCAGCGCGGCAGACGGGACAATCCCGGAGGCGGACACCGCGGCATCCGGGGAAATCACCTACGTCCTCAACACGAGGAGCATGAAGTTTCACCTGCCGGACTGCGAGGGACTGCCTTCCGGGCACAACCGCAGGGATGTGGACTGGACCCGGGATGAAGTGATTCGTCAGGGGTATGAGCCCTGCGGCATCTGCAGGCCGTAAGTTACGGCTGTGGTCCGTCCCGGGTCCCGGGATTGCCCGCCGGAAACCCCTCATACAGGTTCAGGCAATCTCCACAATCCTGTCTCCGGTGATGGCAGAGGTTCTGTGAGAGATGGAGAGCACCGTGCGCCCCGCCGAGGCCCTTTCGAGAGCCGTAAGGAGGAGCTGTTCCGTCTGTGAATCAAGGCCTGCCGACATCTCGTCCAGCAGCAGGATTTCCGGATTGCACACAACGGCGCGCGCGATGGACAGGAGCTGGTTCTGCCCGTGTGATAAAAGGTCTGCGCTATAGCGCTCTTCGAGATGATCCGACAGGCGGTCCAGGCCAACAAGGCGCAGAGCTTCCCTGCACTGCTCCCCGGAAATTTCCGGATTCCCCAGCGTGATCTGGTCCATCACGGTTCCCTCCACGCTGTGAAACTCCTGCTCCACACAGGCAAGGGTGCTCCGCCGCTGCGTTTTGGGAAGACTCCGGGGATTCTTCCCGTTCACGAGGACGCTCCCCGAATCCGGCTCATACAATCCCAGGATCAGCCGGAAGATCGTCGATTTGCCTGCCCCGGTCCTGCCCATCAGTGTGACCTTTTCGCCTTTGCGGATGTCCAGGGAGAAATGGTTCAGAACCGGATGCTCCCCGTCATAGCTGAATGTCACATTCTTTAGTACAATCGCCCCGGTTTCTGCCGGTGCGGTTCCCGTATTTCCTCCGGAATTCCTGCTGCTGTCCGCGCCGCAGAGGTCTTCTGCAGATCCATCCGCGTCTTTGGCCATATCGTCCGCCGGCGGCTCCTCCATTTCCTCCAGGTTCAGGAACTCCCGGATCCTGCCGACGCCGGCAATTGCGCCCTGAATTGTCTGGATCTCCATTCCGATTGACTCAAGAGGTGTGAAAATTTTCCCGACATAGGCAATGACGGTAACCGCCGTTCCGACGGAGATCCCGAACAGCGCAAGGAACGGTCCCTGCAGCCCCGCAAGCGACATCATGACCGCGACAACCACGGCGGACGTTGTCAGGATCACCGGGGAATAGAGCGCGTCATAGAGGTTCGTGCGTTCCGTCGCGCGGAAGCTGTCCCCGATTGCGTCGTCATAGCGCTTCCTCGCGAAATTCTCCGCGTGATAGACATGGAGTGAACGGATGTTGGCAATGGTCTCCGGCAGATACCCCTGTACCACGGCAACTGCCTTCCGGTTATCCCGGTGCGCGCTGAGCATCCTCTTCTGCACCCGCCTCGTGAAAGCGAAAAGGAGCGGCAGCACCGCCAGCAGGAGAAAGCCCAGTCCCGGACTCTTCCGGAAAATTACAGCAAGCATGCCCGCCACCGCTCCGAGGTCCGCAATGAGGGACACAATGCCGGACGAAAACATGGATTCGAACGCATCCGCGTCACTGGTAAAGCGCGCTGTCAGACTGCCGCTGCTCGACGCGATATATGTGGACGCAGGGAGCCGTGCAAGCTTCTGCTCCTCACGGCTCCGGAGCGCGTGCGTCAGCTTCCCGCCGACGGCCGTGATCGCGGCTTCCCGGAAGGCATTGACGAGCCCGCCCAGTGCGGAAAACGCAAAGTACACAGCGGCGAGGGATGCCGTAATCCGCAGCCCGTCCGTCAGCCTGTCCACAGCCTGCCCCAGAACGAGGGGAGGGAGCAGCTCGAGGAGGACGGACGCGGCAATCAGGATGACAAGAAGGACTGCGAGCGGCGCATGATGAATGAGCGTCTGCAGGATTGTCTCCCGGACCGGATCTTTTGTTTTTCTTTTCGTTTCAGATTCCTTCATAATTCCTGCAGTGCAATGAGTTCCCGATAGGCGGCGGACTGCCGCAGTACTTCCTCATGGGAGCCGGCTGCCGACTCCTCCCCGTTCAGGATGAGGACGCCGTCCATCTGCGGGAACAGGGCAAGCCTGTGTCCCGGGATGAGAAAGCTCCTGCCGGCTTCCTTTTGGCGCAGCGCTTCAAAGATATGCCGCTCGGTTTGAGCGTCGACGGAAGCAAACGGGTCATCCAGGATCACAACCGGCGCATTGGAAAACAGTGCCCGGGCAAGCCCGATCCTCGCAGCCTGTCCTCCGGAAATGCCGCTTCCCTTTTCGCCGACCTGTGCGTCAGGCGAAAGCTCCCCGGCAAGCTGTACTTCCTCCATCACCTCGCGAAGCCTCTTTTCATCCTGTCTTCCAAGCGTGATGTTGTTCCTCACCGTATCCTGGAACAGCTCCGGATCATGCCCCTCATAGGCAAAAATCTGCCGGCCCTTCCAGTCGTGAATATTCCTGCCTCCGTACAGGATGGAGCCGGTCAGAGAAACTCCCTGCAGGGCCCGGTCCCGGTCCGCGTCCGTTCCGTTCATCGGGATTTCATTGAGAAACGCCTGCCCGAACAGGCTCTTGCCGCAGCCGACAGGGCCTGTAATTCCAAGGATCTGCCCCGGCAGGAGCGTAAACGAAATTCCGGAAAACAGCGTCCTTGTCTTTCCGTTTTCCGTAACCGACGCACCAAGACCCTCCACGTCCAGAGTGTCAGGGCCGGCGGCACTGACTCTTTGGGCACAGGGCTTGTCTTCCTCCAGATAAGGCCGGATCCTCTTCCAGGAGACTTCAGCCTTCTGGACGGCGTTAAAGAGCTTTGCCGCGTGGGAGCTCTTCGTCGCAAGCTTTAAGAAGCAGGAAAGAAATGTGGTAAACGAGGCAATGGTCCAGGTGCTCCAGCCGGTGCCGGAGACGTTCCTTCCTCCGAAATACAGTATGGGAATGGTACTGACAAGGGAAATGACAAGATAGACAGGCTGGGTGCTGTTATCATATATGCCGGATACGATATTCTTCCGCTCATAATCCGACAGATGCCGCTCATAAAGCTCTCCGCGGTTTGTCTCCTCGCCGAACGTCCGGTAGGTCAGGGCGTTGGAGATCCGGTCCGCTGTCGCCGCGTTGAGCCGCGAAAGGCTCTCACGGCTTTTCGCCGCGGCGGCGGTGACCCGTGCCTTGATCCGCTCCGCGGCGGCATAAGCCATAGGCGGAAATATCATGGAAACCAGGGTGAGCCTCCAGTCGTAGTACAGAAGCATACCCAGGTAGGCGATCATCACAACGCCGGTGTCAAATACCTCCGTCGTGAATTTGCGCATCCCCTCGGCGCAGCTCTCCGCGTCCTGAATGGCTTTGGTCATGATGGTTCCGGCATCCTGCCTGCGGACACTTACCGTATCCTGTGCAAGAAGGGAGTCGTAGATCTTCACCTTCATGGCTCTCGTCACATGGTTCGCGAATTTGCGGACATAGAGCCGCTTCAGGAACCGCGCACCCTGAACACAGGCGATGATAAGAACATACAGGACGGACAGACGGATGAGCTCCGCTGATGTTCTCTGGCCCTTCAGAAGGTCGAACAGGTACTGCGCAAGCTGACCTTCGAAATACGGCCCCGCGATCATGCCGATATTGTAGAAAAGCCCCGTCACCGTCACGACGGCGAGGAGCTTTTTCTCGTTTTTGAAATAGGTTAGAATTCCACGATCCATGGCTGAATACTCCTGCCATACTGAATGAACGGGATACGGGAATTATACTCAGGTTTTGCTTCGGTCCTGCCCGCTGTCTGCTTTCTGTGCGGCTTCACGGCAGTCGCGCATCGGGTAAATGCCGTCATAGGAGTCCGCGTCAAACCGGCTCGCGTAATCGGATTTGCCGATATAGGGCCCCTGCAGCAGACTGCACCCGATGGATTTCAGGAACGTCTCCTGCTCCGCGGAGCGCACGTTTCTCGCAAGCGGCTGAATGCCGCAGATTTCCAGCATATCCATCAGGTTTTTCATCACCCTGCGGCTGCGCTCGTCGATCGTGGTCAGGCCGTCCAGGTCGATCCGGTAGTAGTCGATCGTCGTCGTCTCCAGGAAATGGTAGAAATCGAGTCCCATTCCCAGCTCGTAGACACCGACGGCATACCCCTCCCTGCGAAGATGCGGGATCGCCTGTCCTCCCTTGAGGAGGTCCTCCCCCTTCAGGCGGAACAGGATCAGACCGTGCGGAATTCCGTACCGCTCGAGCGTCCCGTTGATCTGGGCAATGAAATCGTCCTGGAAGAAGTCATCCGCGTGCAGACGCAGGCCGACCGGCACGACGCGCATGCCGCGCGCTGTTCTGTCCGACAGGATACGGCAGACCTTCTCGAGCATGAACAGGTCAAGACTCCGCGAAAGCCGTGCCGCTGCCAGGACGCTCTCGAGCGTCTTCGTCGTGGTAGGGCTTGTGCCGGAGGGATCCCGCCAGTAAGGATAGGCCTCCGTCATGGCGACCTCACGCCGGTCCGCATCCACAATCGGACGGAACTTCGGAACGATCAGGCCGCTGCGCATCGCCTCACTGTACTGGTCCAGGATGTACTGCCTCTCCTGATTCAGCACCTGCAGCATGGAATAGTCGATCTCGATTCCGGTAACGAGGAACGCCCTGCGGTCCCCGACCTCTGTGATGAGCTGGATCCGCATCCTGCCCGTAAAGCGCGGGTCATTCACGCCGATTTCGATGATGTCGCCCGGGTTCTTGAGGTATTTCAGGTGGTCGCGGATATTCTGGAAGATACCGCCTTCCTCGTCATTGAGGGCAGCGTCCAGCTCCTGTCGGGACTGGATTCCGTAGGAACGGTTCCACTCCCTGGCGGACGAGTTGGTGTAGGTCATCATGACCCGGTCCGCCTTCTGGGTAATGATTTCCAGAATGCGGGGCTTCTCTACCGTGTGGGCGCCCTCCACCCGGAGCGGCTGCAGGGTATCCAGCACATTGACACCTGTGACAGCCCGGAAATATTCATGGTCATCCGGGGTTTCCATGGTGAGACCCTTGTCGGCAAGGAGCGGGAAGATCTCCTCCTCCGGCAGCGGCTTCGAGATCCAGAAGCCCTGGATCATACCGCAGCCGAACGAGCGCAGCAGCTCATAATGCTGCTGCGTTTCCACGCCCTCGGTGAGAGAATCAATGCCGAGGCGCTTCGTCATGTCAATGATATCCATGAGGATATCCGGCGTGCGTTTGTTCTCGCTCCTGAGGAACTGCATATCGATCTTGATGCAGTCAAAGTCAAAGTTCTGTACTGCGACGAACGAGCTGTAGCCGCTTCCGAAATCGTCGAGCCAGACAGCGTAGCCGTCCTTATGAAAGCGGTCGATGTGTTCGCGGATCAGCTCCTCATGGTCGAGCAGTGCGGATTCCGTGATCTCAAGCGCGATTTCCTTCGGATCGATGCCGTATTTGTGAAGCGTTGCGTTGATCGTATCATGAATATCCGGCTGCTCCAGATCATAGCGGGATAGATTCACCGTGACGAAAGCATAGGGAAGACCCTTGTCCCTGCGCTCCCTTAAGGATCTGCAGATGACCTCCAGCACATACAGATCCAGGCGGAAGATCAGGTGCGCCTCCTCCAGGATTCTGATGAAATCAGCGGGATTCATGAAGCCGTACACCGGATCAATCCAGCGAGAGAGCGCCTCAAACCGCGAGACCTTCTTGCTGAGGACGCCGACAATCGGCTGGTAGTAAACCCGGATCCATCCCTTCTGGATAGCCTCGTCGTAATGCTCCAGAACGTAGTTGCGCTTGTTGTAAAACGAGCGCACCTCGTCATCATACGTGCAGACGGAGCGGTCCTTCCGGTCGCTGATGTAATCGACCGCAAGCCTTGCCCTGTCCACAGCGGCAACGATGTCAAGGTCCATGTCATCGTAGTAGAAAATACCCGCCTTGATGCCGATCCGCGCGCCGGAATATTTTGCGGCGAGGTCGCGCCGGACCGCCTCGATCTGGTCCGCGGGGTTGCGGCCGTCTGTGATTACGACGAAGTGATCCTCCGTATAGCGGACGAGGTAATCCTCCGGGAAATGCCTGCGGATGATCCGCGCTGTCGTGTGCAGAAGGGTATTTCCCTCCTGATAGCCATAACGGTCATTGAAGGCATGCATCCCCTTGATATCAAAAAAGACAATGGCGGGAATACGGCGGTTTCCGAGGTGTTCCTTAAGCATACCGCCGGCAAACGCCTGATAGAAATTAATGTTGGGAAGATCGGTGACCGTATCCTTCAGCAGCAGCTCCTGCTGATTGTCGAGATACTGGTGGTACGAATTCATGGCATCGCCGGTCAGAACCGTGATATCGCTGTACGTCACGAAATACAGTGGCGTTTTGTCATCCATGACATGCCTGCGCTCATGGAACATCAGGACATGATAGCTGTCCCCGACCATCATGCGGCACAGGACGCACTGCTCCTCCTTCGTCTCGAACAGGCGGCTTGCCTCGCGCACCTTGCCCGCGTCATCCGGATGCATCTTGCGGTAGCTCTTGTTGTCGAGGTAGCTGGCCACCTGCTCCCTAGTCCCGCCGAACAGCCCGCAGGCACCATCCGAGACGAGCAGCGTCACATACTGGCCGTTGATATTCTGGAAAACGCACAGCGGGAACCCGAGCCTTTCATAGATCTCCCGCATGTGCTCCTCAAACTGATAACGTTCCTGCATAGCTTCCTCTCATGCCTGTGCAGGCAGGTCTGCAACACGAAATCCGCGCAGCCTGCCCCCAAACCCGCACGGTTATCATACCATTTGTTCCCATGTTTTTGACGTAGTGTCATGCATACCTATGCATGAGCACCCAGTTACCTTGATTTTCGGGGGTTTGCATACAAAAAGAGCAATACCCCCTCTCTTTGTGTATAATG
>ONEK01000001.1 GCA_900316855.1 uncultured Lachnospiraceae bacterium | reverse complement strand
GCGGGTCCCAAGTCCAAATCGCCTTTCGGGCAAGCCCTTACGAGCTCGCTCTTACGGGCTTGCCCGTTGCCGATTTGGTACTTTTGACCCTTATGTCTTCAGATTATTACAGCGCGATGTTCGGAAGCGGGAAGAACCTGCCGGACAGTGCGATGTATACGACGGCGAATGTCAGGACGATGTTGAACAGCTGGCCGACGATGTAGAGGATGAGCGGCTTGCCGCCCGTCATCTGCTTCCCGATCGCCTTGAAGTTCGTATCAAGGCCGATGGAGGTAAATGCCAGTACGAACGCCCAGTTCTTGTACTGGTCGAGCACCTTGTTGATGGCGCTGACGCTGTCCTTGCCCACGATCGGCTGGAAGATAAACGACGCGACGAGGGACGCCGCGAAGAAGCCGAGGATGAACTTCGGCAGTCTCTTCCAGATTTCGGAAGGGCCGACCTTCACGTCGGAATCCGGATCCTTCTCCACGCGGGTTGCGAAGAAGATGGCAACCGCGAAGGCGATGAAGCCGATGAGGATATTCTGGATCGACTTGACGAGCACAGCCGTGGTCTGGCCCAGCTCGCCGAGAGCGGTACCTGCAACCGTCACGGCGCCGGTGGAGTCAACAGTGCCGCCGATGAGCGCACCGCCCATCAGCTGGCCGAGGCCTACTGCCTTGATGATGATAGGCTCGGTCACCATCATGATAATCGTGAAGATGATGGAGATGGAAACAGCCAGGGACAGATCCTGCTTCTTCGCCTTGGCCGCGGAGGCCGTTGCGATGGCAGCGGAGGTGCCGCACACGCTCGTTGCGGTAGCAATCGTGATAACGAGCGGTTTATCTTCCATCTTCAGCACACGGGTGCCGAAATACCACATGAAGATAATGACGATCGGCGTAACGAGCCAGGCGATGGCAAGGCCGTACAGGCCGAAGTTGACGATGTTGGAGAACAGAACGGAAAATCCCATCACAACGAGTCCGGTCTTGATGTAATATTCCGTGCGCACCGCGGGCTTCAGCCACTCCGGGACGCCGACGGTATTCGCAATGACAAGGCCTGCGGCCAGTGCCCAGAATGCCCACTCAAGATAACGGTTCGCGGTATACTCGGCGGCAATCAGGCGCACCAGCACGGAAACAAGATACAGCACCGTGAAGGCCGGGAGGAACCTGCGCGCGTTCCCGCCCTGTGCGATCTCGCCGACCGTGAAGACAAGCGCCAGTACGATATAGGTCAGAATCAGCTTCCCGAAAAAGGCCGGTGTGATCTGGGATGCGAGTGCCGCGTCCGCCCCGGGGCCCCAGGTCGCGAATTTGAGCGGCGCGAAATCAAACGCGCCGGACAGCACGGAGATCGCTGCCACGGCGATCAGGAGAAAGCCGATGATGATCGCCAGATGATCCTCGGTTAACTTTGGTTTTTTTACTGCGTTTCCCTCACTCATAATAATTTCTCCTCTTATCACTTAATTTCTATATGTCATATAGAATTACTAGGATTAAAAAGCAGCATACCCTGTTCTCTCCCCCTTCAGGTACCGGACGCTCTTTAGCTCTCCGGTCCGCTTACTCCTCTTCCTTGCGCACCAGAAGGTCGTAGGTTCCGTCCTGGTTATCGATCAGCTTCAGGACCTTCTGTCCCTCCTCCTTGAAGCTTCGCGGCACGTTCTGACAGGGCTCCCCGTCATTCATGTGCACCCGGAGAATCTGTCCGACGTCCAGCTCCTCCATGGCGACCTTTGCCTTGACGAACGTGACCGGACAGACCACGTCTGTGATATCCACGGTATCATCCGCCTTGAGTTCGACCTCGCTCATTGTCCTCCTCCTTTCCTGCCGGTTCCCCGCCTGCGGCGCACTCACTCCCTTCGGAAAATGCGCGGAAGCGGCTTTCCGTAATTACTTCATCGTCCGGCCTGAATCTTCTCGACATCGTTCTCCGTGTAGTCGCGTCCTTCGCTCTCCACGTAGATGTCGTGCATGATTTTGTTGAATTTCTCCTGCCCCTCGCGGTCGATGCAGAACTGGAAGCGGTCTCCCTTGTGCGCGTGATCGTCGAAAAACTGGATCGAAGCGTCCGCGAGCTTAATCAGTGTCTCATACTTCGAAATAAACGGAACAATCAGGTTTCCTCTGCGGATATGATTGCCGAACGTGCCGCCGAACGAAACAATGTAGCCCGGATGCGTATCATAGGCATCCACCGGGCACACCTCCGCGCACCGGCCGCAGTACGAGCACTTCGAATCATCGAGCGTGATTCTGCCGTCGCTTAGCGTGATCGCCTTGGAGCGGCAGGTTTTCTCACACAGGCCGCAGGCAATGCAGGCGTCCTCTTTCCAGGTTACCCGCTCCGCGCCCTTGATGCCGAAGTCATTCTCCTCGACCTTCAGGCAGTTGTTGCGGCAGCCGGTGATGCCGAACTTGAACTTGCCGGGGAGCTCCCTCGCGAAATACCGCTTGTCAATCTCCTGCGCAAGGGAATAGGTGTCGATACAGGCATGGCCGCAGGTTGCATTGCCCTGACACGCTGTCGTCGTGCGGACCCTGGGGCCGCAGACCGAAGGCGCTACTCCGCCCTTTTCAAGGTCAGCCTTGATGGCGTCGAGGTCATGGATATCCATCCACGGAATTTCCAGCGACTGCCTCGCCGTAAGGTGTACATAGCCTTTGCCGTACTTTTTCGATACGTCGGAAATCGTCTTCAGCTGGACATCATCGAGATGTCCGCCGATGACGTGGATGCGCAGCGCGAACTTGTCCTTCTGCTTCTGCCGCATCCAGCCGCCTTTTTTCAATACTGCGTAATCAACCGTTGCCGCCATAATTCCTCCCTGGCCCCGATCAGCGGGCCCCGCCGTGCGTTTTGTCCGCACTCACCCGGGCGATGCCGTATCTGCCTTCACTGCGTATCTTTTACGATCTCAAGCTCTTCCTTCCTGTAGACTCCCTGTGCCTTGTCCGTGTGAAAGGCGTTGAAGTCCGGATGCTCCCTGTCCATGAGGGACAGGATCATATAGGTCGCGTGCACATCAAACGACAGCCGGATGTCCTCGGCTGAGGGCCGGGAAGGGGATTCAGGATGGGAATGCCAGTTGCCGAGAGGCTTCCAGCCGTTCGCCCGCATATCCTTCACGGATTCCAGCCGCTCCTTCGGATCCATGGAGAAATGCTCGTTTGAGTGATCCACATTCGTCAGCAGATACACCTTCTCGATATGACGGACGGTCACCTTGTCGCCTTCCCTCTCCTCCGTGCCGGCGATGAGTCCGCACGCTTCATTCGGCAGACCGCTCTTCGCAAAATCGAGAATCCTGTCATAGTCCGATTGTTTCAATGTAATCCGCACTTTTTACTCTTCCTCATGCCTTACGCGTTTGCAGGACCGGAGCAGATCCCGGCCGCACTGCAATACCCTGCAGCTTTCTGCCGCGGCACTTATGAATTATCCTCCGCGACACCCTCGTCCCGGGAGGCGTGCCAGTCGCAGGCTGCCTGCTCGTAATCAACGGGCTTTAAAATCGTCGGATGCGTTCCGCAGACCGCACAGTCGGGGTCCGCGGGCGGAAGCTTGATTTTGTGCCATTCGCCCTTAAGTCCGTCAAACGTCTGCAGATACCCGGTCAGGAGCTCTCCCGCGCCGGTCAGGTACTTCACCGCCTCGAGAGCCTGCATGCAGCCGATGATGCCTGCCATTGCGCCGATGACGCCCGCCTGCTTGCAGGTCGGCACGGCGTCCTTCGGCGGCGGGTTCTTAAACACGCAGCGGTAGCACGGTCCCTCACCGGGCACATACGTCATGAGCTGCCCCTTGAACCGGATGATTCCCGCATGGCAGAACGGCTTCTTTAAAAGAACACAGGCATCGTTGATCAGAAACTTTGCCGGGAAGTTGTCTGTCCCGTCCAGGATGAAGTCATAATCCCGGAAGATGTCCAGTACGTTCGTGGAATCCAGAAACTCATGGTACGTATTCACCGTGATGTCCGGATTGATGGCCAGCATGGTCTCCTTCGCGGATTCGACCTTGGGCTTGCCGAGGTCGTTCGTCGTATGGATGACCTGCCTCTGCAGGTTGGACAGATCCACCTCGTCCGCATCGATGATGCCGATCGTTCCCACGCCTGCTGCCGCCAGATACATCGCGGCAGGCGCACCGAGGCCGCCGGCCCCGACGATCAGCACCTTTCCGGCGAGAAGCTTTTTCTGCCCCTTCACGCCGATTTCCTTCAGGATAATGTGTCTGGAGTAGCGCTCCAGCTGTTCATTCGTAAAAGGCATTCCGGTTCACCTCGCGCCGCCGCCCATGAAATACAGGAACTCGACGTTGTCTGATTCCTTCAGTTTTCTTGCATCGAAGTCCTCGCGCTTTATGAACTCCTCGTTGACGGAAACCGTCACATACTCGGGTGTCTCCACCTTCTCCTGTGCGATCAGCTCCGAAACGGTGATCCCGTCCTTCACGTCCTTCTTCTCGCCTCCTACTGTGATATTCATGATTTTCGCTGCTCCTTATTTTTTTCTGTCCGGATGTCTGCCGCGTTTCCCCAAGAGGGAAGCAGGCAGGCTCCGTTATTCTTTCCCGGCTGCTGCTCCGTCCTAAGCCTCAGGCGTTCTCAACAGCCTGTGTGAAATCCTCAATCAGGTCGTTCACATCCTCAATTCCGACGCTGACACGCACCGAGTCGTCATATACGCCTGCCGCCGCGTTCTGCTCCTTCGAAGTGTTGGCGAAAAATGTTGTCGCCGGATGAATGACCAGTGTCCGCACGTCGCCGAGCGAAGTGGCACGGATCGCGTACTGCAGGTGATTGATAATGGCAAACGCCCTTTCCCTCGATCCGGCGCGGAAGGTGACGATTCCGCCTCCCAGCCCGTGCAGCTCGCCCCGGACAAGCTCCCGGTCCGGCGCACCGGGCAGGGTCGGATAATTCACCTCAATGCCCGGCAGCTGATTCAGCGCCTGTGCCAGAGCCTCCGCGTTCCGGCAGATCCGCTCCATCCGCACACCGAGCGTCTCGAGCCCCAGCGTGGTGAGATATGCGTGCGAGGCAGACATGCAGCCTCCGAAGTTTTCCCCAAGATCCGTCCGGAGGCGGATCATATAGGCCATGGGACCGTATTTGCGAAACTTTGCCAGTGCCGGAAAACGGCCGCTTCCCCAGTCCGCGTGTCCGCTCTCGACAATCACTCCGCCGACTGCCTGCCCGCTCCCGCTGATGTACTTCGTCGTGGAATGAACCACAACATCCGCTCCCATTGTGAGCGGCTTCGCAAGATACGGGCTCGCCGTCGTCGCGTCCACGATGAGCGCCGCGCCGTGCCGGTGTGCCGCCTCCGAGACGGCGGGAACGTCCAGGATCCGAAGCGACGGATTCCCGATCAGTTCGCCGAAAACCACCCGCGTTCTGTCCGTGATAAGCGGTTCCAGCGCCTCCGGCGTCATGGAATCCGCAAAGACCGTATGGATGCCCAGAAGCTCCAGATCCGCGTACAGGTCCAGTGTTCCGCCGTACACACCGCCGGATGATACGATCTCATCTCCCGCTTTAAGAATATTCAGCAGGGAAAGCGTCACCGCGGACATGCCGGAAGCACACGCGTAGGCTCCCGCGCCGCCTTCCGCCTCGGCAAGCCTGCGCTCAAGCGCCGACACCGTCGGGTTCGCGACCCTGGAATAGGCGTAGGCAGGAGACTGGTGGTGAAATGCCTTTCCCGCGTCCTCCGCGGTCTCAAACTGATACTCCACCGCCTGGGAAATATGCGGCAGCGTCGAGTGGTTGGCGTAGCCGCCCACTGCCCTGCCATGTAGAAGACTGGTATTGAACTCCATCTGCTGAACTCTTCCTGCTGAAGATTACGGCGCAGGTAATATCCTACTATATCTATAGGTTTTAAATGCTTTAACACATTAACGTGATTCTAGTCCTCACTGCCGCGGATGTCAATGCCATTTCGAAAACAATCCGCAAAAAGCGCCGCGGGCACCCGCGGCTGAATCTGTTTCAGACAATATTGAAAAAGCCGCAGCCGTCTTACGGTTCCCTCGCTCATAGAAAATTCGCTCGGAAATCCGTAAGGCGTCCACGGCTTGTAAATTTTTTGCGATATCAGGGCTCAGCTCTCCTCCCTGTGCTCCTCCGGCACGAAGAGCCGCGTCTCACGGACGGCGTTCCTGGCCTTGTCCGCGGCAGCGACAGCCTCGCTGCAGAACTGGAGCTGAGAGTTGACCTTCTCCTTGCCTCGGCGGTCGACCTTCTCGTAGGTGCCGTCCGGCTTCAGGATGCTGGCCTGCTCGGTATCGGCAAGCTCGACGTCCAGGATGTGCTCGGCTTTGGCCTTCACGGCCGGGTCCTCGAGCGGGAAGACGATCTCCACGCGGCGGTCGAGGTTCCGGGGCATCCAGTCGGCGGAGCCGGCGTAGATCTCGGGCACGCCTCCGTTCTCGAACCAGAAGATCCGGGAGTGCTCCAGGAAGTTGCCGACGATGGAACGGACAGTGATGTTCTCGGAGACGCCGGGAATGCCGGTCTTCAGGCAGCAGATTCCGCGGACGATGAGCTCAATCTTCACACCGGCGGCGGATGCCCGGTACAGCGCCTCGATGATGTCCTGATCGCACAGGGAGTTCATTTTCGCCTTGATGCGGGCAGGTTCTCCGCTCAGGGCGTTCTGCTCCTCCCTTCCGATGAGATATTTAAAGCGGTCCTTCAGCCACAGGGGTGCGAGGATGAGGCGGTTCCAGGAGCGCGGCTCCGAATAGCCCGACAGCATGTTGAAGACGGCTGTCGCGTCCTCCCCGAACGGCTCCTTGCACGTCATGAGGCCGACGTCGGTGTACAGCTTGGCTGTCGTGTCGTTATAGTTGCCGGTAGCGAGGTGGACGTACCTGCGGATGCCGTCCTCCTCGCGGCGCACGACGAGCGTGATCTTGGAGTGGGTCTTGAGTCCGACGAGGCCGTAGATGACATGGCAGCCCGCCTTTTCGAGCATGCGGGCCCAGCCGATGTTGTTCTCCTCATCAAACCGTGCCTTCAGCTCGACGAGAACCGTGACCTGCTTGCCGCGGTCTGCCGCCCTCGCAAGGGCTGCGATGATCGGGGAATTGCCGCTGACGCGGTACAGTGTCTGCTTGATGGCGAGGACATCCGGGTCCGAAGCGGCCAGCGACACGAAATCCACGACCGGCTGGAACGTCTCGTAGGGATGGTGAAGGAAGATGTCCCCCTTCCGGATCTGGGCGAAGAGATCACACCCGTCCGGCAGCTCCGGGACCATCTGCGGCTCCGCGTAGCGGTGCTCCTTGTACCGGTCAAAGCCGGGAACCTTTCGCACCTTCGACAGGAATGTCAGGTCCAGAGGACCGTCGATGCGGAAAATCTCATCACTCTGCAGCTGCAGCTCCTCCTGCAGGATATCGAGCAGCCGGGGATCCATGCCGTCCTCGACCTCCAGGCGGATGGCGTAGCCGTGGCGGCGCTGCTTCAGGGATTTCTCAATCTCCTTCAGCAGGTCCTCCGCCTCATCCTCGTCGATATCCATGTCCGCGGAACGCATGATGCGGAACGCGGCTGTGCATACGACGTCATAGCTCTGGAACAGGCTGCCGATATTGCCGCGCAGCACATCCTCCAGCAGGACAACGCGTGCCGAAGGTTGCTCCGGGTCCTGTGCGCCCTCCGAGGGGAGGACAATGACACGCGGCAGCACGGAAGGGACCTGGACAGTAGCGAACTCCAGAACCTCCTTCTCCTTCGCGTTTGTTTTCTTCGATTTCTTCGTGCGGTTCAGGATGCCGGGGCCGGTGTTGTCCCTGCGGCGCAGCAGCGCGCCGAGGTTCAGCGATTTATTCAGGATCAGAGGGAACGGCCTCGACGAGTCTACTGCCATCGGTGTGATGACGGGGTAGACCTCTGTCTCGAAATATTTGCTAAGATACGCCTTCTCGTCCGCGGTAAGCTCGTCCTCTTTTCTTACGAGCTGGATTCCCGCTTCCTTCAGGCCGGGGATAATCTGGTGATTGAGCGTGGAATACTGCAGATCGACGAACCGGTGCGCCCCGGCAAGGATCGCGTCCAGCTGTTCCTCGGCGGTCATGCCCGCGATGTCACGCTTCGTATACCCGCCCTTGGCCATGTCCTGAATGGACGCCACGCGGACCATGAAGAACTCATCGAGGTTGGACGCGGTGATCGACAGGAAGTTCAGCCGCTCCAGGAGCGGATTTTCCTTCCTTCTCGCCTGCTCGAGGCAGCGCAGGTCAAAGCGGAGCCACGACAGCTCCCGGTTTTCATAATATTTCGGATCCCGGAAATTGATTTTCCCGGTTTTGCTGGATTCACTCATACTGCTCCTTATGCCTGCGTCCGCAGGCTTTCACTCCTGTCTACTTTCTGCTGACCGCGCCCTGGCGGATGACGGGCCGGATGCCCATGACCTCCTCGAAGAAGTCGGCGCGGTTCCGGAACATGCCCTTTTCGAGCGTTACATCGATGCCGCTCGGAACGGATATCAGCAGCTTGTCGTCCTTCGTCCTCACATGCAGGTCGCTGAACTTCTGCTGGTGCGTGCGGTCAATGCCATTCGAAAGCCGCAGGATGGCCGTCAGTCTTGCAATGGTGAGGTAGGCTTCCCTGGTAAGATCCGACGTCCCCTCCTGCTCCTCATAATACACAAAATCGCTGTGGTTGAACTTCACGACGTTCGCGACGATTTCCCGCTCGATGTGCGAGAGCCCGATGATCTCGGTCGACATGATGATGTCGTATGAACACGTCGCCAGGTTCACCATGCTGATGTATTTGCCGCAGTCGTGCAGAATCGATGCCATGCGCAGCAGGAACCGCTCCCGCATACCCATGCCGTGCGCCTTCTTCGTCGCGTCGAAGATCTTGAGCGCAATGTCCTCGATGGAGCGCGAGCGCTCCTCCGAGCCCATGTAGCGGCGGGAAATATTCTTGGCGCAGGCGATGATATCCTCCTCGAAATCATGCTCCGGCAGGATGATTTTCTTCTTCTCGGCATATTCGTAGGCGATGCCGTCCGCGAGCGTGACGCCCGGCGCGTAGATGAGCTCCGCCCCCAGCGAGTCCGCGATGCAGCCCATCACGACCGCCGAAATATGCAGGAGTCCTGCCGCGTCCTCGGTGATGCCCGCCTTCCGCGCGAGCTGGGTCACGGAAACGCTGCCGGATTCCGCGGCAAAGCTGTCGAAGTCCGCATGATGGATGATGTCCATGTGACGCGCCTGCATGAGTGCGGAGATGTAATCGTCCACGATGATGATGTTGTGAATCCGGTCATTGTGCAGGTACAGCTTGCGGAAGACCTCCATCTGGGAATTCACAAGGTCGGAGATCAGTCTTTCGTACTCGCCGGTGCGGACGTCAATATGGGACAGCATCTCACGGATCCGGAGAACGCCCAGCTTCATGTTCTGGGTCGCCGCGAGCTTGTCCTTCTCGAAAAGGGAAATCTGGATACTGCTGCCGCCGATATCGACGATGGCGCAGGTATCCTGGATGCTCTTGTTGAATTTCTCGCCGCGCATGGCGACGGATTTGTAATCGAGGAAACGCTGTTCCGAATTCGACAGCACGTCAATGTGAATCCCGCTCTTCTGTTCCCACTGGGACAGGACGATCTCCGCGTTCGTCATCTCGCGGATCGCGGATGTTCCGTACGCCTGATAGGCCTCGACCCGGTAGGTATCCATGATTCTGTGAAACTCCTGCAGGATCTGCGTCACCTCACGGACATGGTTCGAGGAGATCTTTCCGTGTGTGTAGGTATCCGTCCCGAGGTCAACCCTGCGGACCAGGTCGTCAACCTCGCGGATCCCCTTTCCCCGGGAGATTTCGAAGATCTTGAGATTCAGCTCGTAGCTTCCTACGTCAATCGCCCCGAAAGTGTGTATTGCCATAAATCATGTACCCCTTTCCCCTGCCGCGCGGTAACAGCAGCGGCCGCCGACAGTGTAATCATAACGCGTCGGCGGCCGCAAAGGATAAAATTCGTGTAAAGTTTCAGTAGTTTCCGAGGAGCTTCAGGCTCCGGCACTCGTCGCGAAGGCCGCGCAGGGCGTTGCGGACGGAGGAGTCATTTAAGTTTCCCTCGAAATCAATGAAGAACCGGTACTCCCAGTTGCGGTCCTCGATGGGCCGGGATTCGATCTTCGTCATGTTAAGGTCATTGTAGATGAAATGGGACAGCGTCCGGTACAGGGAGCCGGACTCGTGCGCAATCTCGAGGACGAGCGAAATCTTCCGCGCGCCGCCAAGGAAGATCTTCTGGTTCGTGACAATGATAAAACGTGTGGAATTCGTCTCGGACTGGTTGACCCCCTCGCGGATGACCTGCAGACCGTAGTGCTCAGCGGCATAACGCGAGGCAATCGCCGCCTCTGTAACATCATGATCCGCGGCAACCTTCTGTGCCGCGAAGGCATTGTTCTGCATGCTGATCTGCTGCCACGACAGGTGTCCGGACAGATATTTTTCCGACTGCATGAGAGACTGCGCGTGGGAATAGACGCGCTGAATCGTCTCCTCGGTTGTTCCCGGGACGCCCATCAGGCAGTGGCGGATCGGGATGACCGTTTCCCCGACGATATAGTTCTCGAATTCGGACAGAAGGTCGTAGTTCTGGCTCACAATGCCGGCTGTGGAGTTCTCGATCGGCAGCACGGCGTAGTCCGCGGCCCCCTCCTCAATGGCGCTCATGGCGTCGCGGAACGTTGCGACGCTGAAGTTGCGGATGTCCCTGCCGAAATACTGCAGCATGGCAGCCTCGGAATAGGACCCTGCCGCTCCCTGATACACCACACGGGTGTCGTCATCCGCAAGGTGATCCACCTCGATGAAGGGCAGGCGGTGCAGCTGACCCGCGTCATCCATCATCTGGTACTGGCGCTTGCGGGAAATGGCCATGATCTGCTGGTACAGCTCCCGGATTCCTCTCTTATTGAAGTCGGAGCCCGTCATGTCCGATAGCGTCGCGAGCTTTTCCTGCTCGCGCTTCTTGTCCAGAACACGCCTTCCCGTACGGATCTTCTCCCCGGCGACCTCCTCCGAGATCTCCATCCTCTGTTCAAAGAGCCGCACGATCTGCGCGTCTATTTCATCGAGCTGCTGTCTGTATTCCGCAAGGCCCATGTCGATTCGTCACTCCTGTACCGCAAAACACCGGTCTACATCTTCCGCAAGTTTCCCGTCAATCCTGCCCTCTTGCGCAAGCTGGCGCAGGATCGAAACCGCTTCCTCATGGGAGAGGGGATCCTTGTAGGAACGGCTCTCCGTCAGAGCCTCATAGATATCCACACACGCCAGCAGCCGCTCCTCGAGGCTCAGCTGGTCTCCGGTCAGGCCATAGGGATAGCCGGAGCCGTCAATCTTCTCATGATGGCGGTATGCCCATGCCGCTACCGTATCGAATCCGCGCACCGGGCGCAGGATCGCACTGCTGTAATAGGCGTGTTTCTTGATGATGCTGTACTCATTGGAAGAAAGGGAGCGGGGCTTGTCCATCAGCGCGTGGGAAATCAGGATCTTGCCGACATCATGCAGCGCTCCCGCGAGGACGAACTGCTCCCCGTGGTCCGGATCCCAGTGGTAATACCGCGCCATTGCGCCGCACCGGGCGGCAATCCGCTCGGAATGATGAACATTTTCCCCGATCCGGTAATCGATGAGCCGCGCGAAAACAGACGCGATGTGTTCCACCTCCTGCGGGCGGAACGTGTCCTCCTTCTCCGGACAGATCCGGTTCAGGGAATCCTCATTGATCGCGTTCTCGTGCTCGAAGCCGACCCCGTCCGGATAGGCGGCAAGAAACCTTCCCACATAGACCGCGAGCGGCTGCAGACCGCAGGTTGGCAGGGCGAGGCGGGACGCGATCAGGAAGGCGCGCTTCTCGATCTCCGCGCCCGCGTATCCAGTTGTCCCCTTCTCCCTGGCATCTGCCCGGACACAGGCACACGACACCATCAGGATCAGGTCCTTCAGGTCAAATGCTGTCATTCTGATCCATCTTCAGGAGCTTTGCCTCCTGATCCGCTGCCGTCAGGGGATCGATGATCTCATCGAGATCCCCGTTCAGGACGTCAGATAAATTATACAATGTCAGTCTGATTCTGTGGTCCGTAACCCTCGACTGGGGATAGTTGTAGGTGCGGATTTTCTCCGAGCGGTCACCCGTGCCGATCTGGGAGCGCCGAAGATCCGCCTCATTGTCGTGGCGCTTCTGCTGCTCGAGGTCATAAAGCTTCGACTTCAGCAGCGCCCACGCCTTCGCCTTGTTCTGCAGCTGGGAGCGCTCCGTCTGGGAATAAATGACAATCCCGGTCGGCAGGTGGGTCAGCCGGACCGCGGAGTCCGTGGTATTGACGCCCTGGCCTCCGTTGCCGGACGCCCTTGTGATATCCATGCGGACATCCTCCGGGGGAATATTGATTTCAATGTCGTCCGTCACCTCCGGCATCACCGCGACCGTGATCGTGGACGTGTGGATGCGTCCGCCGGATTCCGTCACCGGCACGCGCTGCACGCGATGCACGCCGGACTCATACTTGAGTCTGGACCAGGCGCCCCTGCCCTCGACTGTGAAGCTGATATATTTGATGCCGCCGATGCCGATCTCCTCCAGGTCATTGACGGAGCACTTCCAGCCCCTGCTGTCGGCATAGTGCACATACATGCGGTAGATTTCCGACGCAAACAGTGCGGCCTCATCTCCGCCCGCACCCTGGCGGATCTCGATGATGACATTCTTCTCATCATTGGGATCCTTCGGAATGAGCAGGACCCGGATCTGTCCGGCAAGCTCGGCGTCCTTCTGCTTCGCCTCCGCGAGCGTCTCCCGCGCAAGCTCCTTCATGTCTTCATCACTCTCCGCGTCGATGAGGTCCAGCGCGTCCTGCAGCTCCTGCCGGTTCTTCCGGTAGGCCGTGTAGGCCTCCACAATGGGCGTTAAGTCGCTCTGCTCCTTCATGAGATCACGGAAGTGATCCTTGTCCGATGCGACGTCCGGGCTTGCCAGCTCACGGGAGATATCTTCATATTTCAGTAATACGGAATCTAACTTTTCAAACATGTGCTTACCACTACGCGGTCGTTGCCGCCGTAGTCCTTATAGACGGTGACGCTCCTGTATCCCGCGCCGAGAAACAGCTCCGTGACGGCATAGCCCTGATCGTAACCGATTTCCACCATTATAGTGCCGGAGGGCGACAGCATTCCACCCGCTTCCTGCGCAATTCTGCGGTAAAAGGAAAGGCCGTCCCCGCCGCCATCGAGGGCAAGGCGCGGCTCGCCGCTTTTTACCTCCTCCGGCAGGGAAGGAATGACGCCGGTAGGGATGTAAGGGGGATTGGAGACAATGAGGTCGAATCTCTCTCCCTCCGGAACCGCCCGGAACAGATCGCCCCCAAGCCACCGGGTGCAGTCCGCAAGGCCAAGATCCGCAGCGTTGTGCCGGGCAATCCCGAGGGCAGGCTCCGACAGGTCCGTACCGGTGCCCTGTATATCCCGGTATGACTTTGCCGCGCCATCCGGCTGTCCGTTCCGCATATAATGCAGACAGGATAGCAGGATGCAGCCGCTTCCGGTGCACAGGTCCAGGATCCGCAGCCCCTCATCCGGATTCTCCGGGCGGATCTGTCCGGACTCAAAATATTCCAGGGCAAGCTCGACGAGGCGCTCCGTATCCTGCTCCGGGATGAGCGTATCCTTCGTCACCCGGAACGGAAGTCCCATGAATTCCCAGTGCCCCAGGATCATCGCTGTCGGCTCGTGCTGCGCCCTGCGGCGGATGAAATCCCGGTATCGGGCAGCACGCTCCGCTGACACCGCAAGCTCCGGCGTAACGAGAAGCGTCTGCAGATCCGTGCCGCACACCTCCTCAAGGAGGATCCGCGCGTCGATCCGGCTGTCCTGATCGCCCGCCCGGGTAAGCTTAGCGAGTCCTTCCCTGTACAGTTCCCGATAAGGTATCTCCGGAGACGGCCTGTCTGCATTCTTTGCCGGGTTTGACTGACTTAATTGGTCAATTTTCATCTTCGCCCCCGCTGTTTCCAATCCTCTGTGATGCCGTCTCCCCCGAAGGAGCTCAGGAGTATGCCTCCTCCGTGATCCGGTCGAGCTCGTCCATGCTGCGGCCGAACTCCTCCACGAGATATTTCTTCCAGTCAAATGCCGCCTCGGTCGCGGCGATGCCCACCAGGATCATGCCCTTCGTCGGCTCCTTCGTCGTCAGGTGCTGCAGCAGGATGCCCGGTGCGGACAGAATCTTCGCCGGAATGCTGTCGCTCCGGCCGGCGAACTGGATGATCTCAAAGCTGATGCCCGCGATGAGCGGCACCAGCAGCAGCCGGATCACGAGGCGCATGGCAGGGTTTCCGACCCGGATGAAGAAGAACAGGATGACGGAAATCACAATGACGAGAACGAGGAAGCTCGAGCCGCACCTCTTGTGGAAGCGTGAGCTCCTGCGGACATATTCCAGCGTCAGCGGATAGCCGTGTTCGATGCAGTTGATGCATTTGTGCTCGGCGCCGTGGTACATGTAGAGCCTTTTGATGTCCTTCATGAGCGAAATAGCCACGATATAGAGGAGGAAAATGGCAAGGCGGATCAGCCCCTCCAGGATGGCCATCAGCGAAGTATTGCGGATCCATCCCGCCAGAAGCGTGGACAGGAAATACGGCAGCACCATGAACAGGCCGACCGCGAGCACGAGGGATATCACCGTGACAACAGCCGTCATCGCGGTCTCCTTTCTGGAATCGCTGTCCTGCTCGCGCTGCGTCCTCGCGGTGCCTTCGTCTTCCTCGTCGATGAACGACGAGGCGAAGTTCATGCTCTTCATTCCGACAACCATGGAATCAATAAACGCAAGGACCCCCCGGATGACGGGGATCTTCCGCCAGATCGTGTTTTCGAGGATGCCGTGGTACTCCTCGAGCTCCACCTCGATCTCATGGTCCGGCTTGCGGACCGCGACCGCGAGCGTATTTTTGTTGCGCATCATGACGCCCTCGAGGACAGCCTGTCCCCCGATGCCGCTGTAATGCTGTTTCTTTTTTGCCATTGTATTTCCTCCGCTGGCCCGGCCTGCGGGTCCGGTTTACAGGCATTGTCCCGTCCGGTGTTCTTCCGGGGCAGGACCATGTGACGGGACTATATGGAAAGAGCCGGGGCAGAAACTGCCTCGGCTCACGTACTATCCTTGCATTCCGATTACTGCAGACCGTACTTCTTGTTGAACTTATCGATACGGCCCTTGGCGGTAGCGGCTCTCTGCTGACCTGTATAGAACGGATGGCACTTGGAGCATACCTCGACGTGGATCTCCGGTACGGTGGATCCGGTTACGAACGTATTGCCGCAGTTGCAGGTAACAGTTGCCTGATAATACTTGGGATGAATTCCCTCTCTCATGGTGTTTCCTCCTCTTGTAAGCGCGCTCGCGGATGATCTATCATCCGCTCGCTCACAGATGATGACAGGTTACGCGGGACCGGTTTCCGACCGGGGCCCGTGTCTGTCCTGACCGGCGGCTTCTCCCCTTCGCGGTATGGCCGCAAATGTCCGGGAAAAGAGGTTCCTTCAAAGGACAGCTGTATGATTATAGCATTGGCACTTCCCGCAGGCAAGCAGGATTTTCAGCTGTGGTCACGCGTCGGTGTCGGCTTCCCCCAGATAGGCTCCCTGCACGATGAAGTTATAGACATGTCCCGTGGACCAGCAAGTGGACAGGGTTACGAGATTGGGCCGCTCAGACCAGTCGATGACGCCGTCCTCCGGTGTGAACAGCGAGCGGGACTGCGCCGTTGCCACATAGTCGTCGTAGCCGTCCCCGCCCTCGAAGTCCAGGTACATGTCGTCGGTCGTCCGCACCGTGTAGTAGGCGAAAATCGCGTACTTGCGGACCTTCCCCTTCGAATACAGGTAGAAGTAGGGATCCGTCGCGCACAGGTCCTTCTGCTTGTCGAATTCCTTCAGGGAGCCGAACATGGTCTCGTTCTTCATGTTGTGGCCGAAGATGAACGTGTTCGAATCCGACATATCCTCGGAGCCCGCTTCATCGAGGAATATGCAGCCGGAGGGGTTGTTCGTCCCCTCGAATGTCGTGTGCAGGTATTCGTTGTTGTCATGGCTGTGCGCCACCGGATACTTCAGGTCCAGGGCCGGGATGTACAGCACGAAGACGAAGTCATCGTTCACCCCGGCAAGGCCGTCATAGTCGATGTCCATCGCGGGATATGTGATGGAAGGCTTTTCGTCTTCACTCTGCTCCGGCTTTGCCGCCGTCTCCTTCACGGGAGCCGTCTCCACGGTTTCCGGCGCGGCCTGGATCATGTCGGCAAGCTTTTCGTACTCGTCGCTCGCCTTCTTATATGTCATGAATTCCGTCACAAAGTTGTAGCCGGAAATGACAAGCACCGCGAGAATGACCGCCAGGACAACCCACTGCAGCCAGGACCAGACGCCCCGGGAGCCGCCCCTGCCGGCATGCCTGCCGCGCCTCTTCCCGCGGGTTTCGCCGCTAAGGTCGTCCTCCTTCACATAGTCCCTTCCCGGCCGTTTTCCGCGCGGATCTTCCTCCTTGGCAGCCATGTCCCGGATGTCATCGTCCGCGTCATCCGCATAGTCGTACGCGTCAATATCTTCAAATCTTTCTGAATTCATTTCTTCCCCTGTTCATCAAATGATCCCGCGTGTTATCATCCGTCATTTATGCGTCCTGCGTTCAGCCAGAAACAGGACGCAGCAGCCTGCCGCCGTGAACGCCGCGGCAATGCCGTCGGGGCTTACCAGAGGGGCGTACAGGCCCGTCGCCGACAGCACAAGCGACACAATATTCGCTGCGGCATGCATGCAGACACACACCTCGAGGCGGTGCGTGCGCTCATAGGCAGCACCCAGCACCAGTCCCATCATAAACGCATAAATCCCCTGAGGCAAGTTCCCATGGTACAGCGCAAAGAGCAAAGAGGACAGAGCGACAGGAATCAATGGCCTGAGTCTGATTCCCCTGTGCTCCAAAGCGGGCAGGCTCTGCCGCAGCCTCTCACACCGCGGGATGAGACACCCCCGGAAAACCAGCTCCTCCACCATGGGGGACAGGACACCGTAAACGAGGAGCCCCGGCACCGGAGAAACCCGTCCTGTGTCCGCAGACCCTCCCGTCACCCCCGCAAGGGACAAGGCAAGATTGATTCCAAGGGACAGCGTCACAGCCAGAACGAGCAGTGCCGCAGGCTCCCCGTGACGGGATACCGGCGTCGCGGCAAGACGGTACGCTCTGTCCTCCGCCCTCGAAGTCCGCAGCAGGGCAAGCCCCGCGATACCCAGTGAAAACGCCGTACGAAACGCCGTCCCGTCCGCGGGATTCCTGATCATCCACGCAAAAACAGCGCCGGAGCCCCGCGCAAGGACCGCTCCCCTGCAAAGCTCCAGTGCTGCTGCCGCAAGCTCAAAAACAAGTGAAAAGACAATCGCCGGCAGAATGCACGAGGCAATCCGGCCGGCCTGTCCCTGTTCCTTCATATCGTATCCGCTTTCTTCCGGCTCCGGACCTCACAGTCCCGGCAGGGTCATGAACCGGCCCTGCATGGCTGCAGTGTCTTATACGAGCAGCCGCATCTCCAGCTCCGGAACGGTTTCCGCGATCTCATCCGCGCCCGCGTCCTCCAGCTCCTGCCTGCTGCCGTAGCCGTACAGAACACCGATCCCGGTGACGCCGTTTCGTCTCGCGCCCAGGATATCGAACCTCCGGTCTCCCACCATGGCGCAGCACTGCCGGAATTCCGGTGTCAGCCCGCCTGCCCCGGCAAGTCCCTCAAGCGCCGTGCGCACGATGCGGGCCTTGTTGTCCGCACCGGTTTCCCGATGCTTCTCATCCTCAAGTCCCGGTCCGCACACCACGTCAAAATATTCCGCAATGTTGAAATTGCCGAGGATCTGCCGGACATACACCTCCGGCTTCGACGACGCGACCGCAAGGCAAAGTCCTGCTTCATGGCAGTGCCGCAGCAGCTCCCGGATCCCGGGGTAGAGCTCACACTCGAAAATCCCCTTCTTCCCGTAGCGCTCGCGGTATTTCGCAACGCCAAGGGATGCCTGTTCCTCACTCAGATGGTACCGGCGCATCAGCTCCTCGTTGAGAGGCGGCCCGACAAAGCTCTCGAGCTTATGAAGGTCCGGCTCCTCAATGCCGAACGAACGGAGCGCGTACTGCACACACCGTGTGATTCCCGGCGCGGACTCCGTGAGCGTCCCGTCGAGATCAAACAAAACATATTGAAACTTCATGCCGGATCTCCGGAAGTTACCGTGATGTGCCCCTGTCCGCAGGCAGGGGACGTTTCAATTCTCTTTCCCCGCAGGGAAAATCTTTGTCAGAAGCATCATAACAAGAATCAGCAGAATTGTAACGGAAAAAATGCCGATGAGACCGATTCCCATCACCTTCAGCGAAAATAATAAATTCGTCATGTTATCCTCCATCGTATCTTAAGTCTCTTCCTGAATCAGAGTCTCGGAATCAGGGTCAGAATGATGCCGCCCGCGAGCACCGAGGCGATCTGCCCAGAGACATTCGCACCCACGGCATGCATGAGGATGACGTTTGTCGGATCCTCATCCATCGCCATCTGGTTCACGACACGGGCAGACATCGGGAAGGCGGAGATGCCCGCCGCGCCGATCATGGGGTTGATCCTGTTGTTCGGCGTGAACAGGTTCAGGAGCTTGGCGAACAGCACGCCGCCGATGGTATCGAAGATAAAGGCCACGAGGCCGAGCGCGATGATCATCAGCGTCTGCGGGGACAGGAAATCCTCCGCCCGCATTTGCGATGCCACCGTGATGCCCAGAAGCAGCGTGACAAGGTTGCTCATGACATTCTGCGCCGTGTCGGAGAGCGAATCCAGCACACCGCACTCGCGGATCAGGTTGCCGAACATCAGGAAGCCGATGAGCGAAACAGACTTCGGCGCGATGATGCCCGCCACAATGGTAACGATAATGGGGAATATGATTTTCGCCTTCTTCGACACGTGGTTCGTGTTGTACGGCATCCGGATCATACGCTCCTTCTTCGTCGTGACGAGACGGATGACCGGAGGCTGGATGATGGGAACGAGCGCCATGTAGCTGTACGCGGCCACGATGATGGCGCCGATGTACTTCGTCCCGTAATAGTTGCCGACGAAGATAGACGTCGGGCCGTCCGCCGCGCCGATGATACCGATGGACGCCGCATCCTGAATGGAGAAGCCAAGGAGGCTTGCCAGCGATATCGTAAAGAAGATGCCGAACTGCGCCGCGGCGCCGAACAGCATCATCTTCGGACAGGACAGAAGCGGTGTGAAATCGCACATCGCGCCGATGCCGATAAACAGAAGATACAGCATCAGCTCGTTCGCAATGCCTCCCTGGAACAGAAGATCCAGCGCTCCCACCTCGGCGCCCTGCGTGATCGCACCGGACAGCGGCAGGTTCACGAGAATCGCGCCGAATCCCATGGGGACGAGAAGCGTCGGCTCCATCTTCTTTCCGATGCCGAGATAGATCAGCACCCCGCCGATCAGCCACATCACGGCCATCTGCCACGTGATGTTGCCGAAATTGGCATACAGACTCAGTATTTCAGACATGTTAACCTCCTGTGCCTGCATTCCGCAGGCATGTGCCGGAAAGGCCCGGCGGTTTGCAGCTTCGGAAATCCGGACATAAAAAACGAGACTTCGTCATGGATTCCCATGATAAAGTCTCGCTGAAGGACTATAATCCCGCTTCCGGTCCGGGCTGTGTTGCAGCCGTCCTGACGAACCGGAATGGCAGATTCCCCGCAATCTGCGGGAAGCCTGTCCGCTACTCCCTTTATTCAATAAGCGTATTGTAGCGGATTCGCCGCGCTCTGGCAAGCGTCAGATTCAGATATCGAGCCTGCGGGCGTCGCCGAGAAAATACGGCAGCTCCTGGCCCTGCTTCTGCCACTGGCGGTACTCCGCCGTCGCGGTGAACTCCACATCGCCCGTGGAGTTGAGGCAGGTTTCCACGGAATCCTGCACGACGCCGATGATGAAGCCGACGCCTACGACCTGCATGGCGATATCATTGCCGATGCCGAACATGGAGCACGCCATGGGGATGAGCAGGAGTGATCCGCCGGCAACGCCGGACGCGCCGCAGGCGGCCAGCGTCGACAGCAGCGACAGCACCAGTGCGGAGCCGAAGTCGACCGGGACGCCGACCGTGTGCGCGCAGGCGAGCGTCATGATGGCGATCGTCACCGCGGCGCCGTCCATATTGATGGTGGAACCGAGCGGAATGGAGACGGAATAGAAATCCTTATCAAGGCCAAGCCGCTCGCAGGTATTCATATTGACGGGAATATTCGCCGCGGACGATCTCGTGAAGAACGCAGTCAGGCCGGAATTCTTGAGGCATCTCCACACGAGCGGATACGGATTGCGGTGGAGCGTCAGGAAGATGACAAACGGATCGACGATAAACGCCACGACCAGCATGGTTCCCACCAGCAGCAGGAGCAACTTCCCGTAATGTGTGAAAATAGCAAGGCCGTTCGTCGATACATTGCTGTAGACCAGGCCCATAATGCCGAACGGTGCCAGATTGATGATCCAGCGCACGCACTGCGATACGGCATCCGCCGCGTTTGCGAGGAACAGCTTCGTGCTGTCCGATGCGATCCGCTTCATGGCAAAGCCCAGTATGACCGCCCAGAACAGAATACCGATGTAGTTTGCGTTCACCAGTGCACCGACCGGATTCGAGACGCAGTTCATGAGAAGGTTGTGCATGACCTCCCCGATGCCCTGCGGAATCGTGTCCGCCGTCGCCGCGTCTGTCAGCACGATCTGCAGCGGGAAGAGGAAGCTTGCTATGACAGCGATGACCGAGGCCAGGAACGTTGTCAGCATATAAAGCCAGATCACGAGCCCGAACCGCTTGTCCAGCTTCGACGTTCCCTGTGCCAGTGCGGACATGACCAGGACAAAGACCAGAACCGGCGCGATTGCCTTCAGCGCACCGACGAACAGATCGCCGAACGTCGCAATCCACGCCGCCTTCGGAAATACCAGGGCCAGTACCGTGCCGACGATCAGGCCGCACAGAATGCGCAGGATAAGGCTCGTGCGGTTGTACCGGTCTGCCGCCTTTTTGAAAAACCGTGTTATTTTCATGAAACATTCCCCCTGTTGTCTTTATTGCGCGGACATCTGTTTCACACGCGCAAACACCATTGTAGCATCCGATCCTCGCCCTGTCCATTAGCCGCCAACGGGCTTCGAAGCGAAGGGGTGCCTTGCTCGGCCGAAAGCTCGCGCGGCATCCCCTTCGCTTCTCGCCCTGAGGATTGTCGTCCTACTGGCCTGTGATGCCTCGTGGATTTCCGAGCGAATTTTCTATGAGCGAGGAAACCGCGAGGCAGACAGGGCCGCCCGGGCATAGAAAAGGCCCGCACCCGGCTTGCGCCGGATACGGGCCTTTTCACTGCTTCCTTTACACAGCGGCGGAATTACTTGCCGAGCTGCATATCATTGTTGCCGGAATCAGAGGTGAACATCTCGAGCATGTTGATGGGGTCATCGTAATCTGCGAGCCATCCCTCACGTGCTACGTCGAAGTTGCCCTGCTTGCGGTCGTTCAGGAATGTCTGCCAGTCCTCAACGGAGATATCCATTGTGATGCCTACGGCAGCCAGATCCTGCTGGATAGCCTGGGCAATACCCTCGTGGCCGGTTCCTTCGTTCGTGAGGTAGTTGATGTGCAGAGGGGTGTCTGCGGACAGCATGCCGTCATCGCCGAACTGGAAGCCTGCCTTCTCCAGCAGAGCCTTAGCCTCGTCTACATTGCCCGGATTTACGGACAGATCCTGATAATAGCCGTCATCTACAGGATAGGTGAAAGCGTCATCATTGGACTTGAATACTCCGCCGTGGCCATCGCTCATACCTGCGGGAATGAAGGAGGTTGCTGCCTTCTGCTCGGTCTGGCCGATGGTATCGATGATGTACTGACGGTCAATCAGAAGGCCGATGGCTCTTCTCATTGCGTTTGCCTGGTCAACGGTCTTGCCCTCGAACATGGAGGAATTTACGTTGAAGCCGACATAGTAGGTTCCGAGGTTGTCGATGACGTGGAAATCAGGAGTACCCTTGAGGTTCGGGATCTCGCCGTTCGGAACGGTATCCGCGTAGTCCAGATCGCCTGCCTGATAGGCAGCCAGGATCGCGGTATCATCTGCGCTCAGCATGAAGTCCAGCTCATCTACAGATACATTGTCCGCATCGTAGAAGTTGGGGTTCTTCTTGTAAACCATGGACTCGTTGTGTGTCCAGGAATCGAGCGTGTAAGCACCGTTGGAAACAAAGCCTGCTTCCTGAGCCCATGCGCCGGGGTTGGAGCCGTCAGGATCAGCAGCTTCTACTGCGGCCTGAGGAACGGGCATGAATACAGGGAATGCAAGAAGGCTCATGATGTAAGGGCAGGGTGCAACGAGCTTGAACTTCACCGTGTTGTCATCCGGAGCGGAGATGTTCAGCTTCGGTGCGGTGCCGTCTCCGTAGCCGTCAAATACGGAGAACAGGTAAGCGTAGTCGGATGCGGTTGCAGGATCTGCGGCACGATTCCAGGAATAGATGATGTCGTTGGCATTGAGGTCAGTGCCGTCGGACCACTTGAGGCCTTCCTTCATGTGAACGGTATACTCGGTACCATCCTCGGAAACCTCGGGATCGCCGTCTGCCAGTGCGGGAACGATGGAGCCGTCCTCGGCAGAGGTATACAGGCCGACGAAGGAGTTGGATGCAAGCGCAGCGCCGTCAACAGAGCTGTTCAGCTGAGGATCCAGGTGATCCGGCTCGGAAGCCAGGTTGATCTTCATGACGTCCGCGTTTGCGCCGTCCTTCTTCGCATACATGAAGTACTTCGTGCCGAATACGGTAGCGTAGTCACCGCTCCAGCCTTCCTTCTCCAGATACAGATCGTTGTAATAGTAGATCGGGAGAACTGCGCCGGTTGCCATGAGCATGTTCTCAGCCTCATGCATCTTCGCTTCACGATCCTCCAGATCCTGATCCTTGCGGATCTCGTCGATCATGGAATCATACTCGGACCAGTCCGGTGCTGCCTCGTTGTTTGCGGATGCAGTGAACGAAATCTGGGATGCCCAGTCGTCCTCTGCAGGTGCAGCTGCCTCGGTAGAGGCCTCGGTTGCCGCCGTATCTGCCGCTGCCGCCTCTGTGGATGCCGCTGCCGCTGCAGTCGAACCGCTCTCTGCGGGCGCTGAAGCAGCATTTCCGCATCCTGCAAAGAGGCTTGCGGACATGGTTCCGGCAAGCACCATTGCTAATGCTTTCTTTTTCATAAATTGCTCCTCCTTGAGAAACTTTACATCATGTGAGAATCCGCACAGGCGTTTTCGCACAGAATGCTTTATTGCAGACGGGTTATCCCGCCCGCCTGATTCACGGACCGGCACATTCTGGCTCCGTTCCGGAAATCATCGACTATCATAGCACGCACTTCGGAAAGTTCAAGAAAGAATGCACAAATTCCATCCGGTATTTTTGTGCATTCCTTACGTGCGTCTACTGCCGGAACTATTTATTCCAGCAGGCTACCATGTGACCGCTTCCGCGGTCTGTCAGCCCGGGCATCGCCTCCCGGCACCGGTCTGTCGCATAGCGGCATCTTGTGCGGAAGGGACAGCCCGACGGCATATGCAGCGGAGACGGAACATCTCCCTGCAGGATGATTCTTTTCGACTTTCTCGCTGTCTCGGGATCCGGTACCGGAACGGCAGACAGGAGCGAGAGGGTGTAGGGGTGGACGGGATGCTCGTTCAGCTCATCCGCATCCGCGACCTCGACGAGCCTGCCCAGATACATGACGGCAATGCGCTTCGAGATGTGATGCACCACGAGAAGGTCATGAGCGATGAACAGATAGGCAACTCCCAGCTTCTCCTGGATGTCCTCAAACATGTTGATGACCTGCGCCTGAATGGAAACGTCGAGCGCGGACACCGGCTCGTCGCAGACGATGAACTTCGGATTCACCGCCAGCGCGCGGGCAATGCCGATTCTCTGTCTCTGACCGCCGGAAAACTCATGGGCGTAACGGGTGGCATGCTCGGCATTCAGACCGACAAGCTCCATCAGATGCATGATCTTGTCGTGCCGCTCGCCCCTGCCGGAATACAGATGATGGATATCCAGGGGCTCTCCGATGATATCCTCGACCGTCATGCGGGGATTCAGGGAGCTGTAGGGATCCTGGAACACCATCTGCATCTGTTTGCGCAGAGGCTTGATGTTGCTGTCCGTCACGAGCTGTCCGTCGAAGTAGAACTCGCCGCCGGTAGGCTTGTACAGGCGAAGGAGCGTACGGCCGACCGTCGTCTTGCCGCAGCCGGACTCGCCGACAAGGCCCAGGGTCTCGCCCGCCCCGATATTAAAGGAAACACCGTCGACCGCCTTGAGCGGAATCGTCTTCAGCAGGCCGGTTTTTACCGGAAAATATTCCTTTAAGTCATGTACCTCTACGAGGTAATCGCTTTTCTTCGTTACTTCAGCTGCCATTATGCGTTCACCTCCGCAGCACCTGCCTCCTGCTGTTCCTGCTCATACTGCTTCTTCACATTCAGCCAGCAGGCAGCGTAATGTCCGTCCGGCATCTCCATCTCTTCCGGTTTCTGCGTCAGGCAGATTTTCAGCGCGTTCTCGCACCGGGGACAGAAGGCGCAGCCCCTGGGCATGGCCAGCATGTTGATCGGTGTGCCGCCGATCGGGATGAGCTTCTCCTTCATGTTGTTGATGTTGGGGATGGAGCGCAGCAGGCCCTTTGTATATTCATGGCAGGGGCGGTAGAAAATATCGTCCGCCGTTCCTCTCTCGCACACACGGCCGCCGTACATGACGATGATCTCATCGCACATGGACGCGATGACACCGAGGTCATGGGTAACCAGAATGATTGCCATGCCGAGCTTCTTCTGGAGCTCCTTCATCAGATCGAGGATCTGCGCCTGAATGGTCACATCGAGTGCCGTCGTCGGCTCATCGGCAATCAGGATATCCGGCTCGCAGGCAAGCGCCATGGCGATCATGACACGCTGCCGCATACCGCCGGACAGCTCGAACGGATACTGCTTCACGCGGCTCTCCGGCTCGTTGACGCCGACCATGGTCAAAAGCTCGACGGCGCGCTTGTTGGCGGCTTCCTTCGTCTTATACTGCGTATGCAGCTGCAGCGCCTCGCGCAGCTGCCAGCCGACGGTAAACGTCGGATTCAGGGACGTCATCGGATCCTGGAAGATGATGGAGCACTTCTCACCGCGGAACGAATTCATCTGCCTGCGGTTCCACTTCAGGATGTCCTGCCCCTTGTACAGGATTTCGCCCTTCACGACGCGTCCTGTTTCCGCCAGGATCTGCATGATCGAATAGGCAGTCACGGACTTGCCGGAGCCGGATTCGCCCACGACGCCCAGAATCTTGCCCTTCGTCAGGTTGAACGATACGCCGTTGACAGCCTGTACCTCACCGGAGTCGGTGAAGAACGAGGTGTGCAGGTCCTTTACCTGCAGGACGGCGTTTTCTTCATTCTCTTTTACTTTTTCTTCCACTGCAGCATCTGTAACTGCCATAACAATATCCTCCGGCAATGCTCCGCATCAGTAACGGGCAATGCTTCATTCGCTACGTCGCTTCGCTCCTGCGCTCATGTTCTCTGTCGCCATATCGGTCCTTCGTCGTGTTCCCGCCTTCGTGCAGGCACAGGCGGTAACTCTCCGAAGTCCCGGCATTGCTCGTTACTGCTTCAACTTCGGATCGAATGCGTCTCTCATGGCGTCGCCGATGAGGTTGAAGGCCAGTACGATCAGGATGATGGCTACGGCCGGGAAGACGAGCTTCCAGGGGTAGGACTGCATGCCGGAACGGGCCGCGTTCGCGAGTGAGCCGAGGGACGGCATCGGAAGGGCAACGCCCAGGCCGATGAACGACATGTACGACTCGGTGAAGATAGCGGACGGGATTTCCTGCGCCGTCATGATGATGATGACGGACAGGCAGTTCGGCAGGATGTGCCTGCGGATAATGCGGGCAGACGAGGCTCCCATGGACTTGGCCGCGAGCACGTATTCATTCTGCTTGATCGTCAGGATTTCGCCGCGGACGAGTCTTGCCATGCCGACCCAGTACAGCAGACCGAACACGATGAACATGGAGACCATGTTCGTTCCGAGCTTGCCGATGACGGGAAGCGAGGAGAAATCCGCTGTTTCCTTGAATACGACGGACAGCAGGATCATGATCAGGATATCCGGCAGCGAGTAGATGATGTCGACGATTCTCATCATGATGAGGTCGACCCTGCCGCCCATATAGCCGGAGATCGCGCCGTAGATCGTGCCGATGATCAGCACCATGATGCTGGCGAAAATACCGACGAGGAACGACACGCGCGAGCCGTAGACCACACGGATGAAATAGTCGCGGCACAGCTCATCCGTGCCGAAAATGTGAGGGAAAATCTTCACATTGTATTTGTCCATATAGGCCTGCTCCTTCGCGGAAAACGTGAACGGAGCAAGATTGGCGGCGCCCTTGTCGCGCACACCCTCTACCGTGATGATGCCGTCATAGCTGTAGGGAACAATAAGCGGCGCGAAGATCATGACCACGATGACAAGGAGCAGAATAATCATCGACATCACGGCCAGCGGGTTCTTCATCAGGCGGCGGCAGCCGTCCCTGAAAAACGTCGTGGACTCGGCCATGACGTCCTGCTGCTTCTTCTCTTCATCGGTCGCCTTTTCGAAAAGCTTCGGGTCAATCTGAAGACTCAGCTTTCTCTTTTTCGGCGCCGGAATATCGTAATTAGCTTCCATGAAATCACCCTTTCTGCATCTGCCCTGCCGCCTGAACCAGGCGCTCTGCCGGGCGAAATCCGTGCAGGCTGTATCCGCCTGCTGCCTCAATCCAGCTGAATCCGCGGATCGACGAGCTTATAGAGAAGGTCGCTGACGAGATTCATCAGGACCATGATGGCTGCGAGGAAGATCGTGACGCCCATAATCATGGTGTAGTCACGGTTTGTGATGGAATCAACGAACTGGGAGCCCAGGCCGCCGATCGTGAAAATATTCTCCACGACGAGGGAACCGGTCAGGATGGAAGCGGTCAGGGGGCCTACATATGTGATGACGGGAATCAGGGCGTTGCGCAGTGCGTGGATGAAGATGACCTTCATGGGGCTTACGCCCTTCGCCCTTGCCGTGCGGATATAATCCTGGCCCAGGACGTCCAGCATGGACGTCTTCGTCAGACGGGTGATATAAGCCATAGGGGACAGGGACAGGGCGATGACCGGCAGAATGTAATTCGGGTCAGCCGTGTTCCAGACCGGAATGACCTTGAGCTGAATGCAGAAAATCAGCAGCAGGAACGACGCCATGACGAACGAGGGCATGGCCGTGAACAGTGTGACGAAGAAAATGATGATGTGATCCGGCCATTTGTTGCGGTTCAGGGCGGCAACTGCGCCGAGCACGACGCCGAAGATCAGCGCCACAACGATGGCCATGAGGCCGAGCTTTGCGGAAACGGCAAACCTCGTGCGGATCGTCTCCGCGATATCACGGCCTGTCTTCAGCGATACGCCGAAATCGCCGTGCAGAATATCCTTCATATAATTGACAAACTGGACGCCGACCGGCTGATCGAGTCCGTAACGCTCATTCAGCACCTTCATGACCGCTTCGGACTTGGCCTTCTCGCCGTTGAAGGGACCGCCGGGAACGGCGTTCATGGCGAAGAATGTGATGAAGCAGACGAGGAACATGGTGATCACTGCGAGAATGACACGTTTGACAATGTACTTACCCAAGATCTTTCCCTCTCTTACCTGATTGATCCATGAAATGAACCGGTGCGGGGCGGTGCCGGATACTGCGCCGCTTTAATTGCATAAAGTATAAATCTTATGCAAGAGCACTGCCTCGCCGTTTTAACGTAAAAAAAACAATGGTACTGTCCTGAACCAGGTACACCATTGCACCGAGAACATTACATGCATTTGTGTATACACGCGAAAAGGGCACAAAAGTGCTGTTTTTCGGCGAACAACAAAAGTATTTTACGCACGGACATATCCCGTGTCAAGAATAAAGTTCCGTCATTCCCGGTACTGTTACCGGGAATGCTCCGCCCGATCCCGGCAGGGGTTTGGCGGAGTTTCCGGGGCGGAACGCGGTAAGTGTATATTTATTTATATATGCTCCGATTTTATTAAAAACAGAGGCTCTCCCGGCCAGTGTTTCTACTTTATATAAATAATCCTGCATGATTTCCCCCGCGGGTATCCTCCGGCGGACATTCCGGTTTCCATGCGGTTTCCGGACTCCTGCCCGGAGAGCTGCCTTCCCATGGGGGACAAACCCCATGCGGATGCGGCCGGCGCCGATGATGTATCGGGATCGTCAGAGATTAAGAAACGAACCCCGTGCGGATGCGGGCGGCGGCGCAGCTGTCCGGGAATCATCCCTGCGCAACCGACGGACCCGATAAGAGGTCCGGATCGCGGAACGGACAGCCTGCCGCGGCAAGAACCTGCGAAAAGTCTGCAGGAAGCGGTGCCCTGACAGTGATCCGCTCCCCCGTAAACGGCTGACAAAGTGTCAGCGACACAGCGTGGAGCATTGCCCTGGTTTCCGGATGCGGGCGCACGCCGGCTTCTGGAATCTCACCCTCCCTGCGGGGCGCCGCAGCGTCGCTTCCGTAGATGCAGTCTCCCACAAGGGGATGGCCGGTGCTTGCCATGTGCAGCCGGATCTGGTGCGTCCTGCCGGTTTCGATGCGGCATCGCACGAGGCTGATTTCCCTGCCGGGAAGGAACCCGTGCCACAGCACCTCATAGTGCGTGATTGCGCGGGCGCCGGTCTTTGTATCCTCCGTGACCTGCCGCTTCATCAGGACGCCGGGGATGGCGGCAACGGGACGGTTAATCTCACCCTGCGGGGGATCAGGGACACCCTCCGCGACGGCAAGGTAGGTCCTGCGCAGAGCGTCCGTCTGCCGCTCCCGCGAAAGTCTTGCCGCGCTGGCGCGGTTCTTCGCGAAGGCCAGCACACCGGACGTCTCCCTGTCCAGCCGTCCGATGATCCGGGCGACCGTCGGGATGCCCTGTTCCGCGTAATAGCCTGCCACGAGATTCGCCATGGAGTCCTGATAGTGGCCGGGCGAGGGATGGACGACCACGCCCGCCGGCTTGTTCACAATGAGGAGATCCTCATCCTCATACAGGATATCCAGCCGCCCCTCGGCAGGGACCATCCGTCCCTCCTTCTGCGGGTCCTCCGGCAGGATGACGCGCAGTGTCTGGCCAGGCAGCATCCGGTCCGACACATGGATGAGCTTCCCGTCGCATGTGATGCCGCCCTCCGTGTACTTTGCGGCACTGATCTCATGCCCTGTCACGCGGACACAGTTCTTCAGGACGAGGTTCACGAGCCCCTGTGCGGTTTTCCCCAGATCCTCCTCACGGAGGGTGTAGGTCAGTATCTTGTCCATGGTCTTTTACTAATGTCAAACAGAAAGGGTCATCCCGGAACGGGATGACCCTTTCACATCGTAGCGAGGGGGAGACTTGAACTCTCGACACCGCGGGTATGAACCGCGTGCTCTAGCCAGCTGAGCTACCTCGCCGTATCTCCTGCGCCGGTTTTAGCGGCGCAAGAGTTATCTTACACTATGGGTTTGGCATTTGCAAGCACTTTTTCCGGGGCGCGGGCTATTTCTGCGTGCCGATGACGTAGGCTCCGAGCCTGCCTTCCTGCACGTCGACCTCGATCGTATCGCCCTTGTGTACCTCGTCCGAGAGGATGAGCTTCGCCGACAGGGTCTCGACGTGCTTCTGGATATACCTCTTCAGCGGTCTTGCACCGTAGGACGGATCGTAGGCGGCGTCCGCGACGAACCTCTTCGCCGCGCCGGTCATCTCAATGTGAACCTCGCGGTCGGAGAGCCTCCGGTTCAGGTCCTTCATGATGAGATCGATGATGCCGGTGATGTTGTCCTTCGTCAGCGGGTGGAACAGGATGATCTCATCCAGCCGGTTCAGGAACTCCGGGCGGAAATGCTGGTGCAGGATATTCTCCACCAGCTGCGCGGTCTCGTCCGAGATCATGTAGCTGCCGCCTGCTGCCGCCTTGCCGGGCGCATAATCCATGCCCTGCTCCTTCGCGTGCTGCTGCTCCTGCTTCTCGATGTCCGCGAGGATTTCCTGCGCGCCCAGGTTCGAGGTCATGATGTTGATCGTGTTCTTGAAGTCGACGGTCCGTCCCTGCGAATCCGTGATCCTGCCGTCATCGAGCACCTGCAGCAGGATGTTGAACACATCCGGGTGTGCCTTCTCGATTTCATCGAACAGCACGACGGAATACGGCTTCCTGCGGACGGCCTCCGTCAGCTGTCCGCCCTCCTCGTATCCGACGTAGCCGGGTGCCGCGCCGATGAGACGGGACACGGAATACTTCTCCATGTACTCGGACATATCGATGCGGACCATATTCTTCTCGTTGTCGAACAGTGCTTCCGCCAGGGCCTTCGCGAGCTCGGTCTTGCCGACGCCGGTCGGTCCCAGGAACAGGAACGAGCCGATGGGCTTCGTGGGATCCTTGATGCCTGCGCGGGAGCGCATGATGGCCTCCGATACCTTCTGCACGGCTTCGTCCTGCCCGATGACGCGCCTGTGCAGCTGCTCCGGCAGGTGCAGGGTTTTGTTGCGCTCGGACTCGGTGAGCTTTGCCACCGGTATGCCGGTCCACTTCGACACGATGCCGGCAATCTCGTTCTCCGTCACCTGCTCGTGCACCATGGACAGGTCGTCGTCCTTTAAGTCGCCCTCGCCGCTCTCCAGCTCCTTCTCGATCTGGGGAAGCTTGCCGTACTGCAGCTCGGAGACCTTCTCGTAGTCGCCCTTCTGCATGGCGGCGTCGATCTGGGACTTGATGGCGTCCCGTTCCTCGCGGAGCTTTCCGAGGTTATCGACCTTGTTCTTCTCGTTCTGCCACTGCGCCTTCTGTGAATTAAACTGGTCCTGCAGCTCGGCCATGTCCTTCTTCAGCTGCTCAAGACGTTCCTTCGAAAGATTATCATCCTCCTTCTCGAGCGCCTTCTGCTCGATCTGCATCTGGGTGAGCCTGCGGTTCATTTCATCGAGCTCCGCCGGCATGGAGTTGATTTCCGTTTTGATCATGGCACAGGCCTCATCCACGAGGTCGATCGCCTTATCCGGCAGGAACCGGTCGCTGATGTAGCGGTTGGACAGAACCGCTGCCGAAACGAGCGCGTTGTCGAGGATCTTCACCTTGTGGTACGCCTCGTACCGATCCTTCAGACCGCGCAGGATGGAAATCGTGTCCTCCACGGACGGCTCGTCGACCATGACGGGCTGGAAGCGGCGCTCGAGGGCCGCGTCCTTCTCGATATATTCGCGGTATTCGTTCAGCGTCGTCGCGCCGATGCAGTGCAGCTCGCCTCTGGCCAGCATGGGCTTTAACATATTGCCGGCATCCATGCTGCCCTCGGTCTTGCCGGCGCCCACAATCGTGTGCAGCTCATCGATGAACAGCAGGATCTCGCCCTCCGAGGCCTTGATCTCATCCAGGACCGCCTTCAGACGCTCCTCGAATTCGCCGCGGTACTTCGCGCCGGCGATGAGGGATCCCATGTTGAGCGAGAAAATCTTCTTGTCCTTCAGGGATTCCGGCACGTCCCCCTTGGCGATCCGCTGCGCGAGACCCTCGACGACGGCCGTCTTGCCGACGCCCGGCTCACCGATGAGGACGGGGTTGTTCTTTGTCTTGCGGGACAGGATCCGGATGACGTTCCGGATCTCGTCGTCACGGCCGATGACAGGATCCATCTTCTGCAGCTTTGCCTTGGAAACCAGCTCCTCGCCGTATTTGCCGAGGCTGTCAAACGTATCCTCCGGATTGTCCGTCGTGACCTTCTGGTTGCCGCGGACCGTCTGCAGAGCCTGCAGGAAGCGGTTCCGGTCGATGCCGAAGTCATGGAAGATATTTTTCAGGACGGAGTTGGCGTCCTTCAGGAGTGCCAGGAAGATATGCTCGACCGAGACATATTCGTCCCCCATCTTCTTCGCTTCGGACTCCGCATTAAGGAGCGCACGGTTCAGGCTGGCGGATATCGTCAGCTGCGCAGTCTCGCCGGACACCTTCGGCATGACCTTAATGGCGTTCTGCACTCTCGCCGTAAACACCGCAGGATCGATGCCCATCTTCTCGACGAGCTTTGCGATCAGCGAGTCCTCGAGCGTCAGCAGACTGTACAGCAGATGCTCCTGATCGATCTGTGAGTTCTGGTTTTCATTGGCCAGCTGTTCCGCGTTATTAATGGCAGCTATGGAATTCTGCGTAAATTTCTGAATGTTCATTATTACCTCCTTCATGCCTGCGTCAGCAGACATTCACCGGGTGAAATCCGCGGGGCAGGTTTCACTCGTATGATCAGCCGGAATTCATTTGTTCTATAACTACTATAACACTGCACGGCCCACTGTCAATACAAAATCGAAAACCAAATCTTAAGATTTTATGAAACAGACGCGTGCAGGCGCGATGCCCGCCGGGACCCCGGGCTGCAAAAATGGATGCCTCCCGCCGATGCGGGAGAGCATCCATTTCCAGTCGATCTGAAAGCAAGCAGTTTTCGTGCCGGCAGCTGCTACTGCGCGTCCTGTGAAGGAGCGTCCGTTTCTGTTCCCGGTGCTGCCTGGCCTTCCGCCTGCTGCGCTGCTTCGGGAGCCGGCGCTGCAGCGGCTTCCGCATGATTGTGGTTTAACGGAACCTCGGTATATCCGGATTCCTTTCCGGGCTTTGCTTCCGGTGCGGGTGCCGCGTCTTCCACAGGAATATCCGCCGCCGCGGTGTCAACCGCTTCCGCCTCCTGCTCCGCTTCCTTCACGGCCTTCTTCACTTCCCTCACCGTTCCGGTGATGCGGGAAATGATATACAGGTCAGACAGTCCGTTGTAGACCATGACGACGCCCATGATCTTGATGAGGAACTTCGCAATCGCCGCGGGATGAATGACGATGAGGCATCCGAGGGCAATCGTGACAAGCGCCATGACAAAGGCGATCCACATTCCGTCGCCGTTTTCCTTATGAATGGTCCAGGTCTCGGACAGGTTCAGGATACCGCTGATGATGACCATGATGCCGAGGATCGTGGGAACAAGCTTCACCAGGAATTCCGGGTTGAAGAACAGCCACAGTCCCAGCACGGCGATAATGACGCCGACCGCAAGGCCGCTGTATGAGATAAACGTCTTCTCCCTCGTCACCAGGAACATGACGACGGCAACAACACCTCCGACAGCCAGCACCGCGCCGATGACCTGACAGGCGACGTTGAGCGCCGCCTCGCTCCATACGAGCAGAACCACGCCGAGAATGATGAACACAACCGAGCTGATCACCTTGTTGCGCTTCATGGTCAGCAGGTCCTTCTTCGCCTGCTTTACCAGCTCCGGTGTCTGCTCCTCTTCCTGCTTCTTCTTGTTCCAGAATGCCATACCCTTTCTCCTTTCGCGCAGGCCCTTGCCTGCCTGCTGTCGTTTCAGCCCTTCCTCTAATGATTCGAGTGGCAAAAGTACCAATCGAGATAGAACGACATACGAATTGCTTCGCAGCTTCGCTGCTTTCGGATGTTTGGCGGGTCTCAAGTACAAATCGCTCTTCGAGCAAGCTCATACAAGCTCGCTCTTACGGGCTTGCCCGTTGCCGATTTGATACTTTAGACCCTTATGTCATCTTATCACCTTTCCGTGAAGTTGTGTCACATCCCGGTCTGTATGCCGCAAACACGGCAGGGAAAGGTACCGCACGGACGGCTCCGGCGCCCCGGTGTCATCCGGCGACAGTTTTGACTTATTTAGTCAAAACTGTCGCCATGATCGAATAAATCTCATCCCTTCCCATGCGCGTGGTGCCGGAAAACGGAACGACGCGGATGGTGACGTCATGGCCGAACTGCGAATCGCTCCGCAGCACCTGCGTGACATTTAGCACGGCGGCCGGGATCTGGCTGCGCTTGAGCTTGTCCGCTTTCGTCGCGATGATATAAGGGACAAAGCCGTTGTGCAGAACCCAGTCAAACATCTGCAGGTCCAGGGGGGACGGATCATGCCGGATGTCGACGAGCAGGAACACCGCTTTCAGCGACGGGCTGCTGCCCAGGTAGTTCTCGATCATGGGGCCCCAGGCTTCCTTCACCTTCGCGCCGGTCGCGGCGTAGCCGTAGCCCGGCAGGTCGACGAGGTAGAACGCGTCATTGACGTTGTAGTAATTGATGGTCTGGGTCTTGCCGGGCTTTCCCGATACGCGCGCCAGGGATTTGCGGTTCATAAGGGTGTTGATCAGCGTGGACTTGCCGACATTGCTCTTGCCCGCGAAGGCAAACTCCGGCCACGTGTGGCGCGGCAGCTGCGACGTCGGCCCGCAGACCGTTTCGAGATTTACGTTTTTGATAATCAGCATAGGCGCTCCTGTATTCTGCTCCGGATCGGAGGTACAGGCATCACACCGGTATCCGGGAATGAAAAACGCGCACGCTCACGCGGCTTTCGCCTGCGCGGCTGTGCGCGTTACGGTTCAGTTTGCTTTCTTGAGCTTTTCGGCTTCTGTCTTGCGGGAGACACCGATCTGCTTCGTGCCGTCCCTGTGCACGACAAGGGGCTGGGACGTACCCTCAACAGAGGCCTTCGTCACGATACATTCCGTGATGGTCTCATCGGACGGAATTGTGTACATGACGTCCATCATGACCTTCTCCATAATGGAGCGCAGACCTCTGGCACCGGTCTTGCGCTCAAAGGCAAGGTCCGCAATCGCCTCGATGGCGTCGTCCTCGAACGTGAGCTTCACATGGTCGAAGCCGAACAGCTTCCGGTACTGCTTTACCAGGGCATTGCGGGGCTCCTTCAAGATGCGCACGAGATCGTCGCGGTTGAGGCCGTCGAGTGTCACGACAATCGGAACACGGCCGATGAACTCGGGAATGAGGCCGAACTTCACGAGATCCTGCGGCAGCACCTCCTTCAGCGTCCTGCCGATGTCCTTGTCCTCCTTCTGTGCGACGGAGGCGTTGAAGCCCATGGAACGGTAGTCGGTGCGCTCATGAATGATCTTCTCGAGGCCGTCGAATGCGCCGCCGCAGATAAACAGGATATTGGTCGTATCGATCTGGATCAGCTCCTGCTGGGGATGCTTGCGCCCTCCCTGCGGGGGAACCGAGGCCAGTGTGCCCTCGATGATCTTCAGCAGCGCCTGCTGTACGCCCTCGCCCGATACGTCGCGGGTGATGGAGACGTTTTCGCCCTTCTTGCTGATCTTGTCTATTTCATCGATATAGATGATGCCCAGCTGGGCGCGCTCGATGTTGTAATCCGCCGCCTGGATCAGCTTCAGCAGGATGTTTTCCACATCCTCGCCGACGTAGCCGGCCTCCGTCAGCGTCGTCGCGTCCGCAATCGCGAACGGAACCCCGAGGAGCCTTGCCAGCGTCTGTGCCAGGTACGTCTTGCCGGATCCGGTAGGTCCCAGCATCAGGATATTGGACTTCTGCAGCTCGACGTCGTCGTTCTCATTGTCGGGATCAGCCTTGGCGAGCACCCGCTTGTAGTGATTGTAAACCGCTACGGAGAGGACCTTCTTCGCCTCGTCCTGTCCGATGACATACTGATCCAGGAATTCCCTGATCTCCTGCGGCTTCATCAGGTTGATGTCGCTCGCCAGCATCTGCACCTGCTGCTTCGGTTCCGTATCCTCTTCGTCGGAATCGTTGATAATATCACCGCAGATGGCAACGCACTCATCGCAGATATAGACCCCGTTCGGTCCTGCGATCAGCTTGCGCACCTGTTCCTCTGTCCGTCCGCAGAACGAACAGCGGCGCGGCGGTATCATTTTTCTTTCGTTAGCCATAATGACCTTTCCTGCATCGCGCAGAGTGTTTTCGGAATCTGTCTGATTTACTCTTTGGTGTCAGCCTTCAGGGCGTCCTCGATTTCCTTGCGCGTCGTGTAAATGTGATCGATGAGGCCGTAATCCAGTGCCTCCTGCGCGCTCATCCAGTTGTCACGGTCGGTGTCGCGCACGAGATCCTCATAGGGGCGGCCTGTGTTCTCTGACAGGATCCGGTTCAGCTTCTCGCGGGTCTTTTTAATATTATCGGCAGCGATGATCATATCAGAAGCCTGACCCTGGGTGCCGCCGGAGGGCTGGTGGATCAGGATCTCCGCGTTGGGCAGGGCGTAGCGCTTGCCCTTCGTGCCGCCGGCGAGCAGGAACGAACCCATGGATGCGGCGAGACCGATTGCGATCGTGGAGACGTCACACTTGATGAACTTCATCGTATCATAGATTGCAAGACCTGCCGTCACACTGCCTCCGGGAGAGTCAATGTAGAACTGGATGTCCTTGTCGGGATCCTCTCCCTCCAGGTACAGCAGCTGCGCAACGACGAGCTCGGACGAAGCGTCCGTCACCTCTCCGCCCAGCATGATGATTCTCTCCTTCAGGAGTCTTGAGAAAATGTCATAGGACCGCTCGCCCTGGCCGGTCTGTTCAATGACATAAGGGACTAAGTTTGCCATAATCAATACCTCTTTCCGGACCACAGCCTGTTCTATTAGCTGTGTCACAAAGACGATAATAAAGCAAAGGCCCTGCGGGATGCAAGGCCTTTGCTTTGTATTTTATAAAATATTTAGACGAAACGCTTACTCCGCGTCCTTCGTCTCTTCCTTCACAGGCTCTGCCTGGGCAGCATCGTCCGCCTTCTTCGCGGACTTCTTCGCAGTGGACTTCTTCGCCTTCTTTGCGGTCTCCTTCGCGTTGTCCGCAACGAACTCCGCAGCCTTTCTCAGGGCGATATCCTTCTTCAGGTCGTCCCTGGACTTGTCGTCCCTGAAGATGTCCTTCACCTTGTCGACGGTCATATGATACTGATCTGCCATCTTCTGCAGCTCCGCGTCGAATTCCTCGTCGGATACCCCGATGTTCTCCGCCTTTACGATGGCCTCGAGCACCAGGCTGTTCTTAATCCTCTGCTCCGCCTGCGGCTTCATCTGGTCGATGAACTGGTCCTGCGTCATGCCGGTGTACTGCAGGTACTGCTGGAATGACAGACCCTGCATCTGCATGTTCTGTGCCATCTCGTTCGCAAGGCTCTCCTGCTGGGTCTTCAGCATGGCATCCGGAATCTCGAGCTGTGCATCCGCAACCGCTGCAGCGACAGCCTCGTTCTGCTTCGTCTGCTTTGCCTCCTCGGCTCTGCGCTCGTTAATGTTCTTCTCGATGTTCTTCCTGTACTCGTCGAGCGTGGAGAACTCGGAAACCTCATCCGCGAACTCGTCGTTGAGCTCGGGCAGCTGCTTCTCCTTAATGGAATTTACCGTGCATGCAAAGACGGCATCCTTGCCTGCAAGGGACTTCTCCTGGTAGTTCTCCGGGAACGTAACCTTCACGTCCTTCGACTCGCCGATGCCGACACCGATGAGCTGATCCTCGAAGCCGGGGATGAACGAGCCGGAGCCGATCGTGAGATCATAGTCCCTGGCCGTGCCGCCGTCAAAAGCTGCGCCGTCCACGGTACCCGCGAAATCCAGCTTGATCATGTCGCCGTCCTTTACGGGGCGGTCCGTTACATCAACAATCTTGGCATTGGCATCCTGCTGGCGCTTGAGCTCCTTCTCGATGTCTTCCTCCGTTGCCTTCGCGTCATCGACCTTCTCGATCTCAACGCCCTTGTATTTGCCGAGGGAAACCGGAGGCTTCAGGGCAACGGTAGCGGTATAAATGAAGGGCTTGCCTTCCTCGATCTGGGTGATGTCGATCTCGGGATTGGAAACGATGTCCTCCCCGCACTCATCCGCCGCCTTCGGATAGGAATCATTGATGGCGTCGTTTGCGGCGTCCTGATAGAAAACGCCCGCGCCGTACATCTTCTCAATCAGCTTCCTGGGAGCCTTGCCCTTGCGGAATCCGGGAACAGCGATGCGGTTCCGCTCCCTGCGGTAAACCTTCTCCACTGCCTTGTCGAAATCTTCGGGAGCCACCTCAATGGTAAGCTTGGCCATGCTCTTTTCGAGCTTCTCTACTGTAACGCTCATGTGACTTGTTTCCTTTCTAATTTGAACTCAACAGAGGAAGCATTCCGGCGCTTTCTCCCCGCACGCAGGCAGCCCGCGCACCCGGATCCCCGTTCCCTGAGTTTTGTCTTGTTTTGCGTACCGGCAGGCTCCGTCTGCAGTGATAAGCTTCCGGATGCAGTCTGCAGTATCCTGCCAGGGCAGACAGCGCAAATAGTATAGCATACCCTCCGCGTATTTTCCAAGAGGTCTTTCGGGCTCTTCAGGTCTTACTTTCCGAACCGCTCAGGCTTCCCCGGCCATCTTCAGCTCTTTCGCCGCTTCCTCGGGGTCGAGATGTCCGTCCCGGTGCATGGAGAACTCCGCCATGGGGTATTTCTGCAGGTTCTCGATGACCTTGCGCCCGTCCGCCTTGGCGAGCAGGTTCTCCCTGGCCTTCTTGATCTCGATTTCCGTGCGGTGCTTGCTGGGTCCGCCGACGCAGCCGCCGGGGCAGACCATGCCTTCCACGAAATCCTCGGGCAGCCTTCCCGCCTTCAGGAGCGTCAGGGCCGTGCGGCAGTCCGCGCCGCCCGCCGCCTTGCGCAGCTTGATATCCGAGACGTCCTCGCCCCTCTCCTTCATCACCTCCAGCACGGCATTGGCAACACCGCCGGATGCGGCAAAGCGTTTGCCGTACAGCGAAGCCTCCTGGTACTCCTTCTGTCTGGGCTTCACGATGATGTCCTTCGAGCGCAGCAGTGCGCGGAACTCGCCGTACGTCATGGCGTAATCGGCGTTGTCCGGAACGGACTTGTCCTCGGTCTCGGATTTCTTGGCAATGCAGGGGCCGACGAATACGGTTACGCACCCGGGGTGGATGGCCTTGAGATAGCGGGAAACGGCGCACATCGGGGAAACGGTGGTGGACATATTGTCCCTGTACTGGTCCGGGAAGTGCTTGCGCAGCATGTTGATGAAGGCAGGGCAGCAGGATGTCGTCATCTTGCGGCCTTCCCTGCGTGCCTCGCTCCACTCGGCCGCCTCATACGCGGCGGTCATGTCGCCGCCGAGGCCGACCTCGATCATGTCCGTGAAGCCGAGCTCCCTGCACGCGTCGCGGATGGAATCCATGGAAATGTCCTCACCGAACTGGCCCTCGGTTGCGGGAGCGCACATCGCGTAGACTTCCTTTTCCGATTTGATTGCCTCGATGACCTTCGTGATATAGGTCTTGGAGCCGATGGCGCCGAACGGGCAGCTGTGGATGCAGTGGCCGCAGTTGATGCACTTGGCCTCGTCAATGATGCAGTAGCCGTACTCATCGTAGGTGATGGCACCGACAGGGCACGCTCTCTTGCAGGGGCGCACGAGGTGCACGATGGCGCCGTAAGGGCAGGCCTGTGCGCACATGCCGCACTCCCTGCACTTTGCGGGATCGATGTGGGAGCGGAACTCGCCGATGGAAACCGCGCCGAATTTGCAGGAGTTGAAGCAGGCTTCCCCGAGGCACTTGCGGCAGTTGTCCGTTACGGAATAGGCCGCGAGCGGGCACTCGTCGCAGGCAGGCTTGATGACCTGCACCACGTTGTGGGAATCCTTGTTCCAGATCGTGTTCTTCGCCTCGGCAAGGCGGATCCTCTGCCGGGTCACTTCCCGTTCCTTATAAATACAGCAGCGATAGGTGGGCTTCGGGCCGGGGATCAGCTTCAGGATCAGCTCCTCCTCGTGCTCCGGGTCCAGCTGGTCGTTCCAGGCGAGCTTCGCCACCTCTTCCATGACCTTGTGTTTATAACTGACTAAGCCTTTGTCTCCGGTTACCATTGTGATTGTCCTCCGTGTATTTACTGAATAAAGGATTGTTAATTTTTTGCCAAAGGCATTGTAACAAAAAGCGCCCTGACAGAAAACTGTCAAAGCGCTGTATTTCAGCTGTCTTCTATTGTGCAAGTTTGAATGATCCGCCGATGCGGATCATTCAAACTTGCTCTTTTAAGTATCCAGCATCGGAACGGGGATTTCCTTCCCGAACGAGAGCCCCTCCAGCGAATGGGCCGTGAGAACGAGCGGCGTCGTGCCCTGCGCTTCCCGGATGACCCGGATGGCCTGCAGCCTCGTATCGGCATCGAGGCCCGTGAAGGGCTCGTCCATCACAAGGACGTCGGAAGGAATCGACAGCGCCCGCGCGATACAGACCCTGCGGCGCATCCCGCCCGATAGCTCGCGGACCGGCTGGTCCAGGCAGTCCGGCGGCAGGAGCTTTTCCAGTTCCTCCCTCGCAGTCCGCTTCGAGAGCCTGCGGCTGACCATGGCGACGTTATCCACCGCGGAAAAGTCCTCACACAGCCGGTCCTCCTGAAAGACCACGCCGGCGTTCACCCTGGAATACTTATAATCGCCAAGGAGCCGCACCCTTCCCTCATCCGGCTGCTCCAGCCCCAGAAGAATGCGCAGCAGCGTCGTCTTGCCGGCGCCGGAGGGACCGGTCAGGATGTAGGAATTTTCCGAGGATATGTCCAGCGAGAAGTTCCGCAGAACCGGCTTCCCGTCATAGGATTTGGATACGTTTTCAATCTCGATCGTCATACGGCTCAAAAGTACCAGATCACGAATTGCCTGTGCGGTAAGGCAGCAGCCGGTCGAACAGGGCCAGGAACACCTTCTCGAAGCAGTAGGAAATCAGGATGATGACCAGCGTCCACGCAAGGAGCTGTGCCGTGTCGAGATTGATCTTGGCGCGGTACAGTCCGTTGCCGATTGTCCCGAGGTGCTGCCCGATGACCTCGGCCGCGACGCCGCTCTTCCAGCTCATGCCGAGCGCGAGCTCGAAGCTGCCGCGAAGATACGAGGCAATGCCGGGGAAATAAATACAGCGGAGCCTGCTGCCGGCGGGGATATGATAGACCTGAGCCATCTCCATGAGCTTCGGATCGAGGCTCCCGAGGCCCTCCAGCGTGTTGAGATACAGCATGGGGAAAACCACGATGAAGCTCGTGAACAGGGCAAGGCCGGAGGAACCGAACCAGATGAGTGCAAGGATGATAAAGCTTGCGACCGGCACGGTCTTCAGCGCCGTGACAAACGGCGCCATCACTTCGCCGAACAGCCTTTTCCGGAAGGCAAGGAACGCGAGCGCAATTCCGGAAAACGATCCCAGAAGGAACCCGCAGACGATCTGCAGGAACGACGTTCCGAGCGATGACCAGAAGACGCCCTCCGGCAGCAGCGCGCACAGCGCCGCCACCGTCTCCGCAGGGCCCACCAGCACGATGCTGTTGTGCATAAGGAGCGAGAGCGCCTGCCATGCCGCAAGCCACCCCGCAACGATTCCGATTTTCCGTACTCTCGATTTCATTTCCTGTTTATCCGGGGACCGCGCCGGAGGCACCGACTGAGTTTACTTACTCTCCTGTGTAGGAGCTGACCATGTAGTAGAAGTCATCCCCGGGAACGCTGCCACCGACGGACTTCGGATTCTGTGCGGCGAGGGTGTCAAGATACCCGGACAGCGCGGACTTCATCTCGTCGTTGCCGATGCACACGATGTTGCACTTCGGGATGGCTTCTACGACAGGCTCGGGCTTGGCGACAATGCCGTACTCCGCGCACAGCTGTGCGGTTGTCTTCGCGTCGCTGTTCGCGGCCTTCACGCTCTTATTCTGCTCGATGACGAAGCGGACAACATCTCCCTCATGCTCCTTCAGGAAGCTGTTCGTCACAATCGTGACGCCGGTGAGGAAGCGGGACTTCCCTCCGGAAACCTCATCCCAGGCATCCGTCAGGGAGAAGGCCTCGTGGATCTTGTCATTCTGGAGCTGCGCAATCGTGGCAAACGGCTGCGGCAGCACGGCGACAGCCGTAGGATCCGCCTGCAGGGCAGCGGCGATCTCGGTTGCTTCGGACTTGAACTCGAGCTTTGCGTCCGTCACGCCCTCCGCGTCCAGGAGATAGTTCAGCGCATACTCCGGGGTCGCGCCCTGGCCGGTCGTCAGAACCGTCTTGCCGGCAAGGTCCTTCACGGATTTTACAGAGTCATCGCCGGTCACGCAGTACAGCACACCGAGCGTATTGATATCGATGACGCTGACGCCGCCCTTTGTCTTGTTGTACAGGACGGAGGCAAGGTTTGCGGGAACGAGGGCGATGTCGAGCTTGCCGCCCGCAATGGCGGCCACGATCTCATCCGGCTGGGATGACATGGTGAAGGAGTAATTGCCCTCAGCCTTTCCCTCCTCCGAAAGCTTCATGAGGTTCACGAGGCCCATGGTCGTCGGCCCCTGCAGGGAACCGACCCGTACCTCGGTATCATCGTCCGGGATGGAAGCAGGGTCGAGATCCGTGAGCGCTGCCCCCTGCGGCTCATCAGCTTCCTCCGTGGCTGCTTCTGAAGCGGCCTCCGTGGCAGCTTCCGCTGCTTCCCCGGCTGCAGCTTCCGTGACTGCCTCCGCCGCGGCTTCCGTGACGGCCTCCGCAGCTGCGGTCGATGCCGCCGCGGGTGCCGTGTCGCCGGAGCCTGAACCGCACCCTGCGAGGACGCCCATTCCAAGCGTCACCGCGCCAATCCATGCAATCAGTTTCTTTTTCAAAATGCTACCTCCTCTTTTCCGGAAAAGGCGCAGGGCTTGTGCCGCCGCCCTCATCCGTCAAATCTGTGTGTCTTGCGTGCCTCTTCCCCGTTGTCAGGCAGGAGCCTTACGCCTGCCCCGCTCCGGGTCAGAATGGATCCAGTTAAATATAGCAAATCGGCGTGCCCCGCGCAAACTCCTCAGGGCGCGGGCACCCGGCGGCATCGGCACACGAATGGCTCCGCCGGTTTCGCAATTCTGCCCAAATTGTTCATGAATCTTTCATAATTTATGTATAGATTTTACAAAAAGCCTTCTCTATAATGATCATATAACGTGATGCTGCAACAGGAGGATCATCCAATGGACAATTATTCAACAAGCCGGAAGGTTGCCGTGTTCCTCGCGGATGGCTGCGAGGAGATCGAGGCCCTGACGGTTGTGGATCTTTTGACACGCTCAGGCATTCCCCGCACCATGGTTTCCATCAATCCGACCCGGGAGGTGACCTCATCCCACGGCGTCACCATCACAGCGGATACCACTGTCGATCAGCTGCCTTTCGACGAGTACGACATGCTGGTTCTGCCGGGAGGCATACCGGGAACACCGAACCTCGAAGCCTGCAGCCCGCTTTGCGACGCGCTGAAGCGCTTTGCCGCTTCCGGGAAGCAGATCGCGGCAATCTGTGCCGCGCCTTCGATTCTGGCGCACCTGGGCCTTCTGAAGGACGTGAAGGCTACCTGCAACCCTTCGTTTGAGGACGATCTGGAGCAGCACGGCGCACGGCTCACCTGGCAGCCCGTCACCGTCTACCGCAATTTCATCACAAGCCAGGCCATGGGCACTGCGATCCCGTTCGGTCTTGCCATCGTCACCCACTATCTGGGAGACAGGACGGCGACGGAGCTGCGGGATAAGATCAAGTACCGCCAGTAACATTGCATAAGGAGTTCCATGAACATTCTTTTTTTCCTGACACCCAAGAGTGAAGTGGACTGCGTCTACGAGGACGACAATCTCCGCGAAGCCTTAAGCCGCATGGAATCGCGGCAGTTTACGACGATTCCCATTATTAATGAGAAGACCGGCCGCTACGTAGGAACGCTCTCCGAGGGAGACCTGCTGCGCGACATTGCAAAGCGCGAGGATACCGTGCTGAAGCTCGAGGAAGAAAAGCCCGTCATGAAGGTGAAGCGCAAGCGCGATTACCGGTGCGTCAGGGCCAGCTCCGACATGGAGGAGCTCGTCGACAGCGCCATGTCGCAGAATTTCGTCCCCGTTGTGGACGATACCGGCACATTCATCGGCATCATCACACGCAAGGCCATCCTCCAGCGGATGGTGTCAACCCTGCAGGAGCTGCAGGACGAGACGCAGGAGCAGAAAATTTCATAACAGGAAAAATGCCTCACCGCTTCGGAAACGGTGAGGCATTGTAATTTCTTCGGTCTTTAAAGTTTCTTCTGCTGCTCCGGCCGGTACCCGCTTCCGGTGGATTCCCTCACAACGAGCTCCGCCGGCATGATGATGTTCTGCGGCCTGCATTTCTTGTCAATCATATCGAACAGCAGCTGGATCGTGGCTTCCGCCATCTCCCGGAACGGCTGCCGCACGGTCGTAAGGCGCGGGATGTAGTACTCCCCCTCCTCAATGCCATCGTAGCCGACGACCGAGACATCCTCCGGGATCCGCAGGCCGTGCTGCGCAATGGCGCGGCAGGCGCCGATTGCGAGTACGTCCGATATGCAGAACAGGGCAGTCAGGTCGGGATGCCTGCGCAGCAGCTCATTCGCCGCCTTATAGCCGTTTGGCATGGAATAGTGCTCCACACCCTCATTGACTTCATAAATATAATCCTCCCGGTAAGGGAGTTTGTGTGCTTCGAGTGCCTCGCGGTAGCCCTTGAGACGGAGCTGTCCGACACTCGGTACATGCAGGCCCTCGGTGATGATGCCGATGTTGCTGTGTCCCAGGGAAATGAGGTACTCCACCGCCTTGCGGCTCGCGTCCACATCGTCGACGGCAATGTTCGCCGCCATGACCTTCTTATGCCCGTTTTCGACATAATTGGCACGCTCCTCAAGGTTGCCGATCGTGGAAAAAATATAGGGCACACCCAGCTGTCTGAGTGCGTTTTCATCATGAATGAAATTGCCGCCCAGAAACACGATGCCCTTGAGACGGCGCTCCTTCACGAGCGACTGCGCGGACAGGACCTCGTCCTCGCCCGTGTCGACGTGCCGCAGGATCGTCGTATAGCCCCTCTCCTGCACAAAGGATTCGATAACCCGGATCATCTTCGTGAAGAACGGGTTTGAAATGCCCTTCACCATGAGTGCGATGGAATTGGATTCCGAGCGCTTAAGGTACCGCGCGGAATCGTTCGGCACAAAGCCCGTCTCCTGGATCACCTTCATGATCTTCTCCCTCGTCTCGGGATTGATGTCAGGATGATTGTTTAAAGCGCGCGAAACGGTGCTGACGCCGACGCCGCACCGTTTTGCAATGTCCTTGATCGTAGTTGCCGCCATGAAACCTCAGTGTTTCGTCCGGAACGCTTTCCTCCGTTGAAACTTTTCCCCCTTTATACCTGCACCGGCAGGCTCGTACGAGCTTGCTCGCCGCGATTTGGTACTTTTGACCCTTATGTCATATCTTACCACACCCGCGCAGCACGGTCCGCGCCGCCTGTAAATGTCCTACAGCCTGCGGTAGGTATGGGCCATGTCGTAAATCTTCGCCGCGAGCTCGTCCGTGCACACGCCCGGAGCCATCCTCCAGATCCAGTTGCCGCCGAGCGTTGAGGGCGTATTGATCCTCGCCTCATCCCCGAGATTCAGGTAATCCTGCATCGGGATGATGCAGGTGTCCGCAACGCTCATCATGGCTGTGCGGATGAAATCCCACGAGGCGTTCTTCGTGCTGCGGACCGCGGCGTATTTCTTCGCGAACAGGCGGTCCCTGCGGTTTACATGCTCGTACCAGCCGCGCATCGTCTCATTGTCATGCGTGCCGGTATACACCACGCAGTTGTGCGTGTAATTGTGCGGCAGGTAGTCCGAGGCCTCCCGGGAGTCGAAGGCGAACTGCAGCACCTTCATGCCGGGATAGCCGGTCTTCTTCACCAGTCGGATGACCGATTTGGTCAAATATCCGAGATCCTCGGCGATGATCTTCTTGGGGCCGAGTGCCCTGCGGATGGCCGCGAACAGCTCATACCCGGGTCCGGGGAGCCATTCGCCGTGCTCCGCTGTCGGCTCGCCGTAGGGAATGGCGTAATATTCGTCGAAGCCGCGGAAGTGATCAATCCGCACGACGTCATACAGGCGGAAGCAGTGACCGATGCGCTCGATCCACCAGGCAAAGCCCGTCTCCTTGTGGTAATCCCAGCGGTAAATCGGGTTGCCCCACAGCTGCCCCGTCGCGGAGAACCCGTCCGGAGGGCAGCCGGCAACGACCGTCGGATAGCCCTTCGAATCCAGGCAGAACAGCTCCGGATGGCTCCAGGTGTCTGCGGAGTCAAACGCAACGTAGATCGGAATATCTCCGATGATTTCAATGCCCTTCTGGTTGGCGTAGTCCTTCAGGGCAAACCACTGGCGCTGGAACAGGAACTGCTGGAACTCATAGAAGCGGATCTCCTCCGCGAGCTCCTTCGTATAGCGCTTCATCGCCGCCGGTCTGCGAAGGCGGATGTCGTCATCCCACTCGATGTAGCTCCTGCCCTTGAATTTGTTCTTCACGGCGGAGTACAGGGCGTAGTCCAGAAGCCACGCCTTATTGTCCTCAATGAACTGCGCGAAATCCGTGCGGTCCTGATCATAGGCGTCGCCGTCCCAGGGTGCCTTTACGTTCAGCGCGAACGGACTGTTCTCGAACGCCTTCCGAAGCAGCGGAAACCTTCCGTTGTAGACTTCCTTGTACCAGATATGCTCCGGGTCCGTTCCGAAGTTGACGGAATCCGCTTCCTTCGCCGTGATGTAGCCGGCCCTGATGAGCTCCTCCGGGTCAATGAAATAAGGATTTCCCGCAAACGTGGAAAACGACTGATAGGGCGAATCGCCGTAGCCGGTCGGTCCCAGCGGGAGAATCTGCCAGTAGGACTGGCCTCCCTTTGCCAGGAAATCCACAAAATCATATGCCTCTTTCGAGAAGCATCCGATGCCGTATTTCGACGGCAGCGATGCCACCGGGAGCAGGACTCCGCACTTTCTCTTCATCAATATACCTCTGTCTGCCTGCGTCCCGCAGGCTTCCCGATCACATCCACCTTCCGTGGAATGATCTGCCCCTCACATGTAGTCAGAATATCCGTTTTGTCCGGACATGCCGGACTCTTTGCCGGATCCTTCCTGCCGCTCAGCCCTTCACAGCGCCTGCCATAACGCCCTCGATGATGTATTTCTGCGCCGCGATGTAGAATGCGACGATCGGGATAATGGCCAGAACCAGGACCGCCATCATGGCGCCCCAGTCGATCTGTCCGTGGGACTGCTTCAGATACTGTACCGCGATCGGGATGGTCTTGTACTTGTTGATATTCAGGACCAGCGCCGGCAGCAGATAGTCATTCCAGATCCACATCGCGTCGAGGATAGCCACCGTGATGATGGTGGGCTTCATGATCGGCATGACAACCCGGAAATATGTCTGGGGAGGTGTGCAGCCGTCGATCATGGCAGCTTCCTCGATCTCGAGCGGCACGCTCTTGACGAAGCCCGTAAACATGAAGACCGCAAGTCCCGCGCCGAAGCCCAGATAAACGATGGTGATGCCGATCGGGTTCGACAGATGCAGGATATTCGCAAACTTCGAGAGCGTGAACATGACCATCTGGAACGGAACGATCATGGAAAACAGACACAGCAGGTAGATGGCTCTCGTAGCGGTATTGTGCACCCGCACGATATACCAGGCACACATGGAGCAGCACAGCACGATGAGGAACACCGACGCCACTGTGATGAAGATGGAATAGCCGAAGCACTGGAAGAAATTCGTCTTCTTGACGGCATTCGCGTAATTCAGGAAGCCGACGAATGTCTTGGAAATGCCCTTCTGCCACTTCTCAAAGCCGATGGAGGCAAGGGGCTGGGACGAAATGCCGAACGGGTTCTTGAAGATATACGCCTTCCTCTTGAACGAGTTCAGGATAACCACGAGGATCGGGCTGATCCACAGGAAGCAGATGACCGCCATGATGGTGGTCAGCACACCGCCGTGTTTTGCGCGTCTTACGGTTGAAACGTTATCACTCGCTTTAGCCATTACTGCTCTACCTCCTTCCCTGTGGTGAGCTTATTCTGTGCAACGGAGATGAATGCAACCAGAATGAAGAAGATCACGGCTTTCGCCTGACCTACGCCCTGCCAGCCGGTTGTGCCGTACATCGTGTCGTAAATGTTCAGGGCCAGCAGCTCGGACAGCTTGCCCGGATTGCCGCCCGTCAGTGCCAGGTTCTGGTCGAAGAGCTTGAAGCCGTTCGTCAGGGTCAGGAACGAGCAGATCGTGATGGTCGGCATCAGCATGGGGATTGTAACGTAACGGAGCATCTGCCAGCCGGAGGCGCCGTCGATCTTGGCCGCCTCGATGATGTCGCCGGGAATGTTCTGGATGCCGGCGATGTAGATGATCATCATGTAGCCGATCTGCTGCCAGCATACGACGAGAACCAGACCCCAGAACGCGTACCACTGGGTGCTGACGATCGTCTTGGAATACCTTGCGAGGAAGCTGTTGAAAATCATCAGCCAGATGTAGGAAAGAACGATACCGCCGATCAGGTTCGGCAGGAAGAACGCGGTGCGGAACAGGTTCGTGCCCTTGATGCCCTTCGTCAGCAGCATGGCGATGACAAAGGCAATCACGTTGATGATGAGAACCGTTACCACCGTGAACAGCGTCGTGTACCACAGGGAGTGCAGGAACGTCGTGTCGACCTCCCCGTTAACCACGAAGATCTTCGTGTAGTTCTGCAGGCCGACGAACTTGAAATCCGTCACCGTCGTGAACTTGCAGAATGACAGCCAGATGCCGTATACAAACGGAACGATGAAGCCGATTGTGAAGGCGATCATCGTCGGCAGTACGAACAGCGGCCAGTACTTTCTCATTGCTCTTTCCATAACAGCCCGTTCCTTTCCGGTAAAAAAATGATGCTCTTGTGTTTAACAGTTGCTATTAAGAATCGGCGGGGTGATTTCTGACGATGCGCCCCGCCTTAAGGGAGGGTAAATCCTGAATTCCCGGATTTAATCCGGATTGAGGCTGTGACACGCTCATCCGGTCTTATCCCGCGGTTAACCTGCCTCCGGGGATAAAATAAGCGGGGTGGATGAAGCAAATGCACCAGGATCTGCGATTTCACCCATCCCGCTTTCATCATTTCACTTTCGCTGCGGATTGATAAGCATTAGATCAGTTCGTCATTATCCATTACTGCTCGTGAGCGAGCTTCCACTGCTTAGCCCAGCCGTCTACGAACGCGGTCTTGACGCCGTCCCAGTCTCCGGAGCCGTCCGTGTAAGCGGTCAGAGCGGTTACAACATCCTTTCTCCAGTCATCTACGTTAGGAGTAGCGTTGAAGCTCCATGCAACGGAGGTCTTGCCTGCGTTCATGTACTCGCTTGCCTTTGCACCGAAAGCGTTCTTCGGCTCATAGTCGCCCGTGAAGGTATCGAACGGAGCGGACAGGCCCATTGCGTTGACAACGGCATCGCGGCCCTCATCCGAGGTGATAACCCAGTTCAGGAATGCAAGGGATGCGTCGATCTCTTCCTGGCTGCACTTTGCATTGACTGCCCAGTGGTTCTCGGTACCTACGCAGAGGCCTTCGTTTGCGTCATCAACACCGAAGTAGATCGGCATCATGTCGAGATCTTCTGCAGTTACGAGATAGCCGTTGTCAGGATTGGTCAGAGCGGAGAACTCCCAGTCACCATTCTGATAGAAGACTGCTTCGCCCATACCCAGCTCAGCCTCAGCGTTCAACGCGCCGCTGTTGAGAGTCTTGGGATCTGCGGCGGAATCACTTACGTACATATCCCATACGTTCTTGTAGTTGTCAAGGTAGGTACCCTTGATCTCGGGCTCGCCGGCTGTCAGGTCCTCAAGACCGTCATCCTTGAACTCGTAGTACAGAGGCATATTTGCAAGGTGTCCGGAGAATCTCCAGGAAGAGCCGTCATCCAGACCTGCGGAAGCGAATGCCTCGGTTACGGTTCCGTCGAATGTGCTGCCTGCCAGAGCCTCGTTCAGCTCATCCACACGGCTGTTGATATCGTCGGCAACGGCCTTGAGGGTATCGAAATCCTGGATGTCATCCGGGGAGGAAACCTTTGCGCCGTCCAGTGTGCAGTAAGCATTCAGGATGGTCTTGTTGTAGATGATGCCGTATGCCTCGTAGCAGTTCGCCACAGCGGCAACCTTGTCGCCGTCCATGATGTCGAGGGAGTGATCGCTTACGTGATTGTAAAGATCGGAGCCCTTCAGATCGTATGTGTAATCTGCCCAGGTCTGAGCGTCGGTCGCGTTGCCGATGTTGAAGATGGTAGGAGCCTCGCTCTTGGCCATCTCGGACTGCTGGGTTGTGGAATACTGTCCGTCTGCAGCTGTCAGGACAGTTACGTTGCCGCCCATTCCGTTATAGGTATCTGCCAGCTCCTGCCAGGCCTCATCGGTCTCAGGCTTGAAGTTTAACAGGTAAACCCTTCCGCCGTTGATCTCGCCGTCTGCAGCAGCCTCAGTCGCTGCCTCGGTTGCGGCGTCCGCAGCAGCCTCAGTCGCGGCATCAGCTGCAGCTTCGGTCGCTGCAGTGGTTGCAGCCGTTGTAGCAGCGGTATCGGAAGAAGATCCGCAGCCTGCAAGGATTGCAGAAACCATTGCAGTACTAAGAACAACACTCAATACTCTTTTCTTCATAAACCTTTTCCTCTCCTTTTGTGTGAAGTGTGAACCCCACCAATCAATTGAATCACCCGGTGTGACCGGATAGCCAGAAACGTTTCCGGTATCGGTATCGGTAACGTTTCCGGAACTGAATTCAATATAGCACCTTTTGTAAGGTTTGCAAGATGACTTTGTTGCAATTTTTCAAGTTTGGCAGGTTTGCACGAAAATTGATTGTTGATTTTGTACAAAGTGACCGAGGCTTCAGGAAGTGATCCCGCGCAGCATGCGGATGGCGCAGGTATAGAGGGAGCGCGGGTCGCGGGCTGCGGCATCTGTGTAGAAGGCGGCGTGATTGAGCCCGTCGACCGGCACCGGAAGGACGAGGAGCTCCGCGATCGGCAGCACCGCCTCCGCCTCGGCCCGACCTGCCGCGGATGACTTTGCGGTATCGCGGTCTTCCGCCGACAGAGCCGGACTTTCCAGGAACAGGATGAGGCACCGGCTGCCAAAGCGCGGGCTCTTCCTCAAGCGGAGAAGGTCCGTCTGCCGCTCAATGACCGTCTCGAAGTCCTCGTCCGTTTCGATGTACTGAATGTAGTAATGAATCCGCAGCTTCGGAAACGATGTCACGGACTTCGTGAGCAGTCCGCCGGAAATCCGCCGGAAGCCGTGGATCCTGGCCTTTTTCTCAATCTGCTCACGGCTGACACCGCGGATGCCCTTGAGGCGCCGGTCCCGGATCGCGCCGGTGACTGCGCCCTCCCGCTCCTCAAATAACGCTTCAAATCCCCGGTACAGGAAGGCAACGCCCGTATAGCCCGCGATAATGAACACCAGTGCAGCTATTACGAGTACCGGCATTGTAAGGCTCTGCCTGCCGACGAGAACCGCTCCCGTCACCACCGCACAGAGCGCGATCAGTGACAGCGCCGCCCCGATCGCGATCCGGCTAAGGCCCGTGCTTACCTGTGCATTGCTGTTTCTGACAGGCTCCGCTTTGGGGGTTCCATACCTTGCAGTTCCTGTCGCGGAGCCGGCACCCTTTGCGGTGACATCCCTGCTTGCAGCGGAATATAACGCGGAGGCCTCCGTTTCCCGATCCGCCGATGCTGCCGCTTCCGCTGCGTTCTCCGCGTCCTCCTCCGGCACGTCGGCATCCACAAGCTCCGCGAGCAGATCCGCATCGACCGGCTCCGCCGTCTCAAACGCCGGCAGCTCCCCGTCCTCCAGCGTCTGTGCCGCATGCAGTTGTTCCTGAAACGTACCCTGATCCCGCATTGATACTCTTTGCTTTGCGCTGCTTTCGGATGCTTGGCGGATCCCGCATACAAACCGGCACTCGGGCAAGCTCGCCCTCGATTTGTACTTATGACCCTTATGCCGCAAATTTCCCATATCCCGCGGCGCATGCTCCGGAATATGGGAAATCCTGAATGTTATATTACGTTACATCGAACGGTCTTCATGAACGGTCCGGGCCGACGGGGATTTCCACCTCTCCGTTCAGGACATCATCCGCGTCATACTGATCGTTCTCCTGATGCCTTGCCGGATTGTCATCCGGTTCCTCGCCGCCGAGCGTCATCATCTTAAGACCGCTCCCGGCTTCCGCAGCGGGTTCATCCTCATAGGAGGAAGCTTCGCCTGCCTCGCCGGGATAGGATTCGTCTGCTTCGTCCGAACCAGTCCCGGCTGCCACAGCTTCACTTTGGGGATCCGCCGCCTCCATGCCTTCCGATACATAATCTGCATCATCCGCATTAGACACGTAGGAGTCAGTATAAGCATCATCCGCCGCGTCCTCGGCTGCGATATCGCCCATCGCTGCCGCCGTCGACTTCCTGCGGCGCTGCGCGAAAAACCACGCGATCAGCGCCACGCCTGCCAGCGCCAGGATGATACCGTATACTGTCATATGAGAGTTATCGCCCGTCGCGTCACTCCCGTGATTGCGTGTGCCGGACGAACCCCGGCCGTCGCCGGAGCTGCCAGAGCCGCCGGAGGAGCCTCCGCTCACGCCATTCCGGTCAGAGGAGCCTGATCCGGAGCTGCCGGAGGCAGAGCCGTCACCCAGCGAATTCGTCACGGTGAACTTAATGGCCTCCGAGCTCCTCGTCGCCACAACCTTGGACTTATATCCGGCTACCGGATCCTCCGTCAGCTTGTAGCTGATGATGTCACCGTTCTCATCATACTTCGGAACCTGCAGGAAATCGTATTCCCACTTCGTCTCCTCGCTCGCGGGAAGGGCCGCGATCTCCTTCTCACCCGCAAACAGGTGCACAATGACGAACTCCGGCCTCTGCCCTCCGGCGTTGTCGTTGTCCTCCCAGCTCACCTTACCGGTTACAGCGTACTTCGCCGCCTTCGCCGCTGCCGTCTTGCTCGCCTTCTCCGCCGCAGCAGCCGCTTCCTTCGCGGCTGTCACCGCCTCGGTCGAGAGCTTGTTCGTGATTGTGAAGTTCTTCGTGCCGGAAACAGCTTCCGTATACGCTTCCGGAAGGTTCGACTGCGCTACCGTGTAAATGTAGTCCTCACCGTTCTCATCCTTCTTCGGCATTTCCTTCCAGTAGGTGGTCCAGTGGTTGGACGCATCGAGCGTTGCGCTCTCGACCGTCTCGCCGTCCCGGAGCAGATCCACATTGACACTCTCCGGCCGGATCTTGTACTTGTTGTTGCTGTCGCTCCAGGTCACCTTCACGGACAGCTTCTGCGTATCGCTCGACGAATCCGAGCTGCCGGAAGAGTTCGCCGTGTAGGTGAAGCTGTACGGATCACCCTTTGTCTGCGAAACCGAGAATCCGGAGACACTGTTGGTCGTAACCGTATAGCGAATCGGATTGCTGGACGCGTCATTTTTCGCAAGATTCGTGAAGGAATATTTCCACCCATCCTGCTCTCCGACGGATACCGAACGAAGTGCCGTGGTATTTCCCTCCTGATACAGCTTCACCGTGATCGCGGACGGCTTCTTGTCATTCGGATCCTTCCAGGTGATTGAACCGCTGACCGACGTCGACTGATCATTCGCAAACTTGATGTTCTTGACAATTCTCTGATCCGTATTTCCTGCCGCGCTTCCATTGAAATCCAGTGCGCTCGTGCCGTTGTCGATCTTGCCTGTTACCGGAATGGTGAAGGATTTCTGATCGCTATTCGTAGCGTCCGTAGTCAGTGTTTCTGGCTTCAGATACACCTTCAGAACGTTGTCCTTTATTTCATAGCTTGATCCGTCTGTGGTATTGGTTGAACTTGCATCTGTTGTGGTGGTACTAGAATTTTTATAAACAATTCCTTTAGCGTCATTGGCGGTAAATCCGTCAGGCAGATTATAGTAAGATTCTTCCTTTCCATCAGTATTAGTCAGGAACTGATAGTATTTCCCGCTCAGGAATTTCAGTGTGATGGTTACCGGCGAATTCGGATCCGTGATGGTCCATGTTTTCTTATCATTAGATTCGCTTGCATTTTGGCCAATTGTCGCCTCCTCTACAAAGGCCGTAAGGTCAGAAGACGAAGTCGGATTGAGTTCGGTCTTATCAGCTTCTGTCGTCGTTTTTCCATCCTCTCCCCTTTTGTAGTTGTACACCGACGCAACGGACAGGCTGTCCAGCGTAAATGAGACAGCGTTGCCGGTGACACTGCTGGAATCGACGTTCTCTACGCTGACGTCATCCTCGGTGAAATCGGCAGCGAGCGTCGTGTCCGCGGATTCCTTCGCGGACGACGAGAGCGGCAGGTGGTTCACGGCAAGCTCGTCCGTGGAGGAGGCGCCGATCGCACCGAGCTTTTCATCGGAGAGGTTCATCGTGATGTCCACGCTTCCCTCCGCAGGCTCGATTTCCTTTCCGCCGTTGAAGAACGCGATATCATACAGGAGCGTGTTATGCGCCGTGTAGCCGGCGTCAGGATTATAGGCCTGCAGGGCAGCGAGGTACTTGTCGAAGATCTCCCCGTCCGTCACCTCCTGCACGCGGAACTTCGTATTGGCGGGAACCGCCTCGGGGTCTGCCAGCTTGGCAAGGACAATGGTTCCGTCCGATATCTCGGCGCGGAAGCCGTCCTGCAGATTGATGGTCTCCTCATCCAGCGTGTAGATGAAGTAGAAATCCGCGTCCCTTCTCAGGTAATAATTTTTCCCTGCAATCGTTGTGTAGTAGGCGGCGCCCTCGTCTGTCCGTGACAGGGCGGTGAGCTCGCGCCTTCCGAGCCTTACCTTCTGGAACGTATAGCCTTCGAAGGAAGGAATGTCAGGGGAACCCGCCGTGAAATCCAGCACGTGGTCCGCGTCCTCAACCGTGAGAGTTTCGGGCTCCTGCAGGTCATCGCCCTTCGCGTCCACATAGTGTGCGGTGAAGGTATAGCTCTGCTCCTCCTCAGCCTGTGCTTCTTCGTCCGTCAGATAGACGAACGTGATCGTGGCATCCTGCCCGAGTGTCACCCACTCATCGCCGTTGTAATATTTTCCGGGTGCGATCCGCGTGACGGATTCCGTGCCGTCCTCTGTTTCAATCGTTGCTTGCCTTGCGTAGGTATAGCCCTCGATCTGCGGAGCCAGCCGGACGAGACTTGTCTGCTTCGTGACCTCAAGCGTTTCGGAATCCCGGACGGTATTGCCGTCGCGGTCGACATAGTCAGCCGTGAAGGTGCCGCTGCCCGCTCCGTCCTCGCTCTTATAATGGAAGACGAGCTTCAGTGCCTTTTTGTAATCGGTCACATCCACCGCCTCACCGTCGCCGGCTGTATAGGTGTAGTACGTGAGATGGACCCTGTTTCCGTCATCATCGGTCACGTCCTCGATTACCTTCTGGATAAAGTCCGCCTTCTGCCCGTTTACGGTCGCGTAGTCATAGGAGTAGCCCTCCGCTTCCGGTCCGGTGGTGAGATCCAGTCCGTTCGTTCCGATGTTTTTCAGCTTGGCTTCGATAGGCACTGCCGTGCTGCCGCACTTGTAGGAAACACGGAGCGGCACCCTCTTGGCTATGACCTTCTCCGACTCGCTTGCCTTGACGTGAATGGTCACATCGAGCGTATCGTTGTCACCGGTAAGATCCGCTGCCGTCTCCAGATAGTCGGAGCCGCCGCCGTTTACCTCGGCATATTTCGTAAAGGTGGTCAGGTATTCATTCGTGCTGCCGTCTTCCGCGGTCTCACTTCCGTTCGACTCCTGCTCGTTGTACAGGACGAGCCCGTCGAAGTGCTCGCCGCTGTAGAAATTGTCCTCGATCGTGATGTACTCGAATTCATACTCCGGATCAACGAACGTGGAGCGGCTAAAGGTTACGGTTCCCTGTCCGTCCCCGCCGATTTTGCGGGTTCCTTCCTCCAGCTGTCTGCCATTCTCATCGACAACGGTATAGGCGACCTTCTCGGCAGCCTGGTTGTTTCTGATTTCATGCGTTTCCGTGGAATGATCCCCCAGGTCCTCGAACGAGGTCTCGGTCTCCTCCTCCGGATCGTCGGCGCTGCCTTCCTCCTCGATCACGGGATTCTTCGTCTCGCTGGAGGAAACGCCAGAGGAAGAAGCGGTATTCTCCTTCACCTGCTCAGGAGAGGTGGTCTGCTCCGCCGCCGCACTCTCCGTGGCTGCCGCAGAGGGAGTCTGTGTCGAAGCAGCCGATGTATTGGCGGCCGAAACGCCGATGGAAGGCATCCCGCTGAAAATCGTTGCCGCCATCGCCGCTGTCATAACAATTGTCTGGACAAATCTTTTTTTCATTTTCCGAGTGTCCTTTTTCATTGTCTGTTCCGGTCGTTTGTGTGCTGCCGGCAGGGCAGTCACATCCATAATCACATATCGATCAAATATCATTGACCAGAAAGCAAAATGAATCGTCCGTTTAAGTCAAATGGGCATAGTACGCCTGAATGTACTCTCGACTATCATAACATAGGATTGACATGGATGGTCAACAAGAAAAATTTTTCGTGAATATTGACGGTTGAATTGTGGTTTCAGTCAGATATAAAGCTCAAGATCTTGTGGTTCGCTCATTGACTGATCGGATTGTGCTATTGAAATCTTCCAATTGCGAGTCTGCCCGGGGCTCGTTTCAGTCAGCCGCAGCAGCTGCAGATCACCGCCCTGGTTCGCATTCAGCAAAAAGATAGCCACCCGGAATGAGCGTCCCGGGTGGCCTTTGTAAGGGTAGGATTGACTTATTCAGTCATTGGGTTGGCTTTGGTTCATCCTGCGTCTCGTCCAATCCCTGGACTCCTGCAGGACATCCTTACTATAACACATCTTTTGGATTGTGCAAGTACTTTTTTGACTATCAGGGTAAATATTTTTTCTGCAGCCGTTGTTTTGACAACGAAATCGGTCAACGAAATGATTGCTTTAGTCAACTGTTGTTCCCGGCAGCGTGGACACGCCGGATATTTATTATCTGTTCCGGTCGATTTCAAAAATGCACAGAGGGTCTCTACAGCCATATTTTCGGTTCCGGTCAACCGGGAATCCGGTGAGCATGCAGGCACGAAAACCGCGTAAATTCAGACTTTTGACTATTATGGTCATTATAATTATTTCATTGCGGTTCACTTTCCGGACCCTTCAGGAAGGCAGGCAGCATATAAAGATGCCTGCATTAAGGTTCCCTTAAGGGTATGGCTCTATACTTCAGACCATCAGATATGAGATACAACAGTTTTCGGAAATTTCAGAGGATCAGCTGATCCGGAAAGGACATGATTATGAAGAAAAGAACCCTGATTGTGATGCTGGGCATGACACTTGCATTATCCGCAGCGATTACCGGCTGCGGAACGGGCGGTAATGAAGCCGCACAGTCTTCGTCAGAAGCGGTATCCGAAGACGCGTCCGAATCGGATTCATCTTCAGATTCCGGTTCGCAGGATTCCGACGGGCAGCTGCCGGAAAAGCCGGATGGCGCTGCCCCGGAGGACGGATCCCAGCCCCCGGAGATGCCGGATGGAGAAGGCGGGCCTGATGGGCAGGGAGGTCCCGGCGGCCCCGGCGGTCAGGGTGGTCCCGGAGGCCCCGGCGGCGGGCAGTCGCAGTCGGATATCTCCTATTCCAGTGACAACGAGATTTCCACCGACACAGCGCTCAGCGGGAAGACCATTGATTCCACCGGAACGGATGAGGAAGCAATCCTCGTGGACAGCAAAGCGACGGCGTCACTCTCCGGTCTCACGGTCAGCCGCACCTCCGATGACAGCACCGGCGGAGACAATTCCAGCTTCTACGGGGTCGGAGCCACCGTGCTGACAACTGACGGCACGACATATCTCTCGGACAGCACCATCACCACGGACTCCAAAGGCGGCGCCGGCGTCTTCTCCTATGGGGAGAATTCCACGACCTATGTCGCGGATACGACGATCACCACCCGTCAGGATACATCCGGCGGCATCCATGTGGCAGGCGGCGGAACCCTGTACGCGTATGACGACACGGTGACAACCGCCGGAGAATCCTCCGCGGCAGTCCGCAGCGACCGGGGCGGCGGAACGATGGTCGTGGACGGTGGCTCCTACACCTCAAATGGCACCGGATCACCCGCCGTCTACTCCACGGCGGATATCTCGATCCATGACGCGGACCTTACGGCCAACGGGTCGGAAGCGGTCTGCATCGAGGGTCTCAATTCCATCCGCCTCTTCGACTGTGACCTGACGGGCGATATGCCTAACAACGAGCAGAACGACTGCACCTGGAACGTTATCCTGTACCAGAGCATGTCCGGCGACTCCGAGGTCGGCAACAGCACGTTCGAGATGCAGGGCGGCACGCTGACGGCGAAAAACGGCGGCATGTTCTACACGACGAACACCGAGTCCACCTTCATCCTGAACGACGTCGATATAACGTACGCGGACGAAAATGATTTCTTCCTGAAGTGCACCGGCAACTCCAATGCGCGCGGCTGGGGGAGTGAGGGCTCGAACGGGGCTGACTGCAGCTTCACCGCAATTGATCAGGATATGGAAGGCGATGTCATCTGGGATTCCATCAGCCAGCTGGACTTCTACATGGTCGGCAGCAGCACGCTGAAGGGCGCTGTCGTTGATGACGAGTCCAGCGCGGGTAATGGCGGAGACGGGTATTGCAGCCTTACCATCGGGAGCGGCTCCACCTGGATTGTGACCGGTGACAGTACGCTCACGAATCTGTATAATGCAGGCACCATTCAGGATGCCAGCGGCAGAACCGTCACCATCAAGGGAACAGACGGTACCGTCTACGTGAAGGGAACCGGCAGCTTTACGGTCACCGTCAGCTCCTATTCCACGGAAGCGGATCTGACCGGAGCTTCCTCCCTCGGTTCCTGGAGCAGCTATGAGGTGGCCAGGCCCTCGGAACTGAGCTGACAGCAAGCCGCCCGGCGGTGTTACCCCGCCCCTGGTCTTATCCTGTTCCATCGAAAACTCCTGCCTCTGTTCGGGGTGATCCGGACAGAGGCAGGAGTTATTTGTCTGTCGGTACTGAAAAACCCTCCCGGAGGTTTCATTCCGGGAGGGTTTCTGTATATCACTGATCCATTGGCCTGACTTTTTACGGCTCCGGATTAGTATCCGAACTCCTCAGCCCAGTACCATGCGCCGTTCGAGGTCTGGTAAACGGCAATTCCGACGGTTGCGTAGCCTGCGTTGAGGATGTTGGCCTTGTGTCCGGGGGAGGCCATCCAGGCGGATACGACGCTGCCGGCGTCATAGTAGTTGTACGCGAGGTTCTCGCCGTACATCAGGTCGCTGTTGACGGTCCACCAGTCGGTGCCGTCCGGCCTCGTGTGGGAGAAGCTTCTCTCGCACTCGGATGCCCGGACCATTGCCGCGTTGGCAAGTCCCTGGCTCCAGGTGAGCGGTGCCTCGCCTGCCGCCGCGCGCTGCTCGTTGACGAGTGCCAGTGCCGCCTGTGCCGCTGCCGCGCCGTTCGTGGTCTCTGCCGAACCCGCCAGGGCGATGGCGTTCTCATCAATGTAGTGGACGTCGCTGTGGTCGTCCTGTGCGCGGGATACCGCGCTCTCATCAACCGCCGCCGACTTCCCGCACGCTGTCATAACCAGCATGACCGCGGAGAGTGCGACTGCCGCAAGTCCTTTCTTCCAGTTCTTCATCCTGAGTCCCCCTTACCCGACTCCGGGTATACTCGTCTTTATTACAGCTATAGTCTACCCCAGGCGCTCACGAATTTCAATCATAAAACCAATCAAATTTGCAATTAGTACCTGCTTTTATTATATGCCATAAGGATCCCGGCCACGTACTGTCTTTCGGGCAGGTCCGTACAAGCCTGCCTGTCACCGGTTTGAGCACTTTCGCCCCTGTGTCATTTCCGGATGCCGGCGCTGAAAATTTCCAATACGGCAAAACAGACCCTTGACTGACCTCAGAATGTCCAGCGGATCTTGCGTACCATGTTGACGAATTCGCCGTTCGTCTTCGTGCGGGCGAAGAGGTCGAGCACCTGGTTCGTCGCTTCCTCGGATTTCGCCCCGATGAAGGCACGCCGCAGCGTGGAGACGGCGTCCATCTCGTCCGGCGTCAGCAGCAGGTCGTCGCGGCGGGTGCCGGATTTCGCGATGTCGATGGCGGGGAAGATCCGACGCTCGGACAGCTTGCGGTCCAGGATCATTTCCATGTTGCCGGTTCCCTTGAATTCCTCGTACACGACGTCGTCCATCTTGGAGCCGGTCTCAATGAGGGCCGTTGCCAGGATGGTGAGCGAGCCGCCCTCCCGCATGTTGCGGGCCGCGCCGAAGAAGCGCTTGGGCATATGGAGTGCCGCGGGGTCGAGACCGCCGGACAGCGTGCGTCCGGACGAGGGCTCCGTCAGGTTATAGGCTCTCGTCAGTCTCGTGATGGAATCCAGCAGGATCATGACGTCCTTCTTCTGCTCCACGAGGCGCTTCGCGCGCTCGATGACCATCTCCGAAACCTTCTTGTGGTGCTCGGGCGTCTCGTCAAATGTGGAATAAATAACCTCGACGTTCGGTCCGCCGATTGCTTCCCGGATATCCGTCACCTCCTCGGGACGCTCGTCGATGAGCAGGATGATGAGGTGGATCTCCGGATTATTGACGGTGACGGAGCGCGCAACCTCCTTCACCAGCGTGGTTTTGCCGGCCTTCGGCGGCGAGACGATCATGCCTCTCTGCCCCTTGCCGACAGGGCACATCAGGTCCATGACGCGCATGGCGACCGACGCGCCGGGCTTCTCAAGCCGGATGCGCTCATCGGGGAAAATCGGCGTCATATCCTCGAAGTTGAAGCGGTTCTTCGCCTGCTCCGGGTCCTCTCCGTTGACGCTCTTGACAAACAGCAGGGCGGAGAATTTCTCCCCCTGGGTGCGGATGCGGATGTTGCCCTCGATGATATCGCCCTTCTTGAGATTGAAGCGGCGGATCTGGCTGGGTGCCACATAGACGTCGTTTTCGCCGGGCATGTAGTTGGCGGAGCGGATGAAGCCATAGCCGTCTGCCATGACCTCGAGGATGCCGTGCGCCATCTCGCCCGAGTCGAGCTCCTTATTGAACTCGTTCTTGTGTACGATGGGCGTGTCCGGGCGCTGGATACCGCGGCGCGCGTACTGATCGTCCAGGCTCGTGCGGCCAGCACTGCCTGCTGCCGCTCCGCTTTCCTGCGGCGCGGCGGGCTCGGAAGCCCTCAGCTCCCTCTCCTGCAGGCGTGCATCTTCCGCTGCGGGTGCCTGCTCCGCGGGTGCCGCCGTTGCGGAAGCTGCCTCCCCGGCTGCTGCCGCAGGGGCTCCGCCCCGCTTCACAACGCGGCGGACAACCTTCTTGTGTCTGCCGGTGCGGTCTGTCCGGGCCGGCTCCCCCGAAGCCCTCCCTTCCGCGGGCGAAGCTGTCTCCGCCGCGCCGGAAGTCTCCGCAGCAGGTGCCGCGTGAGACCTGTCCCTTCGATCGCCCCTTGCGGCTGAAGCGGAACTTTCCTCCCTGCGGGGTCCGCGGGATGTCCTCTCCTGGTGCCCGGAGCCTGCCGCGGCAGGGGCAGGAGCTGCTGCTGCCGTATCCGCAGCGGGCTTTTTCGGTGCACGGGATGCCGCGGCAGCGTCCGCAGCGTCCTGCGTCAGCATCAGGTCGACGATCTCGGCCTTGCGCGCGCCGGAGGGCAGCCGGATTCCGCGTCTTCTGGCGATATCCTTGAGATCTGCAACGCCAAGAGACTCATACATCTGTTTTGTCATATGAAATTTCCTCTCTCATTGGAAAAGTGTTGGAAAACAGCATTCGATTGGATTGCGGGCTCCATCCGGAGTCCGGAAACAGAAAAAACGCAGGGCTGTCAAGTACATACCCTGAGGCCTTCCGGTCAGATATCAGTTGTATTCATGGAAACGTAACGAATCTTGTTGAAAAAGCGAAAGCGAATCGTGATGTGACCAAACTGTCTGACGAAACCGTCTGTGTCATCGCTTATGCCGTGATTATAAGGCAGGGATTTTACAAAATCAACAAAAAACAGAAAAAAGGCCGGAACAGCCCCGCTTTTTCAGTAGAGCTGTTCCAGGATCATGCGGTAAATATCCGCGCTTTTGTCTTTCCAGCCGGCTGTGACGGCCTTTGCGGATTCCTCATCCGGAACGGAGAGGCTGATTTCCAGCATGGGCTCACGCTTGTCACGGACAACGAGGTGCGCCATATAGCCGCCGTAGGTCGAACGGTAATATTCCGCGATGATGTCCTCGTCGTTGCGGATCTCCCGGCCGTTGTCGCGCAGGAACTCCTCGATTTGGCGGCACGTCTCCTTCGAGATCTCGCTGCCGAAATACCGGAGGGCATTGCGGCCCTCCTCCGTGATGGTCAGGAACGTCTTGTCTCCCTCTTCCTTCGAGGTGACGAAGCCGTTTGCCACGATGCTGGCATAGGTGTTGAACAGGGAGTTGAAATCCGTGTAGCCGTTCTCGAGGAGGAACGCGGAGATCTGCGGCATGGCGATGGGGCCGCCCGCCCGGTCCAGCATATACAGGATAATGAGTTTGAATACAGCAATCGGTGATTCCATAGGGTCTCAGAACAGCCGGTTGTCATCTGTGATATTGTCCATGACCGCTTTGGAGACAACGTCCGCGACCACCGGATTGAAGGCCTCCGGCAGAATGTTGTCCTCTGACAGCTCGGAATCCGGAATGACGGAGGCGAGGCCCTTCGCCGCGGCGAGCTTCATGTCCTCGGTGATCTGGCGTGCCTTCCCCTCGAGGGCGCCGCGGAAGATGCCGGGGAATACCAGGACGTTGTTGACCTGATTCGGGAAGTCGGAGCGTCCTGTGCCGACGATGCGCGCGCCGGCCTTCTTCGCAAGGTCGGGCATGATCTCGGGAACAGGGTTTGCCATGGCGAAAATGACGGGGTCCTGATTCATGGACTGCACCATCTGCTCCGTCACGATGCCGGGCGCGGATACGCCGATGAAGATATCGGCTCCGACGAGCGCGTCGGCGAGGCTCCCGGTGCGGTTGTCGAGGTTTGTCACCTCGAGCATTTCCTTCTTGATCCAGTTGAGGTTCTCACGGTCTTTCGAGACAATGCCCTTCGAGTCGCACAGAATCAGATGCCTGAACCCGTAGCGCAGCAGGAGCTTCGAGATGGCGATGCCGGCCGCGCCGGAGCCGTTCACGACGATCCTGCAGTCCTCTGTCTTCTTATAGCCGATGACCTTGAGCGCGTTGATGACGCCCGCGAGCACAATGATGGCCGTGCCGTGCTGATCGTCATGGAAGACCGGGATGTTCATGGTCTCCTTGAGGCGCTTCTCGATTTCGAAGCAGCGCGGCGCGGAAATATCCTCCAGGTTGATGCCGCCGAACGTGGGCTCGAGGCGCTGCACGGTCTCGACGATCTCATCGACGTCCTGCGTCTTCAGGCAGATGGGGAAGGCGTTCACACCGCCGAATTCCTTGAACAGCACCGCCTTGCCCTCCATGACGGGCATGGCAGCCTCCGGTCCGATGTTGCCAAGGCCCAGCACCGCCGAGCCGTCGGAAACGACGGCGATCGTATTCTGCTTCAGCGTGTAGGTATAGGCAAGCTTCGGGTCCTCATGGATCTTTTTGCAGGGCTCCGCGACACCCGGTGTGTATGCGAGAGCCAGGTCCTCGCGGGACTTGACCGGTGCCTTGCCGTCTGTTGAAATCTTGCCCTTCCACTGTGCGTGGAGTCTTAATGCCTTCTCAGCGTTTGTCTCAGCCATGGTTTCCGTTTCCTCCGTGATAATCGATCCCGGAATCTGTTCCGGGTAATCTATTGAGAATTCTGTTCCTTCTGTTTCCCGTTTTCCGTATCGCGCTCCCGCAGTCCGCTCTCCGGGGTATTGTATTTCGTCTCACCGGTCAGGGCGTACATGTGCCGCCGGATCTGCTGCTCGTAGCCGTTTTCCGACGGTGTGTACAGCTGCTGCGTCTTCACGGCATCCGGCAGGTACTGCTGTCCGGAATAGTGGTTTTCATACTCGTGGGAATATTCGTAGCCGATGCCGTGTCCGAGGTCGCCCGCGTGGGAATAGTGGGCATCCTGCAGGTAGGACGGGATCGGGAGACTGCCGGTCCTCTGCACCAGGTCCCTCGCCTTCGAAACGGATTCCGCCGCCGTGTTGGATTTCGGGGCGGTCGCCACATATTCGCAGGCCTGCGCCAGGATGATCTGCGACTCCGGCCAGCCGATCCGCTCGGCGGCAAGCGACGCCGTCGTTGCGACGCGCAGCGCGTTCGGGTCCGCGTTTCCCACATCCTCCGCCGCGCAGATCATGATCCTGCGGGCGATGAATTCCGGCTCCTCGCCGGCTTCAATCATCCGCGCAAGGTAGTAAACCGCGGCGTCCGGATCGGAGCCGCGCATGCTTTTAATGAAAGCCGAAATCGTATCGTAGTGATTATCACCTTTTTTGTCATATCTTGCAACACGTTTCTGGATGCACTCCCGCGCCACATCCAGCGTGATATGGATGATTCCGTCCTGTGCGCGGGGCGTCGTCAGCACGGCAAGCTCGACGGCGTTCAGGGCGTGCCGTGCGTCCCCGTTCGAGAGGTCCGCAAGGAAGTCCGCGGCGTCATCATCGATCGCCGCGTGGTAGGATCCCATGCCGCGTTCCGCGTCATACACCGCGCGGCGGATCAGCGTCCGGATATCATCCGCAGACAGGGGCCTGAGCTCGAAAACCATGGACCGCGAGATCAGCGCGGAATTCACCTCGAAATAAGGATTTTCCGTCGTCGCGCCGATCAGCGTGATCGTTCCGTCCTCGACGTAGGGGAGCAGGTAGTCCTGCTGGCCCTTGTTGAAGCGGTGAATCTCATCGATGAACAGGATGGTCTTCTTCCCGTAGCCGCCGGCAAGCTCCTTCGCCTCGCGGATGACGTCCTCCATGTCCTTCTTGCCGGCGCTCGTTGCGTTGATCTGCTTGAATTCAGCCTTCGTCGTATTGGCGATGACCATGGCGAGCGTCGTCTTGCCCGTCCCCGGAGGCCCGTAGAAGATGACGGAGCCCAGCTTGTCGGCCAGGATCGCGCGGTACAGCAGCTTGTCCTTAGCGAGGATGTCCTGCTGGCCGACGACCTCGTCGAGCGTGCGCGGCCGAAGGCGCGCCGCGAGCGGTGACTCCTTCTCCCTGTTCTGCTGCTGCATGTATTCGAATAAATCCATGGCTCCGTTCCTTTTTCCGTAAAGTGAAACCGGGAGCCCTGGCAGACAGGGCTCCCGGTTCCGGTGCCCGGAAGGCGCTGCCGTGCGGCAGCAGGCTCCGCCTTCCGGATCTTTGACTTTTTCGCGGGATTATCTGAGCTTCCAGATATCCCGATTATACTCCTCAATGGTACGGTCGGAGGAGAAGAACCCGGCCTTTGCGATATTTACCAGGCTCATCTGGTTCCACTTCCTGCGGTCCTCGTAATCCGCGAACATTTTGTCCTTCACGCGGATGTAGTCCTCGAGGTCGATGAGCGCCATGAACCAGTCCTTGTTCAGGATGTCCTTGTACAGACGCTCGAGGTTCTCCTTGTGACCAACCTTCAGCATTTCGGGTCCGACAAGGAAGTCAACAGCCTCTTTGATGGCAGGGCTCTTATCGTAGTAATCCTTCGATACGTAATCCGCGTTCTTATAATGGTCAATGACCGTATCGGCGTCCACACCGAACATGTAGATGTTGTCGTCGCCGACGAGGTCATGAATCTCGACGTTCGCGCCGTCCGCGGTTCCGAGGGTAACGGCACCGTTGAGCATGAACTTCATGTTGGACGTACCCGACGCTTCCTTCGAAGCCAGGGAAATCTGCTCGGAAACCTCGCACGCGGGGATCAGCTTCTCGGCGTAGGACACGTTGTAGTTCGTAACGAAAACGAGATGCATGTAAGGACTCACATCGGGATCCTTGTCAATGATCTCCTGCAGGCACAGCAGCACATGGATGATATCCTGCGCGATGACATACGCGGGGGCCGCCTTGGCGCCGAAGATGAAGTTCAGCGGACGTACAGGCTTCCTGCCGCCCTTGATCTCAAGGTACTTGTGGATGATGTAGAGCGCGTTCATCTGCTGGCGCTTGTACTCGTGCATACGCTTGATCTGCACGTCGAAGATGCCGTCCGGATCGAGCTGTACGCCCTCGTGCTGCGCGATGTAGCGGGCGAGCTTCCTCTTGTTGTTCTGCTTGATGGCGTCGAGCTTGTTAAGGATGATGTCATCCTCTTTGTAATCCAGAAGACGCTCGAGCTGGTTCGCGTCCTTCTTGTAGGCATCCGTGATCGTGTCGGACAGAAGGTTGGACAGCTCATGGTTGCAGGAAAGGAGCCATCTGCGGAACGTGATGCCGTTCGTCTTGTTGTTGAACTTGTCCGGATAGATCTCGTAGAACTTGTGGAGCTCGGTGTTCTTGAGGATCTCCGTGTGGATTGCGGCAACGCCGTTGATGGAGAAGCCGTAATGGATATCGATGTAGGCCATGTGAACACGGTTATCCTTGTCGATAATCCACAGGTCGGGATCCGTGTATTTCGCCTTGATCCGCTTGTCAAGCTCCTTAATGATCGGCATGAGCTGCGGAACGACCTTCTCGAGGTATTCCACCGGCCAGGTCTCGAGTGCCTCTGCGAGGATCGTGTGGTTTGTATACGCGCAGGTCTTCGAAACCACGTTGATGGCCTCGTCCATGCTCATGGCCTTGTCCTCGGTGAGAATGCGGATGAGCTCCGGAATAACAAGCGTCGGGTGCGTATCGTTGATCTGGATGACCGCGTGCTCGTAGAGACGGCGCAGGTCATACTGCTTTGCCTTCATCTCGCGCAGAATCCACTGTGCGGCATTGGAGGTCATGAAATACTCCTGGTAGATACGCAGGAGCCTGCCCTTCTCGTCGGAGTCATCCGGATACAGGAACAGGGTAAGGTTCTTCTCGATTTCGTCCTTGTCGAACGAGATGCCTTCCTTCACAAGGGAGTCATCGACGGATACCACGTCGAACAGGCGCAGCTTGTTCACGCCGGCGTTGTAGCCCACGACATCGATATCGTACATGCGGGACGTTACCTTACGCTTGCCGAAATAGACGTCAAACGAAACGTCGGAGCGGGTCTCCCAGGAATCGGGCCGGATCCAGGGATCCGGAACAGCCTTCTGCAGACGGTCATCGAGCACCTGGCGGAACAGACCGTAATGGTAGTTCAGGCCGATGCCCTCGCCCGGCAGGCCGAGCGTTGCGATGGAATCCAGAAAGCACGCGGCAAGTCTTCCGAGTCCGCCGTTGCCAAGGCTCGGTTCAGGCTCCACCTCCTCGATCTCTTCGAGGTTTTTGCCGTTCTTTTCCAGCAGCTCCTTCATGCGGTCGTAAATCTTCAGGTTGATCAGGTTGTTGGTCAGGAGCCTTCCGATGAGGAACTCAGCGGAAATATAATAGATCTTCTTCTCGCCCGTATTGCGCTCCGTGACCGCAAGCAGACGCTTCGTGTAGTCGAGGATCGCGTAATAGAGCTCTTCGTTCGTGCAGCTGCTGATGCTCTTGCCGAACTTCTCACCTGCGATATCCTGCAGCTGATCTTCCATGTTCAGCGCCAGGATGTCCTTCTGCATGTTGGTAGGCTGTGTTTTCATAATCTCCTCTCTGCCCGCACCGGGCGGGCTGTCCGCGTTATAAAAATATCCCGGCAATCCCGATGGAAGGATTGCCGGGACAGGGATACAGATCAGAAGTCTGCCAGTTCCTTCATCACAAGATGGCGGGGTGTGCCGTTTACCCAGATGGGTGTCAGCTCGCCCTCGATGAGCGGTCTTGCGTAAGCGACGTAAGCGTCTGTCACGTTGTCGCCCTCGCTGTTGATCATCTCATCCGGAACGTTCTTCACGCCGTTTGCAATCTGATGAATGTCGAACTTCGAGAACTCGATGCGGTAAGGCTCGTCCCCCTTGTTGACCCTCCTGAAAATGACCATCTCGCCGGTCTCACCGTCGGATGCAGCGTCCGCTGCCATCTTACCCGCGGTGAAGGCCTCGTTGATATCCGTCAGGGATGCAACATGGGTTGCGGCTCTCTGCAGGGTCGAGAACTCGATGGGACGGGTCTTGCAGCCCGTTCTCTCGCCGATGAGCTTGCACAGGGCAGTTGCCGTGCCGGACAGCTGCTTGTGTCCGAACGCGTCCACCTTGTCGGAGGCATCGCCGAGCTCGCAGGCATATCTGCCGTCCGCGAGCTTGAGGCCCTCGGAAACCGCGATCACAACGGATCTCTTTGTCTTCGAAAGCTTCTCGACCTTGTCAAGGAATTTGTCTACGTCGAAAACGCGCTCAGGCAGATAGATGGCGTCGACGCCGGAGCAGTCATCGCCCTTTGCAAGGGCAGCTGCCGCGGTAAGCCAGCCTGCGTCACGTCCCATGATCTCGGTGACAACGATGGTAGGCTTTTCAGCACCGAACGACTCGTTGTCGCGGATGATTTCCTTTAAGGAAGTTGCGATATATTTTGCAGCGGAACCATAGCCGGGGCAGTGGTCCGTGATCGGCAGATCGTTATCGATGGTCTTGGGAACGCCCATGAATGTCTGCTTCTTGCCGTGCTCCTTCGCGTAATCGGACAGCATCTTGACCGTATCCATGGAGTCATTGCCGCCTGCGTAGAACAGGGTATCGATGTCATGCTCCTCCATAACCCGGAAGATCTTCTCATAGACATCCTCATGTCCCTCGGGCTTGGGCATCTTGTAACGGCAGGAACCCAGGAATGCGGAAGGAGTTCTCTTGAGCAGCTCGACTCCCATGGGATCTGCCAGATACTCGTCGAGGTCAACGAGCTTGTCCTGCAGGAAGCCCTCAATGCCGTGAATCATACCGTAAACATGCTTCGCGCCCTGTGCCTTGGCACCGACGTAAACGCCTGCTACGGAGGAATTGATGACGGCCGTGGGGCCGCCGGACTGTCCGACTACTACGTTTCCTAATGACATATATGCTCCTTTTCTGTCCGGATGGAAAATCCGGGCAACTCGAATTGTGTCCTGCGGGAGAGCCCGGGGACATTCCCACTGGCGCCCCGGGGTACTGTGCCCCCGCACGCCCGCGGTATCCTTACGATCCGCCGCCCGACAGAGCCGTTTCGCGGATTCCGCGCAGGAGGGCCTGCATCCGCAGGCACCGCCCGAAAAAGTATAACAGATCACCCTGCAGGAATCAATTTGCCCGGCAATGGTACAGTCATCGTGTTGGTAACGTTTCCGGTTACGTTACCAACTATAGCGTAACCGCCGCTTTCACGCAAGACCATTTTTCATTAAATTTGATACTTTCGGTCTTCATACCTTATAATGACATAAGGGTCAAAATACCAAATCGGCAACGAGCGAGCTCGTAAGGGCTTGCCCGGAAGGCGATTTGGACTTGGGATCCGCCAGACATCCGAAAGCAGCGCAATATGATAGAAAAGTTCCGTTCGAAAATATTACCGCCGGCTGCATGCCGGCTCGGGATCGTCCTGGCAGCTGCCCTGCTTCTTGCCGGCTGTGCGAAGCAGGCTCCCTACACGGAGCCCGATTACTCCGTCGCGGGGACGAGGGACAGCACGCCCCGGGTCCTTCTGCCAAAGCGGGACAGGACCGGGCTTCTGGGCAGCAGCGATGTTTCGCTGGATCTCTCACACAGCGCGGACGGTTATTTCAGCGCCTCCTACACCGGGGATTCCGGCAAGGTGAAGCTTCAGGTGACGAACGAGCAGCAGGTTACGTACACCTATAACCTCCCGACGGACGGCAGCTGGAGCGTGTTTCCCTTTTCGAGCGGGGACGGCGCCTACACGATCGGCGTTTATTCCAATATTAAGGACACCATGTACTCCACGGTCTACTCCACGGACGTCTCCGTCCGCCTCAGTGACGCATTCGGTCCGTTCCTGTATCCGAACCAGTATGTGTGGTTTACGAAGGACACAAAGGCGGTGCAGACCGGCGCCATGGTCTGTCACCCCTGCAGCAGTGACCTCGAGGCGATCTCGAACGTCTTCGATTACGTCGTCCATCACGTGTCCTACGACTGGGACGAGGCGAAAACCGTGCAGTCCGATTACCTGCCCGATGTGGATGAGGTGCTGGACACCGGAAAGGGGATCTGCTTCGATTACGCGGCGCTCATGGCCTGCATGCTGCGCTCGCAGGGCATCCCGACACGGATGGAAATCGGCTATGCGGGAACCGCCTATCACGCCTGGATCACGACATATGTGGCCGAGATCGGCTGGGTCGACGGCATTATCCGTTTTGACGGCACGGACTGGTCACTCATGGATCCGACGCTCGCGAGCAGCGAGAGCCGCAGCAAATACGAGAGCTTCATCCAGAGCAGTGACAACTACCGCGTCTGCTACTCGTACTAAGATGTCATAAGGGCCCAAAGTATCAGCCCGGCATGGGAGGAATATGACACGACGACGCAACAAAACCGTAAAACCGCTCGGCGACGGGCAGCTGTTTCACATCTGCGAGCAGTATGCCATGCTGTTTGCCGCGGGCATTACCCCCTATGAAGCGACACAGGTCATGCTGCGCGATGAGGAAAACAATGACCTCGTCCCGGCCCTGAATTGTCTGCTTGCAGGTCTGGAAAAGGGTGAGACAATTTCCGCTGCCGCTGCCTCGACGGGACTGTTTCCTTCCTATGTGATTGAGCTGTTCCGGGTGGCGGAGCAGACCGGTCACCTCGACGAGGTCTCCGGAATTCTTGCAGACTATTATGAAGGGGAAGCTGACCTCAGGGTCTCAATCCGCCAGGCGGTCTCGTACCCCATCATCATGATCGTCATGATGTTCGCCGTGGTAATCGTCCTCATTTCACGCGTGATGCCGCTGTTCCAGCGGGTATTCAATGAGCTTGGCGCCTCCATGGAAGGCTTTGCCGGTGTCCTGATGCACGTCAGCAATGTTCTCGTGAATTCCTACGCCGTGCTGATCGCGCTCTTTGCCGTCTTCGCCGCTCTGTACGTTCTGTTCTCCCGCACGGAATGGGGCAGAAGGCAGTTCCGGAGATTTCTCGGATGGTTTCCGCCGACGAGGGATTTCGCCCGGAAGCTGGACGTGCAGCGCTTCTCGTCCGCCATGCAGATGACGACCTCTGCGGGAATTGATCCCTACAAGGCACTGTACCTGTCCTCCGGCATCCTCACGAACGCTGCCGTCCTGCAGAAGGTCCGCACCTGCATGGATCTCGTGCAGGCGGGAGGCTCCCTTGCGGACGCTCTCGTACAGACCGGCATGTACTCCGCGTTTTATTCCAGCATGATCCAGGTCGCCGCACGCACCGGGCGCCTCGATCAGATCATGGGCTTTATCGCCGATCATTACCGGGAGGAGTCGGGCCGCACGATGACGAGGGTTCTGAGCTCCATCGAGCCGACTATGGTCGCCGTGCTCAGCATCGTGATCGGCCTCGTCCTCCTGTCCGTCATTCTGCCCCTCATGGGCGTCATGAGCACCATTGGCTGAGGAAGGATATGATGAGCAGGCACAGGCATCACCGCAAAGTAAATACGTTCGCCCTGTCCGTCCTGTTCCTCGCGGCATGGATCCTTGTTTTCATCTACGGGACCAGGGTGCTGGGCAGGGAGTCGCTGCAGGACCAGCACGACGCGCTCGAGAATGCCCTGTCGTGGGACATCACGTCCTGCTACGCGCTCGAGGGAAGCTATCCGCCGGATCTTCAGTACCTGGAGGATCATTACGGGCTGACGTATGACAGGGATCTCTTCTTCGTCGACTACCGGCCGATTGCGTCCAATATCCGTCCGGACTTTTTCATCATCGACCTGCAGGACGGGAAAGGAGGCAGCCGGTGAGGCACGGTTTTCAGACGCGGCATTCCTTTGATTTCCTGTTTGTTCTGCTGACGTTCGCGTTCTTTTTCATCATCGGGATGCTGCTGATTTCGATGGGGTCCGGTGCCTATCACCGCGTGCTCGACGATATGCACGCCAACGACGAGGAACGGACGGCAGTCTCGTATCTTTCCCAGAAGCTGCGGCAGAGCCGCCGCGAGGGCGGTGTCACAACGGGCTCCTTCGGCGGGACACAGGCACTCATTCTGCACGAGGAGCTCGATGGGAAGCAGTACTGCACCTACCTGTATGTCTTTGACGGGTCTTTGCGCGAGCTTATGACAGAGGAGGGGAATCACGACTTCAGCCTCTCGTCCGGCATGAAAATCCTGGAGCTGAAAAAGATGGAGCTCCGCCAGTGGGGTGCGGATACCCTGCGGATCGTACTGACACTCCCTTCCGGAAAGGAAACTACTGTTGAAGCTGCCTTACTTCCATGACAATCCATCGGATACCGCGCAGTCCGGCGCCGGAACATTCCGGCGCGACACAAACCGTACGCTGCGGGAGCTGGTCGCGGAGTCGTCGAAGATCCGCAGCACCTCGGTCTTTCTCACCGAGCTCATCATCACGGTCTTCCTTTTCGCCCTGACCAGCATTGTGTGCGTGGACCTGTTTGTCGCTGCCCGTAAGATCAGCCGCGCCTCCTCCGGGCAGACCACGGCCACACACTTCATGCAGAATGCCGCGGAAGCCTTCTATGAGGCAGAGGGCGGCCCAGGGGAAACACTCGCGATCCTTACAGCTGCGGATCCCGGACTCTCCGTGCGGCCGGATCCGGATGAAGACAGTCCGGTCAATCCACAGCAGGAGGGGAATCAGTACAGCACGGGAACGGGTGAGAACTATGACCGATATGGTCAATTTATTGTGACTCTCCCGGGCAATCTCACGGCACAGCTTAGCTTTCGGGAAAACTCCGGAGAAGGGAAGACCTCGTCCGGAGCCATGCGCCGGCTGCGGATCCGGGTCCTGGAGACAGGAGGAAAAGAGATATTGACCCAATCGGTCTATTATTTTGTGCCCGATTCTGACTCCGGTCATGGGGTATCGCTGCCGGGACAGGCAGATGCTTCTGTATCGGAAGAAGGACAGGAATCCGCGGCCGGCTCCGCCCGGAAGGGAGGCGCGCAGTGAGAAATACCCGTACACGCGTCAATCCCACCTTAACCGGTGGTGCGTCGCTGATCCTCCTGGTCTTCCTCGTCATCACCCTGATCAGCTTCTCGTCGCTCTCCATTGTCAGCGCCCGTGCGGACAAGCGGCTCTCCGACAAGTACCAGACCGGCACGCAGGACTACTACAACGCGAGGAATCTGGAGCAGCAGTGTCTTGCCCTGCTGCAGGATGCAATTGCCGGCAGGATCCGGGTCAGCAGCCGGTCCGGCGGCCTTACTCCTGTGGATGCACGTACGGGGAAGACTCTCTACCGGCAGGAATATTTCCGGCTCCTGGATTCTGTCCTCGGGGATTCCGCGCTTTTTTGTGAGGTTTCCGGAATTTCCGGATCGTCCGCTTCCCTGCGCAGTGTTTCCTATGCATCCGCAGGTCACGAACTGCGGATGCAGATCCGGGTGTCCGACACACAGGACCTCGCCGTCTGCCTTGTCATGACAGACCCCGCAGAGGGCGATGGCACGTTCTGGCGCATCCGGCAGGAGGAAACCGTCTCAACGGTTTCGTTCGAGTATGACGATTCGCTTCCTGTCATCGGGGGAGATGCCCCGTAACGCCCGTCCAGCCGGCAGGGGCCCTTTTGTCACAGCGTTTTCATCCGCTCCGTGATGGCCTTCAGCTCCCGCAGTACGGTGTCAATCTCTTTGTTCGTATTCTCCGGCCCCAGCGTGAACCGGAGCGTCCCCCTTGCGACAGCGGGATCAGGGCAGATGGCCGTGATGACGTGTGAGGGGTCCACTGCGCCGGTCGTGCACGCGGATCCTCCGGAGGCGCAGATTCCCGCAAGGTCCAGGTTGATCAGCAGCGCCTGCGTGTCCAGTCCCGGAAACGAGATGCTAAGATTCGACACTGCCCTGCGGGGGCCTATGGGCGCCCCGTTCCACAGGAAATCTCCCTTCTTACCGGTTGCACGGTAATCTCCGAAAAGCCGGTGCAGACCCTCCGCGAAATACTGCTGCAGCGCGGCTTCCCGCGCCTGCTCCTCCTGCATTTCGGCCATGGCTTCCTGCGCCGCTGCGGCGAAGCCGACGGCTGCGGGAACATTTTCCGTGCCGGCGCGCCGCCCGGATTCCTGGCTCCCGCCGTGGATCAGGGCCTGAGGCTGCACGCCGTTCCGGATGTACAGAAAGCCGATCCCCTTCGGGCCGCCGATTTTGTGTGCGCTGACGCTTAAGAGATCCACCGGGACCTCCTCCACGGACAGCGGCAGCTTCCCGTACGCCTGCACGGCGTCCGTGTGGAACAGGACGCCGTGATCATGGGCGTATTTGCAGCACACGTCGATGGGCTCAATGGTTCCGATCTCATTGTTTACCGCCATGAGGGAGACGAGGATCGTATCGGGTCTCGCATCGAGTACTGCCGCAAGGTCATGCGGGCGCACAAGCCCCTCCCCGTCTGCCGGCAGCCGCGTCACCTCAAAACCCCTGCTCTCCAGGTATTCACAGGTATGCAGCACCGCGTGGTGCTCGATCGCCGACACGACGATATGCTTCCCCTTCTCCTTCAGGGCCTCCGCGGTCCCGATGAGCGCCCAGTTGTCGCTCTCTGTGCCGCCGCTTGTGAAGAAGAGCTCCCGCCACCCGGCGTGAATAGTGTCCGCGAGGATAGTCCTCGCCCCGTCGAGGCGCGCTTTCGCCCTCTGCGCGATGGGATAGGTGGGGCTTGCGTTTCCCCAGTCCTCCCGGAGCGCGGCTGTCATGGCTTTCAGCGCTTCCTCCCGCATCGGCACCGTCGCCGCATGATCCAGATAAATCATCTCAATAAGGTCTCCTGAGTCCCCTGGGATAGTGGTTTTTCAGCATGCCGCCGGCAGCCTTCGCCCAGCCGAGGGAATACCCGTTCACTGTGACAAGGATCCAGCCCTTCAATTCAGGATCGCAGGGGAAGGACTCGCCCCGCAGATAGGCGGCGCACTGCGGCATGTCCTGCTTCAGGTCAAAGGTATGAAGCGCGTCTGCGGCGTGCAGTGTCATCGCAAGCGCATGGTCCGGCTCGAAGCGCCCGCGCAGGACCTGGCCCAGGTGCAGCCCGGGACGCAGGATCCTCAGCCCTGTGAGGTCCAGTCCTCCGGGCTCGAGATACAGCTCATCCCCGAACAGCAGGAAACGGGATGCGCTGTCCCTGACGCATTCCGCCGCGATGTCCGTCCGGAGCACCGCTTCTGCAAAATCATGCCATAATCCTTCCGCTTCCTTAAGGGATGCCGCTCCCGCGGGCCTTCCCTTCGCACCGGCAGCAGCACCCTGCCGCATCCTGTCTTTCCGCTTCTTCCTGTCCCTGCTTCGCTCTGCCGGACAGCTGCCGGACCTGCTGTCCGCAGGCCCTTCGCCTGCCGGTTCCGCAAGGAGCGTTCCGCCCTTTTGCAGCATGGCGGCAAAATGTCCCTCGCCCCGCAGGTGATGCGGGAACAGCCGGAGCGTCCGCACAAGGCTCTCCCGGACGGAATCCGGAATCTTAACACCGTGCACCTTAGGCGCGCACCACTCTGCCCGGCCGGTGTCCATGCCCCACTCCATGCGTTTCTCCCCGAGGCTCCCCGCAGGATTGACAAGCGTATACCCGGGATGCACCGCAAGGAACCTTGCAATCGTCTCCTCGTCCTCCTCCGGCGCAAACGTGCACGTGGAATAGACGAGCGTCCCGCCCGGCTTCAGGCACAGGTCGGCCTGCTCCAGGATTTCCTGCTGCCGCAGCGCACAGCTCCGGACGTTTTCCTCGCTCCACATCGCGAGCGCCTGCTCCTCCTTGCGGAACATCCCCTCCCCGGAGCAGGGCGCGTCGACGAGGATCCGGTCGAAAAATCCCGGGAACCTCTTCGCCAGATTCTGCGGGGTTTCATTCGTTACAATCGCATTGCGGACGCCCATCCGCTCGATATTCTGCGAGAGGATCTTCGCACGCTCAGGGTGGATCTCGTTTGAGACGAGCAGGCCCTTTCCTCCCATCCTGCCGGCGAGCTGGGTCGACTTGCCGCCCGGCGCCGCACACAGATCCAGTATCTTCTCCCCGGGGTGTACTCCGGAAAGCGCTGCGGCGGACATGGCGCTCGGCTCCTGAATGTAGTAAAGTCCCGCTTCATGCAGGACGGACCTGCCCGGCCGGTCCGGCTCCCCGTAGGAAAAGCCGTTTTCCTCCCATGGAACCGGCTTCAGCCGGAAATTCTCGATATGCAGGAAGTCCTCCCGCGCGATTTTGAGCGGGTTGACCCGAAGGCCCTGTGTCCTCTCCCCGTCATAAGAAGAGAGGAAGCTCTGCAGGGCTTCCTCTCCCAACATGTTCCTCATTCTGCTGATAAAAGCTGCCGGCAGTTCCATGCTTACCTCATTACTGCCCTCGGAATCAGTCATCCTCAGACGTCTTCTGATATTTTGCGTCAAACTCTGCCCAGGCATCCTCTGCCGCCCTGACGAACAGGTCCATATCGTCCGCAATCTGCGGTTTCTGCTGTGTTTTGTAGCGCGACACCACGTCATGCGTCATGGCATTCAGGTCGCCGGACATGCGGTTCTTTTTCTGCTGCAGGGGAAGCTTGATCATGTCCAGCACCCGTCCGTAGTCGTCGGAGGTGCAGGTCCACAGGTACCGGGTGACGCCGTTTCGCAGCTCGTGGTACAGCAGGGTCCTGCCCTCGTCCCCGTAGTCCGCGATAAGGTCGAAGCCGAAGCCGTCGAGGTCCCGGCGGATCCGCTTCATTGCGGTGGAAGGAAGGAAAGGTGCATGCCGTCCCAGGTCCAGCAGGTCAAACATGTGGCGGAAATACAGGTCGATCGGCTGCTGCCTGTCCAGGTCCCTGTAATGCCGGTCAAAAAGCTTCCGGCGCAGGTCATTTGCGGGAAGCTCCTCCTCGCCCCCGGAGAGCTCCGCAAGGAGCGCCTTACGCTTGTGCGGGTTCCGTTCGTCGTAATAAACCTGCCACTTATAATCGATCTCGTACATTTCTTCCTGATCCCCTTTGTCCGTTACCCTTGATTCCAATCACGTGTCTTTGCCGCGCAGTTCCGGGGAACTCCTGCCGCGGCTGATCCCTTCACTCCAGCAGCAGCGCGCGCAGGACGCCTGCCCGCCGGTAATCTCTCTTGCCGGCGCCGAGTCCGGTCCGCAATACCCTGAATTCCGCGGGAAGCTCATCCCCGGTCCGGAGTGCCGCCACGGCAGCCGCGCCGGTGGGCGTCACAAACTCGCCCTGGTCCGGCATGAGATGCATCCGGATCCCGTAATCCCTCACAATGGCCGTCACTGCCGGAACCGGGACCGGCAGCAGACCGTGCTGGGTGCGCACCGTTCCCCTTCCTTCATACAGAATGGGCACGATGACGTCCGTGATGCCTTCCTGCTTCCGCAGGCTATCGTAACAGACGGCAATGGATATGATATCCACAATGGAATCAACCGCTCCGACCTCGTGGAAATGCACCTCGTTCACGGGCTTACCGTGAACCTCCGCCTCCGCTTTCGCGAGAATTTGGAAAATCCTGCCCGCCAGCTCCTTCGCTTCGCTGCTCATCTGTGTCCCGCCGATGATGGCGAGGATATCCTCAAGCGACCGGTGTATGTGCCCATGGCTGTGGCAGTGTTCCTTCGCCGGATCCGTTTCCCCGTGATGATGCTGTGCCCCGTCCTGCTGCCCGTGGGGATGTTCCGGATGGTCATGGGAATGCGGACAGCATGTCCTGTCCTGCTGCCCGTCCGATGCGATAGCATGCCCCGCAATGTCCGCGGCATCCTCCCCGTACAGGTACAGCATGTCATGGTCGTGGTTCTCCTCCTCGAGGACCACGTTGAAGTCGCACGCGGAAACAGCCGATTTCTGCACCGTGGATATCTTCACTGTAAAACCGCCGCAGGGCACCGTCGCCAGAACCCGTTTCAGTTCGTCCCGGTCGGCGCCAAGGTCCAGCAGTGCGCCCACCGTCATATCCCCGCTGATGCCGGAATAGCATTCCAGATATAACCTGCTCATTGTGTCATCCTGTGCCCGCGGCATCCTCCCCGGGCCTTCTTCCTTTCCGAATCCGCTCCGGTATCAGCCTCTTCCGGAAGGCCGGTGATCCTTTTTCCGCACGGAGAAGCCAAACGTCCCCAGACACTCCCCGAGCGCGCGGTACTCCCCGTGGTTATAGGCGATGAGGTCCGCGCGTCCGAGGTCAAACTTTCCCTTGTCATCCAGGTACACGGGATCGATGTCCGTCGACAGCACCCTGCCGACAAACATGTCATGAGACCCCAGGCGCAGGATCTGCTCCACCCTGCACTCGAGGCTCACGGGACACTCCTCGATGCCGGGCGCCGCCACACACTTCGAGGGGCAGCGGTGCAGACCGAGCGCCTGCCACTTGTCGATGTCCCTTCCGGACTTCACACCGGCATAATCCGTCGCGAAAACGAGCTTTTTCGTCGTCAGGTTCAGGACAAACTCTCTGCTCTTTTCAATGATGTCGTGGGAATAGCGCTCCTTCCGGATGGAGACCGAGACCATCACGGGGTCCGAGCACACCGTCCCCGTCCAAGCCGCGGTCATGAGGTTGTCGTGCCCCTGTGCGTCCCTGCAGGTCACCAGCACGGCAGGAACCGGATATAACATATTGGAAGGTTTCCAGTATTCTTTGCTCATAATCCTCCTGACTCCGGCAACTGACGAAACGGAATTTCCCGGGTTGTCCCGTCTGTAAGTATACACAAAATCCCGTTCCTGTCACAGACAGAAACGGGATAGCTTTTCCTGATCGATTGACGGCACCGGGAAAAACCGTGCCTTTTCCTCCCGGCCGCGCGGGCAGAGCGCTCCATCCGGGCCGTTCCGGCTTACGCAGAGTAATGAAACGCTTCGTTCCGCTGCTTCCAGCGTCTTCCCTTAAACGTAAGCATCCGCTCACAGACGGCGCAGTACTTGTCGGCAAGTGTAACAATGACACCCTCTCTGCACGTCGGCGGAACCGGAGTCAGCGGGAACATATGACAGCGGATGATATTGTCGATCCTGGCATCATACCCGTCGATCATCGTGCTGGCGATCGCCGCGGATTCCTTCGGATGACCGCTGCAGCACTGCCGGCTGTTCGCAAACTTCTGATACCGGCCGAGAATACCGAGATCATGGCACAGCGCGCCCAGCACCAGGTCCTGCATATCCATGCGGACATGCATCCGCTCGAGCACCCTGCCCATGGAAACGGAAGCCATCGCTACGTTCAGCGAATGGTCCGCCACAGTGGTCACACGGTGATGTGCCTGCCGGAAGCCGCTCTGAAACAGCCTGCTGCGGACAACGCCCTCGCCGTACTCGTGGATGAAATCATCGGATTTTCTTTTGAAATCTCTCATACCGCTGAACATTATAATACAAAACCGCGGTCCGAAATTATTAAATTTAAATAACCCTGCCGGAACACACCCGCTGCCGGCCGCATCTGTTTACAGGTGCATGACGCGGTCGCGGATCTCCTGCGTGCGTCCCTGGTTCCAGAACTGGGTTCCGATATAGCCGCACGTACGTCTTGCGACGCTCATCTTGCTCTGGTCGCGGTTGCCGCAGTTAGGGCACTCCCAGACGAGCTTGCCGTTTTTGTCCTCGACGATCTTGATTTCCCCGTCGTAGCCGCAGACCTCGCAGTAGTCGGACTTCGTATTCAGCTCCGCGTACATGATGTTGTCGTAGATGTACTTCATGACGCCGAGAACCGCCGGGATATTGTTCTGCATGTTCGGCACCTCGACGTAGCTGATGGCCCCGCCGGGAGAGAGTCTCTGGAACTCGGACTCGAACTTCAGCTTCGTGAACGCGTCGATCTTCTCGCGGACGTTCACATGATACGAATTCGTGATGTAGTTGTGGTCCGTGACGTCCTTGATGATGCCGAAGCGCTTCTGCAGGCACTTGGCGAATTTGTACGTCGTGGACTCCATCGGCGTCCCGTAGAGGGAGTAGCTGATATTCTCCGCCTTTCTCCACTCGGCGCACTTGTCGTTGAGCTTCTGCATGACGGCGAGCGCGAACTCCTTGCCCTTCGGGTCGGTATGAGATACGCCGAGCATCCGCATGCACATCTCATACAGCCCGGCATAGCCGAGACTGATAGTGGAATAGTTGTTGTACAGCAGACGGTCGATTTTCTCGCCCTTCTTCAGTCTCGCCAGCGCTCCGTACTGCCACAGGATCGGCGCGACGTCGGACGTCGTGCCCAGGAGCCTTTCGTGGCGGCAGCGCAGGGCACGGTGACACAGCTCCAGCCGCTCCTCCAGGATTTTCCAGAACGCGTCCATATCTCCGTTCGAGGAGCACGCCACGTCGACGAGGTTGATCGTCACAACGCCCTGGTTGAATCTTCCATAATATTTATGCTGACCGTTCTCTCCAAGGCCCTCCGTATCCGGTGTCAGGAAGCTGCGGCAGCCCATGCAGGGATAGACGTCGCCGTTCTTGTATTCCTTCATCTTCTTCGCGGAGATGTAATCCGGCACCATTCTCTTGGCGGTGCACTTCGCGGCGAGCTCCGTCAGGGGCCAGTATTTGGAATCCTCGTGGATATTGTCCTCGTCCAGCACGTATATTAGCTTCGGGAACGCAGGGGTGATCCACACGCCCTTCTCGTTCTTGACGCCCTGCATCCTCTGGACCAGGACTTCCCTGATAATCATGGCAAGGTCATCGCGCTCCGGTCCCTCCGGAACCTCATCCAGATACATGAACATGGTGACAAACGGAGCCTGTCCGTTACAGGTCATCAGGGTGATGAGCTGATACTGGATCGTCTGGATGCCGGATTTGATCTCCTCGGCAAGGCGCGACTCGACAATCTTGCGGATGATGTTCTCATCCATGGACTCGCCGGTAATCGTGCGCTCCTCGACGACCTCCCTGTGAATCTTGTCCCGGGAGACCTGAACAAACGGCGCCAGGTGTGAGAGCGTGAACGACTGTCCGCCGTACTGGTTCGACGCAACCTGCGCCACGATCTGCGTCGTCACGTTGCAGGCGGTATAGAAGCTGTGCGGCCGCTCGATCATCGTGCCGGAGATAACCGTCCCGTTCTGCAGCATGTCCTCGAGGTTGATGAGATCGCAGTTGTGCTCCTTCTGCGCGTAGTAGTCGGAGTCATGGAAATGGATAATGCCCTGCTCGTGCGCCCGTACGATGTCTTCGGGCAGCAGCAGACGCTTCGTGAGGTCCTTGCTGACCTCGCCCGCCATGTAATCGCGCTGTGTGGAATTGATGACAGGATTCTTGTTGCTGTTCTCCTGCTTGACCTCCTCGTTTTCCTGGTCAATGAGGGACAGGATTTCATTATCAGTCGTGTTGGACTTCCTGGACAGCTCTCTCTTATAGCGGTAGCGGACATACTTCTGCGCGACCTCATAACCGCGCATCTCCATGATGCCCGTCTCAACCATGTCCTGAATATCCTCGACGCTGACGGCATGCGGTGCGGCGGCAACCTTGTTCGCAACGTTACCCGCAACCGCGTCAATCTGATAGTCGTTCATCTGATAGATTCCGGACACTTCCACATTTGCCTTGCGGATTGCGTTGACAATTTTCTCAATATCGAAACTAACTTCCTGTCCGTTCCGCTTGATGACATTTGTGTGGACTACGATCTGCTTCAGCTGGTCCTGCTCGCTGCTGGTAACACTCATGATACGGATTACACCTTCCCCTTCATATATAATATTGACTGATCTGCATGCACCGGGATGAAAAGGGACTGTCCGCGGTCAAAATCGGGATACAAGATTTAGACTCTAACAGTCAAGAAAAACACTACATCTTGTGCACGCCGTTAATCATACAACAACCGGAAATGAAAATGAAGTGGGAATATTGGCCAAAACTCTCCTGCGTGTTTTGGCGAAATTTGTCGGGAACTGTTCTAGACCAATTTAGTCAATCTTTAAAGCCGGCTTGCGTAAGCTGTATTGATCAATTCGGTCAATACTTGCAGGGCAGATTACAGCACGGGACAGGAAAAACATTTTCGGCACTGTGCATGAATTCATCATGCGATTCTTGTGCACAATTTCTGTGCCCGCTTTCCAACCGCTCCCTGCCGTGCTAAACTTCCACAGGAACAGATATATCCCCGGACAGGCGGGGCAGGATCCGGTATACGGATCAGAAGGATTTTTCCGTAAAGGATGGATTGTCATGAGGAGCACGCAGGAGTTCAACGCAGCCGCCGGACAGGCGGACGATGTGGAGCTTTCGCCCGCGCAGCTGGACGAGCTTCTTCCGGATGAATATATGCTGATCGATACCCGCGAGGAATCAGACTATGAGCACGGCTTCATTCCGGGCTGTGTCCTGTTTTCCCCGGAAAAGGTCCGTGAATACGCCGCGGCGGCTCTCTCGCCTCTGCCGAAGGACAGGCCGGTCATACTATACTGCAGGTACGGCACCATATCGCGCGACCTCGCAAGGGAGCTTCGGGAGCACGGCTACGAGGCCTATACCCTGACCGGCGGATACGGTGCCTGGGCACTTCATGCCATACAGAAGGAAGCTGCCGTTGACGACACCCGCAGGAGGATTGAGCTGTCCCTTCAGAAGGGCCGTTTTCACCGTGACCTCCTGAATCCTTTTGCGCGTGCCATTATCAAATATCACATGATACAGGACGGGGACCGGATCGCCGTCTGCATCTCCGGCGGCAAGGACTCCATGCTGATGGCCAAGCTGTTCCAGGAATTCCAGCGGCACGGCCAGTATCATTTCGATCTGGTCTTTCTGTGCATGGACCCCGGCTATAATGAGGCGAACCGCCATATCATCGAGAGCAACGCGCGGCTCCTAGGCATCGACCTGAGCTTCTTCGAGACGACGATCTTCGACGTCGTCTATCATATGAAGTCTTCGCCCTGCTACGTCTGCGCCAGAATGCGCCGCGGCTATCTGTACCGCCGCGCGAAGGAGCTCGGCTGCGGCAAGATCGCGCTCGGGCATCACTTCGACGACGTCATCGAGACCTGTCTCATGGGAATGCTGTACTCCGGCCAGTTCAACGCCATGATGCCGAAGCTCCGGAGCACCAGTTTCGAGGGTATGGAGCTCATCCGGCCCCTGTATTTCATCCGCGAGGATACGATCAAGGCATGGCGGGATGCCAACCATCTGCATTTCATCCAGTGCGCGTGCCGTTTCACCGATACCTGCACCACCTGTGCCGTCCTGCCGGACCAGCATCAGACCGGCCACAAGAGAGCGGCGACAAAGCGCATCATCGCCGAACTGAAGAAGGAAAATCCTGATATCGAGACGAACATCCTGCACGCCACGGAAAATGTGACGGTCGATCAGGTCCTCGGCTACAAGTGGCATGGCGTCCACCGCTCGTTCCTCGACGACTACGAATGAGCCGGCCTGCTGCACATCAGGCATCAGCTCAGCCCTCGCGGCTTACGCCACGCAGCGGCGCGGGACATTTCGGGAGAGACATTTCCCCCGGCCCGCGATAAAATAGCACGGTGAGACGTTATTATCTGCATCAGCTCAAATATATCCTTGTCGTCCTGGCGGTCCTTGCCGCCGGGATTCTTGCCTATCACACAGGTCTTGGCTATCTGGCAAAACAGGGCATGGAATACCGGTTTGCCATTGAAGCGATCTACCGGATTCTCGCCCTGTCCGGTGTCCTGATCCTGGGCGGCATGATCCTGCGCCTTTTCGCAATCTGGCTCCGGAATTTTCACCGGATCGTTCTCTCGGCGTTCGCAGCGCTCCTGTTCACGGTATACAGTCTCGGCTCGTTTGCGTTCCTGTTTGCAAATTACGGCGGATGGATCCTGAAGGAGCCGACGGATCAGCAGATGCCGGACGGAAACCTCGTGGTCACCGTCCCGACGGATGAGGGAAATGACTACTATTACGCGGAGCCCCGCTACGGAATTGCCCGGAAGCCCTTCACGTGGAATCCGGAGCGGACTGCGCAGAGCCTCTCGAAGCTGTACGGCGTCCCCTTCACTGCCGATGAGAGCAGCGCGGAGGACGTTGTCTACCTGTGTGATTCCTATCCCATGCTGAAGACCCGTGTGTACGCGATCGGCGTATCGCAGGACGCTTATTTCGATGATGACTTCCGCGCCCTTCTGACGCAGCAGAGCCTTATCGACGCCTGGGAGAGCCATTTCAAGAACGGCGAGGACATGATCTATTACAACTGGGGCACGACGCTGGAGCCCCGGGTTGTCGGCGCCCTGTGTGTCTACTACACGCGAAGGGTACAGCACGCGCAGGACATCGCCTCGTTTGTCACGGATGAGATCGGGAATTCCGACCGCTGGAAACAGTTCGACGGCTGTCTTTACGTCATTATCAAGGATGAGTCCGCGGACAATGCGGATTACGTCTGCCGGATCCCCTTCGGGCAGGACAAGAAGCAGTATGAGGACGCGGATGAGGTGCTCAGCCTGATCGATGAGACTTATCCCGATGAGGAAGATAGCAAGAAGGACGCGGTTGCCGATTCCCCGGCGGGCAACAGCGAGCTGCCGGCGGACACCGTGCAGGATTCCGCGGCGTCCCCGGGCGATACACAGGCGGAGTCCGCGCTCACCAGAGCGCAGCAGCACGTGCGCGACGGCTACCGGCAGCTCTATCAGGACTATTTCGTCGGGGACAATTACAGCTTTATTGAAGACGCGGATCCCGGCGGCAATTCCCGCGTCATCCTGTTTGAAAATATGGATTACGTCTATTACCTGCAGTTCCGGCAGGATACAGACGACAAAACCGGCGGCGAATACGGCTATTATGAAGTGAAAAAACGCTCCGACGGAGCCTGGACCTCCGACGATGCCGTGCTGCTCGACGTTTACCGGTACGTCTACGACACGGCGCAGACCGCGGACACCGGCGATACATCCTGGTAAGCAAAATGCCCGCGGGACTCCTGCAGGCATTTCTCATGAGAAACAATATCAAGATTAAGGTGTCAAAAGTATTTTTCAAGGCAAAATGACAGCAGACAGGCTTGTACGAGCTTTCCTGCTGTCAATTGGTTACCGGAACGCACCAATATCCGGAAGCGGCGCGCGTATTTACGCGATCTCCCCGCTTTCCACGCCGCGGACGAATCTGTCCACGATCTCCTCATATTTTGCGGGATCCGTGTTGATGGATTTCGCGTGTGCCGCACCCGGAACGAGGTGCAGCTCCTGATAGCCGGCTGTCGCCCTGCTCATCCGCACGGAATGGTCGCAGTTGATGAACGTGTCCGCGTCGCCGTGAATGAAGCAGATCGGGATCTTGTTGTCCTTCAGCGAATCGATCGGTCTTGCGGCGGTAAACGCGAAATGATAGACAATCCTGCACGCGAGGTCGGCTGGATATACCAGGAACGGCGGCAGGTGCATGCCCTTCAGACCGTCCTTCTCCACGGGAATCAGGTCCGCGAAGCCGCAGTCATTCACAATGAAGTGCACCTGCGGGTGATATTTCAGCGCCGTGATCTCTGTCGCGGCTCCCAGTGACTCCCCGGTAAGTCCCAGATAAATATCGCTTCCGTACCGCTCATACGTATCGCGGATGACCGCCATCAGGTCCCTGGACTCCTTGATGCCGAACGTGCAGGGTACCGGCCTGTTCAGTCCGTGTCCGCGGTGATCGTACACAATACAGTTGTAGCCGAGCCTGCGGTACATCGGCATGTATTTCAGCTCGCCGTTGCGGTTCAGCGTATAGCCGTGCACCATGATGAGGAACTTCTTCGATGCCGTGTCATTGGGGTAATACACGGCGTGCAGCGTGTAGCCCTCTTCATCCCGGATCTCATACGAAACCGTCTGCACCCCGGCAAGATCCTTCACCTCCGGATTCTGCCCGCATTGATCCTTCCACGTCTCCTCCGGCGTGTAACGCGCTCCGTGCACCGCGTAGCTGGCCAGCATCCAGGACAGAATGAACAGCAGGGCCAGAATCACCAGAATAACCGCCAATGTAACGACACCCGACATATGCTTTACCCCTTATTGCGCCTGCCTGTTCCGCGTCCGCGGTGTGGAAGGACATTTCCTGTACGGAAAACCCCGTTCAGACAGCTGAAATAATGTGTCATCTTGTCGGAAACCAGAATATTAATTTTGGTTTCCTTCCGGTTGTTATTGTATCATGGAACCCGTTCCGGCACAGCCAATTTAGAGATTTTTTATTTTCTTTTTCTCTGTCCTTCCTTGCATTCACCGCAGGTTTTAATACAATGACATAAGGGTCAAAAGTACCAATTGGTACTTTTGACGCCACAAAGGAGCACCCCCAACATGTTCAACGATTTCCGTTCCAGATTCCAGCAGTTCATGCGCGGCAGATATGGTATGGACCAGCTGGGACAGTTTCTGTCCGTCGTCGCGGTCATCCTGATCTTCGTGAACTTCTTCATCGTATCGCCCATCCTGTGGTGGGCGGTTGCGGTTCTGATTGTTCTCCTGTATTACCGGATGTTTTCCCGTAATATTGCGAAGCGTTATCAGGAAAACCAGCGCTACATCGGGCTGGCTTCCGGGGTCCGCGGCTGGTTTTCCGATATCCGGGACCGTATCACGCATCATAAGCAGATGCATGACCCGCAGACCGGCTACCACATTTACCGCTGCCCCCGCTGCCATCAGAAGATCCGCATCCCCCGCGGCAAGGGACACATCATGGTGAAATGCCCCAAGTGCCAGTTTGAGTTTCATAAGAAATCCTGAAGGCGTACCGGAGCCGCCCGTTACGGGCGTTACGAGGTTTTCCATGTTCGGATACATCACCGTCAACGAAAAGGAACTGAAAATCCGCGAATATGAGCTCTACCACTCCTACTACTGCGGATTCTGCCGCGAGCTGAAGAGGAAGTACGGCTTCACAGGCCAGATGACGCTATCCTATGACATGACGTTTCTCATCATGGTGCTGTGTGACCTCTATGACTGTGAGGACACGCTCAGCAGCACACGCTGCATCGCTCATCCCTTTATCAGCCACCCCACAAGGGTCAACGAGATGACGGATTATGCAGCGGACATGAACCTCATCCTGTCATATTACTCCGGCATGGACGACTGGAACGACGAGCATGAGCTGAAAAAGCTTGCCTTCGCGAAGCTGATCCACGGCAAGGCGCAGCACGCGGGCCGCGATTACGGCAGGAAGGCCGCGCTCGTCCTCGACCGCCTGCAGAAGCTCCACGCTGCCGAGACGCAGGGCAGCACCGACCTCGATGAGGTCTCGGGAACATTCGGAGATATCATGGCGGAGATGTTCGCCGTGAAGGAGGATGAATGGGAAGCGCCGCTTCGCAGGATGGGATTTTTCCTCGGCAAATTCATCTATCTCTGTGACGCTTACGATGATCTGGACGATGACCTGAAGAAGGGAAACTACAATCCGTTCGTGTCCATGAAGGACCGCCCGGATTACGAGGAAAACGTTCACAAAATCCTCACCATGATGATGGCGCAGTGCTGTGAAGCATTTGAGACGCTTCCCCTCGTGGAGAATGTCTCCATCCTGCGCAACATTCTTTACTCGGGCGTCTGGACACGCTATAATGCGCATCAGGCCGCGAAATCCGGCCCCGAAAGCGGGAGGTAAACTTGACCGATCCATACCGTGTGCTGGGAGTATCCCGCGATGCTTCCGACGATGAAATAAAAAAAGCATACCGCGAGCTCTCGCGCAAATACCACCCCGACTCGAACATCAACAACCCGCACAAGGAAGAGGCGGAGGAGAAGTTCAAGGAAGTGCAGGCCGCCTACCAGCAGATCGTCTATGAGCGCAAGCACCCCTATGCCTCCGGCGGAAGCTACGACGGCGGTGCCGGCGGATCAACCGGCTCCTACCGCGATTACGGCACGAACTACGGCGATTTCTGGAGCGATTTCTTCGGCGGCTTCGGCGGCTACCAGCAGCAGGGAACCGGCCGGCAGCGCCAGGGCCAGGATGAGGATTCCATCCGCATGCAGGCAGCTGCCAACTATCTCAACAGCCGCCATTACCGCGAGGCGCTCAATGTGCTGAACTCCATCAGCCAGCACACCGCGCAGTGGCACTATTACTGCGCCATTGCAAGCAACGGCCTCGGCAACAACGTCCAGGCGCTGCAGGAGGCCCGTACCGCCCTGCAGATGGAACCGGGCAACTCGTCTTATCAGGAGCTCGTCTCCCGCCTCGAGCAGGGACCCGCCTGGTACCAGTCCCGGCAGTCCCCCTATGAATCCCAGCCTTCTTCCACCGCGAACTGGTGCCTGCGCATGTGCCTGTGCAACCTCGCGCTCAACCTCTGCTGCGGCGGGGGCGGATTCTTCTTCGGCGGCTACCCGTGCTGAGATGTATTTTCAAGATTAAGGTGTCAAAAGTTTTTTCAAGAAGTCCAAATCGCCTTTCGGGCAAGCCCGAAGTCGATTTGGTACTTTTGACCCTTATGTCATATAGAGCAGATAATTCCGGGAAAGGAAAGTCCTTCACGATACATCCGGGATCTCAAGTGAATTCACTGCGCGCAGGAACCGCTTCCACAGCGGCGGATACGCGCTCCTGCCCGTAATGATCACCGGATCGCGGTCATCATACTGGAGCGTCACCTGCCAGTTCGTCCCGTCCATGACCGTGAAGTCGTTATACTCCGGCTCCCACTCCAGGATGCAGGACCGGTAAATGCGTTTCAGGTATTTCTCAAATCCCTGCCGGTTAATCGCACCCGCGCGGGACTGTGTCTTTTCCCGGTCCGGGCCTCCCCTCCAGTAACGGGTCAGCTCCACAACAGCGCTCTCCCCTTCCACAGATCTCGTAAGCCGCAGGACGAAGTTATCCCCCGGTGTCCTCCCGATTACGAACTCGAACGATTTCGTGTGCTCCTCCCACTCGTCGACCTTGTAGCAGATATCCCTGCCGCAGTCGAGGCAGTGATACCGCGGCTCCGGATCCGGCACCTCGTACCCGCCGTGCCACGTTCCGTCGATCGGCGAATATTCAATTTCCGGCCCCCGCCACTGCACTGGCACCGTTCTCCTGCTGCCGCAGTGCGGACAGATCCGGCTCCTTCGCCCCGTCTGCTGCTTCATCTTACCGCCGAACCTGCTCCTTCCGCTCGTCCCTAAGCTTCCCCTCCGATACCGCACCGTGCACCGTACATAGTTTCGTGCCGCACAGCGACATTTTATAATGCCGTCACCACTGTCTGCAACTTTGCTGCTTTACCTTCATTTCAGCTTCGCCATGCTATCCCGGCATTACCGACTTTCCTGTTCATGAAGCCAAACATCCGGTTGAGGTCCCTCTCCGACACGGAGATGGGAAGAGCCGCGTCCAGCCGGTCATTCACTGCCATGTTGAGGAGCATCTTCCTGAGGCTCTCATCCTCGTTCAGGCTGCACAGCGTACCTTCAAACTCGAGGTACACCGTGTCCCGGCAGCTGTCGATAGTCTTGAAAAAAGCACGGATACTGGAAACGCCGAATAATCTGAGTTTGAATCTTTTCTGTGTCATCATTTATCCTCCCTTGCGCGATGCCCGCAACGAATGTGTTACTGTTTCCTTCGTTCTGATAAAAGAATAACATCGCCTTAAGGATTCGAATATGATAATATGAGCCTGCAGCATAAAAATATTGCCACATTAAGGTATTTAATTATGGTTATTCCTTATAATCCCCCGATCGTTGATATGAACCTGAACCGGCTCGAAACACTTCCGGGGCTCAATGACGCATTTCCGTATATCACGGACAGGACAGACGTTACGGACTTCCCGATCCAATGGCACTGGCATGAGGAGCTGGAATTCATGCAGGTTGACGAGGGGACAGAGGAAATTGTTACCAACAACAGCAGATATTATGCTTCCAAAGGGGAGTGCTACTTCGTCAACACCAATGTAATGACGATGAAGCAGCGCGCCGAAGGGGCCGGCAGGACGCTCGAGACAGGGCATGTGTTCCACCCGGTACTGCTGTACGGACATTTCGGCAGTCTCATGCAGCGCCAGTATATGCTGCCGGTACTGCAGGATCCAACCCTCGAGGTCGTTGTCCTGCGTCCGCAGACAGAGCCGGGGAAGCGGTTCATCCATGCAATCCATCAGCTGACGAAGCTCCAGGACGAGCTGGAATACAACGACGCCCGCCGGATCTTCCTGTCAAGAAATCTGCTGTCGGAGGCCTGGCTTGCGCTCCTGGATGAAATCCGTACCAACACTGCTGTTCACAGCAGCAAAGCGTCCGGCGTCTCCGAGCGGATCCGGCAGATGATGCAGTTCGTGAACACACACTTTGCGGAAAAGATTACATTGCAGGATATCGCTGACAGCGCCTATGTCAGCAGGCGCGACTGCATCCGCGTGTTTCACCAGAACCTGGACCGGACCCCGATCGAATACCTCACGCAGGTCAGGATCGAAAATGCCCGCAGGATGCTGGCCGGTTCGGATCGCAGCATCACCGAAATCGGTGCCGACTGCGGCTTTTCAGACAGCTCCTATTTCACAAAGGTGTTCCGTGGGGCCTGCGGCGTGACACCGACCGTATTCCGGGAGAACTATCGCCTGCGTCCCTGACCGCCGCAGCTGTTTCTCCACGCGCATAGATTCATGGTATACTTCTGTTGCCAGACAAATTCAAGAGGTAACGATGAGTATTATATGTACAGAAGAAGAAAAACAGAAGCTACATGAGGAAGATCTGAAACGTGTTTCGGAATTCCGCTTAATGGACGACACGTTCATGCGGGTAGTACTGAAGAATAATCTGAAAGCCGCTCAGTATATCCTCAGAGTTGTAACTGGGCTTTCTGATTTGGAACTGATTTCTGAAAAGACGCAGGAGGATATGAAGAGGGTTACCGGTGCCAGGTCAATCTGCTTGGATGTATATGGTTCAGATGCGAGCGGGAGAAAATATGATCTGGAAATTCAAAAAGCCAATACCGGAGCAAGACCGAAGCGTGCCAGGTATCATTCGAGCATATTGGATATTGAAAATCTGGATGCAAACCAGACGTTCGAGGAGTTGCCTGAAACTTATACGATTTTTATTACTGAACATGATGTGTTTGATGAGGGCAGGCCTTATTATTTATTCAACAGATATGAACACAGTACAGGAAAGCTGTTCCCGGACGATGAGCATATCCTGTATGTAAATGGTGATTATCAGAAAGATGACGAGATCGGCAGGTTGATGCATGATTTCAAATGTAAGGAACCTGACGATATGTACAATAAGGATCTGGCCGATTGTGCAAGGTATTATAAGAAAACGGAGAAAGGAGTAACTGAAATGTGTCAGATCATGGAAGATATGCGGGAAGAAACCGAAAAAAGGACAGAAAAAGCCACTACAATGACAAATCTGAAAAACCTGATGGATTCGTTAGGCTTATCTCTTGAACAGGCAATGGATGCTCTGAAAATACCCAAGTATGAGCAGGATGAATTCAGGTCTGCGATGAAGCAATAACCCGTCTTATTATTTTCAGCTCCGGCACTTCCAGCCTTGTAACAATGCTGATGCAAAGATAATCGTATCCGGATCGCCACCGGCGATTCGTATTTTGTGTTCCATTTCAATCCACAGGCCCCTCGCGGGGCACGACGCAGTGCAGGATTTTCGTCGGGTCGTCTGCCATATAATTTCAATCCACAGGCCCCTCGCGGGGCCCGACGTACAAGGTGGACGCAAGCCTGTCATTCCGCACATTTCAATCCACACGCCCCTCGCGGGGCCCGACAGATAGGCCAGTGCTTTCGGGTACAGACTGCCATTTCAATCCACAGGCCCCTCGCGGGGCCCGACTTCGTGCCGTATACCGCCACCAACTTGTAATAAATTTCAATCCACAGGCCCCTCGCGGAGCCCGACATGCCAGCTTTTTACAACAGTTCATTGTATTTTATTTCAATCCACAGGCCCCTCGCGGGGCCCGACTCACGGCCGCAAAAAAGGGCGGGACCCCTTGCGATTTCAATCCACAGGCCCCACGCGGGGCCCGACGTTATGGCTGACAGAATCAAAGGTATCACAATTATTTCAATCCACAGGCCCCTCGCGGGGCCCGACTTGCCCTGGATCACAGCTTCCATTGCCTGTTTTCCATTTCAATCCACAGGCCCCTCGCGGGGCCCGACGGTTTCATCATTGACAGCATTGATGGTATCTATATTTCAATCCACAGGCCCCTCGCGGGGCCCGACGGTAACCTGTTCCCCTTGCGCGTGCCTGTGTCCTATTTCAATCCACAGGCCCCTCGCGGGGCCCGACCGTGCCGGCCTTAAATTCCTTGAAATACTGGCTATTTCAATCCACAGGCCCCTCGCGGGGCCCGACACGCTCCGCTGTTCATCACCATCTGCAGCTGGGCATTTCAATCCACAGGCCCCTCGCGGGGCCCGACGTCGTCGGCGTCGTCGATTAAGATGTGTTTGATATTTCAATCCACAGGCCCCTCGCGGGGCCCGACGTGAGTTCAATCTTTTCGATGCCGTCCCCAAACTATTTCAATCCACAGGCCCCTCGCGGGGCCCGACGAGCAGGGTCTTTCCGTTCTTCCGGGCAACGATCAATTTCAATCCACAGGCCCCTCGCGGGGCCCGACTCACACCATTCGTTAAAATTATTGATATTGTAATTTCAATCCACAGGCCCCTCGCGGGGCCCGACCGTGTCGTGATGCCGTTTGATGGAATATGGACGAATTTCAATCCACAGGCCCCTCGCGGGGCCCGACATTCATAGGCATCTGGATACTGTTCCGGATGTTATTTCAATCCACAGGCCCCTCGCGGGGCCCGACGTGGTAGAACATGCCACTGGCGTTACCAAGTCCAAATTTCAATCCACAGGCCCCTCGCGGGGCCCGACCAACCTTGCGACATCTATCCCGGCATCGTTTCAGATTTCAATCCACAGGCCCCTCGCGGGGCCCGACACTAATCCGGAACAATCAAATAATGACCGATCACAGATTTCAATCCACAGGCCCCTCGCGGGGCCCGACCACGGGACATACACAAGGCCGGCGAGGATCCACATTTCAATCCACAGGCCCCTCGCGGGGCCCGACGTCCAGTTTTTTACCGGAAGTCTTGATGTGCGCATTTCAATCCACAGGCCCCTCGCGGGGCCCGACTCACTTCTCAGTCCCTCACCATCCGGATCAGGAGATTTCAATCCACAGGCCCCTCGCGGGGCCCGACAGAGGCCTGCAGCAGGGGGTATCTGCAGGCCATCAATTTCAATCCACAGGCCCCTCGCGGGGCCCGACGGTTTCCGAGGGACTCGCGATCTATAACACGCTATTTCAATCCACAGGCCCCTCGCGGGGCCCGACAGCATAAAGTCTATAACAAGGTGGACGTGATCTCATTTCAATCCACAGGCCCCTCGCGGGGCCCGACCAGTGTCACAAAGCTGGCCGGGCTCATGACGCAATTTCAATCCACAGGCCCCTCGCGGGGCCCGACCAGCACGTCGCGGTGCTTAAAGTTCGCGAGCCAAACATTTCAATCCACAGGCCCCTCGCGGGGCCCGACATTGAAACACACAATTGTATAAACATGACTCATATATTTCAATCCACAGGCCCCTCGCGGGGCCCGACGGAGTGCCTGGATGAGTCCGGTCACGATGCCGAGATTTCAATCCACAGGCCCCTCGCGGGGCCCGACTTAACCGTTTCTGGGAACCGTTGGTTTAATGTAATTTCAATCCACAGGCCCCTCGCGGGGCCCGACGGCGAGTGGGAATTTACTCCCGCAAGAAAGCCTGCTATTTCAATCCACAGGCCCCTCGCGGGGCCCGACCTCCGCCCCCACGAGGGCATGGGATGCTGAGAAATTTCAATCCACAGGCCCCTCGCGGGGCCCGACGATTGCCGGCATGAATATCTTTGCCGGATCTGCACCATTTCAATCCACAGGCCCCTCGCGGGGCCCGACGATACGAGATCCCAGATCTCATTGAGCATTGTGGTAGATTTCAATCCACAGGCCCCTCGCGGGGCCCGACTGTATGCCTGGGAATATCCACTCGCAACTATAAATTTCAATCCACAGGCCCCTCGCGGGGCCCGACCTTTGGAACAAAAAAAAATAATGGAGGCGCTCATATTTCAATCCACAGGCCCCTCGCGGGGCCCGACACTCCTGTCTGGAAATGCCGTGGAGTGTAGCAAATTTCAATCCACAGGCCCCTCGCGGGGCCCGACCTCTTCGCTCATCCAGGCATTCGCATCTGTCTTATTTCAATCCACAGGCCCCTCGCGGGGCCCGACCCAGCGCCGCCTTCAAATGCTCATAGGCCTTGCCATTTCAATCCACAGGCCCCTCGCGGGGCCCGACGTGAAACTGCAAGGCTGACCGGGTATTCCGTAAGATTTCAATCCACAGGCCCCTCGCGGGGCCCGACGAGATGTGGTGGTCAGCGTAGATCTCCACGATCTATTTCAATCCACAGGCCCCTCGCGGGGCCCGACCGTCTCCGAAGGAACTCAGGGAGGAGCCGGAGGAATTTCAATCCACAGGCCCCTCGCGGGGCCCGACGCCACCATCGTCTGTCGGATAAGTGCGATATATTATTTCAATCCACAGGCCCCTCGCGGGGCCCGACGAAGCACATTCGGAGTGTTCTGAGTGGTGTGGATATTTCAATCCACAGGCCCCTCGCGGGGCCCGACAAGATGCAGGAGATCAAAAACAGCTTTACATCATTTCAATCCACAGGCCCCTCGCGGGGCCCGACGATGAGCGGGGAGGAGATCGACTTCTGGAGGTATATTTCAATCCACAGGCCCCTCGCGGGGCCCGACGCTTCGCTTCCCTTCATTCGGGACGTGATACAATTTCAATCCACAGGCCCCTCGCGGGGCCCGACCTTCATGCCCTTGACGGCAGCTTCAATCAGATCTATTTCAATCCACAGGCCCCTCGCGGGGCCCGACCACGTTGTCGCCTTCAGAACCTTCAGTGTTTCGATTTCAATCCACAGGCCCCTCGCGGGGCCCGACCTTGGCGTTCTGGCGCTGGGTGTACTTGTTCGTATTTCAATCCACAGGCCCCTCGCGGGGCCCGACACGACTCAGCGCTACCGCTGCAATCAATTACTGATTTCAATCCACAGGCCCCTCGCGGGGCCCGACAGCGGCTACCTCGTTCCGCGTGCGGCGATGATCATTTCAATCCACAGGCCCCTCGCGGGGCCCGACCCAGTGTATCCTGCATCGACCACGCCTCTGCAGTATTTCAATCCACAGGCCCCTCGCGGGGCCCGACCCCAGTGATCGTTGAGGACCGCTCCGAAGCAGTCATTTCAATCCACAGGCCCCTCGCGGGGCCCGACTGCAGTACATGAGTGGAAGCTCGACCTTACAAGATTTCAATCCACAGGCCCCTCGCGGGGCCCGACTGCCGCAGGCGTCACGATTGCACGGCTTGTCTATTTCAATCCACAGGCCCCTCGCGGGGCCCGACAAATGCTCCCCATATAGGAGAGCATCTGCGTTATTTCAATCCACAGGCCCCTCGCGGGGCCCGACGCTGTTCGCAAGAAAGCGCCGCCCCGATGTTCCAATTTCAATCCACAGGCCCCTCGCGGGGCCCGACTGCCGTGAGATTCCGCACCGCCTGCACAACATTGCATTTCAATCCACAGGCCCCTCGCGGGGCCCGACGTTGTGGAAAGGCCATTCACCATACTGTCAAGGATTTCAATCCACAGGCCCCTCGCGGGGCCCGACTTCCGGCTGATGCGGTCATCGCATCAATGACACCATTTCAATCCACAGGCCCCTCGCGGGGCCCGACGCGTTGCCAACATACCTCCAGAACATGTTCAAATTTCAATCCACAGGCCCCTCGCGGGGCCCGACGAAAACCGATTGTAATTCCATCAAAGCAGTATCGATTTCAATCCACAGGCCCCTCGCGGGGCCCGACTTTATCCAAACGTTGTGAAACTCTATCAGCTTCGTATTTCAATCCACAGGCCCCTCGCGGGGCCCGACCTGTTAATTTTAGGTTTACCCCGTAAATACATTATTTCAATCCACAGGCCCCTCGCGGGGCCCGACCTCTGCGTCGCCCAGGCCTTTTTCATATTCACTTATTTCAATCCACAGGCCCCTCGCGGGGCCCGACCTGTTCCCACTCCCAGCAGATGTCGTCTACCTGGTCATTTCAATCCACAGGCCCCTCGCGGGGCCCGACGGTCTCTCCGTTGGCCGTGCGTCTGATCTTCGGAATTTCAATCCACAGGCCCCTCGCGGGGCCCGACGGCTTTACCATCTCCGGAGCTCTTCCCTTTTAAATTTCAATCCACAGGCCCCTCGCGGGGCCCGACGTCGCCGGTCGTGAACTGTTTGCTCACGGTATCATTTCAATCCACAGGCCCCTCGCGGGGCCCGACGCGGCGGTCAGATCAAGGGCCGCACGAACAACCCATTTCAATCCACAGGCCCCTCGCGGGGCCCGACTGGGCAAGCTATAAAACAGACGCCGAAGTTGATATTTCAATCCACAGGCCCCTCGCGGGGCCCGACCTCGTGGGCGTATGCTTTAAAGTCGCTGTTAAGCTATTTCAATCCACAGGCCCCTCGCGGGGCCCGACCTACTGTTTTGCTTAATGTTGCAGTACTTTGTAAATTTCAATCCACAGGCCCCTCGCGGGGCCCGACGCGGCAGCATACCAAACAGAGGCGCACACTACGATTTCAATCCACAGGCCCCTCGCGGGGCCCGACTCGCGCTCGGTAAAGCGCAGCATGGTTACTGCTATATATTTCAATCCACAGGCCCCTCGCGGGGCCCGACCATAACGCCGTTACGGTTAAGTAGTCCTCTGTCATTTCAATCCACAGGCCCCTCGCGGGGCCCGACACTACACGGTCTGTAGGAAACCTACAATTCGTCAATTTCAATCCACAGGCCCCTCGCGGGGCCCGACTAAGCGTCTGGGATATTATCATTAACGATTTTAATTTCAATCCACAGGCCCCTCGCGGGGCCCGACCAGGCTTAGGAGCAACGATCGCTACCTTACTGCATTTCAATCCACAGGCCCCTCGCGGGGCCCGACTTTTAAAAGGGAAGTATCTCATTTACAAAAAGACATTTCAATCCACAGGCCCCTCGCGGGGCCCGACGTCAGTTTCCAAAGCAGTGATCCTCTCATCCTGACATTTCAATCCACAGGCCCCTCGCGGGGCCCGACTAAGTATCTCAAGGTTCAGAACGTCACAGCTTAATAATTTCAATCCACAGGCCCCTCGCGGGGCCCGACCGACAAGTACTGGGAGAAAAACTACGCCGGAGCATTTCAATCCACAGGCCCCTCGCGGGGCCCGACGACGCTTGTTCTGGATGTGGACAGGACGATTACATTTCAATCCACAGGCCCCTCGCGGGGCCCGACTGGAGTTCATGGCATCCAGTTGGAAGCTACTCAATTTCAATCCACAGGCCCCTCGCGGGGCCCGACTGGCAAGGCAGGGGCTTGCATGGTAAAACATGATATTTCAATCCACAGGCCCCTCGCGGGGCCCGACACAGAGCAGATCGAAACAGCAAGGATTGATAACATTTCAATCCACAGGCCCCTCGCGGGGCCCGACGGCGGCACGAAAGTTACTTGCAGGTTCCTCTACGGAATTTCAATCCACAGGCCCCTCGCGGGGCCCGACGATTGGCAAGGCAGGGGCTTGCATGGTAAAACATGATATTTCAATCCACAGGCCCCTCGCGGGGCCCGACACAAGCAGACGAAACCAGATCGCGGACGTCTGCGCATTTCAATCCACAGGCCCCTCGCGGGGCCCGACTCAGGGCGCGGGATTTCGTCGCCTGAACCAGATTCCATTTCAATCCACAGGCCCCTCGCGGGGCCCGACCGCGCCGGTTCGTGCAAACATAAAGGGACGGTTATTTCAATCCACAGGCCCCTCGCGGGGCCCGACGGCAACTATGCCCAACAGTCGCCCTATAAAGCACAGTTGTTTGTAACAATTTTTATCAGAGATTCTGAGCACTGATAAAATTCAGCAGATCGTCTAAAATCAATAACCAGGTTTTAGCAATACTGCCACCTGTAGCTGCGCGAACCTATACATAATTCCATGTTCACTTGACGTTCGCCGCCGGAAGACTTAGGTGCGGCAACGTAATGTCCACGGTTAAACTGACAGATAATCTGTTTCCGCGTCATAGCTCTTCTTTTTCCCATACTGTTCAATACGACTCTGCGGATGATCTCCCAGATTATAGAATCGAATACTGTCCTCATCATCCATGAGTTGCAGCAGTTTCCCCTTCAGCATACGGAACTGTGCCGCGTCGACAGAGCATTCGAAAACGCTGAACTGTACCCTCTGCCCATAATTGACGCATTCCTTTGCTATCTTTCTCAGCCGCCTTTTACCTGATGCAGACTCCGTATTCACGTCATAAGTCACTAATACGAGCATTATCCTTATCTCCAGATAAACGGCGGATACCCATCAAGATCTCCCCTGATATATCGTGCCAGGAGCATTGCTTGTGTATATGGCACAAGGCCCCACGGAATCTTCTCTTTCAGGTATGGATGCATAACCTTTTCCTGCTTCCTTTGCTGCCATGCCTGCTGAATCTTCTTGCGAGCGTCAGCACTGATCAGCACTGATCCATTTTCCTGAATGTCAAAGTCATCCGTCTTAACCTCACCGTTATTGATAAGGCCCAGTACAAACCGATCCGCCAGACATGGCCGGAACTCCTCTACCAGATCCAGTGCAAGCGACGCCCTTCCGGGGCGGTCCGTATGCATGAAACCCACATAGGGATCCAGACCTACTGTCTCCAGAGCGGAATCACACATACTGGTCAGCATCATATACACGTAGGACAGCAGCGCATTTACCCGATCCAACGGCGGTCTGCGGTTTCGTTCATGAAAATAGAATGAATCCTTCATCCGCAAAATCATATCGTCGAATTGATAAAAGTAAGTACTGGCAGCTTCGCCCTCAATGCCGCGCAACGAGTCTCTCGACTGCTGTTTTTCGGCCTTCCCGATTGCCACTTTTATTCGATTGGACGCATCCTGAAACTCTCCTGTGTTGATCCGGTCCGGATGATCACGCATCATACGTTCGAGCACATGCCGTTCATTCATCATTTTGCCGATAATCATGTTGCGGCTGATCCTGCAGCTTCTCTCTTCCGAGTCGGATATGCGATACTGTTCCTTTCTCAGCAGTACATTTCCCTGCATTCGGCCAACAGGTCTTGCCAGGAAGCGGCCGCCCGGTGTGCAGAAAACAAGATCAATGTGATCCCGTACGCATCTTCCGATCAGAGCGGGAGAGGCACCTGCATAGGAAAAAATGTAAATTCCCTCCAGAATATGCAGCGGAAATCTGGCGGCAACCGAGTCACCGACCTTAATCGCTACATTGTCCCCATCCAGAGTTGCATAAGCATCCTCTGTTGTAACGTACAACACATTCAGGAGTTTTCTCATGCATCCATTTCCTTCATTCGTTGCAGGTACAAAGCGACAGAGCCTTCCTCTGGTAATTCCGGCATGCATTGCTCCATCAGGGAACAGGACTCGCAGCACTTCCTCCTGTGAGCCTTCGGCGTATAACCCTTGTAGTACAGGTCATGCATCTCAATAGAGGATTTGCGAACGGTCTCTCTGAGCTCTTCTGTGAATTCCACCTCTATTCTTCTGCGGTTTTGCCCGTAATATATGGCACCGTAATGAACGTGGCAGCAATACATTTCCTCGAGACACACCGCCTGAGCGCACACCTGGGCTTCATCACATCGATCCGGCTTGGCGTGACCACGCTTGTATTCCACCGGATAAGGTAACCACAATCCGCTGTATCCATGAAGCGGTATTCCTTCCGGGCTGTGCGTTTCAGACGAGCCGTCTTCATCAGGAACCGTAAGGTCTGTTCGGTGAAACTCTACAATATCGCATTGTCCCGACAGTCCCAGCTGACGCGAATGAATATACATTCCCCTGGCGATCAGTATACTGCCCCTCTTTTCATGGCTGGCAGCATCGTGTGCATGTTCATGCATGAACTTCCCGTCAACCGTTCTCTCGTTCTCGGCCCATTGCTGTTCGAGATGGATCAGGGCCCACTGCCGCCGGCAGAAGATATAATGCTGGATCCCTGATAGCTGGAGAAAGTCCTCCTCACTGTACTCCATGAATCACACCCGGTCAGATCCCTTCGATAACGTCCGCTTTCAGTCCGGGCAGCTCGTTCAGGGCTATTTCGTAATCAGATACACTCTTTGGTGTGATTACACCTTCCTTCAGGGAGATTTGTACCGTATCGTGAACACGTCCGGAGGAATACTGTCCATCCTTGCAGTTGTGCTGCCACCAGTACAGCCTGATCACTTCCATCGAGCCATCCGGTCTTGCAGAGGAAGCATCATTGGTAAACAGCGTACGCAGGCATTCTTTGATGGTATCAGCATCTTCCTCCGAAAAACCGGTCTTTTCCGCCAGCTGTACGTTGATGGAGCCTTTGATTTTATACAGGCCAAACCGGACGAAATGCTTTGTACCCATTGTGTCGGAAGCCTTCCCCGATTTTCCCTCCGCATTCTCTCCATTCACGCTCTTAGTGATCTGCATGGATTCAATTTCTACCGGAGAAACACTTTCAGCCTGATGTATCGACACCGGTCCCCGGACTCCTGCAGAGCCGCCTGCAACATCGATGGACTTAAAGGCGAATACCTGCCCGAATGACCTTACGTCGAGCCATGTCTCGCACGCTTTCTTTTCATAAACGTCCCTGTCCTTTATTCCCTTCAGGACAGAAGCCGCCCGCTCACTGAGGCTTTTGAAACCGTCATCGCTTCTGTCATCAGACTTCACAAAAACCGGCTTGCCAAGATCCTGCATCCGGTTGCGGATTTTCCGCTTGATGCAGACATCTGAGATTTCCCCATACCCGTCGTAATCCGTCCGCGGGCGATTGCCGTTTAAGGGATCACCGTTCGGATTAGCATTCCTGACGGATGCAATAACAACGAAATCAATCTTGTTCTGTAATGCTGCCATATCAAACCTCCATCTGTTGAAATGTATGTAACTTCATCTGTGAATTTTCATATCCCCTGATATGTGGTATCCGCTGTTACTCTCCGGTTTTAGCTTCCTTTTTTGTATACAGGTCCTTTCTCTGCAGGTAATATCCCATCAGATAAGTGTCCTTCAGCGGCTGGTCCCATTCTTCCTGCGGGAAGCTGTTGATGTTCGCCATTATTTCACCGATCAGGTTTTTATAAAATACTGCCGTACCATGAGGCAGTCTCGGGAAGTATGCTTTTTCCATCTGCTTGTCCAGCTCGAAAGCATAATGCATTGGCCTGTTACAGAATACGGACTGCAGACGTATCGCGTTTGTCTCCCGCTTCCCGGAATTATTCTGGTTTCCGGAGGATGACCATGCATCCCTTTCCAGTTTTTCATAAGCAGCAAGCAGCCTTCCGAATTGATAGCTCCTGTCCTCTTTTCCCTTCTCCAGATCCATACTCAGCTCCTCCCTTCTGCGCTGAAAATGATACAACCTCACCACTGCACAGGCGGTATTTATTACGTCCCTTCCTGTATTGCGGCCATAAAGTGCCAGATGTGATGCATTCTCGACAAGCCTGCGTTCCATGTCTTCCGGAAAAGTCTGCTGCCCAATCCTGCAGTACAGCAGACGCTCCATAGCCTGTTTTCCGATGTTGTCATCCATGTCCAGTTTCCCGTTATTATCACGGTCCCGCTCAAGTCCGAATGTGCAGAGCGCTATCTTGTATAACGCCGGTGAGCTCACACTGTCCTGCACCTGCTCTGATAAAAAGTTTGAGTAGTACCAGCAGCAGTGTTCATCCCAGGTCTTAAGTCTGTCCAGATATACGGTTGTCAGTTGCTCACTGTACGCCGTTACTGCCAGCCTGCCTGTGGTAGCAGCATCAAAGCTTGCAATAGCTGTTTTTGAAAAATTGATATTGTTTATACCGCTTTTATAGCCGCCGATCCATTTCTGAAGCTGGTCTCTGTAATCTGATAACGTTTTGAATACCGGTGGCTGCGAGCCAAACTGAAATGTCATTAAAGAATGTTCCGGCTGCGGAATTTCATTACCTTGTGGGCTCCAGCACAGGAATGCTCTGCCGGCATAGATGACAGCCTGGTTTGCGATCAGATACTTCAACGCGTTATGCGCTTTTTGTGACGCATTGTAGCTGATTGTTAGGGCCTGCTCTGCGTCCGTAAAACGTCCCCGGTAAGTGAAATTGGTCTTATCATTTGCTGATATGATCTTCGCATTGCCATCCAGCGAGAAAACTCCCTTCAGGTGCTGTGTTGCCAGAGGATCTTCCACTCCTGTAAGCATACAGACACCCTTGGGCTCCCGTTCCAGCTGTGACTGATAATACAGGCTGTACTTATTCATCAGGTCTGTATCCTTGTACGTGCGCTCGTCACTTCCCCCGGAGCCCAGCACACGCCAGACAACCAGTGCATTATCCGGTGCAGGCTTCCCCTTATCGTTCAGTTTAATCGTTCCATCGTCCTGCAGTTTTTCCAATAATGTATTGCCTGACACGAAGCGAAGGATTGCCTCAAGTTTTACATCTGTGTATTCAGAATCAACCCATTCAGATAATTGCTTTATATATGCATTGAACGCTTCTTCGCTCTTCTTGTCATACATACCAAGGTATTTGACCTGTTCACACAGAGGGTGCGGAGCCAATCTTACACTTCTGCCGGCTGATGCCTCCGTCACAGGTATGATTACCTTGCATTGCTCCTGTGGAACAACGGTAGACAAATGGTAATTTCCACCAACGTCAATGGTCACCTCTATGTCCGCCTTGGCAATCTTGTGCCCGATCGGTGCAAGAGGCTCTTTGCCTTCCTCATAACGGCCGGCCTCCCCCTTACTTTCGAGAAGTTCATACGTCTGTATTGCATTCTGCAGCAGTCCCATTGTCACTCCTCCCCGAATTCCCTGACTCCGGTAAAGTTCCGGTTGTCCTCAAATACCTTCATCTCTGCCGGACGAATGGTTTTATGAACCGGGCACTCCTCGGGCCGCAGGAATTCAACAATACCGTTCTTCATCATAGGGTTCCATAGGTTTACGGTTATTCTGCTTCGGGTCTCCTCCGAATACGCCTCATCAGGATAGGTGATTCCATGGTACATCACGCCAAAGCCCAGCTCCGGTATGCTGTCATAGGCAGATTCACCTTCGCCGAATCTGCAGGGCTTTACATATCCCTGGCATTCCCGGGTCCCGAGGAATATATCTCTCCTGCCGCCCTTCTCTACCATTCTCCTGGCGATATTATGATGCTTGTTTTCATTGCGGTCCGCTGCCAGCTCAGGCCTGTTATCATTCCATTCGAAATGGGCTTTGACCTGATAACGAACGTCCTTGAGATAAGTGTAATAGGACAGGTCATTGCCTCCATTCATCCTGATTGGCCGGATACCTTTGGTCTCCATTTGGATCGGATTCATGATCCTCACCGCATCTACATACCACAGGAAGGTCGGCTTCCAGTAAACAGAAGCCATAATGCCTTTTAAAGCCTCATAGGTTGGAATCTGATAGCTGCATTTTTCGCCCCCGACGCGGGTTACCGGATCGGAAAACAACGCATACCGGCCATACACCTCCAGCTCTACAATGTTCGGATGCTGCGTTTTCATCTTATACCTCCATATATCCTGTAAGATCACCGGACATGGTCACGCCGGTTGTCTCACTGTAGTACCCCTCTGAAAGAAACCAGACATCGTTATACCGGCACTTCTGAATAGCCCCCTGCCTTTCCAGAATCTGCTGCTGATACGGAAAAAGTGTAACTGTATAGCTCCTTGCCTTCCTGAGTGTGTCATGAACAAAGGCGGGGTCATATTGCGCACGCTCCGAGTTGAGGTCATTGATCAGCTCCTTTCCCATATCACCATAAGGTACAATCACAGTACACGTATCTGAGTCAAACACATGAAAGGCCTTCCCTGCCAGCCTGAAGGACTGCTTCATAATGTAGTCGTCGCGATTAAAGAGGGAAAGTTTTACGTTGGAACCAAGCATGGACAATACTGAATCCGGAAAGCCCTTCACAATGTCATCCTGATATCTGGCATCATATTCCTGATACAGACTGCTGTAATACTGTCGGATGGCATCGTCGGAAGTCAGGTCTCTGCCGTACCGCTCCGGGTCCGTTTTATAGGAATACAATAAGCTCTCCGTTGCTGCTTTGCTATTCTGTATGTCCCGCAGCATGGTAAGGTTTTCGTCGGTACAGTTAATGTTATATACACAGCAGGGGGGTTCGTTCTCACCATTCCGATTGCAGCGTCCGGAAGCCTGCACGAGATTATCCATTCCGGCCTGCAGACGGATCACCGATTCAAACGAAATATCCACTCCCGCCTCAATAACCTGTGTCGATACACATACAACCCGGGATGCATCATCTTCCTCCTTACTCCTTGCCAATGCGGAGCGGATCTTCTCCAGCACTTTTCTCCGGTGTTCAATGCACATGGATGCGGACAAATGGAAACAACCGGATCCATATTTCTCCTGCAGTACCTGAAATATGTGCTCACTTTCACTTTTCTTGTTGCAGATGATCAGGGTGCTGCGATGCTGGTCCGCCAGGTCTGCCAGCTTTTCACCCAGCTGCTGAGAATTTGCACAGCCGCAGTCGATTATTTCTGTTCTCCGAAATACTTCCCATAGCTCAGGATCATGCGGAACGATATCTTTGGCAGGCAGTGCAACCGGATAATCTGCTCCTTCGAGAAAGGGTTGTGTCGCTGAACAGAGCACAACCGATGCATGACAGATTTGTACAAGATAGGTTATGGTCAGGTTGAACATGGAAAGCAAATTCAGGGGAACGCTCTGAACTTCGTCGATGACGATGACGGAACCTGCTAATGAGTGAAAGCGTCGAATGCAGGATGTCTCACCGGAAAAGAACGTATTCAGCAGCTGGACCAGGGTTGTAATGATGACCGGAGACTCCCAGTTTTCGATATGCAGTTCATCAAGGTTAAGCTTTTCTTCGGTTTCTACTGGTTGAACGGCGTTGGAATGATGTTCCAGTATTAATTCCTGGTCCTGAATATAGTTTCGGATCACATGCGCATTCTGCTCAAGTATACTAAGGAGGGGAGATGTGAAGATAATTCTGGATTTGTTCCAGCGCGCAGCATGTGCCAGTGCGAAACGCAGCGAACTGATTGTCTTCCCCGCACCTGTCGGAACATTCAGACGATACAGACCTTCCGGCTGGTCGGCCTGCATTCTGCACATAGATGATATTCTGCTTCTTGCCTGATTGATCGCGGATGTATTATCAAATCCGGTCATGATCTTTTCAGCATAATCCAGCTGCTTCTTCCAGACTGGCCGCATGTCATCCGGATATGACTGATACTTCCGGTTCATCATGAATTCCGCGGTATCTCTCCGATCTCCGTCAATCACTGCAGACTGAACCAGCCGCGCTGTAAGTCCCAGATAAAAGCACAGTTCATTATACAATTTCTGAGCCTGGTTCTGATTGATTGAACCGGTACCGGCGCTGTTCATGACCTGCTGCCGCAGCTGAACCATCAGGCTGCTGACCTCCTGACTGCTCGCTTCAAAATGCTGCTGCAGCTCGTCCGCAGCAATACAGTCAAGCAGGTAGTTGTCCCGGGATTCAGTATAATCAATATCTTCTTTCTGCACGCGGTGTCGGAAGCCGCTACGGCCATTTTCGTCTACGCAGTCAAATTGGCCATGGTGGGAGCCTATGGCATAGGCAATTAGTTCCCTGGACAGTTCCTGAACCGATGCGTCCTCGCCCGGATTACTCTGAAGCTCCGTCAGCGCATAACGAACTCCCGCGAATGTATGGTTTACGGTTCCCCTTGCTGCTTTTTCACCCTTCGCGGCGTTTGTAATATACTCAGCGAAGGATCGCTTTTCCTTTCCCATGTCATGCAGTACACCGCTGAGGAAAGCAGTTTCCGCCAATGATACAGAACTCAGGGAATCACGTGCATATTCTCCGACCTGCCTGCAATGCTCACTGACAGACTGAATCGCGGCAGGATCCTGGTTGGAATTCGAACGTATATGAGCCGGAAATCTTATGTCTTGCATATCTCCCCTGCATCCCGCTTCAGCTTTCCTTCAGATACTGACGGATATCCTGCCGGATGGCTTCCAGCCGTCTCTCCGTCTCCGCATTCTGGCTGTGGTAATCCAGCATCTGCCGAAGATGCCCCTGCTGCTGTACGAGACGCCTGCTCTCCTCAAACACCAGGCCGTAGACAAACGTGATCTTGTTCAGGTAGGAATCCATCGGAGTCCTGGAGACTGCCCGGTCCACGGTCCGCCGCTGCATTGCCTGGCGGAACACTTCATCCGTGACGGGAGACCCGGCGAGCTCCTCCCTTGTGCAGTCGTAGATATCATCAAACGGCGTTTCGCAGATGACCCTCAGGATATCGATCTTGTCAGCGTCCCGGATCACATTGCAGTAGAACCGTTCCCGGTCCGTGAGGTCCGCGGGCAGGTCAAGCTTGTTGTGCAGGCGGATCGCCTTCTCGAGAAGACGGCATTCCTCCTCGTCTGCCGCAAGGAACTGCCCGATCATTCCCTCCCGGAACAGAAGGTCAGCGCCAAACTCCGCGTGATCGATGCTCCTGCTGTCCGAGAAGGTATGATACCGCCGCAGCTGCTCAAACCTGCCGATGTCATGCAGCATGCCGAGCAGCCAACCCACGCCGGTATTCTGCGCGGGCAGCTCACTCTCTTCTATCCGATCGGCGAGCCCTGCAACCCGCAGCGTGTGATCGATCTTCAGCCTGACCTTCGGATCCTTTCTGTCATAGCAATCCGTATAGGCCAGGAACTGCTGTTTTACCTGTTCTTTAACGATCCTCATCCTGACGCTTCAGCCCCTGTATGCCCGATGCATCACACAATGGCCTTCTTCACGATCTCCTCTGCTGCCTTCAGATCCTCCGCAGAGGGCTTGTTCTTCGCGTAAATGTAATCCGCCGCGACGTCGATCCCTTTTGCCTGCAGGGCATTCCGGATAAGATCAATGGAATGCTTCGAGAGCCAGCTGGTCGAAAAAACGACCGCCTTCTTCACCTTCGCGCCATCCAGCTCCGAAAGCCATGCCTTCAGGTGCTTATCAAGTCCATAGGCGTACAGCGCACCGCCGACGAACAGTACATCCACCGGCTCCGTTACCGCCGCGCCCGCTGCATCCACCGATACAGCCTCCGTTCCCGCTGCCTTCGCGATTGCCTCCGCGAGAATCTTCGTGTTACCTGATCTGCTGTAAAACCTCACTGCGTTCATCTGATACCTCCTCATCGAAATCTATTGTTCCAAATGCATCTATGACGCTCTGCATTCTGCGCCTTTGTAAATATTCCTGCAGAGCCTGAGTCACAGTATCCTCACGGGATTTCCCGCCTCCGGCCTTCACCGCCTCAATTAATAAATAAACCTTCGATCCCGGCGAAAGATTCAGCTGATCACGAACCATTTTGGGTATAGTGATCTGTCCTTTGCTTGTCATGGTTGCCTGAATGGATGTCATGAAAGCCCTCCTGTTCCTATCTTTATTGTAAGAAGATGTGTCCCTTTTTTTCAAGACCAGCCTCCGCGATTTGCCTGGCGTCTTCCGCAATACAAGGAAGCAGCGAAGTTTTTCTTCGCTGCTTCCCCAAATTCTGCAATATACCGGCTGCGCTTTGTCCGGTTTCAAGGCTGCTTGCTTCACAGGTCCCTTGCGACCGGCCGCTCCGGGTCCGGAGCATTCTCGACCGGTCCCGCTGTCACGGCATCTCCCGCCTGATTTCCGAGATAATCCGTGTCCAGCACAATCGGACTTCCGTCCGGTGACTCGAACGGCTCTTCCGGCTCGAACGCGGCGCCAAGATCCTTCGTCCCGATCTTCCTTCCGCTGTGCAGCGGGATCAGGTCATACAGATTGGTTTTCAGCATCCATTCCCCATCCTGATGCACCAGGCGGATTGTGACGGGATCCTGTTCATTGATACACGCCGCCTTTTCCTTCGACCAGGGCTTTGCTCCGTTGAAGTAATAGTTGCCCTCCATCCAAAGCGGGAGATGGAGATAGTACCGGTCGGATTTCACCGAGCCCATGCCGCAGTATCCGTCAAAATGCTTTTCCCATTCCTCCTGTGTTTCATAAGGATCCACGTCAAAGGCGCATGTCCCGGCAATGATATTGTTGTCATCCCACATGTCCCGTGCCGGCGACTTTTGCTTCTGTCGGTACAGCTCCTGCAGGAACGGACGCACCTTTTGCTGAACGAATATGTTATTGATGAACCGGTCATCTCCGTGGAGGATCGTCATGAAACCGGCAACCTTCGTGTCATGAGGCAGATGATACGGCGTGTATCGCGGCGACGGCAGGTTCGGTGCCCCGTTGTCCGTACCGGTGCTGACCGAAACGAGCGATCCGCAGATAAGATTGTGTACGAAAGCCATCCCCTGTGCGGGAATTTTCAATGCCCGCTCCGACAGGAACAGATTGTGATCCACAAGGGTCGGCCCATGCGAAACTTCTATGAAAAGATCCTCGCCGAGGCCCTCCAGCTGCTGTTCGCACAACTCGCCGCGGGCCGCAAGCGTGTTGTCGTGAAACAGGTTCTGCGTGACCCTCGTCCCCTGCGCTTCCCAGTCGAGCCAGATGCCCCGTGTGCAGTGATGGATATGGTTCCTCCGGAAGATGACGTCAATGGCGGCGTGCATCTTTATGCCGCCGATTTCCGCTCCCGCCAGGTTCTGGCGGTTATTGATCCGGTAGATGTGATTATCCTCGATAAGCGAGAACGCTCCGCCCAGATGCCCCACGATCCCGGTCTGTCCGCAGTCATGAATTCTGCACCGGCGGATAATATGATGGCCGACATTCTCCTTCGTCCAGCCCTCATTCACTGCCTGCATCACGCAGTCCCGCTGCGTCTGAGTCCCGTCCTTGAATTTCGTTTCAAGCCACTTGTTGTCATTTCCCTTCTGGCGGTACTTGCCCAGCGAGATTCCGCTGCACTTGCTGTGTGACAGGTCACAGTCCTCGATGATCCAGCCGCGCGACCAGTGAGGTCCGACCATTCCCTCCTGATACGCGGTCGGCGGTGCCCACTGCGTGGCTGCCTTCGTGATGGTGAATCCCCGCAGCGTAATAAAGCCGATCCCTTCCTCCTGCGGGTAGAAGCAGTTCTCCCGCACATTAATCTCCACCTGTTCCCGGTTGGGATCGCTGTCGTGGAAATTTGCGTACAGAACTGTCGCGTCCTTCTCCGCGTCCTGCTCCGTATACCAGGTCCATACTGTGAAGTCAGGATCCCAGGATGCAGGATTTACAGCCGGATGCAGCACTCCCTCGAGACTTTCCACCTCGTACAGTGCCTTGTCATTCAGGTACACCTCCCCCAGGTGTGCCCTGTGATACGCGTTGAACCAGTCGCCGCGCACCATCTTCGTATAGGGATTGTTCCCATGAAACAGGGAATTCGGTACTTCCGTCCGATATACCCCCTCTGTGCCATCCATGTGCTCCCAGCCTGTAATACGCTCCGCTCCCGTGATCACAGCCGCATAAGGCGTCTCGGAGACATAGGTGATCCTCGCATCCTCCGTTCCGGCGTGTTTCGGATTCACGTTCTCGTGATAAACACCCGGCATTACGTGGACCGTGTCCCCCGCCGCGGCCACGTCTGCAGCCTGCTGGATCCTGGCAAAGGGACGTTCACTGGTCCCGTCTCCTCTGGTGCCTTCCGCCGATGCGTTAACATAGTAGTCCATAAATGTCCCTTTCTGGTCTGTCTGCGGTCAATCTGTTCCTGCTGCTTCCTACCCCTTCACACTCCCGAGCGCAACACCGGCAATGATATATTTCGACAGGAACAGGTATACAACGATCAGCGGCAGGGCTGTCATGGTCAGCCCAAGATAAATCGCGCCGAACTCTGTCTTATAGATATCACCGCGAAGGAGCGAGATCATGATCGGCAGCGTATATTTCTTCTGATTGGTCAGCAGGATCAGCGGAGTAAACAGATTGTTCCAGCTCGATACAAATGTGAAGATCGCCTGTGTCGCAATGGCCGGCTTCATAATCGGCAGCACGATGTTGTTGAAAATATAATACTCTCCCGCTCCGTCAATCCGGGCGGACTGAACAATCTCAATGGAAAGTGCCGGCTCCATATACTGCTTCATGAAGAATACCATGGTAGGTGACGCAATGGCAGGCAGAATCAGCATCAGCAGATTATTGGTCATGTGGATCTTGTAAACCATCTGATAGAAGCCGATCATTGTGATCTGAGCCGGAATCATCATGATTGCCATGATAAAGCTGAAATAGGCACGCTTGAGCCTCCAGTCGTAAATCACAAGTCCATAGGCAGTAAGCGTCGAAAAATAGGTTGCCAGCGCTGTCGCACAGACGGAAACAATAAGTGAGTTCATAAACCCTACAGCAGGGTTGAAGCTCTTTCCCAGAAGGATTTTCAGGTTCTTCAGGAAGTACCCGGATGGGATGAGCGATACCGCGTGCTGCTGGATCTGCGTCGTCGACCTGGTGGAATTCACGATCATAACCAGAAAAGGAAACAGGCTGAGAACAGCCAGCAGTACACAGATGATGAAGATCACGGTGCGAGTTCCGTAATGATGATTGTTTCTGCTCATCTTGCCGCCTCCTTTCCTGACTTGTGCGCCTTACGGTTATTTTCACGCTCGACCCGGCGAAGAGCCGCCTCGTCCTTATCACGGAGCAGCCAGAACAGAACGATGGAAGCAGCGCAGATAACAATGAACATGATCATGCTGGTTGCCGCAGCGCGGTTGTACATATAGCTTCCCTTGAATGCCTGATTGTAGATGAAGACGCTGGTGGTCAGTGTCGCGTTATCCGGTCCTCCCAGTGCAAACAGCTGAGGGATATCAAACATATTCAATCCGCCGATAAGGCTTGTTACGAGCGTAAACAGCAGAATCGTCCGAATGTTCGGAATCGTAATCATCCAGAACGTCTGCCATCCGTTGGCCCCGTCCACCTCGGCCGCATCGAAAATCTCCGGGCTGATTCCCAGAACGCCCGATATCAGTACAATCATCGTGTATCCGTACCACATCCAGGTCTGGATGAAAATGACAATTGCCCTTGCCGCGTTCTTCTTGACAAGGAAATTGATCGGGCTGCTGATGAAACCGAACCGCGTCAGCAGATCGTTGACCGGCCCCATCGGATAGCCGAACAGCGCGTTGAATAAAATAGCGACTGTCGCGGCTGTGATGATGTTCGGCATGTAAAACATGACCTTGAACGCACCCTCTCCGGGAATCTTGAAACGCCGGTCTGTAAACCACGCCGTAAGAAGCAGTGCCAGAATCAGCTGGGGAATGAAGTTGAGCACCCAGATGCCGATCGTATTGGCAAATGCCGTATGAAACGTCGGGCTGGTCAGAATGGTTCTGAAATTCGCAAACGGGTCGCTCAGGAAATGAAAGCTTGTCTTGCCGATTCCCTTCAGGTCCGTGAATCCGATCACGGCCGTGTACAGTGTCGGATACAGGGAAAAAATACAGAATGCAATCGTAAACGGAAGGGTGAAAATATATCCCCACTTCGCGTATCCGGATTTCTTTTTCTTCTTCATGGATAACTCCCCGCAGCAGGTCCGCTGCGCAATGATGAATGGTCCGCAATGCAGGCAGGTGTTTCAGCGTTCCTGCCTTCTGAAAAAGCCGGGCTGGTGACTGCCAGCCCGGCCCTTGTCAGCAGCGGTACTGCTGAATGCAGTTCCAATCCGTGGTAATCGTCCTTTCACGGAAATCCGTCTTACTGTGCCGCCTCAATGCCAAGGTTATCGTTTACTGCCTGCTTGAAGTCAGCAATGGCAGCGTCGCGGTCCTTCTCACCTGCCGCATAGGCACGAACCTGGTCTCTCCAGATGGTGTTGATAGACTCGTCGTACTGGGTCATGTTGGTTCCCTTTGCGTACTGGTTGGCAGGAACGAAGTAGTCAAACATATTCTCGCCGCCGAGGAAATCAACCGAGCCGTCGGACTTGGCCATGACCGTGCCGGATGCAACCGCGTCCTTGGTTCCGCCTTCCCCGTTCAGGGTTCCGTTTGCCCACTTGTACTGAAGTCCGTCCTCGGACGAATCCAGTGTGATCCATTCGATGAGATCCTTTACTGCGGAAACCTTGTCGGGATCCATATTCTTATTAGCGAGGAGCCATGTGCCGCCCCAGAAGAAGCCGACCGGCGAATCACAGACAGCCCAGTCACCGAAGGTTCCCTCTCCGGCTTTCTCGCCGCCGCAGTTGGGAGCGATCGTGTAGTTGATCAGCCATGCGGGACCGAAGAAGCCGAATACCTTCTTGGCACCCTCGTCCTTCATGTCCGCAAACCACGCATCCTGCCAGTCCTGTGTCTGGTTGGACCAGCCCTTGTCCGTCAGATCCTTCGAAGCGTCCAGGAAGGCCTCCCTCTTGGGATCGATCTGCAGCTGTCCCTGATCATTGAGCCAGCCATAATCCGAGCTGTTTTCATAGGCATGCCAGACATCACCGTCGCCGGATACGATTGCGTAATTCTTGTCCGCAAGCTTCTGCGCTGCTTCCCAGAACTTGTCGAAGTTTCCGGAGCCTCCCCCGATCGCCTCGGAAACTTTGGCCGGATCATCTGTCCCGAAAACATCCTTCGCGATGGAACGGCGATAAATGAACGCGCCGCCGGTTGCCTGATAGCCTAACGCATCTACCTCTCCATCCGGATTGGACCCGATATCAATCGTGTACTGTGCAATATCCGCGTCCTTGATCTCCTTGTCAATGTCAATGCCAAGATCCTTATAAGGCATTGCGTAATCCGCCATATCTCCCTTGGAATACTTCAGGACGAACGCCGCCTCGGCGCAGTACATGTCGGGCTGCTCGTCTCCGCCTGCCTGCAGTGCCTGATCAAGCGCCGGCTGATAAGCGCCGTCTGTTGTCGCGATAATGGTTGAATTGATCTTATAGCCAAAATCCGGATGGGCTTCCACATACTTGGCCGCCATGCCCGGAACCTCGTCCGTGAAGGCCCACAGGTTGATGGTGCCCTTGTCGCCGGTACCCACTGTTTCGGTCTGTGCCGTATCCTGAGATGCTGCGTCCTCCGCCGGTGCCTCGGTTGCTGCCTCCGCGGGAGCCTGCGTTGCCGCTGTTCCTGCCTGATCTCCGGAACCACATCCTGCCAGCAGTCCTGCCGCCATTGCCCCCGTCAGCAGGTAAGCCAATAATCTTCTCTTCATGTTTTTCCTCCTTTGACATTACATAAAATCCCTGCCCGAACCCCTTCGGACAATTTCAGTATATCGGAGGTTTGCGTGAATTCTGCTTCGTTCTTGCGCCGGATTTGTCCATTCTTGCGCTATGCAAAAGCAAAATATATAATGATCTCTGCAGGTTTGAGACTTTTCAGGATAATTCAATCCTGTAATTTTGCGGTTTCACAGCGAATCCGAGCAAATATCCACTTGCTTTCTCTCTTTTGGCAGTATGCTATTGTGCATATTACCCATCTGCATCGCTTATGACAGACGCACGATTGCGATTAACTTTAAATATATTTACAAAAGTCTTCCCGGGAAAGAGTTCAGCAACACCCGGAAGGATGAAATGGGGAAAATCCTGAAAATGCCTGCCCCCGCAGGCTCTGGAGTCAGATATGATTGAGACATTGCACGGCCAGCGCGAAACCGTTCACTTCCGCGGCCACTCCCATCTGAAGCTGTATATCAATGACGAGACGGAGCATTATCCTCGTCACTGGCATGAGGAGGTGGAAATTCTCATGCCGCTCGAGGGTCAGTATTCCGCAATTATCGGCGAGACTGCATACCGGCTGAACACAGGGGACCTGCTGCTCATTATGCCCGGAGTGATTCACGATCTGCCGCTCGAGCCATCCGGAGTCCGGATCATTTTCCAGTTTGATCCGTCCCTGATCCGCAGTATAAGCGGAGTATACGATGCGCTGTCGCTCATGGCACCCGCCCTTCAGATTCAGAAGAATTCCGAACCGGAATTAAGTGCAGGCATCACGGACATCATGCAGGAGATCCGCCGCCAGTATATCTCCTCCGGGCTGACGGCTGAGATCAGCATTTATTCGCAGATCCTTTCCATGCTCTCCCTCATCGGGGAAAAGCTGCGCAGCCGCCAGCTTGAAAACAAGCCCGCCGCTTACCGCGCGCACGCCGCTGCGATGATGGACGTCTGCAGCTATATTCAGGAACACAGTGCGGAGCCGTTATGCCTGGAAGATACGGCAAGGATGGCAGGCTTCTCGAAATATCATTTTGAACGGATCTTCCGCAATTACACCAACATGAGCTTCCTGCAGTACCTGACCGCAACGCGGGTCAACCACGCCTGCTATCTGCTGCGGGATCCCTCCGTCAGCATTACACAGGCAGCATATCAGAGCGGTTTCTCCAGCAGCGCGGCGTTTGCGAAGGTTTTCCGCAAAGTCACCGGCTACAGCGCGACGGAATACCGCGCACGGCACTGGGTAGGACGGCACGGCAGTGTCTGAAGATTCAGATTTGCTTTTCCATTTCTTCCAGAAGCCTTAACTGGGTCCTTGTGCGGTCCAGGTTCTGGCCGTCCCTTTCCACCCTGTAATATTGATCTCCATCCAGGTAATCGCCGAGGAAGCGGATCGCCTGCTCAAAGGTGATCACCTTTGCCCCCATGGGCAGGAGCTTATGGCAGAAATAAAACCCCTCCGGCAGTCTGATAAACAGACCGCCGGAGGGGCTTCTTCATGGGGCGGACGGGGCTCGAACCCGTGACCTCATCCGTGTGAGGGATGCGCTCTCCCAGCTGAGCTACCGTCCCATATTTTCCTGCGGCAGAAAAGCGCTTTGTATTGGCTCTCTGTCTGCAACGAGATTCATTATACGCTTTGCTCCGGTCCCATGCAAGGCAAAAGAAAACAGCGGACAATGGATTTCAATTCCCTGTCCGCTGTTATCTGGATTCAGATTTCGATTCTGTTGATCTCTGCCTCCGGCAGAGGATGGCTTTCCATCTCACGAAGATGCACCCTCCTGTTCGAAAGTTCTGCTAAGCTGAATAATCAACCCACGTTCCTCTCTCCCTGACAGACGGTCCGTATGCCTTCACCGTGGCGGAAGAATCTGTCTTCAGGCTCTCCGCTTCCTGCGGGTGCCATGCGTCCTCCGGAATCACATTCGTCTTCACCCTGTCATCCGACAGCTCCGTGCCTTCGCTCTGTGCTCCGGTCTCTGCCGCAGCCTCCGTCTCGCCGGATTCCTCATCCGCGCCGGAAACGACCTCGCCGATTGTCTGCTTCGCACGATCCAGTGCCTTCTCCAGCGGAGTCTTAGGCTCGTCCTTCACCTTCTTGGGAATAGTCCAGCCGTTCTCCTCACGGTATTCGTGAATGGCTGCGTCCAGGTTGGGAAGAATCCCCTTGTACCGGAATTCTCCGCGGTCCCTGCTGTTCGTGAACAGCTTCTTCTGCTGCTCTTCTTCCGTTCCGCTCTGAAGGTTCTGTTGCGTTGCGTTGGATTCCACGTCTGCGATCTGTACCGCACTCCTTCTCTGGGACTGCAGATCCGCATAGCTTCGGGTGGCATACATTGCTTCCGTATTGTAATAGCCATTCAGACTGTTATCTACTGCACGAACTCCTTCAACTAACATAAATGTGACCTCCTTTCCGACACAGCCGGCTTCAGGTTCTGCCGACTGTCTGATAATCGCGACCTCCCTGTCCCGATCCTGTAGAAGAAATCCTCTACGATTATATTTTCGGTTGCAAAACCCCCGATATAAGGCCGTATTAAAAGATTAAATGTTCAGTCTCCTGCCCTTTGAGTATGAATATTTTCGACAACTTCGGTATGCGGTATAAGTCCGTGCTGGATTTTCCGCTGTTTTGCACAAGATGATTGTCCTTCTTTCAATCTTCTGCAGCAATTTTGCCTGTTCTGATGCCGCGAAACATAGTAAAATAACATCAGGGTCAAAAGTACCAAAAGACAGGTCTTGAATTTCTTATTATCTGTTGAAAGTGCATCTGCCGGTACACCGGCGGAAATCTGTAAGGGTAATGGGGGTTATCAAATTGGGCATCAGGATTCCGAATCATTCGAATCACCATGGAAAGGCCGGGGCACACTCTTCCGGTGCAGGAAGAAATGTCCCCGGGAACGCAGGCCTCCCGGAGAAGAAGACCGCTCACGCAGGCAGAAAGCTGTCCGCCGCGAAAAGAGGTGTCTCCTCAGGGAAGCGTTCGCCGCGCAGGAAGCGCGCTTCCGGCCAGCAGAGTCTTTCGTGGAAGCTTGCATTTTCCATCGGCCTGCTGACGCTTGTCATGTTCTTCGTCATCTGGCTGCTCGTCAGCTTCCTGTTTGCGAGTGCGCTGCTGCGGAACGAGAGCACGAACCTGTCCGATGTCTCTCTTAATAATGTAGAGAAGCTGAATAACGTCCTGTCAAAGAACCAGGTCATGGCCGACGCAATGAATCTGGCTGCGCAGGGCGTTTATGACCAGTCAAAGAAGGAAATCGCCATCGGCCTGTCCAGCGAGGTGACATATGACCGTCTCTCCGCCAGCTGCTCCAAGGCTGAGAGCAGCTTCCTCAACATGTGCCGGACCGCGATCAACAGCTCCGACGCCATCGTCGGGGCAGGCGTATTCTTCGAGCCCTACCAGTTCGCCGGCAACATTCCCGTATACAGTCCCTACATGAACCGCAGCGATGTCAAGAAGTGCGTCGTGAAAAATATCCAGTACGACGGTTACAAGGATCTTGCGTATTATCAGACAGCGAAGGAGACCTTAAAGAGCGGCTACTCCGCGCCTTATGAGAATCGCGACGGCGCAGAGGTCGTGACCGCCTACTACCCCATCGTTTCCAAGGAAGACGGCATGTTCAAGGGTGTGATCGCCTTTGATGTGACGACGGATCTGTTCTCCTCCATTGCCTATATGGACCCGCAGTACCCGTCCCTGTATACGAATGTCATCAACCCGGAAGGGACCATCCTGTACAGCACGCACACGAATGTCATCGGCAAGCCGTTCAGCGAAACCGTTTCGGAGAAGGCTTACAAGGCTATCAGTGCGAAGTGGGCTGAGGGCAAGGCGTTCCAGATTTCAACGGATTCCTCGAGCGGTAAGGTGGAGCGTTTTTATGCTCCTCTTTATGTGAACGGTGCCAACTGGTGGGTGCAGACCGCCGTTCCCTACGGCGAATATGTGGCCAGCATCGTGAAGATCGTTGCAGCCCTCGGCGTGGTGCTGCTGATCGTGCTTGTCATCCTGATCTCCATTATCTTCCGCCGCGTCCGGGGCTCACTGAAGCCGCTGCAGTCGATCTCTTCCGTTGCCAACAAGATGGCGCAGGGCGATTTCAATGTCGAGATCAGCCATGTCTCCAACGATGAGATCGGCGTCATGGCGGGCAGCATGCAGTCCATGACCGACCGTCTGAAGTCGATTATCCGCGACCTGACCTCCATCCTGAATCAGGTGGCTGACGGTGATTTTGCCGCGTCCACACTGCAGGAGGACAGCTATATCGGCGAATACCGGCCTCTCCTGAATGCCATCAACACGATTACGGACAAGCTGGATACGACCATGCGGGAGATCAAGAATTCCGCGGACCGTGTCAACAACAGTGCCAATGCGGTTGCAAACGGTTCCCAGTCGCTCGCACAGGGCGCCACGGAGCAGGCTTCCTCCGTCGAGGAGCTGTCCGCAACGATGAATGAAATCTCCTACAAGATCCGTGAGACCGCGGACAAGGCTTCCGCTGCCAGGGATCTCGCGGGCGAGGCAGGACGCGCCGTCGGCAAGTCCAATGCCAAGATGGCGGAGATGTCTCGCGCCATGGCCGAGATCACCGCGAAATCCTCCGAGATCAGCAAGATCATCAAAACCATAGACGATATCGCCTTCCAGACGAATATCCTGTCGCTCAATGCCTCCATTGAGGCGGCAAGGGCAGGCGAGGCCGGAAAAGGCTTTGCCGTGGTCGCCGATGAGGTCGGAAATCTTGCCAGCAAGTCCCAGCAGGCGGCACAGTCCACGGCAGAACTCATTCAGGATACCGTTGACGCTGTGGATCGGGGTGCCCGCATCACGCAGGAGACAGCGGAAGCGTTAAACAATGTTGCAGCGAATGCCAATAAGATCTCCGCGATCATCTCCGAGATCTCGAACGCTTCCGACGAGCAGGCTGCAGGCGTATCGCAGGTGACAACCGGACTGACCCAGATTTCCTCCGTCGTCCAGACGAACTCCTCCACTGCGGAAAAGTCCGCTGCCGCGTCTGAGCAGCTGACGGAGCAGTCCGACGCCATGACAGGGCTCATCAATCACTTCCATCTGAAGGACACCCGGTAACCCCGGGGATCCCGCCGCGCTGGCACGGGAGAAATCCGCTGCCTGCACTAAAGCTCCTGCAGCATATAGAAAAAGGCTCTGCCCGAAGGGACAGGGCCCGGAATAAGATGAGTTGGAAAGAGCCGCCCCTTTCGGGGCGGCTCTTTCCGTTTGCATGAAACGTATGCTTGGCAGTACACGCGGATGCCTTTTTTGCGGGGAGCTGACTTTCAGTCGATCAGGTCTGCAATGTCAATATTGGGGCCTGTAATCCCTGCGAATGCTCCATCCTTTGCCTCGCTGGACTCAGGATGGGCGATGAGCCATTTGTTGGTGGCCCACAGGAGCTTATCCTCGAAAGAATCTCCTGACGGCTCTGCCTTTCCTACATTTGTTCCCTTCGGAAGCGCAACCAGCACCCGGAAACCGGTATCCTTCCTGGCCTGGCAGGGCGCGTAGTGAAGGCTTGTCGCGTAAACCTCGACCAGGACGCCCTTCGGTACCAGAAACGCCTTCGTTTTGCCGGAATCGATGGTGCCGTCCTTTACCTTGGTCTGTCTGGCGAGCAGCAGGATGAAGTCCTCTGTGCCCAGGTTGAACTCACTGTTACGGTGATACTCGAAGCAGTTAAGCTTCGTGTTGTGTCCATTGCACCAGCCGAACTGGGTCGGCAGACCGCCGAACAGCGTATTCGTCAGCGTCTTCGCCGCAGTCAGCTCCTGCAGTGCCGGCTCCTCGGGCACATACCCGGTCCCGTCCTCAGGGCACGGAGTGTGCTCCTTAAGGGCAGTCAGGATCTCCTGCTTCTCCTTTTCATATCCGTCCACGATTCTGCCGAACTTGGCAAACTCGGGATCCGTTGCCTTATAAATTGTCATATTCTTGGTTTTCCTCCGCGGAACGCAGCCGGAAGACAGCGTTCAGTAGCCCTTCGGGTTCATCAAATTACAGCGTTCCCCAGGGATTCTCATCCTCATAGCGGTCGCCGGCTGCGTGATTGTAGCCGATCTCCGCGGGCTCGACTCCGATATACTTCAGGGCTTCATACAGAGCCTTTCCGTAGTGGCCGAACATTACGGCGCCGTGGTGCGGGAAGTTCTTGCCGATGAGCCAGTAGCGGTAGAAGCGGCCCATTTCATGGATTGCGAATACACCGATGGAGCCGAACGACTTCGTCGCAACAGGCAGAACCTCGCCCTCGGCGGCATAGGCACGCAGCCTGTTGTCCGCTGTGGACTGCAGGCGGTAGAATGTGATCTCTCCTGCCTTGATATCGCCCTCAATCGTTCCGTCGCACCAATCCTGCGGGTGCGTGCGGGCCATGATTCTCTGGAAGGACAGATGCGGCTGATTCAGCAGATTGCTGCAGGTATTGCCGCAGTGGAAGCCCATGAACGTATCCGTGAACTTGTAATCAAACTTACCCTTGATGCTCTCCTCATACATATCATGGGGAACGGAGTTGTTGATATCCAGGAGCGTCGTCTCGGAGCCGCTGATGCACAGACCGATGTACTCGCTTAATGTTCCGTAGATATCCACCTCACAGGACACCGGAATGCCCCTTCTCATGAGACGGCTGTTGACATAGCAGGGAACGAACTTGAACATATCCTGGAATGCGGGCCAGCACTTCGTGGTCAGTGCAACGAACTTGCGGTAGCCCTTGTGCTCCTCCGCCCAGTCGAGCAGGGTCAGCTCATACTGAGCAAGCTTTGTCAGCATTTCGGGACGCTTGTCATCGGCATAGCCCATCTCGTGCGCCATGTCCTCAACGACGTCGGGGATCCTCTTATCTCCCTCATGCTTGCCGTAAGACTCGAACAGATCGAGCTCGGATTCCTCCTCGATCTCGACGTTCAGGTTGTACAGCTGCTTGATCGGCGCGTTGCATGCCAGGAAGTTGGCGGGGCGGGGACCGAAGGAAATGATCTTCAGGTTCTCGAGACCGTACTTCACGCGGGCAACCGGCAGGAAATCATGAATCATGTCAGCGCATTCCCCGGCATTTCCGACCGGGGACTCCGGGATATAAGCCTTGATATTGCGCAGTGCCAGGTTGTAGGATGCGTTCAGCATGCCGCAGTAAGCATCGCCCCTGCCGTCCATGAGGTCATTCTGGGACTCCTCGGCAGCGGCACAGAACATGATCGGTCCGTCGAAATGCTTTGCCAGCAGGGTCTCGGAGATCTCAGGGCCGAAATTCCCGAGGTAAACGCACAGCGCGTTGCAGCCATGGTCCTGTACATCCTTCAGTGCATTGACCATGTCAATTTCGGACTCGATGATCGTGACAGGGCACTCGTAAATGTCCGCCGCGGCATACTTTGCAGTGTAGGCCTTTACGAGGTTCTCCCTCCTTGTCTTGGCCAGGGATGCCGGGAAGCAGTCCCTGGATACGGCTACAATGCCGACCTTGATTACCGGAATGTTAGAAATCATTTGTAAACCCTCTCTTTCTTTCCCTTCTATAGATTACTGTCTGTGATCACAGACAATAACTGCTGATACAGAATAATCATACTCCGGTTACTTTTATAAACAACCGTGAAGATTTTTTACGTATGTGTGATCTTTTTAGGTATCCGGGAAGAGTTCCTTCAGCGCCGGATACAGCCTGTGGAATACCTGGTACCGTTCCTCGTACAGGGCGGCCAGCTCCGGATCGGGCAGCTCGCTGCCTGTTGTATGCACGAGGCTCCTGCAGGCATCCTGCACATCCTGGTATTCGCCGTTTGCGACCGCCGCGAGGATTGCCCCGCCATAGCCGGGGCCCTGCTCGGTCTCCGGTGTCGTCAGCTCCAGATTCAGGACGCTTGCGAAGATCTTCTTCCACAGGGGACTCTTCGCTCCGCCGCCGCAGATCATGCTGCGCGGCACGCTCATGCCGAGCTTCTTTACTTCCTCAAGCGAATCGCGGATGCCGAACGCAACGCCCTCAAGAACGGCCTGCGTCATATCCTCCCTCGTAGTGTCCATCGTCATGCCGATGAAACAGCTCCTGGCCGCGGGATCATTGTGCGGTGCACGCTCGCCCATGAGGTAGGGCAGGTAATACACATGATTGCGGCCGAGCTTATCGTCCGTGATGCCCTTCTGTTCCGCGGGATAATCCTTCGTGCGCAGAATCTCATCCATGAACCACTTGTTGCACGAAGCAGCAGACAGCATGCAGCCCATGAGGTGCCATTTTCCGTCCGCGTGTGCAAACGAGTGAATTCCGTCCGGCGGCGTCAGGAACCGGCTCGTCGAAATGAAAATCGTCCCGGATGTTCCGAGCGATATATTGCAGGAGCCGTCTCCCACGGTTCCTGTGCCGATCGCCGCAGCTGCATTGTCCCCTGCGCCTGCGACCACCTTCACAGATTCCGGAAGGCCAAGCTCCTCTGCGGCCCTCGCCGTGAGTGTGCCGACGATATCGTAGGATTCATGAAGCTCAGGCATCTGATCCCTGGTAATGCCGCAGATCCTCAGCATTTCATCCGACCAGCTCTTATGCTTCACGTCCAGCAGCAGCATACCCGAGGCATCGCTGTAATCCGTGACGAAGGAGCCCGTGAGACGGTAGTTGATATAATCCTTCGGCAGCATGATTTTGCGGATTCTGGCGAACAGCTCCGGCTCGTTTTCCTGCATCCACAGAATTTTCGGCGCCGTGAAGCCCGCAAAGGCGATATTCCCGGTCAGTTCGCGGAGCTTTTCCTTGCCGATGGTGTGGTTCAGATAATCTGTCTGCTTCTGCGTCCTGCCGTCATTCCACAGGATCGCGGGCCGCAGCACCCTGTCATCCCCGTCGAGTGCAACGAGGCCGTGCATCTGCCCGCCGGCTCCGATGCCCGCAACTTCCGTCGTGTCGATGCCGTCCACCAGTTCCCGGATGCCGTCCGTGACCGCATTCCACCAGTCCTCCGGCTTCTGCTCGGACCAGCCCGGATGCGGGAACATCAGCGGGTACTCGCGGGATACGATCTTCTCGATCGTTCCCCCCGATTTCATCAGCAGGAGCTTCACAGCGCTCGTTCCCAGGTCAATTCCGATATAATACAATGTGATTTCCCCTTCCCTGTGAGATTTTGTTTAACTGAAACCGGCAGCTCCCGCCCGCGAGGGGCCCGGGGGGCTGCCGATTGTATTCCATCAGGAACGTTCGTCCGGAATCAGGACTTACCGGTCTTGTGATTCGAAACTACGTCGAAGACAACGGCTGCCAGCAGTACGGCACCTTTCACGATGTACTGATACTGATCGGGCAGACCCAGGATCGACATACCCTGGTTGATTACGCCCAGAAGGATAGCGCCGATCATGATTCCCGGAACGGTACCGGATCCGCCGTATGCGGAAGCACCGCCGATGAAGCAGGATGCGATGGCGTCCATTTCGTAGGAGTTGCCCATGTTACCGTCGACAGAACCGATTCTCGCACCAACGAGAAGTCCGGACAGGCCTGCCAGTACGGACATCAGGAAGTATGCCCAGAAGTAAACCTTCCTCGGGTCGATACCGGACATCTTCGTAGCCTTCTCGTTGCCGCCGACTGCGTAGAAATAACGTCCGAATACCGTGCTGGAGGTAATGAAGCCGAAGATCAGGACAACAACCAGGATCCAGATGCACATTACCGGAATGCCCTTGTAGCCCATGAGTCTCTGCGCGTAAGCGATGATCAGGATATCGAAGATGATCGTGCGGATGAGCACGTTCTTCATAGGCTCTACGCGGTAGCCTTCCTTTGCCTTCTTCGCGCGGCTCGCAAACGTGAACACGGTGAGCAGGATGGCAATGAGGATACCGATAATCAGGGAACTCGTGACGTGCTGGTTTTCCTCACCCGGGAAGCGGATGTAGGAAGTGAACAGTCCCAGGAATCCGTTGTTCATGATGGCGATGGTCCTGGAATCCAGGATGACACGCGCGATACCACGGAACAGGAACATACCTGCCAGTGTGCAGATAAAAGGCGGAATGTGGATGTAGCCGATCAGCCACCCCTGCCACAGGCCGATGACACAGGAAACGAGCATTGCTGCGAGAATGGCTACCGCAGGATTTCCGTCCATATCCAGGATCTTCGCTGCAAGCGCAGCGGACAGGCACAGCGTCGAGCCGACGGACAGGTCAACGTTACCGCCGGTCAGGATACACAGCAGCATGCCGCAGGCCATGACGAGAACGTATGCGTTCTGCAGCAGCAGGTTGGAAATATTCTGGGACAGGACGAGACGTCCGCCCGTCAGAATCGTGAACAGAATGAACACAATGACCAGCGCAAGGACCATTGTGTATTTCTTGATGAATGCACTAACTTTCATTGATTAATGAGCCTCCTTCGCCCTGCTATCCGATGAAAGGATAGCACTCATGATCTTTTCCTGTGTGGCTTCTTCGGCCGAGAATTCTCCGACCATTCTGCCTTCGTTCATGACATAGATTCTGTCACACATACCCAGCAGCTCGGGAAGCTCGGAGGAGATCATAATTACAGCCTTGCCCTGCGCCACCATCTCATTCATGATCTGGTAGATTTCGTATTTGGCGCCTACATCAATACCTCTCGTGGGTTCGTCGAGAATCAGCACATCCGGCTCCGCGAACATCCACTTGGACAGCAGCACCTTCTGCTGGTTGCCGCCGGAGAGGTTGCCGACATTCTGCTGAATGCTCGGTGTCTTCGTGCGCATTGCCTTTGCAAGGTTTTCCGCTTCCCGGTTTTCCTTCTGAACATTCACGATGCCGCGCCTGTCGGCGATCTTGTCCATCCGGGCCAGCGTTGTATTCCTGGCAATGGTTTCATCCAGAATCAGGCCGTTCGTCTTGCGGTCCTCGGTAGCATAGGCCAGACCGTGTGCAATGGCATCCTGCTCGTTCTTCAGGTGAACCTCCTGGCCATTGATGAATTCCTGCCCGGAGATATGGCTGCCGTAGCTTCTGCCGAACAGGCTCATCGCCAGCTCGGTGCGGCCTGCGCCCTGCAGTCCGGAGAAGCCGACGATCTCGCCCTTGTGCACGTTGAAGCTGACCTTGTTGTCCATGCACTTCTCGGTATATACCGGATGGTATACAGTCCAGTCCTTTGCTTCGAACAGGACCTCCTTGCCGATCTTGTGCTCGCGCTGCGGATAGCGGTCTGTCAGTTCACGTCCGACCATTCCCTTGATGATCCGGTTCTCATCGATCTCGTGGTTTTCGTTTTTCAGTGTTTCAATACACTGGCCATCACGCAGAATCGTAATATTGTCCGCGCAGTACGCTACCTCATTCAGCTTGTGCGTGATGATAATGGAAGTAATGCCTTCCTTCTTGAAGCCAAGCAGGATATCCAGCAGCATCCTGGAGTCTTCCTCGTTCAGCGACGAAGTGGGCTCATCCAGAACCAGCAGCTTCGGATTTTTCGAGAGAGCCTTTGCAATCTCTACCAGCTGCTGCTTGCCGGTACCGATATCCTTGACGAGAACGTCGGAGCTCTCGCGCAGTCCGACTCTCTTCATGGCGTCATTTGCGTCTTTATAGGTTTTGTTCCAGTCAAGAACGCCGAATATATTCGCGCGCTCATTGCCCATGAACATGTTTTCCGCGATGGTAAGCTCGGGGATCAGGGCAAGCTCCTGGTGAATAACCGCGATGCCCAGCTTCTCGGAGTCCTTGATGTTGCTGAACTTACATACCTGTCCGTTATATACGATATCCCCGGTATACTGTCCGTGCGGAATGGTTCCGGACAGAACCTTCATCAGTGTGGATTTGCCGGCGCCGTTCTCGCCGACGAGAGCGTGGATTTCGCCCCGTTCCACCTTGAAATTAACATTATTCAGAGCCTTGACACCAGGGTACTCCTTCGTAATGTTTTTCATTTCCAGTATTATGTCTGCCAAGTCATACCTCCTGCTCTGCCGCCCTAATACGTAAGCAGTTGTAACCTTCAAGAAAAGGGCGGGGCAAGTTCATGCCCCGCCCTTTGCGTTTGCCGGATCAGCAATAAGCGATCAGCCTACGGGATGCGGATATCCCTTGTCATCCATGGTGTAGTATCCGGTATCAACAAGCTCCTTCTGGATGTTGTCCTTCGTAACTACAGTAGGAACGAGCAGATAGGAAGGAATGATTCCGGTGCCGTTATCATAGGAAGAAGTATCGTATGTGCAGTCGAAATCCCATCCTGCGCTGTCAATGAGGGATGCATCCGGTGTCTCACCGTTCAGGATTGCAGTGCCCAGATCAAGTGTTGCAACAGCCTCGTTTGCAACAGCCTTGTAAACCGTCATGGTCTGCTTGCCGTCAACGATGTTGGCGAGGTTGGCCTCATCACCATCCTGTCCGGTGATCAGAACCTGATTGGAACCTGCATAGTCAGACTCGATGGCCTGGGTTACGCCGAGGGCTGTGGAGTCGTTGGAGCACAGCGCTACGTCGAGCTGTGTGCCGTCGGAATAATAGGAACCAAGGATGTTCTGGAAACGGGACATAGCCTTGGAGGTATCCCACTGTGCCGTAGCTACCTGATCGAACGAGGTCTGGCCGGAAGGAACTACCAGCTTGCCGGAATCGATATAAGGCTTCAGGACATCATATGCGCCGTTGAAGAAGAAGCCTGCGTTGTTATCAGCGGGATCGCCGGCTGTGAACTCGATGTTGAACGGGCCTGCCGCGTTGTCGAGATCAAGCTGGTCTCTTACGAATTCGCCCTGCAGCTTACCTACGGTGTAGTTATCGAACGATACGTAGTAGCTGATGGCGTCGGTGTTCATGATCAGACGGTCATAGGAAATAACCGGAATGCCGGCTTCCTTGGCTTCTGCAAGAACCTGGGAAAGGGACTCGCCGTCGATAGCTGCAACAACGAGAAGGTTAACCTTGTCGGCGATCAGGCCTTCGATATCCTTGACCTGCTGATCGATCTTGTTGTCGGAGAAGGTAAGCTCAACCTTGTAGCCCTTGGACTCGAACTGTTTCTGCAGATAAGAACCGTCGCGGTTCCATCTCTCGAGGGACTTCGTCGGCATTGCGATACCAACAATCTGTCCGTCTGCTGCGGCTGCCTCGGTGGAAGCTGCAGGAGCCTCGGTTGCTGCTGCGGCCGCCTCGGTGGAAGCTGCAGGAGCCTGGGTTGCTGCGGTCTGGGAAGATCCGGAACTGCCGCATGCTGCCAGCGACAGAACCATCGATCCCGCCAGTACAGCGGAAAGTACTTTCTTTGCGTTCATAATATTTCCTCCTTTGTGGTATATAAGTTACCCCGCTTTCGAAATGTTCCGTAAAGACTTTTTACAAAACTCTCTTTCGAAAGCTCCTTCATAATAGGCCCTGATCTCCATTCTGTCAATCGCTCGTTTGTGAATTTTTTTGTTTTTGTTGAAATTATATAGATTTGGATTGGGGGATTTGTACAAAAATAAAAATTTAAACATTTCAAAATAACCGATCGGAAACGTTACTGTTTTGGTAAATTAGTGCACTTTGATTAACGAAAAATCCCCTGTTTACGCGATCGAAAACGATAACGCAGACAGGGGGTCCGCTCAGATATGATCCACAAAATCCGTGATGAAATGCCAGCTTGCGCCCAGCATGGCAGCATTGGGATTGTTGCTGACAGACAGGAAATCCGCCTTCCCGGACAGCGGATCCCGTTCCTCAATCATCTCCCTCAGCCGCGGCAGATACTCCCGGATATATTCCGAGACGAAGCCTCCCAGCACAATGTCGCAGTCGAAGGCCATGCGCAGGTTGACGATCCCGATGGCAAGGTGCTCCAGTACGTCGTTCCACAGCTCGTTCAGGCCGCTCTGCCCGGCGTGCACGCCGTCGAAAAACTCCTCGATGGACAGGCCGATGTCCCTCGTGAAGCGGAAAGCTCCGCAGTAGGCTTCGAGGCACCCTTTTTTGCCGCAGTTGCATGTGCGCCCGCCCGGAACGATGCACATATGGCCGAATTCACCGCTCCTGGTGTGGTCACCCTCATACATCTGCCCGTTCAGGAAGATGGATCCGCCGACGCCGTTCTCCAGAAGGAGATAGACGAAGCTCTTCTGCCTCTCCTCCGCATTCCGCGACAGCCACTCCGCAAGGCCCCCGGCCGTGGAATCATTCGCAATGTAAATCGGATACGGGCAGCCTGCCAGCATCTTCTTCAGGCTGAAATTTTTCACATTCAGGGAAGGTGAAATCACAATACTGTCGGTTTTGCTGTCAAAAATACCGGGGATCGTGATACCCACCCCAAGGACCCGGTCCCTCCGGATTCCGTTCTCGTTCAGGAAAATCTCCAGCTCCTCCACCAGGTGTTCCCCTGCGGCGTCTCCCTTCTCCAGCCGGACGCTCTTGTACGCCAGCTGCTCGCATTTGAGGTTTGCCACAAGAAAGCGCAGATGGTTCGTCGTGAGGGCAACTCCGACGGCATAGCGCATGTTCTGCTCCAGCAGATATCCCACCGGCGGGCGCCCGCCTGTTGATTTCTGCGCCTCCCCTGCCCGGATGAGACCCGCACCCAGCAGCTCTGTGATATTCTGGTGGACCGTAGGAAGCGACAGATCGAGGTCATACGCGATCTGCTGCTTGCTGACCGGCTCCCTGCTCTCCAGGATGTACCGGTAAATTTTATTCCGGGTCAACCTTCTTCGTTCCGTAATGGTCGGCTCCAGTTCCAGCTGTTTCATATTCCTCCCTGCTGCCCCGTAGAAAGTGCTTTACTTTTGCAAAACAGTTTTCTTAAACAAATTCATTATAGACATCTTCGGGAAGAAAGGAAGGCATTTTTTTGCTTTTCATGGCAATTTTGTATAGAATTACAGAATATTTCTTTTCTGTTTTGTTCAAAATTAACATGATCCCCGTCACACAATGTGACGGGGATCATGTTCTTAAAGAAATGGATGGTTACAGGATCTCTGCATCTGCCGGGACGACGAACTCGTCCTCCTTCACCCGGAATCGTCCGGTATGAATCTGGTCCGTCTCCGTGAATTCCCGGACGTAGCTGATGAATTCCCGGACAAGTGCGTTCGGCCGCTGCTCCTTCGGCCACACGAGCACGTACTCGACGATCTTCGCGGGGTCCGTGATCTCCTTTGATATGACGTGCTGGTTCGGCGTATAGGTTGTCTGCGGGAAGACCGCGATGCCGACCTCCTGCTCCGCCAGGGCAACCGCGTCAATATAATTGGACATCTCGCAGATGATGTTGGGTTCGCGGCCGATGCCCTCGAACCATTTGCGGATCGCTTCAATCCTGGAATTGCGGCGCGGGACGATGAGGCTGTTGTCCGCAAGCTCCTCGAGCCGGACGGTCTTGCCCGGCTTCTGCGCCAGCGGATGGCTGTTCGGAATGATGGCAATCCACGGCTCCCTTCCGACCACGATGCTGTCCAGATGCTCATTGTCGAAGGGATAGGCAATGACCGCGAGGTCCAGCAGGCCCCTTGCGAGGCGCTCCAGCACATCGTCAGAGCTTCCGTTCCACATCTGGTAGTGGACCATCGGGTACTGCTCCATGAATCCGGCAATCCACCGGGAGGCGATGAACACGGCGCGCCCCTCGACCATGCCGAGCGAGATCGTGCCGGACAGGGCGTTCTCCATGTGGGCGAGATCCGCGCGCGTCTTGTCCGCCAGCGACAGCATCTGATTCGTCCTGTGCAGCAGGAGCGATCCCGCCTCTGTCAGCTGCAGATGGCGCTTGCCGCGGATGAACAGCTGCACGCCCAGATCATCCTCGAGCGCCTTGATCTGGTTGGACAGCGGGGGCTGCGACATGTTCAGCTTCTCCGCCGCCCTCGTGAAGTTGAGTTCCTGTGCCACAACACTGAAATATTTTAACGAACGAAAGTCCAAGGCTTTCCCTCCTGTCAGGCTCTCTCACTTCACAGCCTGCAGAATATCCTCCGCGATAACCCGCATGGCGGCGTTATTAGGATGAATCGCCGTTCCCGGGTGTGTGGAAACAAACGACCTGCCCTTGGCGTCGTAGCAGGTGTTCTGTCCGAACAGATAAGCTGACCTGCCGCGGATGGCGGACAGGTCGACGTAGCTGCAGCCAAGCGCCGCCGCGACGTTCCACTTCACGGCGTCCTTGTAAGAATCCTCCCAGAACTCGGATACGAGAATGATCTGGGCGTTCGGCGCAAGCGTCCGGATATGGGTCACAAGATCCGTGAAATCCTGTGCGAAGGCCGGATCGCCTGTGGGAACGTTTTCTCCCAGCTCCACCGTGACAAGGTCAAGCTCCGGTGTGAGATACGGATCCAGAAGGGATTTCAGCTCCGCCCTCCTGGCGGGTGTCACCTCCCAGATAGCCAGGTTATCGGCAATCGCGTTGACTGCCGTTTTGTGCAGGCGCGTCGTCAGCCCCTGCTCCACGAGGTGAAAATAATCCTTATTCTGGGACGTTGCTCCCATACCCATCGCGTCCGGCCAGAACTGGTTCACCGGATGCAGCGTGATGCTGTTGCCGATGGCAAGGTAGTCGTACCCCGCTCCCGGCGTCCAGTCAATCCGGACAGGCAGGAACAGCAGTACGGACGGAGCCGTTCCGTCCGGCAGGTTCACGAGCACCGTCCCGTTCAGCACAGCGGTTGTGAGAGCGCGGTACGTGCCCCCTGCCTGTTCCTGCAGCGCCTGCACGGACTCTCCGGTGCGGAGCGTGCGCCCGTTCATCGCATCCTGCAGGGGGATGGCCGCCTGTACCTCTTTCACCGGAGCCGCCTCGCCGGCAGCGGCTCCGGAGTACAGGAAGGCACTGCGGACCTCGATTCCGCCCGCCATGCTGTTCATATTAAACGGTACGTTAATGTAGTTCGCAACCGGTGCGGAGCCGTTTGCCTCCAGAAGGCCCTGCAGGAGGGCCACATGCGCCATCTCCTCCGCAGCGGGAAGCTCCGACACGGTCACGGCTGCGGAAGCCGGTGTCACTGCCGCCGGCTGCGTCGTTGTTTTTACCGCGGTCTTTGCCTTCCCTGAAGCTTTGGCCTGCGGGGTCTTCCCCGCCGCGGTCCGGGCCGGAACGGTTTTGGCATTCACAGGCAGGTCCGCCGCGCCGGAAAAGGCCAGCAGCACCGCAAGGACGGGCGCCGCAAAGCGCACAGCCGCCCTTCCCGCAGATAAATTATGGTTTCGTTTCCCCTCAGATGTTTTCAAAACTGTCTGAAATACCTCATTCTCACACTTTGCGCGGTACGCAGAAGCATTCTTTCATATCTTTTTCATATGATAGAAGATAGCTCTTTTCTTTGCAAGCTTTTCACGGTAAAACACCGCTGTCAGTCTCTTTCCTCCGGCTGATCCTCCTGAAGTCTCCTGGAATTCAGGATCCGGATCCCGTTCAGCTCGATGTTGTCCTGCACAGGGATGAGCAGATACTCCCTCCCGTCAATGATCCGGGTGGTAATCATCTGTGTCATATCGGATTTTACGGAGATTTTCACGCTGGGCGAACGGATTTCCATGACGGAGCGGCCCCCGATGCTCTCCGCATTGATGGTTCCGCCTTCCCCGACCATCTCGTCAAAGCTCTCCTCGAATGTCTGTCCGAGGGAGTCCGGCGCGGCGCCGCTCTCGTGCAGCAGGCGGCGTACCTCGGTCTTGCCCAGCTCCACCGGTTCGGGATTATCCTTCTGCTCCTTCAGCATCTCGTCCACGGCTTCTGTCAGGCTCTTCACATTCTCGAAGTCACAGTCCCTGCCAAGCGTCTGCTCCACGATATCCTTAAACTGTTCCTTCTGTGCGGAAACTGTGACCGGCATGTCGCCGCCCACGAGTCCATCGATCAGCTCGGGATGGCGCTCCTCCTCCTTTTTCGCATACCACTGGACGGCATGGATATCCGGTGCGCGGTCGTTGAATTCCGGAAACAGGAATCCGACCTCCGGCGCCTGTACGCCCAGGTCGCTCCTCTTATTAATGAACGTAAGCGACTCCTCGTCGAAGCACAGTCCTTCCTTAATCTCAGTGACCGGACAGATGCAGCAGACGAGGAACAGGTACACATACTCCGATGCGTCGTCCATCTCCGTCCCGTCACTCGATTTTGCCGGGATGTCATACGCCCCGTGTCCCAGCAGGATCAGATACCTGCCCATGAGGCTGAGGTTCTGTATGATCTGCCGGCAGAAGCCCTGCACCAGCGCAGGGTCATGGAAGTTATCCTGCAGCACGCGGTACATCAGGTTCTGCCTGCCTCCCTCTTCCTCCTCCCGGAGTGGAAATTCCAGATGAAACAGGTTCTTCCCCTGCTTTCCCGTCAGCGTTTTCCGGAACAGCTCGCAGTACTTCTCGACTTCCTCCTCCGGCATGGCACGCCACGTATCCTTCAGGTCCGTGATGACCTGACCGTTCTCATCCACGAAACAGCCCGCGATCCGGTCGATCCGGCAGTTGTTCTTCGTCAGGAGCTTACGGATCTCCAGTGTTTCCTGCTTATCCATTCGTGTTCTGTTACCCCCGCTGGTTCTGGTGCCGGGGCACTATTTGTTCTGCCCCGCCTGATTTGACGGACAGCGCTTCCGCTGCCGTCCCTTCATTGTACACAATCGCCTGCATGACTGCCAGAATTTATAAATTGTTTAGAATTATGCTCTTGCTATTTGTTCTATTTGTGTTATAACAATAATTGTCAAAAGGAAATGGAGCAGGGAGCTCCGGAAGGAGGATTTAAATTATGTTTATGCCTATGCTTTGGACCAATAATAACGATCTGTTTGATATGATGAGGGATCCGTTTGATGATATGGATCATTTCATGAGCAACTTCTTCGGTGATGCAGGCTCGGGCCTCGAGTCCGCGAAGTCCATGCGGACAGATGTCATCGAGGAGGATGGCGACTACAAGGTAAAGGCTGACCTGCCCGGCTTTGATAAGAAGGACATCAGCGTCTCCATGAAGGACGGTGTCCTCACGATCAGCGCCGCTCATCAGGACAATAAGGATGAGAAGGACGAGAAGACCGGCAAATACATCCGCCGCGAGCGCGTCGAGAGCTCTTACCAGAGATCATTCACCGTGGGAGATGCCATCAGGCCCGAGGAGATTGCCGCAGCCTATGAAAACGGCGTTCTCACTCTCACCATTCCGAAGAAAAACCCCGAAATTGAGAAGAAAGACGACGTAAAGCAGATTGAAATTCACTGATCTGCAGCCCCTGTATTATTTCACACCCTTCTTTGAAGCCGGTGCGGAGGAAACTCCGCGCCGGCTTTTTCGTATCTGTTCCGTTTTTTCTGCAGCAGGATCCCGGAATTCAGGATGTCCGCCGCCCGGTCTCTTCACCCGGCAAATTTCCAGCCCTGAATTCATGATGATATGTTATTTATGATAACATTTTTCTCTGTGGCTTGTCTTCTGCACTTGCGCTGAATGCCTCATCTGTGTTATTCTTTCAATCGGATTAGCCGATATTGTTCGTTATTTTGGATAACATTTATTAAGCTGTGCCCTGTCATTTGCAGCAGGCGCAAAAGAAAGGAACCTGATATTATGAAGAAGCTCTCAGCCGCAAAACTTGCCGATACGGTCTCAAACAGCCGCAGGAAGCTCGGCCTGTCCCAGCAGGATCTCGCCGACCGGACCGGCATCAACCGTGCACTCATCTCAAGAATCGAAACACAGGATTACATGCCCCTCATTCCACAGCTGGAATCTCTTGCCTCCGTGCTGGAATTTGATCCGGCTGAGCTTTTCGAGGATCAGGACGCGGCACCGCTTGCCGTGGTGTCCCCTCTTAATATTGCTGTTGCGGGCACCGGCTACGTCGGCCTTTCGCTCGCAACGCTTCTGTCCCAGCACAACCATGTGACAGCCGTCGACATCGTCCCCGAAAAGGTGGACAAAATCAACCGCCGCCTGAGCCCTATCCGCGACGATTATATTGAAAAATACCTGAAAGAAAAAAAGCTTGACCTCACCGCCGTAACGGATGGCTCCGAAGCCTATGCGAACGCGGATTATGTGATTATCGCAACCCCGACCAACTACGACCCGAAGAAGAACTTCTTCGATACCTCGGCCGTAGAAGCTGTCATTGAGCTAGTCCTGAAGGTCAATGAAGGGAGGCCGGAGGAGCAGCAGCCCGTCATGGTGATCAAATCCACCGTCCCCGTGGGCTATACGGAGCATGTCCGGGAGAAATACCATACGCGCAATATTATCTTCTCCCCGGAGTTCCTCCGGGAGTCGAAGGCACTGTACGACAACCTCTATCCCAGCCGCATTATCGTCGGAACGGATAAGGCGGATCCCCGGATTGTAAAGGCATCGCACAATTTCGCGGCGCTCCTGCAGGAGGGCGCGATCAGGACCGGCATTCCCACCCTCTTCCCCGGCTTTACCGAGGCGGAAGCGGTCAAGCTGTTTGCCAACACCTACCTCGCGCTGCGTGTTTCCTATTTCAATGAGCTGGACACCTACGCGGAGAGCAAGGGGCTCAGTGCCCGGGACATCATCGACGGTGTCTGTCTCGATCCCCGCATCGGCTCCCATTACAACAATCCGTCGTTCGGCTACGGCGGCTACTGCCTGCCGAAGGATACGAAGCAGCTGCTCGCGAACTACGCGGATGTGCCCGAAAACCTGATCCAGGCCATCGTCGAGAGCAACCGCACCCGCAAGGATTTCATTGCGGACCGTGTGCTTGACATCGCAGGGGCCTATGGCAACAGTGCTTCCTACAGCACGGATGAGGAGCAGCGCAACCGTGATGTCACCGTCGGTGTCTACCGCCTCACCATGAAGAGCAACTCCGACAACTTCCGCCAGTCCTCGATACAGGGTGTCATGAAGCGGATCAAGGCAAAGGGTGCGGCGGTCATCATCTACGAGCCCACACTCGAGGACGGCTCCACGTTCTTCGGCAGCCGGGTCGTCAACGATCTCGACGAATTCAAGAAGAAGAGCCAGTGCATCATTGCAAACCGCTACAGCTCCTGCCTCGACGATGTCCGGGAAAAGGTCTATACCCGCGACCTGTTCGAGCGGGATTAAATCCTGTATACTGTTGCCATGACACGAGCGCAATGTCACACACATATGTGACATTGTGCCGGACTGCGTGCCGTTGCCCGGTTTCGCCGTCCGGACAATTCTGAATTTTCAACGGGGGACAATACGGTGAAGATACGTTCAGGACAGGCTGTACTGGCCGGGATTCTGGCGCTGGTTCTGGCTTCGGTGACCGGCTGCGGCGCCGGCAGGGAACGCATGATGTTCGGCACCGGCGGTACAGCCGGTACCTATTATTCCTATGGCGGCGTTCTGGCGCAGTACATGTCCCGCTATGCGGGCGCAAAGGTCACCGCCGTATCCACCGGTGCGTCCAAGGTCAATCTGCAGTCCATTCAGGACGGCGACTTTCAGCTGGGTTTCACACAATCGGATGTAATGGCTTACGCCTGGGAAGGTTCAAGATCCTTCGAGAAGGATGGCCCGACACATGATTTCCGTGTTCTGGGCGGTCTCTACGCAGAGACGGTACAGCTCATCACCATGGATGATGATCTGGACTCGGTCGAAGACCTCAGGGGCAAACGGGTCTCCATCGGTGAAGCCGGCTCCGGCGTCTATTTCAACGCCATTGACGTATTGTCAGCCGCCGGCATCTCACTGGATGAAATCAAGCCTCAGTATCAGTCGTTCGAGGACTCCAAGGAATCATTGAAGGACGGCAAAATCGATGCCGCATTCATCGTTGCCGGTGCGCCGACAACGGCAATCACGGAGCTTGCAACGACAAACGGCGTCACGATTCTGCCGATCAGCAGCGAGCTGCGCGACAAAGTGATGGCTGACTGTCCGTATTATGCACCGCTCCGGATTCCTGCCGGAACATATCCCGGACAGGATACGCCGATCGATACGATTACCGTCAAGGCAACGATTGTCGTCAGCGCGTCGTTGGACGAGGATCTGGTCTACCGGCTGACGGCGGCAGTCTTCGACCACGCCGGTGAAATCGCGAGGGAAAACGCCAAGGGCGCCGAGCTCTCGCTGGACAATGCCACACAGAATATGGCCGCTCCCTTTCACGCAGGAGCAGCAAGATATTACGCGGAACACGGCGTGACAGTCGAAACGGATGAGGATGCCTTTCAATAGGGGCAGCGACTATACAGGACTCTGCTCCGGCGGCAGGCTGAACGGCCGCTGCCGGCCAGCTTCGGTGATGCAGGTGTGAGAGCGGATTACAGACAGGGGGAATTAATGAAAGAAAAAGCAGCAGGCTACGCCGGAAACGGCTCCGCCGCAGACGTGGACGCGATCATGAAGCAGTATGACCGCGAGTCCAATACCCGGATCTGGACGGGCCGGTACAGGACCGCCATCCGCTGGATTCTCGCGGTCTTCTCCCTCTGGTGCATCTGGGTGACGCTCTTTGCGACATTTCTCGAGGAGATCCGCCTGACCTCCTTCATGGCACTGATCATTCTGATGGGCTTCCTGACCTATCCTGCGAAGCGCGGCGCGAACCGGCCCAACTACATGCCCTGGTATGATGTTGTCATCACCGTGCTGGGAACGGGGTCCTATCTGTATTTCACCTTTAACGCGGAAGCGATCATCCAGCAGGGCACGCGGTTCACGCCGGTTCAGATTGTCATCGGCGTCATTGCGGTGCTCTCCCTCATGGAGCTCACGAGGCGCTGTGTCGGCCTGCCGATCCTGATCGTGGCAGGATTCTTCCTCGTCTACGCCCTTGCCTACGGGCTGACGAATCCGGAGTTCTACGGCAGGGTACGGTATCTCGTCCGCAACCTGTTCTATACAAAAGAAGGCATTTTCTCAACACCGGTCAACGTCTGCTCGAAGTATATTATCGTGTTCATCATCTTCGGCGCGTTTCTGGAACGGACCGGGATTTCGAACTTCTTTATTGATCTCGCGAACTGTGCCGCCGGCCGCTTCTCCGGCGGGCCCGCGAAGGTATCGGTCATTTCCTCCGCCCTCTGCGGCATGGTCTCCGGTTCCTCCGTCGGCAACACGGTCACCACGGGCTCCGTCACGATCCCCATGATGAAAAAGACCGGCTACAAACCCGAATTCGCCGGTGCGGTAGAGGCCGCCTCCTCCACAGGCGGACAGATCATGCCCCCGATCATGGGTGCAGCGGCGTTCCTCATGGCGGACTTCGTAGGCGTGCCTTACTCCTCAATCATCATGAGGGCAATCCTGCCGGCCATCCTGTATTTCGGCGGTATCTTCATCTCTGTCCATCTCGAGGCGAAAAAACTCGGCCTCTCCGGCATTCCGAAGGATCAGCTTCCGGTATTCCGCACTCTCGTGAGGAAAATCTATCTGCTCCTGCCGCTTGTCATGCTCGTTGTCTGGGTGTCCGGCAATTTCATGACCATGCAGAAGGCGGCGAGCTACGCCATCGTGCTCTCGGTTGTCGTATCCCTTTTTGACCGGGACAACCGCATCAGCTTCACGAAGATCGTCGACGCGCTGGAGGCCGGAGGCCGCAGCTCCATCACCGTAGCGGCAGCCTGCGGCGTCGCCGGCATTATTTCCGGCACGATCACCATGACAGGCCTCGCGAACGAGCTCGTCAACGCCATTGTCTCACTCGCGGACGGACGGCTGATCATTGCTCTGGTGCTTACGATGCTCACGTGCATTGTTCTTGGCATGGGCGTACCGACCACAGCAAATTACTGCATTATGGCCGCGACGACGGCACCGATTCTCATCCGCATGAATGTGCCGGTGCTGGCAGCGCACTTCTTTGTTTTCTATTTCGGCATCGTAGCGGATATCACGCCGCCTGTTGCTCTCGCAGCGTACGCTGGCTCCGCGATTGCGAAGTCCAACCCGATGAAGACAGCGTTCACGGCAACGAAGCTCGCCATTGCCGTTTTCATCGTGCCCTATGTTTTCTGCTTCAACCCGGCCATGCTGCTGATTGATACGACGCCCGCTACCGTCGTGCAGATATTCATCACGTCTTTCATCGGCATCTTCGGTGTTTCGGCAGCACTTGAGGGATATCTCGGCGCACACATGAATCCGGTCATCCGCGTCATCATGGCCGCCGGCGGTATCCTTCTCATCGATCCCAGCCTGATAACGGATATTGTCGGGATCCTCTTCATCGGTGCCGGCACAGCCTGGCAGTATCTCATCGCAGCCGGAAGGCAGGGACAGACCGCATAGCCGGACATTTATTATATCGGAGGCAGCAGAACTTTCATGTCAGAAATCAAGGTCATCACAATCAGCAGACAGTATGCCGCGGGCGGACGCTCGGTAGCCAGGGAACTCTCCGAACAGCTTGGCATCCCCTGGTATGACAGGGACTTCGTGAAGAAGACCGCACAGGCCAGCGGCTACTCGGAGGAAGATATCCGCAGGGAGGGTGAGGATGCCGGCAGCTCGCACTGGCTCACAAATCTCATCAGTCCCATGTCATATGAGAGCTCCTCCGATGCGATTTATAACGCGCAGAAGGGTGTCATTCTGGATATGGTGCAAAAGGAGTCCTGCATCATCATCGGCAGATGCTCCAATGTGATCCTGAAGGAAGCGGGTATTCCGTGTCTGTCCGTCTTCCTGTACGCGGATCTGGACCACCGGCTGAAGCGGGCCGAAGAGCTTCATGAAAACGGAAGCATGGATCTTCGGCGGTTTGTGGAACGCAGGGATTCAAGACGCGCAGCCTACTACCGGATCTATGCCGGCCATGAATTCGGTGACTATCATGACTATCATCTGAGCCTGGACACAGGCAAAATCGGCTACCACGGCTGTGTGGAGCTCATTGCAGGTCTGATGCGGTAAGCTGCCCTGCGGCCAAAATCATCTTGACAAGCCAACGGCCTCGGACGATAATGTCATCTATAAAACGAGCGCGGAATCCGAAGCGGCGCATCTCATATCATCCGAAACCATGCAGAGCGGCAATGAAGTCGTGTCTGACAGTCGTTACAGACTGACAGGCGGGATTTCATTGCCGCTCTTTTTGCATTGGCCGGAAGGTATCGGTAACCTGCTCCGGACGGCGACCGTGAACCGCCTCCGCGCCGGAAGAGAGTATAGAAAGGACAATTATCATGTGCAGCATCCTGGGTTATTGCAGTAAATCAGCCAAACTGGAAACAGTGAAGGAGATGCTTTCCAGAACCATCTCCCGCGGTCCGGACGATTCCAGAATCACGGACACGGGAAACGGCTATCTTGGTTTCAACCGCCTCTCCATCATGGGCCTGACACCGGAAGGTATGCAGCCCTTTGAGCGGAACGGCAGTTACGTGGTCTGCAACGGCGAGATCTACGGGTTCCGCCCGATGAAGCAGTATCTTGAGAAAAAGGGCTACACCTTTCAGTCGGATTCCGACTGTGAAATCCTGCTGCCGCTCTATGAGGAGCTCGGCACCGGCATGTTCAAGGTGCTGGACGCGGAGTTTGCCCTCGTCCTGTACGACGGGAGAACGGGCGAATATGTGGCGGCCCGCGATCCGATCGGCATCCGGCCCCTCTACTACGGGTATGACGCGGACGGTGTGATTGTCTTTGCCTCCGAGCCGAAAAACCTTGTCGGTTTCTGTGACAGGATTCTCCCCTTCCCTCCCGGATATTACTACGCAGGCGGGGAATTTCACTGCTACCGCGATCCCGCGAAGGTCGAGTATTACCTCGACGATGATCTGGATCAGATCAGCAAAAACATTCATGACAAGCTGCTGGCCGGCGTGGAAAAACGTCTCGACGCCGATGCCCCGGTCGGGTATCTTCTGTCGGGCGGTCTCGATTCATCCCTGGTATGCGGGATGGCGGCAAAGATCCTGGACAAGCCGCTTGAGACATTTTCCATCGGTATGGATCTCGATGCCATCGACCTGAAATACGCCCGTGAGGTTGCGCAGTATATCGGTTCGAATCACCACGAGGTCATCATCAGCCGTGACGATGTCATCAATGCGCTCGAGCCCGTCATTGCGGCACTCGGTACGTTTGATATCACGACGGTGCGTGCCTCCATCGGCATGTATCTCGTCTGCAAATGGATCCATGAGAACACGAACATCCGCGTCATCCTGACCGGTGAGATTTCCGATGAGCTGTTCGGCTACAAGTACACGGATTTCGCGCCGGACGCGGAGGCTTTCCAGAAGGAAGCCGAGAAGCGGATTCATGAGATCAATGTATATGATGTGCTCCGCGCGGACCGCTGCATCTCCGTGAACTCACTTGAGGCACGTGTGCCGTTCGGCGACCTCGACTTCGTCGATTATGTCATGCACATCGATCCGGAGAAGAAGCTGAACAAATACGGCATCGGCAAATATCTCGTCCGTCATGCCTTCGAGGAGGACAAGCTCATTCCGCACGACATCCTGATGCGTGAGAAGGCAGCCTTCTCCGACGCTGTCGGGCACTCCCTCAAGGACGACCTCGCGGACTACGCGGAATCGCTGTACACCGATGAGGAATACGAGGAGAAGCGCAAAAAGTATACGCACGCCGCTCCGTTCACGAAGGAATCGCTCCTGTACCGTGAAATCTTCGAGAAATACTATCCCGGACAGGATCAGATGATCCCCGACTTCTGGATGCCCAACCGCAGCTGGAACGGCCTTCAGGACGTCAACGATCCGTCCGCGCGCGTACTGTCCAACTACGGAAACAGCGGGGTATAAAACCTTGTAAATTAGCATGCAGTGCCCTGTTTCGCGTGTTTCACACGCGAGGTAGAGGGCTCACGCCTAGGCGGAACGCCTGCATAGAGCCTTGTGAGAAAAGGCTCCGGAGTGCAAGCACTCCGACGCGCGTTTGTTTACCTCGTAAATTAGCATGCAGTGCCCTATCTCGCGTGTTCCACACGCTCGATAGGAGGGCTCACGCCCTATAGAGCCTTGTGAGAAAAGGCTCCGGAGTGCAAGCACTCCGACGCCTTTTCTCACCAGTCTCTGCACTGCATGCTGGTGGGCTATATTCTCTATTCTTTATTCACGGGAGAAGCACCAGGGCGCAAGCCCTGGTGTTTCTTCGTCCGGAGGATAGAGATCCGGAAATGGTGCAGAAGTAAAAAAGAGCAGGGCTTCCGTCCCTGCTCTTTCCTGTCTGATATTAAGCTGTCTGTCAGGCCCGGTCCGTCCTGAGGGTCCATCCAAAGAAGGCTTTCCTCTCAGCAGTTCGCGGTCACGTCCTGCCGGGATTACATTCTTTTCGAAAGCTTTGCCGTGCGAAGGAGAAGGAAGCCTTCCGCCGCGGCTGCTGCCACGAGGAAGAGCCAGATCGGCATCGTCCCCTCATCCCCGGTCGCGACATTCCTCTGTGCCCCGAGGACCTGGCCCTGCTGAGCCTGTGCTTCCGGTGCAGGCCTCGATGCGCCGAGCACCTGTCCCTCATCTGCCGTTACTGCCGCGGCTTCAGCTGCCACTGCCGGCGCGGGTCTGGATACGCCCAGTACCTGGCCCTCCGGTGCTGCCGGAGTCACCTCCGGTGTTGTTTCCGGTGCAGGCGTCGGCTCAGGTGCCGGCTCGGGGGTCGGTTCCGGCTCCGGTCCGGGGTTGGGCTCGGGATTTACCGGCTCCGGTGTGTCCGGATTGCCGCCTTCCGGTACCGTGTAGCTTACCTTCTGCTCTTCAAAATTGACTGATTCAAGCTCTCTGCTATCCGAATCGGTCGGATACAGAACCGCCGTGCTGACGAGCTCGTCATAGGTCCCCGCTGCGGTCTGCCGGTTGACGAGAAGCTCGGAATAGTTCAGGGATACATGCTCGAAGTTGCTCACCGGCACATGCATCGTCCATTTCAGGTAATCGGCTGCGCTGCCGTTCTGCGGAATATATTCCACGGTGTAGCGGTATCCGCCGTCAACAGAGCTGTCCTCCACAAAATGATATACGTTTTCCCGCGATCCATCCGCAATCGCTTTGTAGGTTTCTGTCTCATTCTGGCCGGCCTTCTGGAGGGTGATGGTCATGTCTGCGAGATTCCGGGCATCGAAGTCCGGTCCCATGGTGTCGATCACATAGGAGTCTGCCCCCGCCTGGTAGTAAATATCATTCTTCACGGCGTCAAAGTCGATCTTTGCTCCGCCGTTCAGATAGGTCATCAGTTCAGTGAAAACGGAGTCATCCTCGCTGGTGTTCACGGCGTAGAAATGAATACCCTTGTCCTGGAAATCCTCAACCGCCTTGGCGGTCTGCCACATCGACTCCTCGCAATTGATGACACAGCCTGTGTTATACGCAAGTCCCATAGATTTTTCTACATCAGGCTGAAATGACGCCGTAGAAGTTCTGAAATATGCCTGATCATAGTAAGAATACATATGATCCTTGTACTCCTGTGTCCTGCGATCCCCAATGTCATTGATGAAGGCCTGCATGCTCAAATCAGTATCAGGTCGAGCAAGATTGCCTGAATAATTGTGATAATATTTATCCGTCCACTCGTATAAACTGCCGCTTCCTTCACTGGTAGTTGATCTTGAATATGCCTGGCTGTAATTTCTGTCCTTGATATACAGGTAGGTCTTGCCATCGGAAATCAGGATAACGTTCTTGCGGGAATCTGCTGTGGAAGTATCCTTGCCTAGCACATCAGCAGCCGCTGCCAGTCCGGCAGGAATATTGGAACCCTTGCCGATTTTCTGGGCAAACTCATTGATTGTACTGTAATCTGTGACAGCAATCTTGTTTTTGATATCCTCAACATTGTCACTGGTCAGAGTGGTCAGCGGGCAGGCAATGTCCGCTGCGCCGCGGAACCAAACCACACCGACGTTGATCGCTGCGCCGCTGCTGCTCTGGCTCTCTGCCAGATCGCTCATCAAAGCAGAGAATTTCTGTGCGCTCTCTGATGCGCAGGAGGAGACGTCGACGACAAACACAATATCCGTCGTCAGCTGCTGCTCTGCGGAGGGAAGGGTGTCAGAGACATCTACGGTGCCTGCTGCCGCATCCCAGTTGGAGATTGTCTTCGAATTGGAGTACTGCCATTCGACAGGGTGAATCGAAATTTCCTCAGCCGAAACGGTTTCCGAGGCATCTTCGGAATCCCCGTCGGAGGAGTTTTCGTCATCAGTCTCCACAGCCGTCGCAACTGCCTGCGGAGCCCTAAACATGCGAGGGACCGGATGACCTGTCGGCAGGGATTCATTACCATTTGCAGAGGCTTCAGGATCAGGATTCTCTGCGTCTTTTGCCTCTTTCTCCTCTGCACCATCGGAGTCTTCAGGATTATCGGAGTCGTCCTCTTTCTCATCTTCAGACGTTATCTTATTCTCAGAATCCTGATCCTGCTGATTATCCCCGCCCTGTACATCAGTTTCCGCCGATGAATTCTTCGAAGTCTGATCATCGATACCTGAAGCGTCCACCGTCTGCTGTAATGCGGAATCTGTCTCATCAGCGAGTACGGTCATGGGCGCCGTTGTAAGAGTGAGTGCTGCAATTCCAAGTCCTGCGAACAATTTGCGTAGCTTCATTTTTTGACCTCTTTCGGCTTTCTCTCAGAACCCGGTTGGTTGGGAAACCGTTTGCGCTTCTCCCTCCCGGGAGCATTTCGCTGCGGACATCTGAAAGATACTGCTCTGCCTTAACAGCGTTTATTTTAGACCGGAGATCATCATAAAAATAATCATTCGGGATTCTGTTTTTCTCTTTTGGGGTGAGAAAATTGCAACCGGTTGCGAAAAGCGAAGGACATAGATTTCACCCGGAGCATAAAGAAGGATCCCCCTTTGCAGGCAAGCCTGCAGGGGGATCCTTAAAGGTTGAGAAGCGTCGACTCGAGCGCTTCGCACTCTCGTGAAACGCGGCTCTCGCCGCATTTCACCCGGAGCATAAAGAAGGATCCCCCTTTGCAGGCAAGCCTGCAGGGGGATCCTTCTTTATGCTCCCGTCGACGCTTCTCGATGCTGACGCGTCAGAAGTTGTCGGCGTGGACTTCGAAGTAGGACTGGGGATGGCTGCAGACGGGGCATACGTCGGGTGCCTTGGTGCCGACGATGATGTGGCCGCAGTTGCGGCATTCCCATACCTTGACCTCGCTCTTTTCGAAGACCTGCTTCGTCTCGACGTTCTTTAACAGGGCACGGTAGCGTTCCTCATGGTGTTTCTCGATCTCGGCAACCATGCGGAACTTGGCAGCCAGTGCCGTAAAACCTTCCTCTTCTGCGGTTTTGGCAAAGCCGGCGTACATATCCGTCCACTCGTAATTCTCGCCGTCTGCGGCAGCGCTCAGGTTTGCAGCGGTGTCCCCGATGCCCTTGAGCTCCTTGAACCACATCTTGGCGTGTTCCTTCTCATTGTCCGCGGTCTTCAGGAACAGGGCAGCGATCTGCTCGTAGCCTTCCTTCTTCGCGACGGAGGCGAAATAGGTATACTTGTTCCTTGCCTGGGATTCACCTGAAAAAGCGGCTTCCAGATTCTTCTCAGTCTGTGTTCCTGCGTACGGATTCTGATTGCTCATATTGGTACCTCACTCTTTCCAAATGCAAAACTGCTGTATATGCCACCCTGCGTGAATCATGCAGGCGCGGGTATGCGGCGGCTTCCGCTGTTTCACACCCGCTCTGTTATTTTCTCACAGTTTTCCGCCGGTGTCAGCATCCGGAAGGACAGGATTTACTCCTTCCAGACGCTTTGCAGATGCGTGTACAGCTCAGCGTTTGCCGTGCGGTAATCATACTGCTTCGCATCCCCGTGTGCCGCTTCACTGAATCTCCGGTAATCCCGCGCGATCGCCCGGACCGCCTCTGCTATGGATTCCGGTGTGCCGTCCGTTGCCAGTGCGTCGCTGCCGAAGCGGACAGTGTCGCCAATCCCTCCGACGTCGGTGGAAATCACCGGAAGGCCATGCGAAAGCGCCTCCAGGATTGTCATCGGAACGCCCTCAAATGCGGAATTCATGACGAGCAGATCCGAATCCTCCATATACGCGGCTACCCTGTCCGGCGTTACCGCACCGGTGAACGTAATGCGGTCTCCTGCGGGTTTTGCAGTTTTATCTCCCGCTGTTTCTTTTCCTGCCACATCGGCCGGCTTTCCTGGAGCAGCTGCCATGGAGCGCAGCGTATCCCCGTATTCCCCGTCGCCCACGATGGTCAGGCCCGTTGCCTCCGGCAGCAGAGACAGGGCCCTGATGATGCCGTCCACTCCCTTGTCCTTCGACAGCCTCCCGACGAAGAGAAGCCTTCCGCGGAAATCATGCGGCACAAAGCGCTCATAGTTTTCCGGAAGCGCGATGGTATTTTTCGCCCGGACGATTCTGCTGCTGTAAGGCTTGTAATCCTTCTCACTGTCCGCGTCCAGCACAAAGATCAGGGCGGCATGCTTCAGCACATAGCGCAGGTAGGCGGCAAAGCCCTTCATGACGAGCGGATTGCCCCGATAGAACCGGAAGCCCCTCGCCATATTCCTGTAGCTGCCGTGGGAGAAAATCACATAGCGGGCTCCCGGGCACAGGAGCCGGACCGGACCCACGGCCTCCGGTGTCTGGACATAGTTGCAGTCCTGTCTCGTAATCTTCAGCTGTCTGCCATAGCGGACCAGTCCCCTGGCAAAGGCAAGGCGCAGCGAATGCGCCGTATGGGACAGGTCACGCTCCGCAGCAGCCACCGGCAGGAAACGGAACCGCTGCCCTGCCCGCTCCAGAAAGGACAGCTTCCCGACCGCGGACGGGTCCGGTGTGACACCCACCAGAACGACGTCTCCCGTGCGCTCCGGGTGGCATTCCGCGAGATACCTGAGGAGATTTCCAACGCTCGTCAGCTGCCCGCCGATGGGAAAATCCACATAATTGGACGTGTCATAAAAGATCAGCCTGCTTTTTCCCATGCTCACACCTGCCTGCCGAACAGTGCCTCCCAGTACTCCCCTGTTCTCGAATCCCAGGAAAACCGCCGGATGTTCTGCCTGCCGCGTTTTACCAGTGTCTCACATCGCTCCGGATCGTTCTGCAATGAGAGCATTGCCTCTGCAGCCTGCCCGGGATCCTCCGGATCCACCAGAACGCCCGCATCGCTGACAACCTCCTGCAAGGAGGTCCGGTCCGAGCAGACGACGGGTGTATCCAGCTGCATGGCTTCAAGAGGCGGAAAACCGAAACCCTCCACGAGGGACAGGAACAGAAACAGCCTTGCATGGGCTATCATCCGGCAGAGGTCCGAATACTCCGCAAGATAACTCCGGCACTGTACATGCGCCGCGGCTTCGTCCGTGAGTATTCCCTGCGCCGCGTACGGGGCGGCATCTCCGATTCCCACTACATGCAGGTCCAGCGGTGTGACGGCCCGCTCACTGCACAGCCTTACATAGCTGCTGTACGCCGCCAGGATTCCTGCGGCGTTCTTGTGCGGCATCCGGCTCGTCACCGCCGCAATATAGTTTCCCTCTGAGAAGGTATCCCCCGCCTTCTCATCCCAGGGTTCAATGTCATTGATGCCGTTATAGATCCGCCGGATTCTGCGCAGACTCCCGGGAACGAGTTTCTCAATCGCGTCCCTGGAATAATCCGAGATGGTGATGACCTGGGCTGCACGACGGATAGATGCCTTCAGCCGGTTCATGATGTAGGCATTTTCGACCCGGTTCAGATACCCCTTTTCATGTTCGTCGTACCAGAACGGAATCAGGTCATGGACAATGATCGTATCATCGCCATGGTAAACCAGCGGTCTGTACCCGCGCGGGAACAGTACCCGGTCCGCCTGATATCTGCGCAGGTAACGCTTCACGCGGAACAGCTCCCAGGTGGTGAAGGAAAGACGGGACAGCGGATTGCCCGGCACACTGACAAACTGTACGCCCTCCCGCTCCATATCCCTGCGGTTGTACCCGTTGCCGAGGACAACAATGGTCTGTTCCATGTGTCTTCTGACATTTTCAGCCCCGAGATATTCGACGAGACTCTTTGTCAGGTTGTAGATCCCGATGCTCTTGCCGGCACCCTTGACGAGCTTGTAAGCGTCTATTACGAGAATCATTTTGGACCCTTCCGTCAGCTGCCGCCCTGTACTTCGGTGTACAGGAGCTATGCCCGAATGTCAGTATCACCCCCACACGAGCCACAGAAAGATGTATCCGACTGTGACGGCGGTCAGTGTGAACGGGATGCCGATTTTGAAAAATTCCTTCATGGAGACGTCGCGGCCTTCCCTGAACAGGATACCGAGTGCCGTGATGTTGGCGGAGGCGCCGACCGGTGTCAGGTTTCCGCCGAGCGTCGCGCCGGACAGCAGACCAAAATACAGTAGGTACGGCGGGATGCCGAGTGCCGCGGCAACGCCCCGCACAACCGGCAGCATCGTTGCCACATAGGGGATGTTGTCGATGAAGGCGGAGATGGCAACCGACCCCCAGACGATGATCGAATACAGCAGGAAGAGGTTTCCGCCCCCGACCTTTCCGATCCAGCCGGCGACGTCGTCGATGATGCCGACGTTCGTCAGCCCGCCGATCACGACAAAAAGGCTCGCGAGCAGGATTATCGTCTGCTTATCGATCCCCTTCAGGGCGCGTCTGCACCCTTCGAAGCTCTTCGTGCGGAGCCTGTCATAAACCATGCTGATCAGCCCCAGGCAGCAGCAGATCACACCGTTCGTGACAGAAGGCTTATCCGGAACAAACGAAGCAAGGATGAGCAGCACAACCACCATGGCCAGCATGACGGTCGGGAAATAGTCTGTCACCTTCGTAAATTCCTTCGCCTCGACCGGCTCCTTCATGTCGCGGAATACAAACATCATCACCGGAACGGTTGCCAGCGCCCCCAGCTCGACGGCGAAGAATATTCCCGGTTTTCCATTCATCCAGAAGAAATCCGTGAAGCTCATGCCCGCATAGGAGCCGAGCATGATGGAGGTCGTATCCCCGACGAGTGTCGCCGCGCCCTGCAGGTTGGACGATACCGCAATAGACAGAATCATCGGGACGGGATCGATCTTCAGCTTACGGCAGACAGCAAGGCCGACCGGCGCGACCATGAGCACCGTCGCAACATTGTCGATGAAGGCAGACACCGCTCCCGCAAACAGGGACATGAAGATCGTAACCCACATCACATTGGGTGCCCGGTCGAGAAGACAGTCGGCGATGAGGTTCGGCATCTTCGATTCGATGAAGAAATCGACGACCACCATCGTTCCGGCGATCATCATCAGCACGTTGAAGTCAATGGCACCGAATATCTCCCCCGCCGGCAGGATACCCGCCAGTGCGAAAAGGACCGCAGCTGCCAGCGCGGTCCACGTGCGCCATTTCGGTCGGACAATCATCAGCGTATACATCACGACAAACAGAACAACAGCGGCTGTCTTCATGAAATGACCCCTTCTCCTGCCATACAGATTTTGCTTTTTGACCCTTGTTACTCCATTTTAAGGGATTATAATACGGATTACGAGCCGTAATTTTGCAGGAAAGTTCTGTATTTGTTCTCCGGTATTTTTCAGAAAATCAGGGAAGCTGGAAGTCCGCCAGCGCGATGTGGAGGTGCAGAGCAATGAATCCGTCAGGAAAAACACAAAGCCATACCGGCGAAGCCGGACATCGCTCCGCCATCCTGCCGGCCCTGAAGGCCTGCTTTCCCCAGACCATTCCCGTCATGACAGGATATATATTCCTGGGGATCACGTACGGGCTTCTGCAGGTGACTAACGGTTTCCCCTGGTGGCTCCCGGTCATCACGGCACTGCTCATCTACACCGGATCCATGGAGTTTCTGACGACCTCGATCTTCGTATCCTCATTCAATCCGGCGTCCGCGTTTGCAACGGCGCTGATGGTAGGCGCGCGGCACCTGTTCTACGGAATTTCCCTGCTCTCGAAATACCGCGGCACCGGCTGGAAGAAATTTTATCTCATTTATACGACCAGTGATGAAACCTTCGCTGTCAATTATTCCGCCGTCATTCCGGAGGGAATCGACCCCTCCTGGTATTACTTCTGGGGTTCCCTTTTGGATCAGATGTACTGGGTCGCCGGGGCGCTTTTGGGCGGCGTGTTCGGCAGCTTCCTCACCTTCAATACCGAAGGGCTGGACTTTGTCATGACTGCCATGTTTGTCGTCATTCTCATGAACCAGTGGCTGAAGGACGGCACGTCTCTTCGCACGATGGGGCGGGACCACATGCCGGAGCTGATCGGAATTGCCTCCTCTTTGCTGTGCCTTGTCCTCTTTGGGCCGGACTCATTCATCATCCCGTCCATGGCCATGATTTTTCTGGCGCTGACCCTGCTGCGCCGCCGGCTCGAGCCCATCGCGGACGCTCATGCCGCTGACGCCGGTGATGCCTCCGGGGAGAAGGAGGTGCCTTCATGCTGACCGCTTCGCAGATGATCCTGACCATTGCCGTAATCGTAATGGCAACGATCCTGACCCGTTTTCTTCCCTACATTGCCTTCCCGGAGGGCAGGAAGATTCCGGAATTCATCCTCTACCTCGGCAAGGTTCTGGCACCTGCCGTCTTTGGCCTGCTCGTCGTCTATTGTCTGCGGAACGTCGATCTGCTCACGCCGTTTTCGCAGGGCGGGACACACGGCATTCCCGAGGCAATTGCACTGGTTTCCGTCATTGCTTCGTTCCTGTGGAAGAAGAGCATGGCCCTGTCCATTGCCGCAGGGACCATCGTTTATATGATCCTCGTTCAGGCTGTATTCTGACTATTGCAGAAAGAAACGCAGGGACCGGTCTCTTTCCTCATTGCTTCGGAAATCATACCATATCCCTGCGCGGAATCCGGTGACAAAATCACATTTTGATGTTCTGCTTTTCCGGCCGTTGCCCGTCATTTCCGGCCCAGCTCTTCCAGTGCGTGGATTCCGAACGGATCGGACGCCTTCACGCTTCCCCCGTGTTCGTCGATGACATTCAGTGCCAGCTTCACAAGCTCCATCCCGGTTTCGGCAAAATCCGGGAGATCCGCATCGACGTAGACGTCCTCAATGCAGTACTCTCCGGGCCTGTGTTCCGGGAAACTGATTTCCGCAAGGACTCTTCCGTTTTCATCCTTACGGCAGATCCGGTGCGGCAGGATAATGTAATCCATATCACTTGACATTTCTGCCGTGGCACTTCTTATACTTTTTGCCGGACCCGCAGGGGCAGGGATCATTGGGATAAATCTTCCTGGGCTTGCGGATGGTCCCGGAGTTCTTCTGCTCCAGGTAAAGTCTCTTCTGCTCGTCCTTGTCGAAGATGGCGTCCCACTCCGGCAGGCCGTACAGCCAGTCCGCTCCGGCGCCGACCATGTTCATGTACAGCTTCTGCTGATCGAAGCCGAGCGAAACCTCCGTGTCCTCCGTGAGATCATACTCGATTTTGTTCGGGGTCTTCAGTGACTCCTGGATGCCGTCCAGGAAGCCGACCATCGTCTCCACCGTGACGTCATACTTGGCCGCGAGCTCCTTTACGGTACCCTTTACTTCCTCATCCGGGTTCTTCAGCAGCTCGGCGTAGATGTTCTTTTCCTTTAAAAAATAATCAGACCACAGCTTCTGCAGAGCGTTCCTGTCCGCTTTCTCATCATAGGCCTTTTTGTGCCAGTCTTCGAGTAAGCCCATATTGTTTTCCTCCGAAAATAAGAATGCGCTGCCCCGCGGAATGAATTTTCCGCGGGAGCAACGCCATTATTTTACTGCATCTGCAGCTCCCGCACAATGCCCTTACAGCGAGCGGATCCTCTCCATTGCCTGTGCAGACGCCTCCTTCGTGCCGAACGAGGTAAGGCGGAAGAAGTGCTCGCCGGAGGGACCAAAGCCCGATCCGGGCGTTCCGATGACGTTCGCTCTGTCCAGCAGGTAGTCGAAGAACTCCCAGCTCGTCATTGCATCCGGTGTCTTCAGCCAGATATAAGGAGAATTCACACCTCCGTAAACCGTGTAGCCCATCTCCTTCAGACTCGACTTGATGAACGCCGCGTTGTCCATGTAGCGGCCGACCATTGCCCTGACCTCTTTCCTGCCTTCGTCGGAGTATACCGCCTCACCCGCTCTCTGAACAATATAAGGAGCGCCGTTGTATTTCGTTCCGTGGCGCCGTGCCCACAGCGGATACAGTGCCTGCCCGTTGTGATCCTTCAGGTCCTTCGGGACAATCGTTGCGCCGAGTCTTAAGCCTGTGAAACCGGCGTTCTTCGAGAACGACTTGATCTCGATGGCGCAGGTTCTCGCACCGTCGCACTCATAGACTGAATGCGGCACGTCATCCTCGCTGATATAGGCTTCATACGCGGAGTCGAAGATGATGACGGCGTGGTTTTTGTTCGCGTAGTCCACCCATGACTGCAGCTGCGTCTTCTTCAGTGCTTCACCTGTGGGATTATTGGGCGAGCAGATGTAGATCACGTCCGGCACCCTGTCCGGGAAATCCGGGGCGAAGCCGTTCTCCTCGGTGCACGGCATGTAAACGACATTGCTCCAGCGCGTTGCGGCTTCGTCATAGGTTCCGGTTCTTCCCGCCATGACGTTGCTGTCCACATAGACGGGATAAACCGGATCGCAGACGGCGATGATGTTGTCCCGCTCGAAAATCTCCTGGATATTGCCGGAATCCGACTTGGCTCCGTCGGAGACGAACACCTCATCGTCCGCAATATCACATCCTCTCGCACGGTAATCGTTCTTAGCAATGGCATGCCGCAGGAACTCATAGCCGAGATCCGGCGCATAGCCGCGGAACGTTTCCGCCGCGCCCATCTCATCGACTGCCTTATGCAGGGCTTTGATCACGGCAGGCGGAAGCGGCTGCGTCACGTCCCCGATGCCCATCCGGATCAGCTTCGCGTCCGGATGTTCCTTCTGGTAGGCCGCCGTTTTCTTCGCAATGGTGGAGAACAGATAGCTCCCCGGTAACTTCAGATAATCACTGTTTGCCTGAAACATTCCTTATTCCTCCGGAACTTCCCCTCTTACGCAGGGGTTAATCATCATACTCTCCCGTGAAGACCTCCCGTGCGGGACCGGTCATGAAAATCTCGCCGGACGCCCTGTCCCAGGTGATGGTAATTCTGCCTCCCAGCACCTGAATCTCCACTGTGTCCTCCGTTCTGCCGTTCAGGATACAGGCAACGGCGCTGGCGCAGCACCCGGTTCCGCAGGCGAGCGTCTCGCCGGTTCCCCTCTCCCAGACCCGCATTTTTACATGGGAGCGGTCCACTACCTGCACGAACTCCGTGTTCGTCCTCTTCGGGAAGCGCTCATGATGCTCGAACATCGGCCCGATGCCGGCGACGTCGAAATGGTCCACGTCATCGACGAAGACGACCGCGTGCGGATTTCCCATGGATACACATGTCATGCGGTAGCCCATCTCGCCATCCACCGCGATCGGCGCGTCCACGACTTCCTCCGTGTCCGCCTTCACCGGAATCAGCTCCGCCTTCAGGATGGGCTTTCCCATGTTGACCCTCAGTACAGCAGCCTTTCTGTTCTCATCCAGTTCCATGATGCTCAGGCTGTGAACCTGTCCGAAGCTCTCCACCGTAAATTCGCGGTCTGTCACCATACCGCGATCGAAGACGTATTTGCCGACACAGCGGATACCGTTGCCGCACATCTCACCGCGCGAGCCGTCCGCGTTGTACATCTCCATTTCGAAATCGGCCTTCCTGCCGGGGTTGATGAAAATGACCCCGTCCCCGCCGATGCCGAAATGCCGGTCCGACAGCTTCCGCACGAGCTCCGGCTTCTCCTCAGCCGGTATATGCTCCCGGGTGCCGTCCACATAGACGTAGTCGTTCCCGGCGCCCTCCATCTTCGTAAAGTGAAGACTCATGATAATTCCTCCAGTTCCTTCAGCCACAGGTGTCTGCTGGCATCGCTTGGCATTCTCAGGTCACCGCGCGGCGATACCGCAACCGACCCGACCTTCGGTCCGTCCGGCAGGCAGGACCGCTTGAACTGCTGCGCGAAAAATCTCTTATAGAAAATCTTCTCCCATTTCAGGATCGTCGCGGCATCGTATTTTCCCGCAAACGACTGCTTTGCGATCCGGTACACCTTCGCCGGCGAATAGCCGCACCGCAGCATATAATACAGGAAATAGTCATGCAGTTCATACGGGCCGACGAGGTCCTCCGTTTTCTGGGAAATCTTCCCGTCCCCCGTGGGCGGCAGCAGCTCCGGGGAGACCGGCGTATCCAGCACGTCAAACAGGCAGGCGGACAGAGCGGGATCCTTTGCCGTCTCCGCGAAAAACCGCACGAGGTGCGAAACGAGCGTCTTCGGAACCCCTGAATTCACGCCGTACATGGACATGTGATCCCCGTTGTAGGTCGCCCAGCCGAGCGCGAGCTCCGAAAGATCCCCGGTTCCGATGACAATGCCTCCCGTTTTGTTGGCAAGATCCATCAGTACCTGCGTCCGCTCCCTCGCCTGACCGTTTTCGTATGTGACGTCGTGGACATCCCTGTCCTGTCCGATATCCGCAAAGTGCTGCGTCACCGACGCGCTGATATTGACCTCCTTCAGCGTCGCGTGGAGTGTCCGGGCAAGCGTCAGCGCGTTGTTGTGCGTCCTGTCCGTCGTGCCGAACGCGGGCATGGTCACGGCCAGAATCTTTTTCCTCGGCAGATTCAGCAGGTCAAACGCGCGCGCCGTGACCAGCAGCGCCAGTGTGGAATCGAGCCCTCCCGAAACGCCGATGACAGCTGTCTCGCAGCTGATGTGGGACAGGCGCTTTGCCAGTCCCCTTGCCTGAATGTTCAGGATTTCCTCGCATCGCGCATCGCGGCGGTTCTTGTCATCCGGCACGAACGGGTGCGGATCAAAGACCCGGGCAAGCTCCGTCTCCTGCTGCTGCACATGAACCGGCAGGATGAGATAGTCTCCCTCTTTGCAGCCCGCGTAGGTGGTCATCCTGCGGCGCTCGTAGTTCAGCCTTGCAATATCCAGATCCGCGTACGTGACAGCCGTCTGCCCGTACGCATTGTCGAAAATTTTCTTCTCCCCGACAACGCTCCCGTTCTCCGCAATGAGAACGCGGCCCCCGAAGACGATATCCTGCGTCGATTCCCCGTCGCCCGCACTGCAGTAAATATAGCCGCTGATCGTGCGCGCGCTGATCCCGGTGACAAGGCTCCTGCGGTAATCATCCTTGCCGACGGTTTCATTGGAAGCGGACAGATTCACAACGAGGTTTGCCCCCGCCATACAGTGCTCGAGATCCGGTGCGTTCATAACCCAGGCGTCCTCGCACAGCTCCGCCCCGATCCGAAGCTGGCGCACCGCGTCCACGTCGAGCAGAATATGGGAGCCGAAAGGGACCGTCTCTGCCGCGAAACGGATGTTCTCCGGTTCCACGGGGCCCGGCGCAAACTGCCTTGCCTCGTAGAATTCCGCGTAATTCGGAATGAACCGCTTCGGAATGAACGCCAGGATACGCCCGTCCTGCAGCACGGCAGCCGTGTTGTACAGCTTGCCCTGCCACTCCAGCGGGAAACCGACAAACCACAGGCAGTCGCTTCCGCGCGTCGCATCCCGCACCTTGAGAAGTGCCTTCCTGGCACCCGACAGCAGTGCATCCTGCAGGAACAGGTCGCTGCATGTATACCCCGTAAGGACGAGCTCCGGGAACACCACAACCCGCGCCCCGTTCAGGAATGCCTTCTTCCCTGCCGCAATGACCGCTGCCGCGTTGTAATCCGGGTCCGCAACCCGGATCGCGGGAACCGCGGCCGCCACCTTCAGGAATCCATACTTCACTTTGCTACCTCCGCAGGTCAGATTCACCGCTGCAAGCAGCGGTACCGGTTCTACATGGCCGCCGTCACACCGCTTGCAACCGCGAACGAAAGAACCGCCATGATGACGCCGGCAAGCGCCACACCGCCCATGACCGCGAGCGTGCTCTTTTTGAAATCCATATCCAGGATCGATGCCGCCAGCGTTCCGGTCCAGGCACCTGTTCCCGGAAGCGGAATGCCGACAAACAGCAGCAGCGCCCAGTACAGGCCCCTGCCCGCCTTGGATTTCAGGGCCTCGCCGCCCTTATGCCCCTTTTCGAGGCAGAACCGGAAAAACTTCCCGATTACCTTCTTGTCGGCGCCCCATTCCAGCACCCTCCTCGCGAAGAAGAAAATGAACGGAACCGGAACCATGTTGCCGATCGCGATGACGATATACGCCGTAATCATGCTGAACGATGCATCCGCCACATGAAACGCCTGTGCAATCGGAATCGCGCCGCGAAGCTCGATGAGCGGCACCATGGCAATGACAAAGACATATAAATATTTTCTCAGCATAAGCTCTCCCTGTACTATATGTGATCCTGCATTCAGACGGCTCCGGCGAGGATGTCCCGGAGCGCCTCCGTTACCGCCTTCATCTGTCCGTCTGTCCCAATCGTGATACGAAGATACTCGTTTATCCTTGGTTTGTCAAAATACCGCACGATGATCTTCCTCTCGCGGAGCTTCGCAAACAGGACCTTCGCGTGAACGTCCGGGTGCCTTGCGAAGACGAAGTTCGTCTTCGAATCCGGATAGACGAAGCCAAGCTGTGTCAGATCTTTCTTGAACCTCTCCCTTGTTTCGATGATCCGCTGCGTCGTTTTGCGGAAATACGCTTCGTCCCTTACGGCCGCGGTGCCGATAAGAAGGGACGGAAGATTCATCGTATAGGAATTGAACGAAAACTTCACGTCCTTCAGGTACCGGATGAGCTTCCGGTTCCCCATGGCAAAGCCGACCCGCAGGCCCGCCATGGCGCGGGACTTCGAGAACGTCTGCACGATGAGAAGGTTCTTGTACTTCTTTGTCAGCTGCAGCGCGGACTGTGCGCCGAAATCCACATAGGCCTCATCGACGATGACAACAACGCCGGGATTCGCCCTCACGATGCTCTCAATGGACGAGAGCGGAAGCTCCGCGCCGGTCGGCGCGTTGGGGTTCGGGAAGACGATGCCTCCGAGACCGCTGATGTCCCCGATGCCGGCGGTCTGCTCCAGGCGGCCGCCCTCTGCCGCGGGGATATAGTCCAGCGGATCAATGGTGAAATCATCCTTCAGCGGAACGGCCGTGTAATCGATCCGGTACAGGTCGGCCCACACGTCATAAAACGAATAGGTGATATCCGGAAACAGCAGCTTCTTCCCTGCTGTGAAAAACGTCAGGAAGCTCATGGACAGGACGTCGTCCGAACCCACGCCGACAAAGATTTCATCCGGATCGACGTGATACCGGTCCGCGAGCGCGCCGACGAGCATCGAAGCATCCATATCCGGGTAAAGTCGGAGCCGTTCGCTCTTATCCTCGAGCTCCCGGATCGCAACTGTCACGGCAGGGGAGGGCGGGTAAGGGCACTCATTGGTATTCAGCTTGATGACCGAGGCGTCCTTCGGCTGTTCGCCCGCTGTATAGGGTTCGACTTTGCGTACCAGATCTTCATAAGACATAATCGTTATCCTTCTTCCAGCAATCCTGTGCCGACGTCATAGCAGTTTCCGTCGGCCGCGTCATGCAGCCACTGCGCCATCGTCACGCCGCTGACGCACCGGCGGCCCTCCAGCGTGCCGGGCTTTGCATGATTTTCCACATAAAAATAAGGCTGCCGGACCGCGGTGTGCACCGTACCGCGCTGCGCCTTCGTGAACAGCGGATTTTCCCAGCTGTTAATAAAAAACGAAAAAGAGGGGTCGAGACGCACAAGTCCCTTCACCATGGTCTTCAGCTGGCGGAAATAGGCGTCCCTCACAGCCGCGTCCGTCTTGTACACACGGTTTGTCATGTCATTGTAAAACGTGCTCAGAAGGTAATCGTGCGTGGAACTCGCATACAGCAGGCGGAACCGTCCCGGATGGGTGCTGAGAAGACTCCGGTACCAGTCCAGTGTGATATTGCGCGTATTGAGCGGCGCCCAGATTTTCCTCGGCGCACCCCATACGTCCCGCGCGATCCGCTTCCAGTCCGGAGTCAGCAGCTGTCCGCTGTCGGAAAACAGCGTGATGTCCCTGCAGTCCGGATACCATTCATCTGCAATCTCCCCTGCGTGGGCGGGAACCGCAAATGCGCCGGCGGAATCCCCGGCGAGGAGGAGCTTTTGCGCCTCCGGGAAATAATGTTTTCCCATAGCCAGCGCTGCCCTTACGTTCTTCGCCCCGTGGAAATGGAGGACAGCGGGTTTCCCTGTCACATCCGTGTAGGGGAAGTCCCTGTCGCCGACATGAAAATCACCCGTCGTATAAGGAATGACAAGGAAATTCCAGTCATAAAACGGGTTCTGGCGGTCGTTCTGTGTGATGCCGACGTTGATGTTCATGATCTGCGTGAATGGACGCAGGTTGTTCCAGTAGAAATTCGGTTCCCCGGAAGCCGTCCTCGCACCGTTTACCGGTCTTGCCGCCGTGAACTCATTCCATGCGACACCGCCGCCGGACAGGAAGACGCACAGCCTGTTCAGGCTCCCCTTCCTCAGGTACAGATGGTATTCCGAGCCGTCACCCGAGAGGCCGTCACGAAGCGGAACCTGATACCATACATAGGCCTGCGGCTTCTCTGCAGGCTGCAGGACCTGCGCCTCATGCCGGTGCTCAATGACGTTTCCGATGAGATTTTCGACGAGGCTTCCCACATCGGAAGCCAGCTTTTTCGCCTGCGGATGTCTGTCCGCGCCCGTATCCCGTGCCATGTGTCACCTTCTGTATGCTTGTCTCAGGCCGTATCCCTGTAACCCGGATGTCAGGTGCCTGATAATGACGTACAAACCGCTCTCCTGCTTCCGCAGCTCCGTAAATGTCCGATCACAGATGCAGCCACTTGCCGGAGGCGCGCTTCAGCTCCCTCGGACGGAACAGCACCGCGGCCGCACCCAGGAGGAACATGCAGCTCATGCTGATGAGCGCGGGAAGCGGCAGCGGATTGGTGTGCTTCAGGATCGGAATGACCTGCAGGAACGACAGTACAATGTCCAGCAGCAGATAGATCGCGTAGACCTCAAAGGCAAGATGGGCGGCATGCCCGCTGATCAGGGTGATGACTGCGAGCAGCACAAACAGGACCGGCAGCATGAACGAGAGGATCACGACTGTCCTGCCCGGTGTATTGCAGAAGAACAGCAGAACAATCATGAAGATATAAAACTGTACGTTGATGAGCTTCATGACGTTATTGCGGAAATAAAGCGTAATCCACAGGTCAGCCCACGCAAGAAGCGCCGCAATGCCCGCAACGCCCGGCCAGGCCGCGTCCCTTACCATATAGGCGGTAATGAGCATACCGGCCTCAAATGCCAGCAGGATAAACGTGCACAGACGGAAAAACGTCACCCGGCTGACCCTGGGCGGTGCAATGACGGGAAAGGCACTCTCCCCTTCCTCCGGCTCACCCGAGAGCGGCCCCTGGCACAGCGGACAGCACTCCTTGCGGCCGCGCACCTGAATTTTGCATTTGGGACAGTACTGCATCAGTTTACTCCTCGTTATAGTCGTTCGTTGCGATCGTGACGGACAGGCCGAGCTTCGTCAGCGTCCGGTAGAACTGCAGCATCATCCTGTGGTCGAGGTCGCTCCCGGCGGAGCCGAAGACCAGCTTGTCCCCGTACGATGCGATCGTGATCTGGAAACGGATGGCAGACATGAACGCTGCGAAGTGATCAATATAGCCCGCAATCTCCTCCGGCATCCGGATCCGCTCCAGGTTGCTGACGCTGCCGGTCACGCCGGACTTCGTCAGCGAGGTGAAAAACTTCAGCCCCGGCTCCTTCAGAAGGTTCGGAATCAGCTTCACCGCAAAATTGCCGGCGAGCGCGGAGTAGGAATTCATGGTCTGGGAGATCTTCTCCGGCACGAGCTGCTCCGCAAACGACTGCTTCACAACCGCGATGACCGGCTCCAGCTTCCCGTCGTAGCCGGAGGCATCATAGCGCACATTGATGACACCGAAGAAATTCCGGATGGTTTCCGAAGGGAAGAAGCGCCTCAGATTGACAGGAACACTGATAACGACCGGTTTCTTCGCCCGGTCATGGACCGACATGTCCTTCACAATGGCGTCAATGACGAGCGCCGTGATCAGGACACCGACCGTCGTGTGGTACTGATGTGCGAGGTCGACAAACTGACCCGCGGAAACAATGCCCTCGATGAGATGGTTCTGCTGATTGGGATCATGCTCCCCCTTCACCTGATAGGCGCGGGTGGACGTCATCTGGCGGAGCTGGCTCGATTTCTTCTCCCTCCTGTAGTACTGGGAGAAGGCGTCCGAGCTCTTCTCTTCGCCCGAGGAGGTCTCCGTCACGTCCCTCGTCACCGTGATGCCATGGCGCAGAGAGAGATACTCCGTGACAAGACTGCGGAAGAACACGAACGCACCGGTGCCGTCCGCCAGCACATGGAACATTTCAAGGTTGATCCTCCTGCCGTAATAGGTGACACGGTACAGCAGGGAATACCTTCCGGGAAAATACAGGGGAGACAGTGCCGGCAGATGATCCTTCCCGACCTTTGCGGATTCCGGAATGCTGTCAAGATAGTACCAGAACAGCCCCTTTCTGAGGGCACAGTTCAGATAGGAGAATTCAGGAAGGACCTGGTCCAGTGCCTTCTGCAGGATATCCGGATCCACGTCCTCCTTCAGCTCGCAGGTGATACGGAAAACGCGCGTATCAGACCCCCGGACGGATCCGGGGATGATGATCGCTGCGTTGTCCAGCTCATACCACTTATGGGAATTATTGTGAAATGCCATTGAAACAAACCTGTTCCTGCCGGTGTCCGCCCCGAGAAATCACAGCACCTTCGACAGGAAATCCTTCAGCCTCTCATTTTTCGGATGGGCAAAAAACTCATCAGGAGTATTTTCCTCCTGAATGAGCCCCTGGTCAATGAAAATCACCTTCGACGCCACTTCCTTTGCAAAGGCCATCTCATGGGTGACCACGACCATGGTCATGCCTTCCTCCGCGAGCTCCTTCATGACCTGCAGCACTTCTCCGACCATTTCGGGATCCAGCGCAGATGTCGGCTCATCGAACAGCATGACCTCCGGATTCATCTCCAGCGAGCGGACAATCGCAATCCGCTGCTGCTGGCCGCCGGAAAGCTGGTGCGGATACGAGTCTGCCTTATCGGACAGGTTCACCCGCTTCAGCAGGGAGAGTGCCTTCTCCTTCGCTTCCTCCGGCTTCATCAGGCCCAGTTTGACCGGTGCAAGGGTGATGTTGTCCATGATCGTGAGGTTCTGGAACAGGTTGAAATGCTGAAACACCATTCCCATCCGCTGACGGATTTTATTGATATCCGTCTTCGGGTCATTCACCATGGTCTCGTCGAGCCAGACCTCCCCGGACGTCGGTTCCTCCAGCAGATTCAGACACCGGAGAAACGTGGACTTTCCGCAGCCCGAAGGACCGACCAGGACAATTTTCTGGCCCTTGTCAATTTCGTAATTGATGCCCCGCAGCACATGGTTCTCACCGAAGTCTTTTTTCAGGTCTTTTACACGGATCAAAGCTTTTACAGATTCAGACATAATATTCTTCCCTCCGGCCTCAGTGCTGGTCTCCCTCTCTCATCCTGCGCTCCAGCCTGCCGAACAGGATCGACAGAACCTTGATGACGACGAAGTAGATCGCGGCAGCCCCCAGCAGCGGCATGAACGGCTCGTACGTCCTTGCGGAGACCTGGTTGGCGACACGGGTCAGGTCCGCCATCCCGACATAACCCAGAATTGCCGTCTCCTTCAGCAGGGTGATGAACTCATTGAGGAGGGACGGAAACGCGTTTTTGAATGCCTGCGGCAGTACGACGTAGATCATGGTCTGGACCTTGGACAGGCCCAGGGAGCGGCCCGCCTCCATCTGACCGTTATCGACAGCCTGTATGCCGCCCCGGATGATCTCGGCGACATAGGCGCCGGAGTTGATGCCGAAGGCGAGGACGGATACCAGAACGCCGTTCGTGCAGCTCTTCAGGATGATGAACCACATGATCAGCAGCTGGATGACGGAGGGCGTGCCGCGGATGACGTCAATATAGACCATTGCGATCACGGACGCCGCGTTGCGCTTCCCGTCCCTTCTGCGGGACATGTTCATCAGTGCGATGACAGTGCCCAGCACCAGTCCGATCAGGGCTGCGAAGATCGAAACCTCGACTGTGACTCCCAGCCCCTTGAAATACTGAATCCAGAGGCTGCCGTCTACAAACGAGTCATAGAACTGTCCCCGGACACCTGCCCACCATTCTCCCATAGTATCCTCCTGTGCCTGCGCCTGCATGTCATTTTATCTCAACAGGAACCTTTGACACCCAAATCATAGCATGACATAAGGGTCAAAAGTCCCAAATCGTTTTCGAGCTTGCTCGAATAGCGATTTGGACTTGGGACCCGCCAAACATCCGAAAGTAGCGCAAAGCGAAGCGGTGCGCGGATTTCGGATGTTTGCAGAATTGCGGAAGCAGCCAAGCTGCGAAGCAATTCGTATGTCATGTTATATCAATTGGAACCTTTAACACCCAGATCATAGCATGATTAAGCTGCCAGAGTGATTATCGGTTCGAAATGACATATGAATTTCTGTGTCCGCCGCAGGTTCCGGTAAAGGAAAAGGGATGGACCTGAATCAGTCCATCCCTTGGAAACCAGCATACTGTGAACCTGCCGGACAAAGGTTTACTGAGCGGCATTAATATCCTGCGCGATCAGCTTGTCATAGGTTCCGTCGTCCTTCAGCTCCTGCAGGGCCTGATTCACGGCATCGGTCAGAGCCTGATCGTCCTTCGGAAGTGCAATGCCGTACTGCTCGACGTCGAAGCCGAAAACAGACCCGTCCACTACCTTGAGCTGGTCCGGATACTGCGCCTGAAAGGCTGCGGCAGGAGCGGTATCGATGACAACCGCTCCAACCTTGCCGTTTACAAGATCATTGACCGCCTGGTTGAAGCCGTTGTAAGCAACGGTATTGGCATCGCTGATGGACTCACGGGAAATCGTCTCGCCGGTCGTGCCGCTCTGAACTCCGATCTTCAGCTCCTTGAGGTCATCGATCGCTGCTGCAGTGGAATCTGTGGGCAGCAGAACGCACTGGGTAGCGTCATAATAAGGATCACTGAAGTTGACTGCCTTCTTTCTCTCCTCCGTGATCGTCATGCCGGAAGCAGCAGCGTCGATCTTCGTTCCGATGGAAGCGACAAGGGAATCAAATTCAAGATCCTGCCACTCGACTTCCACGCCCAGCTTCTCACCGATGGCATTCATGAGGTCGATATCGAAGCCCGCGGGCTTGCCGTCGTCCCCGACTTCCTCAAAGGGCGGGAAAGTTGCGTTCGTTCCGACTGTGAGTACACCGTCTCCGGCGTATTTGTCCTGACTCAGGTCGATGGCGGAACCGGAAGCACTCTGTGCTGCAGCGTCCGCAGCGGGTGCCTCTGTCGCGGCTTCTGCTGCGGTGGTTGCTGCAGCAGCGGCTGTTGCAGCCGTATCGGAAGCATTGGAGCTTCCGCAGGCGGCAAGGGATGCTGCCACTACCCCTGAGAGTAACAGTGCCAGATATTTTTTCATGTTCTCCTCCTCGTGATCCCCGGGCAGCAGCCGGTCAGGATCCCATCCCATATGGAATCCCCCGGAACGGCCTGCTCATCGGGGCTTCACTTTAACGCTCTAAAGTATAAACGCATGCATCTGTAATTGCAAGTATGTTTGTATACAAACATACCATCCGTGCTCATCCGCGGCTCCCGTTCTGCAGCCTTGTCTGCTCCCAGTAAGCCCCCATGGACTGCCCCGGCTCCGACGTAACTTCCCGGGTCAGATAGTCCGCAAGGCCCGCGGACGCCGGGTCCCAGGCTATGGCAGCCTCCACGGCCGGATATTCCACCTCCGCGTACCAGAATTCCGTCGGCAGTCCCTCATCGACGTGATTCACCTCCAGGTACAGCCCGTCCGGCAGCGCATACGTCCTGCGCAGCTTCGGGATGAGCGGCAGGCCGATGAGATCCTCGAGCTGTGCAAACTGCTCCCCGCAAAGCTCCATTTCAATTTCCCTGCGTGCCAGGGTCCCCTGCGATTTAAAGCACAGGACGTAATGGTCCCCGACGGGAATGTCCGGGGCATTGCTGCGGATGACATTCTCCTCCCGGATCCGAACGGTCGGGCGGACGGACACATAGCCCTGCCGCATCTCCTCCTCCTTCACAAGGGGGAGGCTGACACCGGGCCACCCCTCCACCATCCATTTGCGCTCAATCTCCATCTCAAACGTCCTCCTCAGTCAACTTCCACCGCCTGCCTCAGGCGGAACGAATACAGAATCTTCTCCGCAACAGGCAGGTGCAGCATCCCCTCCAGCGCCCGCGCGTAATACTCCAGCTGTGTGCGGTAGCGCTCCAGAAGCTCCCCGGGTGTCTTCACGGCATCCGTCTTGTAATCCACGATCACAAGATGTTTTGCTCCCGTTTCCGGATCCTGTTCCAAAAAGAACGCGTCAATAATACCCTGCACCAGGATCGTTTCATTCTCCGGAAAGCTGCTCTTTAAATCGCTGGCAGGAAGTCCCAGTACGAAGGGCTGCTCCCTGAGGAGCCACCCCTTTTCCTGTGCCGCCGCCATGCGGACCGCAAGGCCTGAGCCAAGGAGCGGCAGGAAGATCCCGGGCGTCAGCACACTGCGGTACTCCGCGGGAATCCTCCCTTCCGTGATCTGCCGCTCCACGAATGCTTCGATCTCCTTAGCCGTTGCCCGGCCGGGACCCGCCATGCTCCTGAAATCGAGCAGCTCACAGCCGCGGTGAACCGCGGTGCCGCGCTCCGCACCGGAGAGACGGACCGGTCCGTCACCTCCCGCATCCCGTGCAAGGAACTTCGGCTCCGGAAGGGCAGGAGCTGCGGGATACAGCGTATCGGCGCCTTCTCCCGTCTCCCCGGGCAGTTCCTCCATGGAAGCACGCTTCAGCTCCGTAACCGTTGTCTTCGTATACAGTCCGGCAAGGTTCTCGTGCGGATAGCGGTATCGGAACCGCTTCAGCAGCTCTGCTGCCTCCGCCGCCGCAGAGCCCCCCGCCGGCTTCTGCAGTGCCGCAAGGCGTTTCCCCAGACGCTCGAGATCCTCCTGTTCTGCCACCTGCAGGTCACGGATCCGGATCACCTGCGGGGTCAGCACATTGCTCTTCAGGATGAGATCGAGATAATTCACCGCATTCCCGATGGCAGAGGCGGGCAGAGAGCATTTCTCCTGCGCCCGGGAGGTGTCCGGTGCGCAGACATAGCCCTGCGCTGACAGGATTTTTGTCTCTGCGTTCGGACTGAAGCCGGTGAGAATCAGCTTCTCCCGTGCCCGTGTCAGGGCGACATACAAAACGCGCAGCTCCTCACCCATCGCATCCCTGCGGATTTTCTTAGCCACCGCGCTTTTGCGGATATTGCCGGTCTTAAGGCGCAGCTCCGGATCAAACGTATCCACGCCGAGCCCCAGGTCCGGATCTGCGATCAGGGCGGCACCGGTATCCCTGCCGCGGAAGGCAAATCTTGTCTCGAGCCCCGCCACGATACAGACGGGGAATTCGAGTCCCTTGCTCTTGTGAATGGTCAGGACCCGCACGACATCGGCTTTTTCGTCCAGTACGTTCTCTTCCCCGTAATCGACCTCGTAATCATGCATGCTGTCGATATAGCGCAGGAACTGGAACAGCCCCGTGTAAGCGGTCTGCTCGAACGCCTTGGCCTTGACCTCAAGAGAGTGCAGATTGGCCCTTCGCTGTTCCCCGGCGGGAAGCGCGCTGACATAATCGCTGTAGCCGGTTTCAAAGATCAGCGCGTCGACGATCCGGTGCACCGGCATCTGTTTGGCCTTCTTCCTCCGCTCCGCAAGCGTTCCGAGGAAGCTCCTGCAGTGCTCCGCGAGGGGCCTCTGTGTGCCTGCTGACTCCTCCCTTCCGGCGAATGCCTGCAGGTTGTCATACAGAAGGCATTGTCTGTCCGTGCTGCGGATCAGGGCGATTTCGCTCTCCGAAAAGCCGCCGAAATATCCCCTGAGCGCCCCGTAAAGAGGAATATCCTGCAGGGGGTTGTCCATGACCCTCAGATACTGCAGCACCTGGCGGATTTCCTCCGCCGCGAAATATCCGGTCCGCTCTTCGACATAGACAGGAATACCCTGCCTGTCGAAGATCTCACGGATCGGCGCATTCCATGCGGCGGCCGAGCGGACCAGGATCACAATATCGCTGTATTTTGCAGGGCGCAGTGTCCCCGTCTTCTCATCGCGGACGGGAAGCTTTCCCACAAGGCCGCGGATCCTGTCCGCAACGGCGAGTGCCTGCTTTTTCCTGTTTGTCAGGTTCGCGGCATCGTCCCCATCGTCAGGCTCCGGTTCGCCGGATCCCTTCCTTCCGGAAGACTTTTGATCCGTGTCCTTTTCCCCGGAAGACTTTTCCGCCTCTTCGCGGTCCTGTGTACTTCCGTCCACCACAAGGAGCTCCGGAGTGTAAGGGCTGCTCCCTTCCTCCGGCATCGGGAATACGGCGCCCGGCTTGAGGGACGCAGCTTCATCGTAATCAATGCCGCCGATTTCCTTTCGCATCAGGCGCCCGAACAGCGCGTTGACAACATCCAGAACCTCCTTCCTGGAGCGGAAATTCTGGTCAAGGTCGATCCGTTCCTCCTCCGGATCGTCCGCGCGGTAGGTATCATATTTTTCCACGAAAATTTCGGGTCTTGCATTCCGGAACCGGTAGATGGACTGCTTGACATCGCCCACCATGAACCGCTTGCGGACACCCTGTGCCTCTCCGGCAATCGTGCCAAGGAGCAGCTCCTGCACCTCGTTGGAGTCCTGGTATTCGTCGATCAGGATCTCATCGAAATACTGCCGGTACTCCGCCGCTGCCCTTCGCTCAGCAAGGGTTCCGTCCGGCCTGCGCTCCAGAAGGATCTGCAGCGCGTCGCGCTCAAGGTCGGCGAAATCGATACAGTTGCGCTCCTTTTTCAGCGCGTCAAAGGCATCAATGAATCCGAGTGTGAGGTCGATGAGTGTGCGGAGCGGTCCCGCCGCAAGCTGCATTCTGCGGACCGATTCCGGCAGAGGCAGGTCCAGCCCCTGTTTTTTCAGCTCCCCGACGGCGTCCTTCACCCGGTCCCGAAGACCCGCGGTCCGGTTCTTCTGCTCAGGGTCAATGTCCGGGTATTTCGCTGCCCGGATCGCAGGGATTCTGTCGAAGTGATAGCCCAGAACCTGCCGGCAGCGTTCGAGGTCCTCCGAAGGCTCGCCCGGAGTGAAAGGGTCTCTGCCATCTTCCGGCTCGCCGGCAGCACCGCCCGTTTCGTCTGATCCTCCCGCGTATGACAGGAACGGTGCGAACAGACTGTCCCGCTCCGTGCGCAGAAACTCCGAAAGGGGGTACGGACCGCCGGGAAGCTCGCAGATCCGGAGCATGGTGTCATAGGTCTCATACAGCTCCCGGAACGTCCGGAGCGTGTCCCGGATCAGAGCCTGCATCCAGGGCTTGCGCAGCAGCTCTTCCTCATCCCTGGCTTCATAATCCTGCCTGCGCCCGAGGAGCCACTCGCGCTGGAAGGGATGGGAATTCGAGACGTTGAACAGCCGGAAGATCAGGTCCTCGAGTCCTTTGTCGTCCACACCGGGGCAGAACGTGTCAAGGCACGCCTGAAACTCGTCCCCTCCTTTTTCATAGCAGCTCTCCAGATAGGTTTCCATGCAGTCATGCATGAGGAGGCTGCTCTCCGTCTCATCCATCTGGCGAAAGCCCGGATCGAGACCGATATCCGCGAAATTGTTCCGCAGAAGGTAGGTGCAGAAGCTGTCGATAGTAGTGATCTTCGCGTTATGCAGCAGCGTCTCCTGCTCCTGCAGGTGCCTGTTTTCGGGATCCTGGACAAGACGTGCGGAAATGGCCCTGCCGATCCTCTCCCGCATCTCGGCAGCGGCGGCGCGCGTAAACGTGACAACGAGCAGATGGTCGATGTCAAGCGGATGGTCCCCCTCCGTGATCATCCGGATGATGCGCTCCACGAGGACCGCTGTCTTGCCGCTGCCTGCGGCAGCCGAGACAAGCACGTTGTGGCCGCGGCTCTGTAATACCTTTTCCTGTGCGGGTGTGAATGTGATACCCATGAAGGTGCTCCTCCCCTTTCTGCCTGTACTTTACGAATCCCGGAAGCGGTAGCCCGGTGTCTTCGGATCGTATCCGCACGACTCCTTCATCGGGCAGTACGTGCACGCCGTTTTCCGGTTTCCCGTTTTCACAGGGTTTGCGTCGATGCTGCCTCCCAGCTGGCTGCCGCCAAGATTCGCGAGAAGAGCGCGGACCTTTGCCGCAAGGCTCTCATATTCCTCCTGTGTGAACAGGTGCTCTGACTTCCTGGGTGATCCGTCCCTGTTAAACGTAACCGGAATCACCTTTGCTCCGTTCCCGGGATCTCCCGCAAGAAGCGAAAGCGTGTCCGCGTCGGAGCTGACCATGCCTGCAGGGCAGAGGTGTTTCCGGATTTCGCTGACGGATGCCTCCTTCCGGCTTTCCGGATCCGCCTTTCCTGCCTCCCACCGCACACTTTCCGCCAGAATCGGATCATCGAAGCGGTAATACAGCATGGCTGCGGGCAGGATCTGCTTCCCGGGGTTCTGCAGCCTCTCGCGCGCGATTTCGGCCTCCATGTAGACCATCAGCTGCAGGCGCAGTCCCTTCCGGATATCCTCCGGCTCCAGGTCCTGACTGCCTGATTTATAATCCACGATCTTGATGTATTCCCTGTCTGCGTGCCGGGCGAGATCCACCCGGTCTATCTTCCCGCTAAGAGACAGAATCCTGCCCTCTCCGAGGTCCATCTCCCATTCGTTATGCTCCCCGAACGGGACCTCAAACCGCGTCGGGACGAAGACGCCCTGCCGCAGCTGATACTGCAGCGTATCCACGGTCCGGTACAGAACCCGCTCCATGCGGTGCAGCATACCCACACCGCGCGCCGTGTCGTAGATGAGCTCATTGTGGTAGTCTGCCGCCGCTTCCTTCAGGGACTGCGCGGCTAGTCTTTCACCCTGCTCCTCACTGAAGCTGTCCCAGGCAAGTCCCTGCTGCAGCAGCTTTTCGGAAAATCGTTCAATAGCACCGTGCAGGATGCTGCCGGTATCTGCGGAGGCAATGGAATAAACCTCCCGCTCCTTCAGGCAAAGGCCGTATTGCAGGAAGGCTCTGAGGAGGCATTTTGCCGCCGTCTCCATGCTGCTGACGGAGCCCCGGAGCCTGTTCCGGTACAGGGCGTCTGCCGCTGCCCTCTCAAGCGGCTGCGGCTTATAACGAAGGAACGCCGCGCGGGCGAGCTTCTGCACTCTTTCCGGGTCTCCGCCCTCCGGATCAGACAGAGCGGTGTACAGGGCAGGGAAATCCTGCCCCTCCGGATCAGATTCCATCCTCCCGTCGGCGTACCTGCGCAGGGACTCTGCAAGGAAACGGAACGCGTCCCTGCCGGATACGAGCTGGTTTCGCATGGGTTCCGCGGACGGGTGTTCCACTGCGGCGCCCGGAAACAGCCCGCGCAGCTGCGAGACGAGATAGGACGGACGCAGCGACGCTCCGTCCGCTCCCCTCTCGCTCCAGCTGACACAGAGTCTCTCTGTCGGCTTCGTCATGTTGAGGTACAGGTACAGGTGCTGGATATACATCTGTTCCCGGGGAGTCGGGGACAGCTCCCTGCCGCTGCGTTTGAGAAATTCCCGGTCCGGGTCCGCAATGAGGCCGCCGCGGGCGGTATTCCCCGGAATATTGCCGTCGTTGGCGCCGAGGAAGAACAGAATCCTCACCTGCTGCAGCCGCGTCCTCTCCATATCCCCTGCAAGCACACGGTCAGCCTGCTGGGGAAGCGTTCCGAGCCGGATTTCGCCAAAGCCGGCTTCCATCAGCTCCTGATAATCCCCGGCGGAAATCTTCTCCTCCCCGCACAGCTCATACACCTGATCCATAAGATGCAGGATGGCGGCATAAATCTGGCTGTACTCCTTTTCGTGAACCGGGTCTCCCGAAGCGGCAGACTGCTCCGCGAAGGCCTGACACCTTTCTCCCGCCCCGACTGCCGTAAGGAACGTGTGCAGCGCACGGGTGCGCTCCGCGGCGGTTCCGGACGTTTTGGCCGTGAGCGGGGCGATACAGGCAAGAAATCGCTCTCTTGCCGGCTCCACGTCCTCGTCCGCCGCCGTTTCCCAGCGCTTCCGCGTACGGATGCCGTGCTTGAGGCAGTAGTTCTCGAGCCGGTCGATCTCTGCATCAGTAAGGGGCGTCATCCCGCTTCGCAGGAAACGGAATACGGCTTCATAGGACCAGTCTCCCGCCGCGATCGTCAGGGCGGCGCGGATCATCTCCGTCAGCGGATTGTGCAGGACATTCCGCGTCGTATCAATGTAAACCGGCACCTCGTAAACCTCCGCAAGTCTGCGGATCAGGTCCTCATACCCGGAAAGGTCTCCGCACACAATACCGATCTCACGGTAGGCAGTTCCCTGCATCACTGCCTTCTTCAGGTCGATCATGGTCTGCCGCACTTCCTGCTCCGGATCCGATGCGGCGATCAGACGGATCGCATCTGCGGCATCCGTCCGGCTCTCCCCGGCGCTCCCCTGTGCAGGAGTGAACGGGACCGCGGGATAGCGGAACAGATGGCGCTCCAGGTGCGCGAGCGCAGGCCGGCCCCGGAACCGGTACGGGACATGGCAGGCCGCAGCACTGGCACTGCCTGCCTGCGGCGGATTTCCGTTCACGGTACCGGCGCTGCCGCAGTAAAGATCCTCACCGTGTGCCGCCCCTGCCTCGTCCGCAAGCCGCAGAAGGTCCTTCAGGGTTTTGCGGGACAGGTAGAACAGGTCCCGGGGATCCGCCGGAACTCCCTGTTCCATGGTCAGGGCAGGCGAAGGGCCTCCATCCTCCGCGATCGTCAGGGAGAAGATGACCTCCCTCGCGCAGCGCATGAGCTGCTCCAGCACCCTGTACTGGACAGGCGTGAAGCCGGTGAAACCATCGAAGACAATGACACTCCTCTTCACCAGCGCGGAGGAGGGAATGGCCTCCGCGAGAAGGTCCAGCGTCTCCTCTCCGGTGAGGAAGGAATCCTTCTTGTACTGAAGGAAGGCCTCATAGAGCAGGGCAAGGTCGGAGAGCTGCATCGCCAGCGCTTTCTGCCCATGGGATGCCGCATACGCGGACAGCTCCCGGACATCGTCCACGGAAAGGTCGTACTGCATGAACTCCGAAATGGAGGACTTGACCTCCGAAATCATGTTGAGGCGGTCGAGCCGTCCCTTAAGAACGGTCAGCTGGTCCTCCACACCCTGTGCCGCCCGGCGCAGAACCAGGCTCTTGCCGAGATCATCCAGCACAGCCCTGCTGTCCGCACCGAGCTCCTCGAAAATCCGGTGTGACAGCCTGCCGAACGACAGCACGTCAATGTTCAGGATCCCCTGGTTTCCGGATGACAGCACCAGGTCCTTCTGGGTCTCCAGCGTGAACTGCTCCGGCACAACATACAGGTACATCGGGAGTCCTTCCGGATTCCCGCAATCAGTAAAGTGACCCAGGGCGTCTTCCGCGCCCCGGATCACTTCGTTCATCAGTCTGCGGCTCTTGCCTGCGCCGGAAGCGCCGAAGCAGAACCGCACCATCCCCTGCCGGTTTATTTTCTCTGACATGATGCCCTCATCCAGCCTGTCACAGGTCATTTCACCGTGACGGTATTGCTGATTTTGGATTCTCCCTTACTGTTATAGGCTTTGATAACGACCTGCTGCCCCCGCGAAGCGGTGATATCCGTCACCCACACGGCATTGGAATTGCCATACGAAACAGGTGCGGACCAGGTTGCCCCTCCGTCCGTGGAATAGCAGAACTGTGAAATTCCATAGGTGGTATCGACGCAGTACATCGTGATCTGCGCCCTGCCGTTTCCGTAGGCGATGACCTGTCCGATGTTGGAGATCTGCGGACCGCCCGCGGCTGCCGCTGCCCCGATGGTCCCGCTCCCGTTCATCGGAATAACCGTATAGCCGGGTCTTGCCGTATTGGTGAAATCCTGGCCCAGTGACGGACTCTTCAAATGCAGATACTGGGCGATTGCCGTCGCATCCGCATGCGCCAGCTTTGCGTAGCAGTTCGGATCGGACAGCCATGCCCTGTCATTGGCATTGTCCATGTAGCAATGCTCAATGATGACAGACGGAATACTGTAGGAGGTGGATCTGCGGATAACACCGTAGTAATCCCCGTGGAGACCGCTCCTTGCATAAATCCCGCGAACGGGAAGTCCCTGCCCGTTCAGCTGCTGCAGTACCAGCTGTGCAAGGGAGCCTCCCTGCTGCTGCATGACGGGATCGACGGAAACATACACTTCCGCGCCGGATTTCTGCCCGCTGCTCATATTGAAGTGCTGGCTGACGAACAGATCCGCTCCGACACTTCTGGCATACTCCGCACGCTGCGCAAGGGAGACGTAATAATCATCCGTCCGGGTGAGAAAGACCTTCACATTGCTGTATTGCTCCAGCTCTGCCTTCGTAAGGAGCGATACATACATCGTCATGGCCTTTTCCACATAGGGGGCCTTAATGGCTCCCAGGTCCTCGCTGGCACCTCCTCCGTGTCCGGGATCCAGAACCACGACGGCCGGCTTTGCCGCTGCCTGTACCTGTATTGCCTGCCCCGGGCAGGCAAGGAACAGCCCGATCCCTGCAAGCAGTGCCAGGCAGGCTGCCCCTGCTCTTTTCATCATGAAAACGATTTTCATTGAACTTACGCTTTCTCCCCTTCCCTGTTTTTCCTTGCCTCGTCCGCGAGATTCTCGCTGTTGGAATTGGACAGGTCCACACCGGTGTCAACCGGCGTATCATTCTCGAACTTATAATCCCTTCCGGGCAGTACCGCGTTCAGGATGATACCCGCGAGCGATCCGACTGCAAGACCGGACAGGGAAATGGTCACGGCGCCCACCTGGAACGAAACGGCGCCCGCCGCACTGTAATTGATGCCGATCGACAGGACGAGGATCAGCGCAGCGATCAGGACGTTGCGGCTCCTGGAAAAATCAACCCTGGTCTCCACGACATTGCGGACACCGACGGCGGAGATCATGCCGTACAGGATCAGCGAAATGCCGCCGATGGTCGCCGCCGGCATCACCTCGATGATTGCCGCGAATTTCGGACAGAACGACAGAACAACCGCGATAAAGGCTGCCCAGCGGATAACCATGGGATCGTAAACCTTCGTCAGCGTCAGAACACCGGTATTTTCGCCGTACGTCGTGTTGGCGGGGGCTCCGAACAGTGATGCGAGCGTTGTCGCAAGGCCGTCTCCGGTCAGCGTCCTGTGAAGTCCGGGATCCTTGATGAAGTTGCGGCCTACCGTGGACGAAATAGCCGAAATATCACCGATGTGTTCCATCATGGTCGCAAAGGCAATCGGAATAATCGTGATGGCGGATGTGATCAGAAGGCCGGTATCAGCTCCCTCTGTAAAAATCGAGAACACTGTGCGGTCCCACTGGACCGGAATGCCGATCCAGGCTGCCTCCTTCACAGGCGTGAAATCAATGAGCCCCATGCAGGCTGCGGTCAGATACGAGGCGATGACGCCGATGAGAATCGGCACAATCTTGACCATGCCCCTGCCCCAGATATTGCAGATGATGACGACCGCAATGGCTACGAGCGCAACAAACCAGTTTGTCTCGCTGTTGGCGATGGCGGATGACGACAGGTTCAGTCCGATGGCGATGATAATCGGTCCCGTCACAACCGGCGGGAAATATTTCATGACCTTATTGGCACCAAAGGCACGGAACAGCGCAGCCAGCACCAGATACAACAGACCTGCGCAGGCAACGCCGAAGCACGCGTAGCGCAGCAGATCCGGCTCCCCGTTCGGAGCGATGGCGGCATAACCCGCGAGAAACGCAAACGAAGAGCCCAGAAACGCCGGTACCTTCCTCTTCGAAATCAGGTGAAACAGCAGCGTCCCGAGTCCTGCCCACAGGAGTGTCGTCGATACGGACAGCCCGGTCAGGATCGGCACCAGGACGGTTGCGCCGAACATGGCGAACACGTGCTGGAATGCCAGGACCGCAACCCGCGGCGCTCCCAGTGTTTTTGCATCATAAATCGGATGGTCGCCAATGGTAACTTTTGATTTGCTCATGACTTTTTCCTCCCTCGCAATTCCCTATCATAATAAAAGCCACAGGAGACAGACCCTCCGGCCCTCTCTGGTGGCTTGTTATTATCTGATATGCGCCTCCGCCGTTTTCCGTATCCGGCGCATCCGCACCGACGGAGCTTTATGCTTCCGGCTCGTTGTCATCGAAGAACTCTTCGACCTGATCCGCCTTCTCCCTGACCGCGGGATCCTCCGCCAGGTTCTCCGCCGGATCGGGCTCCGGCTTCTCTTCCTTCTCACCGGAAGCTTCCGCAGATGACTCCTCTGCAGGCTCTCCCTCCGGCGTGGAAACGTCCGTATAGCCCTTGTCGGAATCCTTCAGGATGTCCTTCACCCTGCCGGCAGCGGCTCCGACCGTATCGCGAACCTCCTTCGCGGTCTCACCCATGACGCTCATCACGTCCGGTCCCTTTTCCGAAACGGTCTCCTTCACTTTGGAAATCGTCTCGTCCGTCGTCTCACGGATGGTGGTGTAGGCACGGGCTGCCGCATCCTTCAGTGAAGTGTAGCTCCCATCCCCGGGCTCACCGGTCTCGTTCTCATATTCATCTTCCATCTCGTCTTCCGGCTCACGTTTGTTCTGGTCCAGAACATAATAAACGCCGGCAGCAACAGCACCGATTACAGCAGAACCCAGAAGAAATTTTCCAAATCCACCCATCTTGTGTCCTCCAAAAACAGTGATAACAACATTTAGTGTTTTTGACCTGAATACTGGTTACATCATACTATGCAAAGGCCCAAAAATAAAGCAAAATCAGGCATTTGCGTCCAATTTTTTTATTGTAACGATCAGGCGTTTGTGCTATTGTGATAGCAGAGTTTTGACCAGTTTGGTCCATGAGGATGACATGAACGAGAAATTCTTCGATCTGAAAAAAGAGAAGCAGGACAGGATGATTAATGCCGGCCTGCGCATATTCGCCCTGAACGGATATCGTCACGCCAGCACGGATGAAATCGTCAGGGAGGCCAGGATCTCCAAGGGCCTGCTTTTTCATTATTTCGTCAACAAATCAGGCTATTATGCCTTTCTGTACGACTATATCACCCGCTATACCACACTGGAAATCAACTCGGAAATCCGCAATACCGCTATCGATTACTTCGACCTGCAGGACCAGATTCTCGAAACGGAGTCCCATCTGATGGAGACCTACCCCTTCCTGTTCCTGTTTCTGGAATCCGTGCGCCTCGAGGAGGACCAGGAAGGTCTCGACAGCATCGAGCAGCAGAGCCGTACTGTCGCCGATTACTACGCTGACATGCTCGCCGGCACAGACACTGCGTCCTACCTGCGCATCAACGACATCTCGAAGATCACGGAGATCATCCGCTACATCAAGCTCGAGGTCATGCGTGAAACCCTCATCGACCGCAGCAATGCCATTCCCCGCTACCGCGACAAAATCGCCGGCTACCTCAAAATCCTCAGACACCTCGCTGCAAACCTGTAAGAACCAGGGGACCAAAGTACAAAAGGCTTCGTGCTTGCACGAAATGCCTTTTGACCTTGGGCCCCGCCAAACACTCAGAAAAAAGCGCGGCGCAAGCCACGCGTTTTCTGAGTGTTTGGAGCATCGCGAGAGCCGCTCTGCGGCGAAGCGATGCGTGTTCTTACATATATCTTCCCGTGTATCTGTTCTATCGCGAGAGCCGCTCTGCGGCGAAGCGATGCGTATCCTTACAGCACCCCCCGCAGCTTTTCAACCCCTTCCGCGATTTCCTCTGCTGTCAGCGCAGCAAAGCCAAGAAGCCACGACGGCGTGATAGCCTGTCCCGCAGGGATGTCTGCATCCGGCAGATACAGATGCGACAGCGGATGAACACGGACGCCGGCAGCCTCCGCCCTCGCCGCAAGCTCTTCCTCGCGGCAGGCAGTACTGCCCCGGTCCCATTTCATCCCGGATTCCCTTTCCTGCAGCACAACATGCAGACCCGCTCCCTGTCCCGTGACCCGGTACCTGTCACCAAACGGTGCCAGCAGCTCCAGCAGCTGTCCCTCCTTCGCGCGGTACCGGTTCCGCATCCGGTTCACATACCGCTCGAAATAACCCTCGTCCAGGAATACCTCCAGAAGACTCTGATCCATACGGGAAACCGTCGATGACAGGTAGCTGCACCTGTCGTGGTAGCACTGCATCAGACGATCCGGCAGAACCAGGAAGCTGACGCGGATGGCAGGCGCGATTGACTTGGAAAACGTTCCGAGATAGAGGACCTTCCCGCTGCGGTCTGCCGACTGAAGGGAGGGCAGCGGCTTTCCGCTGTAGCGGAACTCGGAATCGTAATCATCCTCGATAATGTAACGCCCGTCCGACTGCTCCGCCCACTGCAGCAGCTCCATCCTGCGGGAATAGGGCATCGTTATGCCCATGGGATACTGATGGGCCGGCATGACGTAGAGGATGCTGCAGTCAGCCGTGCCGGGGTCCGCCACACACAGACCGGCTTCGTCCATCCTGACTGCCTTCACAGAATTCCCCAGTGCCCGGAAAATCATTGCTGCGCGGGGATACGTCGGGTTTTCCATCCCGATGCGGTTCTCCCCTCCCAGAATCCGTCCCAGCAGCATCAGCATATAATCATTCCCGGCGCCGAGTATGATATTGCCTGCGCTGCATTTTACCCTGCGGGACAGCTGAAGGTAATGCGCTATGGTTTCCCGAAGCGGCAGATCACCCTGCGGGTCACCCATCTCAAAGATGTCCGACCGCTCCCCTACGAGAAGATTCCGCAGAATCCTGCGCCACGTGGCATAGGGAAAGGCGCTCATATCAATCCGCCGCGGGGAGAAGTCAATGATGCCCGGCTCCTCCGGCCTCGCGACCGGATGCTGCATGGCATAAAAAGGTGCCTGTCCCGTGCGGACAGGCACCTCCCTGTTTTGCTTCACCGGCTCCAGAAACGCGAGATCCTCGATCCCCTGGACATAATTTCCGGAACCGCCTCTCGATGTGAGATATCCCTCTGACTGGAGCTGTTCATAGGCTGTGATCACTGTGCTGCGGGATACCTTCAGATAATCCGCGAGTGAGCGCGTCGAGGGAAGCTTCTCCCCGGGTTTCAGCACGCTGCTGACAATATCGTCCCGCACTGCCTCATAGATCTGTTCATAATATGGAATTCCGTTCCGGAGCAGCTCAATATTGAGATCCATCACCTTACCCGGGCAATATTATTTCACCGGCAGCTTGAACGAACTCTTCAGTGAAACAATCCTGTTGAATACCGGAGCGCCCTCCGCGGAATCCTTCACGTCCGCGCAGAAAAATCCGTTCCGGATAAACTGGAACCGGTCAAAGGCCTTCGCCCTGATAAGCGCCGGTTCCACCTTTGCCTGCACCTCGGTCAGGGAATGCGGATTCAGGTTGAGCTCCCCGGTCTCCGGATCGTAGACGCCTTTGCTCTCATCGACGATGTTCTCGTACAGACGGGTCTTCACCGTTCCGCAGTCCGCTGCGTTGACCCAGTGAATGGTGCCCTTCACCTTCCTGCCGTCCGGCGCGTCACCGCCTCTCGTTGCGGGATCATAGGTGCAGTGAACCGTCGTCACCCTGCCGTCCGCACCGGTCTCGAAGCTTGTCGCGGTGACAAAATAGGCATACATCAGGCGCACTTCGTTGCCGGGATACAGCCTTTTATACTTCGGCGCCGGCTCAGCCATGAAATCGTCCCGCTCGATATACAGCTCGCGGGAGAACGTCACCTTCCTGCTGCCCAGTTCCGGATTCTCCAGGTTGTTGGGCACTTCCAGCTCCTCGCTCTGCCCTTCCGGGTAATTGTCAATCACAAGGCGGACGGGATCCAGCACTGCCAGCATGCGGGGAGCCTTCGGCTTCAGGTCCTCCCGGATGCAGTATTCCAGCGCTGCATATTCATTCACGGCCTGGCTCTTGGATACGCCTGCCATCTCCACAAACCTTTTGATGGATTCCGGCGTGAAGCCTCTCCTTCTCAGGCCGGAGATGGAGACGATGCGGGGATCATCCCAGCCGTCGACGATGTTCTGCTCGACCAGCTTCTTGATATAGCGCTTGCCGGTCACAATATTGTTGAGATAAAGCTTCGCAAACTCGATCTGGCGCGGAGGGTTCGGAAATTCCGCTTCGTCCACGACCCAGTCATACAGGGGCCTGTGATCCTCGAACTCCAGCGTGCAGATGGAATGCGTGATTCCCTCGATTCCGTCCTCAATCGGGTGTGCGAAATCATACATCGGATAGATGCACCACCTGTCACCCGTCCTCTGGTGGGACAGATGTGCGACGCGGTACAGGATGGGATCCCGCATGTTGATGTTGGGGGAAGCCATGTCGATCTTCGCACGGAGCGTCTTCTCACCGTCCGCGAATTCGCCTTCCCTCATGCGCCGGAACAGATCGAGGTTCTCTTCGACGGACCGGTTTCTGGAGGGATCTTCCCTGCCAGGTTCCGTCAGGGTTCCGCGGTACTGCTTCATCTCCTCCGCACTCAGGTCCGAGACATAGGCATGTCCCTTGCGGATGATTTTCACCGCAATGTCATACATCTCCTCGAAATAATCGGAGGCGTAGTAAATCCTGTCGCCGAAATCCGCGCCCAGCCAGCGGACGTTGTCGATGATTGCCTCGACGAATTCGGACTTCTCCTTCGTGGGGTTCGTATCGTCAAAACGCAGGTTGAACTGACCGCCGTATTCCTTCGCCAGGCCGTAGTTCAGCAGGATGCTCTTGGCATGGCCGATATGCAGGTATCCGTTGGGCTCCGGAGGGAAACGGGTATGAACATGATCATACCTGCCGCTTGCGAGATCCTTGTCGATCTCCATCTCGATAAAGTTCTTGTTTTCCCCGTTTAAGGGCTCCACGACGGACCCGTCTTCTTTTCTTGCCGTATTGTCAGTATGCATGGGATTCTCCTGGTTCAGTTCTCCTCGACGGAGTAGTTCGGCGCTTCCTTGGTAATCTGGATATCATGTGGATGGCTCTCACGGAGGGAAGCGCTTGTCATCCGCACGAATCTGCTGTTGTCCTGCAGCTCCTTAATATTGTGGGAGCCGGTAAGCCCCATACCGGAGCGGATACCGCCCAGCATCTGGAATACCGTATCCTCCAGGGCACCCTTGTAAGCCACACGGCCCTCAACGCCCTCGGGAACGAGCTTTTTCGCCCCTTCCTGGAAATAACGGTCCTTCGAGCCGTTGTTCATGGCCGAAATACTGCCCATGCCGCGGTAAACCTTGTATTTCCTGCCCTGATACAGCTCCACATCACCGGGAGCCTCATCGCAGCCCGCGAACAGGGAGCCCATCATGCAGACATTGCCGCCTGCTGCCAGGGCCTTGGTCATATCACCGGAATACTTGATGCCGCCGTCCGCGATGATCGGAATGCCATAGGTCTTCGCCACATTATAGGCATCCATGATGGCCGTAATCTGGGGAACGCCGCAGCCGGTTACGACACGCGTCGTGCAGATCGAGCCGGGACCGATGCCGACCTTTACCGCGTCCGCACCGGCTTCAATGAGATCCTTTGCGCCCTCTCCGGTCGCGACGTTGCCGGCGATGACGTCGAGGTCCGGATATTTCTCCTTGATCATCTTCAGGCAGCGCAGCACATTCTCGGAATGGCCGTGCGAGGAATCCAGGACAACGCAGTCAACCTTGGCACTGACAAGCTCCTGTACCCGGTCCAGCACATTGGCGGTAATTCCTACGGCCGCGCCGCACAGGAGTCTTCCCTGCGAGTCCTTGGCTGCGAGCGGATATTTGATGGTCTTCTCGATATCCTTGATGGTGATGAGTCCGACGAGGTTGAACTCGTCATCCACGAGGGGAAGCTTCTCCTTCTTGCTCTTTGCAAGGATGGACTTTGCCTCCTCGAGCGTCGTTCCGACCTTGGCCGTAACAAGATTCTCGGACGTCATGACCTCGGAAATCTTTTTCGTATAATCCGTTTCAAATTTCAGGTCACGGTTTGTGATGATGCCGACAAGCTTGTGCCCCACGGTGATCGGCACACCGGAGATGCGGAACTTGCGCATGAGATCCTCGGCATCCGCAAGCGTATGGTCCGGGGAGAGATAGAACGGATCCGTGATGACGCCGTTCTCGGATCTTTTGACACGGTCAACCATTTCGGCCTGCTGTGAGATGGACATGTTCTTGTGGATAATGCCGATGCCGCCCTGTCTTGCCATGGCGATGGCCATGCGGTCTTCCGTCACGGTATCCATGCCGGCGCTCATCATGGGAATGTTGAGCCGGATTTTCTTTGTCAGGTGCGTCGTGACGTCGACCTGGCTGGGAACCACCGTGGAGTAGGCAGGGACCAGAAGAACGTCATCAAATGTAATTGCTTCGCCGATAATTGTTGCCATTCGTTTTCTCCTCTCTTGCTTTTCCTTGATTGCCGTACAAACCTGCCTGTCGCCGATTTGATACTTACCTTATGGTAGTCAAATACCCCGCCGCAAGCAGCGGGGCATGACTTAACATCTATCTGATCTTGAGCGCCCCAAGGGGCGGGGTATTTGACCCTCGCGGGCGTCGCCACATGAACATGCAAGCATGTTCGCGTGGCTCGTGCCTCGCGGGAATAAAAAAACCCCAGCCGGGAGACGTAAAACGTCTCCCGGCCGCGGATCTGTACTGACTGAGCTCGCAGCGCTATTTCATAATGACCTTCCTCGGTGCGAACTGGCGGATTGCGCGAAGAAGCCTTTCCCCCTCTTCACCCTCCAGCGTCAGGAGAATGCCGGAATCTCCCTCCAGGATCAGGGTATATTCCGCGTCCTGCCGCGCAGGATCCTTTGCGGAGAAATCCAGTATTTTGCGCTGCTGACTGCGGTAGCTGTCCAGCTCATGGGACGAGGACGGTGCCAGAATCTCCATCTTGTCGAGATCATAGCTTCCCAGGCTCTTCCTGCGGGAACGGTTCTGAATCCTGGCAAGCCGCAGTTCCCGGTCCACAAGATCATATTCGTAATCGATCTGGACGTTGAGGTAGGCAAACCACGCGCCGAACGCCGCTCCGAATCCGGCGAACAGGGCCGGCAGCCGGAACAGCCCGATGAGAATGAAAATGACAGCCACAAGAATCAGGAAAATCCTGAGGAACGACATCAGGCCATTGGGCTTTCTCTTCACTACGACTTCCATGACACCATTGTCCATTCCACATTCTCCCGAAGGCACCCGCCGGCACCTTTTAACCTCATGAATTGCTCTATCTTAACATTCCGTACAGGGGGTGTCAAAATATTCCGCCCGTACCTGTACTCACGGATTCTGCAGTGCAATCCGCAGAAATTCCGCCGCCTGCTCCGGGTGCCTGGCTGCCTGGCAGAAGCCGAGAACCGGGATGGTCTTCGCGTACAATCCGTACTGATTCAGAAGCGGCGATTCATCGAGCAGAATGCCGACTGCTTCCGGCTGTTCCATGTCCGCGGGGTCGGGCGCGCAATAGCCCTCCCGGCCTTCCTTCTTCTCAATCTCTTCCCTGGTGGGAACCGGGAGCTCGTAGTCCGACCGGCTGGTCAGCTCCTGCCATTTGGCGATCTCCTCCCCGTCCACGTAATAGATCCGGTCCCGAAGGGCGTCGATCTGCTCCTCATCCAGGACGTCCGACAGCAGAACGAACGATCCCGCCTTCGTGTAATACTCGAAGTTCACGGCATCGGCTATCATGCAGTCAATGTCGCCGGAAGACTGCTGCGCCGCCAGCTTCTCGAGCGTCGCCATATCGAACTGGGACGAAAACGAGCCGACACTCAGTGTGGCATTCAGGTCCAAATAGACTTCCTCCGAGGAGGGATCAATGGCAAGCTCCCTGCCCAGTTTCTCCCTCAGCGCGTTGTACGTGTCCCCGCTGTAGGTGCCGCTGTTGATCAGGACGACAGAGAAGGCGGTCTGCTTCTGCGTCAGGATTCCGTGCAGGATGGAAACTGCAAAAATCACCGCAGCCGCGGCGATGAGGACAGGCCACCGGTAGTAATCCCAGTAATACTGCAGGTGTGCCTTCACGCCCTTTCCCCTGAGCTTCTTCCTCTGTGCCCTTGTTTCTTCCTCAACGGTATCATAGCCTGACATGCCAAAACCTCCGCGAAACGGTATAGCAATGATTATACACGCCTGCGGAGGTTCTGTATGAGTGTGATCTGTTTTCCTTTTCCGGTCAGGTTCCGTTCCCCGGTACCGCTGCACGGTGCCTGCAGCGTACGCGCACCCTACAGCTTCGTCTCAACGAAGATTGCGTAAATGGCGCGGATTGCCGTCTCGAAATCCCTGTTTTCCACACCGATGATGATATTCAGCTCCGAAGAGCCCTGGTCAATCATACGCACATTGACATGGGCATGCGCAAGTGCCGCGAAGATCCTGCCCGCGGTGCCGCGCTGGCTCTTCATGCCGCGTCCCACGACCGCAATGAGTGCAAGATCCGCCTCAATCTCGATGGAGTCGGGCTCCGCGAGCCGGTGGATGGCAGATACCACCCGCTGCTCCTTGTCGATGAACTCGGACTCATGGACAACGATGGTCATGGTGTCAATGCCGGAGGGCATATGCTCGAACGAGATTCCGTTCTCCTCAAATGCCTGCAGCACCTTGCGTCCGAAGCCGATTTCGGAGTTCATCTGGTCCTTGGAGATCAGTACGGCGCAGAAGTCCTTCTTGCCGGCAATTCCGGTGATGGTATAGCCCGATTTCTGGGCAGTGGACTCCACGATCCAGGTTCCGGGATCCTCCGGCGCGTTCGTGTTGCGGATGTTGATCGGAATGCCCTCCTTGCGGACCGGGAAGATCGCATCCTCATGCAGCACGCCCGCTCCCATATAGGACAGCTCGCGCAGCTCCTTGTACGTAATGGTCGTAATCGCCACCGGGTCCCGGATGATCCGGGGATCCGCAACGAGGAAGCCGGATACATCCGTCCAGTTCTCATAGACGCCCGCATGACATGCACCCGCGACGATGGAGCCGGTGATGTCCGATCCGCCTCTCGAGAACGTCTTTACCCTGCCGTCCTTGCCGCAGCCGTAGAAGCCGGGGATGACCGCGTGATCGTGCTCTTCGAGCATCTTCCCGAGGACTTTGCCGGTCTTGTATTCGTTGAGGTGTCCCTCCTCGTTGAAGAAGATCGCCTCCGCCGGATCGATGAAGTCAAATCCGAGGTAAGCCGCCATGACGCGTCCGTTCAGGTATTCGCCGCGGGAAGCGGTATAATCGCGGTCCGGATCCTCCTTCAGACTCTTTTCGATCGTCCGGAATTCCTCCCCGAGCGAAAACGAAAGCCCGAGCCCCTCGATAATTTCACGGTAGCGCCCCTGAATTTCCTCAAAGGGAGCGGAGAAATCCTTCCCGCCCTTTGCCAGGTCATAGCAGCGGTACAGCAGATCCGTGACCTTTGTATCCCCCGAAAACCGTTTGCCCGGGGCTGAGGGTACGACATAGACGCGGGATGCATCGGCGCGGATGATGTCCCCGACCTTTCTGAACTGCGCGGCATCCGCAAGCGAGCTGCCGCCGAACTTCACAACTTTTTTCATAATATTTACTCCCCGGATCCGCTCAGTTTTTCAGAATCCGTATGCTCTTCATGAACGAAGGGATCTGCTTCACCTTCTCCTCGAAATCTCTCTCCGCGATGAGCGGCGTCACGAAAGCGAACTCCTCCGGTGCATTCTCGTTGACGACGATCCGGATTTCACTGCCGAACAGCTCCGTGGCACGCACGAGGTCCTGTTTGCGGATGCGGACAAAGTACCGGTCCTCCCAGTCCATCGGGTCGAACAGGTCCGCATCGCTGTTTGACAGACCGATATTGATCGTATGGCCTGCGTTCTGTACGCACTCTACCACGTCGGAAACGACGGCGGAGGCCGTCGGAAGCTTGCCGGCGCCCGAGCCGTAGAACATCAGGTCCCCGACCATGTTGCCGCGTACGAGGACGCCGTTGAAGACGTCATGGACGCCGTACAGCGGATGCCCGTGCCGGACAAGGTACGGAGCCGTCCTGACGTAGACCTTCCCTGTTTCCTGGTCATGCCGGCACACGCCCAGGAGCTTGATCTTGCAGTGAAGCTGTCTCGCGTACTCCATGTCCATGGTATCAATACCGGAAATTCCCTCACAGGGAACCTGCTTGAACTTGACATTTCCGCCGGTCACGAGGGAAGCCAGAATGGCGATCTTGCGGCAGGGATCATGACCCTCGATGTCCGCGGTCGGATCCTTCTCGGCGTAGCCCTTTTCCTGGGCCTGCTTCAGGGCATCCTCAAACGGCAGGTTCTCCCTTTCCATCTTCGTCAGGATGTAGTTCGTCGTCCCGTTCAGGATGCCGACAATCGTCGTGATGAACTCCTGGGAGAACGAAGTCCTGAGCGGGCGCAGAAGCGGAATTCCTCCTCCGACGGAGGCCTCGAACAGGTAGCTGCAGCAGTGCTCCTTCGCGATGACGGCAAGCGTCCCTCCGAGCACGTCCACCAGCTCCTTGTTGGAAGTGCAGACACTGATGCCCTTCTCGAGCGCACGCTTCGAGAACGTGAATGCGGGCTCTTTGCCTCCCATGGTCTCGCAGATCACACGGATCTCCGGATCATTCAGGATAATATCGATGTCATGGACGACCCGGTCCGCGTACGGGCTGTCCGGGAAATCCCGGAGGTCCAGGATGTACTTGACGTGAATGCCTTCCGGAAAATCCCTGCGGATCTGTGCCTGATTGCGGTCGATAACCTCCGCAACGCCGGATCCGACGGTTCCGAATCCCAAGATTGCGACTTCTGCCATTTCTATATTCCCTGCCTTCCTGTTATTCTTATTTTTCTGACACCGCGCAGTTTCTCCAGTCCGGACATCAGCTGCGTGATGTTGTCAGCACTTTTCAGGAGCTGTATACTGATGGATACGGTTGCCACGCCGTTCATGGGAACGGACTGATGAATGGTGAGGATGTTCGCGCCGAATTCAGCGATGATGCCGAGCAGGTTGGACAGAACGCCCGTCTCATCCGTGATGTCCATCGACAGGTTCAGCGTTGTCCCGACCCTGCTGTCGTGGAACTCCTCCACGTCATTCCTGAATTTATAATAGGAGCTGCGGCTGATGCCGGCCTGCCTTGCTGCCTGTGCGATGGTCAGCCTGTCATCCCCTGCGAGAAGCCGGTTGACTTCCACCACCTTCCGCAGTACCTCGGGTACAGCTTCCTTTTTGATAACATAATACTCTGAGCTCATGAAGCAGTCTTTCCTTCGCGGACATTTGTGCGCCCGTGATGGATATCATAGCACCGGCGCCGGTAAAGTTCAAGGACAGATCCGGACGGAGGATTCCGCCGCCTTTACTTTTACACTTTAACCTGCTAAAATGTGCCGTTGTCAGAGATTTGCTTCTGCGGCAGTGCAATAACCGCCTTCAGAGGCGGAAGGAGACTGATCATGAATAAGAAGATACATACGCCTTCGGTGGATCATCTTTTTGATGCGGTGCTTTCGCTGCAGAATAAGCAAGAGTGCTATGATTTTTTTGAGGATCTGTGCACGGTGAATGAAATTCTTTCCCTCTCGCAGCGCTTCGAGGTGGCCACAATGCTGCGCCGCCACGACACCTATCTGAAGATTGCGGAGCAGACCGGCGCCTCGACGGCGACCATCAGCCGGGTGAACCGTGCCCTGAATTACGGTAACGATGGTTATGACATGGTACTGGGTCGGATTGAGAATGAAGACAGAGACGACAAGAATCAGTAAATACCTGAAGATCTTCGCCGGGGGCGCGCTGCTGTACCTTGCAGCCGTGCTCCCTTTTTTAATTTATCACGGGGGATATTTCTTCTATTACGGAGACTACAACGTCCAGCAGGTTCCCTTTCTCATCCTGCTGCACCGCAGCGTCCGGGAGGGCAGGCTGTTCTGGAATCCGTATATTGATCTGGGCTCCTCAACAGGAGGCGCGTTTGCGTTCTACCTGTTCGGAAGTCCTTTTTTCTGGCTGTCCCTCCCGTTCCCCGAAAGGTCGCTTCCCTATGTGATGCCCTTCCTGATGGCGTTGAAATACGGCACCGCTGCGACCACATCCTACGCCTATATCCGCACTCTGACCCGCACGGACCGGGGCGCGCTGCTCGGCGCCCTCCTGTACTCGTTCTCCGGTTTCCAGGCGTGCAACATCGTCTTCCAGCATTTCCACGACGCCACCGCCTTCTTCCCACTGTACCTGCTGTGCTTCGACCGCTTTGTGCAGAAGAAGGACCGCGCCGGCTTTATCCTGATGACGGCCGTGATGAGCATCGTGAACTATTTCTTCTTCTACGGCCAGGTTCTGTTCCTCATCCTGTATTACGTCGTCCGCTACTGGATCGGCGGCAGGAGGAAGCCAAAGAGGGTTCTTGGCGATGTGGCGCGGCTCGTTCCATGCGGGCTGCTGGGTCTGGGAATGTCCGCGTTCTACCTCGTACAGGTGATTGATACCGTCGCGGGCAATACGAGACTTTCGTCTACGCTGCTGGGCTATGACATCCTCGCCTACAGCGAACCCACGACTCCCCTCGCCATCCTGAAATCCATGTTCATGGTTCCGGATATCATCGGGCGGGGAACAATGTTCACGAGCGATCAGGTCAAGAACAGCTCGCTGTCCGCGTATCTGCCCGTCTTCAGCGTGTCCGGCGTCTATGCATACCTGAAGACCCGCAGCCGCGACTGGAAGAAGAATCTCCTCCTCGCCTGTCTTGTCATCGCGTTTGTGCCGGTCCTCAACTCCGCCTTTGCCGCGTTTAACGAGGAATACTACGCGCGCTGGTTTTACATGCCGCTCCTGTTTGCCTGCGTCATGACGGTTACCATGCTGGAGCAGGCAAAGCTCAGGGAGCTCCGGCAGGGTACGGTGCTCGCGTCCGCCGGTTTCCTGTTCCTTGCTGCCTGCAGCTTCCTTCCGACGAAGGACGAGAACGGCTATACGGTATTCGGCGAGCTGATGGAATATCCGGGTCTGTTCTGGATTGAGGTGCTCGCAACGGGGATTGCACTGCTTCTTCTGATCGTCATTGTCACCGTCGTTCCCCGCGGACGGATCATCCTGATCCTGACCGCCGCCGGCTGCCTTGTCACGACGATGGGTGTCCTGTTCAACGGCACGTCCCTCATTGCGAAAAAGGGCGGCGACAAATGGAAATACGAAATGCTGGATTCGAGGCCGGAGCTGCCGCAGGCCATCGGCGCGGACGGACAGTTTGCGCGGGTGGAGGCCGACGGCACCTCGACGAATTACGAAATGGTGTGGGGCTATCCCACGATTCACTGCTTTGAGAGCACGGTGGCTCCCAGCATCTTCGCCTTCTATGACGGCATCGGGGTCAGCCGTACCGTGGACTCGAAGCTTTCCCTGCAGCGGATCGGCGCGCGTGCCATCCTTTCCGCGAAATACTATCTCGAGAACGACCTGATCTCCCAGGACGACTCCTATTCGAAGAAGGGCGGCATGATCGGCTATGAAAAGGCAGGGGAATCCGGCGGCTACAACATCTACCGGAATACCAACTATCTGCCGATGGGGTTCACGTTTGACGAATACGTCACAACGGATCAGTATGATTCCATCGACAGTGAGACGGATAAAGACCGCCGGCTTGTCAGGGATCTCATCCTGTCGCCGGAGGACGCGGAGCGTTACCGGTCATTCCTGCAGCACGACACTTCGCTTTCCGGATCACCTGACAACGAGGAATTTGCCGCAGAGTGCGCGAAGCGGCGCGCCACGGCAGCCGATTCGTTTGCGTTCACAACGGGAGGGTTTGAGGCGCAGGTCACACTGGAACGGGCGAATCTCGTCTTCTTCTCCGTCCCCTTTGATCCCGGATTCACGGCCTTCGTCGACGGGGAGCCGGCGGAAATCGTGACAGCGGACTACGGTCTCATGGCGGTTGCCGTGCCGGAGGGCACGCACTCCGTTACGTTTCATTTCCTTCCGAGGGGATTTATTCCCGCCTGCGGTATTTCTGCAATCAGCATCACACTGTTCCTGGTGCTTGCAAAACGTCGATTTTCCTTTACTTTTTTGCATTGAGGTGCTACTTTTAACTTGCTGTAGAACGATTTATGAAATTTTAATAATTCGTCCGCGGCGGACATTATAAGTTTTTCATTCAGTTGGAGGTAACAAGAATGAACAAGGGTACTGTTAAGTGGTTCAACAACCAGAAGGGTTACGGATTCATTTCCGATTCCGAAGGAAATGATGTATTCGTACACTATTCCGGACTCAACATGGAGGGATTCAAGTCTCTCGATGAGGGCCAGGAAGTTGAGTACGATGTAATCCAGGGTCAGAAGGGACCGCAGGCCGTTAACGTTACAAAGTTAAACTGATGGCCAGAAACCGGCTAAGAGATCAAAACGAAAGTACCTTTTCTTGATATAAGTTGAGTAATCTACTGTAGATCAGTAATCGTAGTTTTGTTCATGAGCGATTAGTATCAGAAAGGACCACCCCGCACGGGGTGGTCCTTTTTATGCTTTCTGTATTTGCGTTTCCGGGGTTTGTGATCCCTCCGGCTGCGATGCCGCCCGCATGAGGCTGTCGAGTGTGAGGCTGCCGCCGAACAGGTCAAGCGCACTGCCGACCGTCACATCCATTCTGTCGTCCGAAAGACGGCGGATGTCCTCAATGTCCTGCAGGGAATGAACGCCTCCGGCATAGGTCACGGGGAAGCCGCTTCCGATCTGCCATCCGCCGATCATCCGCACCAGGTCCTGCTCCACCCCGCCGCGTTTACCCTCGACGTCAGCCGCGTGAATGAGGAATTCCGCACAGCTGCCGCAGAGCCCCCAAAGTGTGTCCGCATTAACGGGAAGCGACGTGAGCTTCTGCCAGCGGTCCGTCACAACCCGGTACGTTCCGTCGCTAAGCTTCCTGCACGACAGATCCAGCACCAGGTGCTCCCTTCCGACTGTCCGTACCATTTCCCGCAGGCGGTCCTCCTCGAGCCTGCCGTCCCGGAAGCAGTAGCTCGTCACGATGACGTGCGACGCACCTGCCTCGAGAAACTGTCCCGCGTTCTCCGGTGTGATCCCGCCTCCAGCCTGCAGCCCGCCGGGGAACGCCCGGAACGCGGCAAAAGCCTGCGCCAGGTCTGCCTCGTACATGCCGCGGTCCGTCTGCCTTGCGTTCAGCAGAATGACATGACCTCCCGTAAGGCCCTTCTGTCGGTAAATGCCGGCATAATAGCCGGCATCGCGATCGGAAACATAGTTCTGATGAAGCTCCCGCTCCGACGAATCCCGGAGTGAACTCCCCACAATCTGCTTGACCTTCCCGTCGTGCAGGTCAATGCACGGCCGGATTCTCATTGCAGCACATCCTGCATCGTATACAGTCCTGCGGGCCTGCCTTTCAGGAACTTCGCCGCAGCAAGGGCTCCCTTGCCGAAGATGGCACGGGAATAAGCCCGGTGGGAGAACGTAATCACCTCATCCTCGCCCGCGAAGATCACGTCATGATCCCCGGGGATCGTCCCGCCGCGGACGGAGGCGATGCCGATTTCCTTCACCGGCCGCTCCTGTCTGCGCGTCTGTCTGTCGCAGATATATTCATAATCACCGCCCAGCGATTCGTTCACCGCATCCGCCAGGGCAACGGCAGTGCCGGAGGGAGCATCGAGCTTCTGATTGTGATGCTTCTCGACAATTTCACAGTCAAAGCCGGCAGCCGCAAGCTTCGGCGCCGCCTCCCCAAGGAGCGACAGCAGCAGATTGATACCGACAGACATATTGGCACTTCGCAGAACAGCCGTCCTTTCCGAGACAGCCTGTACATGCGCAAGCTGCGCATCCGAAAGACCCGTTGTGCACAGAACGACCGGCAGTGCATGCTCCGCGCAGTAATCGAGCAGTGTGTCCGCCGCCTTCGCGTTCGAGAAATCGATCACGACGTCCGCGTCCTGTGTTACATCCTCCAGCGAGGCGACAACCGGGAACGTGCCGAAGGTACTGCCAAAAGCGTCCACGCCGGCTGTGATTTCCACGTCCGGATCCTTCTCGGCAAGGTCCGCGATCATGTGCCCCATTCTGCCGCAGGCACCGTGCAGTAAAATTTTCGTCATAGCTCACCTCACCGCCTGTCCGCGCAGGCTCCCGCCGGGTGCAGTCCGCGGAGGCGTTTTCATCCGCAGACACCCTCACATGCAGGAAAATTTCATTACCGGATGCAGCCGAAGGCACGCATCGCGTCCTCAAGCTTCTTCGCATTCGCAGCTGTCATTTCCGTCAAGGGCATGCGGAGCGGTCCTGCCTCGAAGCCCATGAGATTCACCGCCTTCTTCACGGGAATCGGGTTCACCTCGGAAAACAGGTTCTCGAACAGTGCATGCGTATCCCGCTGCAGCTTCGCAGCTCCTGCGATGTCTCCCTCGAAGAACTTTGCGCACATGTCGTGCATGGCTTCCGGCGCCACATTGGCAACGACGGAGATGACGCCGGCGCCGCCCATTGCAAGAAGCGGTACGACCTGGTCATCATTGCCGGAATAGAGCTCGATGTTTCCGTCTGTCAGTGTCATGAGCTTCACGATCTGGCTGATGTTGCCGGAGGCTTCCTTGATGCCGACGATATTGGACACTTCCTTCACTGCCCGGGCTGCCGTCTCCGGCAGAATATTGCCGCCGGTGCGGGAAGGTACGTTGTACAGGATGACCGGTACTGCCGGCACTGCATCCGCAACCGCCTTCATATGCAGGAACATGCCTTCCTGGGTACCCTTGTTGTAATAGGGGGAGACAATGAGCAGCGCGTCGGCGCCATAGCCTGCGACCTCCTTCGACAGTGCGATGGCTGTCTTCGTGCAGTTGGAGCCGGTGCCCGCGATCACCGGAACTCTCTTCTTCACATAGTCCACAACGAACCTGCAGGCCTTCAGGTGCTCCTCCTCCGTCATGGTCGCCGCTTCCCCGGTCGAGCCGCATACCACAATGGCATCGGTTCCGTGTTCGATCTGATAATCGATCAGATCCGCAAAGGCGTCAAAATTAATCGTCTGGTCTGCATCCTCATGAAAGGGTGTGACAATGGCAACTGCAGAACCCTTGAATACTGGCATAGGTTTATTAGCTCCTTTGTTTTTGTATTTTTCGTCTTTCCCTCAGGCGTGCGGGTGCTGCTTCGCCTCATTCTGCTGGTCCAGCAGCTTGTGATGCTCGCTCTTTACCTTGTACAGATTCTCGTCCGCGCGTTCGATGAGCGCATCGCGGTTCATTCCCTCTTCCCACCTGCACACGCCGATACTCAGCATCAGGGTATAGCCGCTTGAGCTCCAGGAGTTGAAATAATTCAGCTGCTCGTTGATATTGGCCTTCAGCTTTTCAATCTCACCGGAATCATCCGTTTCCATGACAATGATGAATTCGTCACCGCCGTAGCGCGCGAGGTACGGGCGCTTCTTCACGACATCGCACGCACTCTTGAGAGCGTTCGCGACATGTTTGAGTGCCTCATCTCCCTCGAGATGGCCGAAATTGTCGTTAATCTGCTTGAACCGGTCCACATCCATCATGATGAGATAGAGACCGCTGTCATGCTGGCGGATCCTCTGATTGATGTGCTCCATCAGGTTCTGCCGGTTATTGATCTGGGTCAGCTTGTCGATGGAAATCTGCTCGCTCGACGACCCCACATGAATATACAGAATGCTGAGCGCACTCAGGACGGAGATAACCGGAACCTCATCTCCCAGCACGTCAGCCAGCAGCCAGGAAACCGCAACGCAAAGAGGCGACAGGATGCCGAGTGCCATATAGTGTGCCCTCGTCGACTGGTTCGTTTCATACCTCGCCTTTGCAACGAGACGGATTCCCGTCACGCCCAGATACAGGGCGAACATGCCCATCTGCACCTGGAAGACGTTGCTGCGGATATACTTCCCGTTCTTATCAAACCAGAACATCAGGTGCGTCCAGTAGTCCGTGCAGATGCACAGACCCATGAAAATATAGGGCAACAGCAGGATGCGGAACGCTTCCTGGTCATGATAGAACCCGCCTCCCTGCTCGTACTCGCAGTAGCCGGTCCAGGCGAAGAACGAAACATTCAGTCCCAGGTAGTACAGGATCTTGAAGACGTACATCAGGATATGGTTCGGATCATCGAGGGGCAGGATTCCCCCGTAGATAAGACTCCAGACCAGGTTGAAGGCAAACGTCGCGATGAAGGCCTTCAGCATGAGACTGTACCAGTTGCCGGAAGCGGAGTGATCCCCTGTCCTCCGGAACCAGCTGTGCACCATCGTAAGCAGCAGAATGCTGACAACATAGCTCTCAGCATATAGAATTGCGGCGTTATTCATCCGTCCAGTCCTCTCTGTTTCGTGACACTGCCCGGTGGCACATCATAGCTTTTCCCTGCATCGCCCTCCGCAATGCTTCAGGATTCTGCAGCGGTCTTCCGGACAGCCAGAGGAATGATTTCCTGTCCCGAATCCCGGCGACTGATCCAGATTATTATACAACATTAATGTCATGCCTGTGTATGAAATTGTGAAAAATGAACAGAAGCGGGATCAGCCCCCGGACTTCACTTTTTTCCAGGCCTCACTGTACTGCTCGTCCCCCTCCTTTCCGAGATAGGAGTACGTCCTGCATCTTGCAAGTGTGTCCGCGTCCGGGAAGATTGCCTTTGAATTGCGGATCATCGGGTCCTCAATCGCTTCCTGTGCCCGGATGTTGGGCGTGGAATACGTGATGAATTCGAAATTCTTCAGGGCGATGTCCTCCCGTGACAGGAAGTCGATCCATTGAAGGGCGGCTTTTTTATTCCGCGCGTGTTTCGTGATGACCCAGCAGTCGAGCCACACATTGGAGCCCTCCTTCGGAATGACATACGCAAGGTCGGGATTCTCGCGCAGCGTAAAGGTCGCTTCGCCGGAATAGATGACGCCGAGAGCCGCTTCGTTTCCGATCATCTTGTCCCGCACCTGATCGACCACATAGGCCTGAACGAGCGGCTCCTGATCGATAAGGTCCTGCGTCGCCTCATCAATCTCTTCCTGATCCGTCGTATTCGGATCAAAGCCGTCCTTCATGAGGGCTACCATGAAGGCATCCCGGATGGAGTCCTGCATCAGGATCTGGCCTTTATATTTCGGATTCCACAGGATGTTCCAGCTGTCGACCGGGTCTGAAACCATCTTCCGGTTGTACAGGATACCGATCGTCCCCCAGAAATACGGGACCGCGTAGCGGTTTCCCGGATCGAACTGCTGTGCCGTCCGGTAATACTGCTCCCCTATATTCTCCCGGGAGAGCGGCAGACAGTCCCAGTCGAGCGGCTGCAGCATGTCCTCGGAGATCATCTTCTCAATCATGTAGTCCGAGGGGCAGACCACGTCATAGGCCGCACTGTCCTGTGCAAGCTTCGCGTACATGATTTCATTGGATTCGAACTCGTCATAGACGACCTCAATCCCGGTTTCCTGTTCGAATTCATCGATGACGTCCGGGTCGATATATTCCCCAGCGTTGTAGACGAACAGCTTGTTGCCCCGGGTGGAGAATACGCCGCCGAATGCCATGCCGGCAATGAGAATCGCCGCTCCGGCGGCGCAGACGCCGGCGATGACCTTCGTCCGTGTATGTGCTTCCTTCCGGTAGAGTGCAGCCTTCTTCTTCGCGGGGAGCGCAGCCCTCTGCCGGATTTTCGCCCGGAGGATGAGCAGGGCCAGCACCAGCGCGAAAATGATGGCGGACAGGGCGTAAATTTCCGGCTGGATGCCGCGCTTTACCTCGTTATAGATCTTCGTCGAAAGCGTATCGAACCCGGAGCCCTTCGTAAAATATGTGATGATGAAATCATCGATGGACATGGTAAACGCCATGAGCGCACCGGCTGTGACGGCAGGCATCAGGTCCGGAAGCACTGTTTTACGAAAGGCGTAGAACGGCTCCGCGCCAAGATCCCTCGCCGCATTGTACACATCCGGATTCAGGGTCTTCATGCGCGGCATCACGCTCAGCATGACATAGGGAATGTTAAACGTAATGTGTGCGAGCAGGACCGTTACGAAGCCCGTCTGAAAATGGAGCACGCGGAACAGCAGCATAAGCGAGATGCCGGTCACAATATCCGCATTGATCATCGGAATGTTGGTGATTCCCATGATGATTGTGCGGGTTTTCTTCCTCAGCCCCATCAGGGCGACACAGGTCAGCGTACCGATGATTGTTGCGGCGACCGTGGAAATGAGGGCGATGAGCAGCGTGTTCGCCATGGCGTTGATCACTTCACTGTCATGGAACAGGCGCACGTACCACTGCAGCGTGAAGCCGCCCCACCTCGCCCTGGATTTCGACGCATTGAACGAGAGAACAATCAGTGTCACAATCGGCGCGTACATGAAGAGGAAAATGACCGCCATGTAGACTTTTTCCAGCTTTGTCTTCAATCCTCTTCCTCCCTGCGCTCCGTGATCGCGGAGATCACCATGTTCACGATGATGAAGATCATGAGGACGATGGAGAGCCCCGCGCCAAGGTTCCAGTTGTAGCTTAAGGTGAATTCCTGCTCAATGACGTTGCCGATGAGGAGAATCTTCGAGCCTCCCAGCATCGTGGAAATCGCAAACGTTGTCAGGGCCGGAATGAATACCATGGTGATGCCGCTGACAATACCCGGCACGGACAGCGGCAGGATGACGCGGAAGAATGTCTGCACCTCGTTCGCACCCAGGTCCCGTGCCGCATTGATCACATTTTCATCGATTCTGGACAGGGAGTTATACAGGGGCAGAATCATGAACGGGAGGAAATTGTAGACCATGCCGATCACGATCGCCGCCGGCGTGTTGATGATATTGAGCTCCGGCAGGTGAAGGAGCGAAAGCGCCGTGTTGATGACGCCCTTATTCTCCAGCAGGGTCATCCAGGCAAGCGTGCGCAGCAGGAAATTCATCCACATCGGCAGGATGAAGAGCGTTGTTATAAGTCCCTGCGACGAAACCCGGTTCTTTGCCAGGATCATGGCAACAGGGTAGGCAAGGAAGAAGCACACCGCCGTGCTGATCACAGACAGCAGAAGCGCCAGTCCCAGCGCCTTCAGGTGCTCGGGCTGGGATATGGCGGCAATATTGGCCAGCGTGAAGCGCCCGGTCTCATCCGTGAGACCGTAATAGAAGATCATCCCCAGGGGGACCAGAATAAAAATCAGTGCCCAGGCGGCATAGGGGGAAGCCATGACCCGGGATGTTTTTCTGTCACTAAACATCGACGCCGATTGCCTCCTCGTCCTCCGATTCCGGACGGTTCATAACCTGAATATTGAACGGATCCACACGGATTCCGACGTCTGTTCCGGATTCCGAAAGCTTTGTGGAGTGAACGAGCCACTCAAAGCCTCCCGCCATGACGGACATCTCGTAGTGTACTCCCTTGAAGATGACCTCCGTCACCTTTCCGGACAGTGTCCCCTCCTCCGGCTTCACAAGCTCCACGTCCTCGGGACGGATGACGACGTCCACGGGCTTTTCCGTGCCGAAGCCCGTGTCCACACAGGCAAATTCCGCGCCCAGGATCCGCACGAGCCGGTCGCGCACCATCGTGGCGGGAATGATATTGGAGTCGCCGATGAAGTCCGCGACAAAGGCATTCTCCGGCTCGTTGTAAATCTTCTCGGGGCTGCCCTCCTGCTGGATATAGCCCTGGTTCATGACCACGATGTGGTCGGACATGGTCAGGGCTTCCTCCTGGTCATGTGTGACGTAGATAAACGTGATGCCGAGCTCGTTTTTCAGGCGGATCAGCTCGTACTGCATCTCCTGGCGCAGCTTTAAATCCAGCGCCCCGAGAGGCTCGTCCAGCAGCAGCACCTTCGGCTCGCACACGATGGCACGCGCAATGGCAATCCTCTGCTGCTGGCCGCCGGAGAGCGAGTCCGGCATCCGGTGCTCATAGCCCTCGAGATTGACGAGCTTCAGCGCATAGCGGATCTTGTCGTTGATATAGTCCTCCGGTTTATTCTGGATTTTCAGGCCGAAGGCGATATTCTCCGCGATGTCCATGTGGGTGAACAGGGCGTACTTCTGGAACACCGTGTTCAGCTGCCGCCTGTTCGGCGCCAGGTTCGTGATATCCTCGCCGTCGAATATCACCCTGCCGGAATCGGGATGCTCGAAGCCCCCGATAATCCGGAGCGTCGTTGTCTTGCCGCAGCCGGAGGGGCCCAGAAGCGTCACGAATTCATTCTCATGGATGACAAGGTTCAGGTCGTCCAGGATCATCTGGCCGTCAAACGATTTCGAGATATGCTCCAGTCGGATTAATTCTTTCCTGTTCAAGTCCCACCTCCACCCCGGCTCCTCGGGGCTCATCCCGCCGGATCCTCCGGCACGGCCCTCTCTGGCCTGATCTTGCTGCGTATCACAGCTGATTGCTATAGATTTTAGAAGATAAGAAGGATTTTGAATATACCTTTATTTAAAATTTTTGTAAATGCCTGCGCCAGCCGGACCCTTCACTCTCAAAGATCCAGCAGGGTCCGCACTCCCCCGGCGTCAAACCGGACGAAGCTGACACCCCTTGTCTCGATCTGGAACAGCGCATTTGCCGCCAGATGCTCAGCCGCCTGCTCGAGATCCCGCACGCCCGGCAGGTCACGGTAGCATTCCACGACCGCGTCCACAGCGGATTCGGACAGCTGCAGCTCCCCTTCCCGCATGCCCATGCGCCGCAGAATCTTCGGAAGCGAATAATCCGTGAAGATAATCCGCTTCTCATCCGGTGTATAGTCCGGAATATCAATGACGGCAAACCGTGTAAGCAGCGGATCCGAGATCCTTGATTTGTCGTTTGCCGTGGCAATCGGGTATACCCCGCCCGTCGGGATCGTACACTCTATATAATTATCCGTATAGCCCAGATTGTCCAGCAGTGTGAGCAGGGCATCCGCGGGATTGCCCGAGCCGTTCTGTGAATCCGCCTTGTCGAGCTCATTGATGATGAACACCAGGTTCGAGGCTCCCGCCTGTGAAAAGGCCTCCATGATTTTGCCGGGCTTCGCGTTGACGTAAACCCTGGGGCTTCCCGTCAGCTGTTCCGTGTCGTGGATGGCGCTCATGTCAAGACTCGTCCACGGAAGCCGCAGGATCCTTGCGACCGCGTAGGCGATCTGTGACTTGCCGGTGCCGGCTGGCCCTGCGAGCAGCAGACCGTAGCTCGGCAGCGTATGCGTGCGGTTGATCTGGATGATGGTCTCGATGACGCGCTGCTTCACCTTCTCCATGCCGTACAGCTCCTCGTCGAGGATTCTCCTCGCCGCCGCGGGATCCACGGGTTCGAAATAGGATCCCTTCCACTGGATGTTCAGCATCATGGAGAGTGCGCGCTTTGCGTGGCGCTTCTCCTCCTCGGAGACCGTGCCGGATTTCACCATGGCAATCTGCCGGTGTGCCCAGCTCCGGATGTTGTCCGGGAGCGACTCCTCGGCACAGGCCAGGTAATCGATCATGGCAGGCATGTCCGTGAGGAGAATCGATTCGTCGGCCGCCTCCTGCTCCTTCTCCTGCTCCGGATCCTCCTGCTCCCTCGGATCGGAGGCGAGCATCCTGCGGATGATGAGCTGCAGGAAATCATTGTTCGCAGTCTGCAGGCTCTCGTTCCCGTTCACGTCCACGGCGCGGATCCGGTAAACCGCATACCCGCCTTCGGCCGGTGCTCCGGAGAGCTGCACTGCGATGTGGCCGTTCCCGAGCCAATGCAGCAGCCGCACGAAGCGGCTGTCAATGCGGAGGATGTCCCGGGTGCGGAGTGCTTTGCCCGTCCGGTATTCGAACGCGGTCCTCCGTTCCGGGTTTGTGAAGTCCCCGGTGACGTGATGCGGGATTTCGTGCCGCTCATCCTGCAGGATGAGAATCGGGTGCCCGGAATCTGCTTCTCTTGCATTCGAGCGGAACAGCTCCCACGTGAGGACCGGAGCGGGAGCATCCGTTTGTGAGGAAGTGCCTTCTTCCGGCTTATGAGCGCTCCAGTAGCCCGCGTTGATCCACTCGAGGAGCGGTGTCCTCGCCGCCTGCTCTCCGGCCTTTTGCAGGGCCTGCTCGCGGCTGGCCGGCAAGGCATCCGCATCCTCAAGCACCCCGAGGTCCCGATAGTTTTTCAGGATTCCTTCAATGTCCGCATCTGACAGGTCTCCGCGATCCTGCACCAGCGTATCGAAAAACGAGACGATATCCTCCTGCCCCTTCCCGTCCAGAAACTGCGAGAAGCGGAGATTGTTTTCCTTCAGAATTTCCTCGAATGATTTCAATAAGGCTCTCCTGTTACTGATTTTTGCCGGTGCCGGCGTCACCGGTCCGTCTTTCCAGGAAACTTACCACTTCTGTCCCGGCTGTATACGGAAACATATCGACAGGAACCGCCTTTGTCAACCGATAGCCGCCGCACAGGACGGCGAGGTTCTCCCCGAGCGTAACCGGATTGCAGGAGATATAGACAATCCGTTTCGGCGCAATAGCCAGAAGGGACTGCAGGAACGCATCCGACGCTCCCTGACGCGGCGGGTCCATGAATACGACATCCGGACGCGTCTGCCCCCCGGCCATCCCCTGCAGATATTCGCCCGCATCCATGGCAACGAATTCGGCATTGTCCACCCCGTTCGCCTTCGCATTGAGCAGGGCATCCCGGACGGCATCCGCGTTCTGCTCCACCCCGATGAGCGCGCGAGCGTGATCCGCGGCGCAGATGCCGATCGTCCCGGTCCCGCAGTAGGCGTCGAGGATCAGCTCCCTGCCGGAGAGCCTCGCCCCGTCGACGGCGATGTGGTACAGCTTCTCCGTCTGCAGCGAATTGACCTGGTAGAACGAGCGGGACGAGATCCGGAACCGCTTCCCGCACAGGATATCCTCAATATACCCCTTTCCGTACAGCACCTTCTCGCGATCCCCCAGGATCATGCGGTCCGTCCGCACATTGATGTTCTGCACAATCGTCGTGATGGCCGGCTCTCTGGCCAGCAGTGCCTCCACGAAATGATTTTTCGAGGGAAAGGCAGGGGATGCCGTCACAATGGTAACCATGATCTCCCCTGTTGCGTGTGCTGTCCGGACCTGCACTGCCCGCACAAGGCCCATACCTGTGTTCTCATCATAGACACGGATCCGGAACGAAGGCAGCAGGGCAAAGATTTCCTGCACGATGGCAGAGGCTGTCCGGTTCTCGATCCTGCAGTCCGAAACGGGAATGATCTCGTGGGAATGAGCGCGGTACACGCCGCAGACCGGGTGCCGTTTCCGGTCGATGCCGAACACACTCGTCACCTTGTTGCGATACCTGCCGGGATTCTTCATCCTGACAATCGGCTCCACCGGGCCGAACTCCCCTACGCATTCGCGGACGAGCTCCTGCTTTCTCAGCAGCTGCTCGTCCATCGGAACATCAATGAGCGTACAGCCGCCGCACCGGCCCGAGTACGGACAGCGCGATGATTTTCCTCCCGTTTTTGCATTGTGAGAAACAGCAGGCTGGCCATTCCGGCCACCCTGCTGTCTGGATTCTGGTTTATGAAATTTCCTGTGTTCCCTGCTGTCTGCGCTATAATGCCTGTCTTTCGTATCCATAATACCTCTCGTCCGTACCTGCCTGCTGCAGACGCAGGAGCTTGCGCTTCGGGGACCAGTCCTCCTTCGGCTCGTCACAGATGATCTCCGCGCCGCGAATTCCGTAAATCAGGTCCACGGCCCTGCGGATATCCCGGGTGTTGATTCTTACAATCCTGCACTCCTTGCTGTTGCTGAACAGCCTTGCTAGGATGGAGGAGTCCTGCTCCTTGATAAAATAGGAGATTCTGTTCTCCAGGAGAATGTCTTCCACCACCTGCAGGACAGAGTCTGAAAAGATTTTACAGAAATCGGTTTCGTTATTGAAATACGAATCGTCTCTTAAAATCGATGACATCACTGACTCCCTGAATCCGGTAACGGCTCCCCGGTTTCCTTTAACCTGTTAACAAAAAGGATAATTCAAAAGGAAATTGAAGTCAACGATATTTAGTGTTTGACTGGCAGGGTTAACACTACAAAATGTGGTCGTCGTTTTTGTGCAATCTGACGATGTCCTTTGCGGATATTCTCAGTCCGTCTGCCGCAGATAGCGTTCCCGGACCCGTTCCTGCTCCAGCAGGATCCGCTCGAGCAGCCCCCTGGCGGACAGCCTGACGGCACCGGTCCCGTAGATGATCACCTGCTCCACGGCATCGGACGTCGCGACAGTCACCCTGTTCTGCGGTCTCAGCCGGTGAGCGGTTTTCTCGATATAAAGGTCCGCGGTCTCCGCCTCCTTCGTATAGACAACGTCGATGCCGCCGCAGTGAAGGACCTCTCCGCGGCTTCCCGGCACCCGGTAGGCATCAAATACCACGATCACGGTTTCGCGGCTCGTTCCGGCATAGTCAGACAGAAGGTCGACAAGACGGTCCCTGGCAGCCTTGATGTCCTTCCCGGCGAGGTCCCGCAGCTCCGACCACGCGAAGATGATATTGTAGCCGTCGACGAGCAGATATTCCGTCATGGAGTCCGCAGTGCCCTTCTTCCTGTATTTCGGATCACCACCCTGCGGCTTAAGTTTGTCCGGAGCCGGTTCCCCGCTGTAATACTTCTCGTTTTCAGGATGGATAAGGTTCTGCCGGATCGGCCCATAGGTCCGCTCAAAGATGGTGCGCAGCTCCTCATCCTGTGCCTTCAGGGCTTCCTGTTCCTCCTCAAATGAGCGCTTTTGGTCCTGCCTGCCGGCACGATGGCCGGCTGGCAGGGTTCGCGGGGCGTTGAGATCAGGCTGCACCTCTTCGGGAGGCTCCGGGACGAACGTGTAATAATCGTCCGTCAGAAGCTTTCCCTCCCGCTCCCTCTCCTCCCATTCCGGTCCGGGCTCCCAGCCGGTCTCCACATGCATGTGTTCCCGCACGTGATCCCAGGGCACAGCAGTCCCTGCTCCGTGGGAACAGAATACGGAATACGAAACGTTCCTTTTGTCTTCGTCCGGATTGTACGCGATGGCATCCATGACCTCCCGCGCATTGTGGCAGGGCTCGTACCCCTTCAGGGACACCTGGATCCGTCCCCTTCCTCCGGTATAGGCCGCAACCTCCTGTGCATATGTGCCAAGGCACGACGCCGGCACACTTCCCCGCACAAGGACCGTGCCGTCCTCCCTGAATTCCGGTGCTCCTGCTCTCCCGTGCATGGAGTTAAGATCCGTGAGTGCCCTGCCCAGATTCCCCGCAGGCAGCTCAAGCGTGACCGCCATGACCGGTTCCAGCAGAACATTTTCAGCCGACATCAGTGCCTGGCGGACCGCCCGGTTTGCAGCCCTCCGGAAATCCCCTCCCTCTGTATGCTTCACGGAAGCCTTCCCGCCGATGAGCGTGATCCGGACGTCGGTCAGTTCCGATCCCGTCAGCACACCGCGGTGGCGCCTGGCGGACAGCTGCCCGAGGATCAGTTTCTGCCAGCTGCGGTCCAGGGTATCGGGCGGGCAGTCGGCTTCATAAGTGACGCCGGAACCCGGCTCCGTCGGCGTCAGGACGACGTGAACCTCCGCGTAATGCCTGAGCGGTTCGAAATGTCCGACTCCTTCTACCGGCTTCCGGATCGTTTCCCGATAGACAATGGTTCCCTCCCCGAATTCCGCATGGATGTGATACTGCTGCTCCAGAAGGTTTTTCAGGACCTCGATCTGCACCTGACCCATGATTTCCACCCGGATATCGCCGCTTTGCTCCTCACGGGTCACATGCAGCAGGGGCTCCTGCTCCTCGATGCCCCGGAGGGCTGCCATAAGCGTGAATTCGTCCGGCACCCTGCCTTCCGCATCCGGCAGCGCCCTTACGCTGCAGGTTTCAATCGGCGCGATCAGCCCGCTGCCGCTCCCCTCTTCCGTGCCAAGTCCGTCCCCGGCACGGGTCAGATCCAGTCCCTCAACGGCGGCAATTACTCCCGCTTCCACGCGGGTCACCTGGCGATAGCGATCCCCGGAATACAGCCGGATGCCGCTTACCTTCTCCTGTGTCATCTGCTGTCCGCTGCCGCTGTCCCCGGCTTCTTTGGTGTCATCGCCCGGCTCCTGCAGGGCGGAGTCTGTCTTTCCGCAGATGCTGTCGCGGACTGCGAGGGACCCTCCCGTGATCTTCATCCAGGTGAGCCGCACCCTGTCTTCCCGCGTGATCTTGTAAACGACTGCGCCGAATTCCGCCGCGTACTGCCGCGGCCTCAGGTACCGCCGCATTCCCTCCAGCAGAACGTCCGTCCCCTGATCGGTCAGCGCAGCCCCGAAATAAACCGGAAACAGTCTGCGTTCCCGGATGAGGCGGATCACATCGTCCTCTGTCACATGAGCGCCCTCCAGCACACGCTCCATGAGCGCATCCTCCGTGACAGCAGCAGCTTCCTCATTTTCCGGGCACAGCTGCTGCTCATCAAACCGGACGAGCGAAGGGGACAGCTCTGCTGTGAGGTCCTTCAGGATCTGCTCCTCCTTCCGGATCACGGAGGCATCGCTCAGATCCTTCCCCTCCGCGAGCTGATCCATCTTGTTGACAAAGATCAGAACCGGAATCCCGTAATGGGCAAAGAGCTTCCACAGCGTCCTCCCGTTCGCCGTTACACCCTCAGCTGCGGAAATGACGAGGATGGCGTAGTCCATGACCCGGAGAGCGCGCTCCATCTCCGGGGAGAAGTCCGCATGTCCCGGGGTATCAAGCAGCGTAAACGGCTGCTCCCCGATCGTGAACCTCGCGAGCTTGGAGTAGATGGTGATTCCCCGCCGTTTTTCCAGTGCGTCTGTATCGAGAAAGGCATCCCCGTGGTCCACTCTCCCGTGTGTGCGGATCGAGCCGGACCGGTACAGGATGCTCTCCGAGAGCGTTGTCTTGCCGGCGTCGACGTGCGCCAGAATCCCGATTGTAATATTCGTATGCCCCATGGCATTTGTTCCCTCGTTCCGGTTTGCCGTAAGCTTGCAGGCAGCGTGACCGCCTCCGGGCGGATCGTGCATCCGGAGGACATTTCCGGATTTCAGCTGCCTGCTGCCGTCCGGGTGCCTGCTGCCTGCAAGGAGTATAACACGCCGCCCCTGTGAAAAATGCTGTATCCCATTTTGCACTCCTGTTTTATACTAAAGGGCGTGGCAGGTCATTTCGCTCCATAAGAAAGGGAGGAGAAAGAAAAGAATGCAAGAGTTCAAACCGGTAAAAGAAGGCAAGGTCAGGGAAATTTATGACATCGGCGACGCGCTCGTGATGTTCGCAACGGACCGGATTTCCGCTTTTGATGTCATCCTGAAAAACAAGGTGCAGGACAAGGGCAGGGTTCTGACCCAGATGTCCCGGTTCTGGTTCGATTATACAAAGGACATCATCCCGAACCATATGATCAGCGTCGATACCAGGGACATGCCGGAGTTTTTCCGCACGCCGGAGTTTGAAGGCCATGTCATGCTGTGCCGCAAGCTCTCGATGATCCCCATCGAATGCATTGTGCGCGGCTATATTACCGGTTCGGGCTGGAAGAGCTATCAGGAGAACGGAACTGTCTGCGGCATCCGTCTTCCTGAAGGGCTGAAGGAATGCGATAAGCTTCCCGAACCGATCTACACTCCTTCCACGAAAGCGGAAATCGGCGACCATGATGAAAACATCTCCTACGAGCGCTCCATTGACGTTCTGGAGAAGAAGTTCCCGGGGCACGGCGAGGAATACGCTTCCCGCATTAAAGAAGCAACGATCGCCCTGTATACGAAGTGCGCGGATTACGCGCGGACCCGCGGTATCATCATCGCGGATACCAAGTTTGAATTCGGTCTGAATGACAACGGTGAGATTGTCCTCGGCGATGAGATGCTGACACCGGATTCCTCCCGCTTCTGGCCGGTCGAGGGATATGAACCCGGACATGGCCAGCCCTCGTTTGACAAGCAGTACGTCCGCGACTGGCTCAGGGCCAACCCCGACAGCGATTACAACCTTCCGCAGGACGTCATCGACCGGACGATTGCAAAATACCGCGAAGCCTACAGGCTTCTTACGGGCAGTGAGCTGTAAGTTTGAATGATCACAAAAGGGGCGGTGCGCGTCATGCGCACCGCCCCCTTTTTAATATCTGACCGGTTCTCGCACGGCATCCTGATAAGGAGGCCGGGGGTAATTTTTCCGGATCAGTATCCGAAGAAATTACCGAACGGGAAGCTGTAATAACCGCCCTGCTCATTGCCGGAATCTCCGCCGTCTGAGCCGGAATCTTCGCCGCTGCTGCCATTGTCCTGACCGGAACGGCTCCGGCTCTGCTGTTCCTTCTCACTCTGCTCGATCGTGGAAGCATCGCCGAGCGTAACTCTGATGGACTTCTCGGAATATTCGCTGCCTTCACCGGAGCGCTCTACCGTCAGAGTGACCTCGGTGCCTGCCGCGTAATACTGCAGCTCATTCTGCAGGTCTTCCATATCGCTTACCGTCGAGCCGTTGACCGCGGTGATGATATCGCCCTTCTGCAGCTCCGAATCCGCCGCCCCGCCGTTTTCAAGGATCTGTGCAACATACACGCCTTCCGGCATGTTATAGGCACTGGATACCTGGCTCGTCACAGACACGCCGCTGATTCCGAGATATCCCTTGTCCTCCTCGGCGACCTTCGTCTTCGTATCCTGATTCATCAGGTCCTCAATGATCGGAATGGCCTTGGACATCGGGATGGCATAGCCCATGCCTTCAACGGCTGAGCCGCCGATCTTACTGGAATTGATGCCGATGACGTTGCCGTTGAGATCCAGCAGTGCACCGCCAGAGTTGCCGGGGTTAATGGCAGCGTCCGTCTGGATGAACGTGCCGGTCTGTCCGTCCTCCGTTGTCATCTCGCGGTTGAGGGCTGACACTACACCGGTTGTGACAGACTGGCCATAGCCGAGTGCGTTGCCGATTGCCACAACCGGTTCGCCGACGACAAGGTCATCCGACGAGCCGAGCGTTGCGACCTCGATCGCATCCAGGGTATCCTTGTCCAGATCATCGAGCGAAACGGCGATAACCGCGAGATCATCTCCGGAATCTGTTCCCTTGAGCTGTGCCGCCGCGGTCGTTTCATCGATAAACTGAACCTCCAGCGAATCCTCGTTTGCGACGACGTGATTGTTCGTCGCGATCAGCAGCTCATCATCGGTCTTCGATATGATAATGCCGGAGCCGGTTGACTCGTTCTGCTGGGAATACGACTGTCCAAAGAAGTCCTGGCTCGTGGAAGTATACGTATTGTACACCGACACAATCGAAGGCATGGCATCCTTAGCAACCCGTGTCACCTGTGTCTCGACCGCCTGTGCATCCAGTACGTCGAGCGTTGCGCTGCCGGAGGCACTCTCCCCGGCAGCCGCGTCCTTGTCCTGCGCGGTATCGTTCTTCGCTTCCTTCGTCTGTTCGGAATCGCCGGAAGCTTCGCTGTCGGATTTATCCGTGTCCCTGCTGTCCTTTACGGAGACCGATGTCTTCGTGTCATCGCCGACCGCCCGGCGGATTCCGTACGCTCCTGCACCTGTGCAGACTCCGAACACTGCCGCCAGCACGATGGCGAGCAGTGCCTTTCCGCCCTTTCCGCTGTGGGGCCTGCGGCCCCCGTTATTCCCGGAATTTCCATTGCCGCTGTACGAATTCTGGCCATAGCAGCCCTGATTGGAGCCGTAGCCGGATGAGTAGGAGTTGTGGTACCCGCCCTGGTTCGTATTGTACTGATAGCTGCCGTTTCCGGAAGCACCCTGGCTGCCGGTTTCATTCCCGCTGTAGGAATTCTGATTGAATTCATCTGCCATAGCCAAACCTCACTTTCCGTCAATCATAGACTACAAAAACCCATATACTCATTATTTTTCGGGCGGTGAACTTTTCCTTCGTTCCCTCCCGGAACAATTATGAGTATATGGGCAAATTGTGTTTAAACTGTGACAAACTTATGAGGTGATTGTGTTTTTCGTTCTTCTTACGGGGCTGTCCTGACGTCAGTCCCAATCCTCCTCCACGATCCTGATTTCCAGATAGTCGAAGTCCGTCTCCTCCACGAAGCTGTCCTTCGTAAAACGGCACCTCGCGTGCTGCTGGAAATCCCGGATGTTCTTCCGGAGCCAGATCGGCTCCGCAAGGTCCATGCCGCGGCAGACCTCCGTGAGCGCGTGGAACACCTTGTGCGTCCGGGTATCCTCTGCGTCATCCTGTACCGTGATATCCTGCAGGACGTGGCCCGCCTTAACTTTTTTCGCCTCTAAACGGAACATTCTCAGTGATCAGCCGTCATATCCATTGGGATTGTTCTTCTGCCATCTCCAGGAATCCTCGCACATCCTGCGGATTCCGTACTCCGCCTTCCAGCCGAGCTCGCGCTCCGCCTTGGACGCGTCGCAGTAGCATGTCGCGATGTCACCCGCACGTCTGGGATCAATGACATAAGGAATATTCAGTCCGGTTGCCGCCTCGAAGTTCTTCACGATATCCAGCACGCTGTAGCCTTGGCCTGTTCCGAGGTTGTAGATATTGACCCCGGAGCCGGGAGCAAGCTTCTTCAGCGCCTTGACGTGACCTCTTGCGAGATCCACGACGTGGATATAGTCGCGCACGCCGGTTCCGTCCGGTGTATCGTAGTCGTTTCCGAAGACATGCAGCTTCTCGAGCCTGCCGATGGCAACCTGCGTGATATACGGCATCAGGTTGTTCGGGATACCGTTGGGATTCTCGCCCATGGTGCCGGATTCATGTGCGCCGATCGGGTTGAAATAGCGCAGCAGGATCACATTCCATTCCGGGTCAGCTGTATGGAGATCGGTCAGAATCTGCTCCTGCATCCATTTCGTCCATCCGTAGGGATTCGTGCAGGTTCCCTTCGGACACTCCTCCGTGATCGGAACGAAGGCGGGATCGCCGTACACTGTTGCAGACGAGGAGAAAATGATATTCCTGCAGCCGTTCTCCTTCATGATTTTCAGAAGGTGGAGCGTGCCGCCGATGTTGTTTTCGTAATACTCCCAGGGCTTCCTGACGGATTCACCCACTGCCTTCAGTCCTGCGAAGTGAATAACTGCCTCCGGGGCTTCCTTCCGGAACACCTCGCGCAGGGCATCCTCATCCCGGATGTCCGCCTGATAGAACGGCACACTCCTGCCCGTGATGGCTTCGATCCTTCCGACGACTTTGCTGCTCGCGTTATACAGGTTGTCCAGGATCACCGGCTCGTGTCCCGCATTCTGCAGTTCTACAACCGTGTGGCTTCCAATAAATCCGGCACCGCCGGTTACCAGTATCTTCATATATTTCCTCCGTAACGGATCACAGTTCGATTCCGTTCTTTCTGCAAAGCTCCTGTGCGCTCTCGACGGAATCCACGCCGGTTTTATTCTTGATCGGTGCAAACTCGTGGTCCCGCGCAACCTCAAAGGGCAGGCACGTGTCCATCTCATGGATCATATCGAGGATCAGCGTCTCGAATTTATAGCCGTTCGGCTTGTCCGGCTTATGGAAAACGCCGGCCTCGTCCATGTAGGGGATCTTCTTCTCCACGATGTGGAGTGTCAGTTTCTCGTTGATGACCTTTTCGAGATCCTTCTCGCGGAACAGGTAATTCAGGATGACGCCGCCCGCGTAGGCGGGTTCGCCCTTCTCGTTCACGGCATCCATCAGCTCCGGCGTCATGTCGTAGTACTCCACGATCGACGGCTTTCCGTCCTCGAGGCACATCGCCCCGACCTTCTCGTCCTTCGCGACCTTGCGCACGACCTTGGCACCGGTTGCACAGCCGGACGCAATCGTTGCGCCGACGAACACGGGGTCCGCAATCCTCTGCAGCACATTGTCGACTGCGAAGCAGTTGAGCCATTCGATGCCGAGCTCATGCAGCTTCTCAATCAGCCCCGCCTTCTGCATGGAACTGAACCAGCCGCCGTTTCCGTTCGGGGAAGAGGCAATGCGGTCCTTTGCTTCCATGTAGACCTTCCCGTTGTAATCCGTTGCGGGCGCCATATCCTGCTTGAAGAACCAGACCCTGCTCCGGTCATAGCCGAAGAAATCGTGCCCGTTCATGAAGCGTACCGTCGCGTCATGGTTCTTCTCGCTCGTCATGATGAACAGCGGAACCGCAACACCCGCCTGATCCACGACATCCATGAGATTCCGGATAAGCCTCTCCATGATGTAGACATGCTTCGTGATGCCGATATCATACATGCATTTGGGGTTGTCGGAGCCAAGCCTTGTCCCCATGCCTCCCGCAAGGAGGACCGCCCCTACCTTTCCCTGCCGGATCGCCTCAAGACCGGTCTTCTCAAACTCATCCCGCTTCGATGCGATCTCGTCAAGGCTCATGAAATTCAGGGGCGTAATCTTTCCCCTCTTCGGAAGCTCTGCCCGGTCATGCACATAATGAATCGGCGAAAAATCCAGACTCCCGATCTGATCCAGGAGTGCCTTCTTCTCCCCGTCGTTCAATTCGTCATAATACCGCAGGGCATGCTCCTGTCCGGCACTTTCGAGTTTCTTTCTTGCTTCTTCGAGATTCATGGATCCGTCCCTCCTATTGCTCCTTCTTACGGTGCGGCTGGCGGGGCCCCTTCGCGGCCTGTGCTGCCGCACGCTCCTTTGCTGCCTCGTCGAATTCCTTCTGCTGCTCCAGGATCAGCTCTTTGTCATCGAAATAGTTGATCTTCATGGCGTTCTTCACCTCTGAGAGCGTTGCGGCAGCCTCCTGCTCCGCCTCGTCCGTTCCCTTTCTGAGAACATCATATACGTAGGCGATGTCCTTCTCATACTCATGCCTGCGGGTACGGATCGGCTCCAGCGTTGACTGCAGCACATTGTTCAGGAACTTCTTCACCTTTACGTCCCCTAGTCCGCCCCTTCGGTAGTGCTCCTTCAGTTCATTGAGGTCATGGTATTCCGGCAGGAATTCCGCGAAATGCTCCGGCTTTGCAAAGGCATCGAGATAGATAAAGACCGGATTCCCCTCGACCCTGCCGGGGTCCTCGACCCGCAGATGATCCGGGTCGGTATACATGCTCATGACCTTCTTCCGGATATCCTCCGGCTCATCCGACAGATAGATGGCGTTGCTAAGAGACTTGCTCATCTTCTCCTTCCCGTCGATTCCGGGAAGACGCATGGAAGCCCTGTTCTGCGGCAGCAGAATCTCCGGCTCCACCAGAACGTCACACTGATAGGTGTGGTTGAATGAGCGCACGATTTCGCGGGTCTGTTCCAGCATGGGCTCCTGGTCCTCCCCCGCGGGAACCGTAGTCGCCTTGAAGGCTGTGATGTCCGCCGCCTGCGAAATCGGATAGCAGAAGAACCCGACCGGAATGCTGCTGCCGAAGCCGCGCATCGTAAGCTCCGTCTTGACCGTAGGGTTGCGCTGTAGTCTTGCGACCGTGACAAGGTTCATGTAATAAAACGTCAGCTCCGTCAGCTCCGGGATCCGGGACTGAATCACGATCCGGCTCTTTGCGGGATCGATGCCCGCTGCCAGGTAATCCAGCGTGACGTTGACAATGTTCCGGCGGACCTTCTCCGGATTGTCCGCGTTGTCCGTGAGCGCCTGCGCGTCCGCGACCAGGATATTGATCTCGTCAAATCCGCCCGTATTCTGCAGCTCCACCCGGCGGCGCAGCGACCCGACATAGTGGCCGATGTGAAGCCTGCCGGTCGGACGGTCTCCGGTTAATATGATTTTCCGCATGTTTCGCAACTCCTTCTGTGGCATGATAAAAACCTATGACAGTTTAGACCTTTTGGCCGTTCCTGTCCACGAGTGTCCAGCCGCGCCACAGCCCGTGCAGGATGGCAGGATCCGGAACCTGGTTGTTCCTGTGGTACAGGGGGCGGATCTTCACTGCATCCGGTGAAAGATTCAGCCTGCCTCCCCAGAAGCTGAACGTGGAATTGGCGGTGATGATGCCGCGGCAGGCAGCCATCAGCTGCATATCCAGCAGATTGTCCTCCCCGTGGTTGAAGTCACACAGCGTGACCTTCTCCCCCCTCGTGCCGAACATCTTCCTCTCCGGCGCGGTATCACCGGAGCCTGCGGCTTCCAGCTGGCACCGCACATAATCCGGATCATCCGAGAAGACATACAGGTGCAGGGGCTTGTGCTCCCGCTGTGCGCACTCTTCCAGAATCCGCACCGCCCCGGCGTAATAGGCGGGCGTACAGATCCCGCCGAGGATCTCCCGGTTTGCTTCATCGAGATAATCACCGCGGCGCAGATGCATGGCTGCCCGGAACTCGGCAGCATCGCCCAGCTCCGCAAGAACGTCCGCGTTCCGTTTCCGGACTTCCCCGTCACCGGCTTCAGGAAACCGGAACAGCTCCTTTAATTCCGGCAGGATATCGTCGTAGTAGCGCGTGCAGGCAAAGTATCCCTCGAGATACCGCTCGTCCATGTCGAATATTTCCGGGTGATACATCTGCGACTCCGTGAAAACGGAAGGATTCCCGAACGCCCTGCGCCGGATTTTCGACCATACGGACCCGTTTCCCGTGAAGTGTTCCGCTTCCCTGCGGGTGCACACGTCCATCGGCAGGCCGGCAAAGCGCAGCAGCTCGAGCTTCCTCGGCGCCAGCAGGCCCTTCTGGCTGCTCTTTTCGAACCAGGAGACATCCAGCTTCGCCTCCCGTCCCAGCTTCTTCAGTTTCTGACAGAGGGCATACTGCTGCATCTGGTTTCCCAGTCCGCCCATTACCCTGACAATGATCATAAATGTTTATCCATCCTTGCAAGAAACGCCAGTCCTGCCCCCTGACCCCAGGGGAACGACCCGAACTGCGGCCGGTACATGCCGAAATCCACACATTCTCCCTGCGCCTGCAGGACCCTGCCGTCCCGGATGTGACTCTGCAGGAAAACCCGAAGATCCGTGAGCCGGTCCGCAAGGCCCGGAATCCCGATGCCGTGCTGCATCGCCTGTGCCGCTGCCCATCCGATCATGGCCGAGCCGGACGTATCCGCGGGTCCCTTTATACCCGGGATCTGCCAGCCAAAGCCGCCGTCCTCCCGCTGGTAACGGAACAGGGCCTCCTCGAGGGACAGGAAGTTCTCCCGCATTCCGGCATCCTCCGGATGATCCGCCGCGTAAACGGAGCTCCCCATCATAAGCCAGCCGGCGGCGCGTCCCCAGCCGATCATTCCGTGGCAGAGGCGGGTCGACCGCTCATATGCGTGATAGGGAAGGCCGGCTGCCTCGTCAAACCCGTATTCGCGGAATTCCGACAGCTGCCGCCTCGCGAGCCTGCCTGCCTCCTGATCGTGATACCGCACGCTGTAGCGTGACAGGAACATCGCAGTCTGACCGGCACCGTCTGCGAAAATATATTCGTTCCCCCGGTGCGGGTTGTACAGGATACTCTGTCCCGCATCCTTAGGCGCCGCGTACAGAAACTCCGCCATCCGGCGGACGTCCTGCCCGTATGTCCGTTCTCCGGCGGCGTCCTCGGCGGTGAGCAGCGCAAAGCCTGTCAGGGCGTCATCCGGGAACTGTATGGGTGCGCCGGACTTCTTCCACCCGGACAGCTCCTGTTCCACCGTCCCGGTCTGCCCCGCCTCCGCAAGTCCCACAAGCAGCAGCCCCGCCGGCCAGAAAATCCGGTCCCTCTCCCCGAGGGGGCTGCCGGACTTCAGGGCGCGGAGGGCGTTTTTCATTCTTGTCTTCATCCCGGGATTCTGCAGGGCATGCAGCATTTCCTGCGCGGACGAAATGACAGGTTCCAGTTCCGGATATACCTCACGATTCATTGCTTCCCCTTCCGATCTGCTGCAGCCCTCAGCGTTTCCTGTTCCGGATCAGGTCCACGAGATACCGGCACTCACTGCTCCTGCCAAACAGCGCGAAGAACACCCCGTTAAAGACGACGGTGATCACAGCGCCCGTCAGCACGAACGTCGCAATGGACAGGTGTGACAGGAGCGGACGGCTGATGCCGTACAAAGCCGCGATGACCGCGGCTGTCGCTGCCGTGTATTTTGCCGTATCTGTAAAATATCCGTCCGCCTTCCGGTCGAAGCAGACGCGGTAGATGATGATCGGCTTCGTAACGTTGGCAATAAGTCCCGAGACGACGGTTCCGACATAAATTCCCGCAAGCCCGATCCGCCGTACCAGCACGATGGACAGCACCAGATTGACCGCTCCCTGAATGAGCGCCAGATATTTATCCTGTTCGAAGACGCCCGCCGCGGTCTTGAAATTCGACAGGACAATCCGGTCTCCCTTGAAATACAGGTCGACGAGGATCAGCGACACTGCCGAAAACGGCAGTACCCAGGAGTCGCCCAGCCACAGCCGGATGAGCGGCGTCAGCAGGATGAAAAACCCGGTCACCGCGAAGCCGTACACCCAGGAAGCGAAAAACCGGTACACCCGGAACATCCGGTACTGATACTCCCTCGACTCCGTCGCAATCAGGTTTCCGAACCCGGAAATCACGGAATTGAAAATGATGTTCACGAAGTTCGAGACTGCGTTGATGACCATGTTGTAGTTGTCGACATAACCGGACACCGCGACCGCAATGAACGAGGAGATCAGCAGCGAATCCGTCTGGAGTCTTGCGACGTCGCCGACCTTGTGCAGTACGAGTGCCTTCGTCTTCGTCCACACCTCTCCGGACTCCTGCTTCGTCAGGGGCCGGATGTTCCTGTCCCGCAGGTACGGATACAGACGGTTCAGGTAGAACGATACGAAGATCTTCTGCACGAGCTGTACCGCTGCGTCCGTCACAAGATAGAGGAGGAAGTTCTTCGTCAGGACAACCGCCGCGATCTGCAGACCTGTGACGATCAGCTTCGTCACGGTATTGATGTTCGTCTGGATGTAGTTCTTCTGTTCCGCGTTGCACAGGCTGTACTTGTACGCGACGAAATAGGTGGAAACCGTATTGAACAGGAAGATGAAATAGTACAGCGTCATCTGCCTTACCGTGATGGCGCCCGGCTTTTTGACGAGATATTTCAGGAAAGGGGCAATGGACAGGCCGATGCCGGCAACGACCATGGCAATGACGCCATAGGCCTTGCGGTACATCTGCATGTAGGATTTGATTTTCTCCGTATCATGCTCCGCAACCGGCCGGTACAGCGAATAGTTCAGGGCTGTGCCGATCCCGAGCTCCGCCATGGACAGAATGGACAGGATATTCGTATACAGGGAATTGATGCCCAGCAGCTGCTCTGACAGATTGCGGATGAAGATGGTCCGAAGGACAAACGACATCAGCGCTGTTGCGAGTTGGCCGACGTACCCGAACAGAATATTCCGTTTTGCGAGTGTTACTCTTCCCATAGACTGATTGCGCCGGCATTCCTTTCTGCCGACTTGAGTACGTCCGGAATCCGCCGCCGCAGTGTTTCCCGGATATCCCCCTCCCGTTCGAGCAGGAACGTAAATCCCTTCCTGATTTCTTCCGGCTGTGTTACCTGCTGCACGGGCAGGACATAGTGCTCCTCCGATCCGAAGAGATCCCGTGCAATGCCGCGCGCCTTCACGGAGTATCCCAGAACCAGGGTGGGAACCCCGCTGGAATAGGCGGCAATGGTCGCGTGCGTGCGGGCACCGATGAAATACCGGCAGCTGCCGATGATGCCCTTGAGCTGCTCCGCGGGAAGGTCCGGAATGAGGAAGACACGGCCGCCCGCATCCCGGCCGAGGGCATCCTTCAGCTCCTGCAGCACCGCAAGGTCATTGGAACGCTGCCAGACAACGTGCGGAATCAGGGCAATGCTCATCCCGGTATTGGCCAGGATCCAGTGCATCAGCTCAAGATACCCCTTTCGCAGCGTTTCGCCGTTTCCCGCGTAATCGAGCGCCATCGGACTTAAGTTTACCCCGACGACGTCCGTCCCCTGAAACCGGTCAGGCACCGCCGAACGGTCCGCGGGCAGCGTGAAGGCAGGATCCGCGGCCAGCACAAGCTTTTCAGCAGGGATGCCTGCCTCCTGCAGTGCCCGGAACGTAATGCTCTCCCTTGCGGCAATCCGGTTATACCGTTTCATATCCTCTGCGATCGAGGGCTTTTTCAGAAGCGCCGGCTCGATGGAACAGCCAAGGAGTACCGTCCGGATGCCCCGGCGGTGCAGCATGGCATTGGCGTCGATGAGATCCTGCACCATGGATTCATAGCAGTAATTGTCGCCTCCGATGGAGACAGCCGTCCCGGGTCTCTCCTGTCCCGTGATGGCAGAAAGCTTATAGGCAGGGAAGCCGTCCCGGTTTCCCGTGACCCTGCGCGCCGCGTAATACAGCGCGTGAGTCAGAAAATGCCGGTCGATATGCCGCTCCTCACAGATGTCCAGGTGCTCCTTCACATCCTGCGGGAGATATTTCTCATCCTCCTTCCGGGAGTTTGTAACGAGCGTCACATCCTCCCTCAGCATCCGGACGAGACTGTCCACAATGGCTTCACAGCCGTGGTTGCCGCTGCCGGCGTGCATATAAAACGCAATGGAATTCACGCAGTTACTCCCTTTTATCTTTGCGGAATCTCTGTCTGTCATTGCTGCTGCCTGCAGAGTGCGGCACATACAGCAGACGGTACAGCCGCGGAAAACGGGTCAGCAATACAGCCTTGACCTTATAATCACCGGGGAGCGCCTGCCGCGCGCCGGGAAGCCGCAGCTCGTCCCTCACCGTGCCCCTGCACTGTGCAAAAAACGAATCATACTGCCTTCCCTGCTGCCCCAGCTTCGCAATCTTCGAAGCCGTCAGAACCGCTGAAACCGCGATAACGGACGAAAACCCCGCCTGTGCCTCCGGGTTTCCTGCAAGCGCCGGAAAGTTCTGCAGCGCGGTATCCCGTGCGAGCTGCCAGCACGAAATCTGGTCCATATAGGACGGCACAAACGGGCGCTCCATGGCACCCGCAGGATTGATCGTATACCGGTACAGCTTCCTGCCGGTGAAGGCGAAGACCGTATCCTCCCTAAGAAGGGACAGAACAAACAGCATGTCCTCTCCGATCGTCAGACCCTCCCGGAACCGGGTTTCACCCAGGAACCGCCGCCGGTACAGCTTGCCCCAGACGCTGGTATCGTGGCGCAGGATCCTCTGCAGGATGATATCACTCCCGGCAAATTCCGAAACGGTGTCCTCTCCGCTTCCCGTCTGCTCCGCGTCTCCGAAGCCGCAGCCGGCATAATCAGCGCCGGTCCTGTACAGGACCGCATCCAGGCATTCCAGCATGCCGGACGCCATCGTGTCGTCCGCGTCCAGGAACGTGACCGCGTCCCCTGCCGCCTCGTCGAGTCCTCTGTTACGCGCAGCCGAGACACCGAGCGGAGGGATATGCAGTACCTTTACGGATGCCTCTGTCTGCCCGATTTGATCGCACAGCTGTGCGCTCCCGTCGTCCGAGCCGTCATCCACCAGAATGATTTCCCGGGGCGGCAGTGTCTGCCCAAGGCAGGAACGCACGGCGTCTTCCAGGGTGGCCTTCGCATTATAGACCGGTATGATGACCGAAATCCTGCTGTGCTCCATCATGAACCTCTGTGCGTGAAGACCAGGCGGACGAGCCGGATCCGCCACAGTAAGGGCCGGCGCATGAAGAACGCCAGAAGCCGGTTCGCGGGATCCCGAACGCAAACACCCGCCAGTCTTTCGTCCGTGTGCTCCATTTCGCACAGCGACCGGATCCTTGCGCACACCTCAGGTCCCGGCACGTCTTTCCTGCGGATCTCGTTTTTCATTTCGATAAACAGCAGGAACAGGAACTCCCGCTCCGCCATGCCCTCCGCATCCGGAATGCCCTTGTCCGCAAGAATTTTCTTCAGGATTTCCCGGAGTCTTACGATGTTTTCATACAGGCCTTCATCGTAGCGGTGCACCATGGACGAGCCGACAAAACGGTAGCGGTAGACGGCAGCATCCCGCAGTACGACGATCCTCTGCGCATCCAGGATTGCGGGAACCATGATGTTCACGTCCTCCCCCATCCGGATCCGCGGATCGCACCAGTGCAGGTTGTCCGTGATAAGCTCCCGGGAGATCAGCTTCATGCAGCGGGACAGGATGAGGGTCCGGTTCTCGTTTCCCACAATGCGTTCACGGATTTTCTCCTGCAGGTCATTGCCGGTGTAATCGCCGGGCTGCAGCGCGTTGTCCACCCGCTCCCGCGTACCTTTTCCCGTCCGCTCGATAAAATAGCTGCCGCAGACGATAGTGCCTCCCCCCTCCTGCTGCAGGATGGGGACCGCAAGCTTCTCCAGTGCGTCCGGGTCGACCCAGTCGTCCCCGTCAACGAAAAACAGCCACGGCTCGCGGCTGCGGTCGACGCCGCACTTCCACGCGGACTGAAGGCCCCCGTTTTCCTTGTGGAGTACGGTAATCCTGGAATCCGCCCGTGAAGCCCTGTCGCAGAGAGTCCCGGAGCCATCCGTCGAACCGTCATCCACGAGATACAGGGTGAAATCCTGAAACGTCTGGGCAAGGATTGAGCTGATGCACTGCTCCAGGTAAGCGTATACATTGTAGACCGGTACAATCACCGCAATCATCGGGGTGGTCATGTTGCAAGGCTCCTCATGTACTTCTGCAGTCCGCTTTCATACTGTTCCCTGCTGTAGCGGCTCCTTACGATGGACAGGGAGTTCTCCCCCGCAAGGAACAGCGTCTCCGGATCATTCAGAAGCTCCGTAAGCCGGGATGTGATTCCCCCGACGTCTCCCGGCTCCGGCAGATATCCATTGTAGTTGTCGCGCACGATTTCTCCGATCTCACCGACTCCGGTTGCGACGACGGCGAGTCCGTACCCCATGGCTTCCAGCACCGCTCCGGGAACATCCCCGTGGTAGGACGGCTGCAGGTAAATGCAGCTCCTCTCGAGAAGCCATGTCCTGCCCTCCTGTTCGGGATCTCCGGAAAACAGGACATTGCGGCTCACATACGGCTCCGGAATCATCGCCCTGACACCGTCAATGTCGCCGTTCCCCGCAAGGACGAACCGCACGTCCGGGACGCACTGCGCGGTATGCACAATGATCTGCGGCAGATCGTACGAGCCGCTGTCCTCCCCGATCACACCGTCAAACAGAATCTGCATGCGCTGCCTCCGGAGAGGCTTCAGCTCCTCAAACCGTGCATCGGAAATGGCGTCCGCCCCCTCCGGCAGAACCCGGATTCTCTCATCCCGTACGATTGTCGAGAACGCATTCTTCCAGCTGTCGGAGGGAACAACGATGAGTGCGCACTTCCTGAGAAGCCGGCGGATCAGGAGCCGGCGGATTACCCCCGCTTTCTCATAGAACCTGCTGAAGTCTCCTCCGTGAATCTGGAGAAGAATGGGCTGGTCCGTCCCGCGCTCCTTCCAAAACTCCGACAGATTCCCCGGCGTTCTCTCATCCGCCAGTGTCTCGATATGGATCAGCTGACCGCTCCGGGTTATCCGGAACTCCCGGTTTCCTCCTCCCACTCTATTTCGCTCCCTTATGAAACAGGACGACACCGACCGTCTGCAGAAGGATCTTGAAATCCAGTGTCAGCGACCAGTTGTCGATATATTTGAGGTCGAGCTTCACGACCTCGTCAAAGTCCTCGATATTGCTGCGTCCGCTGACCTGCCACATGCCCGTGAGACCCGGTGTCATGGAGAGACGGCGCCGGTAATGCTCGTCATAATGCTCGAATTCCTCCTCCGTCGGAGGTCTCGTGCCGACAAGGCTCATGTCGCCCTTCAGGATGTTCCAGAACTGCGGCAGCTCATCGAGCGATGTCTTCCGGATGAATCTTCCTACCCTGGTCACCCTCGGGTCCTCCTCCATCTTGAACATGAGGCCCTTTACTTCATTCTGCTGCTCCAGTTCCTTCTTGCGCTCCTCGGCGTCCAGATACATGGAGCGGAACTTGTAAATCCGGAAGCGGCGTCCGTTCTTGCCGACCCGGATCTGGGAGAAGAACACCGGCCCCGGTGAATCCAGCCTGATGGCGGGAGCCAGGAAAACCGTGACCACAGCGGTAATGACAAGGCCGACAGCTGCTCCGACGATGTCCACGACGCGCTTGATCAGGAGGCGTTTGTACGACGAGCGGAACCTCGTATACGTCATGACGGCGTAATCCCCGAACGTGCCGGGGGCGCTGGCTGCCCCTCCCCCGTCCGGAAGCTCGAGATTGTAATGGCAGACGACACCCATCCTCTCGAAGCCGTCGATCATTGGGGCGATCTGCTTCGGCGTATAATCAGGCGTATTGATGAAGACCTCGTCGAACGCGATCTGTGTCATTTTCTCCGTGATGCCTGCAAGGTCGCTCTCGTTCAGGTCATCGACCGAGAGGGACCCGACGATCTGGTACGATGCGTCCAGCTGCGAATGCAGCCGCTCTATGGTTTCATCCGTCATCGCACGCTGCGTCACGATCAGGATTTTCGTGGCATACAGCTCATTGTTCAGCATGTTGCGCATCATCCTGCGGAACAGGATGTGAACCGCATACATCAGGACGAGATTGATCCACGCGAAGTGCAGGATCACGATACGGGACAGAATGTTGGACCAGCCGGCGAAGAACACGAATACCAGCGAGATCACGAGCATGATGGTATTGAACTTCAGGACGGCAAGAAATTCCCGGAACAGCCCCCTCCGGAGCACATCCCGGTTCCAGTCGACGAAATAGCTGTAAACCGTGCAGAACAGGAGGAACACGATCATGACGAGGTAGTGCAGTGTCTTGCTGCCCCAGTCGTTCGTTCCCGCGAAACGGATCTGCGTCGCTATATTGTAGGACAGGAATATGCACAGCATATCCAGGAACCACAGTCCGTAGGTCTGGATGATCCTGTTCTTCTGACTCATGTCTTTCTCCCACGCCCGTGCGTGCGGGCAGCACAGCGCTTCCAGCTCCATCGGACGGGCAGGATTTCATCTCCTGTCCGGTCCGGCTCTCATTCCGGGTCTTCCGGGTTCTCCGCCTTCTTCCCGGCTTCCTCCCCGGGGTAAAGGAGCTCCGGCAGGAAGCCTGCCGCAGCGATCAGCACGAAGTTCCTGCCAATGTATTCCGATACGAGGTGCGCCTCCAGTACCGTGTAGCCGCAGACCGCCGTGAACAGAACGAGCGCCGCATAGTCCCTGCGTCTTCGGATCACACGAAACATCGCAAACACAAGGGCAATGATGAGGACTGCAGGAATGACGCCGTACCAGTAGATGAGCCTCACCCAGCCCATATCGAAAAATGTGGTATTCTCCCGCGCGGAAAACCAGTACCACGTGGACAGGCACCCGTCGTGATAGACGGTGTCCCACAGTCCGGACGCTCTGCCGGTCAGCAGGGAATCGAACCGTTTATACAGAGGATGCTCGAACGGATTCACAATGGCGGCGAAGACAGAATAACACAGCCCCGCGGCAAATACCGCCTCCCCCGCGATATAGATTCCCCTGCCCTGCCGCAGCTTCCTGCCGTAATGCAGCAGCGCGGAGCCCGCAATGGCGCACACGGAAACCAGGAGGCCGGAATTGGACTTTGTCAGCTGATACAGCAGGACGTCCCCGGTAAGGAGCGCCACATAGATCCACACCCGGAGCTTGTCCTCGAACAGGTACAGCCCGCACAGAATCAGCATGGCAGCCATGCAGTGGAGAGCGTTCGGATGCCCCATGCCGAGACTGAATCTCGTCTCAATCCCGTGGCCGTAATCAGCTGTCTCGGACAGCCTGCCGTAAATCCCGGTGACGGACAGCAGAACCAGGGCAAGGCACCCCGAGAGCGTAGCGAAGAACCAGACCTTCAGAAGCTTCCTGAGGTCAATCCCCTCCGCGGCCGCCATGAGGAAAGCCGCAAACCGCAGCAGCTCACTCCGCCCGCTCACGCGCCACGAGATAAATCCGACAGCCGCGCACACCGCGAAAAACGCGATTTCCCTCGGGGGATACTTCGTCAGAACGATCTTCAGGACGAAGAGGACAAAGGTCCCCCGGAAAAACAGCGTGGTATACGGATTGGTGAAGTTGCTCTTGTCGACGATCACCAGGGCAGTCTCGATGAGGAAACCGAGGTAAAACGCCGCGGTGCCCAATGTGCGGTTCACTGATTGCAGCCGTTTGCTCATATGATTCGTGAAAAGCTCTTCCTACGCGTTCCTTGCGCGCAGATACCATTTCATCAGGCAGCGATAGCATCCTGGTGACCACAGAAACGTCAGGATACGGATGCGTTCGGATTTTTTCGCATCCTTCCTCGCGCGGACGATGCCGCGGATCGCCTTCCGGTGTTTTTGCAGGGTATTTCTGATCTCCTCCGCGTAAGGGGCGGTCTCAGGGACCCCGCGCATTTCCTCTTCGTAGCCGATGAGGCGCAGCGTAAGGTTATAGGCGGCAAGGTCCGCAAGCTCCGGATTTCCCTGTTCCCGGATAAAGGCGATCTGCTCCTCCCAGAAGGGGATCTCATCACGGACTCTCCGCTCACCGACGCGCGAGTTCATGATACTCCCGCCTCTGCCCATACGGTAGGCATAGAGCCTTGCGGGGACATACACACTGGTTCCGGCAAGGGCAAGGGCGCGGGTTGTAAACATGATATCCTCCGAGAGCCTTCCGTTGTCAAACCGTATGCTTTTGAGAACATCGCTCCGGAACAGCTTGCTCCAGACACTGTTGTAGATCCGGAGCGGGGCGCTGCTGTCCGCCGGTGCGGTCCTGACGTACCTCTCGAGGGCTTCTCCCCCGTGGAAGACCGTTGACCTGTCAAGGTATTCCGAAAACAGGACCCGCACCCTCTCATCCTCCGGAAGGTCCGCCGCCTCTGCGGGGACCGGATGCTCCTCCTCGCGGTACGCGCTCATGGACACCGCCGCATCCGCAGCAAGCGCTCCGCGGAGCAGCAGCTCGTAGTACTCCGGATCCACGACGTCATCCCCGTCCAGAAAGCCGGTGTACTCTCCGCGGGCCTGCTCCAGGACCGCGTTGCGGGCGGCGGAGACGCCCTTTCCGTCAAGGTGCAGGACCCGGATGCGGGGATCCGATGCCGCCAGCTCGTCCAGGATCTGTCCCGTCCGGTCTGTTGACCCGTCGTCCACGGCGATGATTTCAAGATGCTGCAGACTCTGGCGCTGTACGCTCCGCACCGCGTCCCGGATGCAGAACTCCAGGTTGCAGGCGGTGATCCCGACCGTGACCGCAGGCAGCTGCCCCGTTTCCCGGTTCACAATGTCGCCGGATGGGGAAATCCGCACCATGTCGTCCGTATAGATATCGCAGCGCGTAAGTTCCGTCCCGTCCTGCGTATGCACCCACATGGACGGCGCAACGCACAACTGGTCCGAACCCTGCGAAAGCCAGGCGCCCCAGAACGAGAAGCTCGAATTCGCGAGGATATGTGCGGTGCACAGCGTCATGAGGTACAGATCCAGATATCCATGATCCTCATCGTGTCCCGTTATGAGCGTAAAATCGTCCGGCCTCTGTCTGCGCCGGATCCATTCCCCCGCAAGCGCGGCGTCATTGGAGAATACGTAAAACCTCACTGACCCGCAGCGGCTGCGGACGTATTCCACAGCGCGGTCATAGTAGGCATCCGTGCAGATGCCGCCGTAAATGCCGCTCTTTTGCAGATAGTCCCCGAACCGCAGGTGAATGCTGCAGCTGCCGCGCCCGCTCTGTGCAATCCGGGATGCGAATTCCTCCGTCACAGGATCGTCATGCACATCCTGCGGGAACGCAAAAGCCCTGCGCACCGCCTCCTCAGCGCCTGCGAAGTAGCGCGGACTCTGGAAGCATCCGCAGTAGTACCCCTCTGTCCTCTCAAGGAAAGCGGGATCAAAGATGAGGTCCTCGTCATGAATCTCCGCGGAATGACGCCCCGTGAGCTTCCTGCGGATCCGGCATTTCAGGGAGGGATCCGAATCCGTCATCCGTACGAGATCCTCCCTGCGCACCCTCGGAACCTCAATCCCGAAGGCCTGCAGCATGCGGGGCCTGCGCTCGCGGAACGTTCCATCCTCCGTCACCGTCCGGTATTCAGTTTCGTCGTCGAAGGTCACGTCCCGGCCCAGCTGTTTCAGCTTCAGGTACAGCGCGTACTGGAACATCTGGTTGCCCAGGCCTCCGGACATGCGGATAATAATCATAGGTAATGCTCGTACCACTGCTGGAACACGAAGAAGCTCCATGCCATCTTCGACCAGTTGCGGCCGGTTGCCGGACCGCCGTCCCCGGTCTTCAGGTAATCCAGAATCAGCCCTGATGTAAAGTCAGGCTCGAAAAGTCCCTGGTTTTTCAGGAAGGCCGGATCCGCGTACGCCTCCAGCTGCGGGCGGAGCGGTCCCCGCATCCACTTGTCGAGCGGAACACCGAAGCCCTTCTTCTTCCGGTCCAGAAGCTCCTTCGGAATGTAATCGTATGCAATATCCTTCAGGATGTACTTCTTGACGCCGTCTCTGTATTTGAACTTCTGCGGGATGCGGAACGAGTATTCCATCACGTCCAGATCCAGAATGGGGCAGCGGCTCTCGAGCGAATATTTCATGGAGGCGCGGTCCACCTTCTGCAGAATATCGCCCGGAAGGTAGGTGTCCATGTCCAGCAGCATCCGGCGGATCTGCCAGTTATGTTCCCGATAGCGGGACTCCACCGGGTAGTTGACGGGAAGGAGTGCCGGATCATTTCCCAGCATGGCGAGAGCCGCGTCAATATAGCTCCCCATGCCGAAGAACTGGGTCTTCGTCTCCGGGCTGCGGTTTCGCGAGATCACCTTCACTCTCGTCGGATACCGGTCCTCGATCCCGAAGAGTCTGCCGAAGGCGTGCGCCGCGGCTCCCGCGGCATCGAGCTTCTGAGCAAGTGCCACGTCGTCGTAATTATTATAACCGCAGAAGAACTCATCGCCGGCATCGCCCGAAAGTGCCACGGTGACGTTCTGCCTTGCGAGTGCGGAAACCAGCATGGTGGGAATCTGGGACGAATCCGCCATGGGCTGGTCAAAATACTGCGGAATGCTCGCCACAAGGTCGAACATTTCCGGCTCGCTGATGACAAGCTCCCGGTGCTCCGTCCCCAGGTGCTTCGCCACCTCCCTGGCGTAGCCGGATTCATCATATTCCTTCTCCGCAAATCCGATGGAGAATGTTTTCAGCGGTTCCGTCCCCAGCTGTTCCTGAGCGAGCGCGGAAACCAGCGACGAATCATAGCCTCCCGACAGGAAGCACCCGAGCGGAACATCCGCAATGAGGCGCCGCTTCACCGCCTTCTGCAGCAGATTCTTCAGCTCCGCTTTTGCCTCCCCGTAATCCGTGACCGGATCGGATGCCATCCTGTGATAAACGTCTGCAACATCCCAGTATTTCTCGACCGACAGCTTCCCGGCCCGGAACGTTAAAATGGTCCCCGGCTCCTGCTGGTAAACATCCTCAAAAATGGACTCCGGCGCATTGATGTACTGCTGGAACAGATACCTTGCAAGGACGTCCCTGCGCACCCGTCCGGTAAAGCCGGGGCAGCTCATGATCGGTTTCAGCTCGGAGGCAAACACGATTCCGTCACCGTCCTGCCGGTAAAACAGCGGCTTCACACCCATGCGGTCGCGGACAAGATACAGCTCCCCGGAAGCACTGTCGTACAGAGCAAAGGCAAACATGCCGTTGAACTGCTCCACCGCCTTCCGGATGCCCCACTTGAGATAGGCCGCGATGATCACTTCCGTATCGCACGTCGAAACGAAGTGATATTCCGGAATCTTAGCCGCGATCTCCTGATAGTTATAGATTTCCCCGTTATAAACCAACCGGATCCGGTCATCCGCGGAATGCATCGGCTGGTGCCCCTGTGCGGACAGGTCCAGGATGGAAAGCCGGCGCTGGGCAAGACCGATGTGCCAGCCGTCCCCGCGCACGATGACCTCCGCTCCGGCATCGTCCGGTCCGCGGTGGATCATCGTGTCATTCATGACACGAAGGTTATCTTCTGTGATATTTTTCCTTGTTATAAAACCACTGATTCCACACATCGCACGTCACCTGTGCTCCCCGGTGCTCACGGGCAGGACCTTCCCGCCCGACAGATAAAACTGCTCCATGCGCCCGGCCAGCACGCCGGAATCGAAGCCGGCATCCTGCAGGGCAGTGACCGCCCGGTCAGAGCGTTCCTTCCTTTTATCAGCGTGCAGGTGCACATCTTCCATGGCTTCCGCAACGGGCACCGCCCAGGAGCCCGCCTCCCCGATCGGAAGGAAATGAACGAGAGGTGTCAGTCCGACCTCCCTCGTGATCTGATCGGAAAGAAAGCACGGAAGGCCTGCACTCTGTGCTTCGACCACCGTCCCCGGAAGGCCCTCGAAAAGCGACGGGAACAGGAACAGGTCAAACGCCTGGTACATTGCCCTTGTGCGCTCTCTGCTGCAGGAGCCGGCAAAGATCACACGCTCTCCGAGACCGGCTTTCTGAAATGCTTCCCGTACGGCTTCCCTCTTGGCACCTTCCCCGACGAAAATCATGCGGAACGGAAGATCCGGCTTCTGTGCCGCAGCCTCTTGCAGCACTCCGGCAAGAAACGACTGATTCTTCATAAAATCAAAGCGCCCGACGTGGCCGAGCACGATTTCATCATCGTCTATGCCGTATTCGCTCCGGATGGCAGCCCGCTGTGCAGGATCAAAGGCAAACTCCCGGCAGGGAACCGCGTTTGGTACGAGGTGAACTCTGCCCTCGTGCATCGCTTTACTGCCAAATACCGAAATTCCCGCTTCTTCCGAGCAGGCGAGCATCACATCGCACCGCTGCGGCAGAGACGCGCGGAATATCCTTGTCACCCTGCCGCGCAGCCCGGCATCGACTCCCGCGCTTCGTGCATGTGCTACGGTAAGCGGAACCCCTGCTCTTTTAGCGATGGGAAGGTACACCGACGCCATGCTCGTCATGTGTCCCTCTGCAGCCGCAAACTCATGATGGCGGGAAAAGAAAAGGCGCACTGCTTTCCGGTACCGGAAGAAATTCCTGCCGGTAAACCGGGGCAATGCGTAGATCCTGCCTCCCAGGGCAAGCACCTCCTCGTCGAAATCCTGCGGCGGACGGACACGCATCAGCTCCTCGGAGGTAAGAAGGCCGTTTTTCCGGTCCGCACCGGTCAGCGGATAATGAACGAGGAAGTCGAACTGTACCCTGCTCCGGTCCATGGCACGGTAGAGGTCCATGATCCTGGATTCCGCTCCGCCCCGGTTCAGCGTCCCCAGCACATGCAGGACCCGGATCGGTTCACCGCTGTTTGGTTGTTCCTCTGTGTTCTGATTCATGATTATTCTGTCCGGATGATGGCAACGCCTTCAGAGGTAATGATGGATTACTTTGCCGCGCCTGCGCTCACAAGGAAGCGCTTTGCTGCAGCCAGCCAGTATTCCCTGCAGCGGGCAGCCGCATTCCGGCGCACCGGTGTGTAATACAGATATTCACGGTAGGGCAGCATATCGCTCTGTGCAAATACGTTCTCGTAAAATGAAAAGTCCTGATCCGTCAGGGTATTGCAGTGGACAACGAACGTCGTCGTTCCGTCCTTCTGCTTCAATGCCCGTTTCCGGGAGAAGGAGATCGGGTAGAACGTCATTCCGCGATAAATGTAGGGCTGCCTGCCGAATCCGTCCGTCATCCGGGTGAAGCCCAGTTCCAGCAGGGCTCTCAGCGTGTTCCGGTCATAGGAATGGGCAGGCGCCATGAACAGGTCCGTAACAATCCCGTGATTTTCGAGGATCTGCTTGCCCTCGGACAGGAGCCTTTTCTGCTCCTGGTACGGAAGCCCCGCAAACTCGGACTGCCGGTTCAGGGGCAGGAGTCCGCCCTTCGTCGTGGTATACAGGTGATGGCACCCGTGCATGGCAATCGTCCAGCCGTCCTGGCGCAGATTCTCCACCACGTCCCAGAAATCTTCCCGCGGAAGTCCCCTGTGAAGCTTCGGATCGAATGACTGCGGCACGACCCCGATCAGGGGCTTTACATAATACCGGTCCATGAGCGAGCGGAACTTTTCAAATTTTTCCCAGTCCATATCCGGAGTGATATCATCCAGACGGATCGCGATCTTCATTTCAGATTTTCCCTGTACCAGTCAATTGCCAGACGGATGCCGGCGGCGAAGTCATACTCGGGATCATACCCGAGGTTAGTCTTCGCAAGTGTAATATCTGCGTTGGAATCGCGGATATCTCCCGCCCGCGGCGGCCCGAAAACCGGCTCTGTGTCCATTCCCAGCGCGTCGCAGATGTCATGATAGACATCGATGAGGTATTCCCTTCCGCCCGCGCCTATATTGTAGGCAAGGCCGGACACCTCCTCCGGCGCAAGACACCCGCGCATCACGCCCTCGATGACGTTGTCAATGTATGTGAAGTCCCTGCTCTGCCTGCCGTCGCCGTTGATCGTCGGCCTCTCGCCGCCAAGCAGCTGTCTGATGAATTTCGGAATGACGGCGGCATAATCGCCGTTCGGGTCCTGATGGCGGCCGAAAACGTTGAAGAACCGGCACCCATAGGTGTTGAGGCCGTAGATTTCCTTATAGATCCTGCCGTATTTCTCATCGACCTGCTTCGTCAGGGCATAGGGGGAAAGGGGCTTTCCCTCATGGCCTTCCTTCTTGGGCAGCTCCGTGGAATCCCCGTATACGGAGGAGGAAGACGCGTAGACGAAACGGGATACGCCGTTTCTCCTTGCCGCCTCCATCATATTCACGGTTCCGTGGATGTTGATGTCCTCATATTCGAGAGGCATGCGGATGCTGCGCGGCACGGACCCCCAGGCAGCCAGGTGAATGACATAATCCGCTCCCTCCGTCACCTTCAGGCAGCTGTCGAGGTCCCGGATATCCTCCTGATAGAAGGTGAAATCCGGATGCTTCATCAGCGGCTCGATATTTTCGATATGACCGGTGGAAAGATTGTCGAGAACGCGGACCTTCAGTCCCTTATTCAGTGCCGCTTCCGCAACGTTCGAGCCGATAAATCCGGCTCCCCCCGTCACGGCAAGTGTCTTCCCTTCCGGAAAATGAACATCTCTTAAACTCATAGGAACCATCCTTTTCTCATGACAGTTTATTCAGAAATACGGGAAGGGAATAACGCCGATCGTCACACGGCTGTCCTGGATTTTGCTCCCGCCGGCATGCAGCTCGTAATCCACGCAGATCTCGATCCTCGCGGGTTCCTCGGTCAGGCGGATTTCCGTCGCCTTCATCCCCATCTCAAGGATGCCGGACGGCGTGCGGTACTGGACGACGTTCATCCGGTCCTTCTCAAAAATCATGCGGGATTCGATTCCGCCGCTCTTAATGACTTCCAGACAGTCCGGTGTGAATTTGAAAAGATTCTTCACCGGATCCGCACCGCTTTCCGCAGCGGGTGACTGCGTAAAGCGGACGAAATGCCTGCCGTTCCGGAAGTAATACTCCCCCTTCGTCTTAGTCGTGACCGGCTCCTGCGCCTGCCCGTCGATCCGGTGCTCCCCGGAAATTGTAATCAGTACATGCTTCGTCACAGGCCTTACAGTCTCCAGTAATCCCACTCCGGCGCAGGGAAGTCCTTCCTGTCGTAGATTCCCTTGAGGTCGGAAAAGACCTTCGTCTTATGTGCGGGATTGTAGAAACCGGCAATGGTATCCGGTGTCCAGCTTTCGAATTCCTTATGCTTCACCGCCATGATGACCCCGTCCATATCCTTCACCTCCGAAAGATCATGGAACGTGACGCCATAGAGCTTCTGCGCCTCCGCAGCATCGCCCTCCGGATCCACGATCATGGGCTCGATTCCGTATTCGCGCAGTTCCTTCACGATATCCATGACCTTGGTGTTGCGGGTATCCGGGCAGTTCTCCTTGAACGTGAAGCCCAGGATTGCAACCCTTGCGCGGCGCACCGGCAGGTCATTGCGGATGAGGAGCTTTACCAGCTGCTCCGCGCAGTACTTGCCCATGTCATCATTGATCCGCCGTCCGGACAGAATGATCTGCGAATGATAGCCGAACTGCTCGGCGCGGTAAGTCAGGTAATAGGGATCAATGCCGATACAGTGGCCGCCGACGAGGCCCGGCCGGAAGTTCAGAAAGTTCCACTTCGTTCCCGCTGCCTCGAGGACCTCCTTCGTGTCGATGCCCATCCTGTGGAAGATGATGGACAGCTCATTCATGAACGCGATATTGATGTCACGCTGGGAGTTCTCGATGACCTTGGCCGCCTCGGCAACCTGGATGGACGATGCCCTGTGCACGCCGGCATCCACGACGAGCTCGTAAACCCTTGCAACGGTGTCGAGCGTCTCCGCGTCCATGCCGGACACGATCTTCTTAATGGTATTCAGGCGGTGCACCTTGTCGCCGGGATTGATCCGCTCCGGCGAGTAGCCGATCTTCCAGTCCACGCCGCATTTCAGTCCGGAATACTTCTCGATGATCGGCTTGCACGTTTCCTCCGTGACGCCTGGATAGACCGTCGATTCAAACACGACGACCGTCCCCTTCTTAAGGTTCTCGCCGACGAACTTCGAAGCTCCCTCGAGCGGTGTCAGATCCGGCGTATGATCGTCGTTGACCGGCGTCGGAACCGCCACGATAATGAAGCTGGCCTCCTTAAGGCTCTTCGGATCCGAGGTGAATTCCACGGTGGACGCCTTTACTGCTTCGTCTCCCACCTCGTTCGTGGGGTCGATTCCCTGCTTATACTTCTCAATTTTCGACTCGTTGAAGTCAAAGCCGATGACGTTGATCTTCCTGGCAAAGGCGACCGCGATGGGCATCCCTACATAGCCCAGTCCCACGAGGGCAAGCTTTGCCTCTTTCTTCACCAGTCTTTCATAAAGATCCATTCTGCATTTCCTTCCTTTTCCCGGTCTCCGGAAAAGCCGGAATCCGGTAGTTTACTCAAAAAGTTCCGTATAATTGTAATGATTATAGAACTCTCTTTCAAGTCCGAATACTTCGTCGACGTTGTCCTGCGTTACCTGGTACTCCCCCTCCTTCATCCAGGCAAGGAGCTGCCCGGCTGTCTCAGCGTTGTAATGAACGGGGTCCTTGTAGCGGCCGAGGTCTGTTACCAGCTCCGTATTGCTGTAGAAATTATAGATCCGGAGATTCGGAAGCTCCAGAAGCTCCCGAACCGCCGCTTCCTCGGCATCAATCTGCCTCTCCAGAATGCCGGCGTGGTAATTCGTTCCCCAGCGGACAATGCTGACCGGCGGGATGAAATAGCAGAATTCCGTGTCCGGGTGCGCCTTTGCAATGTCAGCGATATTGCGCCGGACGTTCTTTTCCACGAGCTCCCGCTCCGCGTCCGTGAGTGGCTGTACCTCATCCGGTGCACTCACATCTTCCGCGGACAGCCCGAAAAGGGCCGCGTCCCTGCCGAATTGCGCGGGATCGGAGTCTTCGCTGTACGAATCAAAGTCCGTCACCCCGCCCGGAGTACCTTTAAGCCTCTGCACGAGCATGACCCCGCAGTAGTTGAACAGGACGTCCCGGTTCAGGATATAGCGGATATCATTGAACGGGTTGCGGTCCGTCAGATAGGTGGGGAACTCTCCCAGCTCGTCATGCATGGCGTCCGGCTCCTCAATGAGATACGAATCATCCATGCTGCATACGACAAGCTTCAGATCCGGATGTGTCCGGAATGCCGTCCGCAGGTTCTGCGCGACCTCATGGTAGGACGCCCCGGGAAACGGCACCTTCACGGACTGCGTGCCGTAGAGCGCATCCAGCCCGCTCGTATGGAAGTTCTCGGAATTGGACGTGCCGGTGATCATGGCGTTGTAGGGAAAGTGCCTCGTGATCCCATCGTTCTGGTAGCGCTGCGAGTCCAGCTCGTAATGAAAGCCCGGGAGCGGACTGTGGTAGTGGAAGAACGGGTCGAGGATCACAACCATTCCGCCTGCGAGCACCACGAACGCAAGCACAATCAATATGAAATTGCGTGTCCACCTTTTTGAATTCATAGGCTCATCAGAAGTTACTGTAAATAAACGCCGACACGGATCCAAGCGAGATGACGGAAACGATCAGCATCGCGGCGGTCAGGGCGAGCGAAGCCCGCGTCGTCTGATAACGCCGCTTCTGGTTGTTCGGCAGGCACAGGCACACGAAGAACGCCGCCGCAAACCAGAGCAGCGTGGAAAGCTTATAGACTGCAAGGTCCGAATACGGGATTCCCGCAAGCTGCAGCACGGCCCGCAGGCCCGGAATCCGCATGCCCTCGACAAGGTCCCGGTTCAGTGCCATGTTGAGGTAGCCCCACTGGGTATTGATATACTCGAACTGCGCCACGCTCTCCGAACGGAAGCACAGCCACCCGAGATTGATAAAGGCAAAAGTCGGAAACCACCGGACCGCCTTCGGAATATACGAAAGGGGTCTGCGGAACAGCCGCTCGAAGACCATCAGCACGCCGTGCATCATGCCCCAGTACAGGAATGTCCAGTTGGCGCCGTGCCAGAACCCGGAAACAAGGAAGACAATCAGGATATTGACGCACGTCCGGATCCTGCCCCTCCGGGAGCCCCCGAGCGGGAAGTAAACATACTCCCGCAGGAAATCCGTCAGTGTGATATGCCATCTCTTCCAGAACTCCGTCACGCTCCACGCCCGGTACGGGGAATTGAAGTTGACCGGAAGCCGGAATCCCAGCATTTCGGAAATACCGGATGCCATGTCGCAGTATCCCGAGAAGTCGAAATAGATCTGGAACGTGTAGGCGAGCGTCGCGATTGCAAGGTCAAGCGTCGTGCAGTTCTTGTAATACTGGAAGTAGTAATCGACGGGCTTTGCAAACGTATCCGCCAGCAGCACCTTCTTGCACAATCCGCACGCGAACATCTGCGCTCCGCGGACAAAGGCGTCGTAATCCCAGCGGATCCTGCGGTTCCTGTCGAGCTCCGCCGCGAAATCACCCGGCCGCATGATCGGACCCTGCGTGAATTTCGGGAAATAGCTCACGTAGAGACAGTAGTCCGGAAGGGACAGGCGTCCGAGAGTTCCGCGGTACGTCTCGACGTCATACGACAGGAGCGTAAACGTATAGAAACTGATGCCAAGCGGAAGGGCCAGATGCAGGAGCGGTACATTTGTCCCGAATGCGCTGTTGCAATTCGCAAGGAAGAAATCCGTGTACTTGAAATACAGCAGCAGCCCGATGTTGAAGAAAACCGCCGGAACAAAGGCTGCCCTCTTCCACGGCTTCTGAAAGAAAAGCGACAGAACGTAATTGACAGCCATGGACAGGACGAGGAGGAGCAGGACCCGCGCGTTCGCTTCCCCGATAAAGAAAAACGAAGCGCCGGTCAGCCACAGCCTTGCCCCGGCAGTGCTCCTCTTCCCGATTCCGTAATAGCCTGCCAGGACAGCCGGCAGGAAGATAAAGATAAATGTCAGAGAATTAAAATACATTATTTCATCAGGGATTCAAAATACCGCCGCCAGCTCAGGTTAATCCGCTCCGGACTGTAATGCTCCCGCACTCCCAACGCGCAGGCTCCCATTCTCCCGCAGAGGGCAGGATCATCCATCAGACAAAGGAGTCTGTCTGTCATGGCGTGCACATCATCCACCGGTACGAGGAAGCCGTTCTCCCCATCCCGGATCAGATCCCGCGGCCCGTAACACGGGCAGTCCGTTGAGATGCAGGCAAGGCCGAGGCTCATAGCCTCAATCAGCGCGTTCGGCATGCCCTCCTGCTTCGAGGGCAGAATAAAAATCTGTGCCTTCCGGATACAGGATGCCACATCCGGCACACTTCCGCAAAGCGTCACACTCCCCGAAAGTCCGAGCTCCCGGACCAGGTCCCGGAGCTTGTCTTCTTCCGGTCCGCTCCCATAGATATTCATGCGGTATTCCGGGTGAGCCGTCCGCGTCCCCGCGAAGGCGCGGACGGCGAGCGCTTCGTTCTTGTTGTCGTCAAGCCTGCCGACGAGAACCACAGTCTTCTCGCGCGGTCCCTCCGCAAGCGGCTGCATGAAATCCGGATGAATGGAATTCGGCAGGATCACCGCCTTATCCCGGACCGCCTTCGGAAAAAATTCCAGGGCACCTTTTGTCTGCAGCACGACGCCCTCCGCCTTCCGGAACAGAACAAAGGCACACCACTTCATGGCCCTTCCGCCGTACTCCCTCGACGGATTGCTGCGGACGGAGACAACACACGGTACCTGCCGGCCAGACCCCGTTTTAAGGCCGCGGGATGCCGCCACCGCCATCAGGTTGTTCTTGCCGGAAAAGGACAGGATGAGATCCGGCTGCAGGCTCCTGAACAGATCCCGCAGCGTTTTCAGCCGGATGCGGAAATTATGGATCCTTCCGATCGTCCCCTCCCGCAGCAGGGCCGGATCGGGATCGGAATAGAGCCGGCGGATTCCCGGCCTGTCCGCGGACGCCTCCCCGGTTTCCGCATCCCACGCGGCATCCGGCAGAACATATTCCGGCGGGTGGAAATACGTCGTGACAAAGCTCACCCGGAAGCCCTGCCGGTAGAAGTACTCCGCAAGGTTCCCCATCACGCGCTCGGCGCCTCCCTTCTGCAGGGAGCCGATATACAGCACAATATGGCGGTCAGTTTGTCTTTCCATGCTCTGTGATGCTCTCCAGATAGTCCCGCCACTGTTCATAGACGGTTCTCGTATTGGCAATATCCCGGATGGCCCGTGCCGCGTCTCCGCACCGCTTCGCAAACGCGGGATCGTTCAGATAGCGGCGGATGGCCTGCGCCATGGCGTCCGGATCACCGACCGGCACCAGCTGCCCGTTCTCTTTGTCGCGGATCAGCATGCGCGCTGCTCCCGGCCTGCAGTCTGTCGCAACAACCGGAAGGCCCATGGCCATGGCCTCCATCAGCGCATTCGGCATGCCCTCGTAATCCGAGGAGAACGCAAACACAGCGGCATCGGCAATCTCCCGCTCGAGCGTACTGCAGTCCCCCATGAGGAAAACCCTGTGTTCCAGACGGCAGTCATGGATCGCCTGTTCAATGGACTCCTTCGAACCGTCCCCGGAATCCGGCCCGTAAATCCGGAGGATATAATCCGGAAACTCCGGCGCAAGCCTGGCAAAGGCGCGGACGAGCATCGTCTGATTCTTGAAGTCGACGAGTCTCCCCACATTGACGATGGTCCTGGTGCGTTTATCCGGCGTCGGGACGTCGATGTATTTCTGCGTGATGGGATTGACGATGATAACGGAATTGTCCTGCAGGTGGGGCGCAAAGAACGCCTTCGCGTCCGGTGTCTGAAATACGGCTCCGGAGGCGCGGTCAAACAGAAGGCGGATCATCAGGGAATTCACCGGACCGGAATAGAATGCCACAGGGTCAATCCGGACGGAGATGACAACCGGCACCCCCGTGCCCCTGCAGGCCGCAAGCGCGCGGTAATTTGCCTTGATGGCAAACGAAACGAGGACGTCCGGCTTCTCCGTTAACAGAAACCGGTGAAGGTTTCTCTCCCGGATCCGGATTTTCGCAAGTCTTCCGCGGTTCTCATCCTGTTCAGTCAGCCCGACGTGTACCCGTCTTACCTTCGGATTGAGCGGATATTCGTTCTCATCCACCCACTCCGTGGCAACGATGGTCTCATACCCCTCGTCCGCGAACATACCGGCGAGGTTCGTCACAACCCTCTCCGCCCCGCCGTGGGTGAGGCAGTTCAGATGAAATGCTATTCTGCGCATGGTTTTCCCTGTCTTACTGCCGGCCCCTGATGGATCCGGATTCACCCTGGTCCCTCCGGGAATCACTCCGGAGAATACAGACATGCCATTCCGTCAGGTATCTGCGATTTTGCAGAGGATACGGAACAGGCTGTCCCGGTAATGCTCCGGCGCAAAATCGGCTGCCCGCTCTTCGGACGCGCGGGCAAAATGCCGGAGCCGGATGTCATCCCCGAGGACGGAAACCATGGCGCAGGCAAGCGTGCGGTCCTCGTCAGTGATCTGTCCGGCATCATTGTTGATCACTTCACTCATATCCGGCACGAGAACGCCGTAGGTCCCGTCAATCACTTCCCCCGTCCTGCCGCCGTCCGGCTCTCTCCGGTTAAGGTCCTCATACTCCTCAGGCGACAGCACAATCTCCCTGGGGCCGGTCCTGCAGTCTGCTGCAATAACCGGCTTATGAAGTGCCATGGCTTCGAGGAGTGCGTTGGGGAAGCCCTCGTGGTTGCTGGGAAGGACATACAGATCGCCTGCTGCGACGTACGGGAACGGATTCTTCCGGACACCCGGAAAGGCGACGCTGTCCCGGATGCCGAGATCCTGTGCGAGCTTTTTATTGCCTTCATAGCTGCCGGCTCCGAGAATCAAAAGCTTCGCATCGGGAATGTCCCGCTTTACAAGGCTGAACGCCTTGATGAGATGCCAGTTTCCCTTAATGTAGTCATCGCGGCCCATGGAGACCACGATGTGGTGGGATGGCTTTGCCAGCTCCTCCGGGAAAGGAAAATCCGTTATGGCCTCCCGGGATTTTGCAAGGAGTCCCGCTGCATCCAGGGGATTATAGATATAGACGGATTTTGAATAGTGGAAATCCCTTTCGAGCTGCTGCACAATTTCGCGCGAGCAGGACAGCACGGCATCCGACCGACGGCAGAACAACTCCACCTCGCGGCGGGATTCCAGATCCGTCTGGCAGCGAAGGCCCGTCACGACCTTCTCCGTTGTGCGGCTCAGCACGTTGACAAGGTTTGCGCTGGACCCGAAGCTGTATGCCGCGTCGTACTGCCCGCTCCTCTTGGCCGCACGCACCCTGCGGACTCGCTTCAGCACATTCAGGGCTTTCTGCAGCTTCCCCTTCCTTGCGGGTACATCGATGTTCACGACGGAGAGCCCCGTCACGTCATAGTTGATGTCCCGGTCCGAGAAGATCAGGATCGTGACGTCTGCAAGGCTGGCAAGGAGTCTTGCTGTCTCCACGCAGACCCGCTCGAAGCCTCCCTGATGCAGCATCGGAACCATGAGCAGCAGTTTCAGTTTGCGATCCGGTATCCTTGCGTTAGTTTCTTCCATAAATTCTCCGGCTGCCGGTGTCAGGCGAAGCAGCGGTGGATGATCTCAATGATCCGGTCCTGTTCGGCGGGTGTCATCTTGTTGTCACTGGGAAGGCACAGGCCGCGGCGGAAGATATCCATTCCGACGTCCGGTGTCGTGCCCTCGTCGATGTATGCGTTGCTCCTTGCGCGCCCGTTCCCCTGCCGTGTAACAAAAGCATTGCTGCGGTAAACCGGCTGGCAGTGCATCGGCTTCCAGATAGGTCTTCCCTCCGCGTTGAAGTGCGCGAGCGCTTCCAGGATCTCATCAGGGCAGGACCTGCCGGCTTCCGGCTGATAGAGGAATTCCTTCTCCCCGCGCACCTCACGGCACATCGCTTCCCGGTCGATCAGAAGGCATGACAGCCAGAAGTTTGGTTCCGAATTCTGCGCATCATAGGGGTTCATGGTCACCGGAAGGTCGGAAAGGCCGTCCCGGTAGCGCTCGTAAATCGCCTTTTTCTGCGCGATGTGCTCCTCCAGATGGGGGAACTGTCCGCGGACTACGCCCGCAATGACGTTGGACATACGGTAATTATACCCGATCTCCTCATGCTGATACCACGGCGCATCCTCCCGGGACTGAGTCGACCACTTGCGCACCTTGTCCGCATCCTCCCGGCTGTCCGTGAGGAACATGCCGCCGGCGGAGCCGGTAATGATCTTGTTGCCGTTGAACGAGATCGCGCTGTAATCTCCGAACGTTCCCGTCTGCCTGCCTTTATAGGAAGCTCCCAGGGATTCCGCCGCGTCCTCTATGATGAGTGCGCGGTGTGCGCCCGCAATGCTCCGGATTTCATCGATCTTTCCGGGCGTTCCGTACAGATGCGCCACTATGATGAGCCTGGTATCCGGATAGAGCGCGAAGGCTTTCTCCAGGGCTGCGGGGTCCATGTTCCAGGTATCCCGCTCCGTGTCAATGAACACGGCTTCTCCATCCTCGTAGGCAGCGGGATTCACCGTCGCGTCAAACGTCATGTCCGAGCAGAACACCCGGTGTCCCTTAAGCGTTCCCTCAAAGGGGCGCGCCATACCGTACAGCCGCTCACCGGCAAGCTTCACCGCAAGGTGCAGGGCAGCGGTCCCGGCAGAAAGTGCGACGGCGTAGCGGCAGCCTACCTTCTCCGCGGCAAGACGCTCCACCTCGTTGATGTTTTTCCCGACCGTGGACATCCAGTTCGTCCGGTAGGCTTCCTCCATGTACTGCAGCTCCCCGCCGTGCATGGTCGGGGACGACAGCCAGATTTTGTGCTCAAACGGTTCGATTCCGTCGAAATTCTTCGTGCTCAGCATAATTTCCTCACAGCGCTTACCGTATGGATTCAGGCGGCAGAAATGTCCGCAGGGCAGAATCGCATACGGATTGCTTCACGATTTCACAGCTTCACGGTATCCGGTACATGGACGCCGCGCTTATGTTCCTCGATAGCTTCCTGGTTGACATCCGTATTGCGCCGGTACGTCGGAACGATGTCCCGGACGAGCTCCCGGATCCGCGGATCCTCCGTGTAAGCCGCCTCCTTCAGGGTCTGAAGCTGACGGAAGAACGTATCCTCGTCCAGCTCAATCGGACGGCCGATGTGGATCTGCCGGTTTGCGGTCTCCTTCATGCCCTCCTCGTTCATGAGCATCTCCTCGTACAGCTTCTCGCCGGGGCGCAGACCCGTGAATACGATTTTGATATCCTCCCCGACCTTGTAGCCCGAAAGCCTGATGAGGTTCTCCGCAAGGTCAAGGATCCGGACGGGCTGGCCCATATCCAGAACGAAGATTTCTCCGCCCTTTGCGTAGGCGCCTGCCTGCAGGACGAGTGACACCGCCTCCGGAATTGTCATGAAGTACCGGATGATATTGGGATCCGTCACCGTGACGGGGCCTCCCGCCGCGATCTGTCTGCGGAACAGCGGAATGACCGAGCCGTTGCTCCCGAGCACGTTGCCGAAGCGTACTGCGACAAAATTCGTGTCGTAGTGCTTGTTGAACGTCTGAATGATCATCTCGCAGATCCGCTTCGTGGCGCCCATGATATTCGTCGGGTTCACGGCCTTGTCGGTCGAAATCATCACGAAGCGCCCCGTCCCGTAGTTCGCGGCGGCCATTGCGGTGTTGAACGTGCCGAACACGTTATTCTTGACCGCCTCGCACGGACTGTCCTCCATGAGCGGCACATGCTTGTGCGCCGCGGCATGATAGACGATATCCGGCCTGTACCGGTCGAAGATCCAGTTCAGCCGCTCGGCGTTCCGCACGGACGCGATAAGCACGGTGAGCTTCAGATCAGGATATTTCGTCTTCAGCTCCTGCTGGATATCGTAGACACTGTTCTCGTAAATATCCAGGATGATGAGCTGTGCGGGCCTGTGCCCCGCAATCTGGCGGCACAGCTCCGAGCCGATGGAGCCGCCTCCGCCGGTGACGAGCACGGTCTTGCCGCTGACGTAGCCGATGATGGAGTCGATGTCCACATGAACCGGTTCACGTCCGAGCAGGTCCTCCACGTCGACATCGTGCAGTTTCGAGACGGATACCTCGCCGTTGACGAGCTGATAGATGGCTGGAAGCGTCTGCAGCTTGCAGTTCGTCTCCTTGCAGATATCCAGCAGTGACTTCTGCGCGCTGCGCGACATGGACGGAATGGCAATGATGATCTCATCGATGTCATAGGTGTCCGCTGCCTCAATGATCTTATCCCGGCCGCCGACGACCTTGATGCCCTGGATGTACCTGCCCCATTTGTTCGCGTCATCATCGATGATGCACTTTAACGTCATCGTGGAGTAATGCGAATTCAGGATCTCCTTGATGATGATGTTGCCGGCTTCCCCGGCGCCGATGACCATGACGGAGACGGCATTCTTCTTGTTGGCGTTCCGGTGCTTGATGGAGCGCAGGAACCGGTACGAGAAGCGGCTCGCAAACTCCAGCATGATGAGCAGGAACAGGTAGATGAAGTAGTAGCTTTTGGGTACGGACTGCGGCGCCTCGGTTTCCACCCGGAACAGGTGCAGGATGAATATGTTGACGACGTCCGCGATTGCGCAGGCAACGACGAGATTCTGCAGCTCCGTCTCGCCCGCAAACGCCCATAGGGACGAATACAGCTTGAACAGCCAGAATATGAAAATCGTCACACCGACTGTGAACGGCAGCGCTTCCAGCACCGGACCGTAGAAATAAGAAGGGATGCTGGAAATGCTGAACTCGTAACGGATGAGCAGCGACATGAAGCTGGCGAAGATAACGCTCAGCACATCGTAGATGATAAGGGCGGTTGTCCGCCAGAAAAGCGGATAATTAAACGGCTTTTTCGGTTGTTTATTAGCCATCAGGTTCTGTTCTCCAGATTTCGTTCCGTTCCGCAGGCTCCAGCGCAGTTCCAAGGGCCAGGGGAAATCCAAACCACAAGTATACTACATAACGCGGCAGCGTGCACGGACCGGCGAGGACCGTCAGCCACACGCAAAGGACCGGAGCAAACGGCAGAAGCCTTTTTCCCCGCCCGGCCGAAACAAGAAAACCCGCAAGAAACAGCCACAGGAAAAAGATCCCGCCCGGCGTATAGAACCAGTGAAGGACGGGAATCCTCTGCGGCACCGGGGAAAGTGACAAAAACCGGTACCACGCATCAACAGCAGGAATCATACTGTGCCGCACGCCGGGCAGCTCCGTCTCGTATCCGAAATACGAGCTGTCCCCGTACGTAAACGTGAACACCTGGTTTCCGCGGTAACAGTCGACGACGGCATCCGGCGCAAAAAATCCATAGCTTGTTCCAAGCCACGCGTTGAGGTATGTCACGGGGTGCGCCTTCCCCTGCCGGAAAAACAGCGCGATGTACGCCTGCCTGTTTTCCCGGAAGACTTCGGAATTGAAACGGAGCTTCACCTGGTCCGAGAGTGCAGGGTTATACCGGTTCCAGTCCTCATCGGACATCAGGCCCCGCATTAGTACAAGCTCCTCCTCTGAAAAGCTCCCGGGGTCGGACACATAGGTCCTTGCCAGCATCTGGATCGGGACGGTCAGGATTTCCTGACTTCCGTCAGGTCTTGCGTGGAGAGCCGCGGCAAGCGTCCGGTCCGTTGCGGCAAACAGGAGAACGGGGAGCAGGAGCACCGCGGCAAGGCGCAGAGCACACTTTCCCGAAGGCAGAGCGCCTTCCCGGTGCTTCTTGCGGACTCTCAGCACTCTGCTGAGGGCAGCAATTCCATAGAGGATAAGGCAGACGGCGTAGGCGTAGGCCCCGTTTTTGCGAAGCAGCATCATGCCGGCTGCCGCAAGGATCAGGCCGGCAGTTTTCCGCCGGCTTTGCAGGAATGCTCCGGCATCACCCTGCAGCTCCGACAGCAGAAGGCACTGCAGCACCAGGCAGGCACTGAACAGCCCGTCCTTGGCCGTGCACAGCGTGAACATCGATACTGTCGGACACAGCAGGAGGAACAGGAAGCCGAGCCGGGCGGGAAGCGTCCCGCTCTTGTCCCACACCCTTTTCAGAACAAGAGTGAGCGCGGCATTGACCGCGGCCGCCTGCAGGATACTGTACAGGAAAATCCCCGCGTTATAGGAACCGGTCACCCGGTGAACTGCCTGTATGATTCCTCCCAGGAGCAGAACATGCACAAGCGGATGGTGCGTCGTGAACAGCCGCGACTGCACCATGGACAGCTCCTCTGACGCGTCGTATACGAAAAATCCCGGATAGACGCCAAGGAGTACGACAAAATCCACCGCCGTCAGGATGAGGAACGCAGCCCGTTCCATCCCCGGCTTCCCGGTCCGCTTTGCGGTGCCCTCCCGCCGCAGCAGGAGCCTCGAGAGCTCCGTCCAGCACAGCGCGGTCAGCCCGATGGACAGGACCAGCATCAGGACAAGGCGCACGGTCTCCTCCGCCGTCGGAGGGTGCAGATAGCCCTCGCGTTCCATCTGTCCGCCCGTCAGCATAGCGGCGCACAGCAGGATGCCGTACACGACCGCCGCCGCCATCGTCCGGCGGTCCGCCCGGATCCGCCTCATTGTGCTGCCTCCTGACGGAACATCAGGGGCAGCAGGCACAGGAACAGAATGAACGTGAACGGATTGCACAGGTGGAAGATCCACTCCACCATGCCGGTGGAAAGGAAGCCTCCCGCAATAAGGAGCGGGAACATTGCCGCTGTTTCCCGTGTTCTGTACCTCAGGTAATAGCGGAGGGCGGCAAGAATCCAGGAAATCACGCAGACCCCGAGGAGGATTCCCGCGGGTATACCGTTGTCATATGCCGTCTGCAGGAAAATATTGTGGGCGTGCACAGTGACAGTCCCGTCCGGCATTGTAAGTCCCATTGCGTCATGACCTGTCATGTTGCACTCCGCGGCATAAGCCTCCCACAGCGCGAGCCGCCCGTTCGACACGTCGTCCTTATTCTCCCTGGCATCATCATTGCCGCCGATATGACCGATCTCGGCATACAGGAGAGACGGCGTCAGCGATTGCGGCAGCGCCTGCTGCAGGAACGCGCCCGGGACAGCGGACAGCGACGCCTCCTGTGTCCTCTTTGCAACGAGAACAGGAGCGGCACTGCTCGTCTTATAGCCCTGCCTCCTGCCCCAGTCAAAATGCTGGTACACAGAGGTCCCGATCTCTCCTCCGAGAATCCTGTCCCCGAAGTCGCGCAGGAAGATTTCGACATTCATGAACGCAGTGGAATTCCAGGGTACATGGCGCATCAGCGCGTCCGGATACGTCTCGACAAGCTCATAGCGGACCGGACGCTCATAGGCGGTTGAAATCAGCCTCTGCCCGGTAAAGATCATCGGGAAGGTCAGAACGGTGATGCCGGCATAGGCAAGGAGCGTCTTCACGGGGCCCGTAATGCGCCTCCCCTTCCCCGCGGTTCCGAGGATGGCGCTGACGATGCAAAGCGCCGCAAGGCCGTACACGCCCGCCCTCGTCAGGCTCATGAGCATGTAAGACGATACCGCGCCGAACAGCAGGCACTCCGGGAAAATATGAGGGAGCCTTTCCCGGAAGGCAAGTCCCCGCGTCTGTTCCAGCTTCATGACAAGGAGCGCCAGGGCTGCACATGCAACAATCAGCAGATAATAGGCTGTCACCGTCACTGTGAAGAAGCTCATGGCAAACCGGTTGAACACATACGCAATGTAATACCGGTGCAGCATGGAATAGAGCATCATTCCGATGAAGTTGAGCACCACACCGCCGCAGACATCCCGGATCCAGGTCCTCTTCCCGTCATAGAAGGCAAAGCGGAACAGGAGAAGGCCCGTCATAAGGACAAGCCAGCCAATCCAGGCTCTCGTATTCCGGAAAACCAGCATCCACAGGAGCAGGGCGCCGAAAGGGAGCACAGCAGGTGTGATCTTCGTTTTGTCCTGCGGCTTCTGCAGCGCGCGCGGCAGCTTCGCAAGTTCCGCCGCCATCATGAAACAGCTCAGCAGGGCAAGCCCGACAAAAACCACGGACAGCGACTGCGCAAGGGTCATCCGGTTCTGCAGGAGGGCATCCTTTGCCTCCTCAGGCACCCGGTTCCCGGCAGCATGGACAACCGCCCATATGAGGGATGCACCCGTCCAGAGCATGGTCACGGCATTCAGGCTCCATGCCATTCTGCCGAGGGCCAGAATGAGCAGGGACAGTACTATCAGCAGATATGATTCATTGATTTTATGGTCATAATCGTTCAGTGCATTGATGTAGCGGCTGCAGAAGGCAAGCCCCGCGCAGACGAGGACCATGATCACTGCGTCCCGGAATCCGTGGGGAAGCCGCATGCCGCGGATCCCGTCCGGAGTGCGGATCCGCTTGTGCCACAGGGCGTAAAGCCCCGCACAGACCGCAAGAACGATACCCGTCTCATACATCAGAATATCCGGTATCCGGGAATCAAACAGCTTCGCCGGCCACACCGCAAGGAAGGCGGCAGCGCCACCTGCTGCCAGGACCGGTGTAAGGACCGCCTGCAGAACGGACAGCACCGTGACATAGGTATTCCGCTCCGGATGCATGTGATAATACCGGCGCCAGAGGGCGGCGGCAACGCCGCATGCCGCGGTAAGAATCAGGACTGCCAGCAGGACCTTCCCCGCACAAAGCGGTTCCTTATAGGTCCCGCGGACTGCCAGCGTCACGCCGGATATGCCTGTGTCGTTGTGGAACGCGAGGACATACTCCGGAGCGCTGCTGTCAGCGGAAGGCTCGGAAGACGCCGGCGCAGCCGTGAAGCCGACACGGAACGAACTGTCCACTGCGCGCAGGATGCAGACATAGGTCGTGCCCGGCTCAACCGGCGTGTCCACCGGGAACGTCAGATACCCCGGCAGCTCATCCGGCAGCGGGACATTCTCCTGGGCAAGCAGGGTAAAGTTTCCCGCTTCCTCCTGCCGGTACAGCTGCATCAGGGCGGCAGGCGCCTTTCCGTCCGGCTCCGCGGAGTCGACGTAGACCGACAGGGCGTCCAGACGGGTGAGGTGCGGAATAAAGTACTGTCCCGCGTCCTCATCCGGTGTGATGGGGTCGCTCACGAGAGCGATCTCCTGCCCGGAGTCAAATGTCGTGATCTCATGAAATCTTCCCAGCGGCCAGAACAGTGCCATCAGGCACAGCGTGACCAGCACGATCACCGTCGTTCCCGCTGTTTTCTTTGTAACGATCTGTCTTAGCATATCCTGATCAATCCATGTCACTTAACAGCAGCTTCGTCCGTTGTCTCACGGATCACATACTGCGGTGCCGCGTTGACGGAGATATAGGTTCTGCCGATGTATTCCCCGGCAAGGCCCACCATCAGCATCAGCATTCCGCCCAGGACGACGACTGCGGTCATGAGGGACGAGAAGCCCACCGGTACCGCAGGATTGATCATCTTCTTGATCACAGTATAGATCCCGTAGATCAGTCCGCAGACCGCGGTGATGCCGCCGAAGGCGGTCCCGATGCGCAGCGGCTTGATGGAGAAAGCCGTAAACCCGTTCATCCACAGCGCGAGGAGCTTCGGCAGCGTATAGCCGCTCTTTCCGACCTTCCTGGCGCGATGATTCACCGGCACGTTGACGATGTTGGTCGTGGAGCGCAGAACGAGGCCCAAAAGATACGGGTAGGAGTTCTCATAGCGGATCACCTCGTCCCGGATAAATCTGCGCATGGCAAAATAGCTCGAAACATACAGGTCCTTCGGCTTGCCGAGCATGACCTCGCACATCCATTCGTTGACAGCGGAGCCGAAATTGCGGAATACGGAGTGCTGCTTGTGCTCATAGCTCGCGTAGGCAGCATCCGCTCCGTCCTCAATAGCCCGGATGAGCCTGCCTGCCTCGCTCGCCGGCGTCTGTCCGTCGTCATCCAGGCAGACGAGAATATCCCCGTCTGCCCTCCGGATGCCTGCCATGAGGGCTGCGTGCTGTCCGAAGTTCCTCGCAAAGCCGATGCCGTGCCGCTCATGTCCCTCCGCTCTGCGGCAGAGATCCCAGATCACGTCCTCCGTCTCCTGTCCCGAGCCGTCATTCACCATGATGACTTCGTACCGGTACTGCGGCATGGCCTTCATTGTTTCATCAATTTCCCGCACCACGCCCGGAAGCGTTTTCGCACAGTGGTAGCAGGGGATTACATAGCTGATCTTCATAGGCTGATTACTCTTTTCTCCTTCCGGGCTTCCAGCAGGTACATGTCCTTGCGGGTCCCGTCCGTGCACTCGACGTCAGGAAGCGTCCCGGCAATCCGGAAGCCTCCCCTCTCGCACCCCTTCCAGCTCGGAACATTATCCGTGAAAATCCGGCAAACGATCCGGGAAAGGCCCAGCACGTCGTAGGCAAAGTCCAGTGTCATCTTCACCATGAGGGGGCTGTAGCCCTTTCCCGCCGCGTCCGGCTCCCCGATGAACATGCCGTATTCCCCGTGCCCTTCCTTCACGCAGAAATCGTTCAGTACCGTACAGCCGACGGGACGTCCTGACGGCTCCTCGGCGATAAACTGGATCACCTCTCCTGTCGCGATCTTCTCCCGGAAATACTGCAGCTGTCCCTCCAGGGTGAACGGCTTCCGGTATATATAATTCTGCATGACCCGCGGCTCATTCCGCCAGTCCACGATCCGCCGGGAGTCTTCCTCCGTCATGAGCCTTAAGTTCAGACGGGGTGAGGTCTCCACATAGTGGGGCAGCTCCCTGCCCTTTAAATCAATACAATCCGACATCTTTCCCGTTCCTCATTCTGTTTCCGAAAGGCAGACAACGTCAAAAAAGCCCCCGATCTCATCCACCGTCTCCGTCTGAACCGTGATGCCCCGTCCCGCATAAAATTCCCGCAGCCAGGAGAGATCCTCCCCGTTTCGGACGACGAAGCGGCTGTCCTCCTGCAGGAGGCCTGTAAACGGGCCCTCTGCTGCGCCGAGCTGTTCCGCCTTCTGCTTCCAGAGAGGGCTGTACGCAGCCCATCCTCCCAACAGGTCGAAATTGCCCGGGATATCCTCAGACCCCCGGATCCTCTCCGAAAAACTGACCGTCGAATAGACGTCGAGATAATAAGAGGATTCCGGATGCGCTGCGCAGTAATCAAGGAGCGCTGTGTACGGCCTGTTGGCCGCCTCCCTTAGTGCGAGCTCCGAACGGATTCCGCGGACCTGCACGGACAGCGCCGCCGCAAGGATGGCCAGCAGCACGCTGTATTTTGCTGCGAAGCGGATCCTTCTCACCCGGTTCAGCAAAACCTCCGGCGAAGACTCCGCCTGCGGAACGCCGGACAGATCCTCCCGGAACAGAATCCATAAAAGGAGCAGCGCCTCCATGAGGTACAGGCTGTGCGTCAGCCGGGTGACCGGCCTGCGGTTGTACTCCAGATACATCCACAGGCCGCTCCGGATGAGGAACACAAAGGCAGCACTCAGAAGATCGAAGGCAGCTCCGCCCCGTGTCCCCGGGCCGGTCCCTTCCTTCCCGGGAAGCCTCTGCAGCAGCCCCGCCGTGCCGAGGCGGAGCGCCGAAAGATACAGGACGAGGCCGTACAGAACGGCGACGATGAGGTTATAGGGAAGCTCGTCCCGTGCAAGGAAAGTGTGCCGGTAATCCCACAGAGCCGTTCTCATCCGGTCACCAGCCGGCCGCTGTCCCGCCGTCTTCGCGTAATCCGCGACAGCCTGCAGGGAGGCCGCGTTGATTTTATCATCCAGGGCATAGTTGTAGTTTTCGAGCAGCTCTACATCCTCAGGGCCGAAGCCGATTTCCCGGTAAAAAGCTTCATTCCCCTCATAGGGCGGGATGGTCTCGAAATCATACAGCTGCGTCCTCGCATCGAACAGGTTCCGGAACTCCCGCCAGCTGCCTGCGTGATACGCTGCGGCATCCACCCCGGCAGCGGTCACCATCACCGCAAGGATCGGAACGAATACCGTGAGCGTATTCCTCAGGATCCGTTTCAGCCTTCCCCCGGTCGTATCTGCCTGCTGCGTTTCCGGTACGATCCCGCTTCCGGGTTCTCCGGACAGGACGTTCCCCGTAAGGGCCGCTGCCGCGCGGAGCAGGAAGGCGGCTCCCGCAAGCGGCAGGAGGAACAGCATCATCTCGGAACGGATGAGAAAGCCGGCGGACAGAAAGACTACGGCACCGGCGCACTCCCTCCCGGGGCGGCGTGTCCCGCCCGCACAGGGCGTGAAGGCGGCATCCGGCACCGTCAGGAACCAGCATGCCGCCGCTGTGCAGAGCATCCCCACGGTCATGGAATACTGGATGAAGACAAGGTGCGGCAGTGCGAGGGTGACATACAGAAGTCCGAAGAGTATCGCAAGGGCGATTCTCTTTTTTGCGTTCCTCACCGCTCTTCCGGTCCGCAGCAGGATCACGAACAGGCTGACGAGCTGCAGGAGGATCAGGGCTCCGCCGTACCACGGAACCGCGTCTGTCACCCGATAGAGTGCGGCGATTGCCAGACTGAACGGGAAGAGGTTCTGGATGCTGCGAAACTCCGGTGTCCCCGTGTACGAGCCCGACAGGATGTGATCAATGAGGACGTCGTCGTTGAGATCATGCCAGGCGCCGCCCGCCGCAGCGAGGATGATACATCCGGCGGCAAGCGCTGCCAGCGCTGCCGGGATGGCAGGCTGAAGCCGCCGCCTGTTATGTTGTAGCTCTTTTTGGTCTGTCATGCTTGCCTGATGCCTGCACCGGCGGGTATCCATCACCGGCCGGTATCTCAATGCGTGCGGTAGAACTCCCTCACCACCGACACAACCTCGTCCACGTTGTCTTCCGTCAGCGTGTAGTACATCGGCAGGCGCAGGAGGCGCTCGCTCTCCTTCGTCGTGTACCGGTCCTCGCCGTGAAAACGGCAGAACTTCCTGCCCGCCGGAGCGGTATGCAGCGGAATGTAGTGGAACACGGCAAGAATACTGTGATCCTTCAGCGTATTGATCAGCTGCTGGCGTTCGTCGATGTCACGGCATTTTATATAGAACATGTGCGCGTTGTGAACACAGCCCTCCGGCACAGCCGGAAGCTCGATGCGGCCAGCCTGTGACAGGGGCGTCAGCTCCTCGTAATACTGCTGCCATCTTGCAAGGCGCGCGTTGTTGATCTTATCTGCAATTTTCAGCTGGGCGGCGAGATAGGCAGCGTTCAGCTCACTCGGAAGGTAGGACGAGCCGTAATTCACCCACGTATACTTGTCCACCTGACCCCGGAAGAACTGGCTCCGGTTCGTTCCCTTCTCGCGGATGATCTCCGCTTCCTCTGCCATAGCGGCATCCTGGATCAGGGTGGCGCCGCCCTCTCCCATGGAGTAGTTTTTGGTCTCATGGAAGCTGTAGCAGCCGTAATCGCCGATCGCGCCGAGGGCCTTCCCCTTGTACGTGCTCATCACCGCCTGCGCCGCGTCCTCGACAACCTGCAGATGATGACGCCGTGCAATGTCCAGGATCGTATCCATCTCGCAGGCAACGCCCGCGTAGTGGACACAGACGATGACACGGGTCCGGTCCGTGATGGCGTCCTCGATCTTCGTCTCATCGATATTCATCGTATCGGGCCGGATGTCCACGAAGACAGGGACCGCGCCGCGCAGGACGAAGGCGTCTGCCGTCGAGCAGAATGTGTACGCGGGCATGATGACCTCATCCCCCGGCTGCACGTGCGTCAGCAGGGCGGCCAGCTCGAGCGCGTCCGTTCCGGATGTCGTGAGCAGGCATTCCGCCGTCCCGGTCCGCTGCTCGATCCATTCCTTGCACCACTTCGTGAACGGTCCGTCGCCGCAGATCTTGTGGTTGACCTCGCAGGCGGTTTTCAGGTTTTCCAGCTCCCCGCCCGCATAGGGCGGAATGTTAAAGGGAATTTTGTACGTCACGATGACTGCCTCTCTTTCACGGTATAAACGCCGCTCTCGTAAATGGTCCTGTAGGAATTCCGGTCCAGATATTCCTGTAAGAGCTTCGCCTTCTTCAGGACAGGAAGCTCCTCGCCGTCCGCAGTGCCCTGGTCCTGCTTGAGCCACGCATGATCCGGGTCCGTTTTCAGAATGACAAGCGGCGGCTCCTCCAGGGCATCGAGGTCTGCCGCGAACTGCTCCGCGGAGAAGCTGTCGAGGTCCGGCCAGGCCGTGGAAATGGCCGGTTCCATTTCATACAGGTAGCTGATACCCGGGATGTCTCCCATGCTGAGGACCTTCCCCTCCAGCAGACCTTTCTCCTGCAGAAACCGATTCAGCTGCTCCAGCTCCCGTGCGTTATCCGGGGTAGTATGCATGCCCTCCGCGCGGGGAATGCCGCTCATCACAGCGTTCCGTGCCGTCCCGTCCGTGCCGTCCCGGAACGAGTAGCTGCAGTGAAACAGGATACCCTGCACGATGACCATGGCAATGACCGCACCCGCCATGAGATGCCAGGCGGAATGCCCGCGGACGTGCCGCGTCTCCTGCCAGATCCTGCGGAACATCCACAGCGTATAGGGCGCCGTCACATACAGGTTCAGGAGAATCGGGAACGTATAGTTGTTGGAGCCAAGCGGACTGATGAGGATCAGGATCAGTGATACCGCGGCGAGGAACCGCTCGTCCGTTGTCGCGGCAAACCTTCCCGCGATGAAAATGACGTCCAGCAGGACGGTGAGCAGAATGAAAATCATGGCCCACTCGAACATGCACCAGTAGTCCTGATAGTTAACGGTGAACATGCCTCTTCCGTAGAAGAAACGGATGAGAACGGCAATGCCCGCAAGGTACAGAACCTTCTTGATCCGGCAGACACGGGACAGCAGCGGCATCATGAAAAACATCGTCCCCAGGAACATGCCCGCCGCGAGATAAAACGTCCACTTCAGTGCAGTAATATACGCTGCCGCCGTCGCACCCAGCATTTCCGGGAGCGTATAACCGCCGTCCAGGTGAAGCAGCTGTTCCACGGCGCCGAAATAGGTTCCGGCACCGTAAAAAGCGCAGATCAGCAGAAAAACCGCTCCTGCCCCGAGGGCAAAGCCGCCGGCGCAGGCGCCGGTATCCTTCCATGCCTCTTTCCGGTCACGCTTCGCGATCCGCTCCTCAAACCACACCGCGAGGATCAGAGCTGCCTGCGTCAGGTTCGAGAACCGGACAAACACGTTCAGCCCCAGGAATATACCCGCCAGCACATACCATTTCCTCTTCCTCGGAACTCCGGTCACGGCGAGAAACAGGCACAGGACGCCAAACGTCAGGAACAGATAGGACAGCGTATTGTACAGGATGACCAGGGGCCCCCAGGAGAGCGACACGGCGATGATTTCCCCGATGAAAATCATCCAGCCGGGCATCAGATGCTGCAGCGTGTAGTAGACGATAAGAACCGTGATGCTCACAAGAAGCGCCGCCTTGCACTGCATGGCCGCAATGCCGCTGCCGAACGGCAGCTTCATCAGGAACCGCCCCGTCACATTTGCGAGGAATGTCGCGAAATACCACATGCCGCCCCGCAGCGTCTCGTAATTGCCCAGCGAGTACATCGTATCCGTGAGATCGACGCCGCTTCCGCAGCCGACAAACGGCCACAGAAACAGAATGACCGGCAGCAGCACCCGCTCAAAGGGCCGCTGAAGGCGTGACAGTCTCTTTAAACATTGTTGAACCCTTGTTTCCACGCGATCTCCTTACCTTCTGTACCGCGGTGCCGTTTTCACCGCCGCAGGTCCGCATGAGCTTCCCGGATATGTGCCAGCCTTCAGCTCCTGTTTCCGGCGCAGCGGGCCGCCAGCGCAAACAGCTTCCTGCGCAGCGCGTCCACGGCGCAGCAGAATCCAAACATCACTACAATGACGGCCAGCATCCACAGGACAAACAGAACCGGATTCCGCGGATATCCGCCGATCACGGCGGCGAAGAACGAAGGCCATACCTTCTCCACATCCACATGGCAGTGAATGAGGTAAACGCCGAACGTCAGCGGTGCGATGCCCCGGATGAAATCCGCCGCTTTTCCTTCCGGAATCCTCAGCTGCGAGAACGCAAGGAACAGACCCACGCTCCCCGCAATCGTGACAATGAAATTCAGATGAAGCGGCAGGCTCATGAGATAGCTGAACGACCCGGTCCTCCGGTTTACGGAGTAAGCCGTCACTGTGAGAAGGAAAATCACAAGGCTGCTGCCCGCATACAGGGCGATGGCCCTGTGCCCCGCGGCAAAGCGCGGCGCGCCGTATTTCCTGAGATAGACGGCAATCAGGTAGATCAGCAGGAAGAATCCGAAATCATATCCCTCCCCGTCCGCGGCGAGGTGAATCGGGACGACGCTCTTGAGGAGACTGAAATATACCAGCATCCCGAGGATGACAACCTTCAGCGCCTTCCGGTTCATGTGGTCTGCCGCAGCGTTGAACACCGGCGTCAGGATCTCCATGACGACAAACGCAGTCACAAACCAGTAATGGCTCGTCATGACCGGCAGCACGATTCTCGCAAGGTCCCAGACGTTATCGGTCTTAACCGGGGCTCCCAGTGCCAGCAGCACGGCGTGAATGCCGACCGAATAGAATTCCACCTGCAGCCACAGTTTCACCAGCTTCTTCCAGCGCAGCGCCGTCGAATGGTCGAAGTATCCGCTGATCATCACATACGTCGCAAGCGTCGGAATGCAGAAGCTCTCCAGCAGTTCGCACAGGTAATTGACCGCTGCCGCGTCCTTTCCGGGCGCCAGGAGCGCGCCGGACCAGTTCTGGTAATGCAGCACCATGATCGTCAGGATGGCATAGATCCTGAGCAGCTCAAACGATGCGTTTCTCTTTTTCCCCGCTTCCGCGGCCGGCGCTCTGGTCACTGCTTCGTCCCGCTTTCCCAATCCAGGCCGGAATCCGGTCTTCCCTCCTCGGATTTCCGGTATTCCTCCAGTGTAGTCTCTTCGATCCTGCCGTCACAGACCCGGTACACAAGATCGCACTTCTCGATGGTCTCGAGCCTGTGCGCGATGATGATCAGCGTCTTCCTGCCGTGCAGGCTGTTGATGGAATCCATGATGGCTGCTTCCGTCTCATTGTCAAGGGCGGATGTCGCCTCGTCCAGCACCAGCACCTCCGGATCCTCGAACAGTGCCCGCGCGATGCCGATCCTCTGCCGCTGTCCTCCGGAGAAGCGGATGCCGTGCTGGCCGATCCTCGTATCAAGTCCCTCGGGAAGCGAGCGGACATGCTCGTCGAGACGCGCCTCCTTCAGCGCGTGCCAGACCTTGCCGTCATCAATTCTGTCATCCGGCACACCGAAGGCAACATTTTTGCGGATGGTGGTATCCAGCATGTAGATGGACTGCGGGATATAGCCGATATTGCCGAGCCATCCCTGGTAATTCGTCCTGACATCAACACCGTCCGCCAGGATCTGTCCTCCGGAAGGCTTCAGGAGTCCCAGCATGATGTCGATGAGCGTGGTCTTGCCGCCTCCCGAGGCGCCGACGATGCCGATGGATTTCCCGACAGGGAATGTCACACAGGCGTCTGTGAAGATGTTCCTGTCCGAGTTCGGGTAACGGTATGTAATATCCCTCAGCTCGATCGTTCTGTGCACGGGAAGCTTAGCCGCGCGGGCGCAAGGGTCATAATCCTCCACGCGGTACGAAATGTTCCTGTCGTGAATTTCCTCCTGCAGATTCTCCGAGACATTGCCAAGAAACGGCTGGAAATATGAGATGTTCGTGATATAGGTGTTCATCCGGTTTGCGGAGGGCAAAAGCCTTGCCGCTGCGAGCGCGAACACGCCCAGCTGGGGCACAAGGCCCGTCAGGTCATTGCCGGAGGTCAACACGGTGAAAATCATGTAGAGCACAAGTCCCGCGATGAAAATGAACTCAATGAGAAGCCGCGGCGTCGAGGAGAAGAGCGTGTATTTCTGCACCGCCCTCACATAACCGTCGCCGCACCTGCTGTATTCGCTGATGAAGTAATTTTCGCGGTTCGCGATCTTGATTTCCTTGACGGCATCCACGGATTCCGCGATCCACTTGTACAGCCCGGCGTAATAATCCTGATTGTCCTTGCCGGCTTTGAGCATCACCGGCTTGATGAACCGCCGGATGACGAGCAGCACCGCAATGAGGAGCGCCGCAATGATCAGCGTCATCTTCGGGTCCACAGCCAGCAGCACCAGCACCAGAATGACGAAGACGATCATCTCGCTCGTCAGCTGGAGGATATTCAGGATCAGGGCGTATACGTTATTGATGTCCGAGGTGATGTTGCGCTGGATCACCGACGTGTTGGCGTTCAGATAATACTCGTACGGCCGCTTCATGAAATTGATCATCATGCGGTTGGACGTTGCAAACTGGTTGGTGTAGATAAAGCGGAGCAGCAGTACCTGCTCGAAATACAGGTAGATGGATTTGACGGCGTATACGACGACGATGGCTGCCATCATGACGACGGCAAACTCCGTCACGGAATGCATGCCGAGCATCCGGTACAGGTCGCCCATGTGGTAACGGTTCTCCCGGATGGAGTCCGGATCGACAACTGCCTGCAGGATCGGAATGATCAGTGTAATGCCCAGTGCCTCCAGGACCGCACCCACCAGCATGACTACAACGAGCAGCGCCATATGTATTTTCTGTCTGCGGTCCAGCAGGACATTCAGCCTGCGCATGGTTTCCAGCATAAACTACCTCAACTTACGGCCCGCGGCCGGGCCTTCCCCATCACCCGCCGGTGACGCTTTTTACGGAATTTTTCACCTTCGCGTGAAGCGCGGGGTCCTCGTAACGGTCCATGTATTCATTGCCGAGGTAGATCTTCTGCCTCGCGCAGTGAATGCCGGACGGAACGGTGTAAACGGTCACGACGCGGTCAAATTCCGCTCCCGTAAAATTCAGGATCTCCATCGGGAAACGGGAATCCAGAATCACATGCTCCGGAAAGATCCTGTGATAATCCAGAAGGTCCCTGGGGTGCGGCTTGATGACGATCCGTGCCTTCCTGTCCCCGATGGTTCCGTACTCCGCAATCATGTCCCGGAACAGCCGCTCCCGGACACTTAAATCCTGACACAGCGGCTCCGTCAGGATGAGGACGAGCGGCATCCCCGCGTTCTTTGCCTCGCGCAGGGTATCGTCGAGTTCCTTCCGGTTTGCGATAAACATGCTGCACAGCTTCTCCCGATCCTCCGGCGTCAGGTGTGAGACGAGCTCCTCCCTGCTGCACTCCTTCATATTCGGGATGGGATGGTCGAGTGCGGACAGGTCGTTTACCTCCATGTCCAGGCAGTACTTCCCGTATCCGTTCTGGATGAAAATCAGCCCCCGCTTTGCCATCCATGCCTTGAAGGCAAAGTGTCCCCTGTTGTCCTCCACCGCGGTATCACGGTAGCGGAGACAGTTGAGCCCGTCCTCGAGTGCGTGGTAATAAATCTTCCTGCGCGACAGGTAGTAGCCGATGGGATCGGAATCGCAGAATACATAGATATCCCGGTAAGCCTTAAGATCCACCGGCACATAATCCGCCTCGAGATCCCCGAGCCTTCTGCAGAACCTGACCCGCTGAAGCATATTGCGGACGAGGGACCCGGTGTCCTTCTTAAGAGGAACCAGCTCCGGAAAAAACGTCCAGTCCTTCTCCCCGAACCGGATGACGTCCCGGAAGATCCCGCTCTCCCTCACGCGCTTTTCGAGGTCCCCGAAATCCGTCGACATCGCAGACAGCATGAGATCCGCCCGCTCCCCGCCCTGACCCTGCCGGATCCTCTCCAGCTCCTTCAGTGCGGCGACATAGACATGGTAGAACGTATGACAGATATAGATGCTTTTGCTTTTCTCCGCTTTTTCCATGCTGTCGTTCGCTTCCTGTACGCAATCATGACGCAATACAAAACCGCCTTTCGGGCAAGCCCGAAGTCGATTTGTGCTTTGGATACCTGGCACAATATCCATGACGCACGAATTGCTCCGCTGCTGCGCAGCTTCCGCAATTCTGCCAACATCCGGAATCCGCGCACCGCTTCGCCCGGCGCTGCTTACGCAATTTTACTATAAATCAACGGCTCCTGCACTCCGCGTCAGGTCCGACGCGGCATCACCGCCAGTCCGCCGTGAGCTCGTGCGAGTCGAGGTCCGCGTACAGCATGTCTGTCCGGATGCGCGCACCCTCGCTGTTGCAGTGGTAGACCGTATCGTACATATACTCCGCGGGGTAGAAATAATCCTGCGGCCGCGAAATCCATTCGATGCCTGTAAGGTCCTCCGTCTCCGAAACAATCCGGTCAAACTCCTCCGGATCACAGGAAACGGCATCCGCAAGGAGAGGCGGTGCCGCCATCACGACGCGGGCGCCCCGTCTCTCCACATAGGTACGGAACGCGGACAGGTAGGCCGCGCTCTCCCGGGAGACATGTCTGCCGGCAAGGTCCACGGGATTCTGCGCCTCCGGGTTTTCCGCGTAATCCAGAAGGAGTGATTCCGGCCGGTCCTCCGTGAGCCGACCGTTCTCATCGAACAGGGTATGGTGGATGTCCTCGCCGGGGTTTTTCGCGTACTCCGCCTTCTTCGCCGCGTAGGGGAACAGGTATCCCAGGACAGACGGCCACTGCCGCAGGGGAACGAAGCGATACAGGGGCAGGTCGTCATCAATGCCGGACATGACCATGTCCGCCGGGATCGTCGTAAACGACTCCTCGTCGATCCAGTTGTACTCGTAAGCGAGAACGACGAGATCGCCCGCCTGCAGGTTTGCCCGGACGAGCTGTGTCTGGAACAGGTCTCCCAGTCCGCCGTACAGGCCCAGGTTCGCAACCTTGCAGCCGGTCTCCTGCTCCAGCCTCTCCTCATCGATCCCGTAGGCCGCGGAGCTTCCGCCGACCAGAATGAGCCTGCGTCCCTTAGTCTGCTCGTAATAGCGGACCTTATCCTGAATGACGCTCTGGTAGGTATGCGAAAAAACGCCCCGCGGAAACGAGACGATCCCGAAAAACAGTATTGCAATTGCCGCGGCCGCAAGGGCTGCGACAGAACCCGCGGCCGCAAGGAATCTTTTCATGATTTTGATCAGTATCTTTTCAGAATGCGTAATAGATGAAGCTGGTGTTCAGTGTCGTCGCGGAGCCGCACAGGGCGAACACGGATGCCGCAAGGAGGAAGGCAAGAAGGCACCGGAACGCCGCGGCGGGCATCCTGTGCAGCAGCTCCATGCTCCGCTCCCGCAGGGGCGCGCCGTTACGCCCCCGGAAAAGCCGCGGCATATCGTCACTTCGTAAATACTGCACGATAAGGAAGACCGCCGCCAGCAGCAGGGATACAGCGAAGTTCACGTTATCCTTCCCGAACAGCTGCTGCGGATAGAAGCCGATAAGGTCCGACGGGCGGATCCGCAGGATCTTCCCCGTCATCATGAGCCCCACACCCACGGAATCCGCGCGGAAGAAGATAAACGTCATGGAGAACAGCAGGAAGACCATCAGCCGCCGGATCCAGACAAGGATCCGGGAATCCGTGAGCCTCAGCTTCGCACGCAGCCTCACCCGCACCGGTTCCGTCCACTGCCCGAGGATCATCAGCGCGCCGTTATAAATCCCCCAGAACAGGAAATGCAGCCCCTGGCCGTGCCAGAGTCCGGAGACGAGGAACACCGCCATTTCGTTCAGATATTTTCTCGCCCTTCCCTTCCTGCTGCCGCCGAGAGGGATGTAGACATTCTCGATAAACCAGTCGTTCAGCGTGACGTGCCACCGGTTCCACAGCTGTGTCAGGTTCACGGCAAGGAACGGATTGTCGAAGTTGCGCGGCAGCTTATAGCCCAGCATCGCGGCAAGACCGATTGCCATATCGCTGTAGGATGCAAAATCCGCGTACAGCTGCAGGGAAAACAGCATTGCCGCCATCAGGCAGTAAATTCCGGTGAAGAAGCCCGCCTGATCGAAAATGTACGCAACGGCAGGACTCAGCCGGTTCGAGACAAACAGCTTGACCGCCATGCCCCACAGGAACAGCGTAAGGCCGTGCAGCCGCAGCTCATACTCCCTGCGCTCTCCCTCCGGCGTCCGGTCCGGCTCCTTCAGGAGCTGCGGCAGGAAATCGCGTGATCTTGTAATCGGCCCGGACAGAAGCGTCGGGAAAAACGCCGCAAAGGCTCCGTAACGGATGGGATTTCTCTCCGGCTTAAGCTTCCCCCGATACACATCGCCGAGGTACGTGCAGGTCTGAAATACATAAAACGACATCCCGACAGGAAGCACGAAAGCGCTGTCCGTGCCGTTAATGAGATCCAGAACCTTTGCGAGCGCAAGGAACCCAAGGTTTCCAAGGAAGAACAGCCGGTACATGGACCTTCGCATCTTTTCGTCCCTGCCCGCGGCGATGCACAGTCCCCCGGCATACGTCCAGATCCAGCACAGCAGGAGCGCTGCGACGGATACCCCCTGCCCGAGGGTATAAAAGACCAGGCCTGCGGCAAACAGCACCCAGAAGCGGTAACGCCGCGGGCACAGCGCGCAGGCTGCGAAGACGAGGATAAAAAGCAGCAGGAACGAGCCGGACAGGATATTCATGGGCTGGTCCGCTCACAGGAATTCCGGTCCGAAGCTCTCCGGCAGCAGCTGCTCCAGCGTCAGAATCCGGTAATCGTTCACCGTCTTGGCCAGGATCACCTGAAACTCCTTCGGGGATACGAACTCCCGGAGCGCCTGCCTGCAGATGCCGCAGGGCGAGGGGTAATCCAGATCCTTCAGGTCTCCCTGATACGAGCCGCCGCGCACATAGCTCTCATTTTCCGGTCCAGCGACGATACCAATTGCCCGGAACGCACGATACCCTTCCCCGATCGCTGCAAAGAGCGCGTTCCGCTCCGCACAGTTCGTCGCGCCGAAGCTTGCGTTCTCCACGTTGCAGCCCGTAATAATATTGCCGTCATCGCACAGGAGCGCTGCCCCGACGAGATAATTGGAGTACGGTGCGTAAGCGTTTCCGCGCGCCATCTCGGCTGCCGTGATCAGCTGTTCAATCTGCTGCAGATTCAGTCTTTTTTTCATAAATACCCCTGGCACTCAGGTTGCCCACTTCGCGAAAATTGTTACTTTCCCCCCGACTGCCGTTTTTTTATTATGGAAGGAAGCAGTCTGGAAGGGATCCTGTGTTGTTCAGCCCTTCTATCATAGGCCGTAAAGGGTCTTTGTATCAAATCAGATCTATCTTATTACTTACCCGGATCCGTATGCCCGCCGCAGTGCTCGCGCAGGTATTCCGGATCCGCGGAAGGAAGGCAGGGTGCAGTACAATGCTGGGTGTCATTGATGTCGGCGGAGGTCTCCGCGATATTTTCGGTGCGGGAATATTCGACTGGTGCATGGAGCACGGCGTGAACTTCGATTACGGCATCGGGGTCTCGGCGGGCAGCGCCAACATTGCATCCTATATTTCCCGGCAGCACGGGCGCAACATCCCCTTCTACGCGGATTATCCGCAGCGGCGCGAATACATGGGCTGGGGCAATTTCCTCCGTCACCGCTCATTCATCAACCTTCAGTATATCTACGGAACGCTTACCAATGAGGGCGGTGAAAATCCCATTATCTGGGAGCGGTTTTCGCAGGATAAGATGCCGTTTAAGATTGTCGCCTCCAATGCCCTGACCGGCAGGGCGCACTATTTCGACAAGAGCGGCATCCATCACAACGATTTCCGGCCGATCATGGCATCCTGCAACGTTCCGATCGTTGACCGGCCGTTCGTGATCGACGGCGTCCCCTATTACGACGGCGGCATCTGCGACCCCGTGCCGATTGATCAGGCACTCAGCGATGGGTGCACGGAGTTCATCCTCATCCTGACAAAGCCCCGGGACCTCATCCGCACCTCGGAGAAGGACTCCCGTGAGGCGGCTCTCTTCCTGAAGCACAAATATCCGAAGCTCGCTGCCGCTCTCGCAAACCGCGCCGTCACCTACAACAACGGTGTCGCGTACGCGAAGCGCCTGGAAAAGGAGGGAAAGTGCCTCATCCTGGCGCCCACGGACATCGGGAACCTCAAGACGCTCACGATCGACCGCGACATGCAGATGGACCTTTACCGCCAGGGCCGGGAAGAAGCGGAGAAAATCCCCGCCTTCCTCGACCGCATCGGCTTCCCCTATCAAAAGGACGCAGATCCCGTCCTCGCCGCGCAGGTGCCTGTCCTGCAGTCAGCTGCCAGCCGGGCTCATCACTGATCTTCCGGCGGACCCTTCAGTCCGCCTGACTCTGCATCTGCATCTCTGCCGCCTTGATCATAATGGCACACTCAATCCTCTTGCGGAAGATCTCACAGCCCATCTCGTATGTGCCATGGATGTCCCCGGTCGCGTGATAGGCGTTGGCCGCACACCCTCCGGAGCAGTACAGCTTCGCCCAGCAGTTGTCGCAGTCGTGCCTTGCGTAGACGTTGCACAGCTTGAACTCATCGCGCAGCGCCGTATTGGTCACACCGTCCCAGATATTGCCCAGTCGGTAATTCTCATCCCCGACGAACTGATGGCAGGGGTACAGGTCTCCCGTTGCCGTCACCGCCATGTATTCCGTCCCGGAGCCGCAGCCCGAGATCCTCTTGTAAATACACGGCCCGCCCTCCAGATTGATCATATAGTGGTAGAACGTGATCGGCTTTCCTTCCTTTTCACGCCGGATCATGTCCTTCGCCAGGATCTCGTACTGCCGGAAAACCTCCGGCAGATCCTCCCTCGTCAGCGCGCCCGGGGAGGAGGGATCCGCCACAACCGGCTCCATGGACAGCTGGGAGAAGCCAAGGTCATCCGCCATGTGGAAGATATCCTTCGTAAAGTCCGTGTTGAAGTGCGTGAAGGTACCGCGCATATAATAGCCCTTACCGCCCCTTGCCTTCACGAACTTCTGAAAGTTCGGCACGATCCGGTCATAGGAGCCGTTTCCTGCCTTGTCCACGCGGAAACGGTCGTTGACATCTTTGCGTCCGTCCAGGGACAGAACCACGTTGTAGCATTCCTTATTCGCCCACTCGATGACCTCGTCGTTTACGTTGACACCGTTTGTGGTCAGCGTGAAGCGGAAGTTCTTCTTTTTCTCCTTCTCGATGGACCGCGCGTAAGCTACGAGCTGTCTGCACACGTCGAAATTGACAAGCGGCTCACCGCCGAAGAAGTCTACCTCCAGGTTCCTGCGAAAGCCCGAATTCTCAACGAGGAAGTCCAGGGCGCGCTTTCCGGTCTCGAAGCTCATCAATCCCGTCTTGTTGTCAAACCTCCCCTGTGAAGCGAAGCAATACGAGCAGTTCAGGTTGCAGGTGTGAGCCACCAGAAGGCACAGCGCCTTCACAACATTCGAGCGGTTCTTGAGGTCGAAGGCTTTATCCTTGAAAACGTCCTCCGTGAACAGCTTCTGATCGGCAATCAGCGCGTCAATATCCGCGAAGATATCCGCGACGTCCGCGTCTGTCAAGCCGTCCCCGGCATAGTGCTGCTTCAGCCTGTCGCCGATCGCTGTCCGGTCCATCCCCTGATCCAGCATCGCAATCGCGTCATAGCTGGCATCGTCCGTCACATGGACCGATGCGGAATAGGTGTCCAGGACAATGTTGTATCCGTTCAATTTGTACTGATGAATCATAAAAATTCCTTAGACAGAAAGCTGCCGGACCACCCGCTTTACAGGTGTTCCGGCAGACTTGAAATCCGTTCGCACGAACCGGCAGTTATCTGTTCTCGTTCTCGCAGTTCTGGTTTGCGATGCCGCAGCTCGTCTTGCAGGCGCTCTGGCAGGAAGTCTGGCACTCGCCGCAGCCGCCGTTCTCAGCGCTCTTTGCCATGTCACGTGTATTTAAGGTCATAATGTGCTTCATAAGATTTGTCCTCCGAATCTGTATTTACTCACTCAAAACCAGCCGGATCGCTGATTACTGCCTATCATAACAGGGAACCGGATGATTTTCAATCTCGCAATATCTCAGATGATGTAGAACCACGTCTGGTCCTCTTCCATGGGCTTTTCCTCGAAGGTATCCTCGCCGTCGGAGTGCTTGATGTGCATCTCCTGGTTCTTGATGGAGACGCGTGAGTTCTCCGCAACGGACCTTGTGATGAACGCATTGGAGCCGATGACGGAATTGCGCCCGATAACCGTCTCGCCTCCCAGGATGGAAGCACCGGAATAGATGGTGACGTAATCCTCGATCGTGGGATGGCGCTTCTTGCCGTGCAGCTGCTGTCCGAGACGGGTGGACAGTGCGCCGAGTGTCACGCCCTGGTACACCTTGACATGCTCGCCGATGATGGTCGTGGAGCCCACGACGACGCCGGTGCCATGGTCGATCATGAAATATTTCCCGATCGTTGCGCCGGGGTGAATATCAATGCCGGTCTTATTGTGCGCGTACTCGGTGATGATGCGGGGGATAAGCGGAACCTCGAGGAGGAACAGCTCATGCGCAATCCGGTTCAATACGGTAGCGTACAGGCCGGGATAGCACAGGATGATCTCATCCATGGAGGAAGCCGCCGGATCGCCCTCGAACGTTGCCTCCAGGTCTGTTTCCACATATTCGCGAATCGTGGGAATCCTGCGGGCAAATGTGTTCGTGATGCAGCCGGCGATGGATGTGATAACCTCATCGCCTGCCTTCTCATACTTTTTGTTGTAACGCAGGACGATGGCAATCTGCTTCTGCAGGTTGTACATGACGTCCTCAATCACCACCGACAGGCGGTTGTCCTCGTTGAAGCCCTTATAGGCGCGGTCCCTGTAATACCCCGGGAACAGGATACGGAACATCTTCCGGATGATGTCCTCAATCTTGTCCTGGTCCGGCTGGTGGAACACATCCATCTTGTCGATCTCCCGGCCCTTCTTATAATCTGCCAGAATCTGCTGAACGACTGTCTGGATCTCGTTGTTCTTCGAAATATCCTGATATAACTCCATACCTTACCCCGTTGTCTCCTGCGGATCGTGATCTGCGGTACACTGCCCCGGCAGCTCCGTTTCATGAAATGTCCGTAACCCTGCGCCGGCGAAGCCCGCCTCGCGGAAGCATACTTAATGATGATAACACATTATGCCCTTGGGATATGGTAAAGTATAGGCTATGAGCGATCATAAATTTTACCGCAATGTCGGGAAACGCATTCTGGATTTTACCCTGTCCCTTGTCGGGCTGATTCTCATCAGCCCGGTTTTTGTCGTATTGATGATTCTGGTACGTGTGAAGCTGGGGAGTCCCGTTTTCTTTCATCAGGACCGCCCCGGCAGGAACGGAAAGGTCTTCCGCCTGCTGAAGTTCCGCTCCATGACGGACGCAAAGGACGCGCAGGGAAATCTGCTGCCGGATGAGGAGAGGCTTACGCACTTCGGGCGGATCCTGCGCAGCACCAGCCTCGATGAACTGCCGGAGTTTCTCAACATTCTGCGCGGAGACATGAGCATCGTCGGCCCGCGCCCGCTCCTCGTCAAATATCTCCCCTATTACACGGAGGAGGAGATGCACCGTCACGACATCCGCCCCGGCCTCACGGGGCTTGCGCAGGTCAATGGGCGCAATACCATCGGCTGGGAGCAGCGCTTCCGCTATGACCTGGAATACGTCCGGAACGTCAGCTTTTCTATGGACTGGCGCATTGTGAAGGCTACGGTCGGCAAGGTCGTCCATCACTCGGACGTCCTCTCCGGCACGGAGCAGACAACCATTGATTTCGATCTCTACCGGAAGCAGCAGGGCATGAAGCCCATCCGGAAAATCGAACCGTATCTGTGAAAAGTAAAAAGAATAAAGTTGAAACGCTGTAACCGTTCCGGATCCGTGCAGTCATCGGCAGGAGTGGAGTGGTCTTTACATCATCAGCTGATGAGGTGTATTCATGACAAATATACTGATTTTATCCGCCGGCACGAGGGATCTCGTCGTCCGCGCATTTAAGAAGGAACTTGCAGGCAGGGGGAGGGTTGTCGCAACGGACGCATCCAGCGTCGCACCGGCGCTGTATGACGCGGACGCTGCCTATATCGTCCCGCGCATTGATGCGCCTGACTACCTGGACCGCATTCTGGACATCTGCCGAAAGGAGCATATCACCGGCCTCTTCTCGCTCATCGATCCCGAGCTCTCGCTCATTGCCAAGAACCGCGACCGTTTCACAGCAATCGGGGTAACGCCCGTCGTGTCCTCGTACGAGCTGTGCGAGCTCACACTGAACAAATACCAGATGTACCAGCGCCTGCTGTCCATGGGCATTCCCACGCAGAAGTGCTGGATGGATCCCGATGCATTCCTGCAGGACATGAATGCGGGAGCTGTTTCATTCCCGGTCTTTGTCAAGCCGCAGGGCGGCAGCGCCTCCATCCATATCACAGAGGTCAGAGACGGGCAGATGCTCCGCGCGCTGAAGGCGGACGAGCCCGACCTCATGATCCAGGAGCTGATGCGCGGCCAGGAATACGGATGTGACGTATATGTGGATCTCCTGTCCCATAAGGTGACCGACATCTTCCTCAAAAAGAAGATCAAGATGCGTGCCGGGGAAACGGACAAGGCAGTCTCCGTGAAGGACCAGGAGCTGCTTGGCCAGATCGCGGCATTCGCGGAGAGCCTCGGCTTTGCCGGAATGATCGACATGGACCTCTTCCATGACGAGGAGAAGACCGAAGACGACCGGATCAACAATCCGGAAGGCACCTGGTACCTGTCCGAGATCAATCCGCGATTCGGCGGCGGCTATCCGCACGCCTATGCCTGCGGCGTCAACTTCCCCGCCCGTGTCATTGAAAACCTCGAGGGCAGGGCAGGCACTCCCGCGATCGGCTCCTACGAGACGGGCATCTATATGATGAAATACAACGAAACGGCGATTCGGAAGAAGGAGGAGCTGGTCCATTGAAACGGATTCTCATCCTCGCAAATTCCTCGGGCGGACTCTATGATTTCCGCAACGCGTTTCTCCTGCGGCTGCTGCAGCACTACGAGGTGGCGGCAAGTCTTCCTGATACCGTAAAAACCAGCCTTCTGGAGAACGAGGGTGTGAAGGTGTTTCACACTCCCATCAACCGCCGCGGCGTCAATCCGCGCGAGGACATAAAGCTCCTGCGGGATTACCGGAGGCTCCTCCGGTCCTGGAAGCCGGACCTCGTCCTGACCTACACCATCAAGCCGAACGTCTACGGAGGATTTGTCTGCACCCGCCTTGGCATCCCGTATATCGCGACCGTGACAGGCCTCGGGTCCGCCTTTGAGAAGCAGGGAATGCTGCTGCGCCTTGTGGAATTTCTGTATCGGAGGGGATTAAAGAAGGCTTCGTGTGTCTTCTTCCAGAATGCGGAGAATCTTGCGCTGTTTCAGAGGGAGCGCCTCGTGTCCGGAAAGACGCGTCTCGTATCCGGAAGCGGTGTGGACCTTACGACCTGGCAGCCGATGGAGTATCCCTGTCACGACGAGGTGAACTTCATGTACGTCGGCCGCGTCATGCGCGAGAAGGGCATCCGGGAGCTGCTGGAGGCGGCGGAAGCGCTGCACAGTGACAAGGTCCGCTTCACCCTTGCGGGATACTGCGACGAGGACTGGCAGCAGGTCCTGGATGAGAAGGAGAAGGAAGGTGTGATCACCCAGCTGGGCTTTCACCCCGATATGCGCGAGCTGTACCGGGACTGCTCCGCGGTCGTCATGCCGACATATCACGAGGGTATGTCCAATGTCCTCATGGAGGCTTCCGCCTGCGCAAGGCCGGTACTTGCGTCCGGCATCAGCGGCTGCCGGGAGATCGTCGACAGCGGTGTGACAGGCTTTACGTTTGAAGCACAGTCCGCGTCATCTCTCACGGAAGCGCTGAAAAGGTTCCTGTCCCTGACTGTTTCGGAGCGCGCCGCCATGGGCCGGAGGGGCCGCGCGAAAATGGAGCGCGAATTCGACCGCACGAAGGTCGCGGAAGCCTATCTGGAAGAGGTACAGGCATCTGTCGGAGATCAATCTGAACCCGGCTCCTGAAGTCCTGTCCGGCACTTCTGCAGACAGGTCCCTTTTCGGTTTACGGTTTACCTCTTCGCCGGAGATGCTCCTGTTTGCCAGTCGGAAATCTTTGCCGCAAGCCAGTGTTCCAGCTCCGGCATGCCATCGCCTGTCACGGCGGACACCGGAAAAATCCGGATGTCCGGATTCAGCTTCCGCACCCGTTCCGCGCATCTTTTTGCATCAAAGTCGAAATACGGCATCGCATCCGTCTTCGTGATGACGAGCGCATCGCTTGTCTCGAACATCAGCGGATACTTCAGCGGCTTGTCATCTCCCTCCGGGACGGACAGGATCATGAGATTGAGACCTGAGCCCGTATCAAACTCCGCGGGACAGATGAGGTTTCCCACGTTTTCGAGGAAGATGACGTCGAGGTCCTTCGTACCCATCTCCTCCAGCGCCCGCGCGGTCATGCCGGCATCCATATGACACATGCCGTCCGTGTGTGCCTGGATGGATCTCGCACCCAGCTTCTCCACGGCGGCGGCGTCGACATCGGACGCGATATCCGCTTCCAGCACGCCGATCTTCAGCTTGGTTTCCCTGCTGTCGCGGATCAGCGCGGACAGGAGTGTCGTCTTGCCGGATCCCGGCGACGACATCACGTTCACAAGGAGGACGCCCTCCTGTTTCATTTTTGCCCTGAGCCGTTCCGCGTCCGCCTCATTGGACGCGGTCACGGACTCCTTCAATTCAATGACTTTCACGGATCGTTCTCCTCTTTATCCCGCAGCAGAGGTTTCCCTTTTTGCCTCCACGCGCTGCGTCAGCCACCGGATCCAGGCGCCGAACCCGTCCCCCGTCTTCGCGGACAGCGGGAAAAAGGCAATGTCCGGATTCAGCTTCCTCGCCCTCTGAAGACATGCCTCCTCACTGAAAGAAAAAACCGGCTCCACGTCGGTCTTGTTGATCAGGAGGCAGTCGCTCACACGGAACATCAGCGGGTACTTCAGCGGTTTGTCATCTCCCTCCGGAACGGACAGTATCATGACGCGCGCGTCAGCACCCACATCGAATTCCGCCGGGCAGACAAGGTTCCCGACGTTCTCGAGGAACAGGATGTCAAGGTCCTTCGTGTCGAAGGCGTCCAGCCCGCGCAGCGTCATATCGGCGTCCATATGGCAGCTGCCGCCGGTATGCAGCTGGATTGCCCGCGCGCCGGCTTCCGTGACGGTCCTGGCATCGACGTCGCTGTCGACGTCCGCTTCCAGCACACCGATCCGGTAGCGGTCCTTCAGGGCGGCAATGGTGCGGACGAGTGTCGTTGTCTTGCCTGCTCCCGGGGACGACATCAGATTGATGAAAAACGTCCCTTCCTCACGCATCCTGCTGCGCACCGTCTGTGCTACCGCATCATTGTCCGCAAGGATGCGCTCCTTCGTCTCCAGTATTTCAAATGCTCTGTCGCTCATCGTCTCTCCCTGTTAAATCAGATTTCAGGTTACCCCCGCAGGATCACAGTCCGGATGCCGCAGCCGCCCCGTTTCGAACGATTCCGCGCCGACAGACCGTTCACACTGGCGCCGCCTCCGCGCTCATGCGCAAGCGCACCTGCGAATCCGTCCTTCCCTCAACCAGAACCTTGTTTCCTGCCTGCTCCACGCCAAGGTGCACTTCACTCCCCGCCTGTATTTCATTCATGTAGTTGATCTGCAGGCTCTTCCAGAAGTGCGTCCGGTGGAACTCCTCGTCGAACAGGTCGTCCAGCCAGTCCGGATAGTGCGTATTGTTGACATGGCCGTTGATATCGATGTCCGAATACCGGACGGTCCGGATCATCTCCCTCTGCGGGTGGATTTCACGGATTTCCGGCAGGTCCCGGATTGCGGCGTCATCCCTGCATCCCGGAATCTCAATGCCGTACCGGGCAGGGAACACCATCCTGCGCGTCTTCGCATCGGCCAGCATCCACAGACTCGTGGCACGCAGGTATTCCTCCCCCTCCGGGGATTTCAGCGTGACGTGCCTCGGGAAAATAATGTGCATCATATCCCCGGGGCGCGATTCCAGCTCCACCGTATCCTCATACCCCGGGAGCCGGTTCACCTCGATGCGGACACGGGCAACAACCCACAGGAGGCCGCGCTCCAGTGTCCGGTCCTTCCCGCAGCCGAGCTCTGTCGTATGAATGACGGCGCTTCGCTGCAGGTACCGGAACAGCGCGCTCATGCGAAGCCTCTGATACCGGTCCACATCCAGTGCCGTCAGGGACAGCTCCCTGCGATAAATCAGATTGTCAGCGATTTCGGTTTCCATAAAAAACTGATAGGATATCCCGGATGATTCCGGACGGTCACTTGCCGGGCAGGAGCTCCGCGATTTTGTCCACCGCATCCTGCACCGTCCGGATCTGCTGCCAGCTATCCTCCGGGATACGGATGCCGAACACGGACTCCGTCCTGCAGATGATCAGGATGAAATTCATGGAATCCACGCCGAGGTCCCGGCTGATGACAGACTCCGGACGAATCCGGTCCGCATCGAGATCCGGCAGGCATTCTGTCAGAATCTGTGTCAGCTTCTCCTGGATTTCCTGCTTCGCATCATTCATAACTCCCCCGTTTCTGCCGGACGCATCGGCTTCCTGAAGGCACGGTCTGCTCCGTTCCTTTCTGCGCAGGGAAAGACCTCCAGTCAGATCATAAACCTTCGCAGCTTCCCGTTCGCCGTCCTTGGGAAGGGCTCGTCGCGCATCTCAACCCTTATGATCTGCTGCTCGCGCGTACGGTGCCGGTTTTCCTCATCCACCGCGTCCTGTGCTTCCTGCAGCATCCTGTGATCCCCTACCGCGACGAGCGTGAGCTGCCCCTCCCGCACGGTAAGGGCAACCTGCGTCCCGATTTTCCTTGCGAGCGTCTTCTCCAGATCCGGGCAGAACACCTTCTGCCCGTTCGGAAAGACGATGACGTCGTCGACACGTCCGAGGATGCGGATCCTGCCGTCTTCCTCCTGCTCCGCGAGATCGCCGGTTGCGAGCTCGCCATCCTTAAGGACCCTGCCGGTATCCCCTGGCAGGTGATAGTAGCCGTCCATCATGCAGGTTGTCCTGACGTACAGCTGACCCTCCTCATCGACGCGCAGCTGCACCTCCGGGCACGGAGTCATAAGGAACGGATCCTCCCCCCTTGCGGACATGGCAAGACCGGAGGCTGTTTCCGTCAGGCCGTAGCCAAAACGCACCTCGATGCCCTTCCTCGCCGCGGCTTCCAGTATTTCCGCCTGTGCCGGTCCTGCACCGACCAGGATTGCGCGCAGGTTTTCATTGATGCGGCCAACCTGCAGCAGATATTTCAGCAATGTTGGCACGACCGGAAGGACACTGGGCCGGAACAGCATCAGATCCTCCCCGTAATACCGGGCTCCGCGCCCGATCGCGACCGCAGCCCCCTGGGAAAGAGGCCACAGCATACAGCAGACGAAGCCGAAGACATGGTTCAGCGGCAGCAGCGACAGCACCACATCCTGCCTCGTCGCAGGCAGGAGCTGCTGTCCGTTCCAGCAGCTGCTGCAGAGTGCCTTCTGTGACAGGACAACCGCCTTCCCCTGCCGGGTTGTCCCGGATGTATAGAACAGCAGCTCCCCTGCGCATTCCACGTCCTGCTTCTTCCCTCCCCGTTCCTTATAAGCGAGGAGATTTCTCTGCACAGCGGGGCGGAGCTTCTGAAGCCGCTCCGGCCGGTCACAGAACAGGAAGTCAACGCCCGTATCCGCCATGAGCGGTTCGACCGCCTCGGGAGGAAGCGCCGGATCCAGCAGTACGACCCGCTTCCCGGCAATCGCCGCCGCAAACAGGTGAAGGATCCAGGCCGGTGAAGGATCCGCGTAAAGGCCTACACAGCTGTTGTCCATGATCCGGAGCTTCTGCACCTTCTGCTCAACTGCCTTGGCGAAGTCCTCCCACCGCACCTCACGAACCTCGTTGTGCTCGGCAAATAGGACTGCAGTGCGCTGCGCGTTTTTCGCGCCGTGATAAGCGATCATCTGTGAGAAATTATCGAATCTCATCGGGAGCTGCCCCCTTTCTGCCGTCAGGAATCCCTCATGCCTGACAGCCTGCCCCTGCAAGTGCCCGCTTCACGAATCAAACAGATAGTTCATGACCAGCTCCCGCATATGCTGCAGGACCCGCTTCATCCCGCCGGCAGAAACCTCGTCCTGTCCGCTCCGGAAGCACTGCACCATCCGGGTGCTGATCTCCGGCGTGAAATGTACCGTATCCGTGTAATAGTCCAGGTCCTCGACGACGTCCTTCTCGTCCATGAAAAAGAACACCCTCACGTTCGGGCAGGACAGCAGTGTCTCACCTATATCCTCGCACTGCAGGAGCCTCGCGTCCAGTGAGTTCTCATTCACGAAATCATTCCAGAACAGGATGGATACCGGCGGAAAGAAGAACGTAAACTCCGTCTCCGGGTGTGCCTTGATATAGGGCAGGATATTCGTCTTAAGGTTCCGGTCCGTCCCCTCAAGGAAAAGGTCGTCCGGAACGCGTTCCGCGGACTTCGGTGCAGGGCTGTAATGTGCCTTCACGTAATCCTCGCCCAAAAGATCCGGTGTCAGCCACGTCATACCGTAGACGAACGAGAGGTCCGTCCGGTCCTTATGCCCCGCAGCGGGCGCCACGATATAGTCGAGCAGTACGTCCTTATTGAACAGGTAGTTCACGTCATCGAACGGATTCCGGTTGTACAGATATTCCGGAATCGGGTATTTCGTCTCATCCGGATCCGCGGTATAGGACAGAATGTCGATGGCGATAAACGCCTGCCGGACGTCCGACCGCTGCCGTTCCGGATTGTCCTCATCATAGACGATGGAAAGGATATTGGAGATATCCTTCGGCGTTGCACCGTCGTACGAGAGCTTCAGCGCGTTGAGGCCCAGGAGGTCCCTGAAATCATCCGTATCAAAATTGACGGTCATGGACGAGCCCGTGATGATGCTGTCGTAGTCCATGTGACGCGCCATACCCGGATTCTGCGACAGCTGGTGGTCAACCTGATAGGGAAACCAGGAGAGCGGCCTGTGATAGTGGAAAAACGGATCAATCCACACAACAAGCGCTGCACAGACCAGCAGCGGGATACCCGCAGCCGCCGCCAGCAGGGCCAGCATCCTGCCCGGGGCAAACGTCCGGCCCTTCCTCCTGCCGGCAGCATCCGTCCCCTGACTGTCACCCGCCTTATGAGGACCTTCATATGAAGTTGTGCGGTTATCCTTCTTCATCATTTCTGCGGTACCGGACATTAAAACTGGAAATAAATATAGCTCTTCACACCGCCAAGCGAGCAGATGCTCCAGGCAAGCAGAATACCGAGGAGGATCGTCGGAAAGGGCGCAATCCGGACCTTCCTCGCAATGCGCACCGCCCCCGGACAGACAAAAATGAGGAGCATGGAGCACACGACGACAAACCACATGCACAGGTCAAACCGGTAGGGACTGTAGGCCCACGGTGTGAACTTCAGGGCATAGATCAGCTCCTTCCAGCCAAAATTTTTCACAAAGCCTGCGGTAAACTGCGCGTCACCGCAAATAATCTGATGCACCATCGTCCCCGCGTCCTGCAGCGACGCGGAGCGGAACAGGATAAAGAGCGCCGAGATGACAAGGTAATTGCCCGCAATGAGAAGCCGGTGCACCGCCCGGGACTCCTGTCCCGGAACAAAGCCGCGGCGCTTCCTGGCTGTCCGGAAAGCGCGTACGATGACGGAGAAGACGCCGTGCAGCAGCCCCCAGATGAAAAAAGTCCAGCCCGTTCCGTGCCAGAGCCCGGAGACGAGGAAGATGATCATGACATTGAAATACGTGCGCGCCGTTCCCTTCCTGCTGCCGCCCAGCGGGATGTAGATATTGTCCGTGAAGAACCTGGTCAGCGTCATATGCCATCTGCGCCAGTACTCCGGAATGCTTGTCGTCTGATACGGGGAGTCGAAATTGACCGGCAGGGGAATGCCCATCATCTGAGATGCCGCCATTCCCATCTCGCAGCACGAGGAAAAGTCCATGTACAGCTGCACCGGATACAGCAGCACCGCGATGAACACGTCCGGCCGCGACAGGGCAAGAGGCGCGCTGTACGCGTAATCCACCGCGGCGCCGACAGGGTCCGCGATGAGAACCTTCTTCGCCAGTGCGAGAATGAACAGCACGCAGGCGCGGTAAAACTCCTCCGCGTCGAAGCGCTTGTCAGGCACGGCATGAAACGCTTCCGTCACCTCGCTGTAGCGGGTGATGGGGCCCTGCAGAATTTTCGGGAAATACGTGCTGTACGTCAGGTAATCGAGGACACTGAAATCCCGGACCTCCCCCCTCGCCATGTCCGCGAGAAGATCAATCTGGGCAAACGTATAGAAGCTGATGCCGATCGGGAAGAACACGCCGCCCCCGTATTTAAAAAACGACAGCAGCGCGATATTGCCGAGAACCCCCGTGACAAGGAGCGGCTTCACCGCCGCCTTCTTCCGGTTCATGAGGAGCAGGAAGCACAGGTTAAAGGCAAGGCTGATGCCAAGGACCAGCAGATTCTTCCAGCCAAAAAGTGCGTAGAAAACCACCGACAGGGCAAGGAGCCACAGCTCCCACAGATGCCGCGCCGCCCCGCTCCCGCCGATTGTCTTCATAAGGTAAAAGCCCGCGACGCACACCGGCAGGAACAGCAATATGAAGCTGTAGGAAGAAAATACCATAGTGATGATGTGGTTACGATACGGTCACAATTCCGTTACGATTTCAGTACCCTGCAGCGGCCTGTCCCGGAGCCCCCCGAGCGGATCAGGTTCGCTCCCTCCCGGGATAAACGGAAGAGCTCCTGTACCTTGCCCTCCGTGATTTCCTCCCCCGGCACCAGGATCGGAATGCCGGGCGGATAGGCCATGACATACTCCGCGCTGATTCTGCCGGGGGCCTCGGCAAGCGGAACCTCCGCAGAAGGGCTCCGGAGGGCAGACGCGATGCCTGTCCTCTTTGTTCCTGTAATCTCCCTCAGGCCCGGGATCTTTGCACCAATCGCAGCGGAGTATCCCCCGGATTCCGGGGCTTTGCCGGAATCCGGGGCAGCTGCTGCCGCCTCTTCTTCCCGCACCGGCTTCCCGCCGCACGGATGCTGCAGGGGAACCGACAGCTTCCTGTCCAGCTCCCGCAGCGCGCGGATAAGCCTCTCAAAACCCTCGTCCGTATCACAGCAGCTCGTCATGAACAGGACATTCCGTCCGCAGTGCATCTCGGTCTCGATCCGGAAGTCCTCTCTCACCCAGTCCGCAAGCTCCCTGCCTCTCATCCCGTCCGCCCGGGCGAGAAGCTTTCCGGGGTCAGACGCATGGATGGCAGGATGTGGCTTCGCCCTGTCTTTCCCATAGCATAGCACGTGAACGTGCCGCAGAGCCAAGGCCGCTTCGTGGAAATGCGCAAGCCTCTTCTGCCAGTCCTGAAACAGTTCCCTGCCGTCAGATGTGAGGATCCCGGTGCAGCCATCGAGCGATGCCAGGAGCGGATAGGAAGGCGAGCTTGTCTCAAAGACGTCCAGCTGATGCGCAATCTCCTCCTCGGGGATGAGGGCGCTGTTCCAGTGAAGGAGCGCTGTCTGTGTGAGGGACGGCAGTGTCTTGTGCGCGCTCTGAATCACAATGTCCGCGCCAAGGTGCACACTGCTGTCCGGGAAAACGGTGCCTGGGAAAAGTCCCAGATGCGCGCCGTGCGCCTCGTCGACGATAAGCGGCACCCCTGCCGCATGACAGATACCGGCTATGCCGCGGATATCCGAGAGGACGCCCTCATACGTCGGGCTGGTGACGATGACCGCCGCGGCATGCGGATGCTGCTCCAGTGCATCCTGCACATCCTCCGGACGGATGCTGCCGTTGATCTGCCAGTCCGGATCCGTCTCCGGGAACAGCCAGTGCACATCAAGGTCTCCCAGCTCCACGGCGTGATAGACCGACTTGTGGCAGTTGCGGGCAGCAATGATTTCGCTCCCTCCGGGCGCCGCGGCCCGCACGGCAGCAAGGATCCCCGTCGTCGAACCGCCGACGAGGTACCACGTCCTCCTCGCGCCGCACAAAAGCGCAGTCCTTCGCATAGCCTGCTGCAGGATTCCGTCCGCGTGATGCAGATCATCGAGTCCCTCAACCTCGGTCACGTCCCAGGTATAGGGAAGGTCCGGCGCCGGAGCGAGCCTTCGCTTGTGCCCCGGCATGTGGAACGGATACAGTCCTTTCGCGGCATAGCTTTCGAGCTGCGCCTGTAAGATTGCCTTATTCTGTTTTGCCTCATCCGATATCACTGATCGCTCACCGATGCCGCGGATCATCCACTGCTTAAAGGCAGCCCCGGATCACTTGTCCAGCTCTGAAGTGCAGTGCGGGCAGCGCGTTGCGTTGATGTCGATCTCGGAACGGCAGTACGGGCACATCTTTGTCTTCGGTGCCTCCTCCGGCTTCTTCGGCGTCAGCTTCTTACGCGCGCCGTTCACCGTCTTCACAATCAGGAAAATAATGAGGGCCATGAGCACGAAGTTGATGACGGACGAAATGAAATTTCCGTAGGTCAGCGTCGCACCGCCGATATTGACGGACAGATTGCTCAGGTTCGCGCCGCCCGCAATGCCGATGAGCGGGCTCAGGATATCATTCACGAGGGAATCCACGATCCCCTTGAATGCACCGCCGATGATGACACCGACTGCCATATCCAGTACGTTACCCTGGGAAATAAATGTCTTGAACTCTTCGAAAAATTTCTTCATCCTGACCTCCTGCTGCCTCCATCGGCAGACCTTAGTGTTCCTATTCTACGATTTGGGTGTAAAAATATCCACTGGGCTGGAATGACATACGAATTGCTTCGCAGCTTCGCTGCCGATTTGGTACTTTTGACCCTTATGTCATTCTACTGCCTCATCCGACTCCGTGCGCGAAGATTTCCACCCCGATGCAGATGAGAATGACGCCGCCCAGGATCGAGGCCTTTCCCGCGAGGATGGTTCCGAACCGCTGCCCGATGCAGACACCCGCGATGCAGATCCCGAGCGTCACCGCGGCGATGATCAGTGAGCAGACGAACGCGGCTGTGCCGCTGTAGGACGCGATGGTGAAGCCGACCGACAGCGCGTCGATCGACGTCGCGATCCCCTGCAGGAGCAGGTCCGAACCCTTCAGCTTCTTCTGCTCCGCTTCCTCCACGCTTCCCTTTGCGCCCTCGATCAGCATCTTGCCCCCGATGTAGACGAGAAGGACGAGCGCAATCCAGGGAATGAATTTCTGGAACGCCGTAAAATACGTAACGACCGTATGTACGGCAAGCCACCCGATCATCGGCATCAGGAACTGGAAGAACGCGAACGTTCCCGCGATCATAAGGACCCTTTGCCTGCTCATGTGCGGGTCGTTCAGGCCGTTCGCCGTCGAGACGCAGAACGCGTCCATCGCAAGGCCGACTCCCAGCATCACACTGTTCACATAGAATAAGGTATCCATACTGTTTTCCTGCTTATGCCCGTTCGTCTGCCGCTGTCTGATGATTCTGCAGATTTCCGGTATGTCCTGACACGCAGCCCTTTCTCTTCGTCAGACACCGACCAGCTGCCGGAACACGTCACCGCGCTCCTCGAAGTTCCTGAAATATCCGTATGAGGCGGCGGCGTTGGACATTACAACCGCCCTGCCCCGCGGCGTGACCTTCTTCGCCATCCCGACCTGCTCCTTCAGGTCCGCGACAAGGCAGACGTTCGGCAGGTCCTTCACTTCCCTGTAAATCCGCTCGCCCGAAGCATAGGCAAGGATGAACCGGATGTCCGGGTGCTCCCGGATGAAATCACACAGCACGGAATAATCAATGCCGCGGTCCTTCCCTCCGACGAGGACGGTCGCTGTATTCCGCACGCTGTTCACGGCTGTGATCGTCGCCTGCGGAATCGTGGAGATGGAGTCGTCATAGTAATCGACGCCGTCGACCGTTCCTATGAGCTGCAGCCTGTGGGGAAGGCCGCCGAAGGTTTTCAGTGCGGAGCGGATGTCCGCGTCCTTACAGCCGAACTGCTCCGCCGCGATCCGGTACACAAACTCCGCATCAAACTGGTTGTGGCCTCCGGGGAGCTTCAGCTCATACGAGCCCACGTCAGAGCGGGCAATCCGGACCTGCCCTGCCTTCGTCTGCAGCCCCGGAACATTGTCCCCCGCGTAGAGCACATCGTCCTCTCCCTGATGCTTCGTGATCCCTGCCTTCGCGTCGAAGTAGTGCTCCATGGTGTGATAGCGGTCGAGGTGATCCCCGTACAGATCCAGGAAGACCGCGATGTGCGGATCCGCCTGCAGGCGCTGGCACTGATGGCACGACAGCTCGAAGACCGCGATGGAATCCTCCGTCATATCAGCGAGATAGTCAAAGCACGGCAGGCCGATGTTTCCCATAAGGAACGTCCCGCGTCCGGAGCAGGCGGACAGCACGGTATACAGCAGGGCGCTCGTCGTGGATTTCCCCTTCGTCCCCGTGATCCCGACGGTCTGCGGGCCATACTCCTCCATGAAGACCTCCGTCTGGGACGTGAATTTCGGATTGTCAAACCGCGGCGCGTCCTCCTCAAAGGGAATGCCGGGGCTGACGAACACATAATCATACCGGTCATCGTGCACGCCTTCCCTCGGACCCTCATAGATGTCCACCAGGGCGGGTTCACAGTGCTCCTTCAGCAGGCGCTCCGTTGACTTTCCTTCCCTTCCGTACCCCCAGATGAGGATGTTCTTACCCCTGAATTTCCGTATTGTCTTATCCATCCGCAGCTCTCTCTGTTCCTTATACGTAAAAAGTGCCCTGTCATAACGGCAGGACACTTCATTATACACTAAGCGGCGTTCGCGTTGTGAAATTTTAGGCGAAGCTCCGGTGCAGCCGTAGAAGATGAATCCGCATCGGAGATCTGAATGACCGTGAAATGGCATCCTTTACAGGAAAATCGTCACATCAGACTGTGATATAGTGGAACTGCGGCCGTAAGTCCGGCCGGGACGGAGGCGTTGAAGATGTCCATGCTATATTTCTGGCTGGAGGGATCTGATCTTCCCGCGGGGATTGGCTTTGGCCTGTTCACAGCACAGCACTTTGCCGCGCTGACAGTCTGCTGCCTTGCGATGGCACTCCTGTGTCTGTGGTTCGTACGTCTGTCGCAGCACAGCCAGGCACTGACACTGCGGCTCCTCGCCGTCTTACTCCTTGCAGGAAATCTCGTGCGGGACCTCTTTCTCCTGTCCATCCACAGGATGAGCATTGCCTACCTGCCGCTTCACCTGTGCAGCTTCTCCATCTTCGTCTACCTCCTGCACGCCTTCCTGCCGGAAACGGACCGCATCGTCACAACGAGTGCTGACCTTTCCGCGCCGCGCAGTCATATCGTCCGGACTATCGGCCAGTCACGCTTCCGGGAGGCGCTCGGTGAAATCGGCGTCGTCCTCCTGATGCCCGGCTCATTCTGCGCGCTGCTGTTTCCCGACTGGTCCGCCTATCCGCTGTGGAATTTCCTGTCCATTCACAGCTTCGTGTGGCACACGGTTCTCGCTGTCTATCCGATGCTGCTCCTTGCATCCGGGAGGGTGCACCCGACAATCCGGCACATCTGGTACCCGTTCGTGTACCTCCTCATCGAAGTGCCGCCGACATGGCTGTTCGATGTGAAAACCGGCTGCAATTACCTGTTCGTCAGCCGTCCCGTCCCCGGAACGCCCCTCGAGTGGCTGCAGGAGCGGATGGGCAGCGCCTGGAGAGCGGGCTATGCGCTCCTTGTCGCAGCCGTCATCCTCATCATTTACCTTGTGATCGAGCTTTGCCGCGCCCTGTACCGGCGCCTGTCCTCCCGGAGCCTGCTCTGACCGGCACCGCGTGACCTGCGGTGCTCTGCCAAATCGGCACCGCGATATTTCCGGATCCGTGGCTTCCCCGCGATGTCCCTATGCTACAATGAGAACGTCCGGGCGCCGGCTTCCGGAAGCATTTCGCCGGCAGCCTGCTCACGAATAAGCTTTCGTGCTGCTGTGCAGCACAAGGTTTCCCGGTCAGCACATTGCAGGCTTACACGATCGGGGTTCATGGTATTTCAGGTACACACTCAGGAGTTACAGAAGGGTAAAAAGGAAAGGAGCAGTTATGGCTAAGAAGTGGGCACGCGCCCTCTACACTCCCAATCTGCCGCTTGGCAGCGGCGGGAGCCGGGTGACGGAGTCGAAGCAGCACATCGAGATTTCGAAGAACGCAGCGAAGGAGGGTATGGTCCTGCTGAAAAACGAGGGTCATGTCCTTCCCCTTCCGCAGGGCAGCCGCATCGCACTGTTCGGCAAGGGAACCATTGACTATGTAAAGGGAGGCGGCGGTTCCGGCGATGTCACCGTCTCGTTCGTGCACAATCTCGCGGACGGCTTCGCGTCGCTTGGTGACGAGGTAACCGTCTTTCCGGACACGGTGGATTTCTACCGCAGCTATGTGACGCACCAGTACGCAAAGGGCGGCAGGCCAGGCCTCATCGCGGAGCCGGAGCTTCCGGAGGAGCTCGTGAAGAAGGCAGCCAGCGTCTCGGACATTGCCGTCATCTCCATCTCCCGATTCTCCGGGGAAGCCTGGGACCGGAAATCCTCCTATGGCTCGCCGGAGCCGGGTGAAGACGACGACAAGGAATGTGTTGCCGCGCAGAATGAACTGTTCGAGAGCAGCGACTTCTACCTCTCCAAAGCGGAGCAGGTCATGGTGGACCAGGTGACGGCAGCATTTGCGCGGACCATCGTTGTCCTGAATGTCGGCGGCATGGTAGACACGGAATGGTTCCGGAATAACGCACAGATCCCTGCGGTCCTCCTCGCCTGGCAGGGCGGCATGGAGGGCGGAACGGCGGAAGCAGAGCTCCTCATGGGACACGGAACCCCTTCGGGCAGGCTTGCGGACACGTTCGCAAAGCGGCTCGAGGATTATCCCTCGTCCGAGGGCTTCCACCAGTCCACGGAATTCGTGGACTACACGGAGGACATTTACGTCGGTTATAGGTATTTCGAGACCATACCCGGTGCGAAGGAGAAGGTTAACTACCCGTTCGGCTTCGGCCTGTCCTACACCACGTTCAGCCTGACCCATATCAGGGCACGGCAGGACGGTGACCGGATCGTGTTCGCAGTTCATGTGACGAACACCGGAGAGTATGCCGGGAAGGAGGTCGTGCAGGTCTACTACGCGGCACCGCAGGGACTTCTCGGAAAGCCCGCGCGTTCGCTCGGCGCCTATCGGAAAACGCGCCTCCTGCAGCCGGGCGAGACACAGACTCTGGCACTCTCCATCGCAATCCGGGACATGGCTTCCTACGACGACCTTGCGCGCATCCAGAACTCGTCCTGGGTGCTGGAGAAGGGTGATTACACGTTCTTCCTCGGAACGAGCGTGGAGGATGCCTCTCCCGTGGACTACATTTACCACCTCGATGACAATGTCATCACACAGCGGCTGACACGCAAGCTCGCACCAACGCAGCTGCAGTTCCGCCTGCGCGCAGACGGAACATTCGAGAATCTCCCGCAGTCGGAGCCGCATGACCCCGGCGAGACTCTGCTCCCTCCCCTGCCGCACCGCGACGGCATGTCACCGGAGGTCCGCTACCGCGAAGGACACACCTGGCAGGAGAAACCCGATCATCCGATGCTCATTGACGTTTACAACGGCAAGGCGTCGATGGAGGAGTTCCTCTCCCGCCTGTCCGATGAGGATCTGTGCTGGCTTGTGTCCGGCCAGCCCAACACCGGCTCGGCCAATACATTCGGCTGGGGAGGCAACGCGGACTTCGGCATCCCCAATATCATGACCGCCGACGGCCCTGCGGGCCTGAGGCTCAGGCCGGAGGTCGGCGTCCACACGACAGCATTCCCCTGCGCGACACTCCTTGCCTGCACGTGGGACCCGGACGTCACCTATGCCGTCGGCCGTGCGGGAGCTGCCGAGGTGAAGGAGAACAATATCGGCGTCTGGCTGACACCCGCCGTCAACATCCACCGCAGCCCCCTGTGCGGGCGGAACTTCGAGTACTACTCCGAAGATCCGCTCCTCGCAGGCCGTCAGGCTGCCGGAATGGTAAAGGGCATCCAGTCGGAACATGTCGCCGCGTGTGTGAAGCACTTCGCCCTCAACAACAAGGAAACGAACCGCCGCTGCTCCGACTCCCGCTGCTCCGAGCGCGCCATCCGCGAGATCTACCTGAAGCAGTTCGAGATCATCGTGAAGGAAGCGCACCCGTGGTCCGTCATGTCGAGCTACAACCTCATCAATGGTGTGCGCGCCTCCGAGTCGAAAGGGCTCCTCACGGGAATCCTGCGCGAGGAATGGGGCTTCGACGGCGTCGTTACAACGGACTGGTGGAACCTCGGCGAGCAGTATAAGGAGGTGAAGGCAGGCGGCGACGTCAAGATGGGCTGCGGCTTCCCCGCACGCCTCCTCGAGGCACTGCACAAGGGCTGCGTCAACCGCGCACTGCTGGAGCAGTCCGCCGGAAGAATACTGGAGCTTATCCTGAAAATGGACTGAACATCACACAGGTTCTGAATCCATAACGAAGGCCGGGGAGTGAACTCCCCGGCCTTTGATTATCCACGCATTCTGTGCCAGACCGGTCATGTCACATCCCGTCATCCAGCAGCTTCGCAAACTCCTCCTCCGGCATGGGCTTGTATTTATAATAGCCCTGCACCATGTCGCAGCCGGCATCCTTCAGGAAGTCCCACTGCTCCTTCGTCTCGACACCCTCCGCGACGATGTTGCCGCCCATGGCATGGACGAGGCCGATTGTGCCAAGGAGCAGGGCCTCCGAGCGCTTCCCGGTGCCGATCCTGCGGACGACCCCCATGTCCAGCTTCACGATATCGAACGGGAACTGCTCCATGGCGGACAGCGATGACATGCCGCTCCCGTAATCATCAAGGAGGATGGGTATGCCGTGTTCCTGCATGCTGTGCAGGAAGTCTGACGCGGCCTTCTCGAGATCCGCGTACGCGGATTCCGTGACCTCCAGCTTCAGGTTCTCCGGCGTAAGGAATCCCTCCGCGACACTCTCCTCGATATGCCTTAACAGTCCCGGATCATAGAAATCCAGCCGTGAGAGATTGACCGCGGCGGGGAGGATCCGCTTCCCGAGGGCTGTCCTGCCCTGCATGAACTCCTGCACGCCGTCGATCATGTACCGGTCGATGGTGGAGATCTGGCCCGCGTTCTCCAGTACCGGAATGAACACCCCGGGCGAGAGGAAGCCAAGCGACGGGTGCTGCCAGCGGATGAGCGCCTCCGCACTCGCAAGCTTCCCGCTCTTCATGGAGACAACCGGCTGGTAGTAGATAAGGAACTGCTTCTCTTTGATCCCCATCCTGTAATCGGACAGCAGGACCCTCGACTGCACGTAGCGGTCGCGCGACTTCCGGTCGTAAATGGCGTAGTTCTGCCCGGAATTGTCCGGGATGGACTTCTCCGTCATCTTCGCCTGGTCGATCATGCTGACAATCGACGCCGATTTCGTCCGGATCGGGTAGATGCCGCAGCGGACGGTAAACAGAAGTCTGCGGCTCCCCTTCTCATATGACCGGTCCATGAGGCGCTCCAGGTTCTGCGGCGTGAGCTCGCTTTCCTTGACAAGGAGCAGATAGTGATCGGCTTCGCTCCTTCCAAGGAGCAGCGGATGCAGCACCTCCCGGAGAAGATCCCTTTCCCGGAAGATCATGATATCGCCGTCCTGCTCGCCAAATAGATCATTTACGGCGCGGAACCCCTTCACGTTGCAGTAGACGAGCGCGAGTTCCTCATCCGCTGTGCCTTTCTGCAGCAGCTGCTGCGCCGCGCGGATAAAGCCGGTCCGCGAATATTCATCCGTCATCCAGTCGTGGTCCAGGACGCTCGTGATCTCCCGGAACGTGACAATCCACCGGCTGCACTGCGCATCCATCGCGTGAACCGTGTACTGGAATGCCGATCTGCCGTGCGGCGTCTCAATGTGCGTGGTCCGGACGAAGCTTCCGCGCTCCTGATACTCCTTCCGGATCTTCGAAATCTGCAGCTCGTCGATGACGGTCTGCTTCTCCTCCTCCACGACAAACCGGTCCGTGATGAAGCGGATGAGATCCGGGAACGAATGGATCGCGTCCGTCATGCCCTCCCTGCGGAAGCTCTCCTCCAGATGCAGGAAGCGGATTTCCCCGTGGTCTGACGACACGAGCGCAACGCATCCGTACCCCTCGCTCATAAGGGCATCCCACAGCTTGTGGCTGCTCCTTGCTGTCTCCGGCGACACAAGCCCCGGCTTCAGGGGTGTGATCCTCCCGTCGGCAATACAGTCCCCGCTTCCGTAAAATTCCGTGACACCGTTTTCAATGCGGTAATAGCTGCCGTCGTCGATGAAGGAAAAACATCTGCCCTGGCTGTCCGGCAGCAGGATATCGTTTACGAAGTCCTGTCCTGCGATCTTCCTGTCCCTTAGATACTGCCGGTGCGGGATGATCTGGAGCCTTGTAAGCCCGAGGCCTTCCCGGAAGCGGTTATAGTCCGGATCTGACACCTCCTCCGGAAGCTCCGGCAGCGTATAGGCGATGTCTGCCGCGTTGACAGAGCCCGCGGACAGGCCGATCACGATCCCGTCAAAGTCCCGCAGACACTCCCGCAGCCGGCACTCAAGAAGGAACCGGTTTTCCGTCGGTCCGTGCCCTCCCGCAAGGAAGACCACATCCGCCTCGGATACGAGCTTGCGCGCACCGTCTGCAATATCCTCTCCGAAGCGGTGGTCGAGATAGCGCATCCTCGCGACAGACAGCCCCGCAGCGGCAAAGGCAGCGCGCACCTTCGCGGCGTCCGTCTCCTCCAGCTCCCAGTCGTCCGGGTTGCTCGCAACAAATAATACATTCGCTCCCCGGTCCTGCGGCCACACCCTGCGCAGCTGCTCACCGAACCCGTTCGACTCGATGAGGGGCTCCCGGGATGGTTCCCTGTCAAGTGCCTGCGCACCATCCTGTTCCGTAAAATCACTGGTAAGAAAAACAATCATAACCCCGAACAGCCCGCCCCCGCGGGCAAAATTCCTCCAACGGCCTTATCGGATGAAATCCGCTGCCGATAATCATTCTAGCAGGAAAATTTGTGCCCGTCACAGAATGCTGTGATTTTGCACAAAATCACAGCGAAACTTTTATCATAATTATTTTTGTAGCCGGCAGATTTCCTGCTATAATATGATTACTTGCAACACAATCGGCACAGGAAACCGATTGGAAATAAATGGGAGTTCACAAGGGAAACGGCTGTGGGCGCCGAAACCAAAACCATAATGGGAGGAACTGGAATGAAAGCAATCATGACACGTAAGAAAAAGAACGACAAGGGCTTCTCACTCATCGAGCTGATTATCGCCAGTGCCATCCTCGTAATCCTGACCGGCCTTCTGGCACCGAACATCCTTCGGTATGTCGAGAAGTCCAGGGAAGCTAAGGACATGCAGACCCTCGATACCGTTTATGAGGCAGCGCAAATTGCATTAACGGAAGAGAATTTAACTATTGCCGATAAATATAACTATGGTGCGACGCTTCCTGAAACACTGACTGCAGATAAAGAAGATGCAACTACGAAAACGTTGGAAGGTCAGATGGCTTTGACGCTTGGAAGTCAGAAGCTGTCTCTGGTATCAAAAGCGTGCAAAGGCAAGTCAATCAAATTACAAGTAAATGTCAAGGACAATGCTGTAAAGGTATGGGTTGCCGATGGTAACGACATTGTTAAGTCGAGCGATGGCAGACTCTTTCAGGTTCCTGCCGATACAAAGTAACAATATTTTCTATTGTGAAGAGAACTTGAAAGATAAAAGCGGGGCAGTAAAATGTCCCGCTTTTGTCTTAGCTTTGTTATTTTCAGTAAAACACGACTTACACGACAGGCAAGCTGCACCCTTCAGAGTACATTTCTGTCCAAACCAAAATGATGGCTGATATGAAACCCGATCCTTCCAAATCTTGCAAACAGCCTGCAATATCTCAACCCGCTCAGAAGGGTTTCTCCCTCGTCGAGCTGATCATCGCAATTTCCATCCTGGTGACGCTGACGGGTAGCATTGCGCCGATGATCACGCGGTATATCGAGGGTGCGCGGGCGGCGGTGTGCTACAGCAACCGGGATGCCATGCGCTCGGAGATCCTGTATGCCTACGCGGCAGGGGAGTACGCATCGCTTGAGGAAGCCTGTAAGGAGATTCCCGCCAAGCCCACCTACGCCGGCAAGGTCTGCCCGGCAGGAGGGAAGATCACGTGCACGGTGAAGACGGACGGCTCCTACGCGTCGCTCACCATAGCCTGCGATCACGCAGGCCACGAGCCCTTAAGCCGCTCCGTCGAGCCCTGAGGAAGTTTTTAGTCAGCTAAAATCCGGGCAGCGCAATGGATCCGATCTCTGGCGCTGGTCCTGTCTCATACTGGCATTCACGCAAAAATACCGGCATCGCTGCCGGTATTTTTTACTGTCTGTATTTCTTGTCCTTGAATCGCAGGCGCGACAGCGCTCTTGCCATCGCCGCCTGGGTCATGCGGTATTCATTGAGGCTCTGGTGCTGGCGGAGCCGCTCCTTCGCGCGCTCGAGTGCTTCCTCCGCGCGCCTGCGGTCGAGCTCCTCCTGCGTCTCGCACGTATCGACGAGCACCGTGCAGCGGTTGTTCGCAAACACCATGGAGCCGAACCCGCACACGACGTGGATCCACGTGCCATCGGGCCTTTTGATATTGAGCTCGCCGGGGTCTATGGCGGCCATCATCTGCTCATGATGGGAGTAGAACTGCAGCCGGCCGTCCACGGTCTGGAAGTCCAGCACCGTTGCCTTGCCCTTGTAAAATTCCTTCTCCGCAGCCAGAACCCGCAGATAAAATTCCCCTGTCTGTGTCATAGCGTTTTGGCTTTCTCCACGACTTCCTCAATTCCGCCGACGTTGAAGAACGCCGCTTCCGGATACTGATCCATGTCTCCGCCGATGATGGCCTGGAAACCCTTGATCGTATCCGCAACCGGCACATATTTGCCGGGAATGCCCGTGAACTGCTCCGCCACATGGAACGGCTGGGACAGGAAGTTGCGGATCTTGCGGGCGCGGTAGACCGTCATCTTGTCGTCATCGGAGAGCTCCTCCATGCCGAGGATTGCGATGATGTCCTGCAGCTCCTTGTACTTCTGCAGGATACGCAGAACCTCCTGCGCGGTCTCGTAGTGCTCCCTGCCGACGATGTCCGCCTCCAGAATGCGCGACGAGGACTCCAGCGGGTCGACGGCAGGGTAAATGCCCTGCTCCACGATCTTCCGGGACAATACAGTCGTCGCGTCCAGATGCGAGAATGTCGTAGCCGGAGCGGGATCCGTCAGGTCATCCGCGGGCACGTACACGGCCTGTACGGACGTAACGGAGCCTTCCTTTGTCGAGGCAATGCGCTCCTGCAGGTCGCCCATCTCGTTGGCGAGCGTCGGCTGGTAGCCCACCGCGGACGGCATACGGCCCAGGAGCGACGACACCTCGGAGCCCGCCTGTACGAAACGGAAGATATTGTCGATAAACAGCAGTACATCCTTGTGCTCGACGTCGCGGAAATATTCCGCCATGGTGAGTCCCGTCTCGGCGACGCGCATACGCGCTCCCGGGGGCTCGTTCATCTGACCGAATACCAGCGCGGTATTTTTAATAACGCCGGAGGCGGTCATTTCGCTCCAGAGGTCATTGCCCTCGCGGGAGCGCTCGCCGACACCGGTGAAGATGGAGTAACCGCCGTGCTCGGTCGCAACGTTGCGGATGAGCTCCTGGATGAGCACGGTCTTGCCGACACCGGCTCCGCCGAACAGGCCGACCTTGCCTCCCTTCGCGTACGGCGCGATGAGGTCGATGACCTTGATGCCGGTCTCCAGCATTTCCTGTACGGGCGACTGGTCCGTGAATTTCGGGGGCTTCCGGTGGATCTCCCACTGCTCCTCATCCTCCACGGGACCGAGTCCGTCGATCGTATCGCCGAGGACGTTGAACAGGCGTCCCAGGTTGTGTCCCCCGACAGGAACGGTGATGCCCTTGCCCCGGGACAGCACCGGCATATCCTTCGTAAGACCCTCGGACGCGGACAGCATGATGCAGCGCACTGTGTCGCTGCCGACGTGCTGGGCAACCTCCATCACGGCCTTCTCGCCGTGGTTGTCGACCTGCAGGGCTGTCTTGATGATGGGCAGGGGTTTGTCATCGAAGTGTACATCGACGACAGGACCCATGACCTGTGTTATCTTACCTATCTGCATATGCTGTATACCTCATGCCTGCTTCTGTTCCAGGCATTCGCTCCCGTAAAATCCATCCCGGCAGAAGATCAGTCCGGATCAGTTTGTTTCAATCCGGTTCAGTCCGAATCGGTTTCAGGATTCCGTGTTAAGCCGGATTCCTGTCCGGATTGCTGCCGCCGGACTCATGCGCGGCCTTCTCGCGCCGCTTCTTCGCCCGCTCGAGCTGCTGCCGTCTTGCCCGTGCGCCGGCTGCGATCTCCGTGATCTCCTGTGTGATCTGTGCCTGACGCTCCCGGTTGTAATGGATCTGCAGCTCCTGCACGAGCTCCCTGCCGTTCTTGTTGGCGGCATCCATGGCCTGCATGCGGGCGGAGTGCTCCGCGGCATACGATTCCACGAGCGCGGAATAGACGTAGCCGTTCACGAAGTCCGGCACGATGTTGTCGAGAAGCTGTGCCGGAGACGGCTCCATGTGGAAGTTCTCCTGTGCCGCGGCAACGCTCCGCTGGGCGAACGCGTTCTGATCGAGATGAATGAGCGGCAGCAGCTGGATCATCCGGACCTCGGACTCCATGGAGTTTTTCATCGCCGTGAAGACGAGGAACACCTCGTCGATCTCCTCGTCCGCAAACAGCTCCAGCATGCGGGACGTGATCTGTCGCGCCCTGGAGAGCGTTGGCTTCTGTGCCGTGTAATGGAACGACTCATCGACGTTGACCCCGTGCCGCAGGAAATACTGCCGGCCGACCTCACCCACGGTGAACAGCATGTCGTTCGTATCCGGACGGAGCTGGTCCATGGCTGTCTTGATGACGTTGTGGTTGTAGGCGCCCGCAAGTCCCTTGTCCGCCGTGACACAGATGATGGCGCGGCGCGGGTTGACGTGCTCCGCCCTTGTGTCGAGATACGGGTGATGGAAGTCCTCCGGCAGGTGCCGCAGCACGCGGGCGAACATCGCCTGCAGGGCGAAGAAATACGGCTCCGTCCGCTGCAGAGCTGCCCGTGCGTTATTGAGTTTCGTGGAGGAGATCAGATACATGGCATTCGTGATTTTCAGAGTGCTCTGTATGCTGTCAATTCTCTCCCGTATTTCCCTTGTCTGTGCCATATTCGCCTGCCGCGTCCGCGGACCGCTGCGCCTTGTATTCGTCCGTAAGGTCGAGGATCTTCTGCTTCTGTCCTGCATCGAGGATGCCGGACTTCTCGATCTCCGAAGTAAGATCCGGATTCTTCCCGGCTATATACTGCAGAAGGCCAGCCTGGAAGTCCTTCACCTGCTCCACCGGAAGGTCCAGGAGCTTCTTCCCCTGCGCGGCCGTCAGTGTGATGACCTCATCGGAGAGCGACATCGGGTGTCCGAGCGGCTGCTTCAGCAGCTCCATGAGGATCTGTCCCTGCTTCAGCTGGCTCCGCGTCGTATCATCGAGATCGGAGCTGAACTGTGTGAACACCTCCATCTCGCGGTACTGCGCAAGGTCGATACGGAGCGATCCCGCAGCAGTCTTCATCGCCTTCGTCTGTGCCGCACCGCCGACACGGGATACGGACAGTCCGACGTTGACCGCGGGACGCTGCCCCTCGAAGAAGAGATCGCTCTCCAGGAAGATCTGCCCGTCCGTGATGGAAATGACGTTCGTCGGGATGTAGGCCGACACATCGCCGTCCTGCGTCTCGATGATGGGCAGCGCCGTGATGGAGCCGCCTCCCAGCTCATCGGACAGGCGGGACGAGCGCTCGAGGAGCCTCGAGTGCAGGTAGAACACGTCGCCGGGATAAGCCTCACGTCCCGGGCTCCTGCCCAGGAGCAGCGAAATCGTGCGGTACGCGACGGCGTGCTTGCTGAGGTCATCGTAGACAATGAGAACGTCCTGTCCCCTGTGCATGAAATATTCCGCGAGAGACGTTGCCGCGTACGGTGCAATATACTGGAGCGGCGCCGGGTCGGACGCGGTGGACGACACGACAATTGTGTAGTCCATGGCGCCGTTCTGACGCAGGGTGTTCACGAGCGATGCGATCGTCGATGCCTTCTGGCCGATTGCGACGTAGACGCAGATGCAGTCCTTCCCCTTCTGGTTCAGGATCGTGTCCATGGCGATACTGGTCTTGCCCGTCTGGCGGTCGCCGATGATAAGCTCACGCTGGCCGCGGCCGATCGGGAACATGGAATCAATGGACAGGATGCCGGTCGCAAGAGGCACCGATACACTCTTTCGTTCCACGATGCCGGGCGCCTTCTGCTCGATAGCACGGTACTCGTCCGCCGTGATGGGATCGCCGCCGTCAATCGGCGCGCCGAGCGCGTTGACGACACGGCCGAGGTATTCCTCGCTGACCGGAATACCGGCCCTCTTTCCGGTCCCGATGACGCGGCTTCCCTCGCCGATCGTGCCCTCCTCATCAAACAGGATGGCGCCGACGCCGTCGTCTCCGATGTTCTGCACCATTCCCTTGACGCCGTTTTCAAACAGGACAATCTCACCGTACTGCACGTGTTCCAGGCCATCTATCGTCACGATGCCGTCTCCGGCCGTGACAACCTCGCCGACCTCCTCGCTCTGTGCCAGCACGTGGAAATGGTCCACGGCGTCGCGCAGCATGGGAATGACCCTGTCCGGGGAATCCGCACGTGCCTTCGCCCTCGCTTCGTCGATGCGGCGCTCGAACTGACGCGCAATACCGCGCCGGCTCCAGTCATATTGCTCGGAGCCGATCTCCAGGATGAAGCCTCCCCCGATGGAAGGATCCCTGCGGATCGTCAGCTCTACCTTGTCCGTCCCGTAATGTTTCCGGAGAAACGAAACGAATTTCTCCTCCTGCTCCTTCGAAGGCGCACTCACGCAGCGAAGAACTGCATGCAGACCATCCGGGGAAGCGGCTTTCTTCCATTCTTCCGCCATAGTTACCTCACAAATGCCTGTCCCTGCAGACCTCTCACTCCTGTCCCTCAACTTCCTTCAGGAAATCATTGTACAGGCTGGAATCGCTCTCGCTGGCCGCAATGCGGCCCGCCGCCTCCTTCACCATGGACGCGATATCGTCCTCAGCCCTGCGCTCTTCCTCGGCCGCAGCGGCATCCGCGCGCTTTTTCGCGGCGCTGATGATTTCGGAGGACCTGCGGTTGGCATCGGAGATGATGCGCTCATACTCCGCGTTCGCCCTGCTCTTCGCGTCGTCAATGCTCCTGTCGTGCTCCGCCTGAATCGTCTTCATGGACTCCTCATACTGACTCTTCAGGGCATTGGCATCGTCCGAAGCCTTCTTCGCGTCCTCGAACGACTTCCCGATCTCCGCCTGCCTCTGGTCCAGGATGTTGTGTACCCGCTTGAACAGGAATTTCTTCATCAGCCAGTACAGGACCAGCAGGTTGATAATCGTGAAAATGATGTTGTAATCAATACGCAGCATGTCGTACCCTCTTCGTTTATGTCATTGTTGCCCGGATCAGCCGAGGAAGAAGATGATCAGGATGCCCAGAACGAAGCCGTAGATAGCCGTAGCCTCGGCGAGGGCGGAACCCAGCAGCAGGTTCCTCATGATCTTGCTGTCCGCCTCGGGCTGCCTTGCGATGGCGTCCACGGCATGCGCCGTAGCGTTTCCGATGCCAAGGCCTGCGCCAATGCAGGACAGGGCTGCGATTGCTGCACCAATTGCTGTTAAACTCATGTGATTCTCCTTTCGTTCCGCAAAGGCGGAACCTGATCTCCTTGCGATTTATTGTTTACCAACTATATTGTGATTAAGGTGTCAAAAGTATATTTCAAGGCAAAATGACATACGAATTGCTTCGCAGCTCTGCTGCTTCCGCAATTCTGCAAACATCGGAAATCTTCCGTAACCTACTCCACAGCTTCTGCAACAAACAGCGATGTCAGGAATACAAAGACATAGGCCTGGATCAGGCCGTCGAAAAAGTCGAAATACAGACTGAAGATCGCCGGAACGCCGACCGGGATGACGAGCTTGATGAGCTCCATGATGACAAAGGCGCCGAGGACGTTGCCGAACAGACGCATGCACAGCGACAGCGGACGGATCGCGATCTCCAGGATGTTGATGGGCGTCACGATGGCAATCGGCTCGGCAAAGCTCTTCAGCCACCCACCGACCTTCTTCCTGCGGATGCCGGCTGCCTCGATGAGGACGATGCTCGTCAGTGCGAGTGCGATCGTCACGTTCATGTCCTTCGTCGGGGGCTTGACACCGAACACACCGGAGATATTGGCAATGCCGATGAACACAAGGATTGTCGCCATCCAGGGAACATATTCCTGCGCGTTCTCTCCCAGCATGCCGCCGACGAAGCTCTCGAGCCACCGGACGATGGATTCCGCCGCGACCTGTTTCCTCGACGGGTTATGGACCTTCATGCCGTGCGTCAGCCACAGGGCCAGCAGCACCATCACCGCCATCACGACCCACGTGATGACGACGGATTCCGCGATTTCGATTCCGCCGAAAACCGGAATCGTGAACGCGGTATCGACATTGAGCTCCTCCAGCAGCTTCGCTGCCATTTTCTTCATAGTGTTTCCTCCTGTGCCTGCGAAGCAGGATCACATCGGCAGATCAGGTAAAGGCGGCCTTCCGCAGGGCTCACCAAACGAGAGCATTATACTCCTGCGCGATCAAATAAGCGAGGTCCTGATCACGCGGCAGCGGGGGCCGCAGACCTCTTTCGCGCGGTCCGCGTCCTCTGTGTGGACATCGATGCTGTAGAGGTTTGTGTCGGCGTTCTTATCGCCCGCAAACTTCTGGATATCGATGAAATTGCTGCCAAAGCTTGCGGTCTGCCGCGCCTGTTCGGCATCCCTTGTCTCACACCAGATGCCGGCATTGTGCAGCTTTTTCGCGAACAGGTCGCGCTCGAGCCTGTCATGCGTGCAGTATACGGTGGCCCTGGCGGCTTCCTTCCTGCCGCCGTCTGTCTGTTTCTTTTTCCCGAATCCGAACATATTTCTTATTCCTTTCAAGGCTCCTCACCGGCTCTGCCGCAGCGTCTGGTCCAGCAGGCTGCTCACCGCTTCCTCGAGCTGCTCGATCCTGTGGATGCGCACGCACCGGCCCTGATAAATCGTGTGCAGGTTCTCGAGGTACAGCGTGGGGCCCAGGAAAATGGCTGCGGGCTCGATGCCCTGCTCCCGGAGGTCATCGACCGCCTGCTTCGTATCGAGCACCGCGGCCTTGCCCTGATATTCCTTCGAAAGGAGCCCGTCTCCCGACGGAATCCTCGTGGAGTCATTGGGGGATGCGTCCGTGAGGACGAAAAGAATCCTCCGCGCGGCATCTGTCTTCGGCGCCGCAAGGCTCCCCGCAAGGCGGATGCCGAGTCCGTCGCGGTTCCACCCGCCCGCGAAGTAGTCAAGGATCCGGCTGCAGTCGCGCTCATTCCGATTCTTCAGGATCTGCAGCACCGTATAGCCCCGGAGCGAGCGGAAACACAGCACCTGCACCGGCACGCCGCACGCCTGGAGGCTCCTGGCAATGGAATAGGCCTGGGAGGCCAGCTCCTCCTGATAATTGAGCCTCGACGCGGAGGCATCGAGGAGCAGATCGACCGTGATCGAGCGCTCCGTCTCCTCCCCGGCGTGCGTAAAGACCTCCGGATCGCGCAGGGCAGGCAGGCGCCACGCCTTCTCCGGCTCAAGCCGGCCGGCCTTCGCCTCCTCCGGCAGGGCACGCTCGTACGACGTCAGAACCTCGTCGAGCCGTGCGGACAGCCGTTTGATGCCTGACTGGATCAGCATGGCCCTCTTTTCGAGATAGCGGCGGTTCCTGCCCGCCTGCTTCCCGGCATCGTCGAGGACCTTGTCAATCTCCCGGTCCTCGCCGGTTCGCTGTCCGCGGCTGTCCGTCACCCACAGCCGGCACTCCGCGTGGGCACCGGTGCAAAGGCTGTTCTCGAGGACACGCAGCTGCTGCTCCGAGAGCGTGCAGCTGCCGAACGCTTTGCGGATATAGGCCTCGTCCTGCTGCAGCTGCTGTGCACTCTTGCCCGTTTCGAAGCTGTGCGCGAGCTGCGCCGCGCCGTCCGCATCGCCGATGCCGGTTCCGGTCCGCATGAGCAGGGTGTCCTGCACCCGGTCCTCGCGGCGCAGGACCCTGCGCAGGAGCTGCGCCGCCTTTCCGGTGACAGGTGTGTGCTTCTCCCCGTCCCCGCCGCTTCCCGGTGTGTAGCGGAAGTACTGCTGCAGAATGCCGGTGAGCCGCCCGATCAGCTCGTCCGTCGTGACGCTCCCCGGGATCTCCAGCGCTTTTGCGAGGCTGCGCTTCGCGGGGCTTAAGGGATCGCCCTTCTGCCCCAGGACCTTCGACCACCTCGCCTGCTGCTGGTCATAGACCGTCATGGACTGCAGCATCATCTGCTGACGGGACAGCGTCTGCCGGTTCTTATAAAACTGCTGTGCCCTGTCCCTGCGAAGGCGCGCGAGGATCGGCCGCTCAATGACTTCCTTCTCGTAGACGCAGTTCTCGATTCCGAGCCACATGAGTTCATCGAACTCCTCCGCCCTGCGGCTGCCCGCGTAGGAAGCAAAGAACGAGCAGATCCGGTCGAGATCCAGCCATTTCGCCGCAAAACCGATGACCAGATTGAAATAAGGATCCGGCTTTCCCTTCTCCGTAAACGCCATAAACGGCGGGTCGAAGTCATACCGCCCCGCCGCATTCCATATCATATTTTCTGCCCGGCGCTGCATGCCGGTGTAATGCTTCCTGATCACGTGAACAGATCGCTTCCCTTGAGTGCGGGATCAATTCTGGCGTCCATGACGTCCTGGATGAGTCCCTTTTCGTATGGATCAAACGTCTTGCCGCTGATGCACATGGCCAGGGCATCTCCTGCCGTGATGCCGCGGTGCATGAGGTCAATGGCATCGAGGAGCCCCCTGAGGTCCGTCGCCTTCTCCGATACCTCGGCGGAGCGGGCCTTTTTGTCCAGCTCATAGAACAGGCTGACGAACTGGAACCCCGCCTCGTCCTTCAGATCCGGGAAGCGCTCGCGGATGAGTCTCTCGAGGCTCTCCTGCCCGATGAGCGGCATATCCAGCACCACGAAGCGGGATGCCAGGGCTTCGTTCAGCTCCCTCGTTCCCGCGTAGCCGTAATTCATGGTCGCGAGAAACCGCGTCTGCGGCTTCATCTGTACAAGGTGATAGCCCGGTACATCCAGCTCGCGGCGGAAATCCAGCGCGGAGTGCAGCACGGCCATGGCCTCGTTCCTTGCCATGTTGATCTCATCCAGAATGCCAAAGCCCCCGTTTTCCGCACACAGTGTCACAGGACCCGGGCGGAACACCACCCTCTGCCCGTCGAACGTATCGGTCCCGACGAGGTATGCGGCGTCTGCTCCGATGTGGAACGACACATTCCATGAGGGGCGGCAGAACGCGTTCGCAAGGCTCTCCGCGAGGATGTTCTTGCCCGTTGCCTTCGGTCCTGCGAGCAGCAGATTCTTGCCGCACAGGATCGCGGCGATCGCCTTCTCCCAGACGGCCGTCCCGAGGTAATACACGTCCGGCACGGGAACGCGGTTCTTCAGCTCCCCCTCGGGAGCGCCCTCCCTGCGGAACTGCACAATCCCGTCCAGCAGCTCCTGCTCCACACCTTCCTTTTGCAGAAATTCCAGAATATCCTGCATGATGTTCTCACCTTCCTACAGCATTTATTGATAATCCATCACGAGAAACAAAGGCTTGATCTCAACGATCTCGTCATGCTCCTCCTGCGAAACCTTCTTCGTATGGTCCATGGCGCGCAGGTCATCCTTCAGGACGCTGAGCGCCTCAGACGCATTCCCGGCCCTTCCCTGCCGGATGAGCCGGATCATCCGCTCCAGCACGACAGGATGCGCGTACTGCGGGGGCACCGGGAAGTCCGGGTACTCCGCAATATAGTCCGCCGCCTTCTGCCTCGCGTCCTCCCAGTCGGCCTCTGCGGTCTTCCGGTTGTTCCGCGGCGTCGGCAGGATGCCGGACGAGAGCGAGAAGAAGATGCCCGCCACACCGAACAGGATAAAATACAGAGCCCAGGCGGCATTTCCCAGCGAGACCTCCACTGCGCCGAACACTGTCGCCGCAATCGATGCAAGGAAAATCACCAGTGCCAGCGTCAGGTTCGAGCTGCGGATGCCGTCGCGGATCCTCTTGTTCCTCGCCGTAAGGTTCAGTCCCTTCGCGATTCCGGGGCGGTCCTCAAGATACTTCTTTGCGTGCTCCAGGTCTTCGATGGCTGCCTTAGCCTCGGCGGAGAGGTTCTTCACGTAGCCTGCTTCCTCCCGGGCCTTCGCTTCCTTCAGGCGCTGCTCTGCCTGCTTCGAATGCGTCGGGATGTCCGGATGTTCGCTCGAGAGTGTCTCGAGGAACCGGTCCACATCCTCCTCTGCCTTGAAGTTGCACTGCCTCTCCTGCCCGTTCGATAACTCCACAACGAGGTACGGGAGCGTCCCGAAAATTCCCTTGCCGGAAAATCCGCCCTTGCTCATCGCGACGCGCTTGAAGCACCGCCGCACGTCCGTGTACGTCACGTAATAGGTGCGGTCGATGAAGAAGCTGTTGAGATAGATGGCTTCCTTCCCGATGCCGCAGGGGCCGATCTTCTGACATTTCTTACGGTCCTGCTCCAGCGTTTCCGGGGCAAGGACCAGGTTACCGATGGGTTTTGGTGCAAATAGCATAGTTTCATACTTCCTTTATTGTCATTCCGCTGCATCCGCCTTAATAACCGCACAGCAGCCCTCGCGCAGTGTCCGTGAATGCCCGCTCCATTATAGCCGATTCCGGCGCCAAAGTCGCGCGGCACATGAAAAGGGCGGTGCCATACCGTCTGCAGTGTATGGCCCGCCCTTGATTAAAACGGATAAAGAATTCTGTTAAGGCTGTGCCTTAATCAGCTGCTGGCTGCTACCATTTTCCTGCGAGCTTTCTCAAACAGGCAGAAGAACAGGATGATGAAGATGATACCTGCCGGGTAAGCAACTGCTGTGTTGTTCTTCAGTGCAGGGATGAGACCCAGGCACTCGGGAGCCATGAAGAAGTATGTCATGGACACACCGGTCATGAACATTGCAGGTACAGCGCAGATCCAGTAGTTTCTCTTTTCCTTCGCCAGATACATAGCGCCGGACCAGAGAACGATCATAGCCAGAGTCTGGTTCGTCCAGGAGAAATATCTCCAGATGACGGCATAGGACAGGAAGCCGAGCGTATTGCCGAAGCCAAGGAAGGCACCGACACCGAGAACGGGGACGCAGAGCTTTAATCTGTTCTTCCAGTCGCCCTGATCGATCTTCGCCCAGTCGGCGACGGTCAGTCTTGCGGAACGGAACGCGGTATCACCGGAAGAGATCGGGCAGGCGATAACGCCGAGCATGGCGAGGATAACGCCGACAGGACCCATGGTCTTGATGCAGACATCATAGATGGCTGCGGACTGGCCGGCCTTGAGAGCCTCCTGCAGTCCGGTGTTGAGACCGCCGGTAACCTCGTACAGCGAGCAGCCTGCTGCTGCCCAGATGAGGGCGATGATACCCTCGGCAACCATGGCGCCGTAGAATACGAAGTGTCCCTGTCTCTCGCTCTTCATGCAGCGTGCCATCAGGGGAGCCTGTGTGGAATGGAATCCGGACGTAGCGCCGCACGCGACGGTGATGAACATGAACGACCAGATCGGGGTTCCCGCGGGATGCATGTTGTAGAAGTGTGTGAACAGCTCGGGCATCTGATAGCCGTGAAGAGGAAGGCCGATTGCAACGCCGATTGCCATGGCGATCAGGCAGAAACCGAATACCGGGTAGATCTTGCCGATGATCTTGTCGATGGAAATGAAGGTTGCAATGAAGTAGTAGCACAGGATGATGGCCAGCCAGAATGTCGTCGTAGCGACAACTCCGGTACCGCCCTTGTTGCTGATCAGCTGTACGAGAAGGCCCGCAGGACCAACTGCGAATACCGTGCCGACCATGATGAGCAGGATGACGGAGAAGACTCTCATGACATTCTTCATGGTGTGGCCGAGCAGATCGCCGGTAACCTCCGAAATGGAGTCGCCGTTGTAACGCTCGGACAGCATACCTGCGAAGTAATCATGTACGGCACCGGAGAAAACAGTACCGAACGTGATCCACAGATATACAACCGGTCCCCAGAGAGCGCCCTGAAGGGCACCGAAGATAGGGCCGAGACCTGCGATGTTCAGCAGCTCGACGAGGAACAGCTTCCACTGCGGCATAACAACGTAATCGACGCCATCGTTGATCGTTACAGCGGGTGTATCGCGATCATCCGGTCCGAAAACGTTGTCAACAAACTTGCCGTAGGTGAAATAACCGCAGATCAGTATCAGTAAACAGATGATAAAACTAACCATTAAGTTACCCCCAAAAGATAAAATCTTTATATTCACGGGCGTTATTTCTGCAGACGAATCCCACCCGCGTAACTCTATTCTAAGTCCCTTCTCCCGTTAGTAAAATGTACAGGGTTCACGAAGATTTCATCGGATTTTTATACATTTTTTATTATTTATGACGGAGAATCTGCCTGTTTTTTGGACAGATTCCATAGTTTGTCCCAAACCATTTCCTTCCCGTAAAAGATAGCTGTCGGCGTTTTGTCGGATTTTTCGTTTTCGGAAAATGTTGATTACAGTGTCAGAACTCACGCCCCGCATCAACACTCCGCAATCACTTTTGACACCTTAATCAAATGTTATAAAATGGTGGGAAATGGAAACGTTTCCGAAACCGCAGGAAATCTTAAGAAGGGGAATAAACCATGAACTACGCCGCAATACTGCACAGCGCAAGCCAGAAGGACTGCTTTTTCCTGGAAAACGGAAGGCTCCGGGTCCGCCTGCAGACGGGAAGGGGCGACATCGCTGCCGTCTACCTGCACACGCGTGACAAGTATATCCCGCCGGAGAGGCGGGATACGCGCAGCTGTGTCGGGATGCAGAAGTACACGTCCGATTTCGGCCACGACTACTTCCGCGCGGACCTGGAAATCCCGGAGGCTCCGGCAGATTCGGGCATGGTCACGCATCCGGATGTCCTGTGCCTGCGTTACTTCTTCGAGCTCGTCGATGAGGCAGGCGCGAGGATCTGGTACGGCGACGACCGCTTCTTCCCCGGGGAGCCGGGCGACGTGGAAGCGATGTTCGACTGCCCTCTCATCTCGCGCAGGAATCAGTGCTTCCGGATCCCGGACTGGGCGAAGAGTGCCGTCGTCTATCAGATCTTCCCGACAAGGTTTGCTTCCTCCCGGCAGATCCCGGAGGAGAAATGGTATCAGGCCCCGATCGGGCCGGACGCAGATCTTCACGGAGACCTGGCCGGCATCACGGCAAACCTGCCCCACTTAAAGGATCTGGGAGTTGACGTCGTGTACCTGACGCCGATCTTCCGCTCGGATTCCTCCCATAAATATGACACAATCGACTACTACGGGGTCGATCCATCGCTCGGTACGGCAGACGACCTGCACCGCCTCATTGACTCCGCGCACTCCCTGGGGCTGCGCGTCATGCTGGACGGTGTGTTCAACCACACGTCGCCGGAATTTTTCGCCTTTAAGGATATCCGTAAGAATGGCAGGGAGTCTGCCTATTGGGACTGGTATCATATCGACCGGCTGCCCCTGTATGCCGGAGGCCATGACAGCAAGCCGTCGTACCAGAGCTTTGCCTACCAGGGCTACATGCCGAAGCTGAATCTCGAGAATCCTGAGACGGCGCAGTATGTCATAGACGTCGGGACATATTACCTCCGGGAGTTTCACATCGACGGCTGGAGGCTGGACGTCGGGGATGAGATTAGCCACGCGTTCTGGAAGAAGTTCCGCAGGGCCATGAAGGAGGTTAGCCCCGACGCGCTCCTTGTCGGGGAGATCTGGCATTTCGCACCGGAATTCCTGCAGGGAGATGAGTGGGACTCCGTTATGAACTACGCGTTCTTCAAGAATATCGCGTCGCTCATCTGCTACGGCGAAATCCGCCCGTCAGAATTCCTCGCGCGCCAGGGTTTCCTCGAGGGGCAGTATCACAGTGCCGTGCTGCCGGTTCTGTGGAATCTGATCGACAGTCACGATACGAGCCGGTTTCTGTGCCGCGCCGGCGAGGACAGGCGCAAGCTCCGCCTCGCGGCAGCGATGCAGATGCTGCTGCCGGGAACACCGTTCCTGTATTACGGGGATGAGGTCGGTATGACCGGCGGGGAGGACCCCGACAACCGGCGGGGCATGCTGTGGGATCCAGCAAGGCAGGACCATGAGCTGTACGCCTGGTATCAGCGGCTCACGTATTTCCGCCATGTGCTGAACTGCATTCCGGCCGGCGAGTACAGCGCCATCCTGCCCGATGACCGCCGGGGAACGCTGGAATATCATCTCCGCTCCGGTGAAATCCTGCTGTTCCATGTGACAGGGGAGGACAGCACCGCCCGGGAATACATCGGCTGCCATGAGCTGCTGTCCGGCCAGACCTTCGACGGAAGCCTGCCCGGCTACGCCTGCGTCCTTCTGCGCAAGGAATGATTATTCCCGCCCTGCGTTCACTCTGTTCAGTAAATTGCCGAAATACCCCCCGCCGCACAGACTGCGGCGGGGGGTATGTTCAACACTATGTCGAAAGTGATTGGAAAATATACCTGCAAGGCAGGTTATAGCAATGTGCGCAGGCGGTTCTCGATCTCCTCGTCCTGCGTCAGGTCGTACACCATCTGATAGCAGTCGACAGCCTGCTGCCGCCAGTTCTGCTCCGCGTCGTCGTTTCCGTCCTTCAGGGCCTTGTCCGAGCGCTGCTCCGCTTCCTCCCCGGCTTTCACAAGGAGTGCCAGCGTCACGGCATTCGCGCGGACAGGGATGCCTGCCTTCGTCAGGATATTCTGCAGCTCCTGGGGCGTGCGCTTCGGCTCGCTGTGCTCCATGGCAGCCTCGAGATACCGGATTTCATGCTCCGCGCTGTCGCCGGGCTCGAAGTACGTGCTGTAGCGGTAGAGAGCCATGGCAAGAGCCGGGTGCATCTTCTCGAGATGGTAATAGCCCAGGTACCGGTAGTACTGCGCAAGCTCCGCCCGCGTCGCAAGGTAGGGGTACACTTCGAGCGTGTATGTATGCAGCAGCTCGAGGTTATTCAGCCGGTAACAGCAGTCGATCAGCCGGAAATAAATCTCCGTCGAAACGGGATTCCATTTCAGTGCCTTCTCATAATCCTGCATCGCCGCGGGCAGGCCGCCCTTCTTCTCCTGCTCCCCTGCCGCCGCAAGGAGCGGCGCCACGGCATCCTCCTCCGGAATCTCATAGGACTCCGGCTGATGGTAGTATTCGTACAGGTAGATCTCCGCGATATGGTAAATGCAGACCTTTTCCGCCGCCATGAGACTTACTCCGGATAGACGAGGTGCTGCTGTGTGATGCCGTAGAGCGTATTGTCCAGGTAGCGCTTTGCAAGCCACTTCGCCATGCCGAGGTTCTGGTCAAGGTAGTTGCCGCAGTCCCTTGCCGCGGCACCCGGGATCGCTCCCTCGAAGTCGCGGATGAACTCGAACATCCTCGTGACGAGATCCACGACGTCCCCCGAATCCAGGTCGCCCTCCAGCACCATGTAGCAGCCCGTGCGGCAGCCCATCGGTCCGAAGTAGACAACATGCTCCTTCCAGTCGGGGTCATTACGCAGGAACGTTGCCCCGAGGTGCTCGATCGTGTGCAGCTCGGCGGTGTTCATGACCGGTTCACGGTTCGGTGCCGTCATCCTGAGGTCAAACGTCGTGAGCGTAACGCTCCCGAAATGATCCTTGCGGGAGACGTAGATGCCCGGCTCCAGCTTCAGATGGTTTACGGTAAAGCTTGCAATTTTCTCCATAGCAGATCCTTCCTCCTGTCCGTCAGTTGAAAAATTCCTTCTTCACGTGACTGTGATCAAACAGATTGTAATATGCGGCCTTGCGGTAGTCCACCAGCGTTTCGTTCCCGCCGAGCTCCGTGATGTCATGCAGGACCCCGTCTTCATCCGCAAAGCCGAGAATGTTGACGGCCGGCACGCTCTTTCTGACTTCCTGAAGGTACCGGTCATAGGCGCTCCCCTCGATGCCGGCGTTTTCAAGAAGGTAGGAGCGCAGAAATCCCGGACTGATGACGTCTGCCGGATCGCTCTTAAGATCGTAGTTGGCCCACAGCACATAGGGAACGGTATACTTCTTCTCCCGCTCCGCTACGTCCGCGCCGTCCTCATACATCTTCGGCGCAAAGACCTCATACGTGGAGTCCAGCATGCCCGGCTGATGATCACCGAACAGGAGGATAACCGTCTTCTCCTCCACGTCCTCGAAATAATCAACCAGCTCTCCGAACGCCGCGTCGGTTGCGTGCGCAAGCGCCAGGTATTCCAGCAGCTGCGGCAGCTGATACTCCGGGTTCGACGGACGCACCGTGACATCCACCGCCGGCGTATCCGTGTTGTACGAGCCGTGATTCTGCATCGTCACGTTGAACAGGAACAGCTTCTGCCCCGGAGCCTTATTCTCATAAATGTCAATGACATCGCTGAAATCAGCCGCGTCGCTCACGTAGGAGCGCAGCTTTTCGCTGTACTTCAGCCCGTCCTCGAGGGAATGGAAATCATCAAAGCCTAGGAGCGGATAGACCTGATAGCGCTTGTAGCCGGACTCGTAGTAGGGGTGAAACGCCTGAGCATAGAAGCCGCGCTCCTTCAGAAGCCAGGCAAGTGATTCCTGCTCCGAGTTCAGGTACTGGGTGTAGGGCACGCTCTCGGCATTGAGAAATGCCGTGGAATTTCCCGTCAGGAATTCGTATTCCGTGTTGGCCGTCGTGCCGCCGAACACAGACGACAGCATCCAGCCCTTGCGCACGTTGCTGCCAGAGAGCGAATGGATGAACGGCAGCTCGTCGACGTCCGTCTCGAATCCGTATGTCGCGGGCAGATCAGCGAAGGCTTCGTCCATGAGGACGATGACGTTCACAGCGCCGCCGCTTTGGGCTTCAGGGATGCCGGTGCTGCCCGCGCCCTCTGCTGCCGCGGGTGTGCCGCTCCCTCCCGCATCCCCTGAGCCTGCCGTCACATAGCGGGACAGCAGCTCCTCGGTCTCCTTCGCGGAATAGCCCGCGGGCGTTGGCTTTTCCAGCGCCTTCTCCATATACGAGAAGAAGCTCAGCGCGTAGCCGTTGTATTTTGTTGCCGTATTCGTATTCCACAGCGAGACGTACGGTTTCTCCAGCGGGACCCAGAAGAGTGTGAACACAGCCGGAATAAGTGCCGGGATCCGGCTCTTTAACGATTTCCTCCGGAATGCGCGGATGCTCTCCGTCGATGCCGCGGCAAAAAGGAGTGCCGAGCCCACATAGACGTACAGCACCTGCTGCGTCACGTCGAGGTGGTACTGCCCCATGACATTGGCCGCGGTGCGCGCCATCGAAATGTCCGCAAACTCCAGCGCCTGCGAACGGAATTCGAAGTAGTAGTGGTTCACCATGCCGATGAACAGCCACAGCGCCGTCGGCAGTGTGTAGGTAAACCGGCGCAGGTGATTGCCGCAGGCTGACCAGAACACACAGTAGGGGAAAGCGTAGATCAGGAGGTTCCCGAAGACGGCAATGCCCTTGCCCAGCTGAAACGTATCCCCGTAGCCGGTCTCGACGAGACCGAACACGAACAGGGTCAGCAGTATGATCCGGAGCGCGGGCAGCTCCCTCTTGTGCGCGTCGGGGATCTGCGTCAGCAGCACAAACCCGCTCTCCGCAAACACCATCAGGAAGTAATAGGCGATCTCGTAGCCCTCCCACTCCGCCGTGTAGTACAGGATGACGAAGAACAGATCCAGAAAAATCTGCAGCCCGGTGAGGAGCACAAATACAATGCCGAAATGCTTCTCCCCGTTTTCGAAGAAGCGCCTCATCATGGTGAACAGGATGAATTCCAGCAGGACGAACACCGCCGCAAGGAGCAGAACCGCCCGGAACGTGACGAACAGGAAATGGGAGTGGGGGTTGATCGTGAACGACTGCAGCTCGAACGAAACGCCGCGCAGCGTGACCGGAGTCATCTGAATGAGGCGCGTATCGGTGCCGGAGTCCTCAAATGTGACGTAGTTCCGGCCCTCCTTCATGATCGTGTCGCCCTGCTGCCAGCTGTCAGTGAGGTCGATGTACCAGCGGCAGTTCATGCGGCTGATGCTGCCGATGTCGAACTGAATCTCCCGGATGCGCACCGGCTCGTCCAGCGCAAACAGGATCTGCGGCCGGTTCGTGTCCGCAATGAGCTTGTCACCTTCGCGCGAAAGGCTTGTAAGATTCTCATCCTCCCCGCCCAGGACCGTCTCGAGGGGAACATCGACCTGCGGATAGTGCACATCGAGCCAGACGACGCGGAGTATTCCTATGAGAAGCAAAGCTGCAATTGTCCCTGCCGCGATCCTCCCCTCCAGACTGCGCAGGCTGCTGTGAAACCATTTCATGACTTACTGATTGAACCTGATCCTGTTATTTCCTGTAACACTACCTTGTAAACTCGTCATACAGCGCAACATGGTCGTAGATGCAGCGCCAGTTGCTGGCCGCCTTTCCTGTCACGCAGATATAGCTGCCGCCGGAATCCGACTGTTGGAAGCTGACGGCGCAGTTGCCGGATTCATCGACGTAGCCGGTCTTGGCGGCAACAACCCTGCCGTGGCAGTCCTTGTCCTCGATCTTGCGGAGGAACCAGTTCGATATTTCGATGCCCTCCGGATGCTCTGCGGTCGGCGTGACGGTATAGGTGTGCGTCGCCATCACGGTCCGCAGGAAATCATTTTTCATGGCTTCGTTCATGATAACCGCCATGTCGTAAACCGTGCAGTAATGGTCTGCGCTGTACATGCCGACCGGATTCGTGAAGTGCGCGGTCTCCGAAAGACCCAGCTCCCCGAGTCTGTCATTCATCTCCTGCACGAACGCGTCCACGGATCCCGCCGCGACGTAAGCGAGCTCGAGCGTCGCGTCCCCGCCGGAATGGAGCGCCGCCCCGTAAAACAGGTCACGGATCGTCGTCTGCTCCCCGGCGAGATACCCCACGTTTGTGGAGCCCTCGCGGAACGCCTCGTCCGTCACCTCCTGCGGCACGGTCACCATTTCGTCCAGACGCTCCTCCGGGATGTCCTCAGCCGCAACGAGCAGCGTCAGCACCTTCGTCATGGAGGCGGGAACCATGCGGGCGTAGGCGTTTTTCTCCGCAAGGATTTCACCGGTATCCGCATCCGCGAGGATGGCGTAATCAGAGTCCACGTAGTCGGTCCCGGTCAGCCCCTGCGCATTCGGATCCTCGATCTCGGGAATCTGCTGCGTCGCGTCCGTCTCGGCAAAGGACGTGTTGGAATTCAGGTTCTCTGTCACAGCTGCATCTGCCGTGCTCACGGACGATGCCGCTTCGCCTGCCGTGATGACCTCTGAAGCGTCCTCACCGGTCAGACCGGTATTGGAGATGCGGTTCCAGCCGGAGGTATTGTCCTCCTTAGCCTTCGCCGCATCAGCGCTGCGGGACTTCCGCAGGGTGTGGGACAGAAACAGGAGCGATACGACAAGCGCAGCCGCGATGAGGCTCAGGATGCCGAATTTGCGCATCGCCTGTTTCCTTTTCCGCTCCTTCATAAGCTTCCGGCGTTTTGCCTGCTGCCGCCTCTTCCTCCGGAGATAGGCCTCATATTCCTCGTCGGTCATTTCGTCTATGGAATTGTACGAGTGGTTTCTTCCGGACATTATGACACCCCGTCGGGTTCATGGTATAATGCTTCGATGTATTTCGCTCAGCGGGCGAAAGCCCTGAGTATCGCATGAAAGTATCGCATGAAATTCCGCCGAGGTCAAAATGTCATTTTGCAGGGACATGCCGCGGCGTCACCCAGTAATTGTCAAAGGAGCCGGATGCAGCTTGAGTACCATCACGTCACAGCAGACCGCCCGGGAGGAAACCGCAAGGATCCCCCTGCTGAAAAAGGTCAGTTTTATCCTTGACAGCAGACAGAAGCGCCAGGTCATCCTCCTCGGGATCATGATCCTGATCGGGGGCCTTTTCGAGACACTCGGTGTCTCCATGCTCGTCCCGATCGGCAACATCATCATGGAGCCGCAGGACATGATGCATTCCATCGACCGCCATCCGCCCCTTGGCGCCATTCTCACTAAGATGGGACTGCACGATCCCGTCCGCCTCACCATGGTGCTGCTGGCGGCACTCATCGTCATTTTCATTGTGAAGAATCTCTATCTCCTGTTTCTTACGAAGAAGCAGAATCACTTCATCGCCCATGCGAGGAACCGGATGATCAGCCGCGTGCTGCAGGAGTTCCTGAACCGGCCGTATGAGGAGTATCTCGGAGCGGATATCCCGACGGTATTCCGCATCACGGATTCGGACATCCCGCAGGCGTTCCAGCTGATCCTTGCGCTGCTGCAGATGGCGACGGAGGTCGTGGTCACCATCTTCCTCGGTGCCGTACTGCTCACCATCAACTGGCAGATGACCGCGTTCATCCTCGCGATCCTGCTGTTCATGACCTGGATCAACAACAAATTCCTGAAGCCGCGCCTCAACAGCGTCGGCGCCCGCAACCAGAACATTCAGTCCCGCATCGCGAAGTGGCGTCTTCAGGCCATCTACGGCCTGAAGGACGTGAAGGTGTTAAACCGTCAGGAGTTTTTCGTCCGCAACTATTATGAAAGCGGCCGCATCGGCGCGGATGTCGCGACGGATTACGCCGTGCTCAACAACCTGCCGCGTCTCATGATCGAGACCGTGTTCATGGTAGCGGTGCTCGGCTACGTGCTGATCTTCATGCTGACGGGCGGCAATGTGACGAAGCTCATTCCGCAGTTCATGGCCTTCGCAGTCGCGGCGGTCCGGATCATGCCCAGTGTCAACCGCATCAACACCTACATGACGCAGGTCGCCTATCAGGAGCCCTCGCTCAACTATCTCTACGACAATCTCTCGGACAGCGTCCGCTCCGACCGGGAGCTGCAGGCAAGAAAGGCACAGATCTCAGGACCCGCCCTCTCCCTGGAGGACCGGATCGAGCTCCGTCACGTCACGTTCCGCTACCCCGACGGCGACCGCAACATCCTGACGGATACCGGCATGGTCGTCCCGAAGGGGAAATCCGTCGGCATCATGGGGCCGTCCGGCGCCGGCAAGTCGACGCTCGTCGATATCCTGCTGGGACTCCTGCATGCCAATGAGGGCGAGATCCTCTGCGACGGGCACAACATCTTCTCGAACTACGATTCGTGGCTTGCGCAGATCGGCTACATCCCGCAGAGCATCTATATGGTGGACGAATCCATCCGCGAAAACGTCGCGTTCGGCATTGACGCGGACAAGATCAGCGAAAAGCGGATCTGGGAGGTCTTAAAGGAAGCCCAGCTCGATGAGTTCGTCCGCTCGCTGCCCGAAGGGCTCGACACCAGGATCGGCGACCGGGGCGTCCGCCTCTCCGGCGGTCAGCGCCAGAGGATCGGCATCGCGCGTGCGCTGTATCACAATCCGGAGATCCTGGTGTTCGACGAAGCGACGTCCGCGCTCGACAACGAGACCGAAAAGGCGCTCATGGATGCCATCAATTCCTTCCACGGCCGCAAGACGATGGTCATCATTGCCCACCGCCTCAACACCATCGAGAACTGCGATATCATCTATAAGGTCGAGGGTGAGAAGATCACTGAAACGCGGCTTGATCACAGCCGGATCCTGCACGAGGAAGCACAATGATCGGTATGGAATTCATCCGGGGCTATGGCCTCGGCAATCATCTTTTCTGTTACATCACGGCCCGTGCCCTCGCGAAGGCGAACGGCTATGAATTCGGCTGCGCCAACCGGCAGCAGTTTGCGAACAACCCCCACTCCCACAAGGGAATGTACTTCATGGATATCGATCTGGGGCATGACATCACCCCGGAGGAAAAGGCGTCCATGAACGAATACCACGAGAAGGACGAGCGGGTCTATACCGGTTCCTCCCGCCACGACATGACGCACGGCTGCTACATCTCCGGTCCGGACGAGAAGCTGTACCACATCCCGGACAACACCCTGATCTACGGCAACATGCAGGATGAGAGCTATTTCCTCCCCTGTCGCGACGAAATCCGTCAATGGCTCCATGTCAGGCCGGAATATGATTCGCACGAATACACGAAGGACAACCTGTGCATCATCAACATGCGGGGAGGGGAGTATACGAACAATCCCCAGCTGTACCTCGACCGGACATACTGGACGAACGCCATCGCCAATATGAAGAAGCTCCGTCCCGACATGCACTTCATGGTCGTGACCGAGGATGAGGAGGCCGCCCGCAAGGTCCTGCCGGAATACGAGATTCACCACTTCGATATGGGCAAAGACTACGTCACGCTCAGGAACGCCCGCTACCTGATCCTGTCGAACTCCTCGTTTGCGGTGCTGGCTGCGCTGACGTCCGAAACCTGTCAGTACATCATCGCGCCGAAATACTGGGCGCGCCACAACGTATCGAACGGCTACTGGAGCTCGGAGCAGAACATCTACAGCTTCATGCACTACCAGGACAGGAAGGGGCGCCTGTTCACGGCAGAGGAATGCCGCCGGGAGCTCGCGGAATATAAAAGGACCCACGCCTCGTTCTACCAGAGGATCGGGAAAAAGCCGGGGCCTGTCCGGCACTGCGGCCAGGTCATCGAGCGGAAGGCCATTTACGCCCGGTTTTACGCGAGGAAAATCTGGCGTTCTCTCGAGCGCCGCACCGGCCTGCTGCACACCTGGACGCCTGCAGACGGCTTCGCGCGGGATCTGTGAGTCCGAATGACCGATGATGCCATCCTGTTCCAATCGATACTGTTAACCCGGATGTCATTCAGGCGAAAAGTACTATGGCAGAATACAGAAACGGAAAACTGCAGCTACCGGACGTGACGCTGGCCGCCATGACGAGCGTCAACCTGTATGAGACCGTGCGCGCCATGCGCTACAGCATGCGGGGCATCGATTTCGGCGACGCCGTCCTCATCACGGACCGGAAGCCCTGGTTCCTGCCGCGCAGCATCCGCTGGTCCCGCACGGACAAGCTGGACTCCATTGACAAGTTCAACTACAAGATGGTCTACGAGCTGAAGGACCACATCCGCACGGACTATGTCCTCATCGTGCATGCGGACGGCTTTGTCATCCACCCGGAAAAGTGGGACGATGAATTCCTGCAGTACGACTACATCGGCGCGCCCTGGCCCCTGCCGGACAACGACTACCTGTACCGCGACAGCAAAGGGAATCTCTCCCGCGTCGGCAACAGTGTCAGCATCCGCTCGATGCAGCTCCTCAGGTACCCCGCGGAGCATCACCTTCCGTGGGTTCCGGTCTACGACGGCTTCTACAATGAGGACATCTACCTGTGCTGTTATGAAAAGAATAAGATGGAGGAGGCAGGGCTGAAATGGGCTCCGCTTGAGACCGCGGTCCGGTTCGGCCGCGAGCACCCGATTGCGGAAAATCAGGGCGTTACGCCTTTTGCGTTTCACAAGTGGCGCGGGGAGAATGCGGATTACCCCCGCTTCCTGAGTCCCGCAAAGCGCCTGAAGTCGCTTATTCGTCCGCTGCTGTTCTGGCGCAGGCATGGGAGGTAAGCCCGGAAGGACCGGCATTTATGATCTACGACTGCATTCCCTTTTTCAATGAAGTGGATATTCTGAAGCTGAGGCTCCACATCCTGGACCCTTACGTTGACCGCTTTGTCATCGAGGAAGCGACGACGACGTTCTCCGGAGAGCCGAAGGAGCTGTGTTTTGAGAAGAATAAAGAACAGTTCCGGGAATTCCTCCCGAAAATCGATTACATCGTGGTGGATGAGGACCGGGATTTCAGGATCACGCATGAGCGCGACTACTTCCAGAAGAATCACCTCATTCAGGGCCTGAAGGATGCCGCGGACACCGACATCATCCTGTTCGGGGACTGCGACGAGATTCCGAACCCGGAGGCTCTGACGAAGATCCTGGACAGCTTTGATCCTGAGAAGGTCTACCACCTCGCGCAGAACAATTATTATGTCTTCCTGAATAACCTGGAGACTGCGGGAAAGCTCCTGTCCATCACCGGGGAGTTCCCGGATATTCCCGCAGGGCAGCGCAAATGGCTCGGCACGAAGGCCTGCAGCCTGCGCAGCATTCCCGAAGAGGGGATCGTGCGTCTTCGCGACCTCGTTCCGGTCACGGATCCGCGCTCCGTCCGCGTCGCGGACGGCGGCTGGCATTTCGGCTACATGGGCGGCGATCATGAAACTGACGTCCTGAGCCGCATCGGGGCGAAGGTGAAGGCTGCCGCGCACCAGGAATACAACGACAGCGAGATCCTCCGGGAGACCATGGACCACGTCATCCTCGGGCAGGACATCTTCGGAAGAGATTCCGGCTTCACGCGTGTCGAAATTGACGGGACGTATCCGGAATATCTGCGGAACCACCTGGATGAGTACCGCTACCTCGTCCTTCCTCCCGTCACGCCGTGGGTCCATTTCACCCACAAACTCGACATCACGGCAGGGCGGTTCGTCCGCAGGGCTGTGCACCACGTGCAGCGGAAATTCCGCTCCTCACCGCAGTCCCGGCAAAACGGGTGATCCTTCCGCAGCCCGGAACCGGCTCACTCCCGTGACTGACGGGAGTTCTTCTCCTCGCCGCCGGTATGATTGGCACCCTCGATGTCGCCCGCGAGGATCTTCTTCGCGACCTGCATGCGGAAGCCCGCGTCGATAAAATCACATTTCCTGCAGAACGGGTAATTCTGCCGGCCGCCCGCAATCTTCACACGGGCATCATGGAGCTTTTCCCCGTTCCAGATCTCCTTCAGCGGCGTCTTCGTGAGGTCTCCCATGTCGGTGACCTCAAGGTTGTCGCAGCAGCACAGGCCGACCTTACCGTTCGGCGTAATCCACACATCGGTAAAGGGCAGGAGGCAGGGCTCCGTCACGGCATCCTTCAGAGTATCCTGCTTGTTCGGCGCCGAGCCGGCGCGGTTCGTGAGCACCTCCTTCAGGTAGCGCATCTGGATCTGGATATCCAGGTCCCGGAATTCGTCCGGATGTGCCTTCACGTAGTCGTACAGCTCCTGAATATTGTCGTGCAGCCTGTATTCCAGCGCATAGTTGTTGATGATGAGCTGGTTGATGTAGGGTGCGATCTCCTTCACCTTGTCCACGGTGAGGATGAGACCGTTCGTTGACATGAAGATGAACGCCTTCGGAAGCTTTTCCCTCGCGTACTTATGGCGTTCCACGATCTTCGTATCGAGGAGCGGCTCGTTGTTACCGTAGAGCGTAAGGTGTCCCTCATAGCCCCAGTCCGCGAGCTGGTCGATAATACTGCGGTACAGTCCGTCGTCGATTTTGCATAAGGGGCGCTTCTCCGCGTTTACATTCGCCGTGCAGAACTCGCACGTCGAATTACACCGGTTGATCGTCTCAATGTTCACAACCTGGGGCATCGGTGCCTCCGGCTGGTCCAGAAACCATCTGCAGTAGGCGTCCTGCGCCCTGCGTCTTGTCTTGAACTGAAGCTTCAGGTACGCGTTGGCGGCGAGATTCGGAAACCACTGTCTCGCCTTGTAGCCGAATCTCCCCAGAAAACTGTTTATCGTAATCGGCATGGATGACTCCCTTATCGTCAATGCCGCAGCCGGGCGGCAGAATCAGTCAACTTCCGCCGTATTCCCGTCTCCGGTCTTTTCTTCCTCGTGATACTCCTGCTCCGTGTTGACGTTCCATACATTGGAGCGGTCCGCTGTGCCGGACAGGATGTCCTTCACGGCCTCGAACGACGTGCACATGGAATGATCGATGTTGTTGTACCGGTGCTGGCCGTTTCGTCCGACGCAGAACAGGTTCGGGATGGTATTGAGCCACTCGCGCAGCGTATCCATCTCCTCGTAGGTATCGAAATAGGCGGGATACGCCTTCTTCACGCGCTCCACATGGTAGTCCAGGACATTCTTGCGCGAATCGATGAGGTTCAGTTTGATCATCTCGGAGATGCCGAGCTCTGCAAACTCGTCATCCGTCATGCTCCAGAGGGTGTCTCCCTCGTTGCAGAAATACTCCAGTCCCATCCAGATGGTGTGCTCCAGGTCCTTCACAAGGTACGGCGACCAGTTGTTGTAAATCTGGAACCGGCCCATCTTTACCGTGCGGTCCTGTACGTAGACCCAGTTGTCCGGAACGATGTTGCCGACCGTCTTCATCGGGGTCTCGTTCTTCAGGTTCAGGTGATCGATGAGGACGCCGACCGTCATGTAATCGCGGTAGGGAAGACCCGCCGCAATGCGTGCGGGCTCCGCAGGCACGTCATTCATGCCGGCTACAAGGTCCCGGATCGGCATGGACGAGATGACGACGTCACCGTCCATCTGCTTCGTCCCCCCGGGTGTCTCATACGTGACGCCGACGATGGCGCCGTCCGCGCCCCGGCGGATTCCGGTTACCCTCGCGTTCGTCAGGATCGTTCCACCCTTCTCGCGGACCCGGTCCGCCGTGACATCCCACAGCTCACCCGGACCCAGCTTCGGATAGGAGAACTCCTCGATGAGGGAAGTCTCGACCTTGCGGTTTTTCCTGCCGAGCTGCTTCTCGATCGCGTTCTTCAGCACCGCAAAGATGGACACACCCTTGACGCGCTGGGCGCCCCAGGACGGATCGATCTCGGAGGGATGCCTGCCCCAGAGGTTTTCCGTGTAATATTCGAAGAACATGGAATACAGCTTGCGGCCGAACCGGTTGATATAGAAATCCTCGAGTGAGTTTTCCGGCCTCTTGTGAACCATGGCGGCAAGGTAGGAGAAGCCGACCTTCATGGTGTTGGCAAAGCCCATGTTGCGGAAGGTCTGTGCCTTCAGGCTGATCGGATAGTCATAAAATTTACGGTCAAAGAAAATCCGGGAAACCCGGTTCCTGCGCAGCATGACGCGGTCCTGCTGCTCGGGATCGGGACCGCCGGGATTGAGCGTAACGTTCCGGCCAAGGGCAATATCGTCCGCGGCGGGCGCGCCCTGGCGTGGCATCATCTTATCCCACCACGCATTGACCTCGGGGACCTTCGTGAAGAAACGGTGCCCGCCCATATCCATACGGTTTCCCTTATACTCCACGGTTCTGGCAATACCGCCGAACTTGTCGCTCTCCTCGAAGACTGTAACCTCGTAGTCCCCGGATCTGTCCAGCAGCTCATAGGCAGCGGTCAGGCCGGCCGGGCCGGCGCCGATAATCAAAGCCTTTTTCATGCGAAATCGTTCCTTTCATACGCGGAACACAGTGCCCGCACGCTGTTGTTACCTCTTTCAAACAGCATTAGTTGATTTTACCACGGTGGTTTTCTTTTGCATAGACAAGGCAAATTCCGTGGGCTAAACTGGGAACGGAAGACCTGCTCTTCCGGCCCTTTAACTGACATGATCGAATGGAGAGTCCTGATTCCATGAAGCTGAACCTGCAGAAATCCCGCGGCTGGATCCTGCTGTATTATTTCCTGATTTCCTTCGTGCTGCTGTGTGTATGCACACGTTCCTCGTTCCTGTACCCCATGAATAACTGGGATGATTCCAACAGTTATTTCACCATGGGGAAATCCATGTTCCACGGCATCGTCATCTACCGCGACATCTTTGACCAGAAGGGGCCTTACCTGTACTTCCTGTACGGACTGTGCTCGCTTGTCTCGCGGACGACGTTCCGCGGCGTTTTCGTCATGGAAGTGCTGCTGGGCATGCTGGACCTGTTCTTTGCCGTCCGCATTCTGCGGCTGTACCTGAAGGAGGAAACCGCTCTCATCGCGGCGCCGGTCGTGTTCGCCCTGTCATTTTCCTCGTTTTCGTTCTACTGGGGCGGCTGTGCGGAGGAAATCTGCCTCCCGTCCATCCTGTGGGTGCTGTATCTGATCCTGCGGCAGATCAGGGAGAAGCCCGGCAGGCCTTTTGCGTTCCGGACCGTTCTCACTGCGGGACTCCTGTGCGGGTTTGCAGCGTGCGTGAAGTTTACGCTCCTGGGGTTCTTCTTCGGTTTCATGGTGATCGTGCTGGTGACGTCCGGCGGGTTCCGCCGCTTCCTGCAGTCCTGCGGCGTATTCCTCCTCGGGATGGTGCTGCCTGCCGTGCCGTGGTTCCTTTACTTTTGCGTGCATCACGCGCTGTATGACTGGTACTACGCCTATGTTTACGAGAACGTCTTCGTTTACTCGAACCTGGGCGGCCAGGGAGCACCCGCCGAGGGCGGAAGGCTCTACTCCATGGCAAAAATCCTGTACTGGCTCTTCTTCGACAATTTCCAGTATTTCGCCCTCATCGCGGCAGGCTTTGTGTACTTCCTGCTGCGGCCGCAGGCAGGGCTCCTGTCCCGGATCACGCTGCCGCTGCTGTTCGTGCTGACGTTTGCGGGAATTTACGCAGGCGGCACGCATCTGCCTTACTACTCGCTGCCGTTCACAGCCTTCGCGGTCCCCGGCATGGTTCCCGCCGGGCTTGCCGCACAGTGGTGTGTGCACCGCTTCGCTCCTGCAGCCTCCGGCAATAATCACCCTGCTGATTGCTCTGACTCTCATCCCGCCGCTGCCGGCAGCGGATTGTCTTTCCACCGTACCCCGGCAGCCGTGTGCTGTGCGGCAAGCCTTGCAGCGTCGCTTTGTCTCGTCCTGCTGCTGTCTGGCAACACCTATTATCTGCATTACAGTAAGGATGATGTGTTTCTGACCCACTTTGCGCAGGATATCCGGGAAAACGGGAGCAGTAATCCTACGCTCCTTAATTACTACTGCCTGGACTGCGGCCTCTATACGGCTGCGGACATCTATCCGACCTGCTACTGGTTCCAGACACAGACACTGCCGGGCCAGCGCGCTTATAAGGAGCAGGAGCAGTATATAGCGGAGGGGAAGACGGAATTCCTCGTTGCGAGGGATACCTATCCGGACTGCACCGGCGATCACTACACGCTGCTGGATTCGTTTCACCAGGTTATGGGCGAAACGGAGCACGACTACTATCTGTTCCGGCGGATCCGGTAAGGCGCAGGGCTTCCGGAAAGACCGTCCCGCAAAATTTCAGGAGAAATCCATGCGTATCATCGATTATTTCAATATCCTCGCTGCCGTCGTCAACGCGGCTCTCGTCCTTGTCTGTCTCGCGGCAGCCCTTCGCCGCCGCAGACAGGGGTTGTCAGTTTCCCATGCGATTGAGATCCGTACACGCCGGGATGACATTCTGTACGCCGTGCTTGTACTCGCGGTTCTTGCACTCGGGGTTTTTCTGCGGTTTTGGGACCTCCCCGGACTCCCCGATGGTCTGCAGCAGGATGAAGCCTCCATCGGGTATGAGGCGTACTGCCTTTCGAACTTCGGCATCGACCGGAACGGCTATCCCTGGCCGGTTTATCCCATCACGTGGGGCTCCGGCGGCGGATCACCGCTCATGATCTACTGCAACGTCCTGACGACGAAGCTTTTCGGCACCAGGGTGTTCTCCATCCGCTTTGTTACGGCGTTTTTCGGCACATTGACACTCCTTCTGTTCTTCCTCGTCCTGCTGCGCCTCTATGGCAGGAAAACCGCGCTCACAGGGCTTTTCGTGCTGACAGTAATGCCCTGGCACATCATGCTGTCCCGCTTCAGCCTTGACAGCAATATCGCGCCGTTTTTCGAGCTGCTCGCAGCGTCTGTCATGACCGCCGCTGTCTTGTCGCAGGAGACCCGCACTTACTGCCTCGCGGCGGGGCTTTACAGTCTGTGCCTTTATACCTACGGCTCCGCGAACATCGTGATCCCGCTCCACCTCGTGCTGGTCTGCCTGCTGCTTCTTGCCTGTCACAGGATGACAGTCCGGCAGCTGCTTCCCGGCATCCTGGCATTCCTTGCCGTCGCGTCTTTGCTTGCCCTGTTTTACGCCGTGAATTTCCTCGGCGTTCCCGAGATTGTGACGCCGTATTTCTCGTTCCCGAAATTCACATCCAGTCATTTCGGCTCCGTATTCATCTCGTTCGGAAGCCACCCCGGCGCGGTCCTTCTGCAAAACCTGAGGGGCCTTATGCTGACGCTCACTGTCGGGCACGCCGACGAGGTTTCCTGGAACATGATGCCCGGGTACGCAACACTGTATCAGTTTACGTTCCCCGTTACATTCTACGGGATCGCGCTGGGAGCGGTGCGTCTGGTCCGGTCCCGGACAAAACGGGATGCGTGGGATCCGGAGGACGCAGGCAATGCTGTGTTTTTCACACTGCTGGTCTGCAGCATGATTTTCGCCCTTCTCATCGAGCAGGATATCAACCGCGAGGTTTTCCTGTTCCTGCCGCTTGTTTTCTATCATGTGACGGGACTTAAGGGGCTTGCGGACGGGGTTGCCGGCACGCGCAGGATGCTCTCCCGTGCCGCGGTCCTTGTTCCGCTCCTTCTGCTGACAGCGGGCTTTGGCTCGTTCGCGAAGGATTACTACGGCGGCAGATACAATGACTATGCCTCGTACAATTTCATGCCGGGCTACGGGGACGCCATGGTGCTCGCCGACCGGATTGCTGCGGATACGGGCGGCACCGTGTGGTCTACCTATTCCAACGTGGCGTCACCGTTCATGCTGACGCTCTATTATACCCGCACGAATCCGAAGGAATTCCTGGCTACGGTCCACTATAAGGATCCGGAGGCGGAATTCCGTGTTGCGGACCGCTTCGGGCATTTCGTTTTCGGCCTGCCGGAGCAGGAGGTGAGTCATTGCGCGGATGAGAAATACGCGCGGGACGTGTTTGTTGTGACGGCGCAGGAAGCCGTCGATTTCACGGAGAGCATGCCGGAAGGCAGCGGGCGTGAAGCCCCCTCTTATGACCTGACGCCCTTCGGCAACTTCGTGGTCATCAGGCGCTCGTACCCATAGGCGGCAAGAGGCAGCATCGTGACGTAATAGCGCAGGCTGTACCTGCCGGCTGCCTCCCAGATCTGGTGGAACAGCATGCCGCCCAGAATGAACATGACCAGCATGGCCTCCGCGTCGCTCACAGGCTCATGGCGGATTCTGCGCAGCAGCCAGGTGACCATGTACAGGACGACTCCGAGATACATCAGTGTATGCCAGACATTCATGATCCATGACAGGACCGGAAACCCCGCGCCGAAAATCATAAATTCCGACACTGTTTTCGGAAACGTCGTGTGCCGGACGCTCTCCTCGAGCTCACGCAGCGACATCTGGGTCGGATCGGCCCACTGGGACAGGAATTTCATGAGGTAGAACTTCACGAAGTACCTGCCGCTGTCCCGGAAATGTCCCATCTGTTCCTCCATGTTACGGCATGCAGCCTCTGACGCCGCCTGTGTATCATTTCCATTCTCATGCAGGACGGAGACGTTGTAGCCGTCATACCAGCCGTATTTTCCCTCCATCTCCTGCATTCCCATGGCAAGATACCCGGCTGCCGGAACCCCTTCCGGGAACCGTTCCAGTCCCGCCGCCCGGGTATAGCCTGCCTTCACCAGCGCGGACAGTGCAGACGTAAGGATGATCATGCAGAGGGCGAGGAGCAGGTGGCGTACCGCCTCCTTCCCGGAGGGCAGTGCGCGGATTGCCCGGATGCCCAGTGTCAGGACCATGGCGATGAGGGCGATGATGCAGTTCGTCTTGATGAAGCACGCGATGCTGATCGCGGCTCCGGCCCCGATTTCAGTCCGGACCTTTCCGGTCTTCAGGTAGCGGATCTGCAGGTACAGGGCCAGCGTCTGCGGAAACAGCGACCAGATATCGTTGTAAATGAATGTGGCGTAAATATACAGAACAAAAGCGCCAAGGCCCAGAACCCCAATGACCTCCGCCGCTTCGCTCCCGAAAATCTCCTCCGCAATGCGGTACAGGCAGTACAGCGTTCCGAGAATGGACAGCACGTTCAGAAACTGATAGACCAGGAAGTTCGAAGGACCAAACGAAAGATACAGGAGCTGTCCGATGCAGACATAACCGATCTGGAACGGGTACGAGGCAAGGTAGCCGCCCGGCTCCAGCGCGCCGTATTCCCCATGCATGAAATCATTGATAATGTCATCGAGCTGGCTCGCGTCATTCGTCGGAACGGGGCGCATGGACAGGATGAAGAAGAGGCTGCAGGCAGCGGCAAAGACGAGGAGAATTCTGCCGGACGCTCCGATGTGAAACCTGCCGCCGTGTCTGCTTCCTGCAAAGAACGCCTTCCTCTGCAGGCAAAACAGAACGGCAGCAGCAGCGGCGCAGAGGCATAAAAGCAGCGGCAGGTTTTCCGGCACGAAATCGAACAGGTCATTCTGCTCGTTCCTGCGGAAAACAACGGTCGTCAGCATGGAAACGACAAGAACCAGTGCTGACAGCAGGCCGAAAACTGCCGCATACAGATCAATCAGGATATTGAGAATTCTATTTTTCATGGAAATCAGGTGCCGGCGGACGCGTTCTCCGCATTGCCGGAATCAGTTTCTGCCTCATCCCCGCCGGAAAGGGAGACCTCGCTCCACGTATCGGAAGGAATCAGTGTGACATAGGTCTTCCCGGTATTGATCTGGATCTCGTTGTTGTCCACGTCGTAAAACCGGGTGATCTCATTCTCCCCTTCCTTCGTCCAGGTGATGGGGATGGCGTATCCGTCCGTCAGGTAATAGCCGGGCTGGTTGGACTGGATGACGTTGTAGATCATATAGCCGTTGTCATCATACTGGTGGAAGCTGCAGTCCTGCACGATCGCGTTCTTGAACGTGACGCGGTCGCCGGTCTGTCCGTCCTCCGACACCGCGCCGTACTCCCAGTAATCGTATGTTTTCGTGTCCTCGTTGTAGACGAGCTTCGAACTGGAATTGTAAAACGGGAATGAAATTTCCGTGCAGGGAATCGCTCCCTCTTTATCGGAGAGTTCTGTTTCCGTACCGTAGGGCACGAAGTTGAAATGCGTCTCGTCGGAAGGCTTATAGCTGTTGTACGTTCTGGATACGCTCGGATTGTTGTTGAAATTCTTGTCCAGATCGCCCGTCAGGCAGAACTCCGTGAACTCCAGGGACTTGCCGTTGCTGACACGCGAGAACGTCCCGGAGAAGTGGTCCATGTACCCCTTGGCAAAATACTCGTCAATATAGAACGGCCCTCCGTCATGGCACAGGAACGCGTTCCACTCGGAAGCGAGGATGATGTTCGTGGGGCGTACGGAGCGGATGGAACCGACCTTTTCGATGGCTTCCCAGTCCTTGAACAGGCACATGAGCCGCGTGATGCGGTTGTTCGCCGTGCTGTTCATCAGCTCATAGATGACATCCGCGTTCTGAATGCCGAAGTGGGGCAGGGCCCTCGAATCATTGTCGATCATAAACGCCGCCGGGCGCTGGTCCTTCAGGCTCTCGTCGATCGGCTCGTTCGTCAGCTCCGACAGGTACATTCCCTCCGGAATATCAGCCTCCGCCTGCTGCTCCGGCTCCTCTTGCTCGGGCGGTGCCGGCCAGGCATCGTCGGGAATGGAGGACCACAGGTTCGGAAGGGTGGACACATTTTCCGCTGATTCCCCGCACCCGGCAATGAGTCCGGCCGCCAGTACCGCCGTCATCATGCAGGCCGCAATCCTGTTTATGCGCATGTGAATCTCCTCCCTCGCCCTGTTTATGAAAGGCTTCGTTTCCTGTAAACTTCTGTGTTATATTCCGGTCTCTGCATCAGTTCGTTGTCACGGACAGCACATGCAGATATTCGTCATCGCCGCGTGCGCAGACAACGCTGACCTTTCTCCCGCTGTACAGGACGCCGCACTTCGACAGATCCGAGGAGCTGTCAAAGCGGATCGTCATCGTACCGCCGGTCGTGTCCAGGTAAAGCGTATTCGGCGTTGTCCTGCTGTTGATGGTTCCGGAAACCGGAATAATATGGGAAGCATCTCCCCTGACATCGGAGAGTGTATAATCTTCGTTGTAGAGGGCCGCTGCGTGCAGGTACGCATCACTTCCGCGGTAAACCGCGGCGCTGGCACCTGTTCCCTCCGTCATGATTCTGCCGCTCGAAATGTCCGTGTCCGAATCCAGCCGGATGATCATGGTTCCGCTGTTCGTTCCCAGATACAGAGTGCCGGCATTGCCGCCCTTTTTCACGGTTCCGGAGACCTTGATCGTGTTCGCCGGAATGCCGGTGTCACCGGCTGCTGACGATGCTGACGAGCTGCGGCCGGACCCGGTGATCCGGATGGCATGCATATAAGCGTCCGACCCTCTTCCGCACGTGATCTTCACCTTACTGCCGACGAGAAGCGCGTTCACGCCGGAGAGGTCCGTATCACTGTCCAGTTTGATCCGCATCTGCCCGTTGTCCACATCCAGCAGGATGAGGTCAGACGTCGTTCCCTCCGCGATCGTACCCGATACATCCGCGGTATCGGTCCTGTTGACAGTCACATTTTCGACCGTCTTCACCGCGGTGACCGCCGAGGCGTGCAGGTAGGCATCCGAGCCGCGGTAAACCGTGATGGCAATCTTCTGACCCGGCAGGAGGTTCCTCGTGCCGATGCTTGTCGACGAATCGAGCTTCACCTTCATGGTGCCGGCCTGACCGGGGACCTGAAGACACAGAAGGTCACTGCCGGACCCGCCTGTGATAATGGCATTGAACGTCGATGTTGAAACTGCGAAGACCTGCTGCGCAGGCAGAAGCAGCAGCACAACCATAATGGCCAGCGCAAGGCTGATCCGGCTTCCTGCATGGTTTGTTGTCGTTTTCATCTGATCTCCTTTCGTATTACGGAACCTGTAAGCTCCAACCCATACGAAGATCAGAATAAGCGAACCCTGTACCCTTCCTGCTATTATACAGCAAAACGCAATATTGTGTGATAGACTTATGACTGACAGGGCTGCCAGACCGGCAATATGCACAAAGAAGCCGTATGCGCACTATTGCGTCCCGCAGTCTGAATTCGGATATGGTAACAGGAATATCAATGCGTCAGGTTTCAATTGTTTTTCGCAGAATGCTGTATGCTGCTGCACTGTGTCTTCTCGTGCTGACTCTGACCGGTACGAGGGCGGATGCCGCATCCGGCACCATCCGGTTTAACGCCAATGGCGGAACCGGAACCATGAAGTCCGTTGCCATCAGCGGCGGAAAGGTCACGCTCCCCGCGAACGAGTTCCGGCGCTACGGATACATCTTCCGGGGGTGGGCCACGTCAGCAAAGGCAGTCAGTGCGGATTACGACGAAAAGGCCGTCATAAAAAGTCCCTCATCCATGACACTGTACGCACTCTGGGAGCCACAGATGTACATCATTCATTTCGACGGCAGCGGTGAAACGAGCGGCGAAATGGACGATATCTATGCCCTGTATGACCAGAAGACGAAGCTGCCCCAGAACCAGTTCTACAAAAAGGGATACCGCCTCAAGGGCTGGAAGGACGAGTCCGGTAACCTGATCCTGAACCTCGGTACCGTCAGGAACCTCGATTCCGGCAATACGTATTCGCGCAAAATCATCACCGTAGACGCGGGCAAACCCGAAAACAGCAAATACACGTTCCGGAGCACACAGGGCTCCGTCGTCTTCGTGGAAAACGGGAAGCAGTACCTCGTCACGGCTGCCGGCATCAATGACGAGAGCTACTACGACGGGGATCTCTCCCACTATGAAACCGTACTCACCCAGTACGACCTCAGTACCGGAAAGGTCGTAAAGCGCGCCCGCAACCTTGCGTTCGACCACGGAAACGGCATCTGCTACAATCCCGATAACGGGCATTTCTACATCGCGGAGGGCGGCTCTCTCGAGGATTATCCGGGCGGCGTCCTCGAGGTGGACCATAACTTCAAAAAGGTGAAGGAATGGAATTTTCCCCTGCTGACAAACATATGGGCTATTGCCTACGAGGATCACCACTTCTACGTGATCGGACGCAATGAGGGCAGCCGCAATTCGTTCTGCGTCCTGAATGACGAGATGAAAACGCTGTCCATTACCGAGGCGGACCAGTACTACACGCAGCACTTCTCCTCGCAGGGCATCGCCGCGGACGCAAACTTCATCTACGCCGTAAGCGCCGGGTTCCAAGGCTACGAATGGAAGACAAAGCAGAGGATCAACGTATTCACGCACGAGGGCGACTATATCGGCGCGTGGACGCTTGATATCCCCAACGAAGCCGAGGACGTCACCGTCATTGACGGAACAGCCTACATCACGACCAATGAAAAACAGAAGGCAACCCTGTACGAAACAGAGCTTCCTTCTGTCACTCTCAGGGCAGTCTGGACGAAATAGCAGTCTGCCGGAATCCATGTATAATAGTACTTAAACAGTATGACGATAATCCTTTGAGGGGCAGGAGCCCGTTATCGAGGAGGACTGTCATGAGCGGTAAAGCAACGATCAAAATCAACGTATCCAGGCTTCCGGATGTGGGCTATCATACTCCCACAGTCGTCCATGATCCCGAGGATGAGATTCTCCGCCAGCGCGCCCTGGAAAAGGCACAGCTGGAAAAGGAGATGGATGAAATCGAAGAAGCGATCTCCGGGGATCAGAGCGGGAAGGAGAAGGCTTAATCCTCAAGGCCGGCCGTCTCATCCAGTCCCAGCATGATATTCATATTCTGCACCGCGGCTCCCGACGCGCCCTTCCCGAGGTTGTCAAAAAGCGCCGTGACCGCGGTCTGGTCCTCATTGCCGCAGACGATGATGTCCAGCCGGTTTGTTCCGGCATTCTGACCGGCATAAATCGTGCCCGGGTTCGTCCCGAACGGGACGACGTTCACGAAATGCTCGCCGCGGTAATAATCCGACAGGCGCTCTGCAATGTCTTCCGCACCGGGCTTCCCGTTCAGCAGGCGGTTCTGCAGCAGGATCGTCGATGCCATTCCCCTGTAATAATCATCCACAACCGGCACAAAAACAGGCGGGTAAGTAAGGCCTGTCATCTTCTGCATCTCCGGCAGGTGCTTGTGGCGCAGTGTCAGCCCGTAGAGTCCCGGCGCGGACAGCTCGTCCGGCCTGTCCGGCGCTTCATACGCGGCAATCATCTTCCTGCCGCCGCCGGAATATCCCGTAAGGGAGGTGCAGGTCACCGGGTAATCGGCGGGCAGGATCCCCATACGCACGAGCGGCGCCGTCGTGGAAATCAGCCCGGTTGCGTGGCAGCCGGGATTCGCAACACGCTTTGCAGCTGCAATCGCCTTCCTCTGCCCCGGCGAGAGCTCCGGGAAGCCGTAAACCCAGCCCTCCGCCGTGCGGTGCGCCGTAGACGCATCGATGACACGGACGTCCGGGTTGTCAATCATGGCGACTGCCTCCCGCGCGCCATCGTCCGGAAGGCACAGGAACACGATATCCGCCGCGTTCAGGAACTTCCTGCGCTCCTTAGCGTCATGCCGCTTGTCCTCGTCAATTCTCAGCAGCTCCACATCTGCGCGGCTGCCGATTCTGTCGTAGATCTGCAGTCCAGTCGTGCCGCTCTGTCCGTCAATATATACCTTTGTTTTCAAATTCCTGTCCTTTCACAACGTCTGTCAGATTCAGCCCGTCCCGGGCAAATATCTGCGTAATGGCCTTTGCGCATTTCAGGCTGACGCAGATCATGATAGCACAAATCGCCGTGCCTTACGGCACGGCGACTGCGTTTTTCTGTTCTGTAAGTTCCTTCTCCTCTGTCCGGAAAGTGTATGTTCCAATAGTAAGCCCCGCACAGGGAGTGCAATGAAATTCAGCAGCGGGTCAGATGCGGTCGAGATCCGCCTCGGTTGTGTCATCTCCGATGGTGATGAGCTCGGTGCCGGTCAGCTTTGCGAACAGAGCGATATCCCTGCGTGTCAGAGCTGTCGAAACGACGGAGTGATGCGCGCCGCCAGCGTAGCACCATGCTGCAGTTCCGATCGCGAAATCAGGCTTGTGGCGGAACATGATCCTCGCAACAGGGAGCTTTGGCATGGTCTCAGGCTGCTTCACGAGCTCAATATCCGCGCAGACAATGCGGAAATGGTCTCCCATGTCAACGAGTGTCACCTGGATGGCGTCACCCGTTACACCGTCAAATACGAGTCGTGCAGGATCCTCCTTGCCGCCGATCCCCAGGGGATGCACCTGGATTTCCGGCTTGTTCACGGCAAACGACGCGGGAACCTCCAGCATGTGGGACGCAAGCTCCAGCTCCTGCCCGGGTGTCAGGTCGTAGGTGTAGTCCTCAATGAAGCCCGTCGCGCCCTGCCTGCCTTCCGCCATCTTCATCAGAACTGCTGAGAAGGCGCTGATCTTGTAATCTCCCTCGGGTCCGAAGCCGATGCCCTTCGCCATCAGGTTCTGTGCGGCGATACCGGGCAGCTGACGCAGTCCGAACAGGTCCTGGAAATTGTCCGTGAACGCGGTCACGTGATTCTGTGCGATAAATTTGTCGAACGCCACTTCGTATCTTGCCTGAAGCCGCACGGAATCCACATTGTCCGTTGCCATGGTGTATTTCGAGGTATATTCGTCCATTTTGGCGTCAACCTCGGCTTCCGAGGCTTCTTCCGCCAGCTTTGCGATCTCGCCGATGCCCCAGTACTTGATCTGCCAGCCGTACTGAATTTCCGCTTCAAGGCGGTTGCCGTCCGTCACGGCAACGTCACGCATGTTGTTGCCGAATGTTGCAACGAGCGTATTGTGCGAGAAGTGAATTGCTTTTGCTACCTGCGCGAACTGACGGATCTTCGCGATGACGTCCTCATGCTGGTAATAGCCGGCAGCAACCTCATGTGCAATCCCGAGACGAGCGAGGATATAGCCGTATTCCCGGTCGCCGTGCGCAGACTGGTTCAGATTCATGAAGTCCATATCGATGGCTGCATACGGAAGCTTCTCGTTGGCCTGGGTGTGCAGGTGCAGCAGCGGCTTGCGCAGAATCTGAAGGCCCTTGATCCACATCTTGGCAGGCGAAAACGTGTGCATCCAGGTCATTACACCGACGCACTCATCGTCATCCATGACTTTCTTCATATCCTGGAAGCAGATGTCCGATGTCTCAACCGTCGGAAGCAGCTCGATCCGGATCGTGTCGCTCAGCTTCCCGTTCAGGAATTCCGTCATGGCAGCGGCGTCGGCAGCTACCTGTTTCAGGCATTCCTCGCCGTACAGATCCTGGCTGCCCACAATAAAGTACAGTTTTTCCATGTTACATGCTCTCCTTTTCCTTGCTTCGAAACAATTGACTGAAGCCTGTTTCCTCCGCAGAAGTATTCACCTCCGAAAACGCTTATACACTGCGGCTGCCACAGGTCCCTCCTGATGACTTTCATTATAAAAAGTCAGGAACTTTGTTAAAAGCGGAAAACGGGAGTTTCCGAAAAGACGACAAAATAGTCCATGCCGTTCGTTCATTTCTGTGCTAAAAAAGAGCTGCCGTGTCCGGCAGCCCTTTAAAAAAAACATGTCAAATCACCTGAATCCGATCCAGATTGACAGCATATTACAGCATCATGTTACGAAGCTCCCGCGCGCTGACATCCGCGCAGTAATTCTCGGCCTCGCTCCGGTATCGGAACCCGGACTTCAGCAGCTCCTCGCCTTTATATACATCAAAAGCCTCCAGGTGCTCATAGATAGTGAATTTGCCGATTGTAGATACCAGCTCGCCCTTTGGATCTCTCATGCTGTTCTGCTCCCGTCCTCACAAATAATCTGTGTCATGTCCCGCTTATTTCCTTTATACTAGCATATCCCCGCATGCTCCGCACAGGAAATATTAAAAAAAGGGATTTCCAAAAGGAAACCCCCTGCCAGAGGTGTCGACCAGATTTGAACTGGTGATCAGGGTTTTGCAGACCCACGCCTTACCACTTGGCTACGACACCATATGAAATTGCGAGTGACTCCGACGGGAATTGAACCCATGTTACCGCCGTGAAAGGGCGATGTCTTAACCTCTTGACCACGGAGCCATATATGTTTCTTATAGAGCCCTTTCACGGCCGCCGTGAAAATAGCCCTCGCTCCGCTCGGGCATCGGGATGTCTTAACCTTTGACCACGGAGCCATATGCTATATCTTACCAAACGAAGCCCGTGATCTCAAGCTTCGGATGAAAAAACGCCCCAAGCAGGGCTCGAACCTGCAACACCGCGGTTAACAGCCGCGTGCTCTACCATTGAGCTATCAGGGCTTTCGAAGACATTCTTCCTTAACAGCA
>ONEK01000044.1 GCA_900316855.1 uncultured Lachnospiraceae bacterium | reverse complement strand
AATTCCGCTTCCAAATCGCCCAGTGCCAAAAGAGGCTTTATCACAGGTGGCATAAAGCTTTGAACCGTTTTATAGGTTCACACCTATGCCAGAAGAGTCAATTTCAAAAGCTCTTGGTAAAGATCCAAAGACTGTGCGCAAATACCTCGAGGCTGAAGACTTCTCGGAAACACCTCCTGCCACAAATACCCATCCGTCGATCCTGGATCCGTACAAGGCCACAATCCTTGAGTGGATCCGTGAAGACCAGAAGCGCTGGAGCAAGCAGCGCCATACGGCCAAGCGTATTTACGACCGCCTGACGGACGAACTGGGCTACACGGGGAGCTATGATACCGTCCAGAAGTATGTGAAGACCATCCGAATTAAGGCCGAGGAAAAAGGAACCCAGGAACTCGTCTGGGATCCGGGCTATGCGCAGGTGGACTTCGGAGAAGCAGATTTCATCGAAGATACAGAGCCGGTCCGCAGGAAATACCTTGTCCTGTCCTTTCCGTACAGCAATGACAGCTTCATGCAGCTGTTCGGCGGCGAGACCGCGGAATGCGTCTGTCAGGGGCTGCGGGACATCTTTGCATTTATCGGGGGCGTGCCTCCCGTTCTTATATTTGATAACGCTACAGGCGTAGGAAAGAGGGTGTGCGATAAGATCAAGGAAACGGAACTGTTCTCGCGTTTCCGGGCGCATTACGGCTTCCGGGCTCGGTTCTGCAATCCGCATGCCGGCTACGAAAAAGGGAATGTCGAATCCAAGGTCGGCTTTAACCGGAGGAACCTGTTCGTGCCGCCCCGCGAGTACCACGACATCATCGTGTTCAACAAAGGCCTCCTTCTGGAGCACCGCAAAAAAGCAGAAGAACTGCATTATAAGAAGCGCGTGCCGATAAAGGAACTTTTTGAGAATGACCGGAAAGCCTTTATCCCTCTCCCGTCAAAAGCCTTTGAAGTGATCAGCTATGACTGGTTCAAGGCGGACGGCTATGGAAACGTATGCATCGACGGGAAGCACTACTATTCGACAAAGCCTGAGTATCACGGGCAGAAGGTGCTGGTCGGAAAGCGCGCCCATTTCGTGGACATTTTAAATCCGGATGGCTCATTGCTTGTCCGCCACAAGCGCATGTACGGTGACATCCGGACAGATGTGATCGACTATGCGACCACGCTTGCAGTCCTCTCCCGGAATGCCGGTGCATGGCAGAACAGCGGCCTGCGGAAAGAACTTCCGGACCCGCTCCGCGAGTACCTTGACGGACTGGAGAAACATCAGCTGAAAGAACAGCTCAGGCTGATGAACGAGCTGAAAAAGGACTATGGCTACGAAGCCGCTGTCGATGCCATGACACGTGCCCTTAACAATGGCTGTATCCACAGCTCTGATGCCCGCATCCTGGCTGAACGGATCACCGGGTATGGCATCAATACTCCGCCTGATCCGGGTCCCTCACTGTCCGTCTATGATGATGCTTTCCTGAAGGAAGCCAAAGGAGGCGATGCTGTATGATGAGCGCAAGAGAGCATGCCGCGATCGATGATGAGATCAGCGCATACTGCAAAAGACTGTTCTTTACGGATGCCATATCCGACCTGTGCGGGAGCGCGGGTACGCCGAAGCAGATCGAATTCCTGCGGGATGCCCTGAAGGCCGAGATCACGAGACGGGACGAGAACCGGAAGACACGCCTGATCAAGCGGGCCCGCTTTCCTGTCTACAAGACCTTCGAAGGCTACGACTACCATAGCGTGAAGCTGCCGCCGGCCCTTACAAAAGCAGAACTGGAAGGCGTCGATTTCATTGAGAAAAGACAGAATCTCGTACTCTATGGCCCGGTAGGCGTTGGAAAGACCCACATGGCGATCGCGGCGGGCGTAGAAGCCTGCATGAAGGGTTACAGGGTGCAGTTCTATACAGTGACCGAACTCGTCCTGAAACTGGCCGAAGCCAGGAAAAGCGGCACACTGGAACGGTTGAGGAATACCCTGAACAGCCTCGACCTTCTTATCCTGGATGAATGGGGCTATGTCCCTGTAGACCGCGATGGTTCGGAGCTCCTGTTTCAGGTCATCTCAGACAGCTATGAGAGCAAGAGCCTCATCCTTACAACGAATCTCGAGTTCTCCAAATGGGGCGGGATCTTTACTGACGAACAGATGGCGGCTGCCATGATTGACCGTCTTGTCCATCATGGCCACCTGCTCATCTTCGAGGGGACCAGTTACCGGATGCAGCATGCGCTCATGCGGCAGACAGCGGCCCAGCCGGAAGAAACGACATAGTCCTTCTGAAAACAGGGAATTCCCTTTCCGAAAATAGGGAAAAACCTTTCCGATTTTGAGGATTTTTTCTTGACAATATACACAGGGCCAGTGCAAGGATTTCATGCTGCAGCCCCGGGAAAAACTTCTTCAGGAGAAACAGCGTGCCCATGTTCCTTGCCGTCAGGGTAATAGCCAGAAA
>ONEK01000014.1 GCA_900316855.1 uncultured Lachnospiraceae bacterium | reverse complement strand
ACATCCGAAAGTGAGTATGAAAGATGTCACTTACGCTCCATCTTTCATACTACGAGGTGATGCCTTCGGCATCCCCTCGGTATTGTGTAAACCGGATAGCGGTGCGCGGATTTCGGATGTTTGCAGAATTGCGGAAGCAGCGAAGCTGCGAAGCAATTCGTATGTCATTTTGTCCTGATAATGACGCCTTAATCGTAATACGGGCGTTTGCTTAATTGAAATTGAGCACCTTGCATTCAGCCATATCACGCGATCTCCGAGGGATCCACGCGGACCTCGAGGAGAACGGAGCGGCGGTCCTTCAGAAACGCCCGGATCGTCTCCTCCATGTCCTTCGACTGTTCGAGCTTCAGGTAGTCCATGTCATAGGCGGCCGCCAGGTGATTAAGGTGCGGGTATTCCCCGAGGTCCGTCACGCTGAAGCGGTCATGGTACGTCAGGTGCTGATACTGATAGACGAGGCCGAGCGTCCGGTTCTTCAGGACGACGACTTTCGCCTGGATGCCGTACTGCATCATGGTGGCGAGCTCCATCATGGTCATCTGGAAGCCGCCGTCCCCGCAGACGGCAACTACCTGCCTGCCGGGGGAAGCAATCTTCGCTCCCATGGCGGCGGGAACGGCATAGCCCATGGTGCCCATACCGCCGGACGTAAGGAACCGGTTTGCCCGCACGACGAAGTGCGCGCAGCTCCAGAGCTGGTTCTGTCCTACATCCGCAACATAAATGGCATCCTCCTTCATGGCGAGGGAAAGATTGTGTATAAAGAGCCCGGGAGATACTGCCGCGGCCTCCGCTTCATACCGCTTGTGCAATGCGGAGCGCTGCTCCTTTCGGTAGGATTCGAGGAGTTTCAGCCAGTCCTCGTCCGGAACCCTGGCGTTCTCCTTCTGCATGGCGGTGTTGAGGGCGCGGAAGACGTGCCGCAGGTCACCGACCAGCGGGATGGAGGGGCCGGCGTTCTTGCCGATCTCGGCGGGGTCCACGTCGATGTGGACGAGAATCTTGTTCTCCGTGATGAGGTCCGGCTGGGAAATGGAACGGTCCGCGACGCGGCAGCCGGCCATGATGATCATGTCCGCCTCGTTCATCGCGCGGTTGCCGTATTTCTGCCCGTTGTTGCCCACCATGCCGAAATACATCGGATCATCCGTCGGCATGACGCTGAGGCCCATCATGGTGGAAACGACCGGCACACGGTAATCCTGCGCGAAGGCACGCACTTCCTTTACAGCATTGGAGAGGAACACGCCTCCGCCGACGCACAGGATGGGGCGCTTCGCCTTCGAAAGCCCGCGGACGACTTTGCTGATCTGCACAGCATGGCCCTCGACCGTCGGCTTATAGGTGCGAAGGTGAACCGTGTCCGGATAGACGAACCTGCGGATCTCCTGCTGCTGGATATCCTGCGGGATATCGATGAGGACAGGGCCGCGGCGTCCGGTCTGGGCGATCATGAACGCTTCCTTCATGATGCGCGGAATGTCCTCCGCGTCGCGGACGATGTAGCTGTATTTGACGAACGATTCCACGGCGCCGGAAATATCCGCCTCCTGGAACACATCAGAGCCCATGAGGCGTGAATCGACCTGGCCTGTAATGCAGATGAGAGGGATGCTGTCCGCGAACGCGGTCGCGATGCCGGTTATGAGGTTCTCCGCCCCGGGACCGGACGTGACAGCGCAGACGCCGGCCTTTCCGGAAATCCTGGCATAGCCCGACGCGGCATGGGCCGCGTTCTGCTCCTGCCGGACGAGGATCGTCCGGATCTTCGTATTGAGGATACTGTCAAAGAAGGGTGCAATAGCCACCCCGGGGTAGCCGAAGACAACCTCCACCCCTTCCTGTTCCAGGCACTTTACCAGTGCGTCTGCTCCGATCATAGCTGCTCTTTCTCTGTTCACGATGTGTCAGGGCGGATTTCACCGCCCTGGCCGGTGCGGCTGTGCCGCTGACATCTGATCTTATCCGCGGATGTTCAGAAACCACCGAAGAGGTCCGCGAGAGGCTCGACAACGGTTTTCAGGGCGACGATGGAATCGTTGAGACTCTGGAAGTCGATGCTGTTCATCTTCTGCACGGCCTCGGTAATGGCGTCCGTGTTGTCCGCGACGACGCCGTCGACATTCTTCACGAGTCCGTCCACACTGGTCAGAGTAGACTGCGCCTGCGATGCCAGGGTGTTGACCTGCGCCGCGACGCCGTTGACCTCATTGAGCGTATTCAGCACCTGCGGAACGAGGATGACAAGGGCCACCGCGAAAATCGCGGCAAGCGCAAGGCATCCGATCGCCGCTAGCTTCTGGTCGCGTGCGTTTGCCGTCTGCTTCTGCACGAGTCTTACGAGAAGCTCGTGATCCGTCATTTCTTCCAGCTTTTTCTTTCCCTTGTTTTCCTGTGCCATAACCTGCTCCCTTCCCTGATAAAACTTTCACCATTCAGCTTCCTGCCGCCGCGGTACCGGCGCGGCAATCGCCACGACCAGATCTGTACAAAAACCTGTATGTCCTGCACACGCGAAAGCCCCTTATCCCGGTGCGCAGAAAACCAGTGCTTCAACAGTTTATCTTAACATAACTCTGACACTTCAGTGCAGTGATATGGAAATCACGGAAACAATTCACTCTGAAAACAGGCTCGGAATTAAGGGGACACAGTTTCGCATGCGAGCATGCAGAGGCGGCTTCGCGGCTCGTCGCCTTCACAAAAAAATCCTGCACGCCGGATGTCCGGCAATGCAGGATGATCAGAATCAGCTCTCTTTAATAGTTCAGTCCAGGACGTTTTCACCGAAGCGGACTTTCGCGTAAGCCTTGATCTCTTCCACCGTCTTCTCGTAGCCGAGGCGGGACGAATCGAGGCAGAGGTCGTAGTTGCGGGCATCGTTCCAGGTCTGGCCGGTATAATACTGGTAGTAGGCGGCCTTGTGCTGGTCCGTTTTGATGATGAACTTCTCCAGCTCTTTGCCGCGCATCGGCTGCTTGCTCGCCGCGTGCTCGAGGAGGTATTCCATCGGCGCGTGCACGAAGCAGCGCACGACGTTGTCATAATCCTTCAGGATATAATCCGCGCAGCGGCCGACAATGACGCAGGACGTCGTCTCCGCGAGCTTACGGATGATTGCCGCCTGGTAGTTGAACAGGTTTTCCGACGAGGTAAAGCCGTCGGCGTCAGGTCCCAGGAGTTCTCCCTTATAGGGGGATTTTGTGAGGCGTGCCTTCAGGCTCACCTTCTCATCCGCCTGCACGAACAGGGCCTCATTGATACCGCTTTCCTCGGCGGCGAGCTTCATGAGCTCCTTGTCGTAATAGTGAATCCCGAGATCCTTCGCCAGCATCTGCCCGACCGTCCTCCCGCCGGACCCGTACTGCCTCGCAATCGTGAATACGATATTCTCCTTCATAACAACCTCATTAAACCACTACATCGGGAGATCGCGAAATTCGCGAAGGCGATTTCGCGATCTATGCCACGAGGGGACGCCTTCGGCGTCACCTCGTATCACAAAGCAAGTCACATCGGTGACTTGCGTGTGATGACAATAACTCATCACGGGAAATGTGCGAAGGCGCTTTCCCGTGTATGATCACCGAGGGGACGCCTCCGGCGTCACCTCGTATCACAAAGCAGGACGCATCGGCGGCCTGCGTGTGATCACTCCCCAAGGTAAGCTTTCTGTATTTCGTCGTTGTTGAGCAGGTCCTGCGCCTTGCCTTCCATGGAGATGGTTCCGGTCTCCAGCACATATGCGCGGTCCGCGATGGAGAGCGCCTTCCTCGCGTTCTGCTCCACGAGGAGGACGGTCGTACCCTCGCTGTGCACCTGCTCGATGATGCTGAAGATCTCATCGACGAGGATGGGGGACAGTCCCATGGACGGCTCATCCATGAGGATGATGGACGGGTGGCTCATAAGCGCGCGTCCCATGGCCAGCATCTGCTGCTCGCCGCCGGAGAGTGTTCCGGCAATCTGCCTCTGCCGCTCCTTCAGCCGGGGAAATCTCTGGTAGACCTGCTCGAGCGTGTCATCGATTTCCTTCGAATCCCGCCTTGTAAACGCGCCCATGCGAAGGTTCTGCTCCACCGTCAGGTCACTGAACACACGCCTTCCCTCGGGAACCTGTGCAATTCCCATGGACACGATTCTGTTGCCCGGCACCTTTGTGATGTCTGTTCCATTATACAGGATTTCGCCTGCCTTGGGATGAATGAGCCCGGAGATCGTGTGCAGCGTTGTTGTCTTGCCGGCACCGTTCGCACCGATGAGGGCTACGATTTCACCCTTGTTTACTTCGAACGAGATACCCTTGAGTGCCTGGATGACACCGTAATATACACTCAGATTTTTAACTTCCAGTTCCGCCATATTATTGTCCTTTTTACATAAGGGTCAAAAGCGCCCAATCGGCTTCGGACTTACCTCTCCTTGCCTGCGTATGCAGGCATCCATCACGGAAAATCCGCGAAAGCGGTTTTCCGTGTATGATAACGAGTCGGGTGCCGCAGGCACCGACTGAGTTTCAGGACTTTGCCGGTTTCTTCTCATCGCCGAGGTACGCCTTTATGACCTCGGGGTTATGCAGGACCTCCTTCGTATCTCCCTGTGCGAGAACGCGGCCGAAGTTCAGCACGGTCAGCTTCCGGCAGATGCCGGAGACGAGCTTCATGTCGTGCTCGATAAGGAGGATGGTAATGCTGAATTTATCGCGGATGAGCTCGATCGTATCCATAAGCTCCGCCGTCTCGTTCGGGTTCATGCCGGCTGCCGGCTCATCGAGGAGAAGGAGCTTGGGGTTCGTTGCCATGGCTCTCGCGATTTCGAGCTTCCTCTGCTGTCCGTAGGGCAGGTTCGACGCAAGAGTCGCGGCGTCCTGATCGAGCCTGAAAACTCTCAGAAGCTCCATGGCGCGCTCGTCCATTTCGGCTTCGACCTTCTTATACCTGCCGAAATGCGTCATGGAATCGAACAGGCTGTACTCGTACTGGTTTTCCAGCGCCGCCTTGACGTTGTCGATGACCGGCATCTGACCGAACAGACGGATGTTCTGGAACGTGCGGGCAATGCCGTCATGATTGATCTCGATGGTTTTGTGTCCGGTGATGTTCTGCCCGTCCAGCAGGATGATGCCCTCGTTTGGCTTGTAAACGCCGGTCAGCAGGTTGAAAACTGTCGTCTTGCCGGCGCCGTTGGGGCCGATGAGACCGTAGAGCTCTCCCTTTTCGATCGTGAGATTGAAATCGTCCACGGCGCGCAGACCGCCGAAGGAAATGCTGAGGTTTTTAACTTCCATTAATGCCATGGTTCAGGCCTCCTTCGCAGGCTTTCCGCCGAATTTCGCGCGAAGCTTAGCAAGCGTCTCGTCCCGGAAATCCCTGGCCTTCGGCGACCAGTTGAAGATCATGACGACAATCAGGACGATGGAATAGATCAGCATGCGGTATTTGTTCAGGCCGCGCAGCAGCTCCGGCAGGAGGTACAGGATGGCCGCCGCGATCACGGAGCCGCGGATGGAACCGATGCCGCCCAGGACGACGTACACGAGGATCATGATGGAGACGTTGTAGCCGAAATACTGCGACGTCGCCTGCAGCGTCGAGATGTTGTGGGAGAACAGGACGCCTGCCGCGCCCGCGATGGCCGCGGAAATGGTGAACGCAATCATCTTGTAGCGCACGACATTGATGCCGATGGATTCCGCCGCGATGCGGTTGTCCCGGATGGCCATGACCGCGCGTCCCTGCTTCGAGCGGATGAGGTTCTGTGACAGGAACAGGGCGGCAAGAAGCACGACGATGGAAATCGTGAAGTTGGAATCGTGCGGCGTGCCTGTGATGCCCATGGCGCCGTTGATCAGCATTTTGCCGTCCGGTGCGAGGCCGAGCGCCATCTGGTTCTTCATCGAGACGTGAAAGCCCTTCGAATCCAGGCCAAGGTACAGCGCGTTGATGAGGTTCTTGATGATCTCGCCGAACGCGAGCGTCACGATCGCGAGATAGTCGCCGTTCAGCCGAAGGACCGGGATGCCGATGAGGAAGCCGAACAGGGCGGAAAGCGCAACGCCGATGACAAAGGCGAGGATAAAGCGCGGCACCTCGGGAATGGAATCCTGGAAAATCAGGGAAAACACGGCGGACGAAAACGCGCCGATGCACATGAAGCCCGCGTGGCCCAGCGAGAGCTCGCCCAGGATCCCGACGCAGATGTTGAGGCCGACAGCGACGATGGCGTAATAGACCATCGGCACGAGAAGGCCTGTCAGATGACTGGACAGAGCGCCTGCCTTCATCAGGATCTCCAGGATCACATACGCGGCGGTTACCATGCCGTAGGTGATGATTTCATTTTTTCTTCGTTTTGAATTGATGGATTTTACAATCGGGTCCATACGCAGAATCTCCAGCTTCTGAAATTAAACCTTCTCCTGTGTGATCTTGCCAAGAAGTCCCGCCGGCTTGACGAGCAGCACGATGACGAGGATGCCGAACACAATGGCGTCCGAGAGCTGGGACGAAATATAAGTCCTCGCGAAAATCTCAATGATGCCAAGAACCAGGCCCCCGATCATGGCGCCCGGAATGGAGCCGATGCCGCCCAGAACCGCGGCTACGAATGCCTTGATGCCGGGCATGGCGCCGGTATAGGGCGTCAGGGAAGGATAAGCGCTGCAAAGAAGCGCGCCTGCGACTGCCGCGAGTCCGGAGCCGATGGCGAACGTCAGGGAAATCGTCTTATTGACATCGATGCCCATGAGAATGGCCGCACCCTGATCCTGTGCCACGGCAAGCATCGCCTGGCCGTTGCGGGTTCTGTGGATGAAGGCCTGCAGGACCACGAGGATCACAACACTCGCGAGGATGGTGATGATCGTGACGCCCTGGATATGGAGCTGACCGCCGAACAGGTCAATGCCCGTCCAGCCGATCACACTGGTGAAGGACTTTGTATCGGCTCCGAAGATGAGGAGCGCCGCGTTTTCGAGAAGATACGAAACACCGATGGCGGTGATGAGTACCGCAAGGGGTGATGCCGCGTGGCGAAGCGGACGGTACGCGATCCGTTCCGTTGCAACACCCAGGACCGTGCACAGCACAATGGCAACGAGGATGCCGGGGACGGCGCCGATTTTCAGCGTGGAGACAAAGGTGAAAATGATGTAGCAGCCGACCATGATGAAATCGCCGTGTGCGAAGTTCAGCATCTTGGCGATGCCGTAAACCATGGTGTAGCCAAGGGCGATGATCGCGTAGATGCTGCCAAGACTCAGACCATTGACCAGTGATGTAAGAAAGCTCATAGGACTCTCCTGTCCCTCGTGCCCCTTAATGGGGCACCCTGTGTGAATTCCGCGCAGGCCTTCTGAAGGGCTCCCGCGGTGAAAAATCAAAAGAGGTGAAACGAAAATCCGAAACGGGAGGGACTTCCCGCTGAAATCCCTCCCGTTTCGGGAAATTAGCATCTGTTACTGGGCGGAAACGTAAGCGCCGTCCTTGATGACAACGGCCTTGGGCTCCTTGTTGGGCTCGCCGCTTGCCTGCCATGTCATGCCGTCAGACGTAAGTCCGTCGATCGTGATTTCGGTCATGGCGGGCTTTAATGCCTCGCACAGATCGGATACAGACTGATCAGGGGTTGCGCCTGCCTTCTCGATGGCCGCCTTGATGGCGTAAACCGCATCATAGGAATCTGCGGCGAACTGGTTCGGGATCTCGCTGTAGTTCTTCTGATAGGTTGCGACGAATGTCTTCGTCAGGTCATCCGTCGCGTCTGCCGCGAACGGTGTCAGCAGCATGGTTCCCTCCGCAAGGGAGGTATCGAAGTTCTCGACCGTCAGGATGCCGTCGAGACCGTCGCACCCGAAGAATACCGGCTTGTAGCCCATGGTGTTGGCCTGGGACAGGATGAGGGAAGCCTCGGTGTAGTAGATCGGCAGGAATACCAGCTCGGCGCCGCCGTCCTTGGCCTTCTGCAGCTGAACGGAGAAATCGGTCTTGTTGTCCGCTGTGAACGCTTCCTCGGAAACGATTTCCAGACCCTGGTTCGCGGCTTCGGCTACGAAATTCTGCTCGATACCGGACGAATAAACGTCGGAGCTGTCGTAGATGATGCCGACCTTTGTCGCGAGCTTGTTCTGTCCGATGTACTGCGCGGACGCGGTGCCCTGTGCGGGATCCGAGAAGCAGACACGGAATACGTTGTCATACTTCACGCAATCCGCCGCGGATCCGGAAGGGGTGATCTGGAACATGTTGTCCTCTTTGGTATACTCGGAGACAGCCAGCGAGCACGCGGACGTCGTCGGTCCGATCAGAACCTGCATGCCCCAGTCCTTCAGGGTGTTATAGGCGTTAACGGATTTCTGCGCATCGAGCTCGTCATCCTGGCCCTGCAGCTCCACCTGTGCACCCGCGATGCCGCCTGCCGCGTTGATCTCATCCACGGCGACCTGGGCACCGTTCACAACGGCAGTACCATAGGCTGCCGCGCCGCCTGTAAGGGGTCCGATGGCGCCGAACTTCCACGTTCCGCCCGCAGCACCTGTCTCAGCTGCAGAAGCAGCCTCGGTCGCGGCAGCCGGCGCCGACGAAGCGGCCGCGGAGCCCTCGGATGAGGATCCGCCGCAGCCCGCGAGCATGGCCGCAGCCAGCGCGGATACAGCGGCAACACTTGTTACGCGTTTCCATTTCTTCATAATACTCTCCTCCTTCACTACAGAGAAATCAGCTTCTCCGTGTGCAATCACAAGAGGCAGAACAGCCGCCTCTTATTTCCCGATACTTTAGTACGTTAAGTTTCGAAAGTCAACACGAAATTTTACCAAATTTTCCGGAAAATAAAAAAAGATGCCCCGATTCCCTCCGGAATCAGAGCATCCTCGCCCGATCTGTTTTGTTGATTGCCTTTGACCTTTATGCCGATAAAGTCTATCACAAATTTCAGGCTTTGTAAATCATTTTCATGAAGGTCTTCTTGCCCTTCTTCAGAAGGACAGCTGTTTTCAGCTGTTCCTTCGTAAAGGCGGCGGTGGGATCGGTGACCTTCTCCCCGTCGACGGTGACCGAGCCGGCCTTGACGTCCGTGCGGGCATTGTTGTTGGACTTCTCGATGCCGGCCTTCACCAGCATGGTGAGGATGCCGATCGTGCCGTCCTCACGGAAATCCGCATCGGACAGAACTGTCTCGGGGGCGTTGTCGAGGTTTACGATGCCCGCGGACCCGAACAGGGCCTGTGCGCCGTCACGTGCCTTCTTCGCCTCGTCCTCGCCGTGCACAAGGCTCGTCAGCTCGTAGGCGAGGATATTCTTCGCCTCATTGAGCTTTGCGCCCTCCCAGTGATCCATCTCGTCGATCTGGGCAAGCGGCAGGAACGTCATCTTGCGAAGGAAGCCGCGGACATCCGCGTCGTCGACGTTCCGCCAGTACTGATAGAAGTCATAGGGACTCGTCTTGTCCGGGTCGAGCCAGACGGCGCCGCCGGATGTCTTGCCCATCTTCGTCCCGTCGTGCTTGAGCAGGAGCGAAATCGTCATGGCATAGGCGTCCTTCGAGAGCTTCTTGCGGATGAGATTGATGCCGCCCAGCATGTTCGACCACTGGTCGTCGCCGCCGAACTGCATCTGACATCCGTAATCCTGGTACAGGCGGTAGAAATCATAGGACTGCATCAGCATGTACGAGAACTCGAGGAAAGAGAGTCCGCTCTCCATGCGGTTGACGTAGCAGCGGGCGCGCAGCATCTCGTTGACGTTGAACTGCGCGCCGATGTCGCGCATGAACTCCAGAAAATTCAGGTTCCGCAGCCAGTCGGCGTTGTTGACGATCTGCGCCTTGCCCGGTCCGAAATCGATGAAGCGCGACATCTGCTTTTTGAAGCATTCCACGTTGTGGTCGATTGTCTCGACCGTCATCATTTTGCGCATGTCGGAACGGCCCGAGGGGTCTCCGATCATGGCGGTGCCGCCGCCGACGAGGGCGATGGGACGGTTGCCCCTCTCCTGCAGCCGCTTCATCAGGAGCAGCGCCATGAAATGGCCTACGTGCAGCGAATCCGCAGTAGGGTCAAAGCCGATATAAAACGTCGCTTTCCCGGCGTTGACAAGATCCGCGATCTCCTTCTCGTCCGTCAGCTGAGCCAGCAGGCCGCGCGCCTGCAGCTCCTCATATAATGTCATTCCTTCTTCCATAATCTTCACAATCCTTTCGTTCAGGACTCCCAGCTAAGGTTATTCTCCGTCTTCTTGTCACGCAGCATGAGGCCTGCCACCGCGTCCCTCGGGTCCCTGCCCTCCTCCAGGATGGCGTAGACCTCATCGATGATCGGTGTCTCGACGCGGTACTTCTCCCCCATCTGCTTCGCGGCGTGGGCGGAATAGACGCCCTCGACTACCTGCTGTACCTCCTTCATGGATTCGTCGGGGGTCTTCCCCTGTCCGATGAGAATGCCGGCCCTGCGGTTGCGCGAATGCATGGAGGCGCACGTGACGATGAGGTCACCGATGCCGGTCAGGCCCGAGAACGTCTCAGCCCTTCCTCCCGCGGCGATTCCAAGCCTTGAAATCTCGGCAATTCCCCTGGTAATGAGCGCCGCCTTCGTATTGTCTCCATAGCCGAGGCCGTCGGCGATGCCGGCAGCGAGCGCGACGACGTTTTTAAGCGCAGCCCCGATCTGCATACCAAGAACATCGGGGCTCGTATAGACGCGGAACACCCGCGTCATGAAAATATCCTGTACATAGCGGGCGGTCTTCTCGCTGGCCGAGCCTGCCACAATGGCCGTGGGAAGGCCCTTTCCCACTTCCTCCGCGTGCGTGGGTCCGCACAGAACCGCGGTCTTCGCCTGCGGAATTTCCTCCTCAATGATCTCTGTCAGGGTTTTGAGCGTATTCTCCTCAATGCCCTTGGCGACGGAGACAATGAGCTGTCCCTCCGTGACGAAGGAAGCCATGCTCCTTGCGGTGCTCCTCGTAAACGGGGAAGGTACGGCAAGGACCAGAACATCCTTCCCCCGGATCGCTTCGCCAAGGTCTGTCGTCGCACGTACGTTCTGCGGCAGAATCGTTCCGGGGAGCTTGACCCTCTGCTCATGGAAGGTGTTGATCATGTCCACCTCATCCTGTGCGATGGACCAGATTGTGAGGTCGTGCAGGTTTCCGGACAGCTCATACGTGAGGGCGGTTCCCCAGGAGCCGGCACCGATCATACCGATTTTCGCCATACTATATGATTCCTTTCCGTTCGTTCTCTCATAAGGTAATTAAGATTAAGGTGTCAAAAGTATTTTTCAAAGCAAAATGACATACGAATTGCTTCGCAGCTTCGCAGCTTCGCTGCTTCCGCAATTCTGCAAACATCCGGAAGGCAGACGGCATCCGCTGTTTCTGCTCCGCGTCACTTCGAGTTCCGGTCTGAGTGGAACAGGTAGGTTCTGCGCTCCGTGCCGTGAAGGAGGCGGCTGATGTTCGCGCGGTGCTTCGTATAGGCCATGACGACCAGCGCGCCCATGATGAGATACATTTCCATGAGTACGGCCTGCGACGCCGGCGCGTAGACACCGAGCTGTCCCTCGATGACCATGAGTACCAGGCAGGACGTATACAGAAGGAGCGAGCCCAGCGAGACGTAATGCGTCAGCAGGAACGGAACGAAAAACACTATAACGGCGGTCACAAGAAATGTCCAGTGAAACGCCAGAACGAAGCCGGCGATGACGGCAACGCCCTTCCCTCCGCGGAAATGCATGTAGAACGGATAGTCATGGCCGAGGACGAGGCCTGCCAGCGTATAAACCTTCAGGAGATAGATGATCTCCGGGTGCGTCTTAGCGTAAAGGAGCGTCACAAGAATGAGGGCAGCCAGTGCCTTGGCCGTGTCCATGAAGAATACGGCAAGGCCCGCCTTCGTACCCATGACGCGCATGGCGTTCGTCGTACCGGCGTTGCCGGAGCCCTTCTCGCGAATATCAATTCCCTTCGTCTTCCCGACAAGGTAGGCCGACTGGATCAGACCGAAGGCATAGCCGATGATAAGACAGATCAATCTTTCCATACTATTATCCCGAAGCTTTCCTGATTTATCTGTTCTTCCCCGTCTGAGCGTCACGCTCCCTTACGATGAAGCGGATCGGCGTTCCGCGGAAACCGAACGTGTCGCGGATCTGGTTCTCCATGTAGCGCTGATAGGAGAAGTGGAACAGGTATTTGTAATTTACGAAGAACACGAACGTCGGCGGCTTGACGGAAGCCTGCGTCGCGTAGAAGATCTTCAGCATCTTCCCCTTGTCGGACGGCGGCTGCTGCATGACAGCGGCCTGATTGATGATCTCGTTGAGGACCCCGGTCTGGATCCGCATGTTCTGGTTCGCGGAAACAATGTCGACCGCCTCGTAGATCTGCCCGATCCGCTGCCCTGTCTTCGCCGAGATGAAGATGATCTCGGCATAGGGGATGAACGACAGGACCTGACGCACCCTGTTCGTGAATTCCTGCATCGTCTTGTTGTCCTTGACGATGGCGTCCCACTTGTTGACCGCGATGATGATGGCCTTGCCGCGATCGTGCGCAATGCCGGCGATCTTGGCGTCCTGCTCCGTCACGCCCTCCTTGGCGCTGATGACGAGGATTGCGATATCGGAACGCTCCACGGCGCCGACGGCGCGCAGGATCATGTAGCGCTCGAGATTTTCGGAAATTTTGTTCTTCCTGCGAAGCCCGGCGGTATCGATGAAGACGTACTCGCGGCCCTTATGCGTGACACGCGTATCAATGGCATCCCGTGTCGTGCCTGCCACATCGGAGACGATGACGCGGTTCTCGCCGATGAGGCGGTTGACGATGGAGGATTTGCCGACGTTCGGCTTGCCGATGATGGCAACGCGCACAGCGTCATCTTCGCCCTCGTCCGCCGCCGTATCCGGGAAATTTGCGCAGACCTCGTCGAGCAGGTCGCCGAGTCCTGTTTTGTTGACGGAGGAGACAGGCTGCGGGTCGCCGATGCCGAGGTTGTAGAACTCGTAAACATCGGCCTCCATAGCCTCAGGCCTGTCCACCTTGTTGACGGTGAGCACGACGGGCTTGCGGGATCTCCGCAGCATCTCCGCAACCTGGGAGTCCGCGTCCTGGACGCCGCTCTGAAGATCCACGAGGAAAATAATGACGTCCGCCATCTCGATGGCAGCCTGTGCCTGCTCGCGCATCCGGGACAGAATGACGTCCTTCGAGTCCGGCTCGATTCCGCCGGTATCAATTAACATGAATTCATGATTCAGCCACGAGCAGTCGGCGTAAATCCTGTCGCGCGTCACACCCGGCGTATCCTCCACGATGGAAATCTTCTCACCGGCGATCGCGTTGAACAGGGTGGATTTCCCCACGTTCGGACGTCCAACGATGGCCACAATCGGTTTTGTTTTCTTTGACATAGATCATTCCTGTTCTGCAATGCTTTCCGCGGTTTTCCCATGGCTGCAGCCCATGGCCGCATGCAACTGATTGTACCACATCGGCACTTGCGAATGCATCCCGGGATCATTACAATTGACAGCGGAATTGTATAAGCTGGAATCTGTACATAATCAAAGGGTGTGAAGCAAAGGGACGCCTTGTTCATGAAATATCGCGCGGCACCCTCTTCCCTTCTCGCCCCGGGCAGCACAGCAGGTTTCAGAACTCTGTAAACCCCACCACAAGGGAGGAATCCATGTCTGAATTAGAGCTTCACCAGCAGCTGGAACGCAGAATTCCGGTTGCGCCCCTGGAACTGATCGTCATGCCGTCGGCAGAGGAGATGGGTGAAAAGGTCAACAGCTATCTCGTATCATTCCGGCAGCAGTACGACAGCGTCGTGAAGAACGATCCCGCGTTCGGCGGATATGTGCGCGGCGACTACCGGATGCATACCGAAACCGTCCGCTTCGGAACTGGAGAGGGGAAGGGCGTTGTGCTTGACTCCGCGCGCGGCAAGGACATCTACATCCTGACCGACGTGACGAATCATTCCCTGACCTACACCATCAACGGCTTCACGAATCATATGTCGCCCGACGATCACTTCCAGGATCTGAAGCGGATCATTGCCGCCATCAACGGCAAGGCAGCCCGGCTCACCGTGATCATGCCCTTCCTGTATGAGGGACGCCAGCACAAGAGGTCCGGCAGGGAATCGCTCGACGCGTCGCTGATGCTGCGCGAGCTCATCGACATGGGCGTCGACGGCTTCATCACATTCGACGCGCACGATCCGCGGATTCAGAATGTCGCGCCTCTGTCCGGCTTCGACAATTTCATCTCGCCGTATCAGTTCCTGCGTGTCATCTGCCACAGCTATCCAGATATCATCCTCGACAAGGACCACTTCGTCGTCATCAGTCCGGATGAGGGCGCGCTCGACCGCGCGATCTATTTCGCCAACGTCGTCGGCGCGGATACCGGCATGTTTTACAAGAGGCGGGATTATTCCCGCATCGTGAACGGGAAGAACCCGATCGTCGCCCATGAATTCCTGGGTACAGACCTTGCGGGCAAGGACGTCATCGTCATGGACGATATGATTTCCTCGGGCGGCTCCATCCTGGATACCGCAAGACAGCTCAAGGACATGAACGCGCGGCACGTATTCCTGTGCACCACGTTCGGCCTGTTCACGGACGGCCTCGAGGCCTTCGACAAGGCATACGAAAACGGCGACTTCGACCTCATCATCACCTCGAACCTCACGTACCTGCCCCCGGAGCTGGAGACCCGCAGCTGGTACCACTCCGCCGATTACTCGAAGTTCATGGCAACGATCATCGACTTCTTCAACCACGACGCCTCCATCAACGACGCCACGACCTCGACCAGCAAGATTCATGAGCTGCTCGCGAAGATCAACCGCCACGAGCAGACGGAATTCGAGCAGCAGGAATTCGATCAGACAGAATTTTGATTACAGTGTCAGGAACACAATACCCCGCATCAGGCTTGCCTGAATGCGGGGTATTGTACTCCTGACACGCCCCGCAATGAGCATGAAGCGGTGTGAAACACTGAGCATGAAGCGGTGTGAAACACCGCGAAAATGCGAATTGAGGGGGGTGAATTGCGAAAGCTGCGCAGCAGCGGAGCAATTCGTAATCAAAACAAAAACAATGTGTGTTGGAGCCCCTCAATGAGCATGAAGCGGTGTGGAACACCGCGGAAATGCGAATTGCGGGGGTGAATTGCGAAAGCTGCGCAGCAGCGGAGCAATTCGTAATCAAAACTATAAAGCAATGAACGCAATGAGCATGAAGCGGTGTGAAATGAGCATGAAGCGGTGTGAAACACCGCGAAAATGCGAATTGAGGGGGGTGAATTGCGAAAGCTGCGCAGCAGCGGAGCAATTCGTAATCAAAACAAAAAAATGTGTGTTGGAGCCCCGCAATGAGCATGAAGCGGTGTGAAACACCGCGAAAATGCGAATTGAAGGGGGTGAATTGCGAAAGCTGCGCAGCAGCGGAGCAATTCGTAATCAAAACAAAAACAATGTGTGTTGGAGCCCCTCAATGAGCATGAAGCGGTGTGAAACACCGCGAAAATGCGAATTGAAGGGGTGAATTGCGAGAGCTGCGCAGCAGCGGAGCAATTCGTAATCAAAACAAAAACAATGTGTGTCGGGGCCCCTCAATGAGCATGAAGCGGTGTGAAACACCGCGGAAATGCGAATTGAGGGGCGTCAAAATTATTACGATCTCTCGTGAAGAGCGATCTCGCCGCGGATTTTGGCCGCGTTGTCGTCCCAGGAGGAATAGCGGGGATCGCCGCGGTGATCCGGCAGGTCATAGCGCGCCTTCAGCTGGCTGCACAGGTGCTCCGTGAATTTGCGGGCACCCCGGTAATTGAGGTGCGAATCGTCGCTGAAGTCGTTTTCAAAGTCGAGACTCATGGTGTCGTAATGGTAGTAGGCACTGTGGAAGGCGAGGCCGTTCTGCTGCGCAATCTCCTCGATGCGGTTATAGACCCTCTGGTCGCTCTCGATTGTTACATAGGGCGTCACGATGAGGAACAGCTGAATCTCCCGCTCCCTGCAGTAATCCATGATCTTCTGCAGATAATCCGCGGACTTCACCGTGAGGCCGCCGCTTGTTTCCTCTGTGAGGACAGGACGCGTCTGGGGGCTCACCTCGAAATAGGGCGTGAAGCCCTTGAAGCTTCGAAGGTCCCGCTTCCACGTGAAGGGATACAGCCAGTCCTCCCGCGCAAGCTCGTCATAGCGGCTGTGATAGTTGACGAACGGAGGATAGAATTCCTGCAGGCGGTCCGGCTCGCAGGACGTCAGCAGCATCTGCAGGCGGTTCAGCGAGGGCCGCATGCCGTTGAGGCTCTCATGCAGCCACTGGTACTGGTAGTTGTCCTTGAACCTCGCCGGGCTGTAGAGATCGAGAACCACGACCTTCGGGTCCTGGTAACGGCAGAATTCCTTCAGGTAATGGTAGGTGATCCAGAGCGGCTGCTCGGCCGCGCTGTAATCATAGGCGGCAATTCCCTCCTGTTCCCACAGAAGACCTGTGTTGACGTCGCAGTGAATATGACTCGAGCCCATGAGAACGACGTCGACCGTGTTGCGCGGCTGCGCGTACAGGCCTCTCGCCTGGTCGATGCCGTGGCCGGACTTAAAGCTCAGCACCTGGTCCAGAAACACAAGCGTTCCCAGGGTCAGCAGGATGAACAGCAGCTGAAGGCCGCGCCGGTATAGAATTTTCCTGTCAGGAATCCGCATTGCTCTCCTTTCCGATCCGGAGCGGCCGTCCGTAGCCGCTTTACCGCGTCAGAAGTCCATGTAGATGAATTTCCCCGCGTCTCCTGTCCCGCCGTAAATGCCGAACACGAATATGGCCGCAATGAGTCCGTACAGAACCAGATACCGCGGCACGCACTTCCATTGAAGCAGCGCCTCGCCGAACGTGCAGCCGTGCACATACGAGAGCAGGTCCATGAGAAAGACCGTAAGCACAACAAGCAGGATCAGCACAAGGTCGGATACGTCAACCCCGAGCAGGACAAAGCCCTCATGGAGCGCGGCGGCATTCCCCCAGCCGTGCAGCAGGTCAAGCGAATACCGGACCCCCGCCCGGAGCGAAGAAATGCCGAACAGGAACCAGCCGGCGGACGTGAGGCAGAATACGCGGAGCCTTGCGAGGTTCGACCCCAGTGAAAACCGCCTGGCGCCGGAGTACCTGCTGCCGGTTACGGCCGGCTTCTTCCCGGGATGGCTCCGGAAGGTTTCCGCGATCAGGTACAGGCCGTGCAGCATGCCCCAGGCAATATATTTCACGCCGTTGCCATGCCAGAAGCCGGATACGAGGAACACCAGGAAGAGGTTCCGGCGCTTTACACGGATGCCCCTGCGGCTGCCGCCCAGCGGTATGTAAATGTAGTCCATGAGCCAGGAGCTCAGCGAGATGTGCCACCTTTTCCAGAATTCCGTAATGGACAGGGCAAAATACGGCGCGCGGAAGTTCTGCGTGAGCTCAATGCCGAAAAGCTGTGAGATTCCCGCCGCGGCGGCGCTGTAGCCCGCAAAGTCGCAGTACAGCTGCATGGAATAGGCAAAGATGTTGACGACAAGGAACAGCGGATGAAAATCCTCCGGCGATTCAAAGATCAAAGCCGTGACAGGCGACAGGCGGTCCGCCACGACGACCTTCAGGAAATATCCGTACAGCATGCCGGACAGCGCCAGTGAAAGCTGCTTCTCCGTAATAAAACGAAAATCCGGCAGTTGCCGCAGCTGCGTAAGGAGCTGCTCCGGCCGTTCGATCGGTCCGCTGATGAATTTCGGAAAGTATGCGAAGTAAAGCGCGAGGAGGAAGGGATTGCGGACGAGCTGCACCTTCCCCCGGTACAGATCCATAAGATAGCTGATGGCCTGGAAGATATAATAGGAAAAGCCAAGCGGCAGGATGAGCCGCCGGAGCGTCTGCCCCGCAGGGGTGACAGACAGCACCGGCACGGCGGAACCGATCCGTGCGCCGTATTTAAACAGAACGAGTGCCGCCGCGGCGAGGAGGATGCCGGCGCCGGTCAGGAGTTTCGCTGCCCGCTTCCCTGATTCCGATGCGATCGCGAGGGAGAGGCAGTACACGCAGATAATGGCTGCAAGCAGGGCCAGGCAGGCAGAAGGACTCAGGTACCAGATGTAGACGAAGCTGGCACCCAGAAGGACATACGGACGGATGCGCCGCCGTACGACGTAATACAGGATCAGTGTCGCGCACAGAAACAGTGCGGAATAGAACGTAAACGGCATAGGCTCCCTTCCTGAAACAGATCGGGGATGGCCCGTGAGACAGATCGGTTCTCCGGGGCCTTACGTCATCTACTATCATAACAGAAACGGGAAAGCATCGCGAATCCAGCGGATGTGGATTCTGCGGGATGCGGGCAGGGAAGGATCCTGCGTTTCGGACGGGAGGGGGAGGGCCGGCCGGATGGCGACGACGTCGAACCGGACCGGTGTTGTCTCTGGCAGGTGCCTGCAGTAGAGGTAATAGCGGGCTGCCGCGCAGATCGAGCGCTGCTTTGACGCTGTGACGGCTTCCTCGGGCGTCCCCGCGGACAGGCTCCTGCGGAACTTCACCTCGATGAAAAGGATCGTCTCTCCTTCCCTGCCGATGAGGTCGATCTCCGCGGCTCTTCCGTCATGGAAGTTCCGCCCGAGAATCTCCACGCCGTGTTCCGTAAGGAACTGCGCCGCAAGCCCTTCATAGAATTCCCCGAGTCTTCGTCTGTTGCGGATAATGCGTCTCCTTTGTCCTGTCTGCTGAGTGCGGATTCCGGACGTCTGCAGGCCTGCTGTACAGACCTTACATTCTGCCCTGCAGGGAGTCTTCGGTGTACCTGCCTGATTCGGGCAGCGTGAAATGGGTGAGAAAGGTTCGCCGGTGGATCGGGCAGGGGCCGAACCGCTCCAGTGCTTCGATATGTGCCTTTGTGCCATACCCCTTGTGGGAGGCGAAGCCGTACTCCGGATACTGCCGGTCAAAGCCTTGCATGAGCCGGTCCCTCGTCACCTTGGCAAGGATACTGGCGGCCGCGACGCTCAGGCACTTCGCGTCGCCCTTGACAACCGGAACCTGCGGGATGCCGATGCCGGGAATCGTCACAGCGTCATTGACGAGAAAATCCGGCTCAGGGGAGAGCTCCGAAACAGCCTGCCGCATGGCTTCATACGTTGCCTGCAGGATGTTGATCTCATCGATTCTCTGCGGGCTCACAAGGGCTACGCTCCAGGATACGGCTTCAGCCGTAATGGTGTCATAAAGCTCATCACGCTTTTTCGGCGAGAGCTTCTTCGAATCATTGATATACAGGATGTCATGATCCGCGGGAAGGATACAGGCCCCGGCGGCAACCGGTCCCGCGAGAGGGCCCCGTCCCGCCTCATCGATGCCGCAGATCAGGACCTGACCGGAATCCGTGTCCCCGTTCAGGGTAAACGCCGCATCACCGAATCTTTGCCGCACGGCATCGCGCTCAAAGGCACGCATTGCCGCAACGCGCGCTGTCTCCTTCTCCAGTCGTTCGCTCCGGTCCATCCGGCAGCACCTCCCTGATTCTCCTGCCCCGGCGTTTTCCGGGGTCAGGTCCTACTTCCCTGTCAGTGAGCCGAATTTGCCGAACGGGTAAATCCGAAGCCACGCCCTTCCGATGATGTCGCTCCGGCGGATGTTGCCGACATCCGGGTAGCGGCTGTCCTCCGATACATTGCGGTTGTCCCCGAGGACGAAATATTCGTCGCTTCCTAGCGTGATCTCCTGTGAAGCCAGCCCGGGATACGTCATCTGCTCCAGACCGTAATGCTCGTCGAGCACCTGTCCGTTGATGTAGATATTGCCCTGGTCGTCGATGCGCACTCTCTCGCCCGGAAGGCCGATGACACGCTTGATGAAATAGGTTTTCTTCGCGTATTTATAAGGGAAAATAACAATATCGAACCGCTGCGGATCCCGGAAGCGGTACGTGATCTTGTCCGCGATCAGCTGATCGCCGTCCTCGAGTGTCGGCACCATGGACGTGCCGTTGACATCCGTCCGCTGTGCCACGAAGGTGACAAGGAGGAACGAGAGTCCCAGGACAACGATAATCCAGATCAGATATTGAAATGCTGTTTTTGCTGCGCTTTTCAAATTTTACCTTCTTCTAATACGGGCGGTTCATCAAGCGTGATGCGCCCGATCCTGCCGCTTCGGAAGTCATCGATGAGTACGTGCGCCGCGCGCTTTGCATCACAGGTGCTGCCCTTCGCAAGCATGCTGCGGGACGCGGCAATGCGTCCGAGTATGGCCAGGCGCTGCGTCTTCGAGAGCGTCCCCTCGTGAAAAGAAGAGACCTCCTCCGGCTCCAGAAGGGAAGACCCTTCCCTGTTATCATAACGCTTCAGGAACAGCTCCGGGTAGTCCTTTCCGAGAATCCCGACAAGCTCCATGGCAAGCTCCGTCTCATCCAGGATTTCGTCCCGGACAGAGCCGGCCAGTGCCAGCCGGATTCCCACAGCACGGTCATCGAACTTCGGCCACAGAAGTCCCGGCGTATCCAGGACCTCGATTCTGGGGCTGCGCGCGGCAGTACTTCTTCCGGGTTCAAACCTGCCGCGGGCGTTATCGCCCTGCCTGCCGGTACTGCGGCTGCCAGCCCTTGTCTGGACACTGATCCACTGCCTGCCTGTTGTAACGCCGGGGCGGTTGCCGGTTTTCGCGGAGGCCCTGCCCGCAAGCGAATTGATAAACGTCGACTTGCCGACATTCGGGATGCCGCAGATCATGGCGCGTACCGGGCGGTTCAGGATGCCGCGCTTTAAATCCCGCTCCGCCTTCTTACTCGAGACGGCAAGAAGCAGTTCCTTCACGCGCTGGACACTCTTCGGGTCACGGGAGTCCATGACAGCCGTCCGAAAGCCCTGACTGCGGAACCAGGCTTCAAACTGCTTCGTTTTCGCGGGGTCCGCCAGATCCGCCTTTCCGAGAATCAGGATGCGGGATTTGCCCGACGCCATTTTGTCAATATCCGGATTCCCGGAGGATAAAGGCACTCTCGCATCCAGGATCTCAATCACCAGATCGACAATGCGAATATTCTCCTCCATCATCCGGCGGGCTTTCGTCATGTGTCCCGGATACCACTGTACTTCTGTCATAGGTAAGAGCCCTCTTTAATGAACACGATGAAGTCCGGACTCACCGGAGGAAAGTGCCAGCCATACTCTGCCGATGATGTCGCTGCCCTGTACGGAGCCTATGGACGCGCTCCGTGAATCCTCCGAATTGCTGCGGTTGTCGCCGAGAACGAAATACTCGTCACTGCCGAGCACCTCTTCCTGCGCGGCACTCCCGGCATCCGTTATTTTATCATACGAAGCGGAACCGGATTCCGGAATCCCGTTGACGAGGACGACGCCGTCCACCACCTGGATCGTATCTCCCGGTACTGCAATCACGCGCTTGACGGAAGGGTGCGTGTTCTCATTGCCGCCCGGGTAGAACGCAATGACATCCTGCCGCTTCGGTGCGGACATCCGGTACGCCAGGCGGTTCACGAAGACGTTCTGGCCGTTTACCAGACCCGGCTCCATGGACGAGCCGATGACGCTGACGCGATAGCCGAAGAACCGGACCGTGACGATGGCAATGAAGACGGCAATCACCGTGTAAATCAGCGTCGTCACGATTTCCCGTATTTTATTGCTGCCGGTTTTGCGCTCCTCCTCGTAGAACGACAGACCGGAGGTGTATCTTGCCCGTTTTGCCATAGCTTTCCGTTTAAACGAAGAGCCGCACCTTTCACAGTGCGGCTCGTTGCAAAATCATTTCTGTACCCCTGAAAGCAGCAGAGGTGCTGAAGGTGACTTCTTGATTATTTCGCAGGTCTTGCGGTAACGGCTTCCTTCACCTTTGCCTTCTTGCCGCTGAGCTGGCGCAGGTAATTGAGCTTCGCCCTTCTTACCTTGCCCTTTCTGACAACCTCCACCTTCTCAACGTTCGGGGAATGAAGCGGCCATGTCTTCTCGACGCCGATTCCGCTGGATTCCTTGCGGACTGTGAATGTGGTGCGGTTGGAACCGCCCTGGATCTTCAGGACCGTGCCCTCGAAGACCTGTACACGGGAGTGCTCCCCCTCGACAATCCGGTTGTAAACACGAACGGTGTCGCCTGTCTCGAACTGGGGAACGTCCTGCTTCTTCTGGGACTCCTCGATTTCACTGATAATACTCATATTTTTCTCCTTTTCCGGATGTTCTTTACCATACTGATGTAAGAGGAACATCTCCCTGCAGCTTCATGCCGGTGTCTCAGGCTGCGATCCTGCCCGCGCGGCAGTGACGCGTGTGCAGCATGGATGCCTGCCGGCACAACTATCATAAAATACCACACAAACCCGGGAACTTCAAGACGGATTTGTTCGCTTTACACGTCTTTTGCGCTCCTGCGGCGGGTGGGCCTTCACATAGGCTTCATACAGGTCCGGGCGGCGCTCCTTCGTCCGCTCCAGCGACTGCGCAAGTCTCCATTCGCCGACCTTCGCGTGGTCTCCGGACAACAGGACGCCGGGAACGTTTTTCCCGTGCCAGCTCTCCGGGCGGGAGTACTGCGGATATTCCAGAAGTCCGTTCTGGAATGAGTCGGTACCGGCACTCTCCCCGTTGTGAAGAACGCCCGGAATGAGCCGGGAGATGCTGTCGATCATGACCATGGCGGGAAGCTCGCCTCCCGTCAGCACATAATCGCCGATGGAAACCTCGTCTGTCACGATTTCCTCCAGCACACGCTCGTCAATGCCCTCGTAGTGCCCGCAGAGGAAAATCAGGTCCTCCTCCGCGGAAAACTCCGCCGCCATGTCCTGGTTGAACACGGCCCCCTGGGGCGTCATGTAAACAACTCTTGCCTTCGAAGGAAGGCGGTCCTGAACGGATTTCCACGCGTCATAGACGGGCTGCGCCTGCATGAGAAGGCCTGCGCCTCCCCCGTAGGTGTAATCGTCGACCTTACCGTGCTTATTGTCCGTGTAGTCGCGGATATTGACGGCTTCGATCCGGATGAGCCCCCGGTCCAGGGCGCGCCTGAGGATGCTGGTATCAAGTCCCTGCATCACCATGTCGGGAAACAGGGTCAGTACATGGAAATTCATATTCTCTCAAAGGCCCGGAAGCAGATGCACGCGGATCCTGCCCTCTTCCACATCGGTGTCGAGGATGCAGTCGCGGATGACCGGGACAAGCAGCGTGCTCCCGTCCTCCCGCGTGACCTCATACACATCGTTGGCGCCGGTCCTGAGGACATCCGTGAGCGTCCCGACCATGTGTCCGTCCTCGTCCACAACGGTGCAGCCGATGAGGTCCGGGATGTAATACATCCCCTCGGGAAGCGGCATGGCGTCCGCCCGGTCGATCATGAGCGGCACATTGTGCAAAAGACGCGCCTCCTCCGGCGTCTCGATCCCGGAGAGGTGCAGCACGACAAACTTCCCGCTGTAGCGCACATTCGATACCGTGTGCAGCTTAGTCTGTCCCTTCCTTGTCAGGTAAACCTTTTTCAGTTTGCTGAACCGCTTCGGCTCATCGGTCGTGGGGAAAACCTTCACGTCACCTTTGATGCCGTGGGGTGCCGCCACAATCCCGACCTGAAACTGATCTGTCATCCGGGTTCCTTATTCCGCCTCTTCGGAAGCTGCGGCTGCAGCCGCTTCTTCCTCACCGGCTTCTTCGATGGCTACGGTGCTGTCATCAATATTGACATCGACAATCCGGTCTTCCCGGGAAGCCGCGGCCTTCACCACGTCGCGGATTGCCTTCGCAATCCTGCCGCCTCTGCCGATCACCTTGCCCATATCGGAAGGCGCCACACGCAGTTCCACCTTCGTGATCCGGCCTTCCTGTCTCTCTGAAACCTTAACTTCTTCGGGATGCTCCACCAGCGCCTTAGCGATGACTTCTACTAATTCCTTCATCTGTCTACCTCAATCGTCAGCCTGGATGCCATGAATCATTCCGATCAGTTCTTCTTAGCCGCAGCCTTCATCAGCTTCTTCACTACCGTCGTGGGCTGGGCTCCCTTTGCGATCCATGCGTTGATCTTGTCCATGTCAAGGTTGATCGTTGCGGGATCCGTGTTGGGATTGTAGGAGCCGACCTCATCGATCTTGACGCCGCTCATGGGGCGGGATGCCTCCTGAACAACCACGCGGTATACGGGTACCTTCTTCTCGCCGATTCTCGATAATCTGATTTTAACCATTGCTGCTGTTCCTCCATTTCATATTGATATGATTGTTATGATTCAGGTGTCAAAAGTGATTACGGCACCTTAATCTCCTGTTCACTGTGCGCGGCCCGCGCATTTAAAACGGCAGACCGCCGCGGCCTCTTCCGAAGCCCGGTCCGCCCATGCCGGGAAAAGCTCCGAACGGATTGCCGTGACGCTTTTTCCCGCCGAGGCCGCCCATTTTCTTCACCATGTCCTGCATCTGGCCGAAATTCTTGATGAAGCGGTTGACGTCCGCGATGTCGTTGCCGGAGCCCTTCGCGATGCGGAACTTGCGCTGCGGCGACAGGAGCTTCGGATTGGCGCGCTCTGCGGGCGTCATGGACAGGACGATTGCCTCCATGCGGGCAAGCTTCTTCTCATCGATGCTGCCCTCGATGTCGTCCTTCGAAATCCCGAGGTTCGGCATCATGCCGAGGATGCTGCCAAGGCCGCCCATCTTCCTCATCTGCTTCATGCTCTCGAGATAGTCGTTGAAGTCGAACTTGCCCTTCCGGAGTCTTCCGGCCATCTCGCGGCTGCTGCGCTCGTCCTCCTCTGTTGCGCTCTCCTGCGCCTTCTCAATGAGGGTCAGGACGTCTCCCATGCCGAGGATGCGCGATGCCATGCGGTCGGGATAGAACTGCTCGAGATCCGCAAGCTTCTCGCCCATGCCGACGTACAGGATCGGTTTGCCGGTAACGGCCTTGACGGACAGCGCGGCACCGCCGCGGGTATCGCCGTCCATCTTCGAGAGAATGACACCGTCGATTCCGATCCGCTCGTCAAACGTCTTCGCGACATTGACGGCTTCCTGGCCGGTCATGGCATCCACGACGAGAATCGTCTGGTGTACGGTCACGGCCTTCTTGATATTCTCCAGCTCCGCCATCATGGCGTCGTCAATCTGCAGACGGCCGGCGGTATCGAGAAACAGGACGTCGTTGTTGTATTTCAGCGCATGCGATACGGCTTCCCCCGCGATCACGACCGGATCCCGGCACTCATCCATCGCAAACACGGGCACATCGACCTTCTCACCGTTGACCTGCAGCTGTTTGACGGCACCGGGGCGATAGACGTCAAGCGCCGCGAGGAGCGGCCGCTTTCCCTTCTTCTTCACCTTGCCGGCGAGCTTTGCCGCGGTCGTCGTCTTGCCGGAGCCCTGAAGTCCTGTCATCATGATGACGGTAAGGGCCTTGCCGGGCTGGAACTGCAGCCCGGTCGTCTCCGGGCCCATGAGCTTCACCATCTCGTCGTTGACGATTTTGATGACCTGCTGTGCGGGATTGAGGCCCTTCATGACCTCTTCGCCGACCGCGCGCTCCTGAATGGAGCTGATGAACTGCTTCACGACCCGGAAGTTTACGTCCGCCTCGAGCAGAGCCATCTTCACTTCCTTCAGGGCTGCCTTTACATCCTCCTCCGAGAGCGTTCCCTTGCGGGACAGCTTCTGGAACACACGATTCAGTTTTTCCGAAAGACTCTCGAATGCCATGAAAACCCCTTCGCCCGCTTACAGCTCCTTCCGGATGGCAGCAACTGCCTGAAGCAGAAACGATGACGGGACGCTTTCGCCCGCGCCGGCTTTCTCCCCGATGTCATCGAGGATGACGCCGACCCTGCGGAAACGTTCGACAAGATGCAGATGGTCCTCGTACCGCTGCATCTCGGCCGACGCCCTGCGGAGCAGGTCGCTGACTGCCTGACGGCTGATGCCTTCCGCCTGTGCAATCTCGCTCAGGGACAGATCCCGGTAAACGGCCATCTCCATGATCTCCTGCTGATGCCCGGTGAGCATCGTTCCATAGAAGTCATAGAGCATTCCGTTTTCCACGATTTTGTCCATACTTTCACCATTATAAGCAATAAAATACGGGTGTCAAGTATTTTTTCTTGACACCCGCGCACTGTCGAGGCTGCGGCTCCCTCTGCGGTGAGCCGGGGCGGACCGGGTTACCCGTGCCCTCCCTGTGATTTTCCTGAAGGCTTACGCGCTCACTGTGCCTTCCGGGAGATCAGCGCGTCAAAATTCACATCGGAATCGATGCCCTTGACCGTCCCGGAGCCGGAATACTGCCACATGACAAAGTCATAGGGGAAATAGAGACCGGAGTCGTTTTGCGCGATCCAGCGGTCGTAATTCTGCAGTCTTCCGGGGTCCGTCTGCATGACGAACGAGGCAAGGCTTCCGTAGATGACGCTCCGGTAGCCGGCGCGTTCAATGATGCTGCAGAAGATCTTTACGTTCTCCGTCCAGTCGTTCTGCGTAAGGGATTCGAGTCTGGTGCCCGCCTCGGGCGTTTCCAGCCAGACCGCGACAGGCATCTTGATCCTGTCCTGATAATTCTCCAGCAGGGAAACGAAGTGCTCCGCTTCCTTCTGCGCTTCTGTTTCGTCCTTCGCGGACAGGATCCAGTATGCGCCGACCGCGATGTGATGGGACAGGGCTTCGTCCATATTGGTGACAAAATTGGCGTCATTGCGGATCAGGCCGTCCTCATCCCGGCTTCCGGCCGCAACAATGGCATAGCTGATGCCGTCATCCGCAACCGATGCCCAGTCAATCCGGCCGCTGGAGGCGCTGACATCGATCCCGTTCGTCACGGTAATGGTGTCATCCGCGCCCTGATACTGCAGAAAGCCCGCGTCATCGAGCCGGAAATCGGTGCTCGTATAGGGGTTGACAGGAACCTTGTCGAGAACCGGATAGAAGTAATATTTGCCGCCGGAGGCAACAACAATGTCATCCGAAAACAGATTCCGCAGCATGGAAGCCGTGGAATTGCCGGATTCGAGCGAGGACTGGATCTGGGTCATGACGGCGCGCCGCTCGCTTACGCGGGCGTTCTCCTGTGCCCTGGCCACATCGGCGTCGAGCTGCTCCTTAGTATAGCGCTCATCCCGCTCCTTCGTGAGGGAAGCGACGTTTTCCTCAAGTCCCGCAACACGGGAGGAAAGCGTCAGATACCTCCAGGTGAAAAGGGCTCCTGCGCCCAGCGCGCCCAGTGTGACGATGCACAGCAGGATGATGTTCACAAGGTACAGCGTGCGCTCCGTGTTCGGATTTTTCTCCGCTACCCTACGCTTCTTCGGATGAATCTTCTGGTTTTTCGCCGCGTGACGAAGTCTCTGATGCTTCAATCAAATCCTCCTCCGGGTCATCCCTCTCGAAAAGAGCCCTGACATACGCGTCCGGATCAAACTTTTGCAGGTCGCCGGTCTTCTCGCCGACGCCGATGAACTTCACGGGGATGTCAAGTTCGGACTGTATGGCAACGGCTACGCCGCCTCTGGCGGTTCCGTCCATCTTCGTCAGGATGATGCCGGTAAGATTCGTAACCCCGGCGAACTCCCTTGCCTGCGAGAGCGCGTTCTGACCGGTCGCGCCGTCAAGCACCACGAGGTTTTCGCGCCTGGCCTGCGGCCATTCCCGTGTGATGACACGGTCGATCTTCGCCAGCTCCGCCATGAGGTTTTTCTTGTTATGGAGCCTGCCCGCGGTATCGACAAGGAGCAGATCGGCCTTCCTTGCCTTCGCTGCATTCACGGCGTCGTATACGACACTCGCGGGGTCCGCGCCGGCGCCTGCTCCGATGACGTCCACATCCGCCCGCCTGCCCCATTCGTCAATCTGCTCCGCTGCGGCGGCACGGAATGTGTCCGCGGCGGCAATCAGGACCTTTTTGCCCTCCTGCCTGTAAAGGGAGGCCAGCTTGCCGACCGAAGTGGTTTTGCCGACCCCGTTGACACCGATAATCAGCATGACGGAGGGACCCTGCTCGAAATCATAGGCATCCGGCTCCACGTTCATCTGGTCCCGGATATCCTGCACCAGAAGCTCCCGGCAGGACGCCGGATCCTTGATGTGCTGCTCCCGGACCTGCTTTTTCAGCCGCCCGAGGATGCTGTCGGTCGCGTTCACGCCGATATCCGCCATGATCATGACCTCTTCGAGATCCTCGTAGAAATCGTCATCGATCTCGGAGTAGCCGGAGAAGATCCGGTCCATGCCGGATGTGATGCTGCTGCGGGTCTTCGACAGTCCCTCCTTCAGGCGGGCGAACAGGCCCTTTTTCTTTTTCCCCTCTTCCTGTGGTTCATTCATGACGCAATGTCTTCCTCGTCGATGAGGCTGACGGAAACCAGGGTTGAGACGCCCTTTTCCTGCATCGTGATGCCGTAGAGGCGGTCCGCTGCATCCATGGTGCCGCGCCGGTGCGTGATCACGATGAACTGTGTGTTCTTCGTCAGCTTGTGAATATAGTTCGCGAAGCGCTCCACGTTACTCTCGTCCAGCGCCGCCTCGATTTCATCGAGCAGGCAGAACGGGGAAGGCTTCAGGTTCTGGATGGCGAAAAGGAGCGAAATGGCGGTCAGGGATTTCTCCCCGCCGGACATCTGCATCATGTTGACAAGCTTCTTGCCCGGCGGCTGCGCAATGACGCGCACGCCCGCTTCCAGAATATCCTCGCCCTCCATGAGCTCGAGCCGGCCGGAGCCTCCGCCGAACAGCTCTTTGAATACCCTGTCGAATTCCTCCTGAATCCGCGCGAACTGGGTCCGGAACTGCCGGCGCATCTTAGTGTCGAGCTCCGTGATGATCTGCTCAAGCGACTCCGTTGCCCTGACGATATCGTCGTGCTGGTTCTTCATGAAGCTGTAGCGCTCGCTGACCTGCTGATACTCCCCGATCGCGTTGACGTTGACGCTGCCAAGGCTCCGGATCGTATCCTTCAGGGACGAGGACTGCTTCTTCATGGCAGGAAGATCCGTCATATCAGGGTCCCTGAGCTGTGCCGCCTGCGAGAGCGTGATCTCATACTCCGCCCACATGTAATTGATCTTTTCCTCGAGTAAATCCTGAACCTTCTCCTTCTTCGCCTGCAGGCGGTAAACCTCCTTGTCGAGGTCCGCCTTCTCGCCTGAAAGGCGGTCGCGGTCGTTCAGGAACTGAGCCTGCTGACGGTTCAGCTCCTCCCGGTGGTCATTTGCCCTTGCAAGGAGCTGCTCGGATTCCTCCTTCGCGCGGATGGAGGCCTCGATGGTCTTCTTCGTCTCCTCGATCTTGGCCTGCTTTTCGGAGATGTCACCCGTGCCGGACCGAAGGCTCTGCAAAAGCTCGTTCAGCTCGGACTTAAGGCGCTCCAGCTCCGCGTCGATCCGGGACAGCTCCTGGTTCTCGAACGTCTGCTTCTGGCGCTGCTTCTCGATCTCGATGTCCCAGCGGGACACGGTGTCCGATTTTGCGGAGACGTCTGCCTGTACCGCCTTCTGCTGCTCCTGCAGGTTCTTCAGCTCCTCGTTCGTATTCTGCTCGAACAAATCGGATTGCTTCAGCTCCTTCTCGATCGCGGCCTCTTCCTTCCCGAGGTCTGCCTTTGTCTGCTCAATCGCCTCGTTCTCGGCGCGGAGGGAATCATACCCCTCGGACGATTCCTTCTTCCGCTCCTGTTCGTTCTCGATATTGAGGCGGGCGGTGTTCTGCTCGATGGATTTGCTCTGCAGGTCCACACGGATGGTTTCGAGCTTCGCGCGCAGGACGTTCCTGGCATCCTTGATGGACTGAATGCCTTCCTCCAGCTCCTCCTGATGCTCCCTGCACTCGCGGACGCGCTTTTCGAGCTCCGCGATCTCGCGGCGTCTGCCCAGAAGGTTCGAGCTGTTGCGGAACGCGCCGCCGCTGATGGAGCCGCCGGCGTTGAACAGCTCGCCCTCAAGCGTTACCATGCGGATCCGCTGATGATATTTGCGGCTGATGTCCTTCGCGTGATCGTAGCTGTCGACGATCAGTGTCCTGCCGAGGAGGTTTCTCGCAACATCGGTATATTCCGGCGCGGTTTTCACGAGGGTGTCCGCGGTGCCGATGACACCCCGCTCCGCCAGGGCTCCGTTCATATTGAACGGCTGCGGACTGCGGATGGCAGTCAGCGGCAGGAACGTCGCCTTGCCGCATTTCTCGCTCTTCAAGATGCCGATGAGGTGTTTGACGGTCTCCTCGTTATCCGCGACAATGTTCTGGATGCTGCCGCCGAGGGCTGTCTCAATCGCGGTCTCGTATTTCGGTTCGGTCTTGATGAGGTCGGCAACGACGCCGATGACGCCGGGGTTATGGTCCTTCTCCTGCATGACACGCCGGATGGCACCGCCGAAGCCCTCATAGCGCTCCGTCATGTTGACGAGGGCGTCGAGACGGGATTTATGACGGTGATATTCGATCTCCGCCTCGTGCAGCGCTTCATCGCTGCGGGTCAGTTCTTCCTTCTTCCCCGCGATCTGCGCCTCGATGTCCTTCGCCCTGTCATTGAGGTCTGCCGTCTCATTAACGATCTGTTCGAACACAGCCTTCAGGCGTTCGATCTCGCGGTCGTGCTCCTCCTCGTCCGAGGAAGCCTGCACGAGCCTGCCCGTGAGCTCGGATTTGCGGACCTCGTACTGCTCCTTCCTCGCGGCGAGCGCGGCCTGCCTCGCCCTGATGCCGGCGCGGGAATTCAGGTTGTCCATGAGCCCGGACCGCTTCTGCTCGATGGCATCATCGAGGGCGCGCGCCCTCTCCTGCACGCTCTTTAGCTCGCTTTGCGCATCTTCACGCTCCCTGGTCAGCTGTGCGATCTCATCGTCGATATTGGCACGCGAAATCAGAACGCCGTCGCGTTCCTCTGTTTTCTGTCCGATTTCCTGTGTGACGGTCTCTCTGCGCGACGTGAAATGCTCCGCGTTCGATTGTGCGGAGCGGATCTGTTCCTCGTATACCTTGATGTCGCCCTCAAGCTTCTTGCGGACAACACTGGCGTTCGTCACCTGATTGCGCGCGTCCTCGATCTTCTGCTCGAGACCGGCAAGCTCCTCCTGTACCTTCAGGTAGGAGGCTTTCGAATCCTCAAACTTCTGTGTCGCCTGGTCCAGCTCAGCCTGCGCGTTCGCGAGGTCACGGCTCGTGCTGTCCATGTCCGACGTCAGCTGCGCGTTCTCCATGAGGAAGATGTTGACGTCGTACCTTTTGAGCTGCTCACGGGTGTCGAGGTAGATTCTCGCCTTCTGGGCCTGCTTCTCGAGAGGGCCTACCTGCTTCTCGAGCTCGGAGAGGATGTCATTGATCCGGAGGAGATTGGCCTTCTCGCTGTCGAGCTTTTTCAGGGAGGCTTCCTTCCTCCTCTTGAATTTCACAATGCCGGCCGCTTCATCGAACAGCTCCCTGCGGTCCTCCGGCCTGTCGGAGAGTATCTTCTCGATCTGGCCCTGGCCGATGATGGAATAGCCTTCCTTGCCGATGCCCGTGTCGTAAAACATCTCCTGTACGTCGCGCAGACGGACCTGGACGCCGTTGATCAGATACTCCGACTCGCCGCTCCGATAGAGCCTTCGGGCGACCGTGACCTCGTCATAGCCGACGGGCAGCTTGTGGTCGGAGTTGTCGAGCGTGATGGCAACATAACAGGAGGACAGAGGCTTTCTCAGCTCTGTCCCGGAGAAGATGACGTCCTGCATGGAGCCGCCGCGCAGCTGCTTCACGCGCTGCTCGCCCAGCACCCAGCGGACAGCGTCGCCGACGTTGGATTTGCCGGAGCCGTTCGGGCCCACAATGGCCGTAAAGCCGTTGTGAAACTCGAGACGGATCTTGTTGGCAAAGGATTTGAATCCCTGGATTTCGATACTTTTTAAATACAAATTTACCTCTTTATAGTTTATAAACAAAACTTCCCGGCGCGCAGGTCCAGGAGGACGCTGTAGGCGCCGTCCTGCTCGGCCGCTTTCTTCGAGCGGCCTTTCCCCTGACGGACTTCCCTGCCGTCCACCCGGATGGAAGCCGTATAGCTCCGCTGATGGCACGGGCCTTCCTCCGCGATGATCTCGTAGCTGACCTCATGGCCGGATTTCTGGCAGGCCTCCTGAAGGTTGGACTTGGCGTCATAGAACAGGAGCTTGCCCTCGAGATCGGAGAGAATGAATTTCAGGATATACCTCGTCGGTTCCTCCACGCCCCCGGAATCGAGGTACATGGCTCCGATCACGGCCTCCATGACGTCGCTGACGATCGAATCCTTCGAACGGCCGCCGCCGCTCTCCTCGCCCTTGCCGAGGAGGATATACTTCTCGAGATCAATGTCCCGCGCACAGTAGGCAAGCGCAGGCTCACACACAAGGGAGGAACGAAGCTTCGTCATCTCGCCCTCGTGCTTTTCCGGATACTTCTTATACAGGAACGCGCTGGAAACCATTTCCAGCACCGCGTCCCCCAGAAACTCCAGCCGCTCGTAATCCTCGTATCCGGTCGTTTTCTGCTCGTTGGCGTAGGATGTGTGGCAAAGCGCGCACATCAGAAGATACCGGTTTCTGAAGTGATATCCGATTTTCTCCTCCAGAGAGGAGACGTCCGGCGTCTCTTCCCTCATTGTGCGTCTCCTGTCGCCTTTTTGATCATCAGGAGCGCGTCCGAAACCTTCTTCACCTTGTCGAGATCGATTTCGTCCTCGGCTGCCGTGATGCCGAACGTGTCCTCAATGCCCATCAGGATCTGGTACAGATCCAGCGAATCCGCCCCGAGATCCTCCGCGAACGTGGTGTCCTCCCTGATCTCCTCGGGATCCACGTTCAGTACGTCGGCAATAATGCCCTTCAGCTTTTCAAATTCTTCGTTCATGGTCTGCCCCTATTCTTTTGCTTATTTTCCCAATCCGCCTCAGGCTGAACCTGTTCAGTCCGCGGCTGTCTTCGTGCGGTCCACAAGATGCATCCGGGAAATGAAGACGGAATTGATGTCCGCCTGCTTCCAGGCGATGCACTGCTCAATGGAGTGCTGCACCTCGATGGCCTTCGCGGAGCCGTGCGTCTTCACCACAAGTCCCGTAAGACCCAGGAGCGGCGCTCCGCCGTAGGATTTTACATCAAACTTCTTCAGTGTGTCCTTCAGTGCCGGCTTCAGCAGCAGCCCGCCGAGCTTCGCGCGGGTGCCGGAATAGATCGCCGCCTTCATTTCGGACAGCAGCACCTTCGCGACGCCCTCGTACATCTTCAGAATGGCATTGCCGGTGAAGGCATCGCACACAACGACGTCCGCCGCGCCCGCGGGGATATCACGCGCCTCGATATTGCCCGTGAAGTTGATATTGTCCAGCGCCTTCAGGAGCGGGAACGTCTCCTTGACAAGGGCATTGCCCTTCTCCTCCTCCGCGCCGATATTGAACAGCGCAACCCGCGGATTCTGAATGCCGACGATCTTCTCCATATAAATGGAACCCATCTGGGCAAACTGCACGAGCTGGGACGAGCGTGCATCCACGTTTGCCCCGCAGTCGATGAGAAGCACCGGCCCATTCGCCGTGGGAAGGAGCGGCGCAAGAGGCGGCCGTTCAATGCCCTTGATCCTGCCGACGAGAATCTGCCCGCCGACGAGCGCCGCCCCCGTGGATCCCGCGGTCACAAACGCATCGCACGCGCCCTCGTGCACCAGCTTCATGCCGACAACAAGGGAGGAGTCCTTCTTCCTGCGGATGGCGTTGACCGGAGGCTCCGCCATTTCGATCACCTCAGTCGTTTCATGGAGCTCCAGTCTCTCCTTCGGATAATCCAGCCCGGACAGAGCCTGTCCGACCGGCTCCTTCGACCCCAGCAGCGTTATCCTCAGATTGTCATTGGCTGCAAGCGCGGCCGCGGCGCCCTTTACAATCTCAGACGGAGCGTTGTCGCCGCCCATGGCGTCAACTGCTACATTTATGGTTTCACTCACACGCATACCTCATGATGTTGTTGTCCTGTGCTCAGACTACTACGAATAACTATCATACATGGAGAGCCGGACCTTTGCAAGAAAACGGCAAAAGAAAAACCGGTACAGCCTGTGCCGTACCGGTTTCTTCTTCCAGGAATTGCAAATCCCGATCAGTCGTTCGTGGAGATGATCTCCTTCTTGTTGTAGGAACCGCAGTTCCTGCAGACTCTGTGAGGCATCATCAGGGCGCCGCACTTGGGGCACTTCACCAGCGTGGGAGCAGACATCTTCCAGTTTGCTCTTCTCTGGTCCCTGTGACTTCTCGAGGATTTATTCTTAGGGCAAATAGACATTGGGAACCTCCTTGCTCTAAACAATTCCAAACACACACGAAGCTATCTTAGCACGAATTCGCCGCGTGTCAAGGGAAAATATAAGGGGCAGCGGCCGGTTTATGGTTCCCTCGCTCATAGAAAATTCGCTCGGAAATCCATAAGCCGGCCACGCCCCGGGAAAGTTTTGAAAAACCCTGAAATTTACTTCGTCAGGTTCTCGTAGTACGAGCCGTTCAGGGTCTTGACAAGCCGCTCGGTGTCCTTGGCGATGGCGAGCTCCTCGTTTGTCGGGAACACGAAGACGCGCACGCGTGAAACAGGTGTCGAGAGCTCCGCGATTTTGCCGTGCGTCATGTCGTTGACGGACTCATCGATGTCGACGCCCAGATATCCCAGATACTGGTAAACAAGGCGGCGGGACTTCGCGTCGTTCTCGCCGATGCCCGCGGTGAAGGCGATGACGTCGACGCCGTTCATGGCTGCCGCGTAGGCACCGATGTATTTCGCGACACGGTATGCCCATACGTCGAGTGCGAGCGCGGCGTTCCTGTCCCCGTTCTCACGCGCGTCCCACAGGTCGCGGAAGTCGGAGGAGAGCTTGTTGGACAGGCCGTACACGCCGGATTCCTTGTTCATGATCTCGTCGAGCTGGGACGGCGTAAGGTTCTCCCTGGACTCGATATAGTCGACAATAGCCGGATCGACATCGCCGCAGCGCGTGCCCATGACAAGTCCCGCGAGCGGGGTGAGACCCATGGAGGTGTCAATGCACTGGCCGTACTTTACGGCGGAAACAGAGGCACCATTTCCGAGGTGGCAGATGATCATCTTCAGGTCCTGGGGATCCTTGCCCATGTATTTGGCAAGCTCCTCCGAAACAAACTTGTGGGAGGTGCCGTGGAAGCCGTAGCGGCGAACCTTAAGGTCCCTGTAATAATGAAGGGGCAGGGCGTACATGAAGGCCTTCGCCGGCATGGTCTGATGGAAGGCCGTGTCGAAAACCGCCACCATGGGTGTCTTCGGCATGACTTCCCGGCAGGCCCTGATTCCGGTGAGGTTCGCGGGGTTATGGAGCGGCGCGAGCGGCGAAACCTCCTGGATTCCCTTGATGACCTCCTCATTGATGATGACGGAGTCCGTGAAGCGCTCACCGCCGTGTACAATGCGGTGTCCGACCGCATCGATCTCGGAGAGGTCCTTCACGACGCCGGTTTCAGGATCGGTCAGCTTCTCCAGCACGAGGCTGATGGCCTTCCTGTGATCCTCAATGGCAGGTGTCTCCTTCACCTTGTCCAGCTTCTTCACAAGGTTCTGATAGGTGATGGCTCCGTCAATGCCGATCCGCTCGCACAGGCCCTTCGCGAGGCAGTCGTTCGTGACGGTGTTGATAACCTGAAACTTCAGGGATGAGGAGCCGCAGTTAATAACCAGAATTTTCATTGGATGGTTCGATTCCTTTCTATGTGACCTCGATTGTTACTGTGCATCCTGTGCCTGAACGGAGGTCAGGGCAACGACGCCGATGATGTCCTCATAGCTGCAGCCGCGGGACAGGTCGTTGACGGGCCTGGCAATGCCCTGCAGCATGGGGCCGTAAGCCTCAGCCTTTGCCAGTCTCTGCACGAGCTTGTAAGCGGAATTGCCGCAGTCGAGGTTCGGGAATACGAGAACGTTCGCCCTGCCGGCAACAGGTGAGCCCGGTGCCTTGGAGGCAGCAACAGAGGGAACGATGGCAGCGTCGACCTGCAGCTCGCCGTCGCAGACAAGGTCCGGATAATTGTCATGCGCGGATTTCACGGCGGCCGTCACCTTGTCAACAAGGGCATGCTTTGCGGAGCCCTTCGTGGAGTGGGAAATGAAGGCAACATAAGGATCAGCGCCGACGAGCTGGCGGAAGCTCTTTGCGGAATCATTGGCAATGATGGCGAGCTCATCGGAATCCGGATCCTGGTTCAGACCGGAATCCGCGAAAATAAAAGTGCCGTTATGGCCGTATTCGCAGTTCGGAACATCCATGAGGAAGAACGCGGAAACCATCTTCGAGCCGGGCGCGGTCTTGAGGACCTGAAGGGCGGGACGAAGTGTGTTGGCCGTGGAATGGCAGGCACCGGATACGAGGCCGTCGCCGTCGCCGGCCTTGAGCATGACAACGCCGAACATGGTGCGGTCCGCAAGGAGTGCCTCCTTCGCGCCGTCCATGGTCATGCCCTTCTTCTCACGAAGCTTCTGCAGAAGGGTCTGGTATTGTGTGAATTTGTCGCAGTTTTCGGGATCGACGATCTTCGCTCCGTCGATGTTTACGCCGTATTTCGCCGCGTCCCCGCGAATGGTGTCCGGATTGCCCAGAAGAATTATTTTTGCAAGTCCCTGCTCCAGGACGCCTGCCGCGGCGCGGATGGTTCTCTCATCCTCGGACTCCGGCAGGATGATCGTTTTCAGATTGCTCTTCGCTTTTTCCTTGATGGTATCGATAAATGACATTTTTCCCCTTTCCACCCGCACCCGGTGCAGGTCTTAACGCTCGTCGCGCTTTTTATTTTTCAGAGGGTCCGGATTCCATCACAATCCGGACTTCTCCCGAAATGTAAGCGTTTACATTATAAGCAGAGCGCAGGCTTTTGACAAGGCTGTTTTGTCAGTTTCCGGCGCCGGCAGGTCCTGCGGTTTTCTCCCTGGTTTTGTCGCTGCTCTCTTCCGAGATGCAGAAATACGTAAACATTCCTGTAAACAGGAGCCTTCCGTCCGCACTGCGCACATCGGACTCAATGAGGCAGACTGTCCTGCCGCGGTTTATGACCCTGGCCTCTGCCGTCAGCTCATCCCCCTCCCTGCCCGGCTTCAGGAACGAGACAGATGACTGCTGCGTCACATAGCTTCTGCCGTCGGACCGGGCCGCGGTGCCGGCGCACACGTCCGCCATGGTAAACAGCAGCCCTCCGTGCGCCATGTGATAGGGGTTCATGGTATTGGCCGTGACAGCGGCCTTCGCAATGGCGCCGTCGCGCCATACCTTCTCAATGTGAATGCCCGAGTACGTCATGAACGGTGTGTTCGCGTTCACCCAGCCGGCCATTTCGTCGTAGTTCATCGGTTCTCCTTTCCTTATGTCATGATACAATGAATAAGTTGGATCCGCGCTGTAGTTTTGCGGGTCCCCGGGAGGTCAGATGAGAGTCTGTGCAGTCATCATGGAATGCAATCCCTTTCACGCGGGGCATGCCTATATTCTGAAGAAGGCAAGGCAGATCACAGGTGCGGATGCCGTGATTGTGTTCCTTTCCGGTGACTATGTGCAGCGGGGAACGCCTGCCATCCTGCCCCGGGAGGAACGGATTCCGATCCTTCTGCAGAACGGCGCGGATTTATGCCTGTCGCTGCCGTTCTATTACAGCGTCGGAGCCGCTGACTACTTCGCGCGGGGTGCCGTCTGCTGCGCAATGGCTGCCGGCATCGTGACGGATCTCGTATTCGGCTCGGAGTCCGGAGATCCGGATTTCCTGCAGGACGCGGCCCGCCTCCTTCTCGACGAGCCGGAGGATTACAGGGCCCTGCTGAAGCAGTACCTTGCGAAGGGCCTTTCCTATCCCGCGGCGAGAGATACTGCTGCGGCAGAATGTACGCGAAGCGTCACCCTTCCTTCCTGCTCCAACGACATCCTCGGAACAGAATATCTGAAATCCCTGCAATATTACGGGGCGGATTCCATCACCGCCCACGCTGTGAAAACAATCGACGTTCCCGGAGCGTCCGTCCTCCGGCAAAGGCTCCTGCATCCGGAAAAGTTTATTCTCCCGCCCGGAAAATCATCCGCTCCGGAATCCGGACGGCGTGATCTGTCCGCGGGCGATGCATCGGTGCCCCGGGACATTCCTGTCCCGGAGGGGCCCTACCTTTGTGAGGATGATTTCTCAAGAGAGCTGTGGTACGCACTCCTGTTTGCGGGTGTGGCAAAAGGTGCGGCCGGCGGACCGGACAGCGGGCCCGCCGCAGATGTGAACGCTGATCCGGAACCGGATTATACCATCTTTCAGGATGTCCCGGAGGATCTCTCGAACCGGCTCCGCGGCCTCGCAAGGCACGGGGCAGGTCCTCTCACATTCCGGCAGACCGTGCAGCAGCTTAAGACCCGCAACCACACGGAAACCGCCGTCCAGCGGGCTCTCCTGCACATCCTTCTGGGAATCCGCAAAAGTGACGTGCAGGCAGTCGACGCGGCTGGTCCGTGCGGTTATCTGCGCGTTCTCGGCATGCGCAGGGGCGCGGAGCAGGTTCTGTCCGCCCTCGCTGATCAGGCGTCTGTTCCTGTCATTACAAGGCTCTCCCGCGATCTGCCGGCGTTAAGTCCCGTCTACCGCGGCATGCTCCTTGCGGAAATCCGTGCCAACGCGCTGTACGACCGCGTCCGCGGTGTCACTCCCCTCGTGCCCGGATTTTCCAAGCCGCTCATCGTCGTTCACTGATCTGATGAGCCCTTCCCGTCACCCGCTTCCGCCGTTTCGCGGCACGGTTCCTAGGTAGCTGCTCGTGCCAAGGTCGATCTCGTCCACCTCTTTGCCATCCGCCCTGACTGAAACGAAGCTGCGGTACGTTCTGCCGGAGAGCTTCTTACTGACGGGAACGTAGGTCAGGCTTTTGTTCGGGTTCGTCCCGTTTGCAAGAAGCGACACCTTCAGAATCCCCCGCTCCGGCAGTGCCTCCGCCAGCAGCAGGAGAGGCACGCCTGTCGTATTGGTGAGCCGCAGGTCCCACTGTCCCCACGAAACCGAAGCGTCGAAGCCGGGCTGCGCGTAGCCGACCTGCAGGGTGTGTGCATGGCGCTCGTCAATGGCAAGACCCGCCTTCACGGCGGCAAGGTAACACAGTGACGACACCTGACAGATTCCCCCGCCGACCGTGGCCGTCATCGTATCACCCGAGGCGATGGACGGAGCCTTGACAAAGCCCCGGTCCGTTTCCCGTTCTCCCACGGCACTGTTAAAGGAAAACTCTTCTCCCGGAAGCAGCACGCAGCCGTTCAGCAGCTGCATGGCACGCTCCGCGTTATGACTGCTGTCGGGGTTTGGCACGATCGAGGAAATCGCCTCCGAAACAACGACCGGCTGAAAATCCGCACCGCCTTCGCACAGGGCGCGGACAGCGGACGCCGGAAGGGCCTGCCTGATCCGCACCGCGGCGGTTTCACTTTCTGACGCGGCGGCACGTTCCCGGTCCTCCTTTTGTGAGGACTGCGTTTCGGTCACCTGCGGAATTCCGGAATCCGGGGAGCCGGAGCCCTGTTTTCCTTCTGACGCAGCAGGCAGGTCCTGTACTCCGCCTTCCGCTGTCAGCGGTGTCCGCGGATCAAACGGATTGGAATACGTCACCCCTGCGCCCTGCGCGGTCCGGCTGCCACGATGCTGATCCTTCGAAAACACTTCATAGGATTGGAGGACGGCCGGTCCGGCAGCTGTCCCGCGTCCTTCCTGGCTCTGTGTCATCCCGGACAGGCCCTGCAGGTTTGCGGCAGGGGAAAAACCGTACACCGGCACCGCGTCCGTCATGGGAGCGGACAGCACAAAAACAAGAGCCGCAGCGCAGGCTGCAGCCCCTGTGTAGTGTCTTCCGGATATAGTATGAAGAAGATTCCGGTTCAAAAAACTCCTTTCCCTGTGTCAGAAAAAGGCAGAAGGCCAAAATGACAGACCTGCTTCATTCGACCAGGTGTCCCGCGTGGTCCTCCTGCGAGGCGGTTCCGAGCGCGTCCGCGCTGTCATTGGCAGCTGCTGCCGGTGCTTCCCCGGAAGGCGCGGCCTGCGGTGCGGGAGTCGTGATCGTCTGCGCGTTCACAGAATCTGCCTTTTGCAGCTCCAGTGCCTTCGCCTTCGGAATCACAAGGCCCTCGCCGTTGGAGTTGATGATCATGGCATCCACATTGTCGAGGAAGTGACCAAGGTTTGCAAAGCGGAAGCCGAGAGGCTTGAGTCCGCCCTTGGCAAAGGCCGTCTTGCTGTACTCGATAAAGTCCGTGTACACAGGCAGCAGGTTTTTCTCGCCCGTACCGGATTTATCCTTCGCCTTGAGGAGTGCGAGCCGGATTTCCTTGCCGGCGAGCGGTCCCACTAAGATGCCGTTCGATACGCCCTCCGGAGCCTGCGTCAGCTGAACCGGCACAAGGAACAGCGTACGGCGGATCTGATTGTACATCCGCTCCTCCTTCTTATGAAGGATGGCATCGCGGTTCTTGTAATTCACGGGCCACTTGCGCTCGCCGAGGTAATCGAGCATCGTGAAGACAAGCCCGGGTGCCGCCGGCGGTACCTTCTTCGGATCTACATTGAACGTCGGGGGAACCGCGATCTCGTCGCGCTTTACAAAGCCCTTGTACCAGCCGTTGTCCACCACAATGCTCTGCAGGCCCAGAAACCACAGATAATCGAACGTCGTCGCCTGGCGCTGTCCGTTGTCGGCTGCGGGAGCCGCTTCTCCGGGCTGCTCCTTCACCTCGAGGTCACGGAACTGCTTCGCGTACAGCTGCACTGCCCTGTCCGCGTGCTCCCGGTCAAGATAGATCACTGCGAAGCCGCCGTCGATCAGGGGGTAGCGTGTCCTCTTGTCATACAGGACGTAGATCTTCTCCGATTCGTGAATCCTTCTTAAGAAATCGTTGTATAACACCCTGCGGTTCTTCTCGTAATCGATCAGGGCCGCCCTGCGGTTGAAAATCTCCTGCGCCGACAGAAGGAACAGAAGCTCCTGCAGTGTGAAATCCTTCACGTCGTCCGGCTTAAGCTCCGGCTCGTAGATCAGCGGTCCGATCTCGTCCTTACGCTCCGCGCTCAGCGGGTCGTCCGCCTTCACGGCGTCAGAATCCTTCGGCTGCAGGATGTTCAGCCGTGCGACCGTAGGCCATGGCAGGCTGCTGTGCGCCTGCTTCTGGTCTTCCACTGTTTTATCATGTTCCTCAATCCGGCGCTGCTCGTTCTGCGCTTCCTCCTCGGCGGCCTTCTTTTTCCCGCCGCCGAATAAATCAAATAAACCCATGGTACGTCTTCCGTTTCCTTTCTCCCGGAAATTCCGGGCTCCACCGGGCACGATTCTTATCATTGCCTGACATTCATACATAATAGCATAGGCGGGTCAGGCTTGAAAGTTCACCTGTGTCAGCCTGTATCCGGTTTGACAGTGCTTCCGCGTCCCTTTAAACTAGGATGTTGGCTTTATTCCCGCGAGGCACGAGCCACGCGAACATGCCTGCATGTTCATGTGGCGACGCCCGCGAGGGTCAAATAACACGCCCCCTGGGGCGTTCAAGATCTGATAGATGTTAAGTCATGCCCCGCTGCTTGCGGCGGGGTATTTGACTACAAGCTGTCTGCGAGGTTTGTATCATCATGATTTTATCCTGTCATCATATATCCAAGGCATTTCCCGAGGGGCAGGTCCTCTCGGACATTACGTTCCACCTGGAGAAGGGCGACCGCGCCGCGGTCGTCGGCGTCAACGGAGCGGGCAAGTCCACGCTCCTGAAAATCATCATCGGACAGATGGACGCGGATGAGGGGCAGGTTGCCTTTGCCAGGGAGACCACATACGGGTACCTCGCGCAGAATCAGGACCTGGACTCCGACAGCACCATTGAGGGCGAGCTCCTCACCGTGCGTCAGGATGTGATCGACATGGAGAAGAAGCTCGCGCTCGATGAGGAAATGATGGGTAAGGTCTATGGGAGCGAGCTTGATGCCCTCATGACGGAATACAACGAGCTGCTCGCGCGCTTTAAGGACGCAAACGGCTACGCCTACCGGGGTGAGATCACAGGGGTGCTCCGGGGTCTTGGCTTTGCGGAGCCGGAATTTCAGCAGAAAATCCGCACGCTCTCCGGCGGTCAGAAGACCCGCGTCGCCCTGGCGAAGCTCCTCCTGAAAAAGCCTGACCTTCTCTTCCTCGATGAACCGACGAACCACCTCGACATCGGCTCCATCCGCTGGCTGGAGACGTATCTGTCCAATTACCGCGGAACGGTTCTCGTCGTCTCCCACGACCGGTATTTCCTCGATAAATGCGTGACGAAAATCATCGAGATCGAAAACGCGCACGCGACGGTGTTCAACGGCAATTACAGCTTCTACGCGGAGCACAAAAAGGCCCTCCGCGAGCAGCAGTGGCACCAGTATCTCAATAACCAGGCGGAAATCCGCCATCAGGAGGAGGTCATTGCGAAGCTCAGGCAGTTCAACCGCGAGAAGTCCATCAAACGGGCACAGTCCCGCGAGAAAGCCCTCTCGAAGATGGACCGGCTCGAGAAGCCGTTCGAGCTTCGGGATGACATGCACCTGACGTTCCGCCCCTGCATCAAATCCGGAAACGACGTCTGCGAGGTCCGGCACCTGAAAAAGAGCTTTGACAATCGTCTCCTCTTTGCGGATCTGTCGTTCGACATACACCGCGGCGAGCATATCGCCATCATCGGAAACAATGGAACCGGCAAATCAACGCTGCTGAAAATCCTGCTGAATCTGGCCATTGCGCAGGGCAGTTCCGAAGCCTCCCTGCCCGGCATCGTCGCGCCGGATGAGGGCTCCGTTCACTTCGGGACGAACGTGCACATCGGCTACTACGATCAGGAGCACCATGTCCTTCACGACGACAGGACGGTTTTCGAGGAGATTTCCGATGCCTACCCGGACATGACCAACACCGAAATCCGGGGGCTCCTTGCCTCGTTCCTGTTCACCGGCGAGGAGGTGTTCAAGCAGGTCGGTGCGCTCTCCGGCGGCGAGAAGGGACGCCTGTCCCTCTCGAAGCTGATGCTGTCCGAGGCGAATTTCCTCATCCTCGATGAGCCGACGAACCACCTCGACATGACATCGAAGGAGGTTCTGGAGAACGCGCTGAACAGCTATGAGGGTACGGTCCTGTACGTCTCGCACGACCGGTATTTCATCAACCATACGGCATCGAGGATCCTGTCGCTGACAGACCAGCTCCTACTCGATTATCCGGGTAATAACGCGCAGGAAGCGCCGGAGCGTTTCACCGGGAATTACGACTTCTACCTGGAGAAGCAGCCGCAGGTGGAATCCGCGCTCATTGAAAAGGAGCTGCGCCGCATTGAGCAGGAGGCAGGACCGGAGCGGCTGCGGGAGCTGGAGCTTGTGCAGAGGCATTCCGCCACGCAGTCAGCGTCGGCTGCAGATGGCGCCGCGGAGGGAGACTTTGCAGCTCCGGATTCCGCCGGCACCTCGTCCATAGCAGGCGCTTTCCCGGCTTCGGGTACTTCCTCCGGGGCCTCGCGTGTACGGACAGATTCCGGAAACGCAACCTCCTCCGCCTCCGACTGGCAGCAGCAGAAGCAGCAGCAGGCGAAGGCACGAAAGCTTGCGGGTGAGCTCAAAAAAACCGAGGACCGCATTGCGCAGCTCGAAGCGCGCAACACAGCCCTCGATGAAGAAATGGCCCTGCCGGAAAACTGTACCGACATCGGCAGGCTCAGCACTCTCCAGAAGGAGAAAAGTGCCAACGAGGAGGAGCTCACCGTCCTGTATGATCAGTGGGAGCAGCTCCAGAGCTGATCATTTTAACCCCGCCTCCAGATTGTCCCGGATGGCGAGGATGAATTCCTCGGTGTCAAGCTTTGTCACGGACTCCTTCGGCATGGTTGTAATCGCGGCGAGATCGCCGGTCATCCTGCCGGACTCGATCGTCGCGATTGTTGCCTTCTCCAGCGCGTCCGCGAACTTTACGAGCTCCGGGATCCCGTCGAGCTCGGCGCGCTTTCTCAGCGCTCCCGTCCAGGCAAAGATCGTCGCGACGGAGTTCGTGGATTCCTTCTCGCCGTTTTTATACTTGTAGTAATGGCGCTGCACGGTTCCGTGCGCCGCCTCGTATTCGTACGTCCCGTCAGGCGAGACGAGAATCGAGGTCATCATGGCAAGCGAGCCGAACGCCGTTGCCAGCATATCGCTCATCACATCGCCGTCATAGTTCTTCAGCGCCCAGACGAAGCCTCCCTCCGAACGGATGACACGGGCCACCGCGTCATCGATGAGGGTGTAAAAATACTGAATGCCCGCCTTTTCAAACTTCTCCTTATATTCCCGGTTGTATGTGTCCGCAAAGATTGCACGGAAATTGCCGTCATAGGTCTTGGAGATCGTATCCTTCGTGGAGAACCACAGGTCCTCCTTCTGGTCCAGCGCATACTGGAAGCAGGTTCTGGCAAAGCTGTGGATGGACTGATCGGTGTTGTAAATGCCCTGCAGGACACCGGGCCCCGCAAAATCATGCACGAGCTGGCGGTGCTCAATGCCGGTGCCCGCCTCCGTGAACACGAGCTCGGCCTTGCCTGCGCAGCCGACCTGCATCTCGGAATTCTTGTAGACATCGCCGTAGGCGTGACGTGCCATGGTGATGGGCTTCTTCCAGTTCCGGACATAGGGCTCGATGCCCTTCACCACGATCGGGGCGCGGAAAACCGTGCCGTCGAGGTAGGAACGAAGCGTTGCGTTCGGGCTCTTGTACAGGCGCTTCAGGTGATACTCCTCCAGGCGCTGCCGGTTCGGGGTGATTGTCGCGCACTTGACCGCCACGCCGAGCTTCCTTGTCGCCTCGGCGGCGTTGAGCGTCACCCGGTCATCCGTTTCGTCCCGGTAGGGAAGCCCCAGGTCGTAATATTCCGTCCTCAGGTCGATGTAAGGTGTCAGCAGGTCCTCCTTGATCATCCTCCAGATGACCCGCGTCATCTCATCTCCGTCCATCTCCACAATGGGCGTCTTCATGGCAATTTTCTGCATGGGTATATTCTCCTTTTCCTTTCTAAAGTTTCCTTACACTCGTATCACGGAAATATCATGGCATGCCCGGCCGGTCCTCCTGTGCCGGGGGCTGCCGCATTGACTTGCACTCAGCTCTTATACAGCTCGAACAATCCGTTCTTCACCATGTTGTCATAGGCGTTGCGCATGTGCTGTCCTGCAAGCTCCTCCGCCTTGTCGGCGTCCTTGTCCCGGATCGCCTCCATGATGGCGCGGTGTTCCGCGTTGGATGCGCGCGCCCGTGCGGGTGTGGACAGCGTCATCTTGCGGATCCGCAGCACATACTGGTGGTAGTCGATCAGAAGGTGCTCCAGCATCTTGGAATCACAGGCGGCATAGAGAATCCTGTGAAACGTGTTGTCCAGCTCCGTCATCTGCTCCATGTTGCCCTTGCCCGCGTGGAACTCGGCGAGGTAGACATTCTCCTCCATGGCCTCCATCTGTTCCTTCGTGATATGCTCGCAGGCCCAGCGTGCGCACAGGCCCTCGAGGCGGGCACGGATCATGTAGATGTCATGCACGTCCTTCACCTGGATGCCGGTGACGAACGCTCCCCGGTTCGGAATTATCTGGACGAGCCCCTCGAGCTCGAGCTGGCGGAGTGCTTCCCGGACCGGTGTCCTGGACACACCGAGCTCCGCGCCGATCGCGACCTCCTTGAGTTCCTCGTTCTCCTTGTACTTCCCACTCAGTATATCATCCCGGATCTTATGAAAAACACGTCCCCGCAGGGAATACTTGTCACTGACATCGCGTCTTACATCATAATCATTCATCTCTGATTCATTTTCCCCCCTGGTTGAAACAGATCGCTGTCCCGAAGGACAGCTGTCACGGAAAATGTAAAAAATTTTTCCCGTACCGGTCACAGCCGGATGCCTCAGGCTCCGGCCTTTTCGGAAGCTGCCGCTTCTGCGGGGCTTTCCATTTTTTCAGCCGCGCAGACGCGGTCGATCTGTGCCTCGAGCTCCGCGTCGGTGAGCGCGGTCACACGGCCGTTTGCGTACTGCGCATCCACCCAGGTCTTGACCGACTCGACGAGCGGAGACTTCTTGTCAACCTTCTTTTCGGCAGGCAGGCGATAGTAGTTGTTGATCCACAGCGCGATTCCGGCAAGGCCTGACGTATTGGAAACCGCCGAAACGGGAGGGCGCTTCAGGAATTTCTCCGTGTCGAAAATGTTGTAGATCTCCTCGTTCTTGAGCAGTCCGTCCGCATGGATACCGGCGCGCGTCACGTTGAAGTTCTTGCCGACAAAAGGTGTGTTGTCCGGAATGTGATAGCCGATCTCCTCCTCGTAATATTTCGCGAGGTCCGTGATGACCGTGGTATCCATACTGTTGAGGTTTCCCTTGAGCTGGGCGTATTCGAACACCATGGCCTCGGTCGGAGTGTTGCCGGTCCGTTCGCCGATGCCGAACAGCGAGCAGTTGACGCCGCTGCAGCCATAGAGCCACGCCGTCGTCGCGTTGACGACCGCCTTGTAGAAATCATTGTGTCCGTGCCATTCCAGCTGTTCGGACGGAACACCGGCATGTGTATGAATGGCGTAGATGATGCCGGGAACCGACCGCGGGATAACGGCGCCGCTGTAGTTCACGCCGTAGCCCATCGTATCGCAGGCGCGGATCTTGATCGGGATCTTGTACTCGTCCTGCAGCTTCATCAGCTCGAGGCAGAACGGGACGACGTAGCCGTAGATATCCGCACGGGTGATATCCTCCATGTGGCACCTCGGGGAGATGCCCTGCTCGAGACAGTCGCGCACGACGGACAGGTAGTGCTCCATGGCCTGCTTCCTCGTCATCTTCAGCTTCAGGAAGATGTGATAGTCCGAGCAGGAAACCAGAATGCCGGTCTCCTTCATGCCCATCTCCTTCACGAGCCGGAAGTCATCGTGGCTCGCGCGGATCCAGCTCGTCACCTGCGGGAATTCATAACCGCGCTCCATGCACTTCTCGACCGCGTCACGGTCCTGCTTCGAATACAGGAAAAACTCGCACGCGCGGATCATGCCGTTCGGCCCGCCGAGTCGGTGGAACTCATCAAAGATATGGACGATCTGGTCTGTTGTATACGGTGCCCTGGACTGCTGGCCGTCGCGGAACGTTGTATCCGTGATCCAGATATCCTTGGGCATATATTTGGGAACGGTTCTGTCGTTGAAGGGGATTTTGGGGATTTCAGAATAGGGAAACATCTGCCGGAAGACGTTCGGCTTCTTCACATCGTCCAGGATGTACATGTGCTCCTCGATCTGGAGCAGATTGTTGTGCTGGTTCATCGTGACCGGACGATTCTCGAATGTTTCAGTGACCATAAACTGCCTTCTTTCTGCCGCCTTTGGCAGGCATATGATAACTGCGTTCGCAGCTTTTGTGTATCATTGTATACAACGAGAACAACTTCTGTCAACAACAAAGAGAGATGGTGCTGATGCACCATCTCTCTTTGTCCGAGCAAAGCATGAATATGCTTTGCTCGTGGCCGGGAATGCAAAATCGCCTTCGCGAATTTTGCATTCCATATGCATTTTGTTTACCCCCATCCCTCTTTGTCCGGGCAAAGCATATAATAATATTTTGTTTACTCCTCGGCGAAGCCGGCAGCGGCCTTCTCGGCGCGGGCAGCGACCTCACGGCTCTGGATGTCGGGCGGTGTCTGCTCGTAGCGGACGAAGGAGTATTCGTAGTCTCCGCGTCCTCCGGTGATGGAGCGGAGCTTCGTGCAGTAGTCAAAGAGCTCCATCTGGGGAACCTCGGCCTCGATCTGCTGTTTGCCCTTGCCGGATGGATTCATGCCGAGAACCCTGCCGCGGCGCTTGTTGAGGTCGCCCATGACATCGCCGGTATAGGTGTCCGGAACAGTGACCTTCAGGTTCACGATCGGCTCGAGCAGAACGGGCGACGCCTCCATGAAGCCCTTCCTGAAGGCCTGCTTGGCAGCCGTCTTGAATGCCATTTCCGAGGAATCCACCGGATGGTAGGAGCCGTCATACAGGACAGCCTTCACACCTACCACGGGGTAGGCTGCGAGAGGTCCTCTCTCCACGGATTCCGCGATGCCCTTCTCAACAGCAGGGAAATAGTTCTTCGGGATGGCGCCGCCGACAACCTCCTCCGCAAACTCATAGGGTGCCGTGGTGTCACCGCTCGGCGAGAAGCGGATCTTCACATGTCCGTACTGGCCGTGTCCGCCGGTCTGCTTCTTGTACTTATATTCGACGTCCGAGGTCTTCTTGATGGTCTCGCGGAACGCAACCTTCGGCTGCTCCACGGTGAGGTCGAGGTTGTATTCGTTCTTCAGCATGCTCTGGATGACGTTCAGGTGCAGGTCGCCCATGCCGTACATGAGGGACTGGCCGTTCTCCGAGTCGTTGACCGGCTTGAACGTCGGGTCCTCGGCCGCGATCTTCGCCATGGCCTGGGCAATCTTGTCGATATCGCCCTTGTTGACGGCGCGGTAGCGGAGGTACGTGTACGGCCTGCTGATGTCCATCTTCGCGTACATGACGGGATTGGCTTTCGTGGAGAGCGTGTCTCCTGTCTGGACGCTGCCGAGCTTTGCGAGCGCGCCGAGGTCTCCCGCGTGCAGCTCGCTGATCTCCGAAGACTTGTTGCCCTGGAGGATATAGAGCTTGCCGACCTTGAACTCCGACTCGCGACGGTTGTCATAGACGAGGTCGTCTGTCTTCAGGACGCCGGAGCGCACCTTGATGAGCGAATACCGGCCGATGAACGGATCCACAATGGTCTTGAACACGAAGGCGGTCTTCGGCTTCAGGACGTCGAAATTCGCCTCGAACACACCGTTCGTCTTGAGGTCAATGCCGGACATCGGACGGGATTCCGCCGCGGGCATATACTTCACAATATCGTCCATGAGGGTGTAAACGCCCTGACAGATCGTGCCGGAACCCATCTCCACCGGAACGATCGAGCCGTCCTGAATGGAAAGGCGCACTGCCGCGCGGATCTCCGCCTCCGAGAATTCCTCGCCGTTGAAATACCGCTCCATGAACTCCTCGGATGTCTCGGCTACCGCCTCCATCAGGGTGTCATGATACTGGGACAGGTATTCCTTCGAATATTCGGGAACGTCAGTCGGATTGGCTTCCTTGTTCTCGTACCTGAAGGCCTTCTGCTGGATAACGTTGACGTAGCCGGTAAACTTCCCTCCCTCACGGACGGGCATGTTGAACGGCGCGATCTTCTTCCCGTACAGGGCAGTGAGATCCTCGACCGTCTGGCGGTACGAAACGGTGTCAATATCCATGTCGGTCACGAAGAACATGCGGGGCAGGTTGTATTTCTCGCAGAGGTCCCAGGCCCGTTCGGTGCCGGCTTCGATGCCGGCCTTGCCGGAAACAACGATAACAGCGCCGTCCGCAACACTTAAGGCTTCCTCCACCTCACCGATAAAATCAAAATATCCGGGTGTGTCGAGAACGTTGATCTTGCAGTCCTGCCACTCGATCGGAATGAGGGATGTGCGGATGGAAATGCCGCGCTTCTGCTCCTCCTTCGTGAAGTCGGAAAGGGTACTACCGTCCTCCACTCTGCCCGTTCTGGATGTCAGGCCGCCCAGATAAGCCATGGCTTCCACCAGTGTGGTTTTGCCGGCTCCCCCGTGACCCAGCACTACGACGTTTCTGATTTTGTCAGTTGTGTAAACCTTCATGTTGAATCCTCCGTAACATTAGTTGGATTTCCGGCACTTTCCCCATTCGTACCGGAAAACCTTCTATCATTTTAACAATATTTCAGAGGCATAGCAATCATGATTATGCATTATAACCAAATAAGTGCCGGCTTGCCGCGATTTGATCCTTCTGACCCTTATGCCACAAACAGCACAGGGGAAGAAGTCTCTCCCTCTGTGCTGCAAGCATCTGATCTTACTGTAATGACATTGTGCCGCGGTTTTACCGCGGTTACACGTCCTGCTGTTTGTCGGTTTATCCCTTCACAACGAAATTCAGGATCCGTCCGGGGACGTAGATTTCCTTGACGAGCGTTCCGCTCTCAAGGTATTTCGCAACCTTCGGATCCGCCTTCGCCGCGGCAAGGACAGCATCCTTGTCCGCGTCCGCCGCGACCTCGATCGTGCCGCGGACCTTGCCGTTGACCTGGACACCCATCTTCACGGTAGCGTCCTTCGTCTTCGCTTCATCGTAGGACGGCCACTGCGAAAGCGTGCAGAACGACTTCCCGTCCGGGTTGTAACCCAGCTGCTGCCAGATCTCCTCACACAGGTGCGGTGCGAACGGGGACAGGAGCTGGATGAAGATCTTCACATCCTCCTTCGTCACGGCGCCCTTCTTATAGTAGTCGTTCGTGAGTGTCATGAGCGCGGCGATGGCCGTGTTGAACTTCATGTTCTCGATGTCTTCGCTGACCTTCTTAATGGTCTTGTGAAGCTTCGATTCCGTCTCCGGATCTTCCGCGTCCGCTGTCGCGATGTCCGGGAAGCCGGCAACCCTTTCGAGGAAGCGCCTGCAGCCCTGTACAGCCTGATCGCTCCACGGAGCGGCGGAGCCGTAATCGCCCATGAACAGGACGTAGGTGCGGAGTGTGTCGGCACCGTAGGAATTCACGATGTCCACGGGGTCGACGACGTTGCCCTTTGACTTGCTCATCTTCTCGCCGTCCGAGCCGAGGATCATGCCCTGGTACGTGCGCTTTGCGTACGGCTCCGGCGTGTTCACCTCGCCGATGTCATACAGGAAGTGATGCCAGAACCTCGAATACAGCAGATGGCGCGTCACGTGCTCCATACCGCCGTTGTAGTGGTCGACCGGCATCCAGTAGTCCAGCTTCTTCCGGTCCGCGAACGCCTTGTCGTTGTTCGGGTCGCAGAAGCGCAGGAAATACCACGACGAACCGGCCCACTGCGGCATGGTGTCTGTCTCGCGCTTTGCGGGGCCGCCGCACTTTGGGCACGTGCAGTTCACGAACGAATCAATCCGGGCAAGCGGGCTCTTGCCGTCCTGGCCGGGCTCGAAGTTCTCCACCTCCGGAAGCGTGAGCGGAAGCTCCTCCTCCGGCACGGGAACGACACCGCACTTCGGGCAGTGGATGAGCGGAATCGGCTCGCCCCAGTATCTCTGGCGGTTGAAGGCCCAGTCCTTCATCTTGTACTGGACGCCCTTGCGGCCGATGCCCTTCTCCTTAAGGTACTCCTGCATCTTCTTAATGGAGTCCTTCTTGTTCGTCATGCCGTTAAGCACGCCGGAATTGACCATCTCGCCGTCGCCCGTGTAGGCTTCCTTCGAGATGTCTCCGCCTTTGATGACCTCGATGATCTTCGCGCCGAATTTCTTCGCAAAGTCATAGTCGCGCTGGTCGTGCGCGGGTACGGCCATGATGGCTCCGGTGCCATACCCCATCATGACATAATCGGATATAAAGAGCGGGATCCGGTCGCCCGTGATGGGATTGATGGCGGTCAGGCCGTCCAGCTTCACGCCGGTCTTGTCCTTCACGAGCTGCGTGCGCTCGAATTCCGTCTTCTTGGCGGATTCCTTCCGGTACTCCTCTACGTCCGCCCAGTTCGCAATCCGGTCCTTATATTTGTCCAGCAGCGGATGCTCCGGGGCAACGACCATGAACGTCACGCCGTAGAGCGTGTCGCACCGCGTGGTATAAACCTCGAGCTTCTCGTCCGCAATCGGCGTCCCCTCCCCGTCCGCGACATTAAAGTCAACGAACGTGCCGGTGGAGCGGCCGATCCAGGCAACCTCCTGCTGCTTGACGGAATCAGGATAATCCACGGTATCGAGGCCATTGAGGAGCTTGTCCGCGTAGGCCGTGATTTTCAGGAACCACACGTCCTTCGGCAGCTGCACGACATCGCTGTGGCAGATGTCGCACTTGCCGCCCTGGGAGTCCTCGTTGGACAGGACCACCTTGCAGTGCGGGCAGTAGTTGACGAGCGTCTTCGAGCGGAACACGAGCCCGTGTTTGAACAGCTGCAGGAAAATCCACTGCGTCCACTTGTAGTAGTCCGCGTGGGACGTCGCGAATTCCCGCGACCAGTCAAACGAGAAGCCGACCTTCTTCAGCTGGTCGGAAAAGTGCGCGATATTCTTCTCCGTGATGATATGCGGATGCGTATTCGTCTTGATGGCGTAGTTTTCCGCGGGAAGGCCGAACGAATCAAAGCCGATCGGGAACAGGACGTTATAGCCCTGCATGCGGCGTTTTCTCGCGAGCACCTCAATGGAGCTGTAGGCTTTGATATGTCCTACATGCATACCCTGGCCGGACGGATACGGGAACTCCACGAGTCCGTACCACTTCGGCTTTTTGTCAAAATCCACCGCCTTGAACGCATTGGCGTCGGCCCATGCCTTCTGCCATTTCGGCTCAATTTCACTGAAGTTGTATTTCATGCAGCTGTACCTCATTTCCCTGCAGGCATCACGAACAAGATTCCTGATTCCCGCTTATTTATTTCTTGAAATCGGGAAAACCCTTGTGTCATCATAAGCCCGCAAAAAAATACTGTCAACGAAAGCCTGCCCCGGCTCCGGACCGGCGGCGCGGGCGGTATCCGCGCGAAATTGCCTGTGGCAAAGGCGCGTTTTTCGAGATATGATGAAGTCCGGTGCCACAATCCTGATTCATGTATAAGGTACATACGCAGCTATGATAGATTTCAACACTCTGACCTACGGCTTTATCGGCCTCGGTCTCATCGGCGGATCCATTGCGAAGGCGATCCGGCAGAATTTCCCGGACGCCGGGATCCTGGCCTATAATCCGGGTCCGGATACACTGGACGAGGCGTTTGCGGACGGCGTCGTCAATCAGGGCATCTGCAGTCAGGACGCACCCGAAGACGGCCGTGCCTTCGACGGCGCCTTCTTCGAATCCTGCGACATTGTGTTCCTGTGCGCGCCGGTGCAGAAGAACGCGGAAAACCTTGCTCTCATCCGGGACCATTTAAAGCCCGGCGCGATTCTGACCGACATCGGTTCGACGAAACGCGACATTCATAAGCACGTCGATGAGCTGGGGCTTTCGGCCTCGTTCGTCGGCGGCCACCCGATGACCGGCTCCGAGCGCACGCGATACCGCAATTCCAACGCGTTTCTCCTCGAAAACGCCTATTACATGCTGACCGCGGGCAGAGATGTCTCAGTTGAGAAGACCGGTACCATGATCCGCCTCGTAAGCGGTCTCCACGCCCTGCCGCTGCTCATCGATCCCGATTTCCATGACTTTGCCGTCGCGGGTGTCTCCCATGTACCGCATGTCATCTCGGCCTCGCTCGTCAACCTCGTGAAAAACAGCGACAACGCTGACGGCGTGATGCACCGGATTGCCGCCGGAGGCTTCCGCGACATCACGCGGATCTCCTCGTCCAGTCCCGAAATGTGGCAGCAGATCTGCCTCACAAACGGCGACAAGATTCTGCAGCTCCTCGATGCCTATATCGGACAGCTGCAGGACATCCGCGCAAGCATCAAAAGGCACAGCGCCAGAGAAATCTATGATTTCTTCGACAGTGCCAGGACCTACCGCGATAGCTTCGGCTCTACGTCCACGGATGCCGCGGACCGCAACTTCCGCGTCGGCGTCGACATCGCCGATCAGCCCGGCATGCTGGCGGAGGTCGTGACGCTCCTTGCCGTCAACGCGCTGTCCATCAAGAACATCGGCATCAGCCACAACCGCGAGTATCAGGAAGGCGTGCTGATGGTCGAGTTCTACACCGAGGAAGAAATGCAGCACGCCTGCGGAATCCTGAAGAGCCGCAACTTCACGGTGCACGAGTAACCATTTTTATATCTCAGAAAGTCCCTATCGCAGAAATGAGGTAATCTCCCATGCTCACATTGCATCCGGTCCCGCGGGTCCGCGGCGAAATCACGGTTCCCGGAGACAAATCCATCTCCCACCGCGCCATCATGTTCGGCTCCCTTGCCAAGGGCGACACCCATGTTACAGGTTTCCTGGAGAGCGCGGACTGCCTTTCCACCATGGACTGCTTTAACCGGCTCGGCATCTATATCGAGAAGGACTGGGAGCATCCGGGGACTCTGACAGTGCACGGGACCGGCATTCACGGGCTGTATCCTTCCTATTCGCCGGTAGCGCTCTATTCCGGCAACAGCGGAACGACAACCCGCATCATGACGGGGATCCTGGCCCCGCAGCGCTTCATCACCTACCTGTCCGGCGATGATTCCGTGAACTCCCGACCCATGAAGCGCGTCATGGATCCCATCAACGCCATGGGCGGCAACGTTGTCAGCATGAATGACGACAACTGCGCACCCCTGAAGATTACCGGAGCGCCGCTGCACGGCATCACTTATAAGACGCCGGTCGCCTCCGCCCAGATCAAGAGCGCCATCCTCTGCGCGGGACTCTACGCGGAGGGCGAAACGACCGTCATCGAGCCAGCCCCGTCCCGCGATCACACGGAGCGGATGCTGTCCGCCTTCGGCGCGTCGATTGTGAAGGACGGCAATAAACGCGTCACGATCCGGCCGGCGCAGCAGCTGCATCCCGTCGACATCACTGTGCCGGGCGATATCTCGTCCGCCGCGTATTTCATCGCCGCGGCGCTCCTTAAGCCGGGCTCGGAGCTTGTCATCCGCAATGTCGGGATCAACAGTACCCGGGACGGGATCCTGCGGGTGGCAGAGGCCATGGGGGCTGATATAAAGAAGGAAAATATCCGCGGACAGGAATCGGAGCCCTACTGTGACCTCATCGTGAAGAGCTCTGCCCTGCACGGGACGACCGTGGAGGGCGATATCATTCCGACGCTCATTGACGAGCTTCCCGTCGTCGCCCTGATGGGTGCCATTGCTTGTGGCACAACGATCATCCGGGATGCAGCGGAGCTGAAGGTGAAGGAATCCGACCGCATCGCCGCGGTCACGGAGGGCCTTGCGGCCATGGGTGCCGACATTACGGCTGCGGATGACGGCTTTGTCATCCGCGGCGGTAAGCCTCTGCACGGTGCGAACATCCATACGTTCAAGGACCACCGCATCGCCATGACGTTTGCCGTCGCCTCGCTCCTTGCGGACGGCGACACCGTCCTCGACGACGAAACGTGCGTTTCCATCAGCTATCCGGACTTCTTCCGGGACCTTGCCGGCGTTACAGAGGAATAATCTGTTGCATCGAATCGTGATTCGACGTAACGTAAACCGATGAAATGTCGGCAATTTAATTGTGATAAATTGAATAAACTGCAGATGAAAAACTGCCGCGGAAGTGCCCATTCTTCCGCGGCAGTCTTTCTATAGGGGGTTTACTATGGTTTACCAGTTTCAGTGAATTACTTCTCAAACGCGGCCTTGAACGCCTGGTCGATGTCCCATAGGATATCGTCGATGTTCTCGGTTCCGATGGAGAAACGGATGGTGCTGGGTTTGATGTTCTGCTCCGCCAGTTCCTCCAAAGACAGCTCCGCGTGGGTCGTCGTTGCGGGGTGAATGACAAGACTCTTCACATCCGCGACGTTTGCCAGCAGGGAGAAAATCTTCAGGTGATCGATGAAGCGGAATGCCTCGTCCTGACCTCCCTTGATATCAAAGGTGAAAATGGATCCGCCGCCGTTCGGGAACAGCCGCTCGTATACCTTGTGCGCGGGATGATCCGGAAGGGACGGATGGTTTACATGCTCCACATAGGGACTCTTCTCCAGGTACTCCAGTACCTTCTTCGTGTTCTCCCAGTGGCGCTCCAGACGAAGCGACAGTGTCTCAAGGCCCTGAATCAGCAGGAACGCGTTGAACGGGCTGATGGTTGCGCCCTCATCGCGCAGAAGGATCGCGCGGATGTAGGTGACGTAAGCCGCCTTACCGGCAGCCTGCACGAACGAGATCCCGTGATAGGAAGCGTTCGGCTTCGTGAGCTGCGGATATTTGTCCGACGAGCTCCAGTCAAAGGTTCCGCCGTCCACGATGATGCCGCCCAGGGACGAGCCGTGACCGCCGATGAACTTCGTCGCGGAATGAACCACGATATCCGCACCGTGCTCGATGGGACGGATGAGGTAAGGGGTTCCGAACGTATTGTCCACGATGAGCGGCAGGCCGTGCTTATGCGCGATTGCCGCGATGGCGTCAATATCCGGCAGGTCCGAATTCGGGTTTGTCAGCGTCTCGATGTAGATGAGCTTTGTATTGTCCTGAATGGCGTTCTCAACGTTCGCCGGATCGTTCGTGTCAACGAAGGTCGTTTTGATGCCGAAATTCGGAAGCGTGTGCTCCAGAAGGTTATAGGAGCCGCCGTAAATCGTTCTCTGTGCTACGACATGGTCACCGCTGCCTGCCAGCGCCGTTACCGCGTAGGTAACCGCCGCGGCACCCGATGCAACCGCAAGTCCTGCCACGCCGCCCTCGAGAGCCGCTACACGCTTCTCCAGAACGTCCTGTGTGGAGTTCGTAAGTCTGCCGTAGATGTTGCCGGCGTCCCTCAGGCCGAAACGATCCGCCGCGTGCCGGCTGTTGTGAAATACGTAGGACGTTGTCTGGTAAATCGGTACCGCTCTGGCATCTGTTGCCGGATCGGCCTGCTCCTGCCCTACGTGCAGCTCCAGTGTTTCGAATTTAAACTTATGCTCTTCGCTCATCGTGTTTCTCCTTTTCCCGCCCATACCGGGCCATTTGTACTAACTATACAATAAAGTCACAGGGGACAAAAGGAACGGCATCGTTCAGGCACACCCGAACTTGGATGATGTACGGTCTTTTTCATCCCCTGTCTCGCCGGCTGCAATGATCTGTGATTTGAAGGAAGCACTGTTTTCTGCAATCAGCGAAATTGATCAGGGTGATCACGAAGATAACTGAATTGGTCTTCCGGCTTGATCCGGTTGACCAGATTTTTCTCGGATGGAAAGAAAAACGGAAGCTATCTTTCGATAACTCCCGGACACGTGATACGAAAGTGTGAAGCGGATTTCGTCAGATGATAACGAGGATTCCGGTATCACAGCATTCACTCACCTGCATCCGGGAGACTGGCATTCGCCCGAATCTGTAATTACATCGATTTAATACCGTAAACCGGATGTTCATACCGGAACCTCCTTCCTGAAGTGTTTCGCAAAGTAATCTTAGTATTCCTAGTAGAAATAGGGGATTTCTTTGTTGTCATTACAATACACTATTTTCTCCGGCGCGTCAAGCACGTCTTTAAAATTTTTTCTCTGTACTTTTCTATGCTTCTTCATCTGTCTGATCTCGAAATCAAAGGAAGGTGCTGCAATAGAACGCTCTGCGGAATGCTCCGTTTTACAGGCGATAATGCCCGCGTCAGCAGACATTCGGAAGTTGCGAACCGGCTGCAGCCTATGATAAAATCAGCAGTTGTACGCAGGAGTGGCGGAATGGCAGACGCGACAGACTCAAAATCTGTTACCGTTTCGGTGTGTGGGTTCGAGTCCCATTTCCTGCACTTCACAGTCCCTGTGATGGCAGCAGTTCCGCGTGGCTCGTGTCTTACGGGAAAATCGTGCGGCGCAGGGTACAGCAATGCCCCGGATCCTTCGGGAAGATCCGGGGCATTTTCTTTGGACTTGTCACTTCAGAAGCTTCGCCGCGAATTTGCCATCATCGAACGTCGTGAAGTAGTCCTTCAGTGTCTCGGCGCGGCGGATCTGCTGCACGCTGCCGTCCTCCTTCAGCAATAGCTCCGCGCTCCAGAGCCGTCCGTTGTAGTTATAGCCCATGGCGAAGCCGTGCGCTCCCGCGTCGTGGATGACAAGGTAGTCGCCCTTATCGATTTTCGGCAGCATGCGGTCGACCGCGAACTTATCGTTGTTCTCGCACAGGGACCCGGTAATATCGTACAGGTGGTCGCACTCGCTTCTCTCCTTCCCGAGGACGGTGATGTGGTGATACGCGCCGTACATGGCGGGCCGCATGAGGTTCGCGGCGCAGGCGTCGACGCCGATATATTCCTTGTAAATGTGCTTCTCGTGGATGGCCTTCGTCACGAGCTCGCCGTAGGGGCCCAGCATGAAGCGGCCCATCTCCGTATAGATCGCCGCGTCGCCCATCCCGGCGGGAACGAGAATCTCCTCGAACTTCTTCCGGACGCCCTCTCCGATCGCTTCGATGTCATTCGGTACCTGGTCCGGCGTATAGGGAATGCCGACGCCGCCCGAGAGGTTGATGAAGGAAAAATGAATGCCGAGCGCCTTATGTGCCTCGGCCGCGACCTCGAACAGCTGCCCGGCAAGGAGCGGATAATATTCGTTCGTCACCGTGTTGGACGCAAGGAAGGCATGCAGGCCGAAATTCTTCACGCCGTGCTCCTTCAAAAGCTCATAGGCCTCGAAGAGCTGTGCCTTCGTCATGCCGTACTTCGAGTCGCCGGGGTTGTCCATGATGCCGTTGGACATGCGGAAGACGCCGCCCGGGTTGTACCGGCAGCACATGGTTTCCGGAAACTGCGGGCCGATGATGCCCTCGAGGAACGGAATGTGCGTGATATCGTCGAGGTTGATGATCGCCCCGAGCTCCTTCGCGTGGGCGTATTCCTTAGCCGGCGTGTCGTTGGACGAGAACATGATCTGATGTCCCTTCGCGCCGACAGCGTCCGAGAGGACCAGCTCCGCGTCCGAGCTGCAGTCGAAGCCGAAGTCATAATCCATGAAAAGCTCCATGATGTACGGATTCGGCGTCGCCTTCACGGCGAAATATTCACGGAAGCCCGGGTTCCAGGCAAAAGCCTTCTTCACCCGCGCCGCGTTCTCCCGGATTCCCTTTTCGTCATAAATATAGAAGGGAGTGGGATACGTTTTCGCGATCTCCTCGACCTGTTCCTTTGTCACAAACGGTAACTTTTTCATAAATCCTCCTTATGCACGTCCGGGATCTGCCAGTTGATCGGCGTCTCGCCGTGCCCGGTCAGGAACTCATTGCATTTCGAGAAATGCCGGCAGCCGAAAAATCCCCGGTACGCGGACAGCGGGCTCGGGTGGGGTGCCTTCAGGACGAGGTGCTTCGGGTTCGTGATCATCGGCTCCTTGCTCTGCGCCTGGGAGCCCCACAGCATGTACACAACCGGCCGGTCCTGCCGCTCCACCGCTTCAATGATAGCGTCGGTGAACTGCTCCCAGCCCCTGCCATGGTGGGAATTCGCCTGATGGGCCCGCACGGTCAGAACCGTGTTGAGCAGGAGGACGCCCTGCTCCGCCCACGGGGTCAGGCATCCGTTGTCCGGCATGCGGCAGCCAACATCGTCATGCAGCTCGCGGTAGATGTTGATGAGCGACGGGGGAAGCTCCTCCTGCTCCGGCAGGACGGAGAAGCACAGCCCGTGCGCCTGGCGCGGCTCATGGTACGGATCCTGGCCCAGGATAACAACCTTCACCTTATGAAGCGGCGTCAGGTGCAGCGCGTTGAAAATATCCTCCGATTCCGGATAAATGACGTGTGTTTCATATTCCTTCCGGACGAACAGGTACAGGTCCTTATAATAGGGCTTGCGGAATTCCGCCTGAACCTCCGGCAGCCAGTCATTGGTTATGCCAGCCATTACGAGAGCTCCTCCATGACCTTCACCAGGAAGTTCCACAGCCTCTCCACAGAGGAAACGGACAGCTTCTCGTCCGGGGTGTGGATGCCCTCCATGTCCGGCCCGACGGAAACACAGTCGAGTCCCTTGAGCTTTGCCGCGAGGAGTCCGCACTCCAGGCCGCCGTGCGTGATGGACACGGCCGGCTTTCTGCCGTTTTGCTTCTCATAAACGGAAACAAGCTCATCGCGGAAGGGGGAATCCTTCACGTATTCCCAGGCAGGATATTCGCCTCTTGTTTCGATCGCGGCGCCGACAAGATCCGCAAGGCACTGCAGACGCTTCATGAGGTTCTTCTTCTGTGAGTCGATGGACGAGCGTACGAGGAACGTCGCGGTCACCTCGTCGGTTCCAACGTCCAGAATGCCCAGATTCAGCGAGGTCTGCGGCAGATCCTTAATATTGGGATCCATCTCGAGCACACCGTTCGGCGTGACCATGAGAAAGCGGATAATCTTCATAGTATCCGCGCGGCAGACGGCATCCTGCGCAAGGCTCGTCGCGTCGGTCCAGTCATGGGTAACCTGAATGTCCGGATCGGTGAAACGGTATTCGTTCAGGATCTTCTTCGTCTCCTTCTCCACTGCCCTTGCGGCCTCCCGGCCGTCCGCCGTGGCATCGAACAGGCAGTCGCACACGCACCCGCGTGGAATGGCGTTGTCCTTCGAGCCGCCCGTAAGCTTCAGGATGCGGGGTTCGGCCTTTTTGCTGATGCGGTACAGGATCCTGCCCATGAGGATGTCCGCGTTCGCTCTGCCAAGATTAATGCACGAGCCGGAGTGTCCGCCCCTGAGGCCGGAGATTTCAATGTGCAGCTGCATGCCGAATTTCGGCTTCTTCTCCACCGGGATGTGGAAAATCTGCTCCGCGCCGCCGGCACAGCCTGCTGTGAAGACACCCTCCTCCTCGGAATCCAGATTCAGCATACGGCGTCCCTTCAGGGAGGAGACATCGAGCGCCTCCGCGCCGAGCAGTCCTACCTCCTCATTGACCGTGAATACGCATTCAAGAGGGGGATGCACGAGCTTATCATCATCGAGTGCCGCCAGCATCATGGCGACCGCAATGCCGTCATCACCGCCGAGCGTCGTCCCCTCCGCGTACAGCGTGTCCCCGTCGCAGCGAAGACGGATCGGCCGGGTCTCCATGTCGAGGTCAACGCCGTCCGCCTTCTCGAGAACCATGTCCATGTGTCCCTGCAGGATGAGTGGCTTTGCGTTCTCATGTCCTTTGGAGCCGTCCCTGCGAATGATGACATTGCCCGCGTCATCCTGCGTATATTTTAGTCCGCGGTCCTTTGCAAACCGGACAAGAGCATCGCTGATCTCCTGTACATGATAGGAGCCGTGCGGTATCGCACAGATCTCCTCGAAAAAGTGCAGAACCCTCTTCGGCTCCATGTCTTCCAGAATATAATTCATGACTGTGATTTCCTCTCTTCCCTCTTGCGCCGGCTAAATCCGCGAAGGCGGCTTCGCCGCTGTGATCAGCCGGTCAGGTGCCGGCTGCATCCTCTGGTGCAGGCATCTCAGATCCGCACGGGCACGCCGCGCTCCTTCAGGTAGTGCTTTAGCTGTCCGATCTCCAGCTCCCTGAAGTGGAACAGGCTTGCCGCAAGCGCCGCGTCCGCGCCGCCCTGCGTCAGGGCATCATAGAAATGCTCCTTCGTCCCGGCACCGCCGGAAGCAACAACCGGGATTTTCACCTCATCCGAAACAGCCCTTGTGAGCGGCAGATCGTAGCCTGCCTTCGTGCCGTCGCAGTCCATGGAGGTGAGAAGGATCTCTCCCGCACCGAGCTCTTCGGCCTTCGCGGCCCATTCCACGGCGTCGATGCCGGTGTCCTTCCTTCCTCCCGCCACATAGACGGTCCAGCCGTCCTTCGGGTCATTCGTTCGCATCTTCGCGTCGATCGCGACTGTGATGCACTGGGAGCCGAAGCGCTCCGCGCCCTCAACGATCAGCTCCGGCCTCGCAACAGCTGCCGAGTTGACGGAGATCTTGTCCGCTCCTTCCCGCAGGATCGCCTTCATATCCTCAACCGTACGGATGCCGCCGCCCACGGTAAACGGGATGAACACCCGCTCCGCCACGCGCCGCACCATGTCGGCGACGGTTTTGCGCGCATCGCTCGTTGCGGTTATATCGAGGAAGACAAGCTCGTCGGCGCCTGCTTTGGAATAGGCTTCGCCCGCTTCCACAGGGTCGCCGGCGTCCCTCAGCTGTACGAAATTGACGCCCTTGACGACACGTCCGTTTTTCACATCCAGACAGGGAATAATCCGCTTTGTTAACATGTTTCCTCCAGAGTTTCCTTTACTGTACCGCGAGAAAGTTCCTGAGGATCTGCATGCCGATCCTCTCGGATTTCTCCGGATGGAACTGACAGGCGAAGACGTTGCCGCGTTCCACGGACGCGTCGATGGAGACACTGTACCGCGTGGCGGCGGTGACAATCGAGGGATCCTGCGCCTTCAGATAGTACGAGTGAACGAAATACACGAACGAGTGCTCCGGCACGTCCCGGAACAGCCTTCCGGCGTTCGGGTATGTCAGGTCATTCCAGCCGATTTCCGGCACCTTCACGGAGTTCCCTTCGGCGTCCCGCTCCGGAATCCGATAAATCCTGCCCGGAAGGATGCCAAGTCCTTCCGCGCCGGGCGACTCCTCACTCGATTCAAACAGAAGCTGCAGTCCCAGGCAGATCCCGAGAAATGGGGTTCCCTGCCCGCAGACCTTACGGATGACCTCATCCATGCCGCCGGCCTTCAGCCGCTGCATGGCGTCGCCGAAGGCACCGACGCCCGGCAGGATGACATGATCCGCGGACAGGATGGTTTCCCTGTCACTGGTGAGGACCGTCTCCTGTCCCAGAAGCTTCATTGCATTTTCCACGCTGCGGATGTTGCCCGCACCGTAATCAATCACCGCTACCATCTGCACCTCCGGATGCCTGTGCGTTCGTATCCAGCTCAAACCAGAACTTCACGCCGTTGTCGTAATTGAGGACGCCGTACGGCTGGTGGAGCCGCTCCATGACGGCCCTGACAATGGAAAGACCCACGCCGGAGCCGCCGTATTCCCTCGTCCTTGCCTTGTCAACCTTGTAGAATTTATCCCAGATGCGGTCAAGACTCTCGTCCGGGATCGGTTTTCCGGTATTGAAAACGCTGATCCGACAACAATTTTCCTTCTGCTCAAAACGAATGTCAACGACTTTATCCGCAGAATCGCTGCCGGCAGGCTCCACATGGTTCAGCGCGTTCGTGAAATAGTTCTGGAAGACCTCCTCCGTAAGGAACGCATTCGACCAGACATAGATCGGCTTAAGGTTTGCGCGCTCCTTCGAGCCAAGCGTCCTGCCGTCACGGTCGATTTCGGAAATAGATACGCGGACATCCTTCCTGTCAGCCAGCAGGTTGGCGCTCGAGAGGTAGTTCGTGATCTCCTCCACCACGTCGAAGCGCTCCATCGTGACCTCCACCTGGCCGAATTCCAGGTGCATCAGCGACAGGAGCTTCTGTACCATCCGGTTCATCTTGCCGGCTTCATCCACGATGACGCCGGTGTAATAGTCCCGGCTCTCCTGATCGTCCGTGATGCCGTCCTGCAGTCCCTCCGCGTAGCCCTGGATCAGGGCGATGGGCGTCTTGAGCTCATGGGTCACGTTGGAGATGAATTCGCGCTGCATGGCCTCGTTCCGGTCGCGCTGCTCCAGATCCTCCTTGAGCTGGTTGTTGGCTGTTTTGAGCTCGCTGATCGTCTTCTCGAGCGCTGTGGACAGCTCGTTGATGTTGCTGCCGAGCTCATTGATCTCGTCTGCCCTGGCATTTCCCTGGTATTTCGCGGAGAAGTCGAGTCCGCGCATTCTCTGGGAGATTCCGGTGATCTCGCGGATGGGCCGTGCGATCTGCCTGCCGAGGACGATGGACATGACACAGCCGACCAGCAGGGCAAACACCGCCAGATAGGCAAAGAACCGGTTTGCGATCATGGAATTGTTGCGGATGGAATCAAGACCCGTCCGCAGAAGGTAATAGCTGCCGTCGCTCAGGATCCCCCAGCGCTCGAGGTACTGGGTGTTCGTCTTCTTGTCCAGGACGATCTGTACGTGAAGGCTGTCGGTCTCCGTGAACTTTTTCACGGTGAAGTAATCCTCGTCCTGACCCTTTTCATTAACCCAGGAATCCTCTCCCTCCGGGTCGAAATTTTCCGGCAGGTCATCCGTGGTTTCCAGAAGGTTGTCCCACATCCTGCGGATCATGGTCTCCGCGTCCGAGGCGTAGTATTTCACCGCCTGGGACTCCTCGTTCATGACGATGACGCCCAGGTTGTCCCTGCTGCTGATGCGGATGAGCTCCGCGTTGAAATCACGGGATGTGATGGAATTGCTCCCGGCCGCCTCGTCAATGCTCGCATACGCGCCCTCGAGCGCGTCCTGCTTCTGCTGGATGTAGTAGCGGTTCAGGAAGACGTTGTTGCCCACAATGACGAGGCCGATGATGAGGGACGTCAGCAGGACGAAGCAGAGGATGATTTCCGTTGTGAGGCTGAAATGAAGTCGTTTGCGCATCGCTAAAATCCCCGGGTCCGACAGGTTTGACAGGTTCGACGATTACGGATTGCTCCGTGCTTCGCACTCCCGCAATCCCAAACGTCACTCGGAAATCGCGAGAATGCGTTCGACGATTACGGATTGCTCCGTGCTTCGCACTCCCGCAATCCCAAACGTCCATGAGGAGAAATGCGCGAAGGCGCTTTCTCCTCTATGATCAATGATCGAGTGCCGAAGGCACCGATCTAGCATGAACGCGCCGCATCAGCAAAGCGTTCATGCTCTATTTCCTCGTGTCGTTTGGGCGTTCTGAGCGAAACGCCTGCCCCTTGTGCAAGCACAGGTTCAGGCGTTTCGTTCATCCGCCTTTAATCGTCAAATTTGTACCCCATGCCCCAGATGGTTTTGATGAGGTCGCCTTTGGCGCCCATCTTGGAGCGGAGTTTCTTGACGTGGGTGTCGATGGTGCGGGCGTCTCCGTAGTAGTCGTAGTTCCAGACGTTGTTGAGGATTTTCTCGCGGGAGAGGGCAATGCCCTTGTTCTCGACGAAATATTCGAGAAGCTCGAATTCCTTGACGGACAGCTCGACTGGGACGCCGTCGATGGTGACCTCATGGGCCGCGCGGTCGATGACGATGCCGTCGCATTCGAGGCGGTCCCCCGCCCCCGCCTTTTCCCCTGAGGCGCGGCGCAGGATGGCGTCGACGCGGGCAACGAGCGTCTTCGGCGAGAAGGGCTTGGTCACATACTCGTCGATGCCCAGGTCAAAGCCCTGGAGCTCATCGCGTTCCTCGGATTTTGCCGTGAGCATGATGATGGGGACCTGGCTGGTCTTCCTGAGCTCCCGGACAACGCCGTAGCCGTCGAGGCGCGGCATCATGACGTCGAGGATCAGGAGCGCCGTGTCCGGATTTTCCCTGAAGACCTGCAGCGCCTCCATGCCGTCGGATGCTTCCAGAACCTCGTAACCGCCCTTTTTCAGGAAGTCGCCGACAAGCTTGCGCATGCGCATTTCATCATCTACAACCAGAATTTTGGCCATATTCTTTCAGACTTCCTTTCCTGCCTGCGCCAGCAGGCATACATCACGGGAAATCCGCGAAGGCGGTTTCCCGTGTATGATCACGAACCGTGTGCCACAGGCACCGGTTCGGGTTTGAAAGAAGTCGCATCGGCGACGTCTTTCAAACTTCCTTTTTAATCAATGTAAATACCAGGGCGCTTCTTGCGCCGATCACGAGCTGCGAGCGGCTTACATAAACCGGCACCTTGCGGAAATCATGTCCGTTGACGTCTCCCGTGTCGACGACGATCCCCCACGCGTAGCCGTCCGGCAGTGCGGGCAGCCGGATGCTGCCGGGTTCCCAGTAGCAGTTGTATACCAGGTAGACAACGTCGTCACGGCCGGTTTTCTCATCGAAGCCTGCGTACTGGATGCCGACGATCTTCGTCTGCGGCGTGATGTTGTGATCGTCCGGATTGTCCGTGCAGGTGGAAATCTCCGGCAGACCGCACTTTGCGGGCGGCATGGAACGCGAGATGCACGGATGTGCCTTGCGGAAGGCGATCATCGACTTATAGAACTGGAAATAATCCCGGTTCTTCTCCAAAAGATCCCATTTGATCCAGGAGATGTGATTGTCCTGGCAGTACGAATTGTTGTTGCCGTACTGGGTATTGCCGAATTCATCGCCGGCTAAGATCATGGGCGTTCCGCGGCTCAGCATCAGGATGGTGATGGCGTTGCGCATCATGCGCTCCCGCAGCTGCAGGACAGCAGGATCGTCCGTATCTCCCTCCGCGCCGCAGTTCCAGGAACGGTTGTCGTTCGAGCCGTCGGTATTGTTCCAGCCGTTCGCCTCATTGTGCTTGCTGTTGTAGCTGTAGAGGTCGTGCAGCGTAAAGCCGTCATGGCACGTCAGGAAGTTGACGCTGGAGCTGTAGCCGGCGTAGGCGCCGCGGTACAGGTCGGTGGAGCCCGTGATCCGGCTCACGGCCTCGGGCGCGGACCAGAAGTTGCCCTTCAGAAAGTCGCGGATCACGTCGCGGTATTTGCCGTTCCATTCCGCCCAGCGGTTGTAGGCCGGGAATTTGCCGACCTGGTACAGGCCGCCGGCGTCCCATGCCTCCGCGATGAGCTTCACATTCGCCAGCACCGGATCGCATGCAAGGCGTTTTAAGAGCGGCGGATTCTCCATGGGCATGCCGTGCTCGTCCCGACCCAGTATGGAAGCCAGGTCAAACCGGAAGCCGTCGATGTGGTAGCGTGTGACCCAGTAGCGCAGGCACTCCACGATATATTCCTGCACGATCGGGTTGTTGCAGTTGAACGTATTGCCGCAGCCGGAGAAATTGTAGTATTTCCCGTCCTGCGTCAGCATGTAGTAGATGTTGTTGTCCACACCCTTGAAGTTGATGACCGGGCCGTTTTCATTGCCCTCGGCCGTATGGTTGAACACGACATCCAGGATGACCTCGATGCCGTTTTCCTTCAGCAGCTGGATCATCTCCTTCAGCTCCCTGCCCTCGCGGTTGTATTCCGCGGAGGCAGCATAGCTGGTGTTGGGCGCGTAAAAGGCGACGGTGTTGTAGCCCCAGTATTCCAGGAGCTTCTGCCCGTTATACTCGTGGCCGTTTGCGACCTCGTCAAATTCGAAGATCGGCATCAGCTCCACAGCCGTGATGCCCAGGGATTTAAGGTAAGGGATCTTCTCGATCAGGCCGGCGAACGTGCCGGGATAGGTGGTTTCGGAGGAAGGGTCCATCGTAAAGCCGCGCACATGCAGCTCGTAGATGATGGAATCCTCCATCTTCGTATTGGGGAAATTACTCGTATCCCAGCGGAAGTTATTTTTCACGACACGGGCATGGTAGCCGTTTTTGCCGGGCTTGCTCTCTCCCCATCTGCGCTGGCCGACCACTGCCCTTGCGTAGGGGTCGAGGATATTCTTGTCCTTGTCAAAGAGGAGTCCCTTTTCCGGATCGTAGGGGCCGTCGAGCCGGTAGCAGTATTCGAACTCCTCGACATTCAGGCCGAATACGGTGATGGACCACACCTTGCCGATGCGGAACTTGTCCGGGATCGGGATGATGGCGAACGGCTCCGTCTCCTTGCGGTGAAACAGGCACAGGCTGCAGCTCGTCGCGTACATGGACGAAATGGAGAACGTGACGCCGCCGGGCACCTCGTTGGCACCGTTTACGGAATAGACGCCGGGACGCACCTTGAAGCCCGCGATCTCATCCGTCGGGATCCACTGCGTCATGGCATATTCGCCGATATCCTGATAGGCCTTGTCGACCTCGTCGCGCCGCTGCTCCACGTTCTCGATTTCATTCCGGGAGCCCTGCAGCAGATTTGACACTGTTTCGTTAAATTTCATATCCCCACCTCAATGTTGCGGCGCTGCCTTGTCTGTAACGCAGCGCAGGCTGCGCCGGGCTTTGCCGTCCGGATGTGTTGTCTCTTGCAGGCTTAGTAGATTTTAGCACAGATTACTGCGGCTTACCCTGAAAGATCTTCGATTCCGCTTCCACGGACCGGCAGAAACGCCGCGTGGACTCCCACTGCTCATCGGTTCTGCCTCTGACGCCGGACTCTGTAAGGATGCCGCCGAGCCAGTCCGTGATCTTTGTCGCGCCTTTGATATTGGCATGCATGGTGTCACCGCTGTCCCCGGGGTAGTCGTAGCCGATCGCGGTATTGAGCTCCTTCGTATTGAGATCGTAAAACGGAACGCCGTACTGATCCGCGAGCTGCTGCGCCGCTCCATGTCTTCCCCCTTCCCAGTACTGCGTAAGACACGGCGTCTTGACGAGGAGAAGCCGGATTCCGTTCTGCCGGCAGATCGATGCAATGGTTCCGAACTCTTCCCTTACCGCGGGATCGATCGCCGCAAAATCCGGATCCTCGTCCTGTGCGGGAGCTTTGTCCAGCGTCATATAGCCTGATTTCCCGTAGGCGTAGCCGACCGGGCTGTAGCCCTTGAATTCCGCGTGTTCCATAAGAGCGCGGTAATGGTAATCGTTCTCGTCCAGCTCCTTCCACCGCTCATGAAAGCGAAGCAGCGGCAGGAGGAACCCCGAAGGATTATAGGTGACGGGATCCTTCACTGCCAGCCGCAGCACAGTCCTGAGCTTAACGGGCGACCAGTGCATGTAGTCCAGAGCCTTATGGACAGAGGCCTCTGTCCCCATCGGGTAAAACAGGTAAAAGGCTTCCAGGACAACAGCCTGCGGCTTCTGCGAGCGCAGTGCCTCCTCGAGCCAGGCCCGGGACAGCATAACGCTCTGCTGCGACGAGCCGAGGTTATAGCCGCGGATCTTTGTCTGATCGTACAGCTCCTGCGGGTAGAAGCCGCAGTAGGCGTGCGAGCTCCCGAGGAACAGGACATCGGCTGAGTTCTTTGTAAGGCGGTAGAAGCCGCTGCAGCTCGAAGCCGAGGAGAAGTACTGCTGCTCCACTCCCTTGAGGGCCGTGATCCGGGAGGCCGGAACAAGAATCAGCGCAAGGATGAGCAGGAACACCGGGAAACGTATGATCCAGCTGTGATCAGAATCCTTCATAGATAAATGCTCCCGCGTCATACCCTTGTCCGTAGGTTCCGAAGACGGCAATGCCGGTGATCGCCGCAAGGTAAATGACCCAGCGCACCAATAGGTGCTGCCGGGCAATCAGGTCACGGATTAAGCCGCGCTTCTCCTGCAGGTACGAGACCGCAAACAGAGCTGCCAGGGACACAATAAGGACGTTCCAGTCTTTTCCGTCCAGTCCCATGGTAAGGAGGGATCCGTCGGTCAGGACCCGGGCGTTTTGGGCGGTCAGGATGGACCGGACCATGGAAAGACCCTGCTTCAGCGAGGAAGCGCGGAGAATCACCCACCCCAGCATGACGAAAAAGAATGTGCAGGGAATCCGGATCCACTTCCAGGGGCGCGAATTCTCCGGCATGGCAAGGCGGTTATAGATCCTGGTTTTCACAGGACGCGTCCACTCCCCGACAAGCTGATACACGCCGTGCAGGAGCCCCCAGAACAGGAACTTCACGCCGTTTCCGTGCCAGATGCCCGAGACCGCGAACGTAATCATGAGATTCAGGTATTTCCGCGCTTTCCCCTTCCTGTTGCCGCCAAGAGGAATATAGATATAATCACGCAGCCACAAGGAAAGCGACTGGTGCCACCGCCTCCAGAAGTCCTTAATGGACGCGGCGAAATAGGGATGGTCGAAATTGCCGGCAAGGTGAATGCCGAACAGCCCTGCCACGCCCTGCGAGAACGTCGTGCAGGCGAGGAAATCCGCATAGAGCTGCAGACTGTACAGGATGCCGGCAAGGAGCACCGTGAAGCCCTCCGCAGCCTCTGTCCCGTCAAAGACCGCGTTAACGAAAAGCTTTGCCTTCTCCGCGATCATGAATTTCAGGAACCACCCCCACACGATAAGCTCCATCCCGCGGAAAACCTCACGGTGGTCAAAGCGGTGACCCTGCAGGAGCTGCGGTTCGAGGTCGTCATACCGCGGAATCGGTCCCTGCAGAACCTGGGGGAAGAAGGTAAGGAAAAGGGTGTATTTCAGGATGTTATACTGCGGGGTTACACTGCCTTTGGAGACATCGACGAGATAAGCGATGATCTGCATGGTGTAAAACGAGCAGCCGAGAGGAATGAGGAGGGACTGTGAAGAAAGAAAGTCAAAATGAAAATCGCAAGCAAAGCCGGCAGCCTTTGCGGCAAGAAAAGGCAGGCTGCAGAGAATCAGGGAAAGAATCAGGGCAAAGCGGCGCAGGATTTTATCAGGCTTAAGGCTCCGGCGGCTCCGGTCGGACAGGCGGCCGAGAACGATGCCGCACAGGCAGCTGATAAGGATCGTCAGGAAAAATAAGAGAACAACGGTCCTCTTCTGCCACAGGAGCAGATAGAAGGCAAGGCTTCCTGCCAGCAGGGCAAGCCAGCGGATCTTCAGCGGCAGGGCATAGTACAGAATGAAGACGATCGCGATCAGGACATAATAATACGAGGTGACGTAGTTCATGACGGGATCATTGTACACTATTTGAGGAAAAGCAGGGTTAAAGAATCATGTATAATGAACCCTGCGGGTTCATTATCACACCTATTGTTCGGCAAATTAAACGTGGCTCCATCCGGCACTTAATTCGTGGCCGTTCAGCTGCCTGCGTTGATAGACACCGCACATTGTACAATGCCTTTTC
>ONEK01000036.1 GCA_900316855.1 uncultured Lachnospiraceae bacterium | reverse complement strand
ATCCCAATGATGATGAATCTGATATAGAATAAGAGCAGAAAATCTCACTCAAGCCAGAACTCCGCGCCTGTTGAGTGAGTTTTTTATAGGAAGTTCAGATTATAATACACCGCAGGGATAATCAGATCCCTGCGGTGCCCTCGCCGTTACAGGGTACCAGTTGACAGAGCATTGCTACGATCAGCCTGCTGCGTACTCAACAACAGAATGCATGTGCCTCAGATCTCGATCATCCATTCATATTCGCCGTGCTCCTTCTTCCTGCGTACGAGCATGCCCATCTCGATCTCCAGGCAGTCCATGCCGACGCTGTCATAAAGCTTACTCAGGTCATTTTCCAGGCTGCGGACGGATTTTCCGATTTCGCGCTGCTGCTTCTTCATGGCAAGAATCTTCTTTGCAAGCTCCTGCGCCTTGGAATGGATATTGATTTCGTCCATCACCTTCTTCTCCTTTTCTTTGGTGAGGGTGCGGCTGGTCGGAAGTGTAACGTCATGATGCAGATCATCCGACAGGGAAATTGCGTGAAGCACAGGCGAAGGATAACAGCCCCTGGACCTCCTGAAATCGCAGCTGCAGCCGATTTCCGCCGTAATCTGCGGATACTGGTCGCGAAGTTTCAGACAGCTGATCGGCTTCTCCGGCATTTTGCTGATGAACCTCTGCGTGGTGTTGTACGAATAGTTCAGCGTATAGCCCATCACCTGATGGACGAACTCCTTTCCTTCATCGCCGAGATGGCCGAAGACATACAGGATGGACAGCCGTTCGAAGTGGCTGAGATACCCTGTTTTCCTCGCCTTCTGGCAGAGATACCGCATGAGGGTGCACTTGGTCAGCACCTCCTTCACGCTCGGATCGAGCCTGCCGAACGGAGTCAGGTCACTGTCCACTTCAACAGTTGTTTCGGGCAGCTTCTGGGAAGGATTGGCTGCGATCACCTTTTTCAGGGAAGACAAGGGCTGCGCAGACAGATTGTCCAGGAAGCCGTCAATGTCCTGCACCGGGTTGCCATCGTCATCCAGAAAGCACGAACGTTCCCCGCTGCGGATATGGACCACGAGGGGCATCTTCAGGACCTGTCCGTATTTGCCTTCCCTGACCCGCGTCCTGTTCGGAAACTGCTCCAGGGAGATGCCTTCCGGCAGCTTCGGCAACTTGCTGATCAGGACTTCACAGAACATGTTGGCATACCTCGTCGGGATCCACTCCGCCATCAGCAGCCACACGTGGTAACCCCTGCTGCCGGAGTACTCCAGGTAGCCGTTCATACCCATCTGCCGCACGCACTTCTGAATCTCCACAGCATATCCTAACGCCTTCGACAGATAGGCCTTAAACTCCTCTGTACTGCGGTTGTACTGCAGCAGAATCTGTCTCGATACATCTACATCCAGTACAATAAAATGCACGGTGGAATTCGGCCTCTGGACATAAGTCCCTATGGTAGCAGTCCCTGCCAGATGCCGGTTGATTACTTCCGTCGTCAATGCCTGAGGCTGGAGCTGGCTCTGGCGCTTCCTGTCATAGCCAAGGCTTTCAACGGAATAAATATCCTCCCTGCCAGCAAACCGGCGAAGGAGCTTTGCCGCCGTTGTCTTCCCGATCCGGAATTCGCCGGGCATACTCTGCTGCGGTATGACGCTGATTTCCGGCTTTTTCTGCATCTGATCAACCTTTTCCTGCCAGCAGGACGCACGCTCATAATCCGCAAGGTCCGTATAGGACTGCATGATTTCCACCGCAGAATCCAGGTCCTCCGTGATGTAAAACTTCCTGTAATTGGCAAGAAGTTCTTTCATGGCAGGGGCCGGCTGAGACGGAAGGGAGGAATAGTCCCTTGCCGGCAGGCCATAGAACTGCTCGTACTCGAGCAGCTCCATGACGTACTGCCCTGACCTGCGCCAGTACTCCGAAAGGTAACCGGCAAGATCGTGATAGATGTTCTCCAGTTTCTGCCGGATCTCCTCCAGATGTCCGTTTGTTCTTTCCCTGGAATTTGCCCCATAGATCACGGCAGCCAGTTCAATAATCGAGGAGATCTCACGCGGCTCACGGAAATACTGCTCCCAGCCGCCCAGTATCTCCAGTGCTTTCTTAAGCCGGTCCTCCAGTCCGATGTCCCCGGAAGTCAGCCACATTGTTTCCAGACGCTCCGTCAGGCTTTCCTCCGATTTTGCGGGAATGGATTTCCCGTCACTGGAAAACGCATAGCCAAGGAAGGTAAATCCGTCGCTGATCTTCCCGCAGAAGGATTTCGTGTCGCTCAGCTGCAGCCCTTTGGCGTCAAGTCGTGCCGCGATCTCCTGCAGCAGGTCATGCATTTCCTTCTCTTCACTGCCGAAGATAATCAGATCGTCCGAGTAGCGGATGAAAAAATACCCTTCCGCAGTCAGCCACCGGTCAAAATCCATCAGGTAAATATTCGATAACACCGGCGCAATTCCGGACCCTTGATAAATACCCTTTTCCGGCTCCGTCAGCTCCCCGGTTGTAACATCCAGCCGCGGTCCGCAGCAGTTCATCCGAATGAGCTCCAGTGCATCCTCCTCCGGAATGTCCTTTGCCAGGATTCCGGACAGCTGATTCCAGAGGATGGATTCGAAGAAGTGACGGATATCCAGCCGCAGAACCCAGCTGTCCTTTCCTGCAAGGATCCTCTTGTGTATATCCTCAATCCCGGCCAGGGCGGAATGATTGCTCCGATAGGCATAGGTATTGGGTGAGAGCCTTCCGTCATACATCTTGTTCAGCTCGGCTGCGATGCTCTGCTGCACCACCTTGTCTCGCATGGAATACAGCGCAATACTCCGTGCCTTCTCTCCCTTGTAAATCGTCGTAAGCCTGACGGGATAGGGCTCATAGGAGTGATTGGCAAGGTCGGCATTGAGCTGCTTCAGGTTTTCCTTAAGATTTGCTTCAAATACCTCCGGGGTTACCCCGTCAACGCCTGCCGCCGGATGATTTTTCTTCACCCGTTTCCAGCCTTCCCCAAGCTTCTGCAGATCAATAATTCTGGAATATAGACTCATAAAGTGCCTCTTTCTGGTTCATGATTCAGATCCTGTTTTCAGTACTGCTTTTCACACATACAGGTATCGGGATGCGGTACCGCACGTTCAGATGACGATCAGGTTCTCTTCCTCCTGCAGCATCGCCGCACTCTTATTGCCAATGACCTCCGTCTTCGCAAGGCAGTTCGCACAAAGGCTGTAGAACCGGATATTCCCTTCCTCCTCCTTCTTCATGAGCTTTAAGAGCTTTCCGTACAGCTTTGCGTACTGTGCCTTTGTAATGTCGCACTCAAACACACTGAACTGAACGCGTCTTCCGTAGTTCTCCAGCTCTTTGGCAACTTTCCTGCGCACCTTGTCTTTGGTAATGTCATAGCTGATGAGATACATGATGGTCCTCCCAGTTATACGGTGTGTAGGCAGTCCCGCCGGTGATTGCCTTTTTCAGGTCCGCTACCTGTGTGCGGATCTGCCTGCGGAAGTTCTCGCTGGATGTGGAATTGAGTCCCGTCATCCAACGCTCGTACTCCCTGCAGAAGCGCTTGAATCCATCCTCCGTCAGCACCACCCTGCCATCCTCCGGAAACTCGAAGTCAAGGCGGCCGATCATACGCTTGTTAAACAGCAATATCACCAGCCGGTCTACGGCAGGCTGCCGGAACTCCTCGATGAGATCCAGTGCCAGCGACTTCCTGCCGTAGCGGATTCCGTGAAGGAACCCGAGATATGGCTCAAAGGATTCCGAGTCCAGGGCGTTACACATCTCCTTGGTCAGAAGCGTGTAGGCAAGGCTGATGATCACGTTGATGGGATCCCTGGGCGGACGGCGGTTCCTTCCGTTGAATTCGAAGTCACAGTGGATCATGTGCCCGAACGCGCGGAAATAGACGTTGCTGCACATTCCCTCCACACCAAGAATCTCGTTGGGTGTCTTCCTGTCGCCGAGTGTTGCCAGAAGATCCAGAATCTCCTTCTCGTCCTTATGCCAGTCGTACTCCGATCCCGTCCAGCGGTGATGCCGGATCAGCGAGAGCTGGTTGCCGATCTTGTTGCGGGTGATGACTCTGGCCATCTGCAGGCGCCGCTCCTCATCCATGTAAAAGCGGTACTGTTCAAACCGCAGGAAGATGTTCTTTGACGATTCCGCCGCCGTATGTCCGAGGTAGGTTCCGGAATAGCTCAGATAGCTGACATCGATGCCGCGTTCCATCAGCATGTGCAGGGCCTGTGTTGTGATCTGTACGTTTCCGATGATCGCGATGTTCTCAACCTGGATCACGGGAATATCCAGCAGCGTGGCGTGTCCCTTGGTGACGAGAATCCGTTCTCCCATCTTCTGCACCATTGCTCCCTGTTCCTTGATATACAGAACAGCCATCAGCGCACCTCCATGTTCCTTGCGTAATTTGCCGACTTCATCGGATCAATCCAGTCCATGACCTTTACCTTCACGAGAAAGTCGATGCCGTGAATATCGCAGTAGTGCTGGAAAACCTCGAGGACAAAATCGCGGAATTTTTCATAGTCGGAAGTACTGACCGGTCCGAGGCCATGGGCGAAAATGGAGTTATTGCGGAGAAATACCTTGGAACGGATCTTCTGCAGGAACGAGACCGGTTTCCCGCCGATTCCTTCCGTGACCGGATCCCGCAGGGCGGTCAGGATCATATATCCGTCAAGGAGCGAGACCGGGTTAGGGAGATTCTGGTTATTCGATGTCCGGAACAGCGCTGAACGCAGCCGGTTCACCTCATCCTTCAGCCAGGTGAGGCGTTCATTCGGACCAAGGTCCTTCACCTCCGGGCAGCGTTCCTCATCGAAGATGGTGTTCCGGTACTCCATCCGGGACACATACAGTCCGTACCTTGCCAGGCTGCTCTGCTCAATCATCTCCAGCAGACGGTACAGAAGGAGTGTCGCCATATCGTACTTCTTCTGCTCCTCCCGCGTCAGCGCATTCTGAAGCATCGTAAACATCAGCGCCTGAATCTGTTCGTCATTCTTCAGGACGTTGATCTGCTTCTTTTCCCGGATCTGGGCCGGAATCTCGTGCAGCTTCTCCAGCACCTCCAGCTGGTCTGACATCTGCTGCGCCTTATCCATCAGCAGGAAGTCCGGGTGAATCCTCTGATCCCTCCGGATCTCCTTGTAAAGCTGGTTCATATAATCCCATGCCGGAACGAAATCCAGCGCATCCCAGGATTCATAAGCATGCGCCAACAGCCAGACAAAGTTCAGCTCCTGGCGGATATCCGGGTCAGGGATCCGGTCCTTGATCTGTTCAAGCTTCTCGATCGCCCCGGAGAAATTGTTGCGGCTGAAGAGCTCGAACGCCTTCTCAATCTCCAGATCTCCGAAGACAGACAGTGGATTGTCGATATAGACCAGCTGCTCGGAGCCGGGATTCGGCTTGCGGAAGTCCACGAGGTAATCGTCGGAGCCCACATAAACCATCTGCACGTCAATCATTGCACCTGCAAGCGCTGCCGCCGCGGACATGGTCTTCGTTCCGCCGGTGAAATCGATATACATCCGTAAAGGGCGGCCCCAGCGCAGGTACGCGTCCTTGATTTCACGGTAAATATCAATGGGATCAATCTCGTTGACGCGGCGCTTCTCATAGAGATCCGCCTCGAGCGCGCAGTAATGAATGATCTTGTTCAATGTCTGTTCCGACCGCTCCGTATACAGGAACAGGATCTGCTTCGGGTGAAAGATCGAGATGCTGAGCACAATCGGTTCATAGGACGTCCCGACGGAGATCACGAGATCGTCCACGTTCTCCAGCACCCTGCTGCGGTTCCTGCGGATGAAATCCTGCTCGATCAGCTTCATCAGGTTGTCATCGTAGAATTTGTCCGCCGCCTTGCGCTGCTCGTCCGTCTTGCGTTCCAGCTCCTCCCACCGGCGGGTCATCTCCGTCAGCTGCGGGTTCCTTGCCGCTGTGGCTTTCGCATCAGATGCTTTCGCTGCGGTTGTATTCCACTTGTTCATTCTTTCCTCCAGTACCTGCATCAGCAGGCAATTCCCGGGAAGCACAAAAAGCTGCTTCCCCTGTGCCATTACTCATTTACTGACAATCCGGGCGCGGCTTCCTGCCGCCTGAAATGAACAACGGAATCACCTTCTCTCCATATATTTATTGCGATTATATTTTGCTCAATCTATCAAAAGAGAGTACAAAAAATCCATGCAGATGCGGTTGATCTGCATGGATCTTGCGTCATCAATTGCTACCATTTTTGAAAACCGGGGATGTTTCAGTCTGCTCCAAATCAGAGCGGATCAGGACATTTTCGATGCCTCGCTGACTCCCTTTTGCGCCGCCACGCTCAGCAGGTCATCAACTGTCTGCAATGGCTTTCTGCTCTGATATTCTCTGTTATTGATATCCATGTAGCGGATTTTTTCCGGTGCCGGACGTTTGTCAAAGTTCTTCATCAGGAAGAACGTACGGATACTCTTATCCTTCATGATGTCGTCTGTCCCAAGCCTCTTCTGCATGTAAGTCTTATAACCTGTAATCAGGTTGTCAATGTCAGCACTTTTATCTTCAAAAATGTTCGCAGGCATAAACTGCTCTGTGCTATAGGATTCAGCGCGATTCAGGATACTTAAGCTGATTGATGTTACTGAAATAACACCATACCCATACGGTTTGCCCTTCCCGATATTCATCCGGCTTCCCTCTTCAAGCCGGACGCACCAGAGAAGTAAGCCCAGCTCTTCCTTTGAAAGATTATCGAACCTGATCTTGCCCTTGAAACACGTCCCGGATTTGAGCGGAACAAACGAGGACTTCGTGTTGTCGTTCTTATTATTCGAAAGATCCGGGATTTTAGGTTGATCTCTCAACCAATACTGTTTCGCTCCGCGCAGCTTAAACCCATCTGTGTTGTATGTTACAGCATGCCCATTTTTCGTTTCCAGATAGTCATTGAAACTTGTCGGCTTCGGTTCTCCCAGTATCACCTGGACACGATCTGCATCTGACCTGCCTTCCGCAATTGCCTCGCTGAAAGAAATTCTTGATTTATAGCTGTCAATCGAGCCTTTTCCCTTAATAAAACCGAACATGGCCTTTGCCATGTCGAGCGAAGCATTTTTTTGCGGCGAAGGTAGTCCGTCTTTAATAGTATGCTTATAAAACAGGCGGATGTTAGGTGTATATCCGAAGTATAAACGCTGATCCTCTGGGTTGTAGTCTAAATCCTGATCCTCCTGTTTGTTGATATAGAATACAGGGCGTATCTCATTTTCTTTGGGAAGAGAGAAAAAGCTCATATTCGCGCGGACGATATTCTTTTTATTTTCCAGGTCGATCTGATAAGCCCTGATATCATCAGCTGGAATAGGCAGCACCTCCACATCCGGGCTTTGGTCCATTTCCGGAATAATATAAATTGCTTTCTTTTTCTGCATTGCTCCTGACAGCAGTGCATAACCATTAAGGCCGTATTGATCAGGCTTGCCGACCGCCGTCACGCGCTTACCGGTAACTTCATAGGACACAGGGAAGGAGCATGGATGATATTGCTTTCGAATAAAATCTGTTAACTGTCCTCTTTTATTGGTGTTTTTTTTGCCGAAGTCATCATAAGGATCAACCCATGCCGCCTGCGTTTCGGAACCGATATTTATGAAGGGAGTATACTTTCCATATTCATTCGGTGTATTCGGTTTATATGGATTATGAGCAAGGTGATTGTTCGTATCACTCAGTAATCCCTCATAGGCATATTTTCCCCCGTCATTTAAATAGGATTCTATAACGGTCCGTTCGCTCAGGTAATAGTAATTCATCTTTCCATGCTGGTCATCGATTACATTGGATACGCATGGGATAATTACATAATCCCTGCCTCTTTTCTGGATATAACCTGCCTGTACATTCAACAGGACGCTGATATTTTTACCACCACCTCCCGGAATCTGCACAGATTTTGCACCAAGGATATCTTTATAGCTGTGATCGATCGATTTGAGTTCATTATTCACCCCAACGTGGCGAAACATCAGAGCATAATCATCAATGTCATCACTCATGCTGGAAAAGCCCAGAACCTGCGCATTCGCGCGAATCATTCCGCGGATGGTGCTACCCGGAATAGCGGCACGATTATAGGCATCCTGTGCAAATTTTCCCCTCCCGTTATCGACGATGATTGGTGTATGTGCCATAAACGCGTAGGAAATTTCTCCGCTATAGAGATCATCTCTCACCGCATTATGCAGTACCAGATCCGATTCCTCTAACGGTTGAACCTTCTCCGTAAAAGGAACAAAATTATAGGGTGCGCCGACATATTTATTTCCATCGTTCCGAAAATTATTTTTCTTATATCCGCTTTTACTGTGGAAATTACCGTTTCCGGAATGTCCGCTGCCTTTGTGGCTGCCGCCCTGGTTAAAATGACTGCCACCGCCGTAGTTATTATTGCCCTGCTTCCTGAAGACACCATTAGTGCCACTTTGTCCATATGCCATGTCAGTCACCTCACTCAATACCGATGAGACGGGTATTTGCAATGTAACTTTGTCCGTCTTCATCAACAGCAAGATTTTTGCGAATGGTCAGCTTCCGGCCCAGGCTGCGGAATCTGCCGTCCAACTCATAACAGGCGTCGATACAATCCGTTCCGTCATCCCTAATTTCAACAGCCTTTCTGCTGGTTTCCGTTTCAAAGATATGCAGTTCTCCGTTTTCAGAGAAAAATCTTGCTTCATAGCATTCCGAAGGCAACCTAGTACGTGATAAATTAAATAACTAGCTATATTCTTCTTACCGTGATATAATCGATGCAACAAGGAACGAGGTATCGGTTATGGCACAGGCAAAAGTA
>ONEK01000013.1 GCA_900316855.1 uncultured Lachnospiraceae bacterium | reverse complement strand
TCAACCCGGAAAAATCGAAATAGCAATGAGAGAAGAAACATCTTCCTGATGAAGATGTTTCTTCTCTCATCACAACTTCGATTCTTTCCTTAAAGATTTGCAGGAATCCTTCTACAGCTTCGCGATGGTTCCTGGCAGAAACTGCACGAGTATTCCACCTATGTAAAGCTCCCGCACGGTGTGCGGCTCACCCCTTATGTTGCCCGTGTGACCGGATTCACCGACCGGTTCCTGGCAGCCAGCGGGATCCCGGAACGCGAGGCTGTCCGTGACATTGCATCGTTCCTGCAGGATGCCGATCTCATCTGCGGTCATGCCGTCCTTGCCGACATTGAAATCCTGCGGCTTGCCTTTGAACGGCAGCACACCGCACCGCCTGCGTGTCTTCAGAATGATCGTCTCGTTGATACACAGGTCATCCTCCAGTATCTGTTCGGTCTGAAATCCTCCATGACACTGGAGCATGCCGCTGCGCTTGCGGGAATTGCTTCCGGGGATGAACATTTTCACGATGCAGTAACGGACGCCTCGGTAACATCCGGTGTCTTTCTCACACAGCTGCCGGAATTTATCGCGCGCTATCACGCTTTCCCCGTGGTACGGGCCGCCATGATGCATGCGGCACAGGATCAGCAGACGCTGCAGCGGATGCTGGGCGGGGGAGGCCATACGCATCGATCCGGCCATCATTCGTTCCACAGGGAAATTTCCTGAAGAGGTTGAGCCTTACGTCTGAAATGATATCAAATCCGATCATTCTGCTGTTCTGTGCCCTTTATCCGGAAGCCAGTCCGCTCGTGGAGCATTACAGGATGAAGCGGACCGGCCTGAGAGCCTACCAGCAGTTCCGCGCGGAAGATCTGCCCCTTGTGGTGACCGTCACCGGTGCCGGTCCGATCCAGGCGGCAGCCTGTACGGGCGCTGTCCTGGAAAAGCTGGAGGCGGAAGCGGCATATCCGCAGGTTCTGCTCGTCAATTTCGGTTCCTGCGCTGCGGAGCCGGATCCGCCTGCTCCCGCAGATTCCCTTTATCTGTGCCGGAAAGTCACAAGCGCCTGGAGCGGCAGAAGCTTCTACCCGGATCTCATGACTTCCTCCTGCCTGCCGGAGGCGGATCTTGTGACTTCCTCCTCTGTTTACCGCGGGTCTGTGTCCGGAGGCTGTGCGCAGGACAGAGCCGCCCGCCTTCATGACATGGAAGCGGGTGCAATCGCTGAAGCGGGAGGGCACTATCTGGGCCCCCATCAGATGCAGTTCCTGAAATATGTTTCCGATTACGGAGAGCAGCTTCCGGACAAAAGCAAACTTAAGCGGCAGGCAGAAGCCGTGCTTCCCGCCGCCGCGGAATATCTTGCGCAGCTTCAGCACTCATTTGCAGATCACCCCGGGAATGCCGCCGCAGAAGAAGAGATCCGGTATATCTCGGACATCCTTGCGGATAGTCTGCTGACTTCCGCCGCCATGAGGGTGCAGTGTCAGCAGCTTGTACGGTATGCTGTCCTTGCAGATTTCCCTGTTCAGGCATGGATCCGTTCCCTGCGGGAATCCGGAAGACTCCCTGTACCGGACAGAAGAAGCGGAAAGAAGATCCTCGATGAATTGCAGAATACCCTTACAACCGGAACGATTCCGGCATATTTATGTGGAGGAGGAGGTTCTTGATACCGACAGAACCCGCCGTATCCTCTCCCGTTTTCCCGATGCCTGCATCATCCCGATCCGGCATTACAAGGATGTTTTCAATCGCAGACGGCAGGATCCTGTGCTGCAGCATGCGCATCAGAACCTGATTCTGGCTGCCGGAAATGGTGAACGTGTTTTCCCGGGCGCTCCTGTCTGCCAGGATTTCGGGAACGAGCATTTCTATTACACCTCCATGGTCATGAACTGCCTTTATGACTGTGAATACTGTTACCTGAAGGGAATGTATCCTTCCGGCAATATCGTGGTCTTTGTCAATTCCGGGGAGACTTACCGGAAGATCCGGCAGCTGCTCGCACAGTTCCCTGTTTATCTGTGCATTTCCTATGATACGGATCTCCTGGCGCTGGAGGATATGACAGGTTATGTGCAGGAGTGGAACGAACAGGTTCTCAGCCTTGCAGGACTGACCGTGGAACTTCGGACAAAGTGTGCGCGCACGGATCTGTGGGACCGGTTATGCCCCTGCCCGCGCTTCATTCTGGCTATGACACTCTCTCCGGAAGATGTGATTGCACGATGGGAACACGGGACACCGGATCTGCACGCACGCCTTTCTTCGGCACAATCTGCTCTCCGCCACGGTTTTCCCGTACGGCTGTGCCTGGACCCCATGATCTGGTTTCCCGGATGGCAGGAGAGCTATGACGCGTTGTTCCGCGCGCTGAGCAATGAAATAGATCTGTCCCTCGTCAGGGATTTCAGTGTCGGCAGCTTCAGAATTTCCGGAAGCTACCTGAAAAACCTGCGGCAGTCTCTCCCTCACTCCGCGCTCGTTCAATATCCGTTTGAACAGGATGGGGGATATTATCATTACCCCGCCGCCGTGGAGCAGGACATGGAACAATATGCCATCCGGAAGATCCGGGAACTCCTTCCGGACGCATCGGTTTTTACCTGGGAGAAAGCCTGATCTGTTACGGCATGGCGGAGTCCACATCCGCGCCGGAATGGATATAACACAGGAATTTACCGCCGCTGGTGTGGAATATCTGCTCCGCCGTGTCCATGCGGAGAGTATGGATACTGCCTGCAGCGGGATCCATCACGGTGATGGAATCCGGTGTGTAGCCCGTAATCAGGACAGCAGATTCCCTGCCTGTCGCTGCCAGCACCGGCGTTCCCCGTTCGATATAGCATTCGATCTGTGCAAGCTCAAGACCCGAAAGATCCAGCACAATGCTGCTGTCTGCGATCTCCAGGAGACGCTCCTTCGCAGGTCTTTTGTCCGCAGGGCTGACCTCTGCCGCGGACCCTTCCAGCTTTGCAATCATCTTCAGGCAGGCACTCACGGAATCGGGATCGGCATTCACCTCTTCCTCCGGCAGGGAGGTGATCCTGGCCTCATCGCTGACCGGTTTCCACCAGACTGTACTGCCCCGTGCATCCGTCACTGCGCCGTCCGTCTGCTGCGCTGTGAGAACCGCGTCTGACAGGTCCGAAGTACAGCCAAGGAACCCATACAGCGAATAGATATAGTACCTTTCCTGTTTCCTGTCTGTACGATCTGTACCGGAATTAACAACCGTAATCTCCCGGCCGCGCTCATACAGGACTTCCTTAGGCAATACGAGTCTCACCTCATCCGGGTCCAGCCCGTCGGCGGCAAGATCCGTGACATTCAGCCGCAGCTCATCACTGCGGGAAGCAAGCAGGGGGTTCTCCTGCTGCGCACCCTCATTCCGGGATACGATCTGGTCATCCGTTGAAGGCTGATAGGTCAGTCCGCCGGAGGCTTCCTCCCTGCTCTGCAGGACACGGTGAATCGTGATCTGGCTCTCGCCTACGTCAACACCGGAGATATACAGAGGCGACTGGTCATAATTCTCCAGCTGCTCCAGATCGGGGCTGACAATCCGGAGGCTGTACATCGGACAGAATATGTCTCCGAAGGCATCTGTGACCGCATCCGCGTTTCTGGAAATTCCGTAGATGAGGTCGTTTCCGATAAATCCCAGCGGCGACAGGTATTCCCCGTCCTCCGCGCGTATGAGCTGCTGCGAGCGGTCCGACAGATCCGTCAGTACAATATTGCCGGTTGCCTTCCCTTCCGTCGTCTCGAGCCTTGCAATCATCCTGCCCTCGTAAGATTCCATCCCGCCGCTGGCGGCCAGATCCGGCTCCAGTACGCGGGTTGTTTCGCCCGCAAGGTCCACCTCGTACAGAGTGTCGTCGACTGTCAGGTACAGCACATTTTCAGGTGACAGATAGCTGCCCCGTTCCATCTGGGCGCGCAGAACCTCGTATGATCCCTGAAACGGGATGAATGTCTTCTCCTCAATCGTCCGGTACTCGCTGTTGTACAGAAATTCAGCAACGCCCGTCCTGCCTTCGTGCTGGCCGCGGTTCATGTAGCCATAAACAAGGAACTCAACATTGCCGCCTTCCCCCACCCTGAGAATTCTCATATCATGCATGAGATTGTTCTCGCGCGGATCCGTGCTGTCAGCGTCCGCGAACGAGTAGATGACCGCCAGCCTGTTTCTGGCGGTGTGGCATGCGTACAGCCTCCCGTCACTGATGAACGCAACAGTTTCCCCGTCATCGGAACTCATTACCTGCTGCGGTGTCCCGATCCCGAGTTCAATCATGTCCGGCGCGTAGACCTGTGCCTCCGGATCAAAAATCTGCTGCATCTGCCGGTCATATTCGATCAGCTGGAAGCGGTCATCTGCCCGATAAAGGCGGTACTGCTCCGTGACGTCATAGTAGGAGATCCCTTCGTCCGCTGAGACAGCGAGCTTGCACTGATAGGAGAGGGAATAAGTGCGTCCGTTGACGGACAGCAGAGTGAACACTCCCGGCATGACCTCATTCGGGGCGAGCTGGCCGTAGGTGATCATCTCGTAGCTGGAATGAATGGATACACGGGAATAATCCGTGTCAGGAAGCGTGTCATCCGGTTCGATATAGGGTTCCACATTTTCCCTGTCCTGTCCTGTGACCGTGCTTTCATGGAACCTCTGCGCGAATGCGACGGCATCCATTGCACCCGCCGCCGCGGTTTCATCTTCGGAATAGTAAAAACGGGTATAGTAGGTGATATCCTGTGCGTCCTGGGTAGAGACGAGAAGAACGAGCAGATATTCCTGCCCGGTCGAAATCAGGTTCTGAAATGTGACGGAGGTTTCGAGTGTGTTGTTGTCCGGCGCGGGAAGCGGTTCAATCCGGCCTTTCTCGAACAATCTTGTACCGGTAAGGTCACGGACCTCAAACGACAGCGAAATTACCTTTCTTCCATAGGTGTTCACCGCGAAATGAACCGTCCGGTCCGGTCCGACCGGTGACACCGGAGCCCGGTACTGCCCCGGATCACGCCGCTCCGTGAAGCCCGGGAGCGCATTAAAAACAGTGCTGCCGTTTTGCATGGATACAACCGGCAGCACTGCATCTGACATTTCAGCTGTTGTCTGTGTGGAGTCATGGTTTGTAAACAGCTCCAGCAGGACAACGGTAACGATAAAAACTCCTATTGCATAGACAATCCGAAGGATGGTATTACGCATATTGAACCTTACCCGGATCCTGTCCGGAAACGCGTAGATTCTACCATATGATCGGATTATTTACCAGCGGACTGCAGGCGGACGAGTGCCCTGTACAGCTTCGCCTGCGCGTGGGCTCTGGCTTCCCGGGAAAGTGTGGCATCCGCAAGCTTCTCCTTTGCCCGGTCCCTGGCGCGCTCCGCGCGTTCCACATCGATCTCGCTGCTCCATTCCCACGTCGTGGGAAGGATCCGGCATTTCCCGTTCATCACGGAAATCATCCCTCCGATGCAGGCCGCCCTGCGCTCCGTGTTGTCCGGAAGAATGACCTTCGCAGTTCCCATACCGACTGCCGTGCAGTAATTTGTGTGTCTGGCAAGGATCGCCACATCGCCATCGATCGTGCGCAGTGTCACCCGCTGCACTTCGCCGTCAAATTCCAGTCCGTCTACCGAGACGACCTGCAGCTCGTATGCTGACATAGCTTTCTCCTTTCCCCCGGCAGCCGGTTAGTGTTTCTGCTGCTTCGCCTTCTCGAACGCTTCGTCAATGGTTCCTACCATCAGGAACGCGCTCTCTGGAAGTTCGTCGCATTCGCCGTTCAGAATCATCCGGAATCCGCGGATTGTCTCCTTCAGCGGTACATATTTGCCGGGGAGACCGGTAAACTGCTCCGCAACGGAAAAGCTCTGGGACATGAAGTTCTGAATCTTGCGGGCACGGAACACCGTTTCCTTGTCCTCATCGGACAGTTCATCCATACCCATGATGGCAATAATATCCTGAAGTTCGCGGTATCTCTGCAGGACCTGCTGCACTCCCCTTGCCACTTCGTAATGTTCCTCGCCAACGACATCCGGTGAAAGAATGCGGCTCGTGGATTCCAGCGGATCCACCGCAGGGTAAATACCGCGGGACGCGATGTCACGCGACAGAACAGTCGTGGCATCCAGGTGCGTGAATGTTGTTGCGGGTGCAGGATCCGTCAGGTCATCAGCAGGTACATAGACCGCCTGTACCGAGGTGATGGAACCTTTCTTAGTCGAGGTAATGCGCTCCTGCAGCGCACCCATTTCCGTCGCGAGTGTAGGCTGATAACCTACGGCTGAAGGCATGCGTCCCAGCAGGGCAGAAACCTCGGATCCTGCCTGAGTGAAACGGAAAATATTATCAATGAAAAGGAGCACATCCTGATTCTTCACATCACGGAAATATTCCGCCATCGTCAGTCCCGACAGGCCGACTCTCATTCTGGCTCCCGGCGGTTCATTCATCTGACCATATACCAGGGCGGTTTTGTCCAGAACACCGCTTTCCTTCATCTCGCCGTAGAGGTCATTGCCCTCACGGGTGCGTTCACCGACACCGGTAAATACGGAAATGCCGCCGTGGTTTGTGGCTACGTTATGGATCAGCTCCATGATCAGGACGGTCTTGCCAACGCCTGCGCCTCCGAACAGACCGATCTTGCCGCCCTTGGCATACGGGCAGATCAGGTCTACGACCTTGATGCCGGTCTCGAAGATTTCCTGTGCCGGAACCTGCTCCTCGAAAGACGGCGCAGGACGGTGAATGGTCCACTTTTCCTTCGTTTCGGGTGCCGGCATGTTGTCGATCGGCTCGCCCAGAAGGTTGAACATTCTGCCGAGGCATTCCTCGCCGACCGGTACCTCGATGGATTTGCCTGTATCAGTTGCATCGGCACCGCGGACGAGGCCGTCCGTTGAGCTCATGGCTATACAGCGGACGACATCATCCCCGATCTGCTGCGCAACCTCCGCTACGAGCCGGCGTCCCTGCACATCCAGTTCAATGGCATTATTCAGGGCAGGCAGCTCCTCTTCACTGAAGCGAATGTCCAGTACGGGTCCCGTGACCTGTATCACCTTTCCTACATGTTGTTCGCTCATTGAATCCTCCTAAAGTTTACATATGATGCAGACCGGTCATGGCTCTTCCGCACCTGCGACAATCTCCGTAATTTCCTGTGTAATGCTTGCCTGACGTGCCCTGTTGTAATACAGGTTCAGATCGCTGATCATTTCTTCCGCATTATCCGTTGCGGATTCCATTGCGGTGCGTCTTGCCGCCAGCTCGCTGGCGACGGACAGCTTCACGCTCGAGTACACGAGGCCTGCCAGATACTCCGGAGCGATGGCGTTAAAGACCGTTTCCGAGTCCGGCTCATACAGGATCAGGTCGCGCGGGCCCTGCTGCGGATTCTCCCCGCTGCGGAAGTCCGACAGGGGCAGCATGGATACCGCCTGCGGCACCTGCGACAGCATGGATACAAAGTTCGTATAGCACATCATGACATGGCCGAACTCGCCCTTTCGATATTCCGCGCAGACCAGCCTGGCTATTTCAAAGCAATCGGAAACCGTAATACTGCCAACCTCGGCGAATTCCTCCGTCAGGATCGGAATCTGCCTGTGACGCAGATAATCAACCGCCTTCTTCCCAAGCGGAAGTGCCGTGATGTCGCGGCCGCGGGACTGCGCATCCATGAAACGGAACAAATTGGCGTTATAACCACCCGCCAGTCCCCGGTCACCGGCAATCACGATATAGAGCCATTTCTCATTGGTTCCTTCCTTCGTATAAGGAGATTGAAAATCCGTGTTTCCGTTGGCGATATCCGTGAGCGTGGCCTTCAGGGTGTCCAGATACGGCTTTGTCTCATCTGCCTTTTCCTTGGCTTTACGAAGCTTCGATGCGGCCACGAGCTGCATCGCCTTCGTGATCTGCATGGTATTCTCGACACTTTTAATCCGGAGCTTGACGGCTTTCATATTTGCTGCAGCCATTGTCTTCTCCTTTACTGTGCGATGTTACCCAGAAACTTTTTCGTATAGGAATCCAGAGCGGACTTCAGGTGTTCCTCCGTCTCCCCCTCCAGCTTCCCGGTCGTCTGAATTCCCTTCATGGCTGCAATGCCATCCGGGTTGTCATCCAGGAACCGGTAGAGGCCCTGCTCATAGGAGTGTATGTTCTTAACCGGAACGTCCGTGAGAAACCGGTTGACAACCGCGTACAGAATCGCCACCTGTTTTTCAACCGGAACAGGAGAGCCGTTTTTCTGCTTGAGAACCTCCACGATGCGCTCGCCCTGCGCCAGCCGCTCCTTCGTATCCTCATCGAGGTCGGAGCCGAACTGTGCAAACGACTGCAGATCACGGTACTGGGAATATACCAGTTTCAGGGTTCCCGCAACCTTCTTCATCGCTTTGATCTGTGCATTTCCGCCGACTCGCGATACCGAAATACCGGGATTGACGGCAGGCATGATTCCGGAGTGGAACAGCTCCGTCTCGAGGAAGATCTGTCCATCCGTGATGGAAATGACATTCGTCGGAATATAGGCAGAAACATCTCCCGCCTGTGTTTCGATGATCGGAAGTGCTGTCAGCGAACCGCCGCCCTTTTCGTCGGACAGCTTCGCGGCACGTTCCAGAAGCCTTGAGTGAAGATAGAAAACATCACCGGGATAAGCCTCACGTCCCGGCGGTCTGCGGATCAGCAGGGAAAGTGCACGGTAAGCAACGGCATGCTTGGACAGATCATCATAGATGATAAGAACATGCTTCCCCTTATGCATGTAATATTCGCCCATCGCACAGCCTGCGTAGGGTGCGATGTACTGCAGCGGCGCCGGTTCGGATGCAGTTGCGGCCACGACGATGCTGTAATCCATAGCTCCGCCTTCCCGAAGGCGTTCCACAAGGCTGGATACCGTGGAGCGTTTCTGCCCGATTGCGACGTAGATGCAGATAACATCTTTGCCCTTCTGGTTCAGGATCGTATCTGTCGCGATCGTCGTCTTGCCTGTCTGACGATCACCGATAATCAGCTCACGCTGTCCGCGGCCGATCGGAATCATGGAGTCTATCGCCTTGATACCTGTCTGCAGCGGCTCTTTCACCGGCTGCCGGTCAATAATTCCGGGAGCAGGGGATTCTACTGCCCGGAATTCGCTGGTGTCGATCGGGCCGCTGCCGTCGATCGGCTGTCCGATCGCATTTACGACACGGCCGATGATCGCATCGCCGACCGGCACCGAAACCACGCGGCCGGTCCGCTTCACGGTCTGCCCCTCACTGATTCCGGTGTCACTGCCGAACAGAACCGCAGAAACCGTATTCTCATTCAGATTCTGCGCCATACCATAAGTGCCGTCCGCAAATTCCAGAAGCTCGCCTGCCATGCAGTTCTGAAGCCCGCTGCAGCTGGCAATGCCATCGCCGACGGTCAGTACCGTTCCCGTTTCATTCTGGATGATCGCGTTCTCATAGTATTTGATCTGGCTGCGAATGACCTCGGATATTTTCTCTGGTTTTAATTCCATTTAAGCCACATCCTTTTCAGATTACTGTATTGCTGACCTTACTGCGAAGATCATCTAATCTTCCCTTCACGGTGCCGTCGTAGGATCTGCCATCCAGTTCCACACGCACACCTGCGAGAAGTCCCGTATTCACCTTCTGCGTCAGAAAAACCTTCTTGCCGCTGATCTTCTCCAGCCTGCCAAGGAGGGCATCCCTTTCCGAATCCGTAAGGGGAACCGCCGTCGTTACCACCGCCTCGGTAATGCCATGGTCCCGGTTGTAATCAGTCCTGAATCTCTTCAGACTCCGGCGATATTCCCTGAGGAGTCCCTTTTCGGTCAGCACCTTCAGGAAATTCAGCAGATAGGGATGAATCTGATCCCGGAAAGCATCATCCAGAAGCCGGAGCCGGTCTCCCCTGTGAATGGAGGGCTCCAGAAGAAGCCGGATATAGTCCGGATTCTCACGGAAGATTCCGTCGACCGTATCCATTTCCTGCATGATTTCATCCGTCAGGTTTTCCTCTGCGGCAAGGTCATACAGACTCTGTCCATAAAGCCCTGCAGCATTTGTCATGACGCATCTCCTACTTTTTCAATAAACTCGTCAATCAGTTTCCTGTGATCTTCCTCGTGGATTTCCTTTTCAACGACCTTTCCCGCGATATCCATCGCGAGCCCGCCGATCTCATCCTTGGCGTCATTCACCGCCTTGCGGCGTTCCTGCGCAATTTCCGCCTCCGCTTTGGACTTGAGTAAGACCGCCTGCTCCTGTGCCTGTCTGACTACTTCCTCCGCACGGGCAGACGCTTCCTTCTGCGCGTCCTGAATGATCTGTGTCGCCTGCGACTTCGCATCCGCGATGCCCTGTTCGTACTGAGACTTCAGGGCATCTGCCTTCGCCTGCGCATCTGCGGCATCCCTGATTTTCTCGTCCGCCAGCTTCTGGCGCTTCTCAATGATGCTGTTGATGGGCTTGAACAACAGTTTCTTGAAAATCAGCACCTGTATGAACAGATTTATGATCGTAAAAATGAACTGCCACGGAACGATCGTTACCAAAGATTGATATTCCATGTCGTGTCCCGTACCTTTCGTTACCTGACTGTTCCCTGCATACCGCTGCAGAAGATTACTGCAGATATCTCATGAACATGCCGGGTGCCACGAAAATGAGCAGCAGACCGGTAACGAAGCCGTAAATACCGGTAGTCTCCGCAATGGCACAGCCCAGCAGCATGGTGCTGGTGACATCGCCCTTGCATTCCGGCTGACGTCCGATGGCCTCCAGTGCCTTGGCAACGGCATTACCTTCGCCGATACCGGGTCCGATACCTGCAATCAGTGCACATCCGGCGCCGATGCCGCATCCTGCTAATGCAATACCTCTTGCCAGTAACTGAAAATCTCCCATGGTGCTACCTCCTGCTTATGAAAATATAATGAGAGTCTGAAACCATTTATTCCTCTGCCGCATTAGCGATATACATGATCGTCAGCATGCAGAAAATAAAAGCCTGCATAAATCCGGTGAACCAGTCAAAATACAGACCTGCGACCGCCGGAATTCCGACCTGAAGGATCGGAATGTTGGACAATGTTTTCCCCACAATGCCTGGCAGCAGTCCCAGGATTGCCCCGGAGGCCAGCGCCAGTGCCCAGTAAATCAGTCCGTCAATGACGATACCGGACAGAATATTGCCGAAGTGACGGCACGCCATGCTGACCGGTGTCGCAAGCTCCGACAGAATATTAAACGGCGTCATGACGAAGATCGGCGTTGTAAATCCCTTCAGGTAGCCGCCGACCCCGTTTGTCCGGATCTTCGTTGCGGTAATCATGATGAACACGACCGTCGCCCAGGCAGCCTCGACGGAGAGGTCCGCAGTCGGACTCCTGAGTCCGATGAGACAGATGAGATTGCTGACAACACTCGTGGCAAACAGCGCTGCCACAAAAGGGATCAGCTTGTCCCACTTATGGCCTCCTCCCGTGTTGTTCCTCACGAAGCTGTTGGCCATTTCGACGAGGTATTCCGCAATCGCCTGCCGCTTCGAGATATTCTCGACCCGCAGGTTCCTGGTCAGAACAATGCACAGAATCGTGAGAACTGCCATCACGATCCAGCTGACGACCAGCGTCTCTGTGATCGGTATATCCCCGAGGACCGGAATGCCGGTATGGATCCTGGCATAAATCCTGGCCCCGTTGATTTCAAAGGTTTCACTCATAATGTTATGCGTTCACCTCCTTCTTGCTTTCTCCCTTCCTCTGATTCCCGGCTGCCCTCAGCTTGATGAGGAGGCTGGGAAGGAAGAGGGGAATAATTCCCGCTGCCGCATTGAATACAGGCGCAAGCAGCGCCGCAGCGGCCCACGCAAGCTGCATCATCGTGCGGTAACGCAGGCTTACGGTCATCCGCCGCCTTGCGTCATCCTCATTCTGCGTGGAAGCGACCTTCTGAACCGCCAGACCCATCAGGAAGAAGTTCGCCGTGGCAACAAGCCATCCGATGATACCCGCCGTTACAACCGGCAAACCGAACGGCACCGATTCCGGAATTGCGCGGTGCAGTCCGTAAAAAGCTGCGATCATAATGCCGGTCCCGATACCGGTCCCTGTCAGGATAAAAAGTGTCTCTTTTCTGACTGCGCTCTGAATCTTCATGATTACTGTCACGGGAACCAAACCTGCAGGCAAGCTGCTACAGATGCTGGTTGAAGCCGATCCCGTCCCTCGATTGTTTACTGGTGTTTTTCCTGATCACGGAAAGGTAGACTTTATATGCCGTCATGAACCCGGCCCCGATGCCGAGTATGAATCCCGGAATGTAGACCCATATCCCGAACCGCCGGCTCAGGTAACTGCAGGCGAACATACACAGAAGAACCGGCATGATCAGGGACAGGCCAAGCTGTCCCAGCATGGATATGTTCCGCAGGATATGAATCCCGTCCTGAAGACGGTTCTGGCTGTCCGGTCCCCCCATCTGACTTGCGTGAGCCCCTCTCACATCATAAGGATCAATCTTCATCCAGCCCGTCCCCGGAAGGCTGTCATTTGAGACATATTTTACACTGAAACCATCCTGCAGGCAACGGGGTAGCGTTCGTTTTACACAAAACCATGTACAAAAAACGACTGTTTTTGTTCAAATCAGACAATCATGTGAATTTGCCGGCCCGTCTCCTGATACTGATAATAGCGCACTCCGGCGGCGTTCAGCATCTTCTTGCTCGCGCGGGTCGCATCGGAGTCCGCATATTTGTCCGATCCATAGACAATGGTGCGGATTCCGGCCTGGATGATGGCCTTGGCACATTCATTACATGGAAACAGTGTCACATACAGCGTAGCCCCTTCGAGTGAGCCTCCCCGGAAGTTCAGGATGGCATTCAGCTCCGAGTGTGTGACATACGGATATTTTGTGTCCTCCGGGCGTTCCGCCTCCCTCTCCCATGGGAACGAATCATCATCGCAGCCTGCCGGCAGGCCGTTATATCCCATGGAGAGAATCTTGTGGTCGCTGCTGACAATACAGGAGCCGACCTGCGTATGCGGATCCTTCGAGCGCATCGCAGAAAGCTGCGCCACGCCCATAAAATATTCATCCCAGGTAATGTAGTCATTTCTCTTGCCTGACATAGTATGGTCTCCTTAAAAGGGAAAGTATAATGCCGAAAGAAAAACCCACCAGGGCTGCGACGCACCTGGTGGGAGTTAAAATGCCGTGTGTTATTTTGTTCCGAAAATGCGGTCGCCCGCATCCCCGAGACCCGGCACAATATAGCCGTTCTCGTTGAGGTGATCATCGAGTGCGCCGACATACAGGTCCACATCGGGATGTGCAGCCGTAAAGGCCTTTACGCCTTCGGGCGCCGCTATAATACACAGGAAATGAATTTTCTTGCAGCCATGCTTTTTCAGAAGGGAAACCGCATCAACGGAGGAGCCCCCTGTCGCAAGCATGGGATCCACCACGAACACCTCGCGGTCCGCACAGTCAGCGGGAAGCTTGCAGTAATACTCGACCGGCTTGAGTGTCTTCGGATCGCGATACAGTCCGATATGGCCGACCTTCGCAGCCGGAATCATCTTCAGCATGCCGTCCACCATGCCAAGTCCCGCGCGCAGAATCGGAACAACGGCAAGCTTCTTGCCTTTGAGCTCCTTGACGGTTGTGTGTGCAATCGGCGTATCAATTTCCACGTCGGACAGCTCCAGGTCCCTCGTTGCCTCGTAGCACAGCAGCATGGCAATTTCGCCAACTGTCTCGCGAAAGGCCTTCGTCCCGGTCGTCCGGCGCCGGATGAAACCGATTTTGTGCTGGATCAGCGGATGTTCCATGATTACAAGTTTAGCCATGTTCCCTCTTTTCTGCGGTGGTCACGCCGCGCATCATCTGATAGTTCTGACCCTTATGTCATGATATCCCTCGAAAACAGACTTTACAATGCCTGTTCCGCAGCGCCTCATTCCTCAATGGCGCGGATCCGGCGCACATGCCTCTCCTCCCCCGAAAATTCCGTTCCGAGGAAGGTATCCACGATATCCATCGCAACGTTTTCCCCGATCAGACCGGCGCCCATTGCCAGCACATTGGCGTCGTTGTGAAGCCTTGTAAGACGTGCGCTCGTGACATCACTGCACAGCGCACACCGGATGCCGTGAACCTTATTGGCTGTGATGGACACCCCGATTCCGGTCGTGCAGATGACGATGCCCTTCTTAGCCCTGCCCTCTGCCACTGCGTGTGCAACACTCTTTGCAAACTCCGGATAGTCACACGACGCCTTGCTGTACGTCCCGCAGTCCTCGACTTCCAGTCCCCTGTCCTGAAGATGCCGGATCACCGCCGCCTTCAGATCAAATCCTCCGTGGTCGCTTCCTATTGCTATCATCTTTATCCCCCTTGCTTTTAGTCCCCCGGTCCGCCCGTATTTCGTCCGGACCCGGATCTGTCTGCCTGTTCCTCAGGAAAGGTGCACGATCTGCTGGCCCGCAGACTTCTGCAGGCGATTCATGACCGCCATGTGGAAGCCTGTTCCGTAGAACGCTTCCGAATACATCCAGGTCACCTTCTCATCGTCAAACTCGCGCAGGACATGGAACAGATTACCGGCAATTTCATCCACATTGTCCCTGCTGCCCACATCCTTGACGGAATCCGCAATGTACCGGTCCCTGGTTTCATGCGTGCAGATGACGCCAGTCTTCTCGCCCCGTGCCTTCGCCTTCTCAAGGTGTTCATTGATATAGTTCACCACCTTGTCCGCGGGGCCTTCGACGATGGTCAGGCTGCCTTTGGGTGCGTAATGACGGTATTTCATTCCCGGGGCCTTGGGCACGATACCGGACTTCGGATCAATAATCGTATGATCCACCTCCACATGGCCCAGAACCTGTTCCATCATCTCCCGCGTGATATATCCCGGCCGCAGGATCGTCGGCTCCTCCTCCGTGAAATCGATAATGGAGGATTCCAGGCCGATCCCGACCGGTCCTCCGTCAATGATCATGTCGACCCTTCCGTCGAGATCTTCCCGACAGTACCGGGCAACCGTAGGGGAGGGTCTGCCGGAGCGGTTTGCGCTCGGAGCCGCAATATAGCCTCCGCCTGCCTCGATCAGAGCGTGTGCAATCGTGTTGGACGGGAAGCGGACCGCTACCGTATCCAGTCCGCCTGTTGTCTCATAGGGGACAAGGGGACTCTTGTTGAAGATCATGGTAAGCGGGCCGGGCCAGAAGGCTTTCGCCATCTTTCCGGCTCCCGCGGGAATTTCCGTCACGATACGGGAAATATCCTCATAACGGCATACATGTACAATCAGCGGATTGTCCGAGGGTCTCCCCTTTGCCGCATAGATTCTGCGGGATGACTCGGGATTGAGCGCATCGCCTCCCAGTCCGTACACGGTTTCCGTCGGAAACGCCACCAGGCCTCCCGACTTCAGGATTTCACCTGCCCGGGCAATCGCATCCCGGTCAATGTCATCCTGTGTCATGGATACATATTCCGTCTTCAAGGCAATCCTTCCTGCTAACTTCCCATATAGGCCGCGATGACATCCCAGACATCCGGCGTCTCGAAGCTGAGCTTCCACTCCGCCACACCGGCAATGTCATCCGCCGCCATGACGTCAAGCTTCTCCTTCAGGGACTGGGCATCCTCTACCCAGATCTGGACCAGGGTGTCTCCGTCCGATGCTTCCGTATAGTTCTGTCCGGTTGCGGCATCCCAGCTGACCGTCATTCCATGCTCCGATATGTAGTTCTGGATATCCTGCATGCCGTACGCCTCGGAGGAAACGGTTCCTCCCTGCGTTTTCCAGATCCGGGAATAGAACGGCACCGCATTGATGACCTTGTCCTTCGGCACCTTGTCGAGTGCCATCCTGATTCCGTCCGTCACATAGCCGATTGAGGAGACGGATCCTGCCTCCTGGCTGCCCGCATAGTGCTCGTCATATCCCATGATTACAACATAGTCGCAGAAAACACCCTGCTCCGCGATGTCATAATGGCTGTTGAAATCATAGGCCGGATAATCATCAACCGACAGGACGAGCTGATGATCACGGCAGGCAATGGACAGCTCCCTGATGAATTCAATATAGTCATGGCCGTATGCGGAATCGATCTGTTCCAGATCCACATTGATGCCATCAATGCCATAGGCGGTGCACTCACTGATCAGCTGATCGATGAGATGGGACCGCGAATCCAGCGTAGTCAGGAACGTGTTGTGATCCGGCAGCTCCTGCGACTCAAAATTGTTGACCGCTGCCCAGACCTGCAGTCCCATGCCGTGGGCGGTATCCACATACTGCTGCGACGCAAAGCTGGACATGTCGCCCGCATTGGACGTCACCCAGAACCATGTCGGAGCCAGCACATTGACGGTCTTCGTCGGGGCCATGTACGTGGACAGGGTGTCGATGGAAGCCTCGGTGCTGTAGACGTTGTGAAACGCCATGTTCACCTTTCCATCCAGCCGGACTGTCGTATATTCCGGCTCCTGATAGCCGTTTGCCGGCGCGGGATCCACGTCTGTGATGTCCTTCAGCCGTTTATTCTCGATATAGCCGAGTATGGCGTCACCGGATTTGACACGGGACCAGGTGTCCATCTGATCCAGAACCGTTACCTGGTCCCCCTTTTTCACTTCCTCCATGATGGCACTCTTGATGCCGCCGGATTCCCGGATCTGCGTATCCTTCGTAACGGTCGCGACCTGCTGTGTTTCCCACGTATTATCCAGCTGCAGCCGGTTCGGCTCCGTATAGAGCTCGTAGGTGAAATTGGTGTACTGCTTCACAAAATCCAGTGCCAGATAGATGGTATCCCCTTCACGCCTGGCAGGGACGTAATCCGTCTGTACTGTGCCGTCCGCACCGGAGACCTCCGAAGAGCCTACCTGCGTGGAAACCAGCTGCGTCGGAAGAGCATACAGAATCATGCCCGTGGTATCTGCCTCATTCTGAACGCCGTAATAAAAGCGGTCGTTGAGGTTTGCCCTGACAGAGTCAAGGTCCATATAGACGGCGCCGTCGAAAATTCTCGCACGGACGTCCGAATACTCATTGCCCCAGACGATCGCTACATCCGAATCATCGGTGATGCCATATTCGTCGTTGAGGTCCGCCTTTTCCTTTGAATAGGAATATTTGTCCAGGTACAGCCGGACACCGAACGATCCGCCCAGGATCAGGACGAGCAGTACAATGGCCAATACCGGCAGGAGGCTGTTCCTCCTTCTTTTCCTTCTGCGTCCTGTGCCGGAGCGCCGTTTGCCGGCCGAGGATCCTCTGCCCGATGACGCGGATGTCCTGCCTGATCTGGCCCCGGTTTTCCTGCCTCCCTTTCTGCGACGGGGGCGGTCATAATCCTCCGCGGCACTATCATAACTGTCCCAGTCCTCCCCGAAGGAGCTGTCGTAATCACCCCCGGCAGGTTCGTATGCCCCGCGGTCCTCATACCCGTCATCGCGGACGTCGTCGTACAGATCCCCGCTGCCGTAATTGCCCCGGGGATCATAGTAGTCGTCATATCTTGAATTCATAAAGTCTTCCTTTTAAGGATTTCCGAAGCCTGACCCGAAACATTATAGCAGACTGTCCGCACTCGTGCCATGCGGCCGGAAACACACAGAAAGATTGGGATGGCGGATGTCCTTACAGCGCAGGCTGCGAAGCGGGATCACCGAACCAGTCATGCTGTACCCCAAGGACGGACAGCCGCCGGTCCCAATAGATGAGATGTGGTCGGAAATTTCCGGACGGATTGCCTGTAAAATTTCAGACCGATATGGCTTATGACAAGCCGGGGCAGTTCATTCCCGCAGGGATTCGAAATGCCCGGGTGCAGAAGCGGTCCGCCACCAATCCAGAAGGAAACCGTGGGTTCCACCCTTACTGACAGACCTGACGAACAGTTTACAGAGATCACGCTTGCAGTGCCTCTTGAATCCATTCACTGCAGCATCACTACCTGAAAAGTAGTATAATTGTGTATATTTTCATGAAGCACTGACCAGCAAATGATTTCCAAGTTCATCCGCATCTGGCCGCTTCATGCTCCAGGAACAACCGGTGATCTTCTCCAAAAGCCCTGCCAAGGTTCCGGGACAATGGATTATTGGGTTCTTATCTGATCATGGATCCGGTCGATCCGCTTTCCCTCCTTTCCGGGGCGCCGGGTGTTCTCTGTATCCCGTCGATAGCGCCATCTTAACCCTCTTTGCCCGGCCCGGATTACGAAAATGGTTTTCGCTTTGCATTTTCGGATTTTCGTGCCTTTTCAGGCAGGTAAATTTGGTAATTTTTGACAAAAAGCAGCAGCCTTCCCAAACATAAAAACTTTATTAACATTGTGCGCCTTTGTTGACGCAGCGGCAGGAACGAGTGTAAAACTACTTATTATGAAGATCGATAAAATTAACGATAACCAGATCCGTTTTGTTCTGACAAAGGAAGACCTCACCGCAAGACAGATGAAACTGTCCGAGCTTGCCTACGGGACAGACAAGGCAAAGGCGCTGTTCAGGGAAATGATGCAGCAGGCCGCCCTGCAGTACGGGTTCGATGCGGATAATATGCCGCTCATGATTGAGGCGGTTCCCTTATCGGGAGACAGCATTGTTCTGGTCGTGACAAAGGTCGATAATCCAGAGGAGCTCGATTCCCGTTTTGCGAACTATGTTCCGGGCATCACGGCAAACTCCCTGCAGCAGGAGTCGCCTTCCGCCTTCGAGCAGCTGATCACCGCTCTGAAGGCCAGGATGAGCCCGTCTGATTCCGCAGAGTCGTCCGGCAGCAGTGAGGAGCCCTCCGAGGATATCCGCAGGATCCGCGATTACATGCTGACGCACCGGCTGTATGAATTCAGTTCCATGAGCGACCTCATCAGCATGGCCTCGGTTATGAAGGGCAGGTACAGCGGTGAGAGTGAGCTGATCTATGATGAGGATCATGACGTGTACGGTCTGTTCCTTACGATGAAGGACATGAACGCGGTTTCCGCGATGCAGAATGTCCTGGCCGGCCTGTCCGAGTACGGCACATCACGTCCGCTGACCGCCGCCCGCCGCAGTTACCTGACCGGTCATTGCAGGATCATCTTCCCGGATTCTGCCCTCGAGAAGCTCTCATCCATGGTTTAAAGCATGATACAGGGAACCGGAATAACCAGCCGGCAGCTGACAGACCTGCAAGGGCCTGCCGGCTGCCGTTTTTTTGATCCGGTGAATCTTTCCGGAATGGACGCAGGCCGGGCCGCAGGGCAGAAACATGAGTGTGAATGAAATTGCAGTCTCCCCCTGTCCCGGAATGACAACAGGATGTTGTGGAGCTTTGTGCATGTTAGCCATATTTAACTGACTGAAAATATATTTTTACTTAAAGTTATTGTAAAAATGTGTAAATGTAAGCGTTTACAACCCTTGTAATCATTGCATTTTCAACAAACCAATGCTAGTATTTGGCTTAGTTCGATACTCTGTGCAGAGTGGCGGAGGTGCGTCTATTTGTACCGCTGCATTGCCATGAACTCTGTGCGGGAACAATAATACAGGAGGTTTTTACTATGGCAAGAAAGTACTTAACCATGGATGGTAACGAAGCTGCCGCTCATGCAGCCTATGCGTATACCGAAGTCGCTACCATCTACCCCATCACGCCTTCATCAGTAATGCCTGAGCATGTTGATGAGTGGGCTACCGCAGGCCGTAAGAACATTTTCGGCGACGTTGTACACGTTACCGAAATGCAGTCCGAGGCAGGTGCAGCCGGCGCTACGCACGGATCCATCGTTGCCGGTGCCATGACGTCCACCTTCACCGCATCCCAGGGTCTGCTTCTGATGATCCCGAACATTTACAAGATTGCAGGTGAAGGACTCCCGGCTGTATTCAACGTATCTGCCCGGTGCGTCGCTACACACGCTCTCAATATCTTCGGTGATCACTCCGACGTATATGCGTGCCGCCAGACCGGTGCCGCTATGCTCTGCGAGTCCTCCGTACAGGAAGTCATGGACCTGACTCCCGTTGCATACTGCGCGGCAGTTGACGGTAAGCTTCCTTTCATCAACTTCTTCGACGGCTTCCGCACATCCCACGAAATCCAGAAGATCCAGGTATGGGACTATGACGACCTGAAGGATCTCATTGATCTCAGGAAGGTGCAGGAGTTCCGTGACAACGCACTCAACTCCAACCATCCCCGCCAGATGGGCTCCGCACAGAACCCGGATATCTTCTTCACAACCCGCGAGGCATGCAACAAGACCTACGATGCAATGCCCGCCATTGTTGAGAAGTACATGGATAAGGTTAACGAGAAGCTCGGTACGGATTACAAGCTTTTCAACTACTATGGTGCTCCGGATGCCGATCAGGTCATCATTGCCATGGGCTCCGTTAACGAGACCATCGAGGAGACGGTTGATTACCTCAACGCACAGGGACGCAAGGTCGGCCTTGTAAAGGTAAGACTGTATCGTCCTTTCTGCAGCGAAGCCCTCATCAAGGCGATTCCCGATACGGTAAAGAAGATCTCCGTTCTCGACAGAACGAAGGAGCCCGGCTCCATCGGCGAGCCTCTGTACCTGGATGTTGTCGCTGCCCTGAAGGATTCGAAGTTCAAGGATGTCGAGATCGTCGGCGGCCGTTACGGCCTTGGTTCCAAGGACACCACCCCTGCACAGATCATTGCCGTATATGACAACAAGGACAAGAAGAGATTCACCATCGGCATCGATGATGATGTAACATTCCTGTCCCTGCCTACCGGCCGTGAAGTTGTTACCACACCGGAAGGAACGATCTGCTGCAAGTTCTGGGGTCTGGGTGCAGACGGTACCGTAGGCGCCAACAAGAACTCCATCAAGATCATTGGTGACAACACCGACATGTATGCACAGGCATACTTCGATTACGACTCCAAGAAGTCCGGCGGTGTTACCATGTCCCACCTGCGTTTCGGTAAGAAGCCGATCAAGTCTACTTATCTGATTCACCAGGCTAATTTCGTGGCATGCCATAAGAAGGAATACATCCGTAAGTTCAACATGGTTCAGGAGCTGGTAGACGGCGGTTCGTTCCTGCTGAACTGCAACTGGTCCGACGCAGATCTCGAGAAGGAGCTTCCCGGCCAGGTCAAGAAGTTCATCTACGATCACAAGATCAATCTGTACACCATCGATGGTGTCAAGCTTGGTATTGAGACCGGCATGGGGCCGACAAGGATCAACACCATCCTGCAGTCCGCATTCTTCAGCATCACGAAGATCATTCCCGAGGATGACGCAATCCGTCTCATGAAGGAAGCTGCTCAGAAGACATACGGCCGCAAGGGTCAGGATGTCGTTGAAAAGAACTGGGCTGCCATCGACGCAGGTGCCAAGAACTGGCACAAGGTTGAGATTCCTGCTTCCTGGGCTAACGGTGAGGATGAGGGCCTTGATTTCAAGAAGGTTACTTCCAGCCGCAAGGATGTTCAGGATTTCGTCAACAACATCCAGATTGCCGTTTCCGCTCAGGAAGGCAACAGCCTGAAGGTTTCCGATGTACTGCCTTATGCAGACGGTTCCACACCTTCCGGTGCTGCTGCATTCGAGAAGCGCGGTATCGCTGTCAACGTTCCTGTATGGAATGCGGATACGTGCATTGAGTGTACGTTCTGCTCTTATGTATGCCCTCATGCTGCAATCCGTCCGGTTGCCATGACCGCGGAAGAGGCTGCGAAGGCTCCTGCAGGCACTGTCGTAAAGGATCTGACCGGTATGCCCGGGTATAAGTTCGCGATTGTTGTTTCCTCGCTTGACTGCACCGGCTGCGGATCCTGCGCAAATGTATGCCCCGGCAATGTGAAGAATTCCACACTGACCATGACTCTGAAGGAAGATGCGGAGAAGCTTCCGAACGAGCAGGAGGCATTTGATTACGCCGTTACCCTTCCTGTAAAGGACGATGTAGTCGAGAAGTTCAAGCCCACCACGGTCAAGGGTTCCCAGTTCAAGCAGCCGCTGCTTGAGTTCTCCGGAGCCTGCGCAGGCTGCGGTGAAACGCCTTACATCAAGCTCATTACACAGCTGTTCGGCGATCACATGATGGTCGGCAACGCAACCGGATGCTCCTCTATCTGGGGCAACTCCTCTCCTTCCACCCCTTACACGGTGAATGCGGAAGGTCACGGTCCCGCATGGTCCAACTCCCTGTTCGAGGATGCTGCTGAGTTCGGTTATGGTATGTTCCTTGCCAATGACGCAATCCGTGCACAGCTGAAGGCAAAGGTATCCGCATGGAATGGTGAGGGCGCTGCTGAGTGGCTCGACACATTCGCTGACGGTTCTGCAAACCAGGCTGCCACGAAGAAGCTCATCGCAGGCCTTGAGGCTGATGGCTCCGATGCCGCAAAGGATATTCTTGCCGAGAAGGATTATCTCAACAAGAAGTCCCAGTGGATCTTCGGCGGTGACGGCTGGGCATTCGATATCGGCTACGGCGGAGTAGATCACGTTCTTGCTTCCGGCAAGGATGTCAACATCTTCGTTGTAAACACCGAGGTTTACTCCAACACCGGCGGACAGTCCTCCAAGGCAACTCCCGAGGGCGCTGTAGCGCAGTTTGCTGCAGGCGGCAAGGAGACTCCCCAGAAGGATCTCGCTGCAATGGCCATGTCCTACGGCTATGTATATGTAGCTCAGGTTGCAATGGGTGCTGATTACAATCAGACCATCAAGGCAATTGCAGAGGCTGAGGCTTATCCGGGACCTTCACTCATCATCGGCTATGCTCCCTGCATCAACCAGGGTATCCGCAAGGGTATGAACAAGGCAATGACTGAGGAAAAGCTTGCAGTTGAGACGGGTTACTACAACCTGTTCAGATTCAATCCTGCCGGCGGCGACAAGAAGTTCACGCTTGACTCCAAGCCCGCTACCAAGGAGTACAGCGAGTTCCTCGGCGGAGAGGTTCGTTACACCTCCCTGCAGCGCAAGAACCCCGAGAGAGCGACAAAGCTCTTCGGAGAGGCTGCACAGCATGCCAAGGATCATTATGCATACCTCGAAAAGTTAGGCGCTCTTTACAACAACTAAATTTTCGATGAGGTAAAATCTCCTGTAAAAGGACCCGGGTGCCGGCACCCGGGTCCTTTTCGTACGGACATTACTTTCAGGATCCGGGTGGCAGCAGGCTTGCTTGTTGCCGGTTTGTACCTATGGACCCTTATGTCAGCAAATTAGGATTGGCTAACATGTATTCGGCGGTGTACCATAACATTTGACGGCTGAGTGTGTTCGGCCGTTTGCCCAGAGCTTACGAAGTTCTAAGGAATACTGTTTCAGTAACAATTAATAGGAGGTTTACATTATGCCCAGACAGATTGGTGATGCATGCATCAGCTGCGGTTCCTGCGCTGCTCAGTGCCCTGTAGAAGCTATTTCCCAGGGTGATGCTCATTACGAGATCGATGCTTCCAAGTGCATCGATTGCGGTGCCTGCGAGGCTCAGTGCCCTGTAGGTGCAATTTCCGAGGCTTAATTTGCCCGGAAAGCAACGCAAAAGCAGTTGTATTACAACAACACAGCGTAAAACAGGACGCCCCTGCGGCAAGATGCCGCAGAGGCGTTCTTTTTATGTTCTCTCCAGGTCAATTCATTTATTCCGCCGCAGGGATGCTTCCCTCCTCCTGCAGCTGTTTCCAGTCATCATAGGGAACGGCACGTACGGCTTCCACCCCGAAATATTGCTCATACATCCCGTTAATCCAGAACTCGGGATCCTCCTGCGGCTCCATACCGCCCACTGCCGTATAGGGATTGTTTTCGAGGAAATCCGGGTGAACCTGTGCCACAGTAACATCCAGAATGCCCTGATCCCTGCAGTTTTCAATATATCGGACGCGTTCCGCATAATCGCGGTAAATGCGGCCAAGATTCGTTCCGCAGTCCAGATAGGATACCAGGAATGCCAGAGACCCGAAAATCAGTCCTGTCCCCACGATCAGGCGCGCAATCAGGGTCTTATGCTGTTGTCTCTCGGCCTGTACGCATTCCAGTACGGCATTCAGCAATGCAAGGAGCAGGAAGATTCCGGCGCCGAAAAACGCCCTTGGTTCAGAAGGCCTTGCAAGAATCATGGCGTAGGACGTTGCCGCCCACAGAAACAGATAGATCAGTGGCCATTGCACAGCCCTTTTCAGTGCGTCCCGGTCTCCCTTTAGAAGCAGGGCAAGCAGAACGCCGGCTGCGGTCAGTCCCAGAATCGGGAGCCTGAATTCATCACGCAGAACCAGGGTGACTTTCTGAAATCTTGCGGCATATTTCAGAATGCCGTCAAAATTTTCCGGCTGCGACAGGGATGCACGCACCGCATTCCCCGGTGCCAAAACCATAATGAGCAGACCTGTCAGGTTCCCCGCCGCGGCGGACACCAGCGAGGCGTGGAGAACTCCATACCGCCGAAAATACACAACCAGCAGGATCAGGACGAACAACAGGGCGCCGCCGCTCGTATTCTCATTACACCAGCCGGCAAGTATTCCGAAAAGGCAATATCCCAGCCACCGGTACCTTCCCGCCGCTGTCTCCGGTCCCTTTTCGAAGGTTTTGCGCACCAGTGTCATGAATCCCAGAATAATGACGCTGCCCCACAGATAGTTGCAGGCCCCCGTCTGCCACAGGATTGTCTGCCCGAAATCGACCGCACCGAACCAGACGCCAAGAAAGACAAGGACAAGATTTACCGGATCATGGCGCTTCCCCCCGGGAATATTTCGTTCCATCAGAAGGAGCAGGACAACAAACATGAGGCTGTTGCAGATCTTGAAAACCGGCAGCGGAAGATATAGTGAAAGCCTGAGGAGCAGATGAACAACGCTCCGTCCGTTCCACGTCTGATACTGATGCGCTTCCTGCCGGAACAGGTCCGCGATGCCCTGTGCGCTTCGAACTTCACATCCATAGGAGAAGTCATCGCTGAGCTTTGGCGTAAGCAGGTTGAAGGCAAGAATACACAGGAACAAAAGGACCAGAAGGAGGAGAGACCTCCTCTGGTCCTTTTGCTGTGATTGTGCTGTCTCTTGCGTCTTCAGGAAATCCATTCACCCTTCACCCGCCAAAAGCATCCCGGGCCGCTTCGGACTGGGCAGAGCCCGCCAGGTTGGCAAACTTTGTCAGCTCGGGCAGCCACTTCAGCTGCACCGTCCCGATGGGACCGTTTCTCTGTTTCGCAACAATGATTTCCGCAATTCCCTTATCCTGGGAATCCGGATGATAATAGTCATCACGGTAGATAAACATGACGACGTCCGCGTCCTGCTCAATAGCGCCGGATTCCCGAAGGTCCGACAGCATTGGACGCTTGTCCGTGCGGGATTCCACGGCACGTGACAGCTGGGAAAGGGCCACAACCGGCACATTCAGCTCCCGCGCGAGTGCTTTCAGTGATCTGGAAATCTCGGAGATTTCCTGCTGGCGTGAGTCCTGATTCCTTGCGTTAGACGAACCGCTCATCAGCTGCAGGTAGTCGATGATCACAAGGTCGAGCCCGTCCTCTTCCATTTTATATTTCAGGCACTTGGAGCGCATGGCACTTACCGTGATCGCGGGTGTATCATCCAGGATCAGACGGGATTCTCCTACGTGTCCCGCGCCCTCGATCAGGTCAGTCCAGTCGCCCTCGCTCAGGTCGCCGGTCCGGATCTTCTGGGCATCCACGTGGGATTCCAGTGAAAAAAGCCGGTTGACGAGCTGTTCCCTGCTCATTTCGAGGGAGAAAATGGCAACCCGCTTCTGCTGCCGGATGCCGACGTAATCAGCAATATTCAGCACGAGGGCAGTTTTGCCCATGGAAGGCCTGGCAGCAATCAGAATCAGGTCCGCCGGCTGCAGGCCCGCAGTCTTGTTGTCGAGTTCCGTAAAGCCCGTCGCGATACCGGTGATATTCCCGCCGGCCTTGGCAGCCTGTTCAATCCGGTGCATCGCGTTCAGGACTACGTCCCGGATCGGCACAAATTCTGATCCGTTCCGGCTCTGCGACAGATGAAAAATCTCCTCCTCTTCCTTCTGAAGTAGGGCGCCGGAGTCATCCTGCTCCTTATAAGCGTCTGCCGCAAGGCTCTCATTCATACGGATCAGCCTGCGCAGCATGGACTTGTCGGCAACAATTTTTGCGTAGCTTGCAATATTGGCGGATGTCGGAACCCGGGCAATCAGTGTGCCAAGAGCGGATGAGTCGTACATTTCCGGAGGCAGGTTCTTCTCCTTCAGGCGTGTCTGGAGCGTCACCGGATCAACTGCCATGCCGCTCCTCTCCAGTTCTACGATAGCCTCGAACATGACGCCGTACTGTCTGGAATAAAAATCATCCGGCTGCAGGATCTCCGTCGCTTTTCCAATAGCCTGCTCATCCATGATCATTGCGCCGATGACGGACATCTCCGCCTCGAGACTATGGGGCATCACCCGTTTGATCTGATCTTCCTCTGCCATAGCACTTTTCCATCAATGCCTGCATCTGCAGACTTCCATCATTCAGCAGAAACCAGGACGTAGAGTCTTCCCGTCACATCCGGATGAAGCCTGATCGGAACCTCATGCATGCCAAGGGTCTTGATCGGCTCAGTGACGACTATCTTCTTTTTATCCAGATCGAGGTCATGCTGCTTCTTCGCAGCGTCCGCAATTTCCTTGGATGAAATGGATCCAAACGTTTTGCCGTTCTCCCCGGTCCGGATCGTAACGCTGATTTTCAGGCTCTCGAGCTTAGCCGCAAGGTCTTTTGCCTCCTGCAGCTTCTGCGCCGCAATCCTGTCCTCGTTTGCCTTCTGGAGCTTCAGTTCATTCCTGTTGCGGTCCGTTGCTTCCACGCCGACCTTTTTCGGCAGCACAAAATTGCGCGCGTAGCCGTCACTCACGTTGACGATCTCGCCCTTCTTACCCAGAGATTTTACATCCTGTAATAATATTACCTTCATAGAATCCTCCCACGCCTGCATCAGGCATTTCTATCCTTCCAGCTCCCCGTCATCGATCATGGAGTCAATGGTTTTCTTCAGGACGCTGATGGCCTCGGCAAGCGATACATCCTCCATCTGGCAGCCGGCGATGTTCATATGGCCGCCGCCGCCCAGATGCTCCATGATGATCTGCACATTGACCTCGTCAATCGAACGGGCGCTGATATAGATCTGGTTCTGATATTCCGTCAGGACAAAGCTCGCCTTGACTCCCTTGATATTAAGCAGCTCGTTGGCTGCCTGTGCCCCTACCACGGTAGGCGACTGGATGCCCTGTCCCGGACAGATGGAAACAGCATAGGTCTCCCGGTAGATTTCCGCCTGGGAAACCGCGTCCGCCTTAGCCTTGTATTCCAGGGCGTTTTCGCGGAACAGCTTGCGCACCCTCGTAACGTCTGTGCCGTTCCTCCTCAGGAAAGCGGCGGCTTCAAATGTCCGGACACCGGTCTTGTTCTGGAAATTATTGGTATCCACTACGATCCCGGCATACATGGCATCTGCCTCTTCCTGCCTGATCCGGATGTTGTCCCCGATATACTGCAGGATTTCCGATACCATCTCACACGCACTGGATGCGTAGGCTTCAACATAGGACAGCGTCGCATTCTCGATGGTTTCCGTGCCCTGCCGGTGATGATCCAGTACGACGATCGAGGAGCACATCCGCAGAAGCTCGGGGCATTCCGTGATGCTGGGGCGGTTCACATCCACGACTACCAGCGCGGAATTGTCCGTCACCTTTTCAATTGCCTCCTGGGAATGGTAGAAAAGGTCCTCGGGATATTCCGGATTATTCGTAAACAGATCAGCAATCGGCTGAAGGGAGGTTGAAACGTCATTCAGGACAATGTGCGCCTCACGGTTCATGGTGCACGCGATCCTGTAAATTCCGATCGCCGCGCCGAAGCAGTCGATGTCCCCCAGACGGTGCCCCATGATGAACACATTGTCCTTCGAGGACAGGATTTCCTTCAGTGCCTGCGCCTTGACACGGGCCTTGACGCGCGTGGACTTCTCCACCTGCTGCGTCTTGCCGCCGTAATAGATGATATTGTCAGGGAGCTTGATGACCGCCTGATCGCCGCCCCGTCCAAGAGCGAGATCAATCGCATTGCGGGCAAATTCGTAATTCTGCGCGTAGCTCAGACCGTCCATGCCGATGCCGATACTAAGGGTGATCGCCATTTCGTTTCCGATATTGACGGTCTTGACATCACTTAAGAGCTCGAAATGTGCATCCTGCAGCTGCAGCAGGGATTTCTTGCGCAGGATGACGAGATATTTGTCCTTCTCGATCTTGGAGCAGATTCCGTCCACCGAGGAGATATATTTGTTGACCTTGCGGTCGATCAGGGCGATCAGCAGGGAACGGCGGACGTCCTCCACCGAGTCCAGTGCCTCGTCGTAGTTATCCATATAGATGAAACCGACCACAACGCTCTGGTCATCCACTTCCTGAATGGCCAGTCTCGTTGCCGTCTCATCGAACAGATAAAGTGCGATCAGGGAGCCCGAGTATCCTGCTGCGTCAATGATATCCGAATCCTGTGCCGCCTCATCCAGCGGAATCCGGGTCATCAGCACCTTGTAATTGCTGCTCTCGAAATCCATCTGAATACGGACATTTTCCTCTCCGTGCGGAAGGGTGTCCCGCGTGAGGGGCGGAAAAGCCTGATTGATCGTCCGGCGGAACGGCTTGCCCCGGTGCAGAATCCGGTCAAATGCGTAATTGGTCCAGATGACCCGCCCGGTGTCATCAAGAATCGCGTAGGGAATCTCCAGGTTCTTCAGAAGTTCCCGCTGCACCTGCCCGTACTCCGTGGCAAAGCTGACCATTTCATTGAGGATGACCGGACGATTGTTCAGTCCAAGGCGGACCACCACGATGAGATAGACTGCCGCGAAGACAGAAAGGACAATACCTGCGGGCCAGCTGATGAAATAAATCAGCAGGTTGCACAGCAGAAGAAAAATCCCGAGCCTCAGCGGCGCGTCAAAATAGGACGCAAGCTTGCCCTTCAGTTTTACCCGATTGCTCATAAGTCTCCTCGGATGTTCCTGCGGGTGAAGACGCTTTCGCGGCATCCGCCCGATGAATGCCTTCTGACGCAGGCATAAACAAGATCCGGGTGTCATATAAAACACCAGCTAACAGTATACCATGATGTGGCAGGCGTTCTCTACCGCCGGATGATCCGTGCGTTGATGATGTTCATCCCGCTCGTGCCGAAATACAGACGCAGGAGAAAATTTTTCTGTACCGCCGGATCCGGCAGCTCCACATCCACCGGAAGCGGTGCCTGCTGCGCCCCGTCAATCACAATGGTCTTCACCGGATAACGATCCCTGTAAACGGTCATGGACAGCTGTGCCAGCGAAGGTGTTCCTTCAGCAGCGCAGACTTCCGTGACAAAATGATAATGCCGGGCCCGCTCGTTCAGGAAAAACTGATCCGGCTGCGTATCCTCCGCAGAGAGGGGAACACACACCTGGTTCATCGAGCCGCGCGCCGTCCTTATGGCATCTGTGTCAATCCAGCCCTGCGCATCAATGGAAATCTCATAAAGCTGAAATTCCCGGTTTTCCCAGCCGGGTCCTTCTGCCAGTGCCCGATCCGTCACAGTCAGTATGCCGCGTTTTCGCAGCATGCATGGAGCCTGCAGCAGAAAGCGCAGCGTTGTCATAGCCGCCTGCTGGAGTTCCCCCCTCGTAACATTTCCCGTGCGGAACGCCTCGTCCAGATTATCTCCCATTCCATTGACTTCCGGGTTGCCGGAGACCATATACAGGTTTCCGCCCGCGCGGACCATGGCCGCCACATCCTCCCTCGACGGGGATCCCCCGAACGCACTCATATGCGCCCACCAGTCAGTCATGACGAGACCGTCGAATCCCCATTCCCGCCTGAGAATAGTAGTGATCAGGTCATAGTTCGAGGCATTCCAGGTTCCGTTGAGCGCGTTATAGGAGGTCATGACGCTTCTGGCATGTCCTTCCTTCACTGCGATTTCGAAGGGTTTCAGATAGATCTCGCGGAGAGCTCTCGCGGAAACAACCGACTCCTCCCCGCTGCGCGCCTTTTCCTGGGAATTTGCGGCAAAGTGCTTGATGGTTCCCGTGACACCGAACCGGTGCATACCGGATAACTCCGCAGCGGCCATGCGTCCCGTCAGGTAGGGGTCCTCGGAAAAATACTCAAAATTACGGCCATTCAGGGGATGCCGATGGATGTTGATGCCCGGCCCGAGGAGCGTATCAATGTGATTGCGCCTCAATTCCATGCCCTCAAAGGCATACAGCTCAGAGACAAGTTTTTCGTTAAATGTACTGGCAAGAAGCGTTCCGCAGGGCATGAGGAACGCAAGTGCCCCGCTGTCCATCCGGATCCCGCTCGGCCCGTCCGAGCAGCAGCCGGCAGGAATCCCGAAATGATGCTCCAGCCGGTCTGTCACACCGCCAAAGGCACCGGCTGTCCCTCCTGTCACGCGGGAGGAGCTCATGCCCTCGCCGCGCATCATTACAATGAGATCACGGTCTTCCAGCTGAGCCGTAAACTCCTCCAGGGAGCACCGGCCCTCCGCAACATCGCGGAGCCGGAAGCCCCGGTCCCCCGTCTGCGCTATCGCTGCAGGCAGGTGGTTGAACCGGCGGAGCTTCTGGTCAGACTGCGAGACCGGGACCGCTTCTTCCGACAGCCCGAACCGCCTTATTCCCTGTAAGACCGTTTCCTGTCCGGGTCTGATCCTCTGAAAGGACAGCTCCGGTGCGAGTGCATCCTCCACGTCGCTGATCAGCCTGTCTTCCGTAATCTCAACTGAGCCGATCCGGATGGCGTTCCGCACGTCAGTCCCCGCGTAAAAGACGTAGCTGCCCTCTTCCAGTACCCAGGAATTCCGCGCAAAGCCGACCGCGCCGGAATCATCGAAGGATGCAAGCCGCTTCAGCGGAATGACCATCTGCAGGAACGTACCCTGTCCGGGCTTCAGGAGCGGAGTCTTGGCAAAGCCTGCGAGCTGACGGACAGGCTGTCCCAGCCTCCCCTGCGGCTTCTCCACGTATACCTGAAGCGTTTCCCTGCCATCGGCATCGCCGGTGTTCTCGATGCTGGCACTCACGACCACCCTGTGCCGGACCACATTCAGGTCCGCGTATAGATCAAAAGTCGTGTAAGAGAGCCCGAAGCCGAACGGAAACCGTACCTGTTCCGGGTGAAACGTCTCAAAATAACGGTATCCGACATAGATATCCTCGCGGTAGCAGTTCCGCACCGGATCTCCATAGGAACCGGAAGCAGGATAATCGGTGAACCGTTTCGCAATAGTATCCGGCAGTCTGCCCGAGGGTGCCACCCTGCCGGTCAGCACGTCCAGTACCGCGTTTCCGCCCTCCATACCGCCCTGCCAGATATACAGGACCGCCTGCGGACTGACATGGTCCAGCCAGCTCATGTCGATGATGTTGCCGACATTCAGCAGGACAACGGTGTTGTCAAATGCCCCGCAGACCTGCTCCAGCATGGATTCCTCCCGGTCTGTCAGAAGGAGGCTCCCCGGTGACAGGCTGTTGTCCTGATCCTCGCCCGCAGTGCGGCCGATCATGACAATGGCGGCATCGCAGCGCATCGCAGCAGCCTGCACGAATGCAGGCTCCAGCGGCATCTCCTCCTGGAACCAGGGTTCCGATGCCCATCCGCTTCCCGCTTCATACGGGTGCTGCAGAACGAAGTCCTGATAAGCTTTCTGCACGGTCTCGTCCGGCAGCAGTGTCCCGGAATCCAGCATAGCCTGTATCGGGCTTATGGTATAGGGTGTGTTAACCATGCCCCCCGAGCCCGTTCCGGACTTGTAGTAGTTCAGCTGGTTCCTGCCAAACACAGCCACGCGGGTTCCCGCTGCGAACGGAAGGGATGGCCTCCCCGTGCTGCGTACTGCCTCATTGCGAAGCAGTACGATTCCCTCCGCTGCCGCTTCTCTCGCCTTTGCCGCGTATTGCTTCTGATCAAACAGTACCTGACTCATGCTTCCCCCATTCCTTCCTGCACCAGCAGGAAAAACAAAAACCCCGCCGGCACTTCAGACCGACGGGGAACTTCTGCACTCTTTCGAATCCTTATCGGGAATTACTTCTCAGAATAAGGAAGGATTGCCAGATGGCGTGCTCTCTTGATTGCTACCGTAAGAGCTCTCTGATGAGTTGCGCAGGTACCGGTAATTCTTCTGGGAAGGATCTTTCCTCCTTCGGAGATATACTTGCGAAGCTTTGCTGCATCCTTGTAATCGATTTTATCTTCTTTTCCGCAGAATACGCAAACCTTTTTCTTTCTGTGGAAATTGCCTTTTCTTCTGAAAGGTGTATCGCTGCCCTTTGTAAAAGCCATGACTTCCTCCTGTCTTATTCCGGCCGGGCCGGTTTCCTCAAGACACTGTCACAAGCGTTCCTGCCGCTATCACGTGAAGGGAAGCTCCTCGTCAATTCCGTCAGGGATATTCATAAACCCGTCAATAGCGCCCTGCGGTTTCCCGGCGCTGTTGCCTGCAGCGGATGCTGCCGGTGCGGAAGAGCGGTTTGCTTCGGGGATGGACGAGTAGTCCGGACCTGCACTCTGTGCATTCCTGGACTCCGCAAACTCCTGATTGTCGATTACGACGTCCGTCGTATAAACCTTCTGTCCATCCTTATTCGTGTAGCTGCCTGTCTGAATGTGGCCCTGCACACAGATCTTCGTTCCCTTGTGGAGATACTTCTCCGCGAACTCTCCGGACTTGCCGAAAGCTACACAGGAAATAAAATCTGCAGTAGGCTGGCCATCATTCTGACTGCTGCGGCTGCGTCTTCTGTCTACTGCAAGGGTATACCTTGCGATTGCCATCGAACTGTCACCCTGCGAATATCTCACGTCAGGGTCTCTTGTTAAACGCCCCATCAGAACAACACTGTTCATTTGGTAACCTCCGCTTTCTTAATCGAATAAGTTAAGCGTCCTGTTTAACACACAGATAACGGATGACATTGTCCATAATACGCATGCGGCTCTCGATCTCGGCGATTGCAGAACCTTCCGCGTCGAACTGGATGAAATAGTAGAAGCCTTCGTTCATCTTCTGAATTTCATAGGCCAGTTTCTTCTTGCCCCAGTCGTCACCATTGGTGATGGTGCCGCCGAATCTCTCGACGAGCGCCTTGCAATTGTCGACAACCGCAGTTCTGGCATCATCTTCAATCTGCGCATTCACAACAACGGCTAACTCGTATTTGCTCATGTGCTCTACCTCCTTCTGGTCTCTGGCTCCTGTCTTGGGGAACAGGAACAAGGAAAAATCTCTGACCGGCATTACCGTACCGGTCCGGGGTGAAATCCCACGGAGCATAATGATACCATGCAGGCCGCCGGATATGCAAGTACCTTTTCACTCTCTGCGGGATGACTTTTCCGGAGGCATTGTCTGCCGCTTCCCGTTTTAATGCAGCCGGGAAAAAACTTCGCCGATCGGTGCGCTGATGGCAAGATCCGCCTGGGCATCGCGGCTGGTGGCGCTTTTGTTGACGAGAACGAGCCTGCTGCCGCGGTAATAGTCAATCAGACCCGCCGCAGGGTACACCACAAGGCTCGTGCCGCCGATAATGAGCACGTCGGCCGCACTGATCGCCCGCACGGCGTTTTCCATCGTCGTCATGTCGAGGCCTTCCTCATACAGCACGACGTCCGGCTTGATTTGGCCGCCGCATTTGTCACACTTCGGAACCTCTCCGTCCGCGGAATGCTTCAGCATGTACTGCACATCATAAAATGCACCGCACCTCTTACAGTAATTGCGCAGCGTGCTGCCGTGAAGCTCATAAATATTGTCCGCGGCGGCTCCCACCTCCCTGGCTGCCGCCTGATGCAGTCCGTCTATGTTCTGCGTGATGATTGCCCTGCACCTGCCTTCCTTCGTCCACTGTGCCAGCTTCAGATGTGCCCTGTTCGGCTTTGCAGCCTGTCCGGGCGCCAGAATCTTATCATGATAAAAGCGGAAAAATTCCTTCGGATTCCGCTCGTAAAAGGTGTGGCTCAGAATTTCCTCCGGAGGGTATGCGTACTGCTGATGATAGAGCCCGTCCTGTGAACGGAAATCCGGCACGCCGGACTCCGTGGATACCCCCGCACCGCCGAAGAATACAATGTTATCGGAGCCGCTGATCAGCTCGTCGAGCCGCTCAATCTTTTTCTGCAGCTGTTCGTCCATTTCCATGTCCGCATTCCTCCTTCATTGAAAAGAACACTGCCCGGATCCGCCGGACAGTGTTCCCTGTGAGTTTCTGTTTGATTCAATCACTCGACGACGTGGATCCAGCCTTCCGGCGCTTCAATCTCGCCTTCCTGGATGCCCAGAAGTGTTTCACGCAGCTTCGTCATCCACGGTCCCATCTTCTCCATGCCGGAAGCGATGTTGATGTCCGTGCCATGATCGTTGATCTTCCCGATCGGGGAAATGACGGCTGCCGTACCGCACAGGCCGCATTCCTTGAAACTGCCCTCCTGTACCTCCTTGAAATAAACCGGCCTCTCATCGACCTTCATTCCAAGATAATGCTGTGCAACATAGACCAGCGACCTTCTCGTAATGGAGGGCAGGATGGAACCGGACTTCGGAACAACGAGCGTGTCGTCCTGATCCACGAAGAGGATATTGGCTCCGCCCGTCTCCTCAATCTTCGTCCGTGTCGCGGCGTCGAGGTAAATATTCTCCGCAAAGCCCTGCTGGTGTGCTTCCACAATCGCGTGCAGGCTCATGGCATAATTCAGGCCGGCTTTGATATCGCCGGTTCCGTGCGGTGCGGCGCGGTCATAATCACTGATTCGCACATAGATCGGCTTTGCGCCGCCCTTGAAGTAAGGGCCTACCGGTGTACCGAAAATGCGGAACTGATAATCATCCGCAGGCTTTACACCAATGACGGGGCTGATGCCGAACACATAAGGACGAAGATAGAGGGTCGCTCCTGTGCCGTAGGGCGGAACCCAGGCTTCATTCGCCTTTACCACCTGATGAACGGCATCGACGAAGCGGTCCACCGGGAACGGAGGAATCTCGAGGCGCTTTGCAGAATCATACATCCGCTGCGCATTCAGGTCCGGGCGGAAGCATACAATATGACCGTCCTTCGTCTCGTAGGCCTTCAGGCCCTCAAATACGGACTGGCTGTACTGCAGAACACCCGCATCTTCGCTCATCACGATCTGATCGTCATCCGTCAGGCACCCGTCATCCCACCTGCCGCTCTCCGCAGTGTAGTTGGATACATAACGCTTGTCGATCTTCCTGTAGCTGAAGCTTAAGTTGGCCCAGTCGAGATTTTTCTTCTCCATGTTCGTTTCTCCTTCCAGATTCCCGTGCGTGTGCCCTGAACGGACCGTCTTTCGACCAGGCTCCTGCGCTCCGGCCAGCCGCCGGTATCATCCATCGGCCCTCGCGTCATTGCTTTAACGTATTGCACGAATTAACAGAATTATAGTCCTGCCCTTATGGGTTCGCAAGAATTTGTTTCCCGCGCAGTTTCCAGTGAACCTCGCGGGTAAATCTCGGACAGAGCGTGAACAGGGTAAGGTAAATTTTATTTTTCAGCGTAAGTCCCCGAGAGGTCCACATGCCGGCGAAATGCTGCCGCAGATACCGGATGACCCCCTGATAAAAATCATTTTCACGGCTCATGTCCGGAATCGGGACATGCAGAAGGTAATCCAGCCTCTCGTACAGTCCGAAGCGTCCCGCCGCAGCGGCAAGCTCCTGATGGCGCGGCACCAGCACCTGCTCCACATAGTCCGCATGCTGCACAATGGCAATATAGGCCGGACTGAACTGCGTGGGATTCGCGCGTCTTGTAAGGCTCCCTTTCCTGTGAACTACACGGTAGCCCACTTCCGGCAGCAGGAGCATCCCTTCGCATTCCTCCGTCAGCTTCATCTGCAGGGAAAAGTCCTCAGCAAGGACACCTTTCTCAAACGGATGTGCACGCATCAGTCCCGCAGGGCACAGACGCGTGCAGAACGAAACATCGCCCGTGTACAGGAGCAGCCTTTTCATGAAATCAACAGAGGAAACGTATTCCGCTTTCCGGGGCGGTGTCACGGCATCCGGCAGGCGGTTTCCCTCCTCATCGATTTCCTCGCGCCCGATCTGAATGAAGATGTCACGGCGCCCCTGCGCAAGAGCCTTCTCGTACCCCCGCTCCAGGCAGGCATACATATCAGGGGTAATCAGGTCATCCGAATCCACAAAGCCCAGAAGACTCCCTCCCGCAGCCCGGATGCCGGAATTACGGGCTGCGGACAGGCCCTGATTCTCCTGGTCTATGACCCTGACATTTGCATGCGCCGCGGCAATTTCATGGCAGAGCTCTCCGGAACCATCCGTAGAGCCATCGTTTACCAGAATGATTTCCAGCGGCTTATACGTCTGCGCCAGGATGGAGGCAGCAGTTGCTGCCAGTGTGGACCGGGCATTATAAACCGGCACCACAACACTGATGAGCGGTTTCCCCTGCTCCGGTACGGATGAAGTATCAGCGGCGTCTTTCACGTCCACCTCCCATGCCTCTGCCCGAAGAGCCTGAACCCAGCGGCGGTACCGCCAGATACGGCCGGAGGACGGGATCCCTGCTCATTGGTCCATGCGCCGGCAGATCTGCCTGCGGATCTCTTCCCTCCAGCACCTTTTCCGCAAATTTCATCAGCCGTTCCGCTGCGGTCTTCGCATTCCAGGAATCCCGGATCACGCGGTAGGCCGACTCTCCGAAGCGGTTCATCAGCTCCGGATCGTTCATGAGAAACCGCAGCTTCGCAAGAAGATCCCCGTAATTCTCGCGGTTATAGATCATGCCGTTGACGGAATTCTGCAGCAGGCAGGGAACACAGCCCGCCTCCGACCCCGCGATCACCGCGCAGCCGGCGTTCATGGACTCATTCACCACCGCGCCCCAGCCCTCGCCGCGGTCACTCGTGAAAATATGAATCCTGCAGCGTTCCATCAGGTCACGCACCTGTTCGGGAGTCCGGAAGCCGTAAAACGTTACATAGGAGTCAAGGCCCTGCTCCGTGATCTGCCTGCGGTAGGTTTCCCCGTCTTTTCCGTCTCCCGCAACATGCAGATGAAACGATTCGCCCGCCGCCGCAAGATCCCGAACGAGTTCCGGAATGATCTCGAAATGCTTGAAGTTCACGAATCTGCCCGCCCAGATCATCTGCACCTGACCCGGATCACCGAATGCGTTCTTGCGCCGCATGAGCTCTCCTATCTCGCAGGGACGGAACTCCGGAAAATAGCCGAAGCGGTACATCCTGCCCGGGAAGGCGTGAATGAGCTGAAAATCCGATGCAACATACGCGCCCGCGCTCAGAAGGTAATATGGCTTATCGCGGAAACGTGTGTACCTGTTCCACTTATCCAGAAGCCCCCTTGGCGAAAGCGCCTTCCACTGCCCGTCCTTGTAAATACGCTCGGAAATAAGGAACACCGGGCGCCCCAGTGTGAGGCGTTTGTGCACCGCTTCCTCTGCCGCGGGTGCCCATCCCTGCAGCAGTAGATCGCACTGCACAATCATGCGGTCCCCGGCTTCCGGATTCTCGTATCTGCGGACAACGTAGGGGAGGTCTTCCCGTTCCTGCCAGCCCATATCGACCCGTTCCTGCTCCATCCGGGTGGTCTCGAGAAAGCGGAAGTGATCCCCCAGCAGCCCGCGCATCGCGTCGCAGAACGGGATCTGATGATGGTTGATGTAATTGGAAACAAAAACAACGTCCGGTGTATTCATTCCATGATTGTCCGATAAATTTCAACCAGCCGCCGGTAGTTCGTATCCGGGTTGTGGCGGATCTGCGCGCGTGCCCTGGCATTATGCCCGAGCCAGACGGAAAGCTCCCGGTCGTAAAAAAGCGCAGTCAGCCCCTCCGCGAGCTCTTCTGCACGGCCCCCGGGGAACAGAATCCCCTCTTCTCCGTCCACAACCAGATCCCCGACGCCGCCGACTTTCGCCGCCAGAACCGGCATCCCCAGCAGCATGGCTTCACACAGGGAATTCGGCGAATTTTCCATGATAGAGGGGCAAACGAAAACCTGGCTCCTCAGGAACTGCTGCTTCATAGCCTGTGCGTCCAGCCTGCCCAGCATCGTCACATGGCCCTGCAGGTGCCCCTCGCGGATCAGCCGCTTCAGGTACAGGCCGTACGACGAAATCCAGAAAGGCTCCGGGGCCTTTTTGCGCTGGTGAAGCACGCCTCCCACGTTCCCGATTACGGAGTTTCCCGCCACGTACAGCTGTGCATCCGGAAACTTTGCCAGAATCCGGGGCATGGCCTGCAGCATATAATGAAAGCCCTTGAGCGGATAATCCCCCTGGCTGAGGAAGATACTGTGCGGCTGTGCCTCATCCGGATTCCACTGTCCCGAATAAAATTCCGGCCGCAGTGTCTCATTCATTTTGTGATACGTCGTATCGGGGTTGAGACGGAACGTTTCTCTCCGGTCAAATTCCGTCCTGCCTGTTACATGCGCGGTATGCTGGAGCGCCTGTGCCTCCATCTTCGCGCGGATGCGGAACTTGTGCTGCTGGTCCTCGAGCGAATCATGCCGGTACCAGTCCCGGAACGTGCTGCGGCGGAACACCGGATACGGGACGTCCGCCCGGTAGGCCTCCGCAATGGAGCAGCACAGGCCCTGAATACCAATGAGCGTCTTCTCCGGTTTGTGAAAAGCCCGGACCATCGCAAGACAGTGAGGAAATTCCGTGCCGAAGATATGTACAATGTCCGGTTTGAAATCAAACAGGATTTCCGAGAGCCTCTCCTCGAGCTGCCGGTCATAGACCTCCGGAGTATTGAGATTCTCCTGAAAGCCGTAAAACAGGACTTTGTCCGATTCAATCCTGCAGCTGCCGAGGCTTTCCGGCACCGGGCAGCAGACACCAAGGTCCACGAGATGCGCTCCCGCGCCTCCCCCGAGCGGTTCCCGGATCAGGCGCTCATAGCAGCCCGTGAGCCACCCCTCCCGGTTGGAAAAAGGGAGCCCGACCCGCTCCGCAAAGGCCGGCAGCATGATATTGCAAAGCCATAAAACTCTCATTTTCCGCCCCGCCTGTATCTGTAAAAGCCATTTTTAATCCGGTCATAGACCGCTGCGGTACGCGGCGACTGTGCCAGACGTTCCCTCACCGGCTGCAGCGTCACAATAAGATACAGCCGGAACAAAAGACATTCCTGCCAGCTGAAATACTGTCTTGTGATCAGCCGGTGTTCCCTTCGCGAAAGCCTGCGGTTTTCCGGTGTCTCCGAAAATCCGCCCCCTTCATAGTCTGCGATGATTTCCGGAAGGGCAAGGGTACCGGTGCCGCCTGTCACCACTGACCGGAGGAAATGTTCGTAATCCGCGCGCACCACATAGCTTAGATCAAAGCCTGTCCCGTCAAACAGCTCCGCCGAATAGAAACACGCCTGATGGCACGGAAGATAACGGTACATGGCGAAGTGGCTCATCACCGGATTAGCGGCGACCTGCTGCCCGGTTTTTTTCTCAATTACGTCCCCGTACACAATCCACGGCCTGTCCTTCGTCAGAACACCCTGTGCCTTCGCGCCGGCAATTCCCTTCCGGACACGCTCCAGCACCCTGTCGTCATGCAGCGTATCCCCGCAGTTCAGAAAGTAGATCCATTCCCCGGACGCGGCAGCCGCACCGAGATTCATGCCGTCATAAATCCCGCGGTCCTTTCCCCGAATTACGCGGATTCTGGGATCCCCGGGCAGGCCCCGGAGACTGCCGTCGGTCGAGTCTGCGTCCTTCACAATGATTTCAAAATCGCCGAATGTCTGCCGCAGAATTCCCGAAACCGTCTTCCGCAGCCTGTCCCCGGAATTAAAGCTTGCAACGATAATACTGAAAAACATCTCTGTCCACCTGTCACTGAATGGATCTGCTGGGTGTTTCGGGAAGGTCCGAAAACAGGAACGAATGATAGGGAAGGACACGGATCCGGATATCATCCGCATTCCGCAGAAAGACCGCAAAGACGATCACCGCGGCACACGCGGCGGCAGCAGCGGCGGCTCTGCGCTTCCTGCCCGGCGGGACACGGCCGATCATCCGGGGGATGAGGAAGATCTGCGGCAGCGTCAGATAATAACAGATGCGGGAAACCTCCGGAATAAACCAGCCGGACACGTATACCAGGAAGGCAATCCATGTCGCGCCGAGCTCCATGCAGAGCTCCCTTTCTTCCGGGCTCCGTTCCCCGGTATGAAGCCGGCCTGCCTTTCTCAGGGCAAATGCCGCGGCAAGGATCAGACCGCACCGGATGACATTCCCGGGGCTGAAGCTTCCTCCTGCTGCCAGGATCTCGGAATCCTCATACGAGGGATAGAGCCGGACGATGATACTCATCCAGAAATCGCGGAACAGGAACAGCACCATACCGAGTCCTGCTTCCAGCAGCGCCGGCACAAGGCTCCACGAAACCGCTGCCAGAGGATACAGCACAAGGACGGCAAGGCATGAGCGGTGAAACAAAGACGCCGCCAGCACTTCCAGGACAAATGCCGCATATCTCCTCTCAAGGAAATCAGACAGCGCGAATGTCACAATCGAGAGAGCAAAATAATACCGGACGGTATCATAGCTCTGGAAATAATAGCCAAACAGGAGAAACAGGAAAAAAGAGAAGAAGAAATTCTGCGCCCTCCGGTAAACTGCCGCAATGAAAAAGCCCACAGTCCCCGCTGCAAACACTGCAAATACCAGCAGATAGTTCTCATATCCGCAGAGGCGGTACAGGAATTTGACAAGTGCGTTAAAACCTGCCTCTGTCGGAACATAGGCATCGATACTGGCAAGATGGAAGAACTCGACATAGCGCATGTAGTCGTTCCCGGTTGCCTGCCGCATTGCCGCGGGCAGGAACAGAACTGCAAAAAGCAGGCACAGAAACACCTTCGCCAGCGCATCACGCCGCGTTCCTTCCGCCGGAAGATCAGGCCGTCCCGCCCCCGCGCCGGGGAGCAGCTCCTGCCCCAGGGCAATGCCCGTCATCCGTGCTGCCGCGAGGGCGAAAATTGTGATTCCGATGTAAAAAATCACGCTTCCCGAATCCCCCTGACCATGATGCGATAGGCCTTGCGCACCGGAATCTGCCGGCACATCTTCTTCCTGTGTACGATGAGAAACCGAAGCGACAGTATGCGCGCCAGCCTGCCGTACAGGCTGTGGTACAGCACACCCCTGTCATAGAAGAATTTCTCATTATAACCATGGAACCACGTCGACGAGCCATCCTGCCGGCTGCCCTCATGACCGATTGCCACCGGAACAGACCAGATTTTCAGGCCTTTCGCCAGACAGTCATGGATAAAAAGGGAATCCTCCCCATTGGAATACTGCGCACCGCCGCCAAACAGCAGGGAAAACCATACATTCGCCCTTCGAAGGGACGACAGCCTGCAGCACATGGCGTAAGTGGGGTAGCGGCCGTAGTTGTACCAGCGGACCCTCCTGCGCCGGCGGTTTTCATAGGTTCTCCGCGATTCCACGGCGGAGACGTTGAACATCAGGATATCCGCGCGGGGGTTCGCGCGGAAGGCTTCCAGGATTTTGTCCTCGTAGCCGTCCCCATAGACAATATCCTCGTCCCCGAACAGGACAAGATCCGCGTCCGCACGGATCAAGGCCTCATTCCGGTTGCGTCCCACGCCGCGTTCAGCAAAGGACCAGGCCCGGACCAGCCTGCCGTCCCTTTCAAATTCCTTATAGGATACTTCCTGGCACTGGTTGCAGAGGATCGCATCCGTCTGCAGGTTCATCCGGTCTGCCAGTGTAATCACGTTCTCCTGCACGCAGGCAACAAGAACTTCCAGCTTCATATCATTTCACTCTGTAATACGCCGACAGGAATCTCCCGTCCGCACCGGTCAGAATCAGGCCTGTCAGGGATACACCGGCACTCCGGAGCCGGCTCAGTTCGTGCTCCGTCAGGGTACCCCGGCACTGCCCGTACGGGATCAGGATATAGCATGCTTTATCCTGTCCTGCCGGCTGTTGCGTTTTTTCACTCCTGCCGTTCACAGCGTCCTGTGCCGTATCCTGCGGGCGAAAAGCCCTGCATTCAAAGGCATTTCCCAGTGATGCGTTGGCCTTTCCGGCTTCCCCCTCTGATACGAGCGAGAGCAGGATCGGCTTCGTTCCCCGGAGCGAGGCAAGGAAGACTTTGTTCTCCGCAGTCAGAAACGCGGGAAGGGCATGCCTGCCGTCATCCGTTACCGCGACGGCCGGCAGCTGATACCTTTGCGCCGCTTCCTCCGGAGTATAGACCGCGTCATCGAGCAGTACATGGATACGGATCCAGAAGCAGGCTGCAATGCCTCCCAGCAGGGCGCCGAGAACAGCAGCATTCTGCGTGCGGTCCGATACCGTAACCAGCTCCGGCTCCGTAGAGGAAAGGTAGTCAATGCCGGTGAACTCCTTCGCCTCGTTCCCGAACCGGATGAGGCCGTTTTTCACCGCTTCCGAGAGTGCCAGGGTGTCTTCCGGAACCGGGGTCGTCACATAAACTGTCATGAGCCGGATATCAGACAGCAGTACCGCCTCCATATCCTGCCTTGCCTCGTCCATGGTCATGCCGGACGGAAGGCCCTTCTCAATCTCATCCCGGATCAGCGGCTGCGCAAACAAAAGATCATCCCAGGTGGCCGCGTTGTAGTGATCATAGGTCTCGCCCATGACATCCCGGTCAAAATTGATATAGAATTTCGAGGTCTGGCGGTACTGCCTCTGTCCGCGGACGGAGACAATGACACCGGTATAGATCAGCCCTGCCAGCAGGGCACCAATCAGCACGGCAGCCGGAATGGCGATCAAAAGCGGCAGTGTCCGCAGATAAACACTCCGATGGTTCATCCTTTCGTCCGGATGTTGCAGCCGGAAACGGTTTCCGGCACTCTCACTTCCTGTCTGCATCCCTTGCTCCTTCGTTCCCTGCCGGAGTCTGTGCGTCGTCCGGTCCGCAGACGCCGTGTCCTGCTTCGCCCTCTTCCACATCTGTCCTCAGCGCGGTGATCTGCCCTGTTGAAACACCCTCCGTGCTCTCGGGCTTCAGGAGGATCTTGAGCGTCAGCAGCATCAGCTTCAGATCGAGCCAAACGGAATAATTCTGAATATAGGTGAGATCCAGCTTCAGCTTGTCATAGGGCGTTGTGTTGTATTTGCCGTAGACCTGTGCATAGCCCGCCAGTCCCGCTTTCACTTTCATCCGGAACACAAACTCCGGCATATCCTCCAGATACTGTGCGATAATCTCCGGCCGCTCGGGCCGCGGCCCGATGAACGACATCTCCCCGTGCAGAATATTGATCAGCTGCGGCAGCTCATCGATCCGAACCTTGCGGATAAACCTGCCGATCGGCGTGATCCGGTCGTCATGCTCCGCGGCAAGGCGCGCAACACCGTCCTTCTCCGCGTCGACCCGCATGGAGCGGAACTTGATGATCCGGAACTCCTTCTGGTGGATGGTACAGCGCACCTGTCTGTAGAAGACGGGGCCATGATCATAGCACCGGATCAGGATTGCTGTGATAAGGAAAACCGGGGATGTGAGCACCAGCAGGATCACTGCACAGACAATATCAATCAGCCGCTTGAAGAAGCGCTGTCCGAATGACAGGGCATATTCCCTCGTCATATACAGCGGAGTGTCGAACAGGTGAAGCTGTGCCGAGCCCTTGATCAGCACATCCGGAATCTTGGGCATCATGTACATCCGGATGCCGCCCGCGTAGCAGAATTTAACAAGTTCATTGCGGTAAACAGTAGGGATATCCCACAGGACCACTGCCTTATGCTCCTGCAGAATCTTTGCCTTGATCGCGGGCAGTCCTTCCGCTATGTCAATGCAGTCCGTGATGTGATAGCGGTCCGGACGGGATGCAAATTTATCGAGAATATCGCGAACCGGACGCTCGCCGTGAATCAGGATGAGATCCGCCGGAGGAAAGGCCTTCTTGTAAACCAGATCGCTGAAATTTACCCACAGAACAGACAGCACCAGCTGCAGCAGCGTGCACAGCACAATGGGACCCACAGGAAGCGTCCAGTTGCGCAGCAGCGAATCCTGGAAGTATGTGATGATGTTCACCATCACAAGCGAAAACAGCTGCGACAGGATCACGTCCAGCGGCTTCTGGTACCCCGCGTTCGTTCCGCCGTACGTCTTCATGAAAAACAGCAGCAGGACGAAATAGATGATCAGGACCAGCAGATGCCCCTTGAAATAAAATTTCAGGCGAAGGCGCACGAGCGGATAATAAGACGTAAACCACAGCACGCCGTACAGCAGAACCTCCAGCAGGATACCGGCGAGCGGCAGCTCCAGCGCTATGACCTTTTTCAGTGAATCAAGTTTCTTATGCATAGATTTCAGAGGCGGCGCAGTGTCGCCCGGACCGCCCATCCCGCAAGACATACGGCGGCATGTAACGGGTTAAGGTGCTCCCTCTGCCTGTACAGGTACCAGATCCTGCGGACTGCTTCCCGCTTGTCGGAGGAGAGAGTTCCCGCTGATCTGCGGTATATGGTCAGTACCTCGTCCAGTCCCCTGCAGATGCTTCCTTCCCGCATCAGCTGCCACCATAATGCCGTGTCCTCGGAGGGACACTCCGGCATCTGCACCTGTTCCCGTGAGAGCTGATGCAGGTCCAGCATTACGGTTGACGTGAAGACAATCGTCCTGGTGAGCGCCTTTTTATAAGTCAGGCAGGGCTTTGCGTGAACAATCCGCCCTGTCCCTTTCCCCTTCGTATCACCGAATTCATAGGCGGTGCAGGAAAAAGCCGCCCCGGTCTCCTCCATAAAACGTACCTGATGGTCCAGCTTCCCGGGAAGCCACAGGTCATCCGCATCAAGGAAGGCAAGATAGCGTCCCCCGGCCGCACGGATACCCTTATTGCGGGCAGCTGCCGCACCGTCATTGCGGCCGTCGTCGAGCAGGCGGATGCGTGCTTCGGGATGACGTTCCCGGATGCCGCGGATTTTCTCCACGCTGCCGTCCGAAGAGCCGTCATTGACGAGGATAAGCTCCCAGTCCGAAAAGGTCTGCGCCAGCACGCAGCCGATGGATGTTTCCAGGAAAGGCGCCGCATTATAAACCGGCATCACGACGGATACCGCCGGTGACTGTATGTCTGCGGCACTCATCCGCTGTCCCTGCCGCCGGGAGTCCGTGCGGCGCTGCCTTCATCTGAAGAAGCCTCCGGAAACCATGCCGCGTGAGCTTTTGCACTTCCCGCCGCAGATTCGGACACATCGGTTCCCAGCTCCTCCTCCACGAGATAAATCGGACGGTTCTTGACCTCCAGATAGGTTTTGGACAGATACTGCCCGATTATGCCGATACACAGAAGCTGCAGTCCGGAAACCAGCAGGATAATGCAGACCATGGACGGCCAGCCGCTCGTCGGGTCTCCGAATGCCAGCTTGCGGATAATGATGAACAGGATCATCAGAATCGCGATGAAGAACAGGAACATGCCCGCCGCTGCAGCAATCGCCAGCGGTACAGTCGAATAGGCAACAATGCCGTCGAGCGCGTAGACAAACAGCGACCAGAAGTTCCACTTTGTCTTTCCGTGCACACGCTCCACGTTCTCAAAATCAATCCACTTCGTTTTAAAGCCGACCCACGAGAATATTCCCTTTGAGAAGCGGTTGTATTCCGTTACCTTCAGGATGGCGTCCACCACCTTCCGGTTCATGAGCCGGAAATCCCGTGCGCCGTCTACGATCTCCGTCCTGGAGAAGCGGTTGATAATGCGGTAAAACCTGCGGGCGAAGAACGACCGGACCGGCGGCTCACCTGCCCTGGTGACACGCCGGGTCGCAGCCTGGTCATAGCCATCCCACAGAAAACCGAACATTTCCGGCAGGAGCGAGGGCGGATCCTGCAGATCCGCATCCATGATCGCCACGTAGTCCCCCTTCGCGTGCTGGAGACCGGCATACATCGCTGCCTCCTTGCCGAAGTTGCGGGAGAACGATACCAGCTTTACCCTCGGATCCTGCGCGCGGAGCTTCTTTACCTCCTCCGCGGTGCGATCTGCGGAGCCGTCATCAATATACAGTAATTCATAATCGATCCCATGCTGCCCGAAGAAGGGTATGTTTTTGCAGAATTCCTCATAAAAGTAAGGAACATTCTCTTCCTCGTTGTAGCAGGGGACAATGGCTGTCAGTAATTTCATGTTTCCGTAATTTCCCGCGGGCCGCCGCCGATGCCCAGTGAATAGAACGATGCGTCAAAGCCGACTTTCTCCCGGTAGATGCCCGACAGAGTCGAGATGAACTCCTCCACTGCCTCGTCCCTGACAATGCTGACCGTGCAGCCGCCGAAGCCGCCGCCGGTAATCCGGGAACCAATCACGCCCGGAATCTTCCAGGCCTCTTCCGCAAGAATGTCCGCCTCGGGACAGCTGGTCTCGTAATCATCACGGAGCGAGACATGCGACTCATTCATCAGCCGTCCGAACTTCTGAAGGTCTCTTGCCTGCAGGGCTTCCACCGCCTGAATTGTGCGCTGATTCTCGTACACGGCATGCTTCGCTCTGCGGCGGCAGACCTCGTCCCGGATCAGGCTCTTGTATGTTTCATACTGTTCAATGGAAAGTTCGCCCAGCGCATGAACCGGAAGCTCCTGCTGCAGGTCCTTCAGGGCCTCTGCGCACTGCTCCCTGCGCAGGTTGTATTCCGAGTCCACGAGGGAGTGCTTCTTATTCGTATTCGTAACCTGCAGCTTCATGCCCTGCAGCTCAATGGGGGCGTAGGTGTACTGCAGCGTACTGCAGTCCAGGAAAATGGCATGGTTTTCCATTCCCATGGCGGAAGCGAACTGATCCATGATGCCGCAGTGCATGCCGTTGTATTCGTTCTCGGACTTCTGTCCGATCAGGGCAAGGTCCTGATTTGTAATTTCCTCGAAACCGTACAGTGAGCGCAGCACGAGTCCTGTCAGGACTTCGAGTGATGCGGAGGACGACAGCCCGGAGCCATTGGGGATATCGCCGTAAATCGCCATGTCAAAGCCCCGGTCCAGCCTGCAGCCCCGTTCCGCAAACGCCCAGACAACTCCCTTGGGATAACCGATCCAGCCGCATTTCTCCAACGGATTCAGCTCGTCCAGTGAGGTCTCCCTCACTCCGGTCTCCGGAAAATTGGCGGAGAAAAAGCGCAGCTTCCGGTCGCTGCGTTTCCTTGCTGCGGCGTAGGTTCCCAGTGTGATGGCACACGGGAAGACATGGCCGCCGTTGTAGTCAGTATGTTCCCCGATCAGATTTACCCTGCCTGGCGCAAAAAACAGCCTGATATCTCCGGAATCGCCGAACTGCTGCCGGAATGCCTGCAGTGCAGTCTGCTGTCCTGTCATGGTATCCATTTCCCTCCTGTCTCTGCATGCACCGGACCGGACTCACCCACGGGAATGTGCAAAGAATCCGCGCTTTGTCCCCTCCGGCCGCCCCAAAGGGCATAAAGCCTCAGAATCATTCTTCATTGTAACAGGTTGGCGCGGAATCGTAAAACGCCGTGATTCAGAGCTCCTGCACAACCTGCGCAATGTAAAACTTGAGATAATAGCTGGCATCTCCCGCCCACAGGATCGGGTGGTCCGGACCCTGCTGCCGGAATTCCACCTGTCTCAGGCGCACATGGGCATCATGCGCCGCCTCGTCGATCGCCTTCCGGAAAAGCTCCGGTTCCATGAAGTGGGAGCAGGAGCAGGTCACCAGGAAGCCGCCGTTTTTCACAAGCCGCATACCGCAGGCATTGATTTCCCGATAGCCGTGTGAGGCTGCTTTCACGGAGCTGCGGGATTTCGTAAAGGCAGGAGGGTCCAGGATCACGACGTCGTACTGCTTACCTGCCTTTTCCTGCGCCGGCAGAAAATCAAAGACGTCGCCCACGACGTAGGTGATCCTGTCCTGCAGGCCGTTGAGGGCGGCATTTTCCCTCGCCTGACTGATGGCAAGCTCCGACTCGTCAATGGACGTGACGTGACGTGCGCCGGCAATCGCAGCATTCAGTCCGAATGAACCCGTATGGGTGAAACAGTCCAGGACCTCGTCCGCGCCGGTGCAGATCCTGTGGATCGCCATCCGGTTGTACTTCTGGTCCAGAAAGAAGCCGGTCTTCTGCCCGTCCTTTACATCCACAATGTACTTCACGCCGTTTTCAACTATCGGAACGTTTGTATCAAACTCCTCCGACAGGAAGCCCTTCGTTCGGGGAAGGCCTTCCTTCTCCCGCACCTTCGCATCGCTCCTCTCATAGATTCCGCGAATATGGGTCCCATCCTCCTGCAGCACCTGCACCAGCGCCGCAAGACAGAGAGTCTTCAGCGAGACCGGAGAAGGCAGACCGGAAACCGCATGCTCCTTCTCAAGTCCGAGGGCAAGGGACTCCACGACCAGGATGTCATCGTATTTGTCCACCGTAAGGCCGGGCAGGAAATCCGCCTCGCCGAAAATCACCCTGCAGGCAGCCGTGTCCGTCACAGCCTTCCGATAACTCCAGGCGTCCCGCACCCGTTTTGCCAGAAACGAAGGGCTGATCACAGATGACTCACGCCGTGACAGGATCCGGACACGGATCGTCGAGTTGAGATTCATGAACCCGTACCCGAGGAAATACCCGTCAAAATCCCGGACGCTCACAATGTCCCCGTTTTCGAACGGGCCCGCGACCGATGCAATCTCATTGTCGTAAATCCATGCCCCTCCTGCCTTGAGCTCGCGCCCCTCCTTTCTCCGGATGATCACGGTGGCACCGTCTGCCAGAGTCTGTTCGGATGTCAGGTCCATGGATAAATAATCGCTGATTGTCATACTGCCTCCCTATTCCGGAAACCGCATGTCCAGGGCATCGGCCGGAGTTGTAAAATCCCCTTCTGACGGAGTATTCTATAAGGTAATAACGGATCTTTTTTACCATGGTAACACGCAAAATACAATGATGACGGGGGAACTTCCCTTATCGCGGGAAACATGCCGGAATGCTGTCTCTGACAGGTCGTCACCATTTTGCGGCTGCTGGAGGAAGGACCATACTATGAATGAGCAGAAAACAGCGGTCATGATTGATTCCGGCTGTGACCTCCCGGAATCCGTCCGTAAGGAGCTGGATATCCGGATCCTGCCTCTCCGGGTCATCTATCCGGAAAAGGATTACAGGGACGGGGTCGACATTGATCCCATGATGGTTTACAGGCGTTTCCCCGACGAGTTTCCTTCCACCTCCACGCCCTCGCTCGCGGAGGTACAGGATGTGTTCGACGCCCTGAGGGCAGAGGGATTTGAACATATTCTGGCCATCTGTATCTCGAGCGGACTGTCCGGAACATTCAATACCGTCCGCCTCGCCGCTTCCGATGAGGAGAATGAAGACCTTGATATATTCGCATTCGATACGAAGAATATATCCGTCGCGGCCGGACTGTTTGCCATCTGGGCAGCGAAGAAGCTGCAGGCGGGAATGCCTTTTGAGGAGATCCGGGAAGGACTGCAGAAAAAGATCGGCGATTCCAGGGTCTACTTCTACATGGACACGCTGAAGTACCTGCAGCGCGGCGGCAGAATCGGCCGCGTCACCAGTGTAGTAGGCGAGATGCTGAAGCTTAAGCCCATCATCTCCTGTGATGAAACCGGAACCTACTACACCGCTGCCAAAATCCGCGGTGCACGCTTCGGTAAGCTGCGCCTTCTCGAAGAAGCACTGAAATTCGGTCTGGGGCATAAAACATGGATCATCGTCGGTGAAGGAGATGCGCATGAGGAAGCGCAGGAAATGGTCCGGATGCTGAAGGAGCATGACCACAACGCGCAGATCCTGTTTGAGGAGCAGATTACCGCCACAATGGCGATCAATACCGGCCCCGGCCTCGTCGGCATCGCAATGCTGCGGGATCCGGAGTGAGGACCCGCAGGACGGCGCACCATCTTACGCGTTTGACAGGACACGGAAATTGCCTCGCGGCTTCCGGATGTTTGCAGTACTGCAAAAACAGCGAAAAAACTGCGCAGCAATTTGTATGTCACTTTATCGCAGCAGGAACCTTTGATACCTTAATCTCCATATGGAACTCTGGGATATTTACGACAGTAACAAGCGGCTGACCGGCCGCACCATGAAGCGAAACGACTGGACCATGCAGGACGGCGACTATCATCTGACCGTCCTCGGCATCGTCACCGATCCGTACGGGCATTTCCTGATCACCCGGCGCAAAATGAACAAGCAGTGGGCACCCGGTACGTTTGAGGTCTCCGGCGGCGGCGTACAGGCGGGGGAAACATCGGAGGAAGCCGTGCGCCGTGAGGTCAGCGAAGAGACCGGACTTAACCTGGACCACGCCGCAGTCCGGCTCATCGACACCTACCGGAGCGATTCTCCTGCGGAACACAACAACTACTTCGTGGACATCTACCACATCCGGGTGGACTTCACCCCCGCTGACGTCCACCCGCAGGAATCCGAGACCGAAGGCTTCCGCCTTGCCACCCTAGGCGAAATCACGGCTCTCGGACTGGAGGGACAGTTCCTCCACTACGAGCGACTCCTCCCCTCCCTGCGCCGCATCTCTGCCGGTGAAGCCTGACAGCATTTCGAAAATTCCATGCTTGACTTCAACATTTGAATTTAGTATGATTGTGAATGCTCTTGAAAGAAAGGGTCGAGTAAAGAGTGAATCAGTTCGAGGCGTGGCTCAGTTTGGTAGAGCGCTGCGTTCGGGACGCAGAGGCCGCAAGTTCGAATCTTGTCGCCTCGATATAACAAACGGGATGGCTTCCAGCCATCCCGTTTGTTATACCTTTGGCACATGATTGGCGAAGGCTGTGCCTGAGCCAGACGCGGCTCAATATCTTTCGTTTACGTCAGCCCTTCTGCCGCGTCAGCGCAGGAGCGTCAGCGAGTGCGCCTTGTCGCCGAGGGCAAGAATCCAGCCAGACGCGGCCCAATATCTTTCGTTTCCATCAGCCCTTCTGCTGCGCCAGCGCAGGAGCGTCAGCGAGTGCGCCTTGTCGCCGAGGGCAAGATCCAGCCGGACGCAGCTCATATCTTTCGTTTCCGTTAACCTCGCTGCTGCGTCAACGCAGGAGCGAAGCGAGTGCGTCTTGTCGCCGGGCTCTGCCAGTACCGTCTTCCTACCGCGTCCGCGCGGGAGGGAAGCGGGCACGCTCTGCCGCCTGTGGCGTTATTCCCCGGAACATGTTCAGATTTTCCCGCTTCCGCAGCGCAGTTCCGTCCATCTGGTGCTACAATCATGGCAATTGATCCTCGCAGTATGGACTGGTGAAGGACTCTTTTCCGGAGGTGTGATCTGATGAAGGTAATGCTGTACTCGCTGCGGCCGTTTGACGAGCTGCCGTATGCTGAGAAATTCAGTAAGGAATATGGAATAGATTTCAGCTGGACAGCGGAATATCCGAATCCGCAGAATCTTGCGATGGCGGAGGGTTGTGAAGCTGTCTGCTCCACGCCCTGCGATATGAGCGCGACCTACATTGATGCATTCGCGAAGATGGGCGTGAAGTACCTGCCCTGCCGTTCCATCGGATATGACCACATCGATATGGAGGAAGCGAAGAAGCGCGGCATGAAGGTGTCGAACGTTGGCTATGCGCCGGGCGGTGTCGCGAACTACTCGATCATGATGATGCTGATGCTGCTCCGCAAAATGCCGCAGATCCAGAAGCGGGCAGAGGTGCAGGATTTCCAGCTCAAGGGCAAAATGGGGCGCGACATCTCCACGTGCACGGTCGGTGTCATCGGCACCGGCAGGATTGGAAGGACGGTAATCCGGTCCCTGTCCGGCTTCGGCTGCAGGATTCTCGCGTATGATCTCTATCCGAACCAGGAGGTCCGTTCCTACGCGGAATATGTATCGGCCGACGAGCTGCTCGCACAGTCCGATATCATCACGCTGCACGCTCCGGCAAACGCGGCGAACTATCACATTCTAAACCGGGAAACGTTTGACAAGTGTAAGGACGGCGTCATCATCATCAACGCGGCACGGGGCGCACTGATCGACACGGATGCGCTGATCGGGGCGCTGGAATCCGGCAGGGTCGGCGGCGCGGGGCTCGATGTCCTCGAGCACGAGGCAGGGCTTTACTACTACAACCGGGAGGGCGACGTCATCCGCAACGATGAAATGTCCATCCTGCGCTCCTTCCCGAATGTCATCCTGTCCCCTCACACGGCCTTCTACACCGAGGATGCCGTGGAGTCCATGGTAAGGGGCGTCTTCGAAAGCTGCGACTGCTGGAACCGGGGGATCGATAACCCGCACGAGGTGCACTGAACGCTGTTCCGTTAAACAGGAAGTGCATTAATGATGCTTCCCCGGCTGTTCACCGCCGAAAAAAAGAGGGCGCCCACAGGCGTCCTCTTTCTTCTGGACCGGATATTTGTTCGGACAGACTATTTCTTCAGCCGGAAGCGTTCCGGGATCTGTGATGAATCGCTGCAGTGCAGCTCACAGTCGGAGCACTTTTCGCCGCAGGCGCCGATTCCGCTCCTGTGATCACGAATGATCGACCGCAGTGCGAAGAACACAGCTGCCGCAATGCCGGCCAGAAGTATGATGGTTGCTGTCATGGCATAAATCCCTTTCTACGATACACTCAGCACGTGCCGCAAAAGTTTCAGGCGAAAAGCTCTCAACATTGCGAACTCCCGGCTGATTATACCCTCTCAGGCATTGACACGTACAGTCTGTGTCAGCGTTGTTGCCTCCTTATAGGGCCTGAACAGCTGGTAAAGGATTCCGCAGGACAGGAGTGCCGCTACAATGACGCCGAAGATATTCGTCCTGCCCTCTGCGATCGCACCGAACTGATTAATGATGAAGGCAACTACATAAGCCCACAGGCACTGATATCCGATTGCAAACCAGGTCCACCTCGTGCTGTTCATCTCACGCTTGATGGCACCGATTGCCGCAAAGCAGGGCGCGCACAGAAGGTTGAAGGCAAGGTAAGCATAAGCCGTCACAGGTGTGAAATCGGAAGCCAGATTCTGCCATACCTCGTCGCCTGCCTCGGACAGCTCTCCGCCGTAGCGGTACAGGATACCGAACGTGCCAACAACGTTTTCCTTCGCAATGAGACCTGTGATAACGGCAACCGTAGGCTTCCAGGTTCCGAAACCGAGCGGCCTGAAGATCCAGGCAAGGCCGGTGCCGAGCACTGCGAGGATGGAATGCTCCATGAAGTCCTCCTCGGGAAGCATCCGGAACGCGCCTTCATAAACGCCGAAGCTGGACAGGAACCATACGAGAATGGTGGCGAGAAGGATGACCGTTCCGGCCTTCTTCACGAACGAGCTTGCACGTTCCCATACACTGCGCAGGATCGAACCGATGGTAGGCCAGTGATAAGCGGGCAGTTCCATGACGAACGGAGCAGGGTCGCCGGCGAACATCTTCGTCTTCTTCAGCATGATGCCGGAGATAATGATCGAAGCTATACCCAGCATGTACGCGGAGAAGCCTACCACACCGGAGTTGTTGAACAGGGCGCCTGCGATCAGCGCGATGATCGGGAGCTTTGCGGAGCAGGGAATGAACGTAGTTACAACAACCGTCATCCTGCGGTCACGCTCGTTCTCAATCGTACGGGAGGCCATGACACCCGGTACACCGCAGCCCGTTCCGACCAGAACCGGGATGAACGATTTGCCGGACAGGCCGAACTTGCGGAAAATACGATCCATGATAAAGGCAATCCTGGACATGTAGCCGCAGCCCTCCAGGAAGGCCAGGAACAGGAACAGCACCATCATCTGGGGCAGGAAGCCGAGTACAGCGCCGACGCCGGCGATGATACCGTCTACAATCAGACCCTCCAGCCAGGGCGCAACACCCGCTGCCTCCAGTGCTCCGGAAACCGCCGGAGGAATGATGTCCCCGAACAGGACATCGTTTACCCAATCTGTTCCGGCGGTGCCGACAGTCTGAATCGATACATAGTAAACAATGAACATCACGACTGCGAAAATCGGAAGAGCGAGCCACCGGTTTGTGACAACCCGGTCGATTTTATCCGAGATGGTCAGCTCGCCTTCATGATTCTTCCTGTAGCAGTCCTTCAGGATCTCACGGATCTCATCATAGCGCTCGTTCGTGATGATGGATTCCGAGTCATCGTCGGCAGCTGTTTCCGCCGCCTTGATCACAGTCTCCAGATGCTGCTTCACGGATGCGTCCAGCTGCAGCTGCTCATGAATCTTGTCGTCGCGCTCGAAGACCTTGACGGAGAACCATCTTCTCTGCGCATCCGCAACCTTGTCGCCGAGACTGGTGCTGATTTCCGTGAGAGCTTTCTCCGTTCCTTCCGAGAATGTTCTCGGAGCCGGTGCCTTCCCGCTCTGTGCTGCCTTCAGGACGAAGTCTACAGCTTTGTCTACGCCTGTATTCTTCAGGGCGGAGATAGAGACAACCGGGCAGCCGAGCTCGGAGGAAAGCTTGTCCGCATCGATGCGGTCGCCGTTCTTCGCAATGAGGTCTTCCATATTGAGGGCAACCACAACCGGAATGCCCAGCTCCAGAACCTGGGTCGTGAGATACAGGTTGCGCTCGAGGTTTGTCGCGTCAATAATATTCAGGATTGCGTCCGGATGCTCCCGGATGACATAGTCCCGGGCAACCACCTCCTCCAGTGTGTAAGGGGAGAGGGAATAAATGCCCGGAAGATCCGTGATGATCACGTCCTTGTGGCCCTTCAGCTTTCCTTCCTTCTTCTCCACCGTAACGCCGGGCCAGTTTCCGACGTACTGATTGGCGCCGGTCAGTGCATTGAACAGCGTTGTTTTGCCGCAGTTCGGATTGCCGGCAAGTGCAATAGTTAAACTCATCTGCATTCCTTTCCGCCTGCTCCGGCAGGCATAATCCGGGCGAAATACGCGCAGGCGCTTTCACCCGTGTAATCCATTACTCCGCCAGCTGAACCATCTCCGCATCCGCCTTGCGCACCGTCAGCTCATATCCCCTGACTGTGATTTCGACGGGGTCACCCAGCGGCGCCACCTTGCGGATGTAAAGACTTGCCCCGCGGGTAATTCCCATATCCATGATGCGGCGCTTGGTTGCGCCCTCACCGGTGATCTTCGCAACCGTAACCGTTTCGCCGATCCCGGCATCCTTCAGTGTTCTCAAGTTTCTTCCTCCTCTCAGACATATATTTTTCCGGCGAGCTGCTCACTGATGGCAACGCGCACGTTCTTCACGTTGACAATGGCATTCCCTCCGATCAGATTAACAACCATAACCTTGCCACCCACGACAAACCCCATTTCCTCCAGATGGCGTCTCTGCTCATCATTGCCCGCCATTCTGGTAATCTCATATTCCTGACCGATTTTCGCAAATAACAGAGGCATAATATCCTTTCCGGGCCGATACACCCTATTAGTCTTTTCTAACATAGGAATTATAAAGTTTTTATTAACTAACCGCCATTGTAATTATTGCCAGTTTTGCAGTTCAAACTAACTAATTTTATGTTAATGATAACTAACTTGATTGCGTGCAACCGGTTGTCTGTGGAGGCCCTGGTGCTGATCGGGCAGGGGGATTCCATCCCACCATGCTCGACGGCTTCGTGGCTCGTCGCCTTCAATCGGGCAGGGGATTCCATCCCCTGCTCGATTTTCGCACCTGCGAACAGCTCGAAGCACAGCTTCTCGCTGTTCTTGCGGGCCTCTAATGTCCGCTCGTGCAAGCACGGCGTCCATTGAAGCCCTGGTGCTGCAAAAAAAGAGGATATCCTGCGATATCCTCTTTCGTTACAGTGTTCTGTTATTGTCTGCCGGGGTCCTGCCTGTCCGTTTGTCTCCCGGAAGGCAGCCGGAACAGGGTCAGGCTTTCGATGCCTCAAGGAGCTTTTGTTTCAGCTCACTCTCGATGCCGGCAAGCTCGCTCTCGGCCTGAACCCGCTTCGTCTTTCCATCCTTCTGCACCTGCATCACTTCATCCATGGCAGTGATCAGCTGTTCATTGGTATGCTTGAGCGTCTCGATATCCACGATGCCGCGCTCACTCTCCTTCGCTGCCTCGACCGTGGCCGCATGAAGTTTATCCGCGTTCTTCTGCAGCAGCTGGTTCGTCATGTCCGTGACCTCGCGCTGCGCCTGCGCCGCCTGGGTCGCATGCTCCACGCCGATGGCAATGACCATCTGGTTCTTCCACAGCGGGATCGTGTTTACTATCGTGGTCTGGATCTTCTCAGCCATCAGGGTGTCGGACGACTGCACCATCCGGATCTGCGGTGCTGTCTGAAGGGAGATGGTCCTTGTGAGCTTCAGGTCATAGAGCTTTTTCTCGAAGCGGTCGCACTGGGCGGCAAGGTCCTTCGCCGCCTGGGCGTCTTCGGGTTTGCCACTCTCCTGTGCCTTCTTCTGCAGATCTGCCAGTTCGTGTTCCCGGACGTCCGTCAGCTTCTTCTCACCGGCGATGATGTACATCGTCAGCTCCTTGAAGTAATTGAGATTCATGTCATACATCTGGTCCAGGGTGGCGATATCCTTGAAGAGAGTCTGCTGGTGCTTCTCCAGCTCGCCGGAAATCACATCTACATTTTTCTCCACCTTGTTGTATTTGGTCTGCAGTGCCACCAGTCGGTTTTCGGACCGGTGGAACAGTGCCTTCAGGCCGGTTTCCTTCTCATCCACATCGAAATCCTTTAGCTGGACGATGAGGTTTGTGATCATATCCCCGACCTCGCCCATATCCTTGCCGCGTACGGAGCTCAGGGTCTGTTCGGAGAAATCTGCCATCTTCTTCTGGGTGCCCGCGCCGTAGCTCAGGATTCCGTTGGAATCCGAAAGGTCGATCTTCTGCGCGAAGTCCTCCGCCTGCTGCCGCTCCTGTGGCGTCAGGACGGAGTCGTCCAGCTTCGCGGCATCCTGTGCCTGCTGCTCCGCCGGGACAATCGAAGGGGTGTCCGCTTTGGGCTCTTCCCCGAATGTCAGCGTAGGTTTCAGTACCTCTTTCTCTTTCACGTCTGCCATAATGAATCTCCTCCCGCTTGTTTCCCTTATTGTGCATATCGGGCAGGATAACGCGACTTTCTCTGCCCCGCCGGTTATTCCGGAAAATCCATGCCGGCCTTTCCGGAGCCGGACCGCCTGCACCGGCTGCTTATTAAAGTGTATAACAAAATTTTCCGCCTGTGGGGAACTTTACTCAATCTTTACGAATCGGCTCCCCCGTAAGGCCGTCATGCGCAAGCATCATGTTCATAGCTGCAATATCTGAGGAGACATCCCACGCCGTATTGCGGAACATTCCGTCGAGGAAATTGCTGAACGCGGTGTTCGCACTGTCAACCGCGCTTTCGATTTTCAATTTTGTCTCACGAACATTTTCCAGATCTGCCGGCTGGCGGTCCAGCTCAACATACGTCGTAAGCAGCTTTCTGATTGTCGGGAGATAATAATCGAGCATTTTGCGAAGGTCTCCGGCCTTGTCCGGATCCTTTGCCACCTGTGTGAAAATTCTGGTCAGGGTATCCTCCAGAACATCCAGCTTCGCACTCATGACTTCACCCGGGATATCGACATTGGCCTGATGAACCGCCGCTATATACTCCTGTCCTGTCTTTATGACCTGATATGCTTCGCTGTCTTTCGGAAGTCCCGAAAGGTCAATCTCCCATTTCGGTTTTGCCGACGCGTTACGCTTTCTGCCGGTTGCTTTTGGTGCCTCCCTGCGGGATGTGCCGGCGGAATACGCGCTGGCATAGGTTCTGTGCAGAGCTTCCTCTTTGATGCCTCTATCGTTTCCGGGGCTCATGTCCGGTTTGCGCTGCGATGCCGGACCAGCGCCCGGATCGTCGCGGTGCTGCGTCATGTATTCATTGTACGCACTCCGGTCGAAGAAAATCAGGGATTCATGGTCTGCAAAGCGGATCGGCGGAAGCATCCCCTGATCCTGCATATCCTTAAGGTCATCCAGCACCTGGCCTTTGTCCCTTCCTGTTTCTTCCGCCAGGGTGTCGATCCGGTAATAAGGTGCCGTCCCGATGATCGCACCGTACTGGTAGTACCGGCGCACCAGATCCTTCTGCGCATAACCCAGCTGGGCAACTTTGATGAAGCCGCCTGCACACACGAGGAAAAACACCCCCGCAAGCGGGGATCCCGCAATAAAGGCGCCTGCTGCCATCGGCAGATTCCACAGAATCCCTGCCCAGCCGATCGTCCGCTTGAACAGACCGCGGAAGGGATTGGCACGTCTGGCAAGAAATACCGCGTCCATGACCGTCCCGGCATACTGGCGCCGCAAATCCATCGCTTTCCGGTAGTAATCCCTGTCCGCACGCACGTTGAAATCCTGTGTAAGCTTTTCGATAAAATTCATAGCACCCCCGTATCCCGCTGTCTGAAAATCAGATAATGATCCGGCCTTCTTCAAGCCGGAATCTGCAATCAGGCGAAATTTCCATATACCTGACTCCCGATGCGCACTCAGGAGAGCGTCACAGTATCCGACAGGGCATGAATTGCATTCCGGACACAATCGTCACAGGGGCACAGCACCCGGCCTGTGCCGACGCCTTTCAGCTCACGGCAAATCGTAGCGCCCGATCTCTGCTGAAAGTCCTTCAGAATTATTGCCGCTTTCGGAAGTGTTCCCTGCCCGTTCTGCATCAGCCCTGCCGTCATGACCGCACCCGCGAGTGCTCCGCACGTCGCCTCCATACAGCCCATGCCGCCGCCAAAGCCGGAGGAAATATTCCGAAGTGCCGCCGGATCCAGATCCGTCAGGTCAGCGCAGGCCCCCAATACCGCCTGCGCACAATTATATCCGTTATGCTTCAGCATCACAGCCTTTTCCGCTCTCTCGTCTGCTGTCATCTTACATCCTTTCTTCCGCCCTTACGTCATACTATAAGTAGAACTTCCACCCGTGTCAAAACAGGGACGTGGCTACATTTTTATTATATTATTTTCATATTATTGTTCGCAATAAATATGTATTTCCATATAAGTGTAAAAAGCGCTATATTAAATTTGTCCAAAGGAAAAAGATATAAATCCTTCGGAATCAAACATAAACAATATCAAATTTCATTCATAATTCACCCCGTATCGGGGGAAGAAAGGAGAGCATCATGAAGTTATTCCACGAAATCGCAGAGTTCTGCAAGGTTTACGGAGATCGTTTCCCGAAGCATATGTACATTGGCAAGTGACAAGGCAGCAGTTGAAAGGAGGGCGTCGATGAACGGCAACGTCCGGAAGCTGAGGAAAAGAGGCCTGCTATAAGTGAACAGTAACAGTTGTGGACCGGCTAAAGCCGGTGATCGGAAAACCCCGGTGTGAAGTTCTGATGAAGTTCAGGATTTTGCATCGGGGTTTCTTTATGCCCTGGTGAATTTTGGCTCTGATATAATGACATGACATAAGGGTCAAAAGTACCAAATCGACTTCGGGCTTGCCCGAAAGGCGATTTGGACTTGGGACCCGTCAAACATCCGAAAGTAGCGCAAAGCGAAGCGGTGCGCGGATTTCGGATGTTTGCAGAATTGCGGAAGCAGCGAAGCTGCGAAGCAATTCGTATGTCATT
>ONEK01000012.1 GCA_900316855.1 uncultured Lachnospiraceae bacterium | reverse complement strand
AAATCTTTAAGGAAAGAATCGAAGTTGTGATGAGAGAAGAAACATCTTCATCAGGAAGATGTTTCTTCTCTCATTGCTATTTCGATTTTTCCGGGTTGAACAAAGTCGCGTCCGGGAGGCCACTCTGTATGGAGTTTTAATCCGCAGCCTTCCGGATAATCAATGTCATTGTTCCGTATCGGTTCCTTTAAATCTTATCATTTCGCCAGATTTCATGCATCACAAAAAGGCCTCCACGAGGGAAGCTGAAAGTTTATTCAGTTATCGTTTTCAACACTGCAGTTTCGGAATTCTGGCAGGGACCACGTAGTCGTAATCGTGCGGCAGAGGAATCATCTTTCCGCCGCAGGAAGCACATCTGCATATGTCCTGGTTATAAAGCAGCCTGATGATTGCAGGAGCATCCAGATTTTTCAGCCTTGATATGTATTTCTTACACCCGAGTATGTTCCTGCACGCAGGGATGCTGCTGGATTTATTCCGTGAAGACAGCAGTCCATAGTGCCGGATCCTCACGAAACGCTTTGGCGGCACATGCATCAGAAATCTGCGGATGAATTCCTCGCCGGGCAGTGTGAGATCTTTCCATTGGCCGCGGTTTTTATAGTCCTTTACCGAAAAGGTAACCGTAGCATCAGTCATACCCTTGATCCTGCCATTGCTGATCGCTATCCGGTGCGTATACTTGCCGAGATATTTGATCACTGATTCAGCGTTGCGAAACGGCTTCTTGCAATACGGAACCCATTCCTTTGCGTAGCAGGTATTCAACAGTTCCTGGAATTCATAGCGATTCCTGTACTTCTCAGCCGTACCATTGAATTCAAGCCTGCCGGTTGACCACAGCGTTTTCAACTCTTCAAGATATTTGCCGCGGAACATCTTTGACATAGCACTGATCGGCAGGAAAAAGTTCCGGCCATTGTCCTTCCAGTGACCCTTTGGATCTAGCCCTCCGCCAAGCACAATGGTATGAATGTGCGGATGATAATTCATGGCACTGCCCCATGAATGAAGAATACAGATGAATCCGATCTGGGCGCCAAGGTGTTTCCTGTCTGCAGCCAGCTCATTCAGAGTTCCGGAAGCAGCATGATAAAGCGCGGCGTACAGCAGTTTCTGATTGCTGTATATCACGGGATTGAGTTCCTCCGGCACCGTGAACACCACATGAAAGTATGGTGCGTCGAGCACGTCTTCTCTCCGTGCGTCAACCCATTTCTCCTTTGCGAACTGCTGACACATAGGACAGCACCGGTCACGGCAGGAATTGTTGTGTACAGAGATGCATCCGCATTCTTCGCAAACACTGATGTTGACACCGAGTGCACCTGTCTTGCAGTTCATGATGTGCCAGGCCGCCTTCCTGTGTGCCTCAGGGACCATATGTTTCGCAGCATACACAGGATAGAACCGATTGAATACATCCTGTATTGTGCAGTCCTTACTCATGAGCCTCCTCCTGCCGTGTTGTCAAAGGGACTCCTGATACCAAGCAAAGCCTTGTTGCTGACATGGAGATATACTTCTGTAGAGGACGGATCTATATGCCCCAGAAGAACCTGTATGTATTTGATGCTGGTGCCGTCTTCAAGAAGATGGGTCGCAAAGCTGTGCCGGCAGGAATGCGTGGTTACACGTCGTGTAATGCCTGCCTTTTCAGCACTTTTCTTAAAGAACTTGTTGATACTGTTTGGACTCAGGTAATTCCCTGTAGTGCGGTTTGGGAACAGGATATCCCGCGGCCTGCCGCATTCAAACCAGTATTCGGTCAGGATATCCAGAGCCCGATCCGACAGAATCGTATAACGGTCACGGCGGCTTTTTGTATTCCTGACATGAATGGATTTCCCTGATCTGGATATGTCATCATAGTGGAGGTGCACTGCCTCAGATACTCTGAGGCCAGAAGCATACATGGTAGCTATGATTGCTTTATGTTTCAGATTGGATGTACATGCAATGATCCTGTCGATTTCTTCCCGGGTCAACACTGTCGGAAGTGTATGATCCAGTTTCATTCGGGGAAGATCATCAATATCCCAGTTCTGTTTTAAGATCTTCTTGTAGAAAAAGTGAATTGAAGAATAATAGTGGTTATAAGTCTGTGGTGCTATTCCGCTCAGACGCTTTTCAGTAAGGAATGCCTCAACATCATCAACTGTGAGTTCCGAAACATCTTTATCAACAGTCCTGAGAAAAAGGCCGACATTATAACAGTAGGCATTGATTGTAGATTCGCGCAGGTTTTTCTTCTCAGCCTGTCGACGAATTTCAGCAAAAATATCTTCGTACATAAAAACCTCCGGAGAATGGTGCATTGTCAGTAAGTAACAACAATTGCCTTCTCTGGAGGTGCATTTGCATCATAAACCCGATTGCGGGAGTGGGCTGCAGATGGTATTCTGTTCATAGGCAGTGGGCTTCCGTTGTTTAGTTTGTTTTGTGTGGTAACTTAACAATACTGAAACGCAGAAGATTTTTCCACTGCTTATTTTTATTATGTGCAGATCATTTCAATAAGTACCGCTGCCAATGTCTGTGGCCAGCCATCGCGCAGCGATTTTGTTCAACTGGGTGATATAAGGCCGCTCCATCTCCGTATCCAGGACAGCAATGCGAAATCCGTCCTCCGGCAGTGGGGCGCCTGGAAGCAGGTACTTGTCGGAATTCGCGTGCAGAAACCGTCGGACGGGAAAATAATACTGCTGCAGGAAAGCGTATGAGACCCGCATCCGGATCAGGTTGTATTCTGCTTCGGAGGACAGGACCGGAGACTCCGGCACAGACCACCTTGCAGTCCCGGGACTGTGCAGCTTCGTTGCTTCGATGGTGACGTAATAACAGTACTGCCTCGGCAGGGACTCTTCCGCGGTATAGCCGAGGGTGACCGTAGTGTTTTCCGGGGTCAGGATCGTTTCCATGCCCCGGCAGTTTTCCCTGTAACAGTTATTTTCCCTGTCATAAACGGGAGCGCCGGGCTTTTCCGTAAGGTTTCTGTGCTGTGCCAGGATCATGGAATAGAGCAGGAAAATCAGGGAAGGAAGATGACTGACACGCGTCCCGTGAATGACGAGCCGGTGATCCGCATACTGACGCGGCAGGCCGGACACTTTCACCCGGGTGTTCTGTTCATGAGAAATCATACAGGTCACTGTTACGGTTCCGGAAAAGTTCAAACACAGCGCGCGCAACGGATTCGCTGGTCACCGGGATAAAGCTGTTCGTTGTCTGGTCGGCATCCTCCACCTCGAAAATGACAACCTGATCCGCGGCTTCATCCGTAGGAACCAGCACAGCATAATCCCTGCCGCTGTAGGTAATGAGATCGAGGAATTCAAAATCCACGCTCTCCCCTTCGTCATCCGTCAGGGTGACGATTTCCATTTTCCGGGGAGCCTCCTCCCCGCCATGTTCCCTGAATTCTTCCATAAGAAATTTACCTGGCTGGCACTGAATGCTCATTTTCGCGCCGCATTGCGCTTTTTCCTGTTACGTTTTCCGTGCGCTGTCCTCTACAGTATAGCATAAGGCGCATCTGCACATTTATTTCCCGATAGTTTAAAATGGGTTTCATGGATACTCCTATCGATTTTGGCAAAAATTTTCTGACAGCCCTGTTCCGTGAAAGAGATGCCGGCAAAGCGGCATCTTACCTTGCGGACGACATTGTTTATGTCACACCGGACCACATTCTGCACCTGAAAACAGCGGATGAGGTTCTGGACCATCTGAAGCAGACCATTGCGGCGAACCGGGAGCCCTTCACGGTTGATGTCGCTGCCATAAAGTCCGCACCGGTTCCCGGCGATACGAATACCATCGTCTACGATGTCAATCTCATTCCCCGCGAAGAAGAAAATTCAGTAAACCTTCGCTGCTCGCTTTCAATCCATCAGGATGAAAAGGGTGCATTGCAGCTGGTATTTGTCGGAATGTCGCGCAGATTTCTGCGCATGGATCCCGAGGTGATACGCGGGTTTATCGAGGATATTCCGGGAGGACTGATGGTCCTGGCAGCCATGGGCTCCCAGAACCTGCGCGTCCTGTACTGCAACGGCTTCCTGGCGCGCAAAATCGGAATCAGTGACAGTTTGTTCAATGATAAGCTGGGAGAAAATCCGTTCTTCATGCTGGGCTATGATGACCAGCGCAGGATGGGAACCACTATTGACCAGCTGATCCGTCTGAAGCGTCCCCGCCCTATGCCGCTTCCGGTTACAGTTTATAAGAACAACAACCGTCAGGTTGCGTTTCATACCATCTCCTCAGCGGCATACAAGGACGGAGACCGGACTGTCATCTACGTCCTGTTTACGGAAATGACGGATCTTGTCAGGGAGCAGAAGAGACAACTGAAGAAGGAAGCGGATGCCAGAACCCGCCAGGTGTATGATCAGTACCTCAAGGCGGAGGAGGATGCCGGCGCCGCGGAGGAAGCCGCCCGCCAGACGTTGAAGCTCGTCCATGAGGATGCGAAAAACCAGATTGCCGCAGCTAAGAAAAAGGCTGACGCGGAACTTGCACGGCTGAGAAAGGAAGCACTCGCCCAGCTGGAGGACCAGAAGGCGGGGGAGAAGGAACGCACCGCAGATCTTCGCGGGAGAAATCAGCAGCTCGAAGACGAGCTGGCAGGCTGGAAGAAGAAATATGAAGAGCTGGAGCTTCAGAGCAGGGAAAAAGGACAGCATCTGGAGGAACAGCTTCATGTACTGCAGGAGCAGCTCGAGCAGGAGAAGGCAGACGGCAGCCGGCGCGAGCAGGAGCTCACAAAGGCACTGACCGGCGAGAAGGAACAGGCGGTACATGAGGCGGAGGCCCGTGCGGGCAAAACCAGGGAAGAGCTGGAGGAACAGCTCAGGCGCAAAACCATGGAGGCAGGGATTGCGGCAGGCAATTACAAAGAGAAACTGACGAATCTTCAGACACAGCTCCGCACCGCAAGACAGGACCTCATGGATGAGAAGCTGGCACACGCCAGAAAGAACACCGATGAAGCTGTCCGCAGCAAGGAACGCAGCAAATCTCTCTCGAGGATGAAGCAGCTGATCACAGGCCAGATGAAATCCATTCAGAAGCTTGCTGCGGGCCCGTCGACACCCGATGAGATGCAGGATGCACTGAAGAAGGTGACAGCCATCGCTGACACGACACCGGTGATGGCAGACGACCTTCAGAAAATTTCCATTCTGGACCCGGAGAAGCATCTGAAGGAGAGTGAATTTTCCCTGCGGCAGAGTCTCGACACCGTGCGCCGGGTAATCTGGCCTGCCTGTCAGCGTGGGGGTGTCATTTTTACACAGAACTTCCGGGATGAAGTGCCTGACAGGGTGATCGGGAGCAAGGCCGGCCTGCAGATGGTTCTCCTGTGCATTCTGGAGAACGCAGTCAGGAATTCCCCGAGAAAGGGCAGCGTCTCACTTGTGATTTCAGCGGATCCCGCTGTCAGGGGAAGGGCGTATTTCCACTTTGTGATTGAGGATAAGGGGAATGGTATCCCTGACATGAAGCTGCCTGGCCTGTTTGACAAGCCGACGAAGGAACTTGCCATCTCCCGCAGGATTCTCGGAATGATGGGCGGCGGTATACAGGTCAGGAGCAGTCAGGAGCAAGGAACGGTTTTTGAGATCCGCGTGAATCTGGAACTTGCCGGGCCCGGAAACACCTGATCTCCGGATCCGGCAGGGGATCCGACTCAGTTTCCGGCGTCCGGCTTCTTCAGGAGTGTCACATGCCTGCCATTGACCTCAACGCTCCGGATATTACGGTTCAGGTACACGGAGAAGCGTGTGACACCGCTCTTGCGGATCGTGGCATTCAGGCTGGGGTTCATGGCTTCGAGCTCGGACTTCAGGGTGCTGATATTCATGTCATCCGCCTGATGCTTTTCGAAAATCTGCAGAATCTGCTTTTCAATATTGGCATCCGAGGTTGCTTTCAGGGTTACCCAGGCAGCATTGTCATGATTCTCCACTGAAAGAGAGGGAAAATCCTTCAGGAATTCGGAGAGCTTGCTGTAATGATAATTCCGGATATCGAAATCGGGGAAGATCTTTACGAGGCGGGAACCGATTTCGCCAAGGCTTGTCGGCTTACCGTCAGCGGTATTGTCCGTGATCATTTTCACAATAGCATTCTCAATGGATGCAAGATCCGTGAACTCATCGCCGCTGTCCTCCTCGGGATCCGGCTCAGACTCCTCGGCTGAAGGCTCTGCGTAGCCACGTTCCCTGTCCGCGATCAGGTTGCTTGCCGGAGCGGCAGGGGCGGCTTTGCGGGCACGGGTCTGGGAAGCGGTCTGCCGCCTGCGGCTCTTCTGCGGACGGGGTGCATGCCCCGGATCTTCATCGGAATCATCACTGTCTCCCATTTCAATTACATCCAGAAAGATGAAACGTTCACACGAAACACGGAACGATTCAGGAGTTTTGCGCTCTCCCATTCCGATGACGACCTTGCCTGCTTCACGCAGACGCGTCGCCAGCTTGTTGAAATCGCCGTCCGAGGATACGATGCAGAAGCCCTGCACATCACCTGTGTACAGGATATCCATGGCGTCAATGATCAGGCCGATATCCGACGCGTTCTTGCCGGGGGTGTTGTTGGGCTGCATGACCGGGGTGAGCGAATAGGCGGCGGAGCAGTTCAGCCAGGACCGCAGCCGGTCCTGGGACCAGTCACCGTACATTCTGCGGACGGTGATTTTTCCATATTTGGACAGCTCGCTCAGGATGAGGGGCACATATCTGGCACTGATGTTGTCAGAATCAATGAGCAGTGCGATGTTAATATCTTCCATGTTGACCTTTCTGTCCGCAGTCACTTTTCAAAAAAGTGGCCAGTCGGTATAATGACATATATTTTATTATATCGGAATTGCGCGAAGAAAGGAAACGTTTCATTCATGCACGAGCTGCCCATGGTCCTGGATCTTCTGGAGCTTCTGGAGAAGAAGGCGAAGGAGAACGGAATACACAGGATCACTGAGGTGGACCTTGCGGTCGGGGAGCTGTCCGGACTGGTTGACGAGTGCGTTGCGCTCTATTTTGAAACTGCTTCCGAACGCACACCCGCAGAGGGAGCAAAGCTGAAGTTTACACACCGGCCGGCACAGTTCAGGTGCATGAAATGCGGCAGGACCTTTCCGCATCAGTCGGGTTTTACCTGTCCGTACTGCGGAGGGGAAGCTGTACATGTGCGCGGCACCGGAGCCGGATTTGAAGTTACGGGAATTACAGGGGAGTAATACAGCCAATGCTGATGCCTGCTGCTGGAGTGGGCAGGAAGGGAGAAGATTATGGCTTCAAAGGAACTTAAGGATTACGTTCGTACTATACCGGATTTCCCGGAAAAGGGAATTCTGTTCCGGGATATCACGACGGTTGCAGATGACCCGGACGGCCTCCGGCTTGCGATTGACAGCATGCAGGATCTTGTGAAGGACGTGGATTTCGACGTGGTAGTCGGTGCAGAGTCGAGGGGATTCATCTTCGGAACTCCGATCGCTTATAATCTGCACAAGCCGTTTGCACTGATCCGCAAGAAGGGGAAGCTTCCCTGGAAAACCGTTTCGGTGGATTATTCCCTGGAGTACGGCACAGCGACGCTCGAGATGCATCAGGATGCCATTCAGCCCGGTCAGAAGGTTCTGATCGTGGATGACCTTATGGCGACCGGAGGAACCGCCAGGGCGATGATTGAGCTCGTGGAGAAGCTCGGCGGCAGGGTTTCCGGCATTCTGGTACTCATGGAGCTGGAGGGATTGAAGGGACGCGAGGCGATAGCGCCGTATCCCGTCTTCTCCGCGATCAAATACCCTGGGAAGTAAGTTCCGGATGATCCGCTGATGCGGGAGAGAATATGCAGAAACTCATTTCATGGAATGTCAATGGCCTCCGGGCATGCATCCGCAACAACTGCTTTTATGAATTCGTACAGCGGGAGCAGCCGGATGCCCTCTGCCTTCAGGAGACCAAGCTCTCGGAAGGTCAGCTCGAGGTGACGCTGCCCGGCTATCATCAGTACTGGAATTATGCCGAGAAGAAAGGCTATTCCGGGACTGCGGTCTTCACGAAAACCGAGCCGTCGAAGGTCACTTACGGGCTTGGGATTCCGGAGCATGACCACGAGGGGCGGGTGATCACCCTGGAGTATCCGGACTATTACCTCATCACGGAATATGTGCCGAATTCCAAGGAAGGCCTGGAACGTCTCCCTTACCGGATGGAATGGGAGGACGCATTCCTGTCCTATATCCGGGGACTGGGGCGGAATAAACCGGTCATCTTCTGCGGGGATCTGAACGTTGCCCATGAGGAAATTGACATTAAGAATCCGAAGGCTAATCATCATCACGCAGGCTTTACGGATGAGGAGCGTGCCAAAATGACAGTGCTCCTGTCGAATGGCTTTACGGACACGTTCCGGTATTTTTATCCGGATAAGGAGCAGGTGTATTCCTGGTGGTCCTACCGGTTTCATGCGCGTGAGAACAATACGGGGTGGCGGATCGATTATTTCATCGTTTCCAAATCCCTGGAACCGCGCCTGAAGGATGCGATGATTTATACGGATGTGATGGGCTCCGACCATTGCCCGGTGGGACTTCTGATCCGCTGAGGCAGATATCATGAGGCGGAGGCGGGAAATCCCGCCGGGTCGGAATTTTCATGACGAATCACACGATTGAAACCGCCTCCGCGGATTTCACTCGATGCAGAAGGAGCAATATGAGCGAAGAGAATAAAAACGAACAGGGCAGGATTCCCATGCCGAAGGCGAACTTCCGGGTGCCGGCCAATCCTGCTTCCCATGTGAAGAAGATGGTCGGTGTAGTATCCGGCAAGGGCGGCGTAGGAAAGTCCTCCGTCACCGGCCTTTGTGCCATGTGGAGCCTCCGGAACGGCTTCCGGACTGCCATCATGGACTGTGATATCACAGGCCCCAGTATTCCGAAAATGTTCGGCGTTACCAGTGAAGACATTGAAGTGGAAAATGTGAATCCGGACGGGGAGGGCGGAACGCTGGTTCCTGCAAAGACCCAGACCGGCATCAAAGTGATGTCCATGAATCTTCTGATGGAGGACGAAACACAGCCCGTCATCTGGAGAGGACCGGTCGTTGCCGGTGTCATCAAGCAGTTCTGGACCGATGTGGACTGGGGTGATGTAGACTACATGTTCGTGGACATGCCTCCGGGAACCGGGGATGTACCGCTTACCGTATTTCAGTCCCTGCCGGTGGATGGCATCATCATTGTCACCACGCCGCAGGATCTGGTATCCATGATCGTGGAAAAGGCGGTGAACATGGCGAAGTCCATGAATGTTCCGATTCTTGGCATGATCGAGAACATGAGCTATGTAACCTGTCCGCACTGCGGCGAAAGGATTCCGATTTTCGGGGAAAGCCATGCACAGGAGGCTGCGGAAAAGGAGGACACCAGGCTGATTGCTTCCCTTCCGATTAATCCGGCATTGGCGAAAGCAATGGACGAGGGGACATTCGAATATTTCGAGGACTTCGACCTGAGCGGACTCACGGAGGCCCTGCCTGCCCTGGACTGAAGGAATGGCAGCAACGCCGCTTACACTGGGCAGGGAGCTTTACGACTTGTGACTGGAAGATCTGGAGACTTTGGTCTCCAGATTTTTGTTATAAATATAGCCAAGTCCCTTCAGCAGCAGGCGGTTATCGATGATGATCTTATGAGAGCAGTAGGGTGCGATCAGTCTTCCCATGCCTCCGGTTGCGACAATGCTGCCGACAGTCCCGAGTTCCTTCTCATAGCGGTCGATGACTCCGTCGATTGCGCCTGCGGACCCGAAAACGATGCCGCTGCGCATACAGTCTATCGTGTTGGTCCCGATCACTTTCCGGGGAGCGGAATAATCAATGCTGGGAAGAAGTGCGGTTTCCCTTGCCAGCGCGTCCATGGAAATCCCGACGCCGGGCATGATGCAGCCGCCCAGATACCTGCCTCCCTGATCCACGATCGTGATGGTCGTTGCTGTTCCCATATCGACGATAATGGCAGGGAGCGGATACTCCTCCTTCGCAGCTACCGCTGTGGCAACCAGATCGCCGGCAATGGTGCCGGGATCGTCGAGACGGATATTGAGCCCGGTCCGGATCCCGGCTCCCAGAACCATCGGCCTGCAGCCCGTAATGAGCCGTACAGCCTTGGACAGCACAAGATTGATCTGCGGAACGACCGAGGCGATGATGGCACCGTCAAATCCCCTCGGATCTACACCGGCAAGCTCCATGATCTGTTTCATGGTAACCGCGTATTCATAGGCGGTACCCTGCGTGCTGGTGCACATCTGCATGGTCTGCACAACCTGATTGGTCTTTTCATTCACACAGCCTATGATGGTGTGTGTATTTCCGGCATCAATAGCCAGTATCATTTCGCTGCCTTTCTATTTCCAAATATCCGTTATGCGGCCCCGGATGCGGAGTACCCTACAGCCGGCGCACAAGCTCCCAGCCTGCCATGGCGAGTTCTGCCGGCAGCAGTCTGGCCAGTACCCGGTGAATGGAACAGAAGATGCCCGGTGTGGAGACCGAAAGCCCCAGCATAGTGTCTGAAAGTGAGCGCTCCGCAACTTCCTCTGCGCGGCCCGAAAACGGAAAACTGTGAATCCTGTCCGCGCCGGAAGTGGACTTTGCGCAGGGTATGAACCCGGTGTTTCCGATCCAGTAGGGGCAGACGGCTGTGACGAGGATCCTGCGGCTCCACAGCTCGGCGCAAAGCGCACGGGAGTACCGGTACAGGAATGCCTTGGAAGCGGCGTAGACGTTCAGATACTGCAGGGGCTGGAAAGCGGCGGTAGAGCAGATCTCCATGATATGAGAGCCGGAACTCATAAAGGGGATGCACACCTGCGTCACATCCACGGCGGCACGGCAGTTGAGATCGATCATCCGGTCCGCCTCCTGCAGAGGAATTTCCTCACAGCTTCCGATCTTGCCAAAGCCTGCTGCGCTGATCAGCATGCGGACGTCGGGCTGCTGCTTCTGCAGCAGGGAAGACAATGTATCAACGGTGTCCCGGGCAGTAAGGTCCAGGGGCAGTATGACAAGAGGAGTCCGCACCTCATCCTGCAGGGCTTCGAGGCGCTCCTGCCGCCTTGCGATGACCCAGAATTCGTCATAGAGCGGCTCTGCAGCGTGGCCGTCATGATATTCCGCATTCCGGCGGTCCAGACACCGGACATATTCGCGGCCAAGGCCGCTGGATGCTCCGGTGATGATTGCGATTTTCCGTTTTCTTTCGGTTTCCATTACAGCTCCTGTCCCCGGCTCCATCTGTGCTATCATGATTGGGCGGAAGAAGATCAATGCCATACGAATTGCTTCGCAGCTTCCACAATCCTCCCCCACAATTCGCATTCTCGTGGTGTTTCACACCACTTCATGCTCATTGTGGGGCGTGTCAATAACTTATTGCCCCACTTACAGGCAAGCCTGACGTGGGGCATGAGTTATTGACACTGTAATCATATTATGATTAAGGTGTCAAAAGTATTTTTCAAGGCAAAGAAATCCGCGCACCGCTTCGCTTTGCGCTACTTTCGGATGTTTGGCGGGTCCCAAGTCCAAATCGCCTTTCGGGCAAGCCCGAAGTCGATTTGGTACTTTTGACCCTTATGTCATATTATAGCAGGAATGGAGTCAGCAGCAGCGGCTTCCGGGAAAAGAGGCGTGAACGAAATGAAGGTTCGTATTCTCGAACTGATAGAAGGGGCGAAAGAGGCAAAGGGCCTTGCGGTTATCATTGATGTGTTCAGGGCATTCTCGCTGGAATGTTATCTGTTTGATGCGGGTGCCAGCCGGTGCTATCCCATCGGGAAGCTGGAGGATGCCTTTGCCATGAAGAAGACACATCCGGATTATTATCTGTTCGGAGAGAGAAAGGGCGCAAGGGTCAGGGGCTGTGATTTCGGCAACTCCCCTTCCCAGGCGCGGGGAACGGATTTCCGTGGGAAGACCATCATCCATACGACGAGTGCCGGCACACAGGGCATTGTGAATGCGGCGGCGGCAGGCGCGACGGAAATCATGACAGCCAGCCTGGTCAATGCCAGGGCGGCAGCGGCGTATATTCTGTCCCGGAACCCCGGGGAGGTATCCATCGTCGCCATGGGGAAGGCAGGGCTCGAGACGGCAGGGGAGGATGTGCTGTGCGCGAGGTATCTGGAGTACCTTCTGAAACATCCGGAAGCCGTCCGGCATCCGGATGCGGATCAGTTTGATATCCAGCAGAGGGCGGACGGTCTGAAAAGCACCTGGGGCAGGCACTTTTTTGACGCAGCCTCACAGGAGGTCTTTCCCATCGAGGACTTTTATCTGTGCACGCAGTGCAACCGCTTTCCGTTTGTGATCCGTGCGGACCGGACGGAGGACGGAACACTGTACACCGGGCGCCTGGACCTTCCCGGACAGGAATGAAAATTTCCCCGGTCCGGGGCGCAGCATGTTATACTGCAGATAGTCCCGCAGGCATCAGTGTATGAAAGAGGGGAACATTATGAGTCAGGGTGTGGCAATTGCACTTGGAGTATTCGGAGCGATGGTGGTGGTGGCAGTCCTGATTGCCGTCATATCGGCAGTGGCAACCGTCACAAGCTATGAGAAGCCGGAAGAGCGCGAATAACGCAAACCGCCGGAAGGCTTCGTACAGGGGTGTGTTCAGCTCCAGTGCTCGACAAAGCCTTCACCCATGGCCTCCGAGACATTGGTGATGACGAAGAAGGCTTTGGGATCATACTTCTTCACAATATCCTTCATATCCACAATATCCTTGTTGGAACAGATACAGACGAGGATCGTGCGGTCCCTGCCGGTGTAGAGTCCCTTCCCGGTAAGGCCTGTGATTCCGCGGTCCAGGTCTGTGAGGATATCCTGCGCAATTTCCCGGCTGCAGGATGAAATAATCATCGCCATCCTGGCTTTCTTGCCGCGGCTGATGATCGCATCGGTTATTTTTCCCATAATATAAACGGAAATGAGCGCATAGAGCGTGTGCTCAATATTGAAAACGAAAGCACCCAGTATCACAACGCTTCCGTCCAGGACCTGAATGATGGTTCCGATGGAATACTGGCGGAAATATTTGTGCAGAGAGGTTCCCAGCATATCCGTTCCTCCGGATGTCGCCCTTGCGAGCAGAAGGATACCCGTTCCCGCACCGAACAGAATACCGCCGTACAGGGATACCAGGAGAAGATTGTCGTGAATCAGTTCATATTCGGGGAAGAAGTACAGCTCCGCCGTCATCACAAGCCATCCGAGTCCTGTGCGGATGATGGAGCGGAAACCGTCTGTTTTCCACGCGAACAGGAAGATCGGCAGATTCAGGATGAGGTTGGACATCCACAGCGGAACCGTGAAGGTGAAATACCTGCCGGACAGATATTTAATGATGATGGAAAGTCCCGATACACCGCCGGTAATCAGCCCCGACGGGTCGAAGATATACTGGGTTGCAAAGGCTGTCAGTGTGCTTCCGATCAGAATATACAGAATATCCCGCACACGGAGCCTGTGGAAATTTCTCTTAATTGTTTTCAGTGCCTGTGTCAAGTACTTTCAGTATCCTTTCCTTATCTGCCGCAACGGAACCCTGAACCATGTCCGGCTTTCCGCCGCCATGGGCTCCGAGACTGTCCTTCAGGTGCTGGTTGATGATACGGGCATCTGCACCGCGGCCACCGATGAGATAGTGATAGCCGGTTTCATCTCCTCCGACGAAAACCCCTGCGTAACGAAATCCCAGATCACATAAACCGTTCATGAATTTCCGCTGCGTCAGGTTATCCAGGGAGAACTCGAAAATCCACTCATCACGGGATGAGGGATCGTCCGGGAGCGCAGAACGGATTGCCTGAAGCCGGTTGTCCACATAGGCAGCATGGAGATTCCGGATTTCCTCTTGGCAGGAAGCAAGCTGATCGAGAAGACGCTGCACGCCGTCAGCAATGGTCTCCTGAGGCTCATTGACCAGATGAGAGACCCTGGAAACCTGTGACTGTCTTGCCTGTTCCATCTCGATAGCGCGGACGCCGCAGACAATGGTCAGCCGCATGTTCGTCCGGGTGTGCAGCACATCCAGAATCCGGATGGAGCCGATCTCCCCGGTGCGGCGCACATGAGGAGCGCAGCATGCGCAGGCGTCTACCCCTTCAATCGTGACGATCCTCACCGGTCCGTCGATTTCCTTCTTGCTGCGATAGGAAAGCGCAGCAAGAGCCGCCGGGTCCGGATAGGAACAGGTGACGGGGACATTCCGCCAGATGACCTCGTTGGCTTTTTTCTCCAGGTCCAGAATCTGATCATCCGACAGCTGGCCGGAGGTGTCCAGAGTGACCGTATGGTCACTCAGGCGGAAGCCGACGTTTTCATAACCGTAGAGACTGTGCAGCAGACCGGACAGGATGTGCTCACCGGTGTGATTCTGCATATTGGAATAGCGGTGTTCCCAATCAATGGTACCGCTGACCGTCTGTCCCGCGGCAATGGGCTCTCCCGCTCCGGAAAGTGTATGGGTGATGATACCCTCCCTGATCTGTACGTCCAGCACGCGGTGCCCCGCCAGTGTTCCGCGGTCCGGTGTCTGTCCGCCTTCCTCGGGGAAAAACAGCGTCCCCTCGAGAATGACATCCAGTGTTCCGTTTTCCCTGCCGGGAGAAGCGGAAATAACCCTGGAAGAGAAGGCGGTTTCATATGGGGTATCATCATAGTATTTAATGGTATTCACAGCTTCCTCCTTAGATCAGGCCCTGCTATCATACTATCATTTTTCCGGAATCGGGAAAAAGATTGCCCACAATTCAAACTTTGACTATAATCTGACGTAAAGGACCAGGTATCAACCCGGCCCGGGCCTGCCCGGAAGCCGGACTGATGCCCGGATCCGCCAGACATGATATGGGAAGGGCAATAGTTTGAAGAAATTCAGGGACAGAATCCTTGCATTTGACCCCTTTGGATTCGGGGGCGATGACAGCGGAACCAGCAGCCGCGGAAACGGCGGCGGGAATAACGGAGGCGGCAACCGGAACCAGCAGCCGCGGCAGAACTGGTTTTTCTTTCTGACGCTTGCGCTGGTCATGATACTCTGCATCAGTTATTTCATGCGCGATACGACCAGCCAGCAGACGGAGATTACCTACACCCGCTTCATTGAAATGCTGCAGTCGGATCAGGTTGCCCGGGTTGAAATCGGAGATGACCGGATTGATATCGCGCCGCGTGTCAGCGGTGTGCTGGATGCGGAAGCCAGGATCAGGTACTACACCGGAAAGGCGGAGGATGATGATACGCTGACGCAGCGCCTTCTGGACAAAAATGTCCTCGTGCAGCGCTCCGTGCCGGACTCGTCCGGCATGATCGTCTCGGTGATCGTCAGTTATATCCTGCCTATCGTACTGATGTGGGCATTGCTGTCGCTGCTGTTCCGCAGGATGTCAAAGGGCGGCGGCATGATGGGCGGTGTCGGCAGGTCCAACGCAAAGGAATATGTCCAGCGCGACACCGGGGTGACATTTGCGGATGTGGCAGGCGAGGACGAAGCCAAGGAATCACTGCAGGAAGTGGTGGATTTTCTGCACAATCCGGGACGCTATGTGAAGATCGGTGCCAAGCTCCCGAAGGGAGCTCTTCTGGTCGGCCCTCCCGGTACTGGCAAAACCCTGCTCGCCCGGGCGGTTGCCGGAGAGGCACATGTGCCGTTCTTCTCCCTGACGGGCTCTGATTTCATTGAACTGTATGTCGGTGTCGGTGCCTCCCGTGTGAGGGATCTGTTCCGGGAAGCAACGAAGAACGCTCCCTGTATCATCTTCATTGATGAAATAGACGCGATCGGAAGGTCCCGTGATTCCAAATACGGCGGAGGCAACGAGGAACGTGAGCAGACCCTGAATCAGCTGCTGTCCGAAATGGACGGCTTCGACCCCACAAAGGGTATTCTCGTCCTCGGCGCGACGAACCGTCCTGAAATCCTGGACAAGGCACTGCTGCGTCCGGGCCGCTTTGACCGTCGGATTATCGTGGACAAGCCGGATCTGAAGGGGCGTGTCTCCATCCTGAAGGTTCACTCCAGGGATGTGAAAATGGACGAGTCAGTGGACCTTCATGCCATTGCACTTGCAACATCCGGCGCTGTCGGCTCGGACCTTGCCAATATGATCAACGAGGCGGCGATCAATGCGGTGAAGGAACACCGTGAATTTGTATCGCAGAAGGACCTGCTGGAAGCAGTGGAGCAGGTTCTTGTCGGCAAGGAGAAAAAGGACCGTGTTATGAGCGCAAAGGAGCGGAAGATCGTCTCGTATCACGAGGTCGGTCACGCCCTGATCAACGCCGTGCAGAAAAATTCCGAGCCGGTGCAGAAAATTACCATCGTTCCCCGTACCATGGGTGCACTGGGCTATGTCATGCAGGTTCCGGAGGAGGAGAAATTCCTCAATTCCAAGGAGGAACTGCATGATATGATCGTGGGCCTCCTGGGAGGCCGTGCGTCGGAGGAGCTGAAGTTTCGGTCCGTGACGACAGGCGCCTCCAATGATATTGAGAAGGCGACAAAGATTGCACGTGCGATGGTCACCCAGTACGGCATGAGCGACCGGTTCGGCCTGATGGGTCTCGCGACGATCGAGAGCCAGTATCTGGAGGGCAGGGCGGCCATGAACTGCGCGGATGCGACTGCCGCGGCAGTCGATGAAGAGGTTCGCCGCATTATGGACGACTGCTACCGGGAGGCGAAGGAAATCCTGTCCGACAATATGGACGTGATGGATCAGATCGCGGACTATCTCATCCGGGAAGAGACGATCACCGGCAAGGAGTTCATGAGGATTTACCGGGAAGCGAAGGGGCTGCCCGAGCCTCCGGAGAAAACCCCGGACGAGGAGCCGGGGGAAGAAAATTCATAAATCTTCCGGGGTCTGCCTAAGACAGAAGGAACAGAAGAATGGTTCCCGAGAAATTTGACATCAGGGAAGAACTGCATAAATTACCACACAAACCCGGCGTGTATATCATGCACGATCAGAACGATGCCATTATTTACATCGGGAAGGCGAAGATCCTGCACAATCGTGTCCGGTCCTATTTTCGTTCCAACATCGGCCGCGGTCCCGCGATTGACAGCATGGTCCGGCAGATTGCCTATTTCGAATACATTGTCACCGATTCCGAACTGGAAGCACTCATCCTGGAGAACAATCTCATCAAGGAGCACCGGCCAAAGTACAACACCATGCTGGTCGATGACAAAACCTATCCGTACATCAAGGTGACGGTAGGCGAGGAGTATCCGAGAATTCTGTTTTCCCGGGTCCGCAAAAAGGACAAAGCCAGGTATTTCGGTCCTTTCACGAGTGCCGCCGCCGTGCATGACACCATAGAGCTGCTGAACCGGATGTACGGCCTGCGGGACTGCCGTCGAAATCTTCCTGCGGACGCGGGGAAGGAGCGCCCGTGTCTTAACTATTATATGAAACGCTGTACCGGCCCCTGCCTGAAGGGATCGGTCACTAAGGAGGAATACCGGGCGGGAGTGGAGCTCGCGCTGGAGTTTCTGTCAGGAAATTACAGCCTGATCATCAAAGACCTGACGCAGAAGATGCAGAAGGCTTCTGATGACATGAATTACGAGGAAGCCATGCATTATCGGGATCTGCTGTCCTCTGTCCGGCAGATCTCCCAGAAGCAGAAGATGTCGGAGGGAGCAGGCGAGGACCGGGATATCCTGGGCATCGCGGTGGATGAGGAGAATTCGGACGCGGATGCCGTGGTGCAGACGTTTTTTATCCGGGATGGACGGCTGATCGGCCGCGAACACTTCTACATGAACCATGTCGGAGGCAAAACACAGGAAGAGATCCTGTCCGAATTCATGAAGCAGTTTTATGCCGGGACTCCCTATATTCCTCATACGATCAGCATCCCTGCTCCTGTGGAGGATCAGGAGGTCATTGCGCAGTGGCTGTCCGCGCGCAGGGAGCAGAAGGTCAGCATCCTCGTTCCGGTGAAAGGACAGAAGGAGAAGCTGGTCGAGCTTGCCAATGAGAACGCCGCCATGATTCTTCACAAGGATAAAGAGCGGCTGCGCAGGGAAGAGGGACGCACGATCGGTGCAGTGAAGGAAATCGCGGAGCTGCTGCACCTGCAGAAGGCAGACCGGATGGAAAGCTATGATATTTCGGATATTTCCGGCTTCGCAAATGTGGGTTCCATGGTAGTCTATGAGAAGGGGAAACCCAAGCGGTCGGATTATCGCAAATTCCGGATCCGTACGGTTGCGGGCCCGGATGATTATGCCTGCATGAGGGAAGTTCTCGAACGAAGATTTACGCACGGGCTGCAGGAACAGCAGGAACTTCTGGCTCAGAACCGGGACCGCGAGCTTGGCAGCTTCTCGAGGTTTCCTGATCTGATTCTGATGGACGGAGGACGGGGACAGGTGAACATCTGCCTGTCCGTGCTGAAGGAACTGAACCTGGAGATTCCGGTTGCAGGTATGGTCAAGGATGACAATCACAGAACGCGCGGTCTGTATTACCACAATGTGGAGATCCCGATTGATACTCACAGTGAGGGTTTCAAACTCATCACGCGTATTCAGGATGAGACGCATCGCTTCGCCATTGAGTATCATCGTTCCCTTCGCTCCAGTGCCCAGGTTCACTCGCTGCTGGATGACATACCGGGAGTCGGACCCGCCCGGAAAAAGGCGCTGATGAAGCACTTTGCTGCGATTGAGGACCTGCGGAACGCTCAGGTCGGGGAAATTGCCTCTGTTCCCGGTATTCCGCGTGAGACCGCGCAGGAGATATTCCGGTTCTTTCATGAGAAGGACGAAGCTCATCCGTGATTCGCCGGAGGGAGGAACAACGTGCAGAAACAGGACATCGTCAATTATCTGACACAGGGATGCCGTGACGAAGACAAGGGGCTGCACCTTGACATCGACCTGGACCGTTTTATCATCCACCCCGGGACAAAGGAGGCCGTTTCCTATTACGGAACGTCCGGTGTGGAGGCGGTGCTTCGCGACCTTGTTGATGTGGAATCGCGGGACGACGCCGGCTTTGTACTAAGGGAATTTCACGAGGAGGGACACCTTGTCGGCTATCGTACGCGGGATTACTCCGTGACGCTCAAACCTGCCGCACAGCTCACATTCAGCGTTCATCCGGTTTCAGATGTGTTCGAATATCAGGGGTATTACGAGTTCTTCCAGACGCGGATCAGCAGAGTTCTGACGCCCTACGGGTATGACCTGGCAGCGTCGGGGTACCAGCCTGCGTCGCGTGTCAGCGACCTGCAGCTCATTCCGGGAGACCGATACCGGCTTATGGATCAGGAACTTCTGCAGGTGGGTCAGAACGGCAGACGCATGATGCGCGGTACGGCAGCCACGCGGATTTCGTTCGAGTATTTTTCTGAGGAGGATTTTCGAAGGAAGTATCGCATTGCCTATCAGCTCAGGACAGTTCTTGCGGATCTGTGTGACAATCTGCCCGTCTATGAGGCAAGGAATAATCCGGCTCCTCACCTGCAGCTGGAGATCTGGCACCGCGTGGATCCTGCCCGTACGGATGTGGCACCGTTTCTGAAGAACGGCACGATGGATTTTGACTCCTATGCGGATTTTGTGCTGCAGGCACCCGTGATTGTTCCCTGCACGCAGGAGGAGGACCCGGTAGTTCACGCCCTGTCCATGGTTTTCCCTGACGTCAGGGCCAGAAGGAGGCTGGAGCTTCGGGTGGCTGACTCCATGCCCCTCGTAGGGGTGCTGGCGTTTGGAATCGTTGTGCGTACCCTGTTCGCGGACCCGGGGCAGACGGAGGCATTCCTCCGGAATTCCGGCAACCCGGGAAAGGAACTGTGCGGGTTTGTCTATACCCACTGCATGCCGAACGAGCAGATCTTCCTGCAGGCACATTATGCGAGGTTTCCCGGGGTTCACAACCTCAACCGGGACGTCCTGAAATGGAAGGACGGATTTCTCGGACAAAAAAGCACGAAGAACCGGACATGAAGGTTCAGATCATCCGCTGATGCGGACAATGGATTGGGAGGTATTCCATGTCGAGTGTTAAGCTGACGGAAGTTGTTGAGAAGGAAAAGCTGAAAAATCTCACGCCGGACATTGATATTTCGGGTATCAAGATCAAACAGCCGGACATTAACCGTCCGGGTGTGCAGCTGACCGGATATTTCGACCATTTTGATGCGGGGCGGATACAGATCATCGGGTTCGTGGAAAGCTCTTACATGGAGGGGATGACAAATGAACGCAAGGAGCTGATCTATGATCAGCTCTTTGCCCTGAAGGAGCCCTGCTTCATTTTCTGCAGGGAACTGCAGCCGGATGAAATCTTTCTGAAATATGCCAACCGCTACGGCATCCCTGTTTTCCAGACGAAGCAGTCTACCTCGGTTTTCATGGCGGAGCTCATCCGCTGGATGAATGTCCGCCTGGCGCCCTGCATCTCCATCCATGGTGTCCTGATCGACGTTTACGGCGAGGGCGTATTGATCACCGGCGAAAGCGGCATCGGCAAATCCGAGGCGGCATTGGAGCTGATTAAGCGCGGACACCGCCTGGTTTCGGATGATGTAGTGGAGATCCGGAAGGTTTCGGAGGAGACGCTGGTGGGCTCTGCACCGGATATTACGAAGCATTTCATTGAGCTTCGGGGAATCGGTATTGTCGATGTACAGTCCCTGTTCGGCGTATCATCTGTCCGTGATACCCAGAACATAGATCTTGTCATCCAGCTGGAGGAATGGGACAAGGATAAGGAATATGACCGGCTGGGACTGGAGGAGGAGTATACCGAGTATCTGGGCAACCGCGTCGTCTGTCACAGGATTCCGATCCGTCCCGGCAGGAACCTTGCCATTATCTGTGAGGCAGCAGCCGTGAACCACCGCCAGAAGGCCATGGGCTACAATGCGGCGCAGGAACTGTACAACCGTGTCCAGAAAGCCCTCACCAGCAAACGGGAAGATGACGACGAGGAAGACGAGTAAGATAAGTAAGTCCGTGCAGAGGTTTTTGATATTGAGCAGAAGAGTGAGGATTTTAGACGGGCTGCGGGGGATCACCGGGGGTCCGGAATATTCGGAACAGGAGCCGATGGCAGACCATACCTCGTTTGGTGTGGGCGGTCCCGCAGATTATTTCGTTTCCGTACAGACGAAAGGGCAGCTGCAGGCAGTGCTTGACTGCCTGCGTGAAGCCGGAGAGCCTTATTTCATTCTCGGGAAGGGAACGAATCTGCTCGTGGGAGACAGGGGCTACCGCGGCGCAGTGGTTTGTCTTGCAGGGGCCGGCAGCGGATCGGACCTCGGGAGCATTACAGTTACCGGAAACCGGATCCGCGCAGGTGCAGGCGCCGCCCTGACGTCAGTTTCTCAGGCTGCGCGGGAGCACAGCCTCACGGGACTGGAGTTTGCATCGGGAATCCCCGGCAGTGTGGGCGGCGCTCTTGTGATGAACGCAGGCGCCTATGGCGGCGACATGGCGCAGGTAGTGCGCTCCGCACGGCTTCTGATGCCGGATGGTGCAGTGCGCGAATGGCCGGCAGAGGATCTCAGGTTCTCGTACCGCAGGAGCGTTCTGCGGGAAATCCCGGCGGTGGCGCTGGAGGCGGTTTTTGAGCTGGAGGCGGGAGATCCGGACGCAATCCGGGACAAGATGCAGGATTTCGCCGCAAGACGCCGCGACAGGCAGCCGCTTGAGTTCCGCAGCGCGGGCTCTGCTTTTAAGCGCCCGGAAGGTCATTACGCAGGCCGGCTGATTGAAGAGGCCGGACTGCGCGGCTATACGGTCGGCGATGCCTGCGTGTCCGAAAAACACTGCGGCTTCGTCATTAACAGGGGGCATGCCACTGCTGCGGACATCCGCAGGGTCATTTCAGATGTACAGCTCCGGGTTCTGGAACACAGCGGAGTGAAGCTGGAGCCGGAGGTAATATTCCTCGGTGACTTCTGAGAACGGGCTCCGGAACAGCGACACTGCGGACACAGAGCCGGCCTGTGGAGGGAGATGACATCACATGAGATTTGTAGTCGTTACGGGTATGAGCGGCGGCGGCAAGGCAACCGCCATCAAAATGCTGGAGGATGAAGGATATTACTGCGTCGACAATCTTCCGGTCCGTCTTATTGACAAATTCATGGAGCTGGTCTTCATGCCGGGCTCCGAGATCTCCAAGGTTGTCCTGGGGCTGGACGTGCGCGCGGACAAATCGTTCGCCTATGTGGACCAGGTGCTGGAAGCCCTGCGTGCCAAGGGCTATGTCTTTGAAATTCTTTTTATGGATGCTTCCGACCAGACCCTCATCAAACGGTACAAGGAGTCCAGAAGGTCACACCCGCTGGCTCCGCAGGGCAGGGTTGAGGACGGAATTCACAGGGAGCGTGAAATCCTGAAAAACATTAAGGCGAAGGCAGATTATGTCATTGATACATCCGGTCTTCTCACGCGGGAGCTTAAGCAGGAGCTGATCAAAATTTTTCAGGACAACAAGAAATACAACTCCCTGATGATTTCGGTTGTTTCGTTCGGTTTCAAATACGGCATTCCCTCGGATGCCGATCTCGTGTTTGACGTCCGCTTCCTGCCGAATCCGTATTACATCGAGGAGCTGAAGCATCAGACCGGCAATGACAGGCCGGTGCAGGATTATGTGAATTCGTTTCCGCAGACGAAACAGTTCATGGACAAGCTGGACGATATGATCACGTTCCTGATTCCGAATTATGTGAAGGAGGGAAAGAACCAGCTCGTCATAGCCATCGGCTGCACGGGCGGGCGCCATCGCTCCGTGACACTGGCGAATGACCTCTATGCCAGACTCAGGGACAAAGGAGATTACGGTATCAAACTGTACCATCGGGATGTTCAGAATGGATAATGACAGGGGCAGAAGCCGCGGGGCTTTTCACAACAGGGTGATGCAGGAGCTTGCCGGAAGGATGGATTCAGCGAGGCCGTGTCAGAAGGCGGGGCTTGCGGCGATGCTTCTGTGTGAGGCATCGTTTCACACGGAAGCGGATGGAACACTTGCGATGACATTGTCCCCGGATCTGCCGGGTGAGCGCCCCGGGGCATGGACAAAGCTCTTTACATTGCTGAAGAAAACATTTAATATAACTTTCGAATCTGTCGCCTGTCAGGGAGAAGTAGTTCCGGATTTCGGGCTGCTCCTGACCCGGGACCAGATTTATGAATGTGCCCGGCTCTGCGGAATGCTTCCGTCGGGGCAGTGGGCGGATCTGTCTGAATTTCTGCCGCATATTCTCAGGGACGATGCCTGCAGGAGAAGCTTTTTGCGGAACTGCTTCCTGTGCGTCGGTCGGGTCAGTGATCCGGAACGGGAATATTCGGCTTCGTTTGATTGCAGTAAGACGGCGCTGGCGCAGCAGATTCTGAAGCTGTGCACCTCAGGCGGGATTCTGGTGAAGATTCTCTATCGCAAAAGGGACGCCGTTGTATATTCCCGGGAGGCGGACGCGATCTCCGACCTCCTGAACTATCTCGGTGCTCCCCTGTCCCAGATGGAGCTGGAGAATTCGCGGATCATGCGTCAGATGCGGGGCAGTATCAACCGCAAGGTGAACTGCGAGACTTCCAATATCCGCAGGAGTATTGTGGCATCCGGCCGTCAGGCGGAGGCAATCCGTGCCCTGCAGTCCAGCAGCATGTGGGGTTCGCTTCCGGCTTCCCTCAGACAGACCGGCGAAGCGCGGCTGGAGCACCCGGATCTGTCCATGACCGAATTAGGTGCCCTGCTGAATCCCCCGGCAGGAAAGTCCTGTGTCAATCACAGACTGAGAAAGCTGTTTTCATTGGCCGGTGAGTTACAGGCCGATGTTTAAGAGGAAGAGGAGAATTATTATGATCAAAAAGTCTATGACGATCGCACTCAAGGGCGGACTCGAGGCACGTCCCGTCGCCGAGCTGGTACAGGTTGCCAGCAAATACGACAGCAGGATCTATATCGAGCTGGGAACGAAGCGTGTCAACGCCAAAAGTATTATGGGAATGATGTCTCTGGAACTGGACAACGGGGACGAGATGACCGTCTCCGCGGACGGAGCGGATGAACAGCAGGCCATCAGTGATATTGAGAAATTTGTCACCAGTCATCAATAATTTCACTTGCAAAGTGTACTTTAGCGAGTTAAACTACTGCTAATTAAATAAAACCGTTGAGAAAGAGTAGTAGGTCACGCAGGAATCTGTTACAGAGAGCAGCCGGCTGGTGAGAGGCGTGCGGATCCGGTGACTGAATGGACTTTTGAGGGCAGCCCGAAAGGAGAAATCCCGTAGGCGCTGACGGGGGACGAACCCCGTGATCAAGATCGAGCGCATGATAGTGCGTGCAGAGTGGGCGAAAGCCAAGATGAGTGGTACCGCGTTAATTTATTAGATTAGCGTCTCAGAAACAGATTGTTTCCGGGACGTTTTTTTTATTTTATCAGCCGGCACCCGGAGAACTTGGAAAGGAGTACACACAATGAAAAACAGCTACAGAAAACTTCTGGCAATGACAGCAGCGGCAGTGATGACGGCATCCGCCCTTGCGGGATGCGGACAGGGCAGCGGGCAGGCAGCTGACGAGACATCTGCCGCGGCGCAGACCGGACAGACGGCAGCTGCAGCGGAAGCCGGAGCCGGCGGTTCCGGCAAAGTTTACAAGGTGGGCGTCGTTCAGTACATGGATCATGCCTCTCTGAACCAGATCACGGAATATATTGATAAGGAACTGGATGTCAAGGGCGCTGAGAAAGGCGTCACGTTTGATTATCAGGATTATTTCTTCAACGGCCAGGGCGATGCGACGGTCCTGAATCAGGCAGGAGCACAGCTCAAGGATGACGGCGTGGACATTGTGGTTGCGATTGCAACCCCGACAGCACAGATCATGCAGTCCACATTTGAAGGAACCGATGCTCCGATTGTGTTCTCGGCCGTCACCGACCCCGTCGGCGCGGGCCTCGTTACCTCCTTCGACGCACCGGGTGCCAATATCACAGGAACGAGCGACGCTCTCAATACGGAAGCGATTATGAACCTGATCTTTGCCCAGAATCCGGATGCAGACAGAATCGGGCTCCTGTATTCCAAGTCCGAGGACTCGTCTACCAAGGCAATCGGGGACGCAAAGGCATTCCTTGATCAGAAAGGGGTTCCTTATACGGAAAAGACAGGAACGTCTACGGATGAGATCAACCAGGCAGTGGATGCCCTCATCGCGGACGGTGTAGACGCGGTATTCACGCCGACGGACAACACGATCATGAATGCGGAGCTTGCCATCTATGAGAAGTTTATTGATGCCGGAATTCCGCATTATACCGGCGCCGATTCGTTTGCCCTGAACGGCGCGTTCCTTGGCTTCGGTATCAATTACGCGGACCTTGGCACTGCCACAGCAGATATCATTTCGGACATCCTGACAGATGGAAAGGATCCGGCATCTTATCCGGTCGTGACACTGGATAACGGAATTGCAACGATCAATACAGAGACGGCGCAGGCGCTGAACATCGACCTCAAGTCCGCCGAGGAGGCGTTCAAGCCGTTCTGCTCCTCCATTCAGGAAACTAAGACGGCTGAGAATTTCGGAAATTAACATTACAGCAGGACAAGGGGAGCGCAAATCGTGGGATTTTTTACCATCGGAATTGTACAGACAGCACTGGAGGTAGGACTGATCTACTCCCTCGTTGCCTTGTCGTTGTTTATCAGTTTCAGCATCCTGGACATCTGTGATCTGTCAACAGATGGCTGCTACACACTGGGGTGCGCCGTGGGAGCCGTTGTCACAATTGCGGGACATCCGGTCCTTGCGGTTTTTGCCGCCATGCTGGCAGGCGTCTGTTCGGGCTTTGTTACAGCACTGCTGCAGACGAAATTCCGCGTTCCTTCGATTCTGGCAGGAATTATTGTCAATACCGGCTTGTATACCATCAATCTGGCAGTTATGGGATTTTCCTCCAACCTGTCGATCTTCGGAACGGATACACTGTACTCGCTGTTTGACGGCATCAGCGGAGCGGACATCTGGCACAGCTGGAGCAAAACCATTCTCCTCTTCATGATTGCAGCTCTGGTTGTCGTCATCCTGCACTGGTTCCTGGGGACCAGGCTGGGCCTTTCCATCCGGGCTACAGGCGATTCGGCTCCCATGGTCCGGGCATCCTCCATTAATCCGGCGTTCACGATTACCGTGGGTCTGTGCTGCGCCAATGCCCTGACCGGCCTTGCAGGGTGTCTCATCGGCCAGTACAACAAAACGTCCGACATCAATCTGGGGACCGGTATGGTAACGATTGCACTCGCTTCGCTGATTATCGGCGAGACGCTGTTCGGCAGGCAGAGAATGTGGATGCGCATCATCGGGGTCGTGATCGGCGCGGTGCTCTACCGGTTCATCATGGCGATTGCGCTGCGGCTCAATGTGCCGACGGAAGCGTTTAAGCTCGTATCTGCCCTGATTGTGGCGGTTGCGATCGCGGCTCCTGCCGCGAGGCAGCTCATTGCCTTTGAGATGAAGAAACGTTCTGCCATCCGTGCGAGGAAGGCGGAGAATACCCGGAAGGAGGGCGGCCGCAATGCTTGAGATCCGGAACATATCCAAGGTTTTTAATCCCGGGACCATGAACGAGAAAAAGGCGCTGGATCACTGCAGCCTTATTATGAAGGACGGTGATTTTGCGACCATTGTCGGCAGCAACGGCGCCGGCAAGTCCACCCTGTTCAACGCCATCGCGGGAAGCTTCATAACGGACGAAGGCTCGATTCTGCTGGACGGGGAGGATATTACGTTTGTGCCGGAGCATCGCAGAAGCCAGTATATCGGCCGGCTTTTTCAGGATCCCATGATGGGTACTGCTCCGCACATGACGATCGAAGAGAATCTCTCCGTAGCGTATCTGCGTGCTTCTGCCAGCAACGGGCCGGATCTGTTCGGACGTTTCGCACAGGCATTTTCGCGTGTATCGAAGAAGGAGAAGGAGCAGTTCCGCGAGAAGCTCTCGCTCCTGAATATGGGCCTGGAGGACCGGATGGATTCCCCCGTCGGTCTTCTGTCCGGCGGACAGCGCCAGGCGCTGACCCTGCTGATGGCAACCCTGGTCACACCGAAGCTCCTGCTGCTGGACGAGCATACCGCTGCGCTTGATCCGGCTACCGCTGACAAGGTCCTCGAGCTGACTGGGCAGATTGTTGCGGAGCGCTCCATTACCTGTCTTATGGTCACGCATAATATGAATCAGGCGCTTACAATGGGAAACCGCACCCTCATGATGGATGCCGGCAGAATTGTTCTGGACGTGCAGGGACAGGAGCGGAGCGAAATGTCGGTACAGGATCTGCTGAATCAGTTTGCGGAAAGGGCAGGCGAAGACCTGGATAATGACAGGATCCTTCTTTCGGCGGTAAAGGACTGACGAAAGAAGGGACTCTGGAATTTCATCGAAAATTTCCCCTGATAAAAGGGAGGATGCCAGCAACCCGGATTCCGGGCGGCTGGCACTATTATGAAAAAGTTATTAGTCGGTTGTTCTGGCTGACTGTTTCTATGCTCCTAATATAAGGGAAAATCTTGACCGGAAAATGTTGAAACAGCGAAGAAATCTTAAACAAAATATGAACAAATCATGAACGAGAGAACAGCCTTGCGGATTTTCTTTGCCCATGAGCCCGGAAACAGGGAGGCAGCAATGGCAGATTTCTCCGATTTCCGGATGCAATACGCTGCGGAGATTCAGGAGGGGAGCTTTGCAGGAACCCTTCTCCCGGTTCCGGAGGAGCCGGGAGAAGCCCTGCGCATGCTTGCCGCCTGTGAATCCGGGACCCGCAGTGCCGCAGTACGGTCAGCGGCAGATGAGAGAGCGGGTTCCGGTGCGGGACTCCGGCAGGGGTATCTGCTTCTTGCGGATTCGGACCGGATCCTGCAGCTTGCCCTTATGGAAAGGCTTCCTTCCGTCGGATGGCGGCATGGCGGAAATTGTGCGGAAACCTTTCACGGCGCCGGATATATCATAGAGGAACCGGGCGAGCTTGAGACAGACTCGTATATCAAAATCTGGCAGAGAATGACGGGACGCCCCTGGACGATCCTGCAGACACAGCGTTCCATTGTGCGCGAGCTGACCCTGCAGGATCTGGATGCCCTGTATGACCTGTATCGGGATCCGGAGGCAAGGCGTTTCCTGCCGCCGCTTTCGGAGGACCGCGGGCTGGAAAGGGAACAGCTCCGCGCCTACATCCGGCAGATCTACGGCCTTTATGGCTTCGGCTACTGGGCAGTCACTGACCGCACAGGCAGGCTGATCGGCAGGGCAGGCTTTGAAGCGTGGCAGAAGGGGAAGCCGTACATATCCTGCGGCTATGTTATGGCACCGGAGGTCCGCGGACAGGGACTTGCCACGGAGGTGGTCGGTGCGATCCTCGATTACGGACACAGTTCGCTTGGGTTTGAACGGATCGGGATCGAGACAGAAGCCTCTAACACGGCTTCCGTCCGGCTCTGCAGACGCCTCGGCCTTCAGGCTGCCGGCAGGATCAGCTGCAGCGGCAGGGAAGCACTCCTATTTCTGTCCTGAATCTGCTAAACTGGTGGAGTATTATTTTTCCGCATGCAGGCCGGACTCACATTCGGGTTCCGGCATGTGTCCGGAAGAGAAGCTGACAGGAGGGCCTGCATATGATCAACCAGCATTATCTGGATATGCTCAGTCACAAATCGGTCATCCGTGAGCTGTCGGAGTATGCGACGGCAAGAGGCAGGGAGATCGGCTATGATAATGTATTCGATTTTTCCCTTGGCAATCCGTCGGTCCCCGCGCCGCAGTCCTTCACGGACACTGCAGTACGGCTTCTTCAGACGATGGACCCGGTCAGCCTGCATGGCTACAGTCCCAGTCTCGGACTTGCGGATGTGAAGGCAGCGGTGGCAGATTCCCTGAACCGGCGCTTTCATATGGAGTACGGTCCGGAACATATTTTCCCGACGTCCGGCTGCGCCGGGGCACTTGCGCACGCACTCAGGGCAGTCACGGTTCCGGGCAGCGAGGTGCTGGTATTTGCACCGTTCTTCCCGGAGTATGTGCCCTATATTAATGATACCGGTGCACAGATCCGCGTTGTTCCGGCACTTCCTCCGAAATTTCAGGCGAATCTCGAGGCTCTGGAGGAAATGCTCTCCTGCAATGTTGCAGCGGTTCTCATCAATTCTCCCAATAATCCTTCCGGCGTTGTCTACACTGAGGACACATTGACGAAGCTTTCACGGATCCTGAAGCGCAAGTCCGGGGAATACGGACACCATATCTTCCTGATCTCGGATGAGCCCTATCGGGAAATTGCGTTTGACGGTCAGAAGATCCCGTATCCGGCACAATTTTATGATGATACGCTGACCTGCTATTCATTCTCGAAGTCTCTCTCCGTTCCCGGTGAGAGAATTGGCTATGTGGCGGTCAGCCCCCGTGCCGAGCATGCGGAGCAGCTGTGTGCGGTCTGCGGACAGATCTCGCGCGGCATCGGACACAATTGTCCCTCCTCCCTGATTCAGAGAGCCATGGCGGGGGCAGTGGATGATACGGCGGATCTTTCGGTCTATGAGACCAATATGAATCTCCTGTACAGTGTATTCCGCAACCTTGGATTTGAGGTGCAGCGGCCGGGCGGTACATTCTATATCATGCCGAAGGCCCTGGAGCCGGATGCTGCCGCCTTCTGCCGAAAGGCACTGAAGTATGACCTTGTCTTCGTTCCCTGCGAAGGCTTTCATGCACCCGGTTATTTCCGCGTTGCGTACTGCATCGACACGGAGAAGGTAAAGCGGTCCATCCCCGTGATTGAGCGTTTTGTAAAGGAACAATATCAATGAATTTCACGCAGATCCTCATTGCAGCACTCTATGGCCTTGTAGAAGGCATTACAGAGTGGCTGCCGGTCTCCAGCACCGGTCACATGATCCTCCTGGGGGAATTTGTGAAGCTGGATGTTTCGGAAGAGTTCTGGAACATGTTTCTTGTAGTAATCCAGTTCGGCGCCATCCTGGCAGTCATCCTTCTGTACTGGAAAACCATATGGCCGCTTGGCATTTACAGGCACCGCAGACGTACCCGTATTATATGGAAGAAAGACACCCTGATGCTGTGGGTGAAAACCATCGTTGCCTGCATCCCTGCGGGAGTTGTGGGGGTGCTGTTCGACGACTGGATCGATGCGCACTTCTACAGCGCGTTGGTTGTAGCGGTTATGCTGATTCTGGTCGGCGCCGTTTTCCTTGCCGTGGAAGCGGTCACAGCGAAAAAGACAGACGGGCCGCGTGTCAGCGGCCTGAAGGATCTTTCCATGAAGGATGCGCTTCTCATCGGCATCTTTCAGCTGGTGGCGGCGGTATTCCCCGGCACATCCCGCTCAGGCGCGACCATCATCGGCGGCCTTGCAATCGGCGTATCCCGTACGGCAGCGGCGGAATTTACGTTCATTCTTGCCATTCCCGTCATGGCAGGTGCGAGCCTGCTGAAGATACTGAAGTTCGGACTGAATTTCAGTCCGGAGGAGGCGGCCATCCTGCTCACGGGTATGGCAGTGGCTTTTCTTGTCTCCATTCTGGTCATCCGCTTCCTCATGCAGTATATCCGGAGGCACAATTTCCGGGTATTTGCCTGGTACCGGATTGCCCTGGGCGCCCTTGTACTTCTGTACTTTGCTTCAACGGGGAACCTGTTCCGGATTCAGAAATGACAGACAGCGGTTTCAGCATCCGGGACAGCCAAACAGTAACATTTTCACAAAATCAAAGCCTTATTTTCAGTAAATTTTATTGACACCCCAAATGCCTTGTGCTAAATTGATTGCGAGTTATTACATCACCTGGGATCGTTACATCATCGAATCAGAGTATTGAAGCGGTTGAAAGGAGAGTATGAATTAAAATGAGCGACGAGAAGAAGCCGGTTGCTACCGTGAAGGCAAGTTTCAGCACCAAGGCTGCTGCGCCGGTGGCTCCTGCGAAGAAGCCCGCGGCGAAGAAACCTGCCGTTAAGGCTGAGGCAGCGAAGAAGGCTGCTGCAGTCAGGGAGGCTGTTACAGCCGCTGCTGGCCATGCCAAGGCAGCTGCTGATAAAAAGGTAGAAGAAGTTGAGAAGAATGTCCAGAAGGTACAGGACGACGTTAAGAAAGAGGTAAAGAAAGTGGAGAAGAAGGTCGAGAAGAAGGCAGAAGCACCGAAGAAGGCTGTTGAGAAGAAGGCAGTCGAGAAGAAGCCCGTTGAGAAGAAGGCTGCTCCTGCTGCAGCGAAGAAACCCGCAGCGAAGAAGGCTCCCGCAAAGAAGCCGCAGGCAATCAGGACATCGGTTGTTCTGCAGTTCAAGGGCAATGATTATACGGAGGAGAGACTCATCCAGTCCGCAAAGGACAGATGGCAGTATGACCTTGGCAGAAATGTAGAGGACATCAAGTCGATCGAGATTTATGTGAAGCCCGAGGATTCCAAGGCATATTCCGTTATCAACGGTGAGGATGTTCCTTTCGATCTTTAAGTCCCGAAGCCGGATATTCTGTTTCCGGCAGCATCACAGACCACTGGCTCCCGCAGGTTTTCCTGCGGGAGTTTTATTTTTATTTAAGATTCGGATTGTTGACATCATTTCCCTGCAGTGCTATCTTAGGAGCGTGGATGTTAGCACTCGAGTCAGATGAGTGCTAACAACCGTCAGGAGAAGGAAGCAGAGGGATTATTCATGGATCTTCCGGAACGCAAAATGAAAATACTGCGGGCCATTATCCGTAATTATCTCGAAACCGGCGAGCCGGTCGGCTCCAGGACGATATCCAAATATTCAGACTTGAATCTCTCCTCGGCAACGATCCGCAACGAGATGTCGGATCTGGAGGAGATGGGTCTGATCTGTCAGCCGCATACCTCGGCAGGCAGGATCCCGACGGATGCGGGCTACCGCATTTACGTGGACGACATGCTGAGCGAGGAACGCAGGCAGGTCAACGACATGAAGGAGGTACTCCTGAAGAAGGAGGACAAGCTGGAAAACCTCCTGAAGGACGTCGCGAAACTTCTGGCGAGCAACACAAATTATGCTTCCATGGTTTCCACGCCGGTTGTGAAGCAGAATAAAATCAAGTTTATCCAGCTGTCACAGATTGACCCGCAGAACGTACTGGCAGTGATCGTTATTGAAGGCAATCTGGTACGCAATACCATGATCCGGGTGGATGAGGTACTGGATGCCAGGACGCTGCTGGCGCTGAACATGCTGCTGAACAACAGCCTGTGCGGGCTTTCCGTGGATGAGATTAATCTGGGACTCATTGCTTCCATTAAGAAGCAGGCGGGAATCCACAGCGAGATTATCGGAGACGTCATAGATTCGGCTGCGCAGGCTATCCGGCCGGATGAGAAGCCCCGGATTTACACGAGCGGAGCGACGAATTTCTTCCGGTATCCGGAGCTGGCTGACAATACGAACAAAACATCCCTTCTCATCAATGATTTCGAGGAGAAGGATACGCTGGGCAGCATCGTTCACGAGAGCCTGGAGAACAACAGCGACAGCAATGGCATTCAGGTGTATATCGGCAACGAGGTTCCGATGGCCAGCATGCAGGACTGCAGTGTGGTGACCGCAACCTACGACCTCGGGGACAACATGAAGGGAACGATCGGCGTGGTAGGTCCCAAGCGGATGGATTATGACAGGGTCATCGGCGTGCTGACGCAGATCATGCATCAGCTGGATACCATGTTCAGGAAAGAATAAGGAGCGGATTGAATGGCAGAACAGGAAAAGGAAAAAACAGACGCGGAACAGACTGCCGAAAAGACAGTGACCGCGGAAGCATCCGCCGGAAGCGCGGAGCAGACAGCCGGCACGGAGCCGGAACCGTCAAAGGAGGCCGCTGCCGGGCCCGGGACGCAGGAAGCGGACCCGGCTGCCGGCGGGAAGGACGAAGCACAGGATACTCCGGAGCAGGGTGAAGACAATGAGGATACCGGCAAAGCCGGGAAATCCATCTTCCGCAGGGATAAGGAAAAGGAAAAGCTCAAAGACCAGGTAAAAGCCCTGCAGGATCAGACCATGCGGCAGATGGCGGAATTTGACAACTACCGGAAGCGCACGGACAAGGAGAAGGAACAGAGCTTTTCGAATGGAGAGAAGAGCGTACTGGAGAAGATTCTTCCCATCCTGGACAACTTCGAAAGAGGCTTTGAAACGGTGGACGAGGAAGACCGGGAAGATGCTTTCGTTCAGGGAATGCGCAAGGTCTATGATCAGATGACGAAACAGCTGACAGACCTGGGAGTTACACCGATCGACGCGGTCGGCAAGGATTTTGATCCCCAGCTCCACAACGCAGTCATGCAGGAGGACAGCGATGAACTGGAATCCGGCAAGGTATGCAGGGAGCTTCAGAAAGGTTATATGTATCACGACACAGTACTTCGCCACAGCATGGTGAGTGTGGTTCAGTAAAGGAGAAACCATTATGAGTAAGATTATCGGTATTGATCTTGGAACAACAAACAGCTGTGTTGCTGTAATGGAAGGCGGCAAGCCTACCGTTATCGCCAACAAGGAAGGCGAGAGAACGACGCCCTCCATCGTAGCATTTACAAAGAACGGCGACAGGCTCGTCGGTGAGCCTGCGAAGCGTCAGGCTGTCACCAACGCGGAGAACACCATCCGTTCCATCAAGAGGAAGATGGGTACGGATGACGGCCCGGTCATTGAGGGCAAGAAGTATTCGCCGCAGCAGATTTCCGCCATGATCCTTTCCAAGCTGAAGGATGATGCGGAGGCGTATCTTGGTGAGAAGGTCAGCGAGGCCGTCATCACGGTTCCAGCGTACTTCAATGACGCCCAGAGACAGGCGACAAAGGATGCCGGCAAGATTGCCGGTCTTGATGTCAAGAGAATCATCAATGAGCCTACGGCGGCAGCGCTTGCTTACGGTCTGGACAACGAGAAGGAACAGAAGATCATGGTTTACGATCTCGGCGGCGGCACGTTCGATGTGTCCATCATTGAGATCGGTGACGGAGTCATCGAAGTTCTCGCAACGAATGGCGATACACACCTTGGCGGTGATGACTTCGATCAGAGAATCATTGACTGGATGGTCAGTGAATTCAAGGCAAAGGAAGGCGTAGACCTTTCCGGAGACAAGATGGCCATGCAGAGACTCAAGGAAGCTGCCGAGAAGGCGAAGAAGGAGCTGTCCGCCGCGACCACGACGAACATCAATCTGCCTTTCATCACGGCAACAGCAGAAGGCCCGAAGCACTTTGACATGGACCTCACAAGGGCGAAGTTCGAGGAGCTGATTTCCGATCTGGTAGACAAGACCGCAGTACCGGTACAGAATGCCATGAGGGATGCAGGGCTTACAAATGCAGACCTTGGCAAGGTTCTTCTTGTCGGCGGTTCCACGCGTGTTCCCTGCGTACAGGACAAGGTTCAGCAGCTGACAGGCCATGAGCCCTCCAAGAACCTGAACCCCGATGAGTGCGTAGCGATCGGTGCTGCCATCCAGGGCGGCAAGCTGGCAGGGGATGCCGGCGCCGGCGATGTACTTCTCCTGGATGTAACTCCGCTGACCCTGTCCATTGAGACTATGGGAGGTGTTGCTACACCCCTGATCGAGAGGAATACAACCATCCCGACCAAGAAGAGCCAGGTGTTCTCCACGGCGGCAGACAACCAGACCGCGGTCGACATCAACGTTCTGCAGGGCGAGCGTAAGTTTGCAAAGGACAACAAGTCTCTCGGCCAGTTCCGCCTCGATGGAATTCCGCCTGCTATGAGGGGAGTTCCCCAGATTGAGGTTACCTTTGATATCGATGCCAACGGCATTGTAACGGTTTCCGCCAAGGATCTCGGGACCGGCAAGGAGCAGCACATCACGATCACGGGCGGTTCCTCCATGTCCGATGATGAAATTCAGAAGGCCGTTAAGGATGCGCAGGAATATGAGGCGCAGGACAAGAAGAGGAAGGATGCAGTCGATGCGCGAAACGATGCGGATTCCTTTGTATTCCAGACCGAGAAGGCCCTGAAGGAGGTCGGCGACAAGATCGATGCCGGTGCCAAGTCCACCGTGGAAAAAGACATCGCGGATCTGAAGGCGGTTCTTGACAGAACAAAGGATCAGGCCGATGTATCCGATGCAGATGTCGACGCATTGAAGAGCGGCCGCCAGAAGCTTGAGACGGATGCGCAGCAGCTGTTTGCCCAGATGTACAACAAGGCAAACCCGAACGGTGCGCAGGGTGCAGGCCCTCAGCCCGGACCTCAGGCAGGCCAGCAGGGCAATACGGCAGGCGGCAGCGACGACAATGTCGTTGACGGCGACTACCGCGAGGTATAAAGTTTGCCGGAACCCGCCGATGCGGCTTCCCGTGATGGATGCCTGCGGCATATTCCGATTCGTTAACACAGAGGAGTTCATACAGCCCAGGGCGCATACTGCGTCCCGGGCTATATGCTTGCTGACAGGGAAATTATATGGCAGAACAGAAAAGAGATTACTACGAGGTCCTGGGCGTTGACCGGAATGCCACGCAGGACGAGATCAAGCATGCATACCGGCAGCTTGCCAAAAAATACCACCCGGATGTGAACCCGGGCGACCAGGAGGCTGCGGATAAGTTCAAGGAAGCCTCGGAGGCTTATGCGGTCCTGTCCGATCAGAACAAGCGCGCCCAGTATGATCAGTTCGGGCATGCGGCTTTTGACGGGGCAGGCGGTTTCGGCAGCGGCGGTTTCGATTTCAACAGCGCCGATTTCGGCGATATTTTCGGCGATATCTTCGGCGATATCTTCGGCGGCGGCAGATCGCGCGGTCCGCAGAACGGCCCCATGAAGGGAGCCAATATCCGCACCAGCGTACGGATCTCGTTCAGGGAGGCGGTTTTCGGCGTAGACAAGACGATCACGCTGAACCTCAAGGATCCCTGCCCGACCTGTAACGGCACGGGCGCCAAACCCGGAACCAGCCCCAAGATGTGCCCGAAGTGCGGCGGCAAGGGTCAGGTGGTATATACTCAGCAGTCTTTCTTCGGGACAGTTCGGAATGTCCAGACCTGCCCGGAATGCAAGGGCACCGGCAAGGTCGTGGAAGATAAATGCACAACCTGCGGCGGCACCGGCTACACGACCAGCCGCAAGTCCATTCAGGTATCGATTCCTGCGGGCATTGATAATGGCCAGAGTGTCCGGATCCGCGAGAAAGGCGAGCCCGGCCTGAACGGCGGTCCGCGGGGAGACCTGCTGGTGGAAGTGATCGTCGAAGAGGATCCGCAGTTTATCCGCCAGGAGTATGACATCTATTCCACCGTGAATATTTCGTATGCGGTTGCAGCACTGGGAGGCCAGGTGGCCATTGACACCGTAGACGGCAAAGTTGTCTATGAGGTGAAGGCCGGAACCCAGACGAATACCAGGGTGCGCCTGAAGGGCAAGGGAGTTCCGTCTCTTCGGGACAGCAAGGTCCGGGGCGATCACTATGTTACACTGGTGATCCAGACACCGGAGAAGCTCTCCAGGGAGGCCAAGGACCTGCTGATTCAGTTTGATTCGCTGACCGGTGACAGCCTGCACGCGGCGGAAAGAACGGCACAGGATAAAGAAGCTGCGGACGAAGCCAAAACCGTCAAGGGCAGCAAGCGCTGGAGATTCAAGAAATAACCCGGAACAGGTTCCATGGAACAGCCGGGATATCTTACAGGACGCACGGGTCCCATGTACAGATCGCCTTTCGGGCAGCCCGAAACCGATTCGTGCCTGGGACCCTTCCGTCATTTTATGCCTGCCGGGAACAGACTGCACCGGCGGACATCCTGAGACAGGAAAGAGACAGCTATGCGATGGATGAGGTTTAAGATTCGTACGACAACGGAGGCGGAAGATATACTGGTCAGCGCCATGGAAGACCTTGGGCTGTACGGAGCTCAGATCGAGGACCACGTTCCGTTGACTGCGCAGGAGAAGGAGCAGATGTTCGTCGATATCATGCCGGACGGACCGGCGGATGACGGCTCAGCGGTTCTCTCCTTTTACGTGGAGGAGTCCGGGGACGGGAAACTGACCCTGCCACAGGAGAGCGGGGAAGCCCCCTCCGAAGACAACGCCGCACTCTCGGGCGGATCGGTATATTCGATTCCCGGCGCAGGAGGGCGCACTGTGACCCCGGATGCACTGAAGGCTTCCATAGAGGCGAAAATTGCCGAACTGAAAACCTATTCAGACGTGATCGGCGAAGGAGCCGTGACCATCGAACAGACGGAAGACATTGACTGGATGAACAGCTGGAAGCAGTATTTCCACCAGTTCTGGATCGACGACATTCTGGTGATTCCCTCGTGGGAGCAGCCGGCAGCCCCGCAGATCAGGCCTGCCTATACGTTTCACATTGATCCGGGAACGGCATTCGGGACGGGAGCCCATGAAACCACACAGCTGTGCATCCGGCAGATCCGCCGTTTTCTGACTCCGGAGACAGAGCTTCTGGATGTGGGAACAGGGAGCGGCATTCTCTCGCTTCTTGCCCTGATGATGGGCGCGCGCCACGCGGTGGGAACAGATCTGGATCCCATGGCACCGCCTGCCATTGAACAGAACTGCAGGGCCAACGGCATCGCCCCGGACCGTCTTGAGGTCATTCTGGGAAACCTCGTGAATGATCCCGCGGTACAGGACAGAGTCGGCAGGGAACGGTACGACATCGTGGCGGCCAATATCCTTCCGGATGTCCTGGTTCCCCTTACACCCGCCGCGATTGCAGCGCTGAAGCGGGGCGGTGTCTACATTACGAGCGGCATCGTGCAGGGGCGTGAGCACGAAGTGGAACAGGCCATGCAGGCGGGCGGCCTGCAGCATCTTGTAACAACCCGGCAGGGGGAGTGGTGCTGTGTCGTCGGGCAAAAAACCTGACAGAAAGAGAAAAACCATGCTCCATATTTTTGCTGATGCGTCGGCAATGAAGGAAGACGGTACGCTCCGGATTACGGGCGGTGACCTGAATCATATGAAGAACGTCTGCCGCCTCGTACCGGGTGACGAAGTGATCGTGGGAACCGGCGGCGATGACCGCGAATACCGGTACGGCATTGAACGATATGGCCAGGATGAGCGGGGAGCGGACTTTGCCGAACTCCGGCTTCGCTTCGTAAAGGATGCCAATGTGGAACTGCCGGTCCGGGTAGTGCTGTATCAGGGACTGCCCAAGGCGGACAAGATGGACCTCATTGTCCGGAAATGCGTTGAGCTGGGCGTCTGTGAAATTGTTCCGACGGTCATGGAACGCAGCATCGTCCGTCTGGACGAACAGAAGGCGGCGAGGAAGGTTCAGCGATGGCAGGCGATTGCGGAGTCAGCAGCAGGACAGTCCCGCCGGCGTATCCTGCCGCAGGTGCATCTGCCCATGCCCATGCAGGAAGCCATTGCGGATGCAGCGACGCGGTGCAGCGTATTGCTCCTGCCTTATGAGCTGCAGCCTGCGGACAAAGGGACGCGGGAGGTCCTTTCAGGAATCCGGCCCGGAGACCGGGTTGCGGTTTTCATAGGGCCGGAGGGAGGCTTTACCCCGGAGGAAGTGCAGGCAGCAAGGCAGTCGGGAGCAGCTCCGATCTCCCTGGGCCGGCGGATTCTTCGGACAGAGACCGCAGGCATGACCTTTCTGTCCTTTCTCATTTACCAGTTTGAGATTTCCTGAAATTCATTCGCACAACTGTGGTATAATCTCCCTGTTTTGGGCCTTATTCCTGCGGCGGGGTATATGGCTTGCGAGGCACGGGCCGCGCGGAGGAATCATCATTGAGAGAAATATATCTGGATAACTCAGCCACAACGAGATGCTTTCCCGAAGTGGTTCATCTTATGGACAGGATCTGCCTGGAGGAATACGGCAATCCCTCCAGCCTGCATCACAAGGGAGTGGAAGCGGAGGCGCACCTGCGGGAGGCGAAACAGATCTTCGCTCAGATTCTGCGCTGCAGCCCGGAAAACATTTATTTCACGTCCTGCGGAACGGAGTCGGACAATATTTCGCTCATCGGAAGCGCGCTTGCAAATCAGCGCAGGGGAAAACACATCGTCACGACCCGGATCGAGCATCCTGCCATTCTGGAGACGGCGCACTTCCTGCAGCAGCAGGGATTTGAGGTGACGTACCTGGATGTGGATTCCAACGGCATTGTGGATCCGCAGGCTGTCGCGGATGCGGTGAGACCGGACACTATTCTGGTTTCGGTCATGCACACAAATAATGAGATCGGTGCCCTTGAACCGATTGCACAGATTGGTGAGGCCATCAAGAGGAAGAATCCGGATACCCTGTTTCACGTCGATGCGGTGCAGGGCTTCGGAAAGGCCGTCATTCACCCTCGCAGCATGCATATTGATCTCCTGTCTGCTTCCGGTCACAAGATTCATGCCCCGAAGGGGGTGGGTCTCCTGTACATCGGGGACGGGGTGAAGATCCGCAGCATCCTGTTCGGGGGCGGGCAGCAGAAGGGAATGCGCAGCGGCACGGAGAATGTTGCCGGGATTGCCGGCATGGCGCTTGCGGCGAAGATGCTGTATGACCGTTTCGATGAAGAAATGGATCGTCTGTATGGAATGAAGGAATTTTTCGTGAGTGAAGTACAGACCATGGAAGGTGTTCATGTCAACGGACTGACAGGGCGCGCGAGCGCTCCGCATGTGATCAGCCTGTCGATCGACGGGGTGCGCGCCGAAGTTCTGCTGCATGCACTGGAGGAGAAGGGAATTTATGTTTCCTCCGGATCGGCCTGCAGCTCCAACCGGCCGCACATTTCCGACACGCTGCTGGCGATCGGGACACCGAAGCAGTACCTGGACAGTACCATCCGTATTTCCACCTCGGTGATGAATACGCGTGAGGACCTTCAGGCGGCTGCGGATGCATTGCGTGAGCTGCTGCCGTTCCTCAGAAAATATACGAGACAGTGACAGCTTCAGACTGCGGAGGTTCTGATGATGACATACCATGCATTCCTTATTAAGTACGCGGAAATCGGTATCAAGGGCAAGAACCGGATCCTGTTCGAGAACGCTCTGATTGCCCAGATTAAAATCGCCCTGAAAAAATGCGAGGGGAAGTTCCGGACAGACCGTTCCAGCGGACGGATCTTCGTTTACTGCGAGAGTGACTACGACTTCGATGAGGTTGTGACTAATCTCTCCTATGTCTTCGGCATTGCGGGAATCTGCCCGGTTGTTATACTTCCGCGGGAGCTGACGGTTCAGGAACTCCGGGAAAGGGTAACGGAAATTTTCGGTGAGGAATATCCGGACCGCCGCCATACTTTCAAGTTCATGACGCGCCGTCTGGACAAGAACTTCCCTGTGGATTCCATGGAGATGAATGCGCAGTTCGGCGAATCCATCCTGGATGCCTTCCCGGAGACGAAGGTGGATGTACATCAGCCGGACATCCTCGTTCACGTGGAGATTCGGGAGAGAATTTATGTCTATTCCCATATCCTGCCGGGTCCGGGCGGACTTCCGGTCGGAGTCTCCGGCAAGGGCATGCTGCTGCTGTCCGGCGGCATTGACTCGCCGGTTGCGGGCTGGATGTGTGCCAAACGCGGCATGAAACTGGACGCGGTTTATTTCAACGCACCCCCGTACACGTCGGAACGTGCCCTGCAGAAGGTTATTGACCTTGCGAGGGTGGTCTCACGCTATACCGGACCGATCTATCTGCACAATATCAATTTCACGAAGATCCAGCTGTACATTTATGAGAAGTGTCCGCATGACGAACTGACGATTATCATGCGTCGTTACATGATGAGGCTTGCGGAAATGATTGCCAGACGGACGAAATGCGATGCCCTGATCACCGGGGAATCCATCGGTCAGGTGGCATCGCAGACGACGAGGAGCCTTGGCGTCACAAATGCTGTGTGCACGCTGCCGGTTTTTCGCCCCCTCATTGCATTTGATAAGGAGGATATTGTCACGATCTCCAAAAAGATCGGGACGTTTGAAACCTCCATCCTCCCCTATGAGGACTGCTGTACGATTTTTGTGGCGAAGCACCCTGTGACGAAGCCGGTACTGGATGTGATTCAGCGCCACGAGCACAACCTGGATGAACAGATCGGCGCTATGGTTCAGGAGGCGCTGGACACGGATGAGATCCTGATTGTGGACCGCGATCATGTCACGAAGGCCAAGACCCGCGAGGACTCCATTCCGGAAGGATATTGAGAGCTCCCTGCGGAGGGCAGCCATCCGGGAATGAGAAACTGCAGAATAACAAAACCGGGCCAGGACCCTGGAGGGCCGGCCCGGTTTTGCTTCGCTGCTACAGAAAAATCTTTCGCGCGGTTAGTCCACGAGGTACGGCTTCAGCACCGCCATGATTTCATCAATGTTCTCCTCCGCGTGGATGTTCAGGTCGATCGGCTTGGACAGGTCCAGGGAGAAAATTCCCATAATGGACTTGGCATCGATGACATAGCGGCCGGACACCAGGTCGAAGTCATAATCGAATTTGGTAATATCATTGACAAAAGCCTTTACCTTGTCGATGGAATTCAGTGAAATTTTAACAGTCTTCATGGATGAAAGCCTCCTTGGGTTTTGACACTGTAATCATGGTAAAGTCTGAAATTATAAAAGTCAAATAGAAGTGGCAGAAATCAGAATGAAAAAAGTTGCCGTACACAATCTTGGCTGCAAGGTCAACAGCTATGAGCTCGATGTGATGGTGCAGACGCTCCGGGAGCAGGGTTATGAGATCGTCCCTTTCGGGTCCCGCGCGGATGTGTACATCATCAATACCTGCACTGTTACAAACATTGCAGACCGCAAAAGCCGTCAGATGCTGCACAGGGCGAAGAAGGAGAATCCGGACAGTATCGTGGTAGCCGTCGGCTGCTATGTGGAGACGGACGAACAGGAAATCGAAAACGATCCTGCCGTAGACCTCGCGATCGGCACAAACCGGAAGGGACAGATCGCTGCAATCCTCAGTGATTACCTGCGAGAGCGGGAGCGGACGACGGGTGCTGCAAAAAGCTCCGGTGTTACTCACACGGACAAAACGCTGCAGGGCAGATCGATGGAGGACATCCTGAACCACCCTGCTTTTGAATCCATGCATCTGACCGCGCCCGGCCACACCCGTGCCTACATCAAGATCCAGGACGGATGCAGTCAGTACTGCACCTACTGCATCATCCCCTATGCGAGGGGGACCATCCGCTCCAGGGATCCGGAGGAAATCCTGGAGGAAATCCGTGGCCTGGCCGGCCGTGGGGTGAGAGAGGTTGTTCTGACCGGCATTCATATCGGATCCTACGGGCTTGAGAAGGGACTGGACCCGGAGACGGAGCTGGAATCCCTGCTGAGGAGGATTTCCCTGATTTACGGGATCCGCAGGATCCGGCTGGGCTCGCTTGAGCCGCGCATTATGACGGAACATTTCATCCGCACCATCGCTTGCCTGCCAAAGGTATGCCCTCATTTTCACCTGTCGCTTCAGTCCGGATGTGACGCCACACTCAGGAGGATGAACCGGCATTATACGACGGAGGAATATCTCCGGAGTGTCCGCCTGCTGAGGCAGTACTATGACCGTCCGGCCATTACGACGGATGTCATCACGGGCTTTCCCGGCGAAACCGCGGAGGAATTCGCGCAGAGCCGGCGCTTCTGTGAGAAGACAGGCTTCTATGAAATGCATGTTTTCCCCTATTCCGTCCGCCACGGGACCGCGGCGGCGAACATGCCGGGACAGCTGTCCATGCGCTGCAGGAAGGAGCGGAGCAATGTCCTGCTGGAGCTGACGCGCCGGCAGTCGGACGCATACCGGGAGTCGTTCATCGGGCAGGAACAGGAGATCCTTCTGGAGGAGGCGGTTGTGATCGACGGACGCACCTGGATCAGCGGCCACACAGAAAGATATGTGGAATGCGTGGAGCCGGAGGAAGTGATCCGGGACAGGCTCGGGACATCGTTCGAGGGCGAAATCATCCGTGCAAAGGCGGAGCGCCGAATCCCCGGAACGCCGTATCTTGCGCTGTCACCGCAGTTGATTCACCTTTCGAAATAGGGTATAGTGAGATGAACTATCACCTGCCGGCGCAGAGTCCGCGTGGCTATGGCCTGTCCGCGCCGGCAGGGTCGGGTAATGAGGTAATCATGAGAAAATACAGTGAAGATGATTTATCCAGCACACAGTATTTCAAAGTGAAGCCGGACGAGGAAAGCGGTGTACGCAAGGTCCTCTCCGTTGTCTATGAGGCTCTGTCCAAGAAAGGCTATGATCCGGTCAACCAGATTGTAGGTTATATCATGTCCGGAGACCCCACCTACATCACCAATTATATGGGTGCAAGAAGTCTCATCATGAAGGTGGAACGGGATGAGCTTGTAGAAGAGATACTGGAGTCGTATATCAGGAACAACCACTGGGACTGATGGCGGGGGTACTCCGGCCATGAGGATCATGGGGCTTGATTACGGCTCTAAAACAATAGGAGTAGCACTGTCGGACGAATTATTAATGACGGCGCAGCCGCTGGAAACTATCTGGCGGGACAGGGAAAGCAAGATCCGCAGGACGCTGGTACGGCTCGAGGAGCTGATCCGGCAGTACGATGTGGGTCTTATTGTGATGGGTCTGCCGCTCAACATGGATGATACCGTGGGGGAGCGCGCACAGGCAACCCTGGACTTCAGGGAACGCCTGGAACAGCGCGTGGGTCTTCCTGTCGTCCTGTCCGATGAGCGTCTGACCACCGTGGAAGCGGATTCCATGCTCGAGCAGATGCAGATTCCGCGACAGGAGCGCAAGCAATGGATCGATCAGGTCGCCGCAGTGATCATACTCCGGGAATATATGGAGAACCATAGGAAAGATATAAATGTCAGAAAAGAAATTAAAAGGAGAGACGTCGAAGGAGAACACAAGAAAGGCTAAAAAAACAGGCGGCAAAAACAAGCCCGGCCAGACCGTGAAATCCAAATCCAGGACAAAAGCCCTGTCAAAGGCTGCCGTAAAGGAAAAGAGCAGGAGCAAATCCGCCCGCGGACCAAAGCAGGAGCCGCAGAAGCATTCTCTGCGCAGGGAGGCGTCCGAAAAGCCGAAACAGCAGAAGGAATCAAAGCTGCAGAAATCCAAAACCCGCAGGCAGCTGCCCCTGCCGAAGCAGGAAAAAGCAAAACATATACATACTCCCATGCCTGTGTCTGCCGTTCCGGGTGCAAAGCTGAAGATCATTCCGCTGGGCGGCCTTGAACAGATCGGCATGAATATCACTGCCTTCGAGTACGAGGACAGTATTATTGTCGTGGACTGCGGCATGGCCTTTCCCGAGGACGATATGTTCGGAATTGATTCCGTGATTCCGGACGTCACCTATCTGGAGGACAATCTGGACAAGGTGAAGGGCTTTGTCATCACCCATGGACACGAGGACCACATCGGAGCGCTTCCCTATGTGCTGCAGAAGGTAAATGTTCCTGTCTATGGCACACGGCTGACCATGGGCATAATCGATTACAAGCTGAAGGAACACGGCATGCTGGAGACCACCACGCGTCACGTGGTGAAGTTCGGCGAGACCGTGACGCTTGGCTGCTTCCGTGTTGAGTTCATCAAGACGAATCACAGTATTGTGGACGCAGCGGCGCTCGCGATTTACTCGCCTGCCGGTGTGGTAGTGCATACGGGAGATTTCAAGGTGGACTACACCCCGGTGTACGGGGACGCCATTGATCTGCAGAGATTTGCGGAGCTTGGCAGGAAAGGCGTTCTGGCGCTTATGTGCGATTCGACGAACGCAGAACGTCCCGGCTATACACCGTCCGAGAAGACGGTCGGCGTTACGATTGACCGGCTGTTCTCGGAACACAAGGACACCAGGATTATTGTCGCCACCTTTGCATCCAATGTCGACCGTGTGCAGCAGATCATCAATTCTGCCTATAAATACGGCAGGAAGGTTGTGGTCGAGGGACGCAGCATGGTCAATATCATCCAGACGGCGCAGGAGCTCGGCTGCATCAGCATTCCGGACAACACGCTGATCGATATTGACGAGCTGAAGAACTACCCGGACAACCAGACCGTCATCTGCACGACCGGCTCGCAGGGAGAATCCATGGCTGCCCTGACGAGAATGGCGGAGGACAATCACCGCAAGATCAAGATCGGTCCCGGTGATACGATTATCTTTTCCTCCCACCCCATTCCGGGCAATGAGAAGAGCGTCACCAATGTGATTAACAAGCTGCTGCGCAAGGGTGCGGATGTGATCTTCCAGGATGTCCATGTATCGGGGCATCCCTGCCAGGAGGAGCTGAAGCTCATTTATTCCCTGGTGCAGCCTGATTTTGCCATTCCGGTGCACGGCGAATACCGTCATCTGATGGCCCAGAAGAAGATCGCCCAGAGCCTGGGGTATGACAACGATCATATTCTGATCCTGCACTCGGGGGATGTACTGGAGATCGGGCAGGATACTGCCAATGTCACCGGCAATGTACCGACGGGTGCGGTCCTTGTGGACGGACTGGGAATCGGAGATGTCGGAAACGCGGTCCTGAGGGACCGTCAGCATCTTGCGGAGGATGGAATCGTCATCGTTTCCATGACCATGGAGGAAGGCGGCGAAGAGGTTCTGGCGGGACCGGAGCTGACGTCGCGCGGCTTCGTGTATATGAAGGAGGCGGACACGCTGATGAATGAAGCCCGCCTTGTCGCCGAGCAGTCCCTTCTTGCCTGCCTGGACAGGCACGTCAGCGACCGGAACAAGCTTCGGACCAGTGTCCGTGACGGACTGTCCGATTTCTTCTGGAAAAAGACAAAACGCCGTCCCATGATCCTGCCGATTATTCAGGAAGTACTGTAAACCTGTGAAAGGAGCCGCCATGTCATCGCAGTCCATGCACCGGATGAGACATCAGCCGGAACTGAATGACAGTCAGGGTATTGCCGATATCCTGCTCACAATCCTCAAGTGGGTTGTGATTGTGGTGGTAATGCTGTTTTTCATTTCCTGGTCGGACAAGGCGTATCAGCTGGGCTATGATGTTCTGTCGGAGCAGGCGGTGGATGCAAAGGGAGAGGGAAAGACGGTTTCCGTGAAAATCACCTCTGACATGTCCGTCAGCAGGGTCGGAGAAGTGCTGCAGGAGGCAGGCCTTGTCAAGGATGACGGGGTGTTCAGCCTGCAGGAGAAGATTTCCTCCTACCGCGGGCGGATTCAGCCGGGGACGTACGAGCTGTCCACTGACATGACTCCGGAGGAGATGCTGGAGGTCATGGCGGGAGGCGTCACAGCGGATGAGACGGCATCGGAAACGGTGTCTGAGGATCCCGGAGAGGCAGTTTCGTGAACGAGTTTCAGAATTTCCGGGAGGACAATTTAACCGATTCGGAGGAACAGGAGCGGATCCTGACATTTATCAATTCCATGAATGTCAGGAATACCGCTTTTTTGCGGGAGAGGGAAGAGGAGGCACTTGCGGAGAATATTCCGATCATCCGGCCCCAGACGCAGAGCCTCATCCGCTTTTTCCTTGATCTGGTGCATCCGGACTCCATCCTGGAGGTCGGGACGGCCACAGGCTTCTCCTCCCTGTTCATGCTGAGCTATGCTCCTTATGCCGCAATTACGACCATCGAGCGCGATGGAGACAGAATCATAAGGGCACGGCAGAACTTTGAACGCGGCCATGCCGCAGGACTTCCGGTTGACCGGATCCGCCTCCTTGAGGGAGACGCAGCGGGGATTCTTCCGACGCTGCAGGATTCATACCGACTGGTCTTCATGGATGCCGCAAAAGGGCAGTACATCCATTTCCTGCCGGAAGTGAAGAGGCTTCTCGCGCCGCAGGGTATCCTGCTGTCAGACAATATCTTCAAGGAGGGGGAAATCCTCCGTTCCCGCTTCGCGGTCAGAAGGCGCGACCGCACCATTCACAAGAGAATGCGGGAATATCTTACCGCCCTTACAGAGGATCCGGATTTTACGACATTGCTGCTGCAGGAAGGGGACGGCGCCGCCGTCAGTGTTCTGCACGCAGAGCCTGCAGATACTGCGGGTTCAAGGAGAGTGAATGAAAAAACCTGAGCTGCTGTGTCCGGCCAAGGATCTTGAGGTCCTGAAAACGGCCGTGAACTTCGGCGCGGACGCTGTTTACATCGGCGGCGAAGCCTTCGGTCTCCGGGCACGGGCCCGGAACTTCAGCCATGACGATATGGCGGAAGGAATTCGTTATGCGCACAGCCGCGGAGTGCGGGTCCATGTGACAGCCAATATTCTGGCACACAACAGAGACCTGGAGGGCGCCGCACAGTATTTCCGCGAGCTGGAAGAGCTGCGTCCGGACGCCGTCCTCATTGCAGATCCCGGAATGTTTGTCCTCGCGAGGGAGAACTGTCCGGATGTTGAGCTCCATATCTCCACACAGGCCAACAATACCAACACCGGAACATTCCGCTTCTGGCATGACCTCGGGGCCAGGCGGGTTGTCTGTGCCAGGGAGCTATCCCTGGAAGAAATCCGGGACATCCGGGAGCATACGCCGGAGGACCTGGAGATCGAAGCCTTTGTCCACGGTGCGATGTGCATCTCTTACTCCGGAAGGTGCCTGCTGTCGAACTATTTCACGGGGAGAGACGCGAACCACGGTGAGTGCACTCATCCCTGCCGCTGGAAGTATGCCCTGATGGAGGAGACCCGGCCCGGCGAATACCTGCCGGTGGAGGAAAATGAGCGGGGGACCTTTATTCTGAACTCCCGGGACCTGTGCATGATCGAGCATATACCGGATCTCGTCTTTGCAGGGATCGATTCCATGAAGATCGAGGGGCGCATGAAAACGGCGCTTTATGTGGCGACGGTTGCGAGAACCTACCGCAGGGCCATAGACGATTATTTTGAATCGGAGCAAAAATACAGGGAAAACCTGCCCTGGTACCGCAGCGAAATCCGCAAGTGCACCTATCGCAGGTTTACGACGGGCTTCTACTACGGAAAACCGGGCGCGGATTCCATGGTCTATGACAGCAACACCTATGTGAATGAGTCTGTGTGGCTGGGTATCGTCGAGGCGGTCGATGAACGGCACAGGGCCAGGATCACACAGCGGAACAAATTCTGCGTCGGGGACAGTATTGAGATCATGAAACCGGACGGCCGGGACGTGAAGGCCGTCGTGACACAGATGATCAATGATGCCGGGGAGACGGTTTCCTCGGCACCGCACCCGCAGGAAATCCTGTGGATCGGCCTGAGCGAAGAGCCGGAACAGGGGGACATCCTGCGGACAGCGGGCGGTCAGTCTCCGGACACCGGCAGAATCGAGGTATCAGAATGCGTGTAATTATCGCCGGCTGCGGCAAGGTCGGCATCACTATTGTAGAGCGGCTTGTCCGCGAGGGACATGACGTCGCGGTCATCGATACGGACAGCAAGGTCATATCGGACGTCACTGACAACTTTGACGTCATGGGGGTCGTGGGAAACGGCGCCAGCTATTCCACACTGAAGGAGGCGGGCATTGAGGACGCCAATCTCCTGATTGCCGTGACGGATTCGGACGAGCAGAACCTGCTGTGCTGCCTGTTCGCCAAGAAGGCAGGCGGCTGCAATACCATCGCCAGGGTCCGGAATCCTGTTTACTCCGGTGAGATCGGCTATATCAAGGAAGAACTCGGCCTGTCCATGACCATTAATCCGGAATACGCGGCAGCAACGGAGATTTCAAGGCTCCTGCGTTTTCCCTCGGCCATCAAGATTGATACATTTGCAAGGGGAAGGGTCGAGCTTCTGCAGTTCGTGATTCCCGAAGGCTCCGTGCTCTCGGATACGGCGATCGAGAACCTGCCGCAGACCGTACGCGTAGGGGTTCTCATCTGCGCGGTGGAGCGGGAAGGGGAGGTTGTCATTCCGAACGGCCAGTACATCCTGCGCGCGGGGGACACCATCAGCATTGTTGCTTCGCCCAACCACGCGCGCAATTTCTTCTCCCGGATCGGAATTGATATTCACCGTGTCAGGAATGCCATGCTGGTCGGCGGCGGAACCATCGCCTACTATCTGTCCCGGCAGCTCCTCTCCTACGGAATTGAGGTCAAAATTATCGAGAAGGACCGTGACCGCTGCGAGCAGCTGGCCGACCTTCTCCCTCAGGCGGTTATCATCAACGGGGATGCGACGGACCATGATCTTCTCATGGAAGAAGGGATCGAGAAGGCGGATTCGTTCGTGACGCTGACCGGCATCGATGAGGAGAACATTTTCCTGTCCATGTTCGCCCAGCAGCACAACGCCGGCGCGAAGCTGATTACCAAGACGAACCGGATTGCCATCGATGATATCGTCAGCAAGTTCCATCTCGGCTCCATGATTCATCCCAAGAACATCACGGCGGAATATATCCTTCGCTTCGTCCGCGCGATGCAGAACACGATCGGCAGCAATGTCGAGACGCTGTACAATATCGTCGAGAACAAGGCGGAAGCACTGGAATTTACGATTCATGCGGACGCCCCTGTTGTCGGGATTCCGCTGGCTGAGCTTGCGACAAAGGACAATGTGCTCATCGCCTGTATCATCCGCAAGGGTAAAATTATTCTTCCCAACGGCCAGACATCTATTGAAGTCGGGGACAGTGTCATTATCGTAACAACACACCGCGGCTTCGGCGACATCAAGGATATCCTGAAGGCCTGACGGATTTCACGGACATTGTGGTAAATCTGATATGCACTATTCGATTGTCATTTACATACTGGGCATGGTTCTGAGGGTGGAAGCCGCCCTTCTGCTCCTTCCCTTTGTGACCGGTCTGATTTACCGGGAACCGCAGGCGTGGGCGTTCCTGCTCGTTGCGATTATCACGACGGCAGTCAGTCTCCTGCTGACGGCGAAAAAGCCGGCGAAATATGTGTTTTATGCCAGAGAGGCCATCGTCTCCACATCCCTCGCGTGGATTATCATTTCTGTTTTCGGAGCGCTCCCATTCGTGATCAACGGGGACATTCCTTCGTTCACGGATGCTCTGTTTGAAACGATTTCAGGATTTACCACCACAGGCTCCAGCATTCTGTACAACGTGGAGGCTTTGTCTCATGCGAGTCTTTTCTGGCGCAGTTTCACGCACTGGGTCGGCGGCATGGGCGTCATTGTTTTCATGATTGCGATTATCCCCATGACAGGCGGTTATAATGCGCAGCTCATGCGTGCGGAGAGCCCCGGACCTACGTTCGGCAAGCTTGTCCCCAAGGTCAAGGAGAGCGCGAAGATCCTTTACCTGATTTATTTCGGCATGACTCTGCTCCAGATCGTCCTGCTGCTCGTCTGCCGCATGCCGGTGTTCGACACGCTCTGCATGGCCTTCGGCACGGCGGGAACGGGCGGCTTCGGCATCCGCAATGATTCCACAGCCAGCTATACGATTGCACAGCAGGCGGTCCTGACCGTCTTCATGATCCTGTTCGGGATTAATTTCAACGCTTATTACTATCTGCTCGGCAGGGACAAGAGGCAGGCCTTCCGCATGGAAGAGGTGCGGGCGTATCTTGGCATCATCCTTGTCAGCATACTGATGATTACCGTGGATATCCGCGGCGCGTTTGACAGCCTGTTCCTCGCGTTCCATCACGCGGCGTTTCAGGTGTCGACGATTATCACAACGACCGGTTTCTCTACAGTGGACTTTGATCAGTGGCCGAGTCTGTCCAAGGGCATTCTCCTGCTTCTGATGTTTATCGGCGCCTGCGCGGGATCGACCGGCGGCGGCATCAAGGTTTCCCGCGTTGTCCTGATGGCGCGGATGGTCAAACAGCAGATCAAGCAGTATATCCATCCGAAGTCCGTCTCGGTTGTGAAGATGGACGGGAAGACAGTCGACCATGAAACGGTGCGCTCGGTTTCCATATACCTTGTGCTGTACGTGTTCCTTTTCATCCTGTCGATGTTCCTGCTGACGCTGGACCCCTCCAAGGACCTGCTGACGGATTTCACGGCCGTTGCCGCGACGTTCAACAACATCGGCCCGGGTCTCGCCCTCGTCGGACCGACCAGAAACTTCGCGGAGCTGACCGCACTGTCGAAATATGTTCTCATGTTCGACATGCTCGCCGGCAGGCTGGAGCTCTACCCGATGGTAATGCTGTTCGTGCCGGTTGTATGGAAAAAGAACTGAAAAAGTACTTGCATTCCTGACTGAAACAAGTATAATAATGATTCGTAGCCGCTCCGGAAGGAACGGTTCCGAATCATCCATTGGGATATAGCCAAGCGGTAAGGCAACGGACTCTGACTCCGTCATTTCGTAGGTTCGAATCCTACTATCCCAGCTTTCCCTTCAGACTTCTGCGGATCGTCCGCAGGAGTCTTTTTTTACATTTTCTGCACTATTTTCCGGGCGGTCTGCACCGGGAAACGCAAAGTGTGGTATTCTGCAAATGGTGGGTTTTATGGCACAGCATCTGCCCGGAATCCGGCCCGCGGGGCGCCGGATTCCGGGCAGGAGCGCAGGAAAAGTGGGGAACAATACTTATGGACAACAATGACACGCTGACACCGAAGCAGATTGATATCCTGGGGGAGATAGCCAACATCAGCATGGGAAATGCCGCTACGACCCTGTCCGTCATGGTTAACCGCAAGGTGGATATTACGACACCCAGCGTTTCCATCATCAATCGCAGTGAGGCCCTCGATGACTACCAGAGAGTCTGCGTATTCGTGCAGATTCATTATGTGAAGGGGCTCTCGGGGAACAACGTCTTCATCCTGAAGGTTCCGGATGTACTGTGCATGACCGACCTGATGATGGGCGGGGACGGAACCCATACAGAGGGTGAGCTGGGCGAGATGGAGCTGTCTGCAATCTCAGAGGCCATGAACCAGATGATGGGAACCAGCGCCACCTCCATGTCCAGCCTGCTGAAGGTACCGGTGGATATCTCAACTCCCGAATGCAACCGGATTGATGTGGAGTCCATCAAGGTTTTCGAGAAGATGTTCGACTTCAAGATGGAGAAATTCGTCAAGATCAGCTTCCGCATGACGATCGGCAATCTGATCGATTCCACGATGGTACAGCTGTATCCGGTGGATTTTGCCGCGAAGATGTGTGACAAATTCGAGGACAAGGCTTCCGGGAATGACTGAAGCACCGGAAACAATTGCCAGGGGGCAGAAACTGCTTCGCTGCGGTTACACGACAGGTACGTGTGCGGCAGCAGCCGCGGGAGCGGCGGCCTCTGCCCTGCTGCTGCACAGATCGGTCAAGGAATCCCTGGTGCACCTGCCGGGAGGAGGATACATCCGGATCCCGGTCTGTGCGATCGAAGAGAGCTGCAGCTATGAACCCGGATATTCCGGCCTGCCACGTGAAGGGGATCAGGCCGGTTTTTTTGTCATAAAGCAGGCGGGAGATGATCCGGATGTCACGGACGGAATCCGGATTGAGGCAAGGATCCGGGTACTTGCTGCGGGAGAAGCCCTCCCGGAAGGGAGCTTTGCGGACGGGCGTACCCCGGGACTGTTTCTGACAGGGGGCGAGGGTGTCGGCAGGGTGACGCAGCAGGGGCTGGAGCAGTCTGTCGGACAGGCTGCCATTAACCGCGTGCCGCGGAGGATGATCTTCGATGCCGCAGGCGATGTACTCAGGGAGGCGGTCCAATCTGAGGGTGGTGCATCGGAACAGTCCGGCGGGGGACAGAGCTTCCTGCGTCTTCTCATTACGATCTCCGTACCGGAGGGGAGACGCATTGCCGCGCATACGTTCAACCCGCGCCTCGGCATCACCGGGGGTATCTCCATCCTGGGGACCAGCGGTATTGTGGAACCCATGAGTGAGCGGGCCATCCTGGAGACAATCCGGCTGGAGCTGGGACAGAAGCTGCTTCGCTATGAAGGAAAGGTTATTCTGGTTCCCGGAAACTACGGCGAGCGTTACGTGAGGGACTGTCTCAGGCTTCTGGATGAACCGGTCCTCATCAGCAATTACGTGGGGGAAGCGATTGATGGCTGCGTACTGGCAGGAGCGTCCGCCATTCTGCTGGTCGGCAATGCCGGAAAACTGATCAAGCTTGCGGCAGGCATCATGAATACGCATTCCGGGACAGCGGACGGAAGGCGGGAGATTGTCACTGCGCATGCCGCACTCTGCGGCGCGGACCGGAAAACCCTTGAGGCCGTTTTTCACGCGCAGGTTACGGATCAGATGCTGGCGATCCTCGAGCGGGCGGGCCTGCTTGCTCCGGTTGTACAGTCCATGCTCCGGGAGATCGGTACAAATCTTGAACGCCGCGCGGGCGGGGTGCCCTGCGGTGCGGTCCTTTTTTCAGAGCGATACGGGGAACTCGGCAGGACGGCGGGTACGGACGCGGTCCTCGGACAGTGGCTGAACAGCCGGCAGCAGGACGCAGGAAATCCTTCGGTATGACAAAGACAGGGGATAGGTAATGAGCAAGGTTCATTTCGTAGGGGCGGGTCCCGGAGCACCGGATCTTCTGACCATACGCGCGAAGCAGCAGATTGAGACAGCCGACGTGATCGTCTACACGGGTTCACTGATCAATCCGCAGGTTCTGAATGTCAGGAAGAACGAGGCAAAACTCTTCGACAGCTCTTCCATGACACTCAAAGAGATCGTGAAGGTCATGAAGGATGCGGTGAAAAGCGGACTCGAGGTTGTCAGACTGCACACCGGGGATCCGTCCGTGTACAGCACCGTCCGGGAACAGATGGATGAGCTGGAATCGGAGGGAATCCCTTTTGACGTAACGCCGGGAGTCTCGGCCTTTCAGGCTGCAGCCGCCTCGCTGAATGCAGAACTGACTATGCCGGGTATCAGCCAGTCTCTTACGATTACACGGATCGGAGGACGGACACCGGTGCCTGCGGCGCAGAGCCTGGCATCTTATGCAGCACATCGTGCGACGCTTGCGCTTTACCTGTCTGCGGCGCGTGCGGATGCTGTCCGGGTTCAGCTGATCGCCGGAGGCTATCCGGAGACAACGCCTGTCGCAGTGATCTACAAGGCTTCCTGGCCGGAAGAGCGTGTGATTACGGCTACCCTGCATGATCTGCCGGACGTCATGCGCCAGGAGGGAATTGACAGGACGGCGGTCATCCTCGTCGGGGAAGTTTTGAGGAGCGCTGCCCGTCCGGATACGGGACAGGCGGGTCATACAGACGTGCCGGGTCAGAGGGAGGCTCTCAGATCCAGCCTCTATGACGGGTCATTCACAACCGGATACCGGGATTCCGCAATCCATCATTTTGCACTGTTTGCCTGCACGAGGCAGGGCGTGGAGCAGATGCACCGCGCTGCCGCTGCCCTTCAGCAGAAGGATCCCGCCGCCAGGATCCGCGAGATTGTGAAGGTCCGCGGGGTGCCCGGATATCTGGAGAAAAATATTACGGACCTGACGAAGGAAGTGTTCCCCTCGGCGGACCTGATTGTCTATTTTGCGGCAAGCGGAATTGCGGTCCGGAGCATCGCGCCGTTTGTCCACAGCAAGACACAGGACCCGGCTGTGGTGGTTGTGGATGAGAAGGGCAAATACTGTATTCCGATCCTTTCCGGACATCTGGGGCACGCGAACGAGTACGCATCGTTCCTGTCGGGGGTTCTTGGAGGTGAGGCGGTCATCACGACGGCGACCGATCTGGAACAGCGCTTTTCTGTGGATCAGTTCGCCCAGGCGAACCAGCTGGCAATCGAGGACCTTTCCGAGGCCCGGAATATTTCCGCTGCGATTCTGCGTGGGGAGCAGATTACCTGCTATATGGACCCGGACATTCAGGCGGAGGATGCAATGCCTTCGCAGATCGTACAGGCGGCGGAACGCAGCAGGGCTGCCGTGATTATTTCCGCGTTCAAGGACCGGAGGGATCCGGAACACTGCCTTCATCTCATTCCGGCCAATATTGTGGCAGGCATCGGGTGCCGCAGGGGAGTACGGTCATCCGATGTGGAGGATGCGATCTATGCGGCACTTGCGAAGGGCAGGGTCAATGGGCGTTCCCTTGCGGGAACGGCCAGCATTGAGCTGAAGCGGGAGGAGCGCGGCATCCTGGAAGCTGCGAAATCCCTGCATGTCGGGACGAGGTTCTTTTCGGCAGAGCAGCTGAACCGTGCACCGGGTGTCTTCACCCATTCGGACTTCGTGTTCCGTACAACCGGAACGGATTCGGTTGCGGAACGCAGCGCCGTACTGGGATCCCGGGGAGGCAGACTCGTCCTGCCCAGGATGGTTTCGAAGGATGTGACGGTAGCGCTTGCTGCGGCGCAGTTGAAGATTCACTGGCAGGGGTGAGCAAAATGGGCCGTCTGTATGTGGTTGGAATCGGTCCGGGGGACCGGGATCATATGACGGAGGAGGCGCTCCGGATTCTTTCGGAAGCCGACCGGATTATCGGTTATACCACCTATCTGAACCTGATCCGGGACCTCTTTCCGGGCCGTCCCATGGAAGGAACCGGCATGCGGCAGGAGAAGGAACGCTGCGCGCTCGCCCTGAAGTATGCTTCCGAAGGAGAGAATGTTGCCGTGGTTTCGTCCGGTGATGCGGGAATTTACGGCATGGCGGGACTTTGTCTCGAGATGGCGGAAGCTTTTCCTGATGTGGAGGTCACCGTGATTCCGGGCATCAGCGCGGCACTATCCGGGGCAGCGCTTCTGGGAGCTCCGCTGGATCATGATTTTGTCGTGCTGAGCCTGAGTGATCTTCTGACACCGCGGGAGATCATTGAGAAACGTCTGCGGTACGCTGCGGAGGGCGACTTTGCCATCTGCCTGTACAATCCGGGCAGCCTCCACAGGCCGGACGGACTCAGGAGAGCCTGTGATCTCCTGCTGGAAATCCTTCCGGCGGACCGGCTCTGCGGTATTGTGCGCTGCATAGCGAGGCCGGGACAGGAGTCGCGCATCCTGACGCTCGGGGACCTGCGCGGCGTGAAGCCGGATATGCTGATGACGGTGTGGATCGGCAGCAGCCGGACGCGCGTTGTGCGGAACCGTCTTGTCACACCCAGGGGATATACACTGTGAAGACGATTGCTCTGTTCGGTGGAACCAGTGAGGGCCGCATCCTTGCGGAAACAGCGGCAGATGCCGGTGTGACGACAGACGTGTTCGTTGCGGGCAGCTACGGGGCACATCTCCTGCCGGTTTCCGAACGGATAAGAGTTCATGCGGGGAGGCTGGACGCGTCGGAAATGGTCCGGACTCTGTCTTTGCTCTCACCGGAGCTGGTCCTGGACGCAACGCATCCCTATGCCGTGGAGGTTTCGGAAAACGTGGCGGCGGCATCCCGTAAGCTCTCCCTGCCCTGCTGCAGGGTGCGGAGGGAAGGCATCCTGCCGGCGGAGCTACTGCGTGAGGAAGCGGGTGTTCTTCTTGCGGAGGACGCGGCAGAGGCAGCCGGGCTTCTTTGCCGGGAGAGCGGCAGGATTTTTTTCACCACGGGAACGAAGGATATTGCAGTTTATGCGGCGGGGATTCCGGATTTTGCCAGGCGTGCCGTAGTGCGGGCACTTCCGGATGAGAGGGCACTGGGGATCCTGAAATCCACCGGCCTTGCAGGCAGGCAGATTATCCTCATGCAGGGACCCTTCTCCCGGGAGCTGAACGAAGCGATGTTCCGGGACAGCGGTGCGGCTGTCCTTGTGACGAAGGACTCAGGCACCGCGGGCGGATTAAGGGAGAAGCTGGAAGCGGCGCAGCACCTCTGCATGAAGATCGTTGTGATCGGTCCGCCGCAGGCGGCACAGGAGGAATCCGGCCAGGCCGGCTCCCTGCTGTCCCTGCGTCAGGCACAGCAGCTGCTGGTGCGGTTATCCCTTACAAAACAGCAGAAAGGTTAATATGTCGAAGGAACTGTTCAGCAGGATAACACTGGTCGGTATGGGTCCGGGCGATCCGGGACTTGTCTGTGCCAGGGCGCGGCAGGCCATTTCCTGTGCCGGAATTCTCTATGGATCACCCCGCATGCTGCAGACCGCGGCGCAGATTCTGGGAGAGGCAGAGCTCGCGGGCAAGACACTCCGTAACATCTACCGGCGGGATGCTATTGTGTCGGAGTTTTCCCGGGAACCGGACAGTTCCGCTGCAGCGGTGCTGTATTCCGGCAGCCTTTCTCTGTCATCCGGTGCTTCTTCGTGGAAGCGAGACCCTGTAAAACGTATTCCCGGAATTTCCAGTGCGGACTATTTCCTCGATTATCTGGGACTGGACCGCACGGAGGTATGTATTTTCTCTGCGCACGGGAGACAGGCGGACGCCCTGCCGGCGGTTCTTGGGAACCGCAGACTGCTCCTTTTGCCGGGGGACGGGGACAGCTTCCGGCAGCTTTTGCTGAATCTGCAGAATGCGGACCCGCAGATCCGGCTGACACTGGCGTCCTCCCTCTCGTATCCCGAAGAACGGATAAAGGCAGGGACCCTTTCTGATTTTCTGCAGGAGAGCCTGCCCCCGCTCTCTCTCGCCCTGTTCGAGAATGACCACCCCCGGATGCAGGATACAGGATTCGACATTCCGGATGAGGAATTCGTGCGGGACATACAGGAAGACGGAACACGGAATCCCCGCCCTACCCCCATGACCAAACAGGAAGTGCGGGACCTGGCGCTTTCTCTGCTCCATCTTTCGGCGGACTCGGTCCTGTATGACATCGGCGCAGGCACGGGCTCCGTGAGTGTGGCCGCCTCACGCATTCTCTCCCGGGGAACCATCGTTGCGGTGGAGCGGAATCCGGATGCGCTGTCTGTTCTGTATCGGAACCTGGACCGGTTTGGAGTACGGAATACGGTCGTACTCGCCGGGACAGCACCGCAGTGTCTTGCACCGGATTCCGCAGACGCGGGACTTCCCGTGCCGACCCACGCACTGATCGGAGGAAGCGGCGGAAATCTTGCGGGGATTGTCCGGATGCTGCTGGAACGCAGTCCGCAGATCCGTGTTGCCATCACAGCAGTATCCGGAGAAACCATACAGGAGATTCTGCAGCTTGCCGGGCAGCTGGAGACGGAGGGCAGGTTTACGGTTTCGATGCGTGATCTGTCTGTCACCCGCTACCGGAAAGCGGGAAGGGTTCACATCCGTACCGCACAGAATCCTGTGCTGATTGCGGTTATTGCACCTGCGTCAGTCTGAACACAGGGGTGATTCTTACACTATGACAATGCTTCCGAGAATCATGCTTGCCGCTCCGAAATCTGGCAGCGGGAAGACAACAGTAACGTGTGCCCTCATCGGAGTGCTGCACGACAGGGGGAGGAACATCTCCTCCTTCAAGTGCGGTCCCGACTATATTGATCCGATGTTTCACAGGAGTGTCCTGGGGGTCAGGGGAGGAAACCTTGACAGCTTCTTTACGCCCGGGGAAAGACTGCAGGGGATTTTTGCACAAAGATCCGCCGGCTCTGATCTGGCTGTGATCGAGGGCGTCATGGGATATTACGACGGGGCGGGACAGACCACACAGGGCTCGTCCTATGAGATTGCTCAGCTGACCCGCACGCCGGTCATCCTCGTTGTGGACGCGAAAGGAGCCTCCGTTTCCCTGGCCGCTTCGATCCGCGGCCTGATGGACTACCGGAAGGACAGCCGCATCCGCGGCATCATCCTGAACCGCGTCAGCCCCGGCTACTATCCCCGGATCCGTGCCTTCCTGCAGGAGGAGCTTTCGATTCCGGTACTGGGATACCTGCCGGACGATGCAGACCTCATGGTTTTGCCGCGGCATCTGGGACTGCAGACGCCGGATACGCGCGAAAATCAGGAGGCATGGGTCGCGCGGCTGAAGCAGACCGCGCAGGCAACACTGGATTTTCAGGGCATTCTGAAGGTTGCGGAGGAAGCGGGCGAAGTCCCCGCGGGTGTAACGCCGGATCTGCCGCATCTTTCTTCGCCGGTCAGGATTGCAATCGCGAAGGACCGTGCGTTTGATTTCTATTATGCCGAGAATGAGGAGCTGCTGACGGAAATGGGAGCGGAGCTGGTTCCGTTTTCACCCCTTTGCGACGTGCATCTGCCGGAGGATATCGACGGCCTGTACCTGGGCGGAGGCTATCCGGAACAATGCCTGGAAGCACTGCACGCCAACAGGCAGCTTCGCAGGGAGCTGAAATCCGCGGTGGCAGCAGGACTTCCGACTATTGCGGAGTGCGGCGGGTTCCTCTATCTGCATGAGAAGCTTCAACCCCTTAAGGAACACCCGCGGAAGCTGTGCGGTGTTCTGTCCTGCTCCGCCCGCGAGACGGAGCATCTCGTCCGCTTCGGCTATGCCAGTGCCTCCTCCGTGCGCGGAGGATTGCTGGGCGATGCGGGTGTGACACTTCCCTGCCATGAATTTCATTACTGGGAATCCGATGATCCGGGGGATGGTTTTGTACTGACCAGGACGTCAACCGGCAGGAAGGATCCGGCAATTCACTATACAGATACTTTGCTCGCCGGCTTTCCGCATTTTTATTTTCCATCTGATCCGACAGCTTTTTTTTCGTTCCTGAAGGCCTGCAGCAGGGTCAGGACCGGGAAGCGGATCAGGTCGCGCTGGGATGCGCTGGCGAAGCCGATTGATTCCTTCGGGAAGCTGGAAGACACCGTGATCCGGATTGGACAGATCCGCGGGGAACAGGACCCGGGACCTCTGACACCCCGGGCACTGCTGGTCTTTGCGGGTGACCACGGAGTGGTCCGTGAGGGTGTGACGCAGACAGACAGCAGTGTTACGCGGAAGGTAGCGGAGAACCTTGCGTCCGGCAGGGGAGCGGCATCTATTCTTGCAGGGAAGACGGGAACGGATCTCTTCGTACTGGATGCTGGCATGGACACAGAGCCTTATGACGAAAAGGAGCTCGTGACCGGCACAGTCGTAGACCGCAAGGTCCGCCGCGGGACGGAGGACCTCGCTGTAAAGGATGCCATGACGCTGCAGGAGTGCCGGAAGGCGCTGGAGACGGGAGCGGAGGCGGCCTGCAGTCTTGCGGGGGGCGGATACCGTCTCCTTGCCGTGGGAGAGATGGGGATCGGCAACACCACTGCGGCCGGCGTACTGGCGGGGCATTTCCTGGGTTTGCCGGCGGAGCGCGTCACGGGACGCGGCGCCGGACTGGACGATGCCGGACTGTCAAGAAAAGTCCGCGTCGTTCGAAGATCCCTTGACAGAATCCGGGACGTACAGGATCCGACCGGGGTGCTTGCCGCCGCCGGAGGACTGGAGATTGCGGCGATGGCCGGTGTATTCCTCGGTGCTGTCCGCTGCGGGGTGCCGGTTCTCATCGACGGTGTGATCAGTGCGGCGGCTGCTCTGAGCGCAGTGCGCATCGATCCGCGTGCCGCGCAGGTCATGCTGGCGACACACCTTTCAGGGGAGCATCTCGAGAAGAAGATCCTGAAGGAGCTGAAGCTCTCCGCGTTTCTTACGGCGGACCTTGCCCAGGGAGAGGGGTGCGGTGCTCTGATGGCTCTGCCTCTTCTGGATCTTGCCCTGGAGATTTATCATAAACTGGACACGTTTCAGGACGAAGGAATCCTGCCTTACAGGAGGTATCCGGACGCATGCAGCTGACATTGGTGACCGGCGGAGCCGGTTCCGGCAAGAGTGAATATGCGGAACGGCTCCTTACACGGTGCCCCTGCCATGGCAGGAGAATCTACCTTGCCACCATGCGGCGCGAAGAGAATCCGGAGACCTTGTCCCGGATTGCCCGCCACCGCAGACAGCGGGAAGGACTCGGACTGGTCACACTGGAACAGGAAAGGGATATTCCGGCTCTGATCAGGGACGGCAGGATTCGATGCGAAGACGCCGTGCTCCTCGAAGACCTGACGAACCTTCTTGCGAATGAGACGTTTGTGCCGGATCCGCGGCCTGTACAGGAGGTGCTGGAAGAACTGCGTCAGCTTGCAGACGCCTGCGGGAGGCTTGTTGTTGTATGCAATGACCTTTTTGCGGACGGTGAGCTGTATGACGCTGAAACCATGCGGTTTCTCCGGAATCTTTCCTTCGTGCAGGAAAGTCTTGCAGCCCTGCCCGGAACGGAGCTCGTTCGTGTCGTCTGCGGTATCCCGGTTACTCCCGGAAGCCGTACGGACACAGCAGACGGCGGTACCGCACCGGAGGAGGTAGAACCATTCGCTCACTGATTGTTGCTTTTTCCATGTATTCCGCCCTTCCGGTGCCGCAGATCTCCTGGACTCCCCGCAGCATGAAATACGCGCTGTGCTGGTTTCCTCTGGTCGGTGCGGTCTGCGCTCTGCTGAGCCTTGCCGGTTTCCGGATCTGCAGTCTGCTGCAGTTCCCGGATTTCCTGCGCGCAGCGCTTCTTACAGCGATTCCTGTCCTCGTGACGGGCGGCATTCACCTGGACGGGTTTCTCGATGCGGAGGATGCCATCCATTCCTGCACGGACCGGGATAAAAAGCTGCAGATCATGAAGGATCCGCACCTCGGAGGCTTTGCCGTCATCTATGGAATGGTCTTTATCCTGCTGTTTTCCGGCGCAGCCGGTGCCGTCACGGAGGAAACGATACCGCTTTATGCCTGCGGCTTTGTCTGTTCCAGGATACTTTCAGCGATCTCGGTCGTCCGATTCCCGAAGGCGAAAAAGGACGGCATGCTGCGCACATTTTCTGACGCGGCCGGACGCCGGGTCCTTGCAGTCCTGCTTGTTGAGTTCGCGGGTCTGTCTGTACTGGAAATCCTCCTGTGGGGATGGTCCGCCGTGATGGTCCTTGCGGCGGGTGCCGCGGTCTTTCTCTATTACCGGCTGTTCAGTGTCAGGGTGTTCGGCGGAACGACAGGTGACCTGGCGGGATATTTCCTGTGCCAGTGTGAGCTCTGGATGCTCGTCGTACTGGTCGTCGGACAGCGTGTATTCCGGGAGGTATTATGCTGGTTCTGATAACAGGCGGTCTGGGTGCCGGACAGGAATCGTTTGCGCGGTCCCGGTTTCCTCATCTTGCAGCGGTTCCGGATATTCCCGAAAGGGTGCGGGCACTGATGGAAGAGGGGAAGGACCCTCTGCGGCAGACGGAACAGTTTCTGGTGTCCGGTAAGGCTGCAAATGCAGTCGTTCTGACGAGGGAAGTCGGAGACGGCGTCGTTCCCGCGGACCCCTTTGAGAGAAAGCTCCGCGAGACGACAGGCAGGGTCAATGCGCTGCTTGCGGAAGCATCGGATCAGGTCTTTCTTATGACGTGCGGAGTACCGCTGCAGCTGAAGGGCATTCCGGGTCCGCTTCGCGGCGCACAGGGGGAGCAGGGCGGAACGTGGAGCCTTGTGTTCCTCCGGCATGCCGCAACGAAGGGAAACCGGGAACATCGTTATGTCGGAACGACACAGGAGGATATCCTTGCGGAGGAGCGGGCCTTCCTGCAGGAGCTATCCGGAAGGGCCGTGCCGTTCCTGCCTGCCGGCTTTGACCCGGATCATGCGGACCTGTTTGTCAGTCCTATGCTCCGCTGCCGTGAGACAGCGGGCCTTCTGTTTCCCGGGATGCGGCAGCAGGTTGTACCGGATTTCAGAGAGACGGATTTCGGGGAATTCGAGTACCGGAACTACAGCGAGCTGAAGGATCAGCCGGGTTATCAGGCGTTTCTGGATTCCGGCGGGGAAGCTCCCTTTCCGGGGGGAGAATCCCGCATGCAGGCTGCAGCCCGGGTAACGGGTGCCTTTATGGACCTCCTGCACACCGGAGCTCTTCACCGGAGTGCGGTGCTGGTCGTACACGGAGGAACGCTGATGACGCTGCTGTCTTCCTACTCCCGTCCGGCATCCTCCTTTTACCATTGGCAGTGTGACAACCTTGCAGGTTATGAAGCGGAATGCACGTGGGCAGGCAGCGGCAGGCCGGTTCTGCAGTCCATCAGGGAGGTGAGGCTCCATGTGTGAGCGGATGGCTGTCCTGCTGCTTGGCTTCCTGCTCGACGCCCTGGTGGGAGATCCGCGCTGGCTGTGGCATCCTGTTCAGGGAATGGGCTGGCTTATCTGCCATTTCGAACGGCTGCTGCGAAAGGCTTTCCGGCTGTCGGAACAGCCGGAGCAGGACCGCGGCCGCAAGAGATTTGCAGGCTTTTTGCTTGTTCTTCTGACCGAAGTGACGGTGACGGGGAGCTGTCTTCTGGTGCTCCGGCTGCTGGAACGTACTATCCCGGTACTTGTGCTGCCTCTGGAAGTGGCTGTGTGTGCGCAGTGCCTTGCCGCGAGGTCCATGGTCCTTGCGTCCTCGAAGGTGGAACAGGATCTGAAGGCGGGGGACCTGGAGCGTGCCCGGAAATCCGTCTCCATGATCGTAGGAAGGGAAACGGCTTCGCTCTCTTTGGAGGGCGTGGCGAAGGCTGCTGTGGAATCTACTGCGGAATCGGCCTCGGACGGTGTGATTGCCCCGCTGTTTTACCTGACACTGTTCGGGATTCCGGGCGGTCTGTTCTACAAGGCGGCCAACACCATGGATTCCATGATCGGCTACCGGAACGACCGCTACCGTTATTTCGGGACTGCGGCGGCACGGCTGGACGACATCCTGAACTTCGTCCCATCCCGGATTGCCGGAATGACGATGATCGTCTCCGCTGCCCTGCTCCGCCTGGATGCAGGCAATGCACTCCGCATGTTTAAGAGGGACCGGGGAAAGCACCTGAGTCCGAATGCCGGACAGACCGAGAGTGCGATGGCGGGAGCACTGGATGTGCAGCTTGGCGGCGATGCGGTCTATTTCGGACAGCTCGTCCGCAAGTCGGCACTGGGAGATCCGATCCGCGATATCACACCGGACGATATCGGGAAGGCCAACCGGATGCTCGCTGTCACATCGGCCCTCGACCTTGTGCTGGCGCTGAGCTGTCTTCTGGTTTTGGAAGGACTGCTGCAGGGGTAAATCACGCCTGTCCAAAGGCCCGGGCCAGCAGCCGGCAGACATCCCGGAACAGGAACCGGATACAGATCTCCCGGAGGCGTACAGGTTATGATGGAGGAACGGAATGTGCTCCCGCAGCACGGAGGCGATATTTATTCCCATAAGGTGGAACTGGATTTTTCCGCGAGCATCAATCCGCTTGGGATGCCCGCACGTGTGCGTGAAGCAGCGATCCGCGGGATAGAAGACTCGGTGCACTATCCGGATCCGGCAGCCCGGGAGCTTACCCGCGCCTATGCAAGGGCACGGGGTGTACCGGAATCCGCGGTTATCTTCGGCAACGGCGCGTCCGAGCTGATCCGTGCTTTGTGCAGTGCGCTTGCCGGAGACCTTGCGGGGAGGAAGCTGAGGGCTGCCGCGGCAGTCCCATGCTTTCCGGAATACCTGGATGCGGCACGGCAGGCAGGCTCCGAACTGTTGATGGACGGTGTGTATCCTGCGGGGAGTGCGGGCCTTCCTTCCGGCAGGTGCAGGAACTTCACCGCGGGAGGGATGGAACTGGATCTGTATTTTATCGCCAATCCCGCCAGTCCGACCGGACAGGTAACGGAAAGACGCCGGCTGACGGAGCTGATATCCTGCCACCCGGCCACGGTCGTCTGCGTCGACGAGAGCTTTCTTCCCTTCTCAGACAGAGAGGATGGTCTCACCCTGCTGCCGCTGGTGCACCGCTGCCGCAGCCTTGTTGTCCTGCGTTCGTTTACGAAGATCTACGCCATGCCGGGGCTGAGACTGGGCGCCCTGGTCAGCTCGGATGAGCAGCTGCTCCGCCGCATCCGCGGCTTCCTGCAGCCGTGGAATGTCTCCCTGCCGGCACAGCGGGCGGGGGCTGCAGCCCTTGAGGAGGACGCTTTTGTGCAGAAGAGTGTCTCCTTCATACGGCGGGAGCGGGAATTTCTGACGGCGGAACTGGAAGAGAGCTCCGCAGACCGGGTATTTCACGGAGAGGCCAATTATGTCTTTTTCCACTGGCCGGACAGGGAGCCGGGGGATCTGGGGCGTCAGCTGATGGCGAGGGGAATCCTGATCCGCGACTGCAGCAATATGCCGGGGATCACACAGAGCGGCTATTACCGGGTGGCAGTCCGCTCCCGCGACGACAATGTGCGGCTTCTGGAAGCCATCCGGGCGGCTGCTGTTTAGCGGATTCCGGCGGAAGTGTCTGTGCCGGTGAATATACAGGGCAGGCTGTTTTAACGCAGCTTTCGTGACACATGCCTGCAGGAGCGGAGAACGGGAGGCAACATGCCGCATTGCATCATGATACAGGGGACGATGTCGGGCGTCGGGAAAAGTCTGCTCTGTGCCGGACTGTGCAGGATTTTTCATCAGGATGGTTATCGGACCGCCCCGTTCAAGTCACAGAACATGGCACTGAATTCCTATGTTACGCCGGACGGCCTCGAAATCGGCAGGGCGCAGGCAATGCAGGCCATGGCAGCGGGCATTGAACCGGACATCCGTATGAATCCCATACTGCTGAAGCCGACGACAGACACCGGCTCGCAGGTAATTGTGAACGGCATCCCGACCGGCAATATGGACGCCCGCCGCTATTTTGCGGCGAAGCGGGACTACCTTCCCGGAATCCTGGACGCGTATCATTCCCTTCAGAACGACTATGAGATCATAGTCATTGAGGGCGCGGGCTCTCCTGCTGAAATTAATCTGAAAAACGACGATATAGTAAATATGGGTCTTGCTGCGGCGGTCGATGCGCCGGTTCTGCTGGTCGGAAACATCGATCCGGGAGGAGTTTTTGCACAGCTGTACGGGACTGTGATGCTGCTGGAGCCGCAGGAGAGGCAGCGGATCCATGGACTTGTCATCAATAAGTTCCGCGGAGATGAGAGCCTGCTGGAGCCAGGGCTTGTACAGATTTCCGCGCTGACCGGCAAGCGGGTTCTGGGCTGTATACCCTATATGGATGTACATCTCGAGGAAGAAGACTCCATGGCACCGGAGCTGCGCAGGACCAGCCGGAAGCAGACCGGAGACGATGCGGATATCGCCGTGATTCGTTTTCCGAGGATTTCGAACTTTACGGATCTGGAGCCGCTGGAATATACAGAAGGCCTATGCGTGCGTTATGTAAGTGACCCGCGGCAGCTCGGGCATCCGGACGCTCTCATCCTTCCGGGGAGCAAGAATACGCTTGCGGACAGGCAGTGGTTGTCCCGGCGGGGCCTGGAGCCTGCCATAGCCGGACTGGTGCAGGACGGCACGCCCGTGATCGGGATCTGCGGCGGCTATCAGATCCTGGGGGATTTCATCCGTGATCCTTATGGGACGGAGGGCGCGCCGGCAGAGGGGAGTGGTCTTGGATTCCTGCCGGTTGCGACGGTAATGGACCGCCGGAAGACGCTAAGGAGGGACCGGATCACGATTCCTTCCCTGGAGGGATGCTTCGCGCCTCTGTCCGGCTGCCCGGTGGAAGGGTATGAGATCCACAATGGTGTCAGCACCTGTACGGACGGATCCTGTGGTGAAGCACCGGCCGTTATGAGCTGTGACAATGTAATGGGCACGTATGTGCACGGGTTTTTCGAGAGCGCAAAGGTCAGAAGGGCACTGCTCCGGATTGTCGGAAAGGAAGGCAATAACGGACCTTCCGACTGGCAGAGCTTCCGGGAGCAGCAATTTGATCTTCTCGCCGACACCCTGCGCCGTCATCTGGATATGGATAGAATCTGTTCCATTGCCGGGATCTGATGAAATGCGCAGCTGCGGGGCAGACGGCTGCGGACGCGGACATGAAAGAGCAGGTATGATTGAGATTTATTACGGGGATGGCAAAGGCAAGACGACGGCGGCAGCAGGGCTTGCCATACGGAGCGCGGGGCATGGAATCCCGGTGTGTTTCATCCAGTTCCTGAAGGATGGCTCGTCGGGGGAAGTCCGTGTTCTGAAGCAGCTTCCCGGCGTCACCGTCCGGACGGGGGAGCACTTCTACGGCTTTTTGTCGCAGATGAGTCCGGAACAGAGACAGATCTGCCGGCAGGATGCGGCCAGGCTTCTTGCCGGTGCCGGCAGGTATACGCAAGGGAAGGGACGGCGCGTCCTGATCCTGGATGAGGTACTGACGGCACAGGACCGGGGGATCGTGGAAGAACGGGATCTGCTGAATGTGCTGGAGCGTACGGGACCGGACGCGGAACTGGTGCTGACGGGATGCAATCCGTCCAAAGAGATCCTTGACAGGGCTGATTACTGTACGCAAATGATTAAGCGCGCCCATCCCTTTGACCGCGGAATCCGCGCGAGGGAGGGAATTGAGTACTGATTTATGCGTTATACGAATCCATCAGACATTGAACGCAGGAGCTTTGAACTGATTTCTGGGGAGCTTTCACAGCGCGGCATCACTCCGGACCCCGTGAATGCGGATATCGTCCTCAGGGTCATCCATACCACGGCGGATTTTGACTATGCGGAGCAGCTCGTCTTCTCGGACGGAGCGGTGCCGCGGATCCGGGAGCAGTTCCGGCAGGGCTGCGCGATTGTGACGGATACCCGCATGGCACAGGCGGGTATCGGGAAGGGACGGCTCGCACGCTACGGTATCCACGTCCTCTGCCATATGAGTGACCCGGATGTCGCGTACAGGGCGGCCGAGCTGGGCATTACCCGTGCCGCGGTCAGTATGCGCAAGGCATTTGAGGAATCCGGAGACCACCCGCATCCGATGCTCTTTGCGGTCGGAAACGCACCGACTGCGCTCATGGAGCTGACGAAGCTGATCCGTGACGACGGATTCCGTCCCGCCGGCGTGATTGCGGTGCCGGTTGGCTTTGTTAACGTCGTAGAGGCGAAGGAAGAGATCCTTGACACAGCCAAAGAAGCCGGCATTCCATGTATCGCAGCCAGAGGCAGGAAGGGAGGCAGCACAGTTGCCGCTGCGATCTGCAATGCGCTGCTGCTTGGCCTGAAACCGTGAACTGCGTTATGATGACATGGAGTTGCGATGCAGTTCGTATGTTATGATTTGGTACTTTTGACCCTTATGTCATGTCATATTGTCCTGAACAATACTTTTGACACCTTGATCCTATGATGAACAGATTCAGCAAGCGAAAACTGAAGTTGATCCTGGGCATACTCATTCTGAGCGTGCCGCTGGCCGCCTGCAAGAAGGGCGGAGATGCCGCATCGGCTGTTACGACCAGTGACGAAGCGTCCACGGAAGCGGATACAGCGCAGCTGCCGCCGGAGGATGGTATGGCATCCCCGGAAAATGCTGCGGAGGCCGGTACAATGGAGCCGGATACGACACTTTCCTCCGCCATGGTGGAAAAGGTTCTGAACGGTGTCACCTATGAGGTGCCCGGAAACTGGATCACGACACGGGACAAGAAGGCGCAGGAGGAAAAGGCCCGGCAGGAAGCGCAGGCGCAGCAGGAGCTGGCCGACCAGCAGGCCCTTGCGGGGGACGGCGAGGTCGTCTGGACACCCGGCGAGCAGGTCCTTCCGGGGGATGCGGATACGAATCCCGTAAGCGGACTGGGAGAAACGGGCGGGCAGGAAACGACTGAGCCGGCGGACCTCTCGCGGACTTACCTGATGTCCGGGGACACGACGGACGCTGTATTCTACCTGCGTTACATTCCCAGTGAAGCAACAGAAGATCCGGACATGTATCTGGAGGAATTTCTGCAGGACCTGCAGAATAACCCCGCCGTGCAGGATCTGCGTTCTCAGGATCTTCTGATAGATACCGCTTCCGGGACAGAGGTAAACTATACCTCACAGGTTGACGGATACGATTACGACTTCGACATGGGCCTTGTCCGGATGCCGGTCGGGGATTTTCTGCAGGCCGGGACGATGGTGAGATCCTCCCTTGGGCAGGACTATTACGAGACCGCGAAGAATGTCCTGGATTCTATCCGGGTAGGCTCTGCCGGTGATCCCATGATGCCGGATCCGGACCAGTTCAGGACGGAACCGGAGGATACACCGGCGGATGGGCTTCCGGAATCGGAACAGACCGGTCAGATGGGACGGATCGCAAAGCCGGAAGGCGAGAGTGCCACCGTTGCCTCCACCAGGGGCGGTATGTAAAAGTGTTACGTTATCCTGTTAAAGCCGGAAACAAACAGTACACAACCAGGCAAAACACCATATAATATTTGTGCAACATTACCAATTAAATTCTGCCGCATACCTGTCGATATATCTGTGTAAAGGCTTAAGATGCCTTTTGGGTTAACAGACATTATTCCTTTTTTTCGGTATTCCTTACTATATGGCTGCCGGTGCTCACCCGACAGCCAGCCGAAAAGGTCAGGGGCGGTTTTGCGGTATATCTGCAGCCGCCCCTTTTTGCAGCACCAGGGCATGGATAAACGCTTGCCTGCATGGCAGATGCACCGCTTTGTCATCAGAGACTGTAAAGGACAACTCCTCACCAACAGATCCGGAGGTATTTCATGAAAACACAGAATATGCATTCCGTACCGTCCGTACTCCGGCAGGCACTGGCTCTTTTTGTCTGCCTCGGAATGATTGCGGGCACCGTCCGCCTCCCGGTACAGGCGGTTACGGTTTCGGAGCTCGTGGATTCCACCATGGCCACAGCGGAAGCGGTTTCGCCGGCAGCTGTTCAATACCGGGAGCTCGCGGAATCCGTTTACAACGGGGATCAGGTAGTCGTTCCGGATGAATCCGAGGCGAAGAAGTTCCTCTACTATTATTACGTGAACTATCGGATCGGCGAGAACATGGGCATGACACTGAAGGCGTACCGGAACACCTCGACCGGTGAAATCACCATTCAGGTTGAGGACCGCCTGGACCGGAACGCCATCATGACGGCCATTGCCAACAAGTACGGTGCGATATCGTATCAGGGCGATGATACGGCGACCATCAATGAGACATGGAAGCGGATTCACGCACAGACGGTCTATGACCTTTCGTATGCCCGGAAAGATCCCATGACCTGCCTGCAGGATGGACGCGGCGTCTGCTGGTTCTATGCTTCCTGCATGAGTGTGCTCCTGAACTATGAAGGAATCCCCACGCTCACGGTATCGGGTTCCCTGAAGGGAGTTCCGCATGCATGGAACCTGATTTTCACGGGGGACGGATATTATGTGCTGGATCCTACCCGGGAGGATAACCCCTGGGTTTCGGAACAGGAACTGCCGCTCTATGTGGAAAACCGCTACTATTGACCTGCAGAACAACTGATATTTATACTGTTCCCGTTTCGTGACGATACTACAGACGTAAGGGTCGAATGTACCGGGCCGGCTTCAGGCATGATCCGTAACCGGTCTGTATACACTTCCTGCAGGGAGTATCGTGATGAAAGGGAACAGTTTTTTATTGCTTGGGAAATACCTGACCGTGGCTGCCGTGAGCGCGGCACTTGTCCTGTCTCCGGTTCAGAAGCTGGACGCCGCGGATGTCGGGAGCGTCGGCTCGGGCGAGGTCCTGAACGATCACAGCGGACCGGTCATCTCCGGCTGGGGAATCATTTCCCAGGGGCAGACGCTTGCGGCGGGAGACACCCTGTATGTCTACGCGTATATTCAGGATGAGAGCGGGATCAGCCCGCGGGAGAAGGACTGCGTCCTGCAGCTGTATAACGAATACGGACGCAACAGCCGTATTACCATCGGCCTTGCCTATAACGGGGACCGCGGCCGCTACGAGGGTGGACGTACCATTACGGACGCTGTTGCCTCCGGCACGTACCGGCTGAGCACGATCACCGCGGTGGATATCTTCGGCAACCGCAGCACGGTTTCGCAGTACAACACTCCTTCCCTGCTGAATTCTGCCGTGACCATCAATACATCGACGGATCCCGCGGCGGCGAACACGACGGAAGTCACATCGTTCCGCGCCTGGCCTGCGACAATGCTGCTGAATCCCGGCGTGAGTGCGAATCTGTATCTGCATATCACACCTGCGACCATGGTGGATGAGCTCTACAGCCTGCAGCAGATTTCCAACAGCAATCCGGCGGTTGCGACGCTGTCAAACGGGGCGGTGACCGCACATTCACCGGGGACGACTGCCATCGTCCTGCAGGGAACCATCCACGGACAGACATACCGCACACAGTGCGTCGTCACGGTGACCAGCAGGAAGATACAGACGAACACGGTTCCCTATCCCGACAATATCCAACAGGAGACACAGAAGTATTAATGGATTTTTTCAATCCGGACTGGGATGACAAGCGGACCAGAATACTGGTTATATTGATTGTGGTGCTGGGTGCGGCGGCAGCCGCCCTGCTGATTGGCGGAACGATACTGCACGGCAAGAGCGAGCAGGTGGAGAACGCACAGGTGCTGTCCACTCTCGGGCCGGAAAAGGTGTCTCCTTCGGACACCTATGCACAGGAGCAGGCACAGAGAACTGCCTCGGCAGAAACCGCCTCATCGGAGGCGGAACCGGAATCTGACGGGCTGAAAACCGGAATTTACGGTCTGTGGGAGGATTATAACCACTATAAGGCAATCTATATCAGCCGGGATTCCGGCACCCTGAAGTTTCATCTGGAAATCGGAGGTGACTCACTGACCATTCTGGAGGGAACTCTGGAGGAGACTGACACCGGCATTTATCATGGCGAGGACGAACACGGCGGCGGAAGCTTTGAACTGACGCCCGATGAGGACACCGTTATTCTCCTTTCCGATGAGAAAAAGAAAGCTAAAAATGCTTCGGACCTGGACGGAGTCTATGAGCTGACAGATGATCTGCAGTCACTGCGGCCGGATTCGGAGATTGCCGAACAGCTTGCGGAAGCCATCGCGGAGCCTGATTATGACGAGGCGGTTTCCATCCTGAATTCGGACGAATTCCAGCAGTACGCCGACGAAAACGGTGTCCGGGACGTCGGACCCGCCGGGGAAGACTGCCTGACGCTCGAAACGGATGAGGACACCATCTATGTGGACGGCAGCGACGGTGAGGGGAGCTATACGGTCCGCACCCAGGGCATCGGACTGCAGGCCTTTGAGAAGGTGCAGAACGGTGTGATCGGCATGGTCGGTGCGGACAATGAGGAGACGCTGACGCAGCCGGTTTACAAGGGCGGTGTGCTTGCCGGACAGCCGGGAGGAGGCAGCGGCGTTTCTTCCTCTTCCATTCTGGAAGAGATTGAGCGCAGAACCTCCGCGGGGAGGACATCCGCAGCGAAATCCGGTTCCTCCGGAACATCGTCCGGCAGCAGCACCTCGTCGGGTTACTCCTATGCAGAGCTCGAAGCCATGGCTGTCCGCTATTATGTCAGCAGGAACAGCGGTGCCGATGTCGATGCCGTCTGCGAGGATAACGGCGATGGGAACGTCTCCATCAGCGTTGTGTCGGCAGCTGATCACAGCCGGATTCTTCAGTATTATTTCGTCAGTCCGAAGACGGCAAAGGGAACGGACCTTGATGGCAACAGCGTCAGCCTGAAAACGGCAGCGGTCTCTTCGCCGGCCAGGTCTTCCGGCTCCTCCTCCGGGGATGCGGATTCCGTAATCGAGGAGGAAGACAGCAGTACGGAGACCGTGGAAGAGGATACACCGGATTCGTCCTCCGACTTCAGCATGGAGTCCATAACCGGCAGCAGCAGGCTTCTCGAGGCGGGTTTCCGCCCCTACGGGGACGGTTCGGGCTGCGGAGACCTGCGGATCCGTTTTTCCGGAAACCGATATTATACCTATGCGGATGTGCCGCAGGATGTATATGAGGAGTTTCTCTCCTCGGACGATCCGAACGGCTATTTTTCCGAAAATATCCAGGGAGTGTATGACCAGCTGGCTTCCGGCTGAGGCCGGTACGGGAAACGCCTGCGGAACAGCTCCGGTCCGGACACAAAATCCCTCACAGGATGAAAGTTTGACCGATGCGCGTTACAATAATCGCATACAGTCAGTTTTTCATCCTGGGAGGCATTATGGCTGATCTTCCGGTCGTATATTTTTACGGGGATTCCAATACATATGGCTACGACCCAAGGGACCTGTTCGGGGCAAGATACCCTGCATCCGTCCGGTGGACGGACCTGCTGCAGCACAGGGCAGAGGGACTGTTCCGCTTCGTCCCGGATGGCGTGAACGGCAGGGTGGTACCGGTCATTAAGGAACACTCCTTTGTCCTGGAAACACTGTGCAGGAAACTGGACGCACTTCAGCCGCTTGCGCTGCTGTGTGTGATGCTGGGGACCAATGACCTGCTGAATATGCCGGCGGCAGACGCGGATGTCGTTTCGGACAGGATGGACCGGTTTGTCGGCTACCTTCAGCAGCTTCCGGAATGCCATGAGACTCAGCTGCTTCTGGTTGCACCGCCGCACATGCAGGCACAGGACCCGTATTACCGCAGCGCGGCGTCCGCTTCCCTTCGGATTGCAGCAGGCTATGAGCGGGTTGCCGCAGAGCATCAGATCCATTTTACGGATCCTGCGCTCTGGAATCCGGAGCTGGCCTACGACGGTGTTCACCTTTCGGAGGAGGGACACCGGGTATTTGCTGATCAAATGTTCAGGACAGTGCAGGAACTGCTGCGGAGCATAGGATGAAAATGATGACGCGGGTACACATGCAATCCATACGAAGACAGATCAGGAGACTGCTTCCTGCTCTTATCCTTGCGGTTTCAGTGCTGGGGAGTGACATTCCGGTCTGTGCGGCACCGAGGCGTATGACGGACGGCGGGCTGTTCGATCCGGAATTCTATGCGGCCGCTTATCCGGATGTGCGTGCGGCCTTCGGAACGGATCCGCAGGCACTGTACCGGCACTATCAGGTTTACGGAATCCGGGAGGGACGCCTTCCCTACGCGGCGGGAAATTTTGCCGTTGCGGCCCAGACGGCGGCGGTCAATACGATTGCCGCTTCGAAAAGCCAGCGGGTGAAGCTGCAGCGCCGGGAAATAGAGGAGGAGCAGCTGCAGTCTCCGTACCTTGGAATCACGCATGATTACTACTCCGGCATTTCGTCACAGGGCCGGAAGGAAGCGGATACTGCTGCTGCAGTCATCGCAGATGACATTCTTGCCAACACCTCTTATACGACCGATTATGACCGGGTCAGTGCAGCGGCCCAGACGGTGGCATATTTCTGCGGCCGCAATTACTATGCGGTGGACGAAGAAGGGATTGCATACACTGCATACGGAGCGCTGGCAGGCGGTGTCAGCAACGGCACGGGAGCGGCACTTGCACTGGGACGCATTCTCGAATTCATGGGTTATCCCTGGTATCATTCGGGCGCAAATTCCGCGTCGCACCAGTGGGTTCTCGTCTACATGGACGGACAGCTCGGTTATGCGGACGGGCTGAACGGCAATACCGGCTTCGGCATTCCGGGGACAGGCATGTCTGTTCCCGGCGGCGGAATCGTCATTTTTCCATAACAGAAAAGGGTAAGGAGCTCAACCGATGGAAGGACAGGAGAAAGACAGGGGACAGGAACCCCGGATCACACTGGAACAGCTGAAGGCAAAGTCTGCAGCTGCGGACGCCCTGAAGATGCAGGGAGATGAGCAGTTCTTCGGGAAGCTGGAGGAAGCGGTCGACCGCTTCTCGCGCATAGATCTTCAGGAGCTGATTGACGGCATCAACGGGATCGTTTCGCAGGATTCGCAGGACGATGCTTCAGCGAAATCATCGCAAGCATGAGAAATACACAGATAAATCCTGCCAGATCCCATAACGTGAAGGGGTTTCCGAGAACCAGAACCCCGATGACTGCAGCAGATACCGGCTCGGAGAAACCGTAAAGACAGGCTTTCTCCGGGCCGATCATTTTTACTCCGAGGATATAGAAGGGAAATGCCATCACGTTGCCGACTGCGATGACGAACAGGATTCCGAGCATGCCTGTCTGCGAGGGAATATAGTGAAATGTCCAGGGACGGAAAATGACGCACATGGCCGCCCCGCCCATGAGAAATGCCCATCCCTGCAGCAGAATGACGGGAAATTTCAGCAGAAGTCTTGCCGGTACGATGTTGTAGATGGTGACACAGACACCGGACAGCACGCCCGCGATCACTGCGTTAAGGGGAATATTCAGATGTGTCAGCGATCCGTGCGTCACGATGAGGAGCACGCCGGTAAACGCGAGAACAACCGCCGCGATTTCACGCAGCTGCGGGAGACGTTTCTGCTGAAGGCAGCTGATGATCAGGATCATCATCGGAGACAGGTCCTGAAGGATGGTTGCGGCGCTTGCGGTGGATAACTGAATGGTGAGGAAGTACAGGTACTGACAGACGCTGACTCCCAAAAGGCCGTAGATCAGCAGGTCGCGGCGGTCCTGCTTTGTCTTCCAGGGATGGAAAATTTTATGCCCTTCCCTGACGGCGCAGTATACAAGGAGGATGATTCCGGCCGCTCCGAGACGAATCGGCACCAGCCATCGCGAGTCCATTCCCTCGTGATCAAACAGGTACTGACCGACGGAGCCGGAGCACCCCCAGCAGATGCCGGCGAGCAGTGAGAAAAAGGCTCCTGCGGCATCGACCCTTCTTAGCGATACACGAATCATACTGCAACTCCTCCTGGCCCCCGCTTCTGTGGAACGGCCCCGCTTTCCCTCCCTGACTGCATTGTTTCGAATTGTACCACGAAAACAGGAAAGTGGTGGTATCAATGTGCCTGCCGGCATGCTAACCTGTTTCGGTAGCTGTTCACACAAATTCCTGTCTGAAGGGGGGAAATTCAATGTTGGAGAAGGTGTTTCACCTGAATGAAAACGGAACGAATGTCCGGACGGAGATCCTGGCCGGGCTGACCACGTTCCTGACGATGGCTTACATCCTGGCGGTCAATCCGAATATTCTCGGCGCCGTGATGGACCGCAGCGGCGTCTTCGTTGCGACGGCGCTGGCATCCGCCATTGCGACGTTTATCATGGCGTTTCTTGCCAATTATCCGATCGCGCTGTCTGCGGGGCTCGGGCTGAATGCGTATTTCGCCTATACGGTCTGCCTGGGTGAGCTGGGCGGAGAGGCGGACGCGTTTACGATCTGCCTGACAGCGGTCTTTGTGGAGGGTATCATTTTCATCCTCCTGTCTGTCGTAAAGGCGAGGGAGCAGATCATTAACGGCATCCCCACGAATCTCAAAAACGGAATCTCCGCCGGAATCGGCCTTTTCGTTGCCTTTATCGGTCTGCAGAATGCCAATATCGTTGTTGCCAATGATTCCACGAAGGTCGGTCTCGGCAGTTTCGCATCTCCCGATGTGGCGCTGGCACTGATCGGCTTTCTGATCATTCTGGTCCTTGTTCACTACAATGTGACGGGGTCCGTGCTGATCGGAATCTTTGCAACCTGGATTCTCGGCATGATTGCCGAGAAGACCGGCTGGTACGTGCCCAATCCAGATGCAGGCATATACAGTGTTTTCCCTGACTTTTCCCAGGGCCTGCAGCTTGGCGGCATTGCCAATACCGCTTTTCATTTCAATTTCGGCTGGGCGGCGTCTCACCTGATCCAGTTCATAGCCATCACATTCTCGTTTCTGTATGTAGACCTGTTCGATACCGTGGGAACGGTTGTTGCCGTTGCGGACAAGGCGGGCCTGCTCGATGAGAAGGGCAATCTGCCGCGTGTCGGGAAGGTTCTTCTGTCAGATGCGATTGGAACGGTTGCCGGTGCCTGCCTCGGGACCTCGACCATCACCTCGTTCGTGGAATCCTCCGCGGGAGTCGCGGCAGGCGGACGGACCGGACTGACTGCGTTCACAACCGGTGTCATGTTCGTGGCTTCCCTGCTTCTGGCCCCGGTTTTCCTTGCCATTCCCGGCTTCGCGACCGCGCCTGCCCTTCTGTATGTGGGCATGCTGATGATCTCCTCCGCGAAGAAGATCGATTTCGATGCGGACATTGCCGATGTAGCGGGTGCGTACATGGCAATGCTCATGATGCCCCTTTGCTACTCCATCGCAACGGGAATCATGTTTGCCATCCTGACATGGGTCATCATCAAGACACTCGAGGGCAGGGCGAAGGAGGTTTCTCCCGTGATGTGGGTTGTCTTTGTTCTGTTTGCGCTCCGAATCGTTACCCTGGTTACAAATTTCCAGTAACGCAGCGCGGATGCGCAATAGCACTCTGACACGAATTCAGGAAGAGATTACAGATCATGATGCCTCCGGAAGCCCCTGCGGCCTCAATGGACGCCGTGCTTGCACGAGCGGACATTAGAGGCCTGCAAGAACAGCGAGAAGCTGTGCTTCGAGCTGTTCGCAGGTGCGAAAATCGAGTAGGGGGATGAAATCCCCCTACTCGATTTTGCTTACCACAGCGAGCGGTCAGGAACATGATAGTGGGCTCTCTCCAGCTTGTCGGCGAAGATGTCCACCGGCAGATCCGCAATATCCGCCGCAATGGCGAGGGAAATCTTATGCTCGTTCACAAGGGGAAACAGTGCGTCCAGCAGCTTGTTCTCCTTCATTTTCACGCCTTCCAGAAACAGATCCTTGCTCTGGTAATCCGCGGTTTCGTCAGCCAAAATTTCACTCAGCTCCTTTCTGAGATTGGAATATCCTGCCGTGACGTAGGCAATGTATCCTTCCGTCAGCTCGATGAGGCTGCTGGCGGTATAGCAGGACAGCCGGTTCTGTCTTGCGAGGCTGCATACGCGGCAGCGGAATGTGTAATATTCGAGGACAACATGCCTTCGCATAGCCGGATTCCGGTCTATATCCGGCAGCTCGGACCGGTAACTCTGAATGTATAGCGGCATCAGCAGGAGCAGATTCCTGTGCAGGATATTTTCCAGGGAATAGTTCAGGGATTTTTTCGTGTGACGGTGATCCGGAGACTGGATGAGATAGCTGACAGACAGCTTTGACGGCTTTCCGGCGCCGATCAGGATGGTAAGCGAACTGGAAATCTGAGGATTCTGAGGAAGGAACTGCAGCTTTATACCGGGGGTATCTGTCCGGCTGCAGGTGATGTCATAGACCTTACGGTCAATACGGAACAGGACCTGCCCCGGCGGTGATCCGGCATTCCGGCTGTCTGCCGTCCTGTATGTGTGTCCGCCGGGATGAAGAACCGCGGCGCAGTTTTCATCCAGCCTGTAGCGGGGCTGCGCCTGCGGCGGTGAGAACGCTTCCTCATATACAGGGACCAGCAGGCAGGGATGATCGATGCACAGGGTCCGGAGGAAAGTGCAGCATGGTTTCTCCGGCAGAATGTAAGACAGGTAAGAAGTGAGATCGGAATTCATGATATGGCCTCCGATTTGAAGAAAATAAATCCCTCCGCCGCCGGATGTCAGTATACAAAATATATCCGGCGAATACGCATATAATATCTCCGGAAATACAAAAAATCAATAACAATTCTGAAAACGCATCCGGGAGCCGGAATTCAACAGCAATTCATCCTATGGTACAATTCACGTGCTATGAATATTCTGCTGGTGATGAATGATTATGAGGGAGATAATGCGTTTTCCGCGCCTGTGCGGGAAACGGTGAACGAGCTGCGGCGGATGGGACTGCGCATAGGTGTCCTGACGGGGAGCAGCCGGACTGACAGGGATGAGCAGGAGAACGGGGATCTTTTCGCGCTTCCGTTTGGCAGAACCGTCCGGATCCGCGCGGGCAGGGGGGAGGAGCGCTACCGGCTGGCTTTAGTGGACCCGGACAGGGTTTCCCGGGCTGTTGCATGGGCAGATCTGGTGCATATTGAGGAGGCGGGGAAACTGTGCACGCAGGCGGCGAGGGCGGCGGCAGCCAGGGACCTTCCGGTTACCGGCTCGTTCCGCCTCTATCCGGAGAGCATCCGCGACCTTGCACATTTCGGCAGGACAATGAATGGTATGCACATGGAGCAGTACCGGGATTACACGTACAGCTACTGCGAGGCGATCCGCTGTCCCTCGGAACATGTCTACCGGCGGCTGAAGCATTATAATTTTGAGAGCAGACTTGCTGTGATGGAAGGCGGTATTTCCACGGAGGTCCTCGTGGAATCGGAAAAGCCGTTTGTCTACGACGAGCCGTACCTTGCAGATCCTGCGCCTCTGGTTCAGATGTTTGCGGGAGGGGATATTCCGGTCATTGCAGATTATCCTTCGAGTGCCGCCGCGGAGTACGCGCTGACTCCCCGCAACCGGTATGCACCGGGACATGACAGGCGGCGTGACAGATGCCTTCGCTACTGGGCGCAGCAGGAGGGCGAGAGGAAGGCCATCTCCCTCCTGTACCGGCAGAAGGCGATGCAGCTGTCCTCCCGGAATCTGGCTCGGCGTCTCCTTGGCATGATGCGCGACGTTTATTACGGCAGGGGCTGACGGATATCGATGACAGAGGCTGCGGCACGGCCGGAAAGGGGGAGAATACTATATGACAGGGGACGTACAGAATCCGGGCAGGGCAGTGAAGGGCAGGATCAAGGAGCAGATCCGTGAGAGCGGATTCTCGCTGAACCAGATCGCGAAGAATGCGGAGGTTTCCTATACCACGCTCCGGCATTTCATGCAGACGGAGGACGGGGCGGACCTGGACCTCGTCCTGAGGCTGTGTTACGCACTGAATCTGAACCTTGCACAGCTGACAGAAGGTACGACTCCGCAGGATTCCGGGGAACTGCAGCTCATCCGGTATTACCGGCAGATCCGCAGGTCCGCCTCGCGGGATGCCCTTGTCGAGGCGGCGAAGGGGCTGTGCCTTGCGGAGAAGCTTGCGGACCCTTCTGCCTGATTCGCAAAATGATCCGGGAATTGATACAATATTCCCGGATCGGGGGTGAACATTCAGACCGGAGATTTGTAAAGGAAAGCGGTGACGGATTATGCTGTTCAGGAACAGAAGTGCACAACAGAAAAGTTTCTCCCTGATGCTGGTCTGCGCGGTTCTGATCATCTGGGGCATGCTGCAGGGGAAGCACGAAACCGTGCAGGGTTCGGTCTCCACGGAGAGCGTGGAGGGCGGAGAGCTCGTGAACACCCCGTATTATTCATTCATGGTGACGAGTGAACTCAAGGGTGCGAGTGTCAACATGGCAATCAAAAACGAGAACTATGACATTGTCATTGACGTTCCGGACGATACTCTGTCCAAATCCCATCCCATTGCCCTGCTTTCGCTCGTCTGCGGCAGGTCCAAAGCGTCCGAACAGCTGAAGAAGAAAGGCGACTATTGTCTTGGCGCGCTTGAGCACCAGGGCAGTGAGGACCTGACGTATTATCTGCTGTTCCGATACGGCAGCAATGCCTCTGAGGACGAGAAGAGGGCACTGTCCATTGTCTTCACCTCGGTGCAGGGCTTTCAGGGAGGCCCGGACAACATCAATACCTTTACACCGAATCCGGACTATGAGGACGGGGAACTCCCGTGACGTTTCAGTCGGAGGCTTATGGACAGCAGAATTCAGACAATTGGTAAATACACATTTCTTCTCCGGACACAGGAGGTATCACAGCCGCTTCCGGACAGACCGGAGCAGACGGCAGTCCGTGCGGTAATCTTCAGGGAAGATACGGAAGCAGGTGAAGATCTGGCCCTGTACGATTACACCTGGTCGCCCCTGCTGAAGCCGGTCATTACCCTGACGGGTTCGGAATGTACCGGAGACCGGCTTGCCTTCGGGCTCCATCTGGACGTCCATCAGGCAGAAGGCAGGATTCAGGGAGAATTCTCCGAGGATCAGCAGATTCTGGTGGAACACGCTTCACAGGATGCACAGACTGTTACCTGTACCGTGACGGATATTGTCCGGAAGACCCGTTTTGCGGTCTCTCCGAGACATCTCGAGCACGTGCCGATGCGTACCTACCCGCCGACGGAAGGCAGGCAGGGTCCTTACGGACATCCTGTGATCCGCCAGCTCCCGCCGATCCCCAGACATAAACATCCCTGAAACCTGAACCGTTATGCCCCGGATGACAAAATACGAACTGAATACGGAGACTGTACTGATCCAGGGACGTACACTCCGGATCGGCGGCTTTCTGTGGCTCGGTTTTTCGGCATCAGGTATTGAATTTACGACGAGTGCGGAGCATGTGGCAGTCGAGGTCTGTGCCATTGCCGAGAATCAGCCGGTTTCGGAAAATGCCTATCTTGCCCTGATCCTGGATCATAACCTGGAAGGCATGCGCAAGATCCGGACCCGCCGCGGCACGTATACATATGAGATCCTGCGCAACCCCGACCGTGTCCCGGTTACTGTTTCCCTCATCAAGCTGTCCGAAGCCAGGAATGATAAGGTCGGTCTCGGCAGGCTCCTGGCAGACAGCCCGGTTGTACCGGCTCCGGCGGCGCACAGGAAGCTGCTTTTCATCGGAGATTCCCTGACAGCCGGCTATGGGATCGACGGGTCGGATTTTGACGGAAAGGTCCTTCACCGCCCGGAGGAATACCAGTTTTCCACCGGGAACGAAAATCCGCTCTATGCCTATCCGATGGCAGCGGCAAGACTTCTGAATGCCCGGGTGCAGCTGGTGTGCTGGTCAGGGGACGGTATTATTTCGCAGTGGATCGATCCTCCGTCGGACGTCCCGGTCACGACGGACCTGCTGCCTGCTATTTACAGCTATACAGACCGCACAACCGAGAATGTTGTGAGGATTCACCTGGGCAGCAGGGGCATGCGGGACGAAAACGGTGCTCCGCTGACCCGGAAGGACATGGAGCGGTGGGACCCTGCAAGGTATGTTCCGGATGCCATTGTCCTGAACGCGGGGACAAATGATGTTTCGTTCACAAAGGGGATTCCGGTGCGGGAGCGCCATTTTACTCAGAATTATGCCCACTTCATCGAACGTCTGAAAACCGATTACCCGGAGGCGAAGATTCTGGTTGTATACGGACTGATGGAGCAGACACTCATGGATCCCGCAAGGGAGGCTGCCGTGCTGTCGGATGTGGAGTTCCTCCCGCTTCCGCTGATGAATCCGGCTGTGGATGGAATCGGCTGCGGAGGGCATCCCTCGCGGAAAACCCATGAGAAGACCGGCAGGCTCATTGCCGGGAAGCTGGCCGATATGCTCGGGGAGGAGCGCACGGCAGACACACAGGACTGAAACAACGAAAGGATGATTATGGCAAAAACATACACAGTTACCATCACCATGCAGGACGGAGGAATCATGAAGGGTGAGCTGTATCCGGAAACTGCTCCGATTACGGTGGAGAATTTCCGGAAGCTCTGTGAGGAACATTTTTATGATGGCCTGACGTTTCACCGTATTATCAGGGGCTTTATGATCCAGGGAGGAGACCCGGCCGGTGACGGCACCGGCGGCCCCGGCTATTCCATTAAGGGCGAATTCGCGTCGAACGGGGTGCCGAATAACCTGAAACACACCCGCGGCGTGCTGTCAATGGCACGGACTATGGATCCCGATTCCGCCGGGAGCCAGTTTTTCATCATGCATCAGGATGCACCGCATCTGGACGGCGACTACGCGGCGTTCGGCAGAATTACCGGGGGTCTGGATGTGCTGGACCGGATTGCAGACACCAAAACGGACTGGAGTGATGCACCCTGGGAGCCGCAGGTAATCCGTTCCATCACGGTGGAAGAGGTGTAACGGCCGTATCCTTCATCCGTCCAGCAGCTGAAGGATACGATGACTTCGCCACGCTTCCAGAACCCGGCTGCGGCCCTTCTCACTGATCGGGAGCCTGCGGCCGCCGGGCAGCGTTACGGTGCCTGCGTCCAGGGAGTGAATGCGGTCCAGATTGACGAGGGTGCCGCGGTTGATTTTGATAAAACACGAGGATTCCAGGCGGGATTCGATGTCCTTTAAGGGCATACGGACCCGCAGGGATCCTTTTTTTAATGTCAGATTGAGGTAATGGGCCTCGGCTTCGATGCACAGGAGGTCGGAGAGAGGGATGCGCAGCAGCATGCCATGATAGGGAACCTCCAGGGCAGGCTCCGGTACAATGTTGACTACATGGATACGGATGACGTTCTGATTCATTTCCAGCCTCACTTTTTTCCTATTTTCTGAAGGATCGGTGCAACAACAATTTCATTCGTGCCACAGAACGGGCACTTATGCCACATGACGTTTTTGTTCGGAAGGCCGTGCTATGATCACAACCACTGACGGACCCGCAGTCCCCGCGGAATGCCGCCGGCGAAACTGTGTAAGAGAGGAACGACTGAAAGGACAAGCCTATGAAATCATGTAAAGCGTTTATGAATCATCTGGCGCGCAGAATGCCCGGAAAAGGGCGCGCAGCCGGTACGATCCTGCTGTCCGGCATCTGGATGTCGATGATTTTCGGACAGGCAGTATTGCCGGCCAGGGCGGAGGAACCGCCGGCCGACAATGGCATTATAACATCCGCGGAGCCGGTTGTACTGCAGAAATCCTTCACGGCGGACAAAGACCGCGAGGGCACCATCACGCTCGTGCAGTATATGACAGGAAGCGTTGCACAGACAATTGTTCCGTCCGATATCGTGCTGGTGCTGGACCAGTCCGGCAGTATGCGCTTTCCGTACCGGAACAACGATCCGACCATCCGCCAGAATGCGCTGAAGGAGTCCGCGGGACAGTTTATCCGTCGGATCGGGGAGCTCAACCGCGGGCTTCCCGCGGAGCATCAGTCCCGGATGGACATCATTACGTTCGGCAACGATGCAAAGGACCTGATGAAGGGCATGGTCACGGTCTCCGGGAGCGGCGAACAGGCGCTGGCCGATATGGTGAGCGGCCTGCAGCACGGATCGGAGAAAACCAGGACAGACCTGGGATTACAGGCGGCCAATGCCGTCCTGTACAGCGATGCGGAGAAGGCGAACGGTCATCCGAAAACGGTTGTACTGTTTACGGACGGACAGCCCAACCCGGAGGGAGGGCACGGCTTTCAGCCGTCCACAGCCAATGCAGCCCTGCGGCAGGCGAAGCAGCTCAAGGACGCCGGGGCGAAGGTTTATGTCGTCAGCATCGACGCGAATACGAAATTTTCTCCTGGTGAGGATCTGCCGATATACGAGCGCGACAGCAGGGATACGGATAACAATCCCTCCTTCTTTTACTTCGACGATTCGCAGGGGTATGATGCTCCGACGGAAACCACGAATTACTGCAAAACCTCGGATGAACGGGTCGGGAAGATCAATTCGCGTTTCCTGTATCTTCTGAGTTCGGACAACCCGGAAGCAGACAGCCTTTCGTATGAAGGCAAGACGTACGGCGTGGATACTTCCGACAGCTACTGCTTCCAGGCGGATAATGCCGGGCAGCTTACGGAGGCTTTTCACACCATCGCGCAGAAGATTGACGTGACGGCGTCCCTCCCCGACAGCGATTCCGTGATCCGTGATATTGTCACGGATGATTTTACGCTGGACCGGACATCCATCAGGGCGTACAGCAGCGAGCGCGCAAAGGGTACGGACGGAACCTTTGTCTGGGCAGAGCCGCAGGATATTACCGCAGAGCTGACAATCGGGCAGGCGGGAGACGATGCAGATTCCATTACAGTGTCCGGCTTTGACTACCGTGGAAATTATGTTTCGGACACAGGACACGCGGACGATCCGGAATTTTACGGGAAAAAGCTGATCGTCACATTCAGGATCACGGCGGTGAAGACTTATGGAGGGAACGGCATCCCGACAAACAAGCCGGAGTCCGGGCTCTACGGGAAGGAGAGCGAAACGCCCATTGCCTCTTATCCGGTTCCGGAGGCGGACCTGCCGCTGCAGTATGAAATCAGTTCCCGGGACTGCACCGTCTATGTGCCGGATCGGGTAGACCCGGAGGAAATGGTGCTGTTCACGGACGGCTATGAGCCGGACGGCCGGGTGAACGCCTACGTGGACATTGAATATTCGATGAAAAATCCGTCCGGTGCTGTGATCGGGACGAGGATCATTCAGGCAGGAGAAAAGGCATCGGATACCTGCTGGGAATGGAAGGACGGCATCCATGAAAGCGGCCTCTGCCATGTGGACTGCAGGGTCGCGCCCGTAAAGGAGGGGACGGCAGCACCCATCACAAGAACAGCAGATCCCCGCGCAACGATATTCCGTCCGGTGCTGAAGCTGAAGGATACAACACTGGATCAGGGAGCAGAGCTGGATTTCACTGCAAAAACTCCGATTCAGGAGTCACAGCTTGGTCCGCATTTCCTCTCCCTCTCATTCCAGAGTGATGACGGGCAGACTGCCTCCATGGCAGATGCGCCTGCGCTCTCTTATACAGCCATTCCCGGAAGCGGCTGCACTGAGAAGGACGGACACTATTACATGAATACGGAGGAGGAACTGCCGGTGAAGCTGCAGGTCTTCCGGCAGGTGAATGATCAGCGGACGGAGATCACCGGCGAAACGATCTTCCGGCATGAGTGCAGTCTGGATAACTGCCGCTTTGAAGCAATCCGGGAATCCGACGGGGGCAGCGGCGTCCGCTTCCTCATTCATGGAAAGGGCGAAAAACCGTCGGTTGTCGTGAAGCAGCCGCCGGTTGAAATCGAGCAGCCGGACATCCATGTGAAGTCGCCGGAGGTCGTTGTTGATCCTCCCGTTGTCACGATGAGGTCTGCTGACAATCCGGCTCCGGAGCAGGAAACGTTTCAGGCAAGCTACAGGCCCAGGGAACCGGAGGCGGCACCGCAGGCAGCGCCGGAGGGGGAAGTCATGCAGCCCATGGTTCGTTCGCGGATAGCGACCGGGGACGATCAGTCCATGATTGCCTGGGCAGTGGCACTGTGCGTCTCGTTCGGACTTCTCGTCCTGTGGATGGTAGTATCTCCCCGAAAGCCCCGCTCGAGATAACATGCGGATGCACGGGTGCCCGCGCATCGGCCGTCAGCGAAGCAGATTGTACAGGGACCTTTCGCAATCGTAGGAGCGCAGGAAATCAGGTGCTGCGTTACAGCTGCGCAAGCCAGGTCGTACAGAGATCAACCCAGCTCTCGCATTCCTTCTCGTGCCGGTCGTGTGCATTGCTGTCTGTCAGAGGGGAGGCAAGGGATAACCCGTGTCCTCCCTTCTGATACAGGTGATACTCGACCGGCACATGTGCTTTCAGCAGGGCATTGGCAAACAGCAGCGAGTTTTCAGGAGGGACAGACTCATCTGCTGCGGTATTCCACAGGAACGTGGGAGGCACCTGGGACCCCGCCTGATGCTCCAGGCTGACGAGCCGCAGCAGCTCAGGATCATTCTGCATATCACCCAGAAGATTGGCAATGCTGCCCTGGTGACAGCAGGAGGGGTCTGATGTGATGACCGGATATCCGAGGATCAGCCCCGCCGGCTTCAGCAGTCCGTCCGGATGTCTCTCGTCGCCGGCAAATCCGGTGCTGCCGATGAGGTCCCTGCGGTTCCAGAAGCACGCATAGCTTGCGGCGAGGTGCCCACCGGCGGAAAACCCCAGCAGCACGATCCGCTCCGGATCGATGTGCCACTCCGCCGCATTCCGGTACAAGGCAGTGACAGCCCTTGCGGTTTCCTGCAGGGCAGTTGGGAACACGGAGGGAGCCGTGGAATACCACAGGATTGCCGTATGATAGCCTCTTGCGGCAAAGGCAAGCGCCACCGGTTCCCCTTCTCTGGGTGACGTCCAGGCATAGGCGCCTCCCGGGAGGATCAGGATTATACCTCTCTGATGGATCGGGATCTGGTCCGTATCGTGCTGGATATAGAGGGTCATATGTGCATAATCCTGTGATGAGCCGGTTTGTATATCGATATCCCTGATTAACATGGATTGTCCTCCCTGCTGTATAATTGGCTCCATGGACAGGAGCACAGCGTTGCAAAGTGATAGATTCCTCAGCCCGGTTGCAATCTGCCGGCTGGACCGGTATGACATGGGAGAAGCATGCGCCGCGCTGAACCGTGTGATTGATTCTGCCGGCGGATGGGAGACCCTTCATGCAGGAATGAGGGTCGCGGTGAAGGCGAATCTTGTATCTGCCATGGAACCGGCAAGGGCGGCTACCACGCATCCGGTTCTGCTGGCTGCTCTTACGCGGCTCTTAAGGGAACGCGGCATGGAGGTTGTGATCGGGGATTCTCCCGGAGGGCTGTTCCTGCCTTCTGCACTGCGGGCTGCGTACCATGTCTGCGGTCTTGAGCTTGCGGCGCGGGAGGGAGCGGTTCTCAACGAGGACACTGCCGTCACGGAGTGCTCGTTTCAGGAAGCGGTTTCGGCGCGTACCTTTACCTGTACCCGGTGGGTGCTGGACTGTGACGCCATCATTGACTTCGCCAAGCTGAAAACACACGCTATGATGAACCTCACATGCTGCGTCAAGAACCTGTTCGGCTGCATTCCGGGCACCACCAAGCCGGAGTATCATATGCGCTTTCCGGATACCATGGCTTTTGCCAACATGCTGGTGGACCTGGATGAATTTCTGAAGCCGGCGCTGTGTCTCGTCGATGCCGTGGTCGGGATGGAAGGGAATGGTCCGGTGCAGGGAAGACCAAGGCATGTGGGCGCCGTGCTGGCATCCCGTTCCCCGTATAACGCGGACTGTATCTGTGCCGCCATGATCGGCATGACGAAGGACAATATTCCGACCTGGCAGGCTGCCTGCTCCCGCGGCTTGTGCCCGGAGGAGGCGGACAGCGTCTCCCTCATCGGCGGAAAGATCGAAGATTTTACAGTCAGCGGCTATGACGCGGCGAGACTGAAAACCGTGACGTTCGGCAGGCAGACTCCCGCAGGAAAGGCGTTTTCAGCCATCGCGCAGAGAGCGCTCGCGACGAGGCCGCAGGTGACGGCAGGAGAGTGCATCGGCTGCGGCAGGTGCCGGGATATCTGTCCGGCGCATGCGATCACCATGGTTCAGAAGCGTCCCGTCATACAGCGTCAGCAGTGCATCCACTGCTTCTGCTGCCAGGAATTCTGTCCGGCCGGTGCCATGAAAGTCCACCGTACGGCGCTCGCCACTCTCCTTCGCAGGCTTCAGTCATGAGCGCCATGAAACCGGAACTGCCGGGGCAGGATCAGAACAGAATCAGAATTCATTGATCTCCATCTGCCCGGCGGTTTCCGAATTGCGGATGGCACGGATTTCCAGCTGATAGCTGTAGCTTGCGTTTGCCTGCACGGTAACCCGGTCGCCGACCTTGTGGCCCATGAGCGCACGGCCGATCGGGGACTCGATGCTGATGATATTGTTGAGGGAATCGGCACGGATCGGGGTGACGAGCGTGTACGTATCCTCCTCGTCGTCCTCCGGAATGTATACCGTGACTTCCTTATCAACACCTACCTCATCCGCAGGCGCTTCTTCGTCATCGACGATTTCCGCTGTGCGCAGAACCCTCTGCAGGTAGCGGATCCGGCTGTTATTCTGGCCGTTGGCACGTTTGGCGGCGTAATATTCGAAATTTTCACTCCTGTCGCCCTGCGCGGCAGCCTCTGCGACGGCAGCAGTGAGCTGCGGCCGCAGCTCTACCCTGCGCTTCTCAATTTCCGCTTCTATTTTCGCTACATCCCCTCTGGTCAGACGCTGTCCCATTTTCACCCTCCGGAATATCTTCGGTCCCGAATATCACGGACCTTCTGCCATTCTATCAGAAACCCAATCCATTGCAAAGAACCGCCTTTTTCCTTATAATGAAGAATTCAGAGGATACAGCATTGTGTGAAATCACATAAGGGTGAACCTATGTTAAATCGCAAAAAGAAAAAAATCATAGCGGCGGTCATTGCCATCCTTCTCGCGGCTGCCATGGTCCTGCCTCTCGTTATCAGTGTGAGTGCGGCGGAGGTGCCCCCGGCGGGTGCCCTTACCTGCATGAGCGGAGTCACACTGGACGGAACAGACGTATCCGGTATGACACGGGACGAGGTGCAGTCGCTTGTCGATGAGACGGTGAACCGGATGAGGAACGCCACCATCACGCTGAAGGGACGCACGGAGGATCAGTCCGTGACGGTTTCCGCAGGCAACCTTGGCCTTCGCTGGACGAACGAGGACATCGCGAAACAGCTGACGGAAGTGGGCCACGGACCCAATATTATCGCGCGCTACAAGGAAGACAAGGATATTCAGGAAAACGGTGCGGATTACCACATCGGGCTGGAGTTTGACCAGGATGTTGTCCGGACCTTCCTGGAGAACAACTGCCTGTCCTGGAACCAGGCGGCGGCCGACGCAACCATGACGCGGGTGAACGGTGCTTTCCAGTATACGGACGGAGAACCCGGCTATGTGATTGACGAGGACGCGACCGCAGACGCCATCGAGGATAAACTGACAAAGGACTGGGATGGCAGTGACGCATCCATCGATCTTGTTTTTCAGGAAGAGGAACCTAAAACCACCGCTGCCGAGCTGCAGAGCATGACGTCGGTTCTGGGGACGTTCACGACCTACTACTCCACGTCCAATGCGGAACGCAAGAAGAATATTGCCAACGGCTGCTCCCTCATCAACGGGACAACACTGCAGCCGGGGGAGGAGTTCTCCGTGCTGAAGGCCATTACACCGTTTACCGCGGAGAACGGCTACGAACTGGCGGGCTCCTATCTGGGGGATGAGGTGGTTGAGAGCTTTGGCGGCGGAATCTGCCAGGTTTCCACGACACTGTACAATGCCGTGATCCGTGCCGAGCTGAAGGTGACTGCTCGTTCGAATCACTCCCTCATCGTCACGTACGTTGACCCTTCAGATGATGCGGCGATTGCGGAATCCGCCGGAATGGACATGAAGTTCGTCAACACACTGGAGAACCCGGTCTACATCGAGGGCTATGCAGACGGCGGGGCGATCACGTTCAACATCTACGGTGTAGAGACCCGGGATCCGGGACGCAAGGTTTCATTCGAATCCGAGACACTGACGACCACACCCTCGGAAGGCGTGAAGGTGAAGGAAGATGCCTCCCAGCCGATCGGCTATGTCAATGTGACACCCGGACATACCGGTTACACAGCCCAGCTGTGGAAGGTTGTGACACAGGACGGTGCGGAAGTCAGCCGGGACGTATTCAACCACAGCACCTACAACATGACGCCGGAACTGGTTACCGTCGGGACAGCGGGCAACATGACGGAGGAACTGAAAGCCGCCATCGAATCCGGCAATGTGGATGAAATCAGGACCGCTGCCGAAAATGCGAAGAACGGCACGTCCGATGCCGGCAATGAGGATGTCGCGAAGGCGGCGCAGGACGCGGCACAGGAAGCGTATGCCCAGGCTCTCGCAGCGGGGCAGGACACCAATGCTGCCATGGAAGCAGCGCAGGCAGCGGCAAATGCCGTCGTGAATCAGGCAGCGGCAGATGCGGGATCGTCCGGAAATCAGGACGGGACAACCGAACCGGAGGGAGCACAGGATCCGGCAGCGCCTGCAGAGGAGACGCAGGCTGCGGATGCCGGTCAGGCTTCCGCGGAAACAGCCCCCGCACAGTAATCAATGGCAATGACACAGGGCCGGGAGGAAGGAACGGTTTTCTTCCTCCCGGCTCTTCTGTTATATTCGGGAATGCCGAAGGCTGCCGCGGCAGACGGGTCCTTTTCAGCAGCGGGACAAATACCTCGATGCAGAATTGTGAGGAAAGAATGGAATTACGAACAGGAAAAGCAGATGCCAACGTACTGGACCGCTCGGTCAGGCGGCGTCTGGGTGACCTGATGGCGTCCGGGTCCGCGATCGGTTCACAGGCTTTGGCACAGGATGCATTCCGCTTTGCCATGGACCCGGTGACAGCCGATACCCGTGATACCGCCATGCTCGCTGTGACAGCCGCTGTGAATGACCTTGCGGCAGACGGTTTCCGTCCTGTTTCACTCGAAACGGTGATTCTGCTGCCGCCGGGAACCGGGGAGAAGGTGCTGCGGGATCTGGTGGATGAAATCCGGACGCAGGCAGAACAGCTGAAACTGAGGGTACAGGGCGGCCATACCGAGGTGACGGACGCGGTGACAAGGCCGGTTGTGATTGCAGGAGCCTATGGAATGCCCTTCCCGGAACAGTGCGGGAGCATACCGGTCCGTCCCGGCATGGCGATTGTGGCAACCAAGTGGGCGGCACTCGAAGCCTCGTTCCTTCTGGCCAGGGAGAAGCGGGCGGAACTGCTCGCGCGGTTTCCGCTGGAAATTGTCCGGGACCTGGAGCTGGCAGGTCAGTACCTTGGCGTGATCCGGGATGCGCAGACCGCGCTGCGGGATGGGGCCTCCCTGCTTGTCAATGCCTCCGAGGGAGGGATTTTTGCCGCACTGTGGGAACTGTCACAGAAAAGCGGGCTGGGATTTTCCGTGGAGCTTTCTTCCATTCCCCTCCGGCAGGAAGCGATCGAGGCCTTCGATTACTACGGTCAGAATCCCTATGAAGCGGAATCCGCAGGGATGCTTCTTGCCGTGACACCGGATCCGGACCGGATCATTGCGGACCTTGCGGATGCGGGCATCCGTGCCGGCGTCATCGGATACCTGCAGGAGGGCAGGGACAAGCTCATTCTCAACGGAGACGAGAAGCGCTGCCTCGAACGCCCCGCGCCGGATTCTGCCGCAGCGATCCTTCACAGGGCATAATGTCAGCGGCAAGACAATCCGTAATCACTTTTGATACCTTAATCTTTTTAAGCGCTGCGGCACGCAGATCGTGGAGCATCCCGGCATCAAACGTGGTAAGATGTCACCATATGTGTGACCTGAGAGGCTTATCCGCCGTTCGTAACAGCCGGCCGCTCAGCGCTTCACCTGATCCAACCAATGAAAGGGAAATGCATGAATACACTCAAGGAACGAATTCTGACCATCATTGAGAAAAACAGCCGGATCGATCTTTCCGAGCTTGCGGTAATGCTGGGAACCGAGGAAGCCGAGATCGCCAACGCGATGCAGGAACTGGAAAATGACGGCGTCATCTGCGGCTACCACACCATGATCAACTGGGACAAGACCGGCATTGAGAAGGTCACGGCCCTGATTGAGGTCCGTGTAACGCCGCAGCGGGATATGGGCTTCGACAACATTGCGGAGCGGATTTACAAATATCCCGAGGTATCGACCGTATACCTGATGAGCGGCGGCTATGACCTGATGGTCATCCTGGAGGGGAAGACGCTGAGGGAAGTGGCGGGCTTTGTCACGAACAAGCTGTCCACGCTCGATACGGTCATCGGCACAACCACACACTTCATCCTGAAGAAGTACAAGGATCACGGCACCATCATGAGCAGAAAATACGAAGATCTGAGGGAGATTGTCACACCATGAGAGAAGATATCCTGGCAGAGAAAACCGTCGCCCTCAGGCCCAGCGGCATCCGCAAGTTCTTCGATATCGTCGCGGAGATGAAGGATGCCATTTCCCTCGGCGTGGGCGAGCCGGATTTTGATACGCCCTGGCACATCCGGGACGAGGGCATCTACTCCCTGGAAAAGGGACGGACGTTTTATACGTCCAATTCCGGTCTTCGGGAGCTCCGGGCTGAGATTGCGGCCTACCTCAAGCGCACGCAGGGGCTGGATTACCATTACATGCATGAGATTCTGATCACGGTCGGGGGGTCGGAGGCAATTGACCTTGCCATGCGTGCCATGATCAATCCGGGCGACGAGGTCCTGATTCCGGAGCCCTCGTATGTTTCCTACGAGCCGTGTGTTCTCCTGTCTGACGGGAAACCCGTCGTCATCAACCTGCAGGAGAAAAACCGCTTCCGTCTGACCCCGGAGGAGCTGGAAGCGGCAATCACCCCGAGGACGAAGATTCTCGTGATGCCTTTCCCCAACAATCCTACCGGTGCGATTATGGAGCGCGAAGACCTGGAGAAGCTCGTTCCGGTCATTATCCGGCATGACCTGATTGTTGTTTCGGATGAAATTTACGGGGAGCTGACCTATGGCGACCGGAAGCACGTATCCATCGCTTCCCTCCCCGGTATGCAGGAGAGGACCATCCTGATCAACGGCTTCTCCAAGGCATATGCCATGACAGGCTGGAGGCTCGGCTATGCCTGCGGACCGGAACCAATCATCCGTCAGATGGTCAAGATCCACCAGTTCTGTATCATGTGCGCCCCGACCACGTCGCAGTACGCGGCAGTGGAGGCACTGAAGAACGGCGATGAGGATATCGCCCGCATGCGGGAAGCCTACGATGAGCGCAGAAGGTTCGTTCTGCACACCCTGAATGGGATGGGACTGCCATGCTTTGAACCGGAGGGAGCATTTTATGTCTTCCCGTGCATCCGGGAATTCGGGATGAGTTCTGATGAATTCGCGACGAGGCTTCTGAAGGAGCAGAAGGTTGCCATCGTACCGGGCACCGCCTTCGGGGACTGCGGGGAGGGGTACCTGCGGATATCCTATGCTTATTCCATCGACAACCTGAAGAAAGCCCTCGCACGCCTCGGTGATTTTGTCAGCGGTCTGCGCAGCGGGGAACAGTGAGGAGCAGGACTCAGTCCTCGAGCTGATCGTTCAGCCCGGACCGCTTCAACGAAAAAATAAATTCGGAACCGACACCTTCGGTCGATATGACATTGATGTTTTCATCGTGGGCACGCAGAATCTCACGAACAATGGACAGACCGAGGCCGGTTCCTTTTTTGTCCTTGCCCCGGGACAGATCCGTCTTGTAGAAACGGTCGAAGATCAGTTTCTGGTCATCCTTGGGAATTCCGATTCCGGAATCCTTCACGGAGACGAAAACCTTGGAATGCCGCTCTGATGTTTCGATTTTGACCGCGGAATCCCGATGGGAGAACTTGACGGCATTATCCACGAGGTTGTACAGGACCTGCTCGATTTTGTCCCTGTCAGCATTCACATACAGCACGTTCCCGAGGAGAACGAGATCAATCTGCACAGACTTTTCCCGGCACGTCTGCTCGAACGAGGCGGCAACGCTGCGGATCGTATCATTGATATCGAAATCCGTCCTCTGCAGCAGCATTCCATTCATGTTGAGGTTGTTCAGGGTCAGCAGGCCGTTCGTCAGCTTCGTAAGGCGCTCCGTTTCGTTCAGGACGACGCGGAGGTACTTCTCGTGCATTCCGGTCGGAATCGTTCCGTCGAGCATGGCGGTCAGAAAGCCCCGGATCGAGGTAAGCGGCGAGCGGAAATCATGCGAGACGTTTGCGATGAACTTCTTCTGGTCATCCTCCTGCCGGGCGATTTCAGAAGCCATGTAATTCAGGGATGCCGCAAGATAACCCATCTCGTCCTCGGAATCGACGGAGAACCGGTAATGCATGTTTCCGGCCGCATACTGCTCCGTCGCCTTTGTGATCTTCCGGAGAGGGATATAGACGATCTCTGTGAAGAAGATGAGGATGATGAGCGACAGCAGGAGCAGAATCAGCAGCTCCAGATAGGAGATGTTCAGCTGCGCCGCTGCCTCCGCAGAGATGGTGCTCTCGGGAACATGGATGACAACATAACCGTTTGTGCGGTAATTCGTGACGATCGGGGCGAGAACAGACAGGTGTTCCTCTTTGTAGAAGCCGAAAAACGTCCCTTCCGTATACAGGTGCCCGGCAAATTCCGTCGGATTGAAGCCGTCTACATAGACCTCTCTGGAGGGGTCCAGTGTAATGCCGGATTCAACGACCATACGGCCGGACGGGTTGATGATCCAGATATCCGCACCGATATAGGAGCTGAGCGCAGTCAGCTGACGTGTGACGGAATCCAGCGAAACCTCGGAGCTGTACAGATCGGCAGCGTAGGAATTCGCGATGGTCGTCGCCTCCTTATAAAGGGAATTTGCCTTTTTCTGCCGGCACTGGTCCAGAGTCATGCTGGAGACAAATGTTGCGACGACAATGAAGCCGAAGATGGCGAACAGCACATACGCCAGGATGAACTTGATATATAACGTCTTTCTCATTGCCGCTGCAGTGTTTCGAATTTATAGCCGATTCCCCAGATTGTCGAGATGCGCCAGTTCTCGTTGTCATGGATTTTTTCACGGATACGCTTGATGTGCACGTCGACAGTCCGTGTATCGCCGATGTATTCGTAGCCCCAGATCTGATCCAGCAGCTGTTCCCGGGTGAAAACGCGGTTGGGTGAGGAGGCAAGGAAGTACAGGAGTTCCAGCTCCTTCGGCGGCATTTCCAGCTGCTGTCCCTGATAAATGACGGAATAGTTCGTCAGATTGATGACAAGATCCGGGTACTCCACAATTTTCTCGTCCGGACCGATGGATATTTCCGACTCTCCCTGCGGGTGATAGCGCCGCAGGACTGCCTTTACGCGTGCCACGAGCTCCTTGGAGTCAAACGGCTTCTCCATGTAATCGTCCGCCCCCAGCTCCAGCCCGAGGACCTTGTCGAAAACCTCTCCCTTTGCGGACAGCATGATGATGGGCGTCTGTGACTTCTGCCGGATTTCACGGCATACCTGATACCCGTCGATTCCCGGCAGCATCAGGTCCAGCAGGATCAGGTCGGGGCGGTAGCTGTCGAACGCGGACAATGCCGCCTCTCCGTCGCCGACGATCTTCGTGTCATAGCATTCCTTGTTCAGGTACAGACTGATGAGCTCGGCGATGTTGGCATCGTCATCTACGATCAGTATTTTCTGCTTGCTTGCTGTCATTTCGGAGTTCTCCCTTTCCCTCACAGATATACAATGGTCACGCCGGCATCGCCCTCGCCAAAATCACCGGCACGGTACGAGCGGATCCACGTCTGTCTGCGCAGGTAGTTCTGCACGGCGTTCCGAAGGGCGCCTGTCCCTTTCCCGTGCACCACACGGACACTGTCCAGGTGGGACATCCGTGCGTCGTCCAGATATTTATCGAGTTTCAGGATGGCTTCATCTGTCGTCAGGCCCAGCAGATTGATCTCCGGAGAAATCTGCAGGGAGCGTGACAGATCCATCTGCACTCCCTCCCGGTTTCCGCCGCCCTCATAAGCCTTCCGCAGAGCGCTCCCGGATCGTTTCGCCGCCTTCTGGCCGGGCTTCAGCGTCATGCCTGTTTCTTCATCGACGAGGGCCAGATCATCCAGCTTTACTTCGGAATGCATGATGCCGATCCGGACGTTCAGCTTCCCTTTTGCGTCCGGCAGCGAGGAAACGATACCGTTCATGCCCATGGATACGACGTGCACCTGATCCCCGATGTGGATCTCGGAAGGTCTGAGTGTCTTCCGGGGATTTTTCGCTTCGGGCTTATAGGCAAGACGCTTGTTGCGCGCTGAAACCTGTTCCCGGAGCGATGTGCGGGTTTTTTCCATGGTCTGGAGCGCGGCCCCGTCTCCTGCCTTGCGCAGGTCGGAGATCGCTCTGTCGGCACGGTTCTTGGCGTCCTGGAGGATGTTCTTGGCTTTTTCATTCGCATCGTCCAGAATCTGCCTGCGGTGCGCTTCCAGGGCGTCCTCCTTCTTCTTAAGCTCCGCCTCCCTCTTCTCGAGCTGTGCACGGATGCGGTCTGCCTCAGCACGATCTTTTTCAGCCTGAATGCGGGTCTTCTCCAGATCGGACAGCACGTCCTCGAAATCCTTCGATTCCTGGCTCATCTGCTCCCGCGCGGTTTCAATGATGTACCCGGGCAGTCCCAGCTTCTGGGAAATCGCGAAGGCATTGGATTTGCCGGGAACGCCGACCAACAGGCGGTATGTGGGGCGCAGGGTTTCCACGTCAAACTCACAGCTGGCGTTTACGATCCCCTCCGTCCGCATGGCGTAGAGCTTCAGCTCAGCGTAATGTGTCGTTGCAAGTGTTGTGATTCCCCTTGTGTGCAGGAAGTTCAGGATGGAGATGGCGAGTGCAGCGCCCTCTGTCGGATCTGTCCCGCTTCCCAGCTCATCGAACAGGCACAGGCAGTTCCGGTCCGCGCGCTTCAGGATGTCAACGATGGTCGTCATATGGGACGAGAACGTGGACAGCGACTGCTCGATGGACTGTTCATCTCCGATGTCGGCGAAAACCTCACGGAATACAGACAGCTCCGACCGGTCGCCTGCCGGGATATGAAGGCCTGCCATCCCCATCAGTTCCAACAGGCCGACCGTCTTGAGCGTCACGGTTTTGCCGCCGGTATTCGGCCCCGTAACGATGATCATGTCACAGGAATCCCCGATTTCCAGGTCGATGGGGACCACCTTCTTCGGATCAATGAGCGGATGCCGGCCCTTCCGGATGCGGATGACGTGCTTTGCATTGAACACCGGGCGGGTGGCATTCTCCTCCAGGGCAAGCTCTGCCTTCGCGAAGATGAAGTCAAGGGTTGTCATATTGGCGGCATCATCGCGAAGCTCCGTGTAATGGCCCGCCGCCCGGGAGGAGAGGTTCTCCAGAACCTTCTGGATTTCCTTCTTCTCCTGTACCTGCAGCTCCCGCAGCTGATTGCCCAGCTCCACGATCTGAGCGGGCTCGATGAAAAGCGTCGAACCCGTGGACGACTGGTCATGGACGATTCCGCGGACCTGGGTCTTGTATTCGCTCTTTACCGGCAGACAGTAGCGGTCATCGCGCAGTGTAACGACGCTTTCCTGCAGGCAGGAAGCGAAGGTGACATTCAGCATTTTCGTCAGCTGCTGATGTATTCTGTCATCGGTGAGCTGCAGTTCCCGGCGGACCTTTCTGAGCTCCGGCGAAGCATCATCCGCAATGACATCCTCCGCGAGGATGCAGCGACGGATCTCCTGCGACAGGGGCGTGATGGGATACAGGCATTCAAACAGATCAAAAAGCGGTGATTCCCGGTCATCCGTGCCGTAATTTTTCACTCTTGCAATATTTTCGAGAAACGATGCGAGATGCATCAGCTCGGGCGCTGTCAGAGCGAGCCCGACGGACAGCTCCTTCAGGGCGGGAGTGAGGTCGTAATTCGAGCCAAAGCTCGTAGACCCGTTCCGGAAGATCAGACCTGCGGCGGCCTCCGTCTCGCGCTGGGCACGTTCGATGTCCTCCAGGCTGTCATAGGGAACCAGTTCTTCACACATCCTGCGGCCCGGGTCCGATGTAGCGTGCGACTTCAGACGGTCAATGATTTTGTTGAATTCAACGGTCCTGAGTACTCTGTTGTTCATAAATATCCTGAATCCGCCGGAGAGGAAAGACGGCGGCTGATCTTGTGGCTATGCTTGAAACAGGGTTATTATAGCATGCAGTGATATACTTATTCGCGTAACGGCGCCCCGGGTCTGCAAGGAGCAGGAAGCATATGTCAGAGGAGAAAAATCAGAAACCGCAGGACTCTCTCCCCCAGGAGCCTCCGGTAGTAAATACCGACTTCATGAAGGAGAAGATCAAGGCACGTCCGGTGAATCGCAGGAGGCTGATCCGGAGGACCCTGATCACGGTTGTCCTGGCAGTCCTGTTCGGCGCAATTGCCTGTGTCGTATTCCTCGCACTCGAGCCCATTGTCAGCAGGGCGATCAATTCCGGGTCGGACAAGCCGCAGACGCCCGTTACATTCCCGGAGGAAGCCTCGACGAAGGATGAAATTTCCCCCGAGGACATGGTTGCGGACGACGCACAGATGCAGAAGCAGGAAGCGCAGGAGGCTGCACAGGAGGCGGCCAGGGATATTGTCAACGCGGATGAGATAAGGAAGCAGGTCCTGGATCAGCTGGAGACCGGCTCCGGGCGCACCAGGATGTATCGGGATCAGTATGACTCCCTGAGTGAGATCGCTTCCCGTGCAGCGAAATCCATGGTGACCGTGACCGGTATCACGTCAGATTACGACTGGGCCGGGGATGCCTATGAGAATTCGGGCAGGACGAGCGGCACCATCATTGCGGAGAATGACGGCAGGCTTCTCATTGTGACACGCGATACCAGTCTGAAACACGCGGAGGAGATCGAGGTCACCTTTATGGATGGCTCCGAGGCAGATGCGCAAATCCGCGCAGAGGATACGGTGACAGGATTCCTCGTTCTGTCTGTCGATGAGAGTGATCTGGCAGCACCCTTCAGCACCAATGATTCCATTGCGGTGGCGAAGCTGGGCTCCAGTGCCCGGGCTGACCTCCTGGGCAAGCCGGTCATCGCCGTCGGCTCCCCTTCCGGCTCACAGGGCTCCGTATCCTACGGAATTGTGACGAACGCGGCGCTCCCTATCGATACGACGGACAGCGGCTACTGCCGGATCACGACAGATATCTACGGCAGCACCCAGGCGGCGGGCGCCCTGGTCGATCTGGACGGTGCGGTGATCGGAATCATTGATCTGAGTTACAACAGCACGGATTCTTCCAATCTGATCTCCGCCGTTGGTATTACGGAGATCAAGTCCCTGCTCGAGAATCTGAGCAACGCGGTACAGATGCCGTATTTCGGCATTCACGGGACAGACGTCCCCGCGAAAATCCACGACACGCTCGGCGTACCGGAGGGCGCCTATATCACCCGCTTCGAGATGGATTCCCCGGCGATGGAATCGGGCCTCCAGTCCGGTGATGTGATTACGCGGTTTAACGGCCATGATATCGCCGGGTTCTCCGATCTCATCACGGCATTGGAGGAAGTGAAGGCGGAATCCCTGGTCACCGTGCACGCTCTGCGGCAGGGGAGCGACGGCTATGAACCGATAGACTTTACTGTGTCGCTTGGAAGCCGTCTGAAGTTCGAATGATCCGCCGATGCGGATCATTCGAAACACAGCCGGTGCCTGCGGCATCCGGCTCCTGATTATACGTGTGAAACCGCCTCCGCGGATTTCACACGATAGATGCCTGCTGACGCAGGCATAAAGAGGTAAGTTCGAATGATCCGCATCAGCGGATCTAAGTTACAGGAAGGAATGTATATGAAATATATCAAGGATCTGAAGGAAGGCGACACCGTCAACGACATTTACCTGGTCAAGAAGAAGCTCTCCCTGACCGCCAAGAACGGCAGGGCCTATGACAGCCTGACGCTGCAGGACAAGACGGGCAGTGTGGACGCCAAGATCTGGGAGCCCGGTAGTGTCGGGATCGAGGACTTCTCCGAAATGGATTACGTGGATATCATGGGAGAGGTCACAGTCTACCAGAAGAAGCTCCAGCTCAATGTCAAGCGTGCCCGGAAGTGTCATGAGGGCGAATACAACCCGGAGGAATATGTTCCGGTTACGAAGAAGAACATCAGGGAGATGTACCAGGAGCTGATCAACCTCGCCAACACGGTGAAGGAGCCGCATCTGCGTCAGCTCATCATAAAGTTTTTTATTGAGGATGAAGAATTTAAAAAGCAGTTCCAGCGCTCCTCCGCTGCCAAGACGGTTCATCACGGGTTCCTCGGGGGACTCCTGGAGCATACGCTTGGTGTTACGAAACTGTGCAGCACATTTGCGGACAATTATCCGTTCCTGAACCGGGACCTTCTGATCACGGCGGCAATCTTCCATGACATCGGCAAGACGAAAGAGCTCTCCAGTTTTCCGAAGAACGACTACACCGACGAGGGTCAGCTTATCGGCCATATCATTATCGGTGTGGAAATGATCGATGAGAAGATAAAGGAAATCCCTGATTTCCCGGAGACACTTTCGAATGAACTCCGTCACTGCATCCTCGCACACCACGGAGAGCTGGAATTCGGTTCTCCCAAGAAACCTGCGATTGCGGAGGCGGCTGCCCTGAATTTCGCGGACAATGCGGACGCGAAGCTGGAAATCTTCCGCGAATTCCTGGAGACGAAGTCCGAATCCCCCTGGCTGGGATTCCAGCCGCTCCTGGATTCCAACATCCGCAAAACCGAAATTTAGCAGACAGGGTAAGTCAGATCATTGCAGATGGGACAGGAATTAAGACAATTCAGGAAGGATGACGTTCTCGAGGTCACGATTGACGATATCGGATCCGGCGGCGAAGGTATCGGCAGGGTGGACGGCTATACCCTGTTTGTGAAGGATGCTGTAATCGGCGACTGCGTGACCTGCAGAATCATGAAGGCGAAGAAATCCTACGCCTTCGCAAAGCTCCTGAGTATTGAGAAGCCCTCGCCTTACCGCGTGACACCGCCCTGCGGGATCGCCGCGAAATGCGGCGGCTGCCAGATTCAGGCGCTGTCGTATGATAAGCAGCTGGAATTCAAGCAGAAAAAGGTAACAGACGATCTGATCCGGATCGGCGGTTTTGCGCCGGAAACCGTTGCACGCGTCATGCACCCGATCGTCGGTATGGAGAACCCCTACCGGTACAGGAACAAGGCCCAGCTGCCGGTCGGAGAACGCGATGGGGAGCCGGTCGCCGGCTTCTACGCAGGACGGACCCATGTCATCGTACCGGTATCGGACTGCCTTATTGGTGCGCAGCAGAATCAGCAGATCCTCTCCGTGATTCTGGATTACATGAAGCGCTGCGGTGTGCACGCCTATGATGAGAAGACCGGAACAGGGCTTCTGCGCCATATTCTGATCCGGCAGGGCGCCTATTCCGAAGAGGCCATGGTCTGCCTTGTGGTCAACGGAACGAAGCTTCCGGAGGAGGACCGCCTCGTCGGCACACTCAGTGCGCTGCCGCACATGACCAGCATCACGCTTAATACCAATACGGCGAGGACCAATGTCATTATGGGACAGCGCATGCGGACGCTCTGGGGTGCGGACTCGATCCGGGACTCCCTGCACATCTTTCGTGTTGTGGAGCACTCCGGGACAGACGGCACTGCCGGAGCCCTCTCGTTTGAACCGATGGATACCGGCATTTCCTTCCGTATCTCGCCCCTGTCGTTTTACCAGGTCAACCCCTTCCAGACAGAGAAACTCTACAGCATTGCACTTGCCTATGCAGCCCCTGACCGCAGCAAAACCATCTGGGACCTGTACTGCGGGGTCGGCACCATCTCCCTGTTCCTGGCGGGCTTTGCCCGGAAGGTGTACGGAGTAGAGGTCGTTCCGCAGGCCATTGAAGACGCGAAGAAAAACGCTGAACTCAATGGAATCACCAATGTAGCATTCCAGGCAGGCAGGGCGGAGGAAGTTCTGCCCGCATACGTCCGGAGCCACCACGAGGCGGGAAACGACGTCCACGTCGATGTCGTCGTAGTAGATCCGCCCCGGAAGGGCTGTGATACCGCCTGCCTTGAGACCATCCTGCAGGTCCGCCCCGAGCGGATCGTCTATGTCTCCTGCGACCCTGCAACCCTCGCCCGCGACCTGAAAATTCTCGCATCAGGAGGCTATGAGCTTCGCGCCGTCACCCCTGTAGACCAGTTCGGGCATACCGTACACGTCGAGAC
>ONEK01000038.1 GCA_900316855.1 uncultured Lachnospiraceae bacterium | reverse complement strand
GACCTACAAACTGGATGAGATCAGTCAAGGCGAAGCCAAAGCTGCTGGTGTTAAATCAAACGTAGATATAGCCAGTTAATTTTTATTCGATGTACTAGATAAGCTGATAAATGTATGTATCTATCACAGAGGCAGCCGCGGAGGGGAACAGGCAAGTGAACGCGGAAGATCACAATCAGACGATCCGGAAATCCTTTGCAATACAGGCGGAAAATTTTGAGACACCAAAGCTGAATTTTTCGAAGCAGGAGTATCTGCGGTACACGATTCGGGAATCCGGCTTCCGGCCGCAGGACAGAGTGTTGGAGACCGCTGCAGGAACGTGCGCACTGGGGCGCGCCATTGCCCCGCTTGTCCGTGAGATCACCTGTCTTGATATCACGTCCGAAATGCTTTCAATCGGTAAGCAGGAAGCGGAGAAGAGCGGAATCCGCAACATCCGGTTTGTCGCGGGTGATGCGGAGCGCATGCCTTTTCCGGATGAAAGCTTTGACGCAGTCATTACAAGACTCTCGTTTCACCATTTGCAGCGCCCTGCGGCTGTGTTTGCCGAGATGAAACGGGTTCTGAAAAAGAGCGGTTCTCTGATCCTGATTGATATGGAGGCAGCGGCGCCGGAGCTTCGCGACAGGGAGGATGAGCTCGAGAGAATGCGGGATTCATCCCATGTGAGAAACCTCAGTCGGGAAGAGATGCGAAGGCTCTTTCGGACTGAAGGCATCACGATTCGGAAGTGTGAAATCATAAAGATCCCTGTCTCGCTGAAGGACTGGATGGATCTTACCAGGACACCGGCCGGGTCAGCAGACCTGATTGAAAAACGAATGACAGAGGAAATTGCAGGCGGCGAACGGACCGGTTTCGATCCCTATATGGAAGAGGGGCGGATTTTCTTTCAGCAGCGCTGGATCCAGATCATAGGAGTGAAAAACTGATTCATGTATTTCGAATACGGGGAGAAGGAAACAGATTACCTGAAGGCCAGGGATCCGAAGCTGGGCGAAGCCATTGACAGGATCGGGCATGTAGAGCGGGAGGTGGATGAAGACCTCTTTGCCGCCGTGATTCATCAGATTATCGGTCAGCAGATCGCAACCAAGGCACTGGACACCATCTGGGGAAGAATGCAGGACCGATACGGAAGGATCACCGCGGACGCCATTGCCGGCGCGGACCCCGCAAAGCTGCAGTCGCTGGGCACAACGTTCCGCAAGGTTGAATACATGCAGGACTTTGCCCGGAAGGTGCAAAGCGGGGAATTTGATCTCGAGGCTGTTGCGCAGCTGCCGGATGACGAGGCGATCCGGGCGCTCGCTTCCCTCCGGGGAATCGGTGTGTGGACGGCGGAGATGATCCTGCTGTTCTGCCTGCAGCGGCCGGATGTTTTCAGCTATGATGACCTCGCCATTGTGCGGGGACTCCGTATGCTGTATCACCACCGGAAGGTAGACCGGAAGCTGTTTGAGAAATACCGCCGCAGGTTCAGCCCGTACGGCAGCGTTGCCAGCCTGTATCTGTGGGCGATAGCGGGTGGGGCGATTCCGGAGCTCCATGACTGGCAGCCAAAGAAAAAGCCGGCTCCGGCAGACAAAAGTAAAAAGAAAGTCATCCGGAAAGCATCAAAGGCTTCCGGCCGTGAATAAGGAGGAACAGGATGCAGTACACAAGTCGTTATGAGTCGCCGCTTGGAGGAATCGTCCTCGCGGCTGATTCTGTGGGCCTCACGGGCCTTTGGTTTGAAGGACAGAAATATTTCGGTCTCTATCTTGACAAGGAGCATGAGGAGAAGGAACTCCCGGTTTTCGACAGGGCGAAGGAATGGCTCGATGTTTATTTCAGCGGCAGGGAACCGGAAACGAAGGTTCCTGTCCATTTCATCGGCTCGGATTTCCAGAACGAGGTATGGGAAATCCTGTATTCCATTCCCTTCGGGAAGACCATGACCTACGGTGAAATTGCGCGGCAGATGGCAGCAAAACGCGGTCTGAAGGCAATGTCGGCCCAGGCGGTCGGCGGAGCGGTTGCCCGCAACGAGATATCCGTCATCGTTCCCTGCCACCGCGTTGTCGGCACAAATGGCAGCCTTACCGGCTATGCCGGCGGCATCGACCGGAAGATTGCACTTCTGAAGCTCGAGGGAGCCTATCAGGATACCTTCTTCGTGCCGAAGCACAGCACGGCTCCCTGAAAATATTCCCGATCCCGCCTTCCCGGCGCAGCAGGCCGGGGAAGCTCCGCGGGCGAACCCGATCCGGACGCACAGGGTGTGCCTGCACCGCTTAAATCAGACAGAAAATAAGCAGAAAAAACCGCCGATCCGGGAAAAAATCCTGATCGGCGGTTTTTCAGTTCACGTCTTCCGTATGGAATAAGGTCCGGCTCAGAACAGAACCTCGGTGTCGTAATAGCAGCAGGTCAGCAGGTTTTCCATCTCCTTCTGGCTGACCGGACGCGGATTGGCGCCTGTGCAGGCATCGAGAAGCGCGTTTGCCGCGATATCCGGCAGCTTCTTGAAGAACTCCTCCTCCGGAACGATGCCCTTTCCGGCTTCCACCTTAAGGCCGCCATCACCATATTCGTTGATGCTCATGGGGATGTTCATGAGGTGATTGAGCTTACGGCAGAACCCGATGAGATTGTCAACCTTGTCCGTCGTCGTCAGACCGCCCAGATGCAGCTCATCCGCGATCTGGCCAAAGCGCGCCGCAGTCTCCTTGCGGCCGGCGTTGAACTTGATAACCTTCGGCAGATACATTGCGTTCGCGCAGCCGTGAATGATATGGCCGCCGGAGAACGCCGCGCCGGTCTTATGCGCCATGGAATGTACAATTCCGAGAAGACCGCTCGAGAATGCCATGCCGGCAAGGCACTGCGCGTCATGCATCGCTGCCCTTGCGTCAGGATCCCCGCTGTAGGAGGCAACGAGATTTTCCTGGATCAGCCGCATTGCGTGAAGGCCCATGGCATCCGTATAAGCGCTGTGCGCAGTGGAAACATAGGACTCAATCGAGTGTGTCAGCGCGTCCATGCCGGTAAACGCAACAAGCTTCTTCGGCAGTGTAGCAACCAGTGCGGGATCTACGATCGCTACGTCCGGCGTGATGTTGAAATCCGCAATCGGGTATTTGATTCCCTTCTCATAATCCGTGATGATGGAGAATGCGGTCACCTCCGTGCCGGTTCCGGACGTGGTCGGAATTGCGCAGAATTGTGCCTTTTTGCGAAGCTCCGGAAGGCCGAACGGAACAGTCATCTGCTCGAACGTGATGTCGGGATATTCGTATTTGATCCACATTGCCTTCGCGGCATCAATCGGGGAGCCGCCGCCGACGCCGATGATCCAGTCAGGTCCGAAGGCTTCCATCTTCTTCGCGCCTTCCATGACCGTGGTAACTGAAGGATCTGACTCGATTCCCTCGATGAGGTCGGTTTCAAACCCGGCTTCCTTCAGGTTGTCGAGGATGCGGTCCAGGTGTCCGTTGCGCTTGATGGAGCCGCCGCCGATACAGATCATGGCTTTGTGACCCTTTAGGGTCTTCAGGGCATCAATGGCATTTTCACCGTGATAAACAAAACGAGGATTGAGGTACTGCTGCATAATTATCTCCTTTCATGAGACAGGTAATTGTGTAACATTTTGGAATTTGTGGTACCCATAAAGCAATTATACAGCAATTTACACATTCACAGGCGGAACAACGATAAAAAATCTATAAAATTAACCAATGGACGGAACGTGCCGCTGGAACCGATCAGCGTTCAGCCGTCCGATCACCTGAGGCAGCTCGCGGATGTCGTGAACGACCGCGAGCGGATGCTCCGCGGTGCCGAAGCCGTACGCCGCGTGAATAAAAGCGATGCCGGCCTTCCCGGCGGCGGTTTCATCCATGGAGGTATCGCCCAGATAGACCGTCTCCTCCGGCTTCAGGCGGTCGCGCTTCATGAGGATACGGATCGTGTCACATTTCGGCAGTCCGGTTCTGCCGTAGCAGTCGAAGTCCGTGATGCATTCATGGTATCTGCCGTACTGCAGCAGCGCCTGGATATACCCGTCCTGACAGTTGCTCACGATATAGAACCGGAATCCCTCCTCTGTCATGGACAGGAGAGTTTCCTCGAGCCCGTCATAGAAGCGGCCGCTTACCTTCTGCAGGTATTCGTTCTCGTGTTCCATGTTTTCCCGCATGAGCGCGTTCCGGGTATCGGCCGGCAGCTCCGGAAAAAGCGCTTCGCCGATCTCCGTCATGGTTTTGCCCATAAGGTGGTACATGTCCCCGACGGTCACGACCCTGTCGGTCAGGTCCCGGTGCTGTTCCAGCACCTCGTTCCAGGAAACGGTCACCTGCGGCGCGGAATCCCACAGCGTTCCGTCCACATCCAGCAGAATATTACGGATCATACATTGCTCCATGAAGAAATGACATCAATTCCGCAAACAATAATACCACACCGCGGAAGAGCCACGGCGTGGTATTTGTTATGGTTTACAGGATAGGCGGACCGACTGGCCGGCTGTATTGGACGATCACTCAGTAAGGAGTGCCAGCGCGACGTCGTTCACATTCGTTCCGGTGGGGCCGGTCAGGATGAGGCCGTCGACAGACTTCAGTGCGTGGTAGGCATCGTTGTCCTGCAGCACGCGGAAGACATCGGTTCCCTGATCCTGCAGGGCTTTCATGGTTTCGGAATCCACATACCCGCCGGCTGCGTCGGTGGGACCGTCCGTCCCGTCACTGCCAAACGAGAATACGGCAGCTCCGGGAAGTCCCGCGATCGCGGGCGCCGCCGCCAGCGCGAGCTCCTGATTCCTTCCGCCGAGGCCTTTCCCTGTCAGGTGGACAACGGTTTCCCCGCCGGCGATGTAGGCGAGCTTCCTGTGCTCTCCGGCGTGCGTTTTCAGGATCGAGGCAAGGAACCGACCTGCTTCCCGCGCTTCGCAGTCCAGCTGGTCCGTGAGAATGACGGGATCATACCCCAGCTCAGCCGCCTTCGCGGCAGCGGCAGCGCACAGCTCCCGCACGGACCCGGTGATCTGTGTCGTTACATTGGTGAGTTTCTTCGGCGTCTCCCTGTGCAGCAGCTCCATCGCAGCGTCGGAGAGCTTCAGTTGATACTTTTCCACGATGGCGAGCGCATCCTCACAGGTCGAGGAATCCGGATAGGCGGGGCCGGAAGCGATCATATCGAGCGGGTCGCCGAGGATATCGGACAGCACGATGCTGAAGACACGCGCCGGATCACAGCACTCCGCAAACCTGCCGCCCTTGACGGCGGACAGGCGCTTGCGGATTGTATTCATCTCCGTGATGGGCGCACCGCAGGCGAGCAGCTGCTTCGTGATATCCTGCAGCTCCTCCCCGGGAATCAGCGGCTGCTCGAACAGGGCACTGCCGCCGCCGGACAGCAGGAAGATCACCGTGTCGTCCGCGGTCAGCGGATCGACGAGATCCAGTGCCTTGCGCGTCGCGGCGAAGCTGTTGTCATCCGGCACGGGATGACCTGCCTCGCAGCATTCCACGCCGGGGATATCGCCTTTCACATGATCGTATTTCGTCACCACGATGCCGGCATCCACATGGCCCAGCACCCGCACCGCGGCGTTTGCCATCTGCCACGCGGCCTTGCCGGCGGCAACGAGAACGGTTTTCCCATTGCCGGGATGAAAAGCCTCCAGTGCACGTGCGACCGCGGTATCGGGCAGGACCTTGTCAAGGCTTGCCTTTACGATGGCGTCGCAGTCACTGCGCAGTATTTTATTCATAGACTCCTTTCCTTTCTTGTGTGTATTAAGAATATTCCCTGAATGCTGGTACAGGCACGCCTGCTTCACGATAGAACGCGGCTGTTTGTGCCTGCAGGATCAGCAAGGGGATGCCGGCGGCATCCCCTTGCGCTATATGCGGTGAAACCCTCCGGCATCGTCCGTGCTGTCAATGCAGGAACAGTGACAGCAGGAAGATCTCCAGGATGGATGCGATACCCATGATCAGCGTGTTCACGGTCTCGGTCCGATAGCCCTGCTCCGGCGTCATCTCACCGAAGTTCGTAACAACCCAGAAGTAGGAGTCGTTTGCGTGCGATACCGTCATGGCACCGGCGCCGATCGCCAGGGTAACGAGGGCGATCTGCACGGGTGTGGTGAATCCAAGGACGGGCAGCAGCGGCTGCACGATGCCGGCTGTCGTCGTGAGGGCAACCGTGGAGGAGCCCTGTGCGGTCTTCAGGATCGCGGACAGCAGGAACGGGAAGAAGATGCCCATTGCGGACAGAACCGTCGCGTGTGCGGAGATGTAGTTGACCATGTCGGAGCTGGAGATGACCTTGCCGAGCACGCCGCCTGCTGCCGTAACGAACAGGATGGGACCTACGGTCTTGAGCGTGTCATCCGTGATCTTGTAGAAGTCCTTCATCTTGCCCGCGGTGCGAAGCTGTGCTACCGCGAAGGCTGTACCAACTGCCAGGGCGATGATCGGAGTGCCGAGAAACTTCAGGAAATCGGCACCTGCGCCGGACCACTTGGCCATCGATGCGATGGAAGAGAGTGCCATCAGGATGATGGGGATGATGATGGGCGCGCGGGACAGGAAGCCGTTCGGAAGCTCGCCGTATTCGGCAACCAGCTCCTCATAGGTCTTGGAAACCTCGGAAGCATCAGCTTCGTCGCCTGCCTTCTCCGTTTTGCCGACGCGGTTTGCCCAGATATAGCCGGAAATAATGGGGAAGATAGAGCAGAGCGCACCGAGACCCATCAGGATCAGCAGATTGTCACCGATACCGAGTGTAGATGCCGCGGCGATCGGTCCGGGAGTCGGAGGAATGAATACGTGCGAAATATAAAGGCCGGAAGCCAGTGCGATGGACATGGCGACACTGCTGGCACCGGTTCGCTTCACCAGGGCCTTGCGGATCGGGTTCAGGATAACGAAGCCGGAATCGCAGAAAACCGGGATGGAAACGACCCAGCCCATGAGCTCCATGGCGAGGACCGGGTGATTCTTGCCAACCAGATGGATCGTCATGTCAGCCAGCTTCAGCGCGGCACCTGTCTGCTCCAGAATCGAGCCGATCAGGGCACCGAGAATGATGACGATACCGATACTCGTGAACGTACCGGAGAAGCCCTGCCCGATGATCGTCGCGATGCCGGAGACCTTAGTCCCGTCAGCGGCGGTCTGGTCCACGATCGGGATGCCCGCGACAAGACCGAGCACCAGTGACACCAGCATGATCGAGATGAACGGGTGGATCTTGAACTTCGAGATCAGGAAAATCATGCAGACGATTGCGAGGATGAACATGAATATTAAGGGTAAGCCTGTCATTGTGTGAACCTCCTTGCTGAGGATGTGCGGGAGCGGACGCAGGTGATGATGACGGTATCTGAAATAATTCACAAATCGGCCGGTCCGCTCGTTTCAATAACAGACATATTATTGAATATTTTTATAAAAAATTAATCGGGCACAGACAAAATCTACAAATTGAATATTTTTAATCGCCGTAAAATGGTAATACTGCACAACAACCGGTTCAATCGTTGCCGTATCCATATTTCGCCATCACATTTGAAAACTGACCTATCTTCCGACGAAAACGATAAAAGGAGGACATCCGGCAGATGCTGTCTGCGGATGTCCTCCTTTTATCTGTGCGCGGAGGCAAGAATACTCCCACCTCTACAGGTGGTGAGATGAATTGCCGGTCTTTCCGCGCACTTTACTGTATTCCATGAAATGGGATACAGTGTTATAATCCCATCTTCGACAGTTGAGATAAACTTTAAGTCTGAGAAAACGCGTAACTGCGCTGTTTCTCAGACTTTTCTGTTTTTCAAAAGTGTTGTATTGGG
>ONEK01000020.1 GCA_900316855.1 uncultured Lachnospiraceae bacterium | reverse complement strand
GCGTATCTGTACAGGACGGTTGAGATGAAGAATGCAGCCTGAGTAACATCAGGTAGTGGGTGATGGCTCACCCGGGCCGGCTCTGCCGGCCGAATGTTGTACTTCGCAATACTTTTAAACAACAAAGCCACCTCATCCATCAATAGCAGATCTACGGCATTAACATCGGCATAATAGATAGCCTCACTTTCACCAAGGTCCAGGCCCGTCGCCCGGCGAAGCATTGTCAGGGAATCATCCTGCGGTACAGACACTCTCCTGATGAATGGACATACCCGGATCTTGACTGCCTCCTCCTGAAACGCAGAGTTTGAAACAAGCTCCAAATAAACGCCATCCGGGATGAGCACCTCTCCAAACAATTTTTCCAGCAAATCCAGGCGGTCCGCCTTCAGAAGGGAGATAATAGGAGTGGTATCCGAAACAACGATCACTTATTCACCCTCCGTGCCATTGCAACCGAGGCCATATCCCCTTCAACTTCTTCCCTGCTCTGGTCAAGATAAGGAAAGCCCAGGCGGTCATAGCACGCAATGAGATCCGTTTTATGCATACCAAGAATCTCGGCAGCCCTGCCATTCGAAATGATCTGATTCCGGATAAAGGGATACAGAAGAACTGCATTCCTCTCCGTCGTCTCCTTTTCATCAAGTGTGGTTACAAACCGCTTCATCTCTGCGGGAATTGTTATTTCAACCTTTGTCATTTCCATACGCAAGCCTCGAACCATAATCGATCAGGTCTTTTTCCTGACGCTTCCTGCATCCGGCTGACCATACACACGGACCATGGAATCACGGGTCACAATCCACTGTTTCCCGAATTTGCACACATCCACACCATTTACCAATTTTCCGTAAGAGACGGCTTTTCGCAGGGTGCTTTCATTGAGTCCCCAGATCTCCGTTGCATCTGAAAAAGCAAGCAGATCATCGAACGGTGTATGAACCGCTTTCCCATTCTCATACAACTCGTCACAGGAGAGGTCGATTTCATCATTCCAGCTGATACCATAGCCGCCTGCGTCGACAGCAACCGAGCTGAACAGTTCCTCATCAGACAAGGCTCTGAAGGGCTTCCATTTTCTCAGCAGAGGCTCAACATCATAAATCTTGGTAACCCCCTCCGCAAACTGGACGCTCAGTTTCCAGTCAGGCAGTGCCGCGACACTTTTCACCTTATGAAACATCGGATCACCTCCTCTGGTACATGCCTCATTGCTGTCAATTGACTATATCACGTTACCGTGATACAGACAATAGTAATACGATCCGCGTCCGTATCTTCAGAAGACGCATCAGCAGGGGCTTCCCTCAGTTCTGGAAACGGAACTGCTGCCCCTTCACAAGGTCGTAAGTGACAAGCTCTGTGCAGTCGAGGTTCTCGCGGTGCAGGTCCACGGCGTTGATCTGGCTGTTCTCATAGGTGGTGTAGTAATAGATTCCTCTGTCCTGATTGCAGCAGCTGGAATAGATCGTGATCTCGTACTGGTCCTCCCCGAGCCGGCAGCAGCCGCGCTGCTGCTCCACGCTCCCGAGGATGTGGAAGAACTGGCTGACGCTTGCGGATTCATCCTCACCGGAGACGGAATTCATCCGTGTGAAGGCGACCTTTGCAAACCTGGACGCGCTGGAGAGGTCGCCCGGAAGCCCCATGCCGCCCATGCCGCGCGAATACGCGTGCAGGTCGAGCCCGTCAGCGAAGCGGGTGCTCCCCTGCTCCGCCGTGACATTCCGGTAATTTGCCAGCAGGGTGAGCTGGATGTCAAACGTCGGGTTGTTTGTCATCACGCCGACCGGATTGTCGTAAATCTTAAGTCCCGCCTTCGTCTGCTCCACGACGATCTGCTTCTGCCTGTCCGCAATCATCCAGTGCAGCGGGTTCGGAGGAAGCTTTTCGGAGAACGCCTGGTTCGTCACATTGACACCCTCCAGCATCACCCTTGCGTCCTCCACGGTCCTGCACGAGCCCAGGATCCACGGAATCAGCTCGAACGAAGCGACGTTCACCTTCCCTGCCGTCACCTCCCGGAAGTCACAGTTGTCCGGGAAGTTCAGCCCAGCCATGCCAAGCCCTTCCTCATTGATCCCGTCGTAGAACAGCGGATACCCGCCCGCGACATACGCCATCCCGATGATGGCGTAGTGGTTTCCGGCAGCAGAACCTTCCTGCGCCTTTTCAAATGTTTCCCGGAACGCTTCCCCCGCCTCCGCGTTCCGGAACCTCAGCGGGAAATTCCGCGGCATCACCGTCACCTGCTCGTGATACGAATACTCCAGATCCAGATTCCTCCCGAAGTAATGATCCCTGCTCACATACGTCGCTGCTGTACACATTGCCTGTTTCCCCCTTTGCGTGTTACATTTCATATCGGTACATTTACCGTTACGATCATCGTAAGAAACAGAAAGAGCCGCCACTCGGCCAAGTGACGACTCAAAGCTAAAAACCAGAGTTTATCGAGGAGAGTCAAACCGCTTGCTGCAGTGCCCTCTTCATGCCATCATTATAAGAATGCTGCCGGATCGTGTCAAGAACCGCCGGGCAGCGGCAGGCGAAGCGTCACCGGATTTCGCTCCGGTCTTGTATCACCGGAAGTTATGGGAGGAATTGCAGCATGAAAGCCCCGGTGGGTTCCGGAAATTCCAATGAACAGGGAAATATACAAACAGGCTCCGGCACAGATTTTACCATTTCCCGGATATTCCTTGCCGTTTCCTTTCTCGTTCTGACCCTTTCGCTGATTCCGCTCCTGTATCTGTCCTACGCGGATTTTGCGAGCGGGGATGACATGAATTACGGAGCAGCGGCGCACCAGGCCTGGCTCCTGCGACATTCTGTTCCGGCACTCCTTGCCGCGGTCCGGGATCATATCATCTCCGTCTGGCACAGCTGGCAGGGCACCTGGTTCACGGTTGCCCTCTTCCAGCTTCACCCGGAGGTCTTCTCGTTCAATACCTATTGGGTGGTTCCCTGGCTTTGCCTGGGCATGCAGGCAGCGGCGATATTGCTGTTCCTGCATCATTTTCTTGTTGTGCGCCTGCACTTTGCCAGGACTCAGTGGCTGACCGCGTTCTGCGTCCTGTTCTTTGTCCTCGTGCAGTTCACCCCGAATCCGAAGTATTCCATCTACTGGTGGAACGGCACTATTCATTATATGGTCCCCTTCTGCCTGTGCCTTACCGCCGTCGTCTGCGCGGACCGGTTTCTTAAGGCTTCCTATCGAAAAACTTTCCGGATCCGCGATCTCTTGTGGCTCACGCTCCTGCAGGCGTGCCTTGGCGGCTGCAGCTACCCCGCGGCAATCCTGGCGCCGTACGCGATCCTCGTTCTGGTTGTAATGGACTGGCTGGGACAAATCCGCAGAAACCCGGAAGACGTGCCGTCAAACATCGCAGGACATGACTCAATTCACGATTCAAATTTTGCCGGTGCAAAGTGTCACAAAGGAACCAACGCCGCTTCACGCAAAATATGGTTCCGCTCCGTCTGCCCGCTCCTGCTGCCGCTTGCCGCGGAGCTGATCGGCCTTGTCATCAGCATGAAGGCACCCGGCAACAAGGTGCGCGGCGGTGAAGACTTCGGCTTCAGCATCGGCCGCGTCCTCGGCACGATCGCCTCCTGCTTTCCCCACGCCTTCCGCAACATCGCCCTCCACCTGCGCGAGCGGCCGATCGCCTTCATCCTCATCATTACCTGCTGCCTGCTGCTGATCTTTCTGCGTACGCGAAGGGTATCAGTGTTTACCCGGACACATTCTCTTCTGCATCCGGTTCTCCTGTCCGCGGCGCTCCTCCTTGGCTATATCTGTATCTTCGCGCCCGAGATCTACTCCGGCGTGGAAGTCTCCAACGGAGTCTATGACACCTACTTCTATGTGCTCATGTTTGTGACGGGAGGACTCACCCTGACGTGGGGCTTGGAGATCTGTAGCAGGCAGTTTTTCAAACGCGCTGAATCGGAAGGTGCATCGCCGGCATCCGTGGACTCGTCCATTTTCCCCGCGAATACAGACGATTCAACAAAGACGGCCACCCCGTCCGGTGATTTAGATAATTTATCAAAAGCGTCAGCAGGGTTCACCGAAGAGATTTTTCGAAAGGGAACATGGAATCCGCACCACAGCGGCATCCACCGTCGAAAACATACGCTCGCCGGACTTGCCGCCGCTGCGGTTTTCCTGGTGCTCCTGTACACCTGCCGGCACACCCTGAAATCGACGACGCTCATAACCGTCCTCGATTACATCCGCAGCGGTGCTGCCGCCGACTACTACGACCAGATGCAGCTGCAGCATCAGCTGCTGACGGATGATTCCGTCTCAGATGTCATTCTTCCCATGGTCAACGACATACAGGGGCCGTTCATGCAGATGCCGGTTACGGATGATCCCGGAAGCTACACCAGCACCACCACGGCCCGCTTTTACGGCAAAAGCTCCGTCGTTGCTATCCCCCGCGAACAGTGGATGCAGATGTATGGTCCGCAGTGACGGGAAGGCTGGAAGATCGTCAGAAGCAGAACAGCCACCCATTCAGACCGCTGGCACATCCGCCTGTTTCAAGGTAAAATGAGCCTTGTTGTGTTGTCTTATGATCGTTGCCTTGTGATCATTGCCTTCGATCCTCCGCAGGCAGGCCGGCTGTTCAGAAAGCGCGTCTGCATTTTGCCGGAATCAGGCTTTTTGCCGGATTCAGAAGATTCAGAAGTTATTGCAGGATTCAGGAGTTTGCCGGATGAGTCTTTTCTCGCTGGAATATCTGGGGTTTGCGGGGATCCTGCTGCTCCTGTACTATCTGCTGCCGCGGCTTGCCGGGGCAATTGCGCCGCACGCCGCCGAAAGCTCCCGCAATTCTTCCATTTCACAGGATCTTTCCCCCGCTGCCACGTCAGACGCTTCGCCGGCAGTCGCAGCAGCTTCCGCACGTCTCCAGTGGCGCATTCTCCTCATCGGCTCGCTTATCTTCTATGCGCTGAACGGCCCGGGGAATCTCATTTTCATCCTGTTCACGGCGCTGTCCGTTTTCCTCGGAAGCCTGCAGATGGAGCGGATCACGATGAGCTTCCGCGAAGCGAAGAAGGACTCCTCCGTCACGCGTGATCAGCGGAAAATCCTGAAGGCACAGGCTCTGCGGAAGAAGCGGATGATCCTCACGCTGGTCCTCGTTCTCAACTTCGGAATTCTCGCGTGGCTGAAATACTGGAACGAGCTGTTCCACGCTTCGTCCGGTCTCCTGCTGCCGCTTGGCATCTCGTTTTACACGTTCCAGTCGCTCAGCTATCTCATCGATATCTACAATGACAAGGTGCCGGCGGAGCGCTCGTTCGCAAGGTTTCTGCTGTTTGTCTCCTGGTTTCCGCAGCTGCTGCAGGGACCCATCAACCGCTATGACAGGATACAGGCGCTGTATGAGCCGCATGCCTTTGATCTGCACAGGACGGGCCGCGCGCTGTGGCTCATCCTGTTCGGCCTCATGAAAAAGTACGCCGTCGCGGATATGCTGGTGACGCACATCGCTTCCCTTCTGGATGTGCCGCTGGAGGACGTCCCCGGCTCGGTCATCGTCTTTGCCATCCTGCTGTATTCCGCGCAGCAGTACGCGGACTTCTCCGGAGGAATCGACATCGTCCTCGGCGTCTCGCTCCTGTTCGGCATCCCCATGATGGAGAACTTTAAGCGCCCGTACTTCTCGACGTCGCTCGGCGATTTCTGGCGCAGATGGCACATCTCGCTCGGTGCGTGGATGCGGGATTACCTCTTCTACCCGTTCGCCCTGCTGAAGCCCATGCAGCGCTTCGGCCACTGGTGCACGAAGCATCTGGGCAGGCATTTCGGCCGTGTCCTGCCCGCAGCGGTGTCCAACATCGTCGTCTTCTTCGTTGTCGGCCTCTGGCACGGCGCCGCCTGGCACTACATCCTGTGGGGCATGTACAACGGCGTCGTCATCGCACTATCGGACCTCACAGCCCCGTTCTGGAACTGCCTGTCACAAAGGCTTCATCTGAAAACAGAATCCCGCGGCTTTCACGTGTTCCGGATCGTCCGGACTTTTATCATCGTAAACATCGGCTGGTACTTCGACCGGATCACGGACCGGCAGGCGGTTGGCCTTGCCTTCCGCAATACGCTCCTGCGTTTTCATGCAGGCCGCCTCCTCCCGCAGCTGCACGGCATGCTGCTGGGCAACGGCGACAGCCTCGCCAATGTCGGCGGCAGCTTCCTCATTGCCGCCATCGGCATCGTGATCATTTTCGTGGTCAGCTTCCGACAGGAGTGCGGCATCGATGTCACAGAACGCATCCTGCACGCCACCCTTCCGGTCCAGACGCTCCTCGCCTTTTGCCTGATCCTCCTCGTCCTCGCGTCGTTCCTCTTCACGCAGACGGCCGGAGGCTTCCTGTATGCGAACTTCTAAGACAGGAGAAAATTGGCTGCGCTGCGGGGATTTGGCGCTGTATATCTATATTAAGTTAAACCAAGCCAGACCGGAATCAGCAGGATTTAAAATCCGGATCTAATAAAAAACGGTAATCAACAATTGAAAGCTGAACCAGAACAGATGACATACTTTGTCGTCCCGGGAACAGAAGTCAGTATGCTCAGTAACAATAAAATTCAACAGATAAATACGAACAAGACCGAACAAATACACGCAGATTTCGCAGGCGTCGGAATTTCTGTAGCTTCAGAAGCTTCGGAGTCTCGCAAAGCTCGCAGGAGAGCGAATCCTCATCACGGCAGAAAAGCTCTTGCGCTGATCGCCGCGCTCATGGCACTCCTTGTCTGCACGAACGCGCTTCTTTGCTTCCTCATCGAGCCGTACATGGGCTCGTCGGAGGAGATGTGGCAGGGGTTTGCGAAGATAGCCGGCGGTGCAGACAGCTTCCATTCCGATCACAATGTCGAAAGTGCTGACATCGCTATTCCCGACGCAGCAAATGATTCCGGAAATATGTCCGTAAACTCCGCTGCGTCCGGCCGCTCCTCCGGTCGGAACCCCGCAACTACGGTGACTTCCGCCTCCGAAACCGCTGCCGCCGGCCCGCTCGACACGATCATCGTCGGCACCTCGATGGGGCTGTCCGGCATCGATCCTGAAGTGCTCGATGCCTCGCTCGGCTCCCGAAGCTTCAACATGTGCACCAATATGCAGTCGCTGTCCGCAAGCCTTGCCGCCATTCAGACCGCGCAGGAATATGCTCCCGATGGCCTGCGCCGCGTGATTCTCGTGCTGGATCATGAAATTCTCATGGATGACGGGAATGGAAATTTCCGCGCCGACGCGAGCTTCTGGCACGGAAAGGGAACGGTTGAGACGCTGCCGCGGCGCCTGACGGACGGGATCAGGTTCATGACAAGCCCCGACTACATCGGCGAGCCGGCATCGCTCCTCTATCCTTTTCCCTGGATTTATAACCGCTCGCTCGACATCGCACGCAACCTGTCGGAAAAGCGCACGCACACGTTTGAGGATCCGGAGGGACACCGCACCGCGCAGGGCTTCGAGCCCTCGGACGAGGTGATTGATCAGAATATTTATCTCGTGGATCCGGACGAGGCCGATGCCTGGGATGAGCAGAACCCGGACCTCATCCGGCCCTTTATCAGCGATGACAGCCGGAGGAAGCTCACGCTCCTCGCCATGTGGTGCGAGGAACGCAGTATCGAGCTCGACGCCATGATCATCCCGTTCCCGAACTGGCTGAACATCTATCAGAAGGACGCCTACCTTGCGGTCGATGATGAACTGCGGGAGCTCTTTGCATCCTGCGGCGCGTCCTTTTCGGACTACAACCTGATCCCGCGCGAAGCCATCGGCCTCACCTCAACCGACTTCAAGGACGTCGGCCACATGAACACGCACGGCGCGGAGCAGTTCACAAGCTACCTCGCTTGTGATTTGCATGATCAGAATGAATAACTCTGCAGGCCTGTTTCTGCATTACGCAATCCCCGCCGTCTGCTTCAGCGCACTGCGGTCGATCTTGCCGTTCTTCGTCATCGGCATGGTGTCAAGCGGAATGATTTTTCCGGGAATCATGTACTGCGGAAGGAGGGCGCGGAGCTCCTCGGAGACAGCCTTCTTCTCCTTCTCCCCGGTGTAAAACAGGACAAGCTTTTTCCTCGCGGCGTCAAAGAGGACGCAGGCTCTCGTCACGCCGTCGAGCTTCATCGCGGCGTTCTCGATCTCCCCCAGCTCGATCCGCTGACCGAGATATTTTACCTGGAAATCCTTGCGGGAAACATAGACGAGGTTCCCGTTCGCATCCCACTTTCCCAGGTCGCCCGTGCGGTAGATCCGCTCATAGGTCACATCATTCAGCGGATTCTGGACAAAGGCCTCCGCTGTCTTCTCCGGATTCCGGTAATATCCCAGCGCCACGCATGTCCCGCTCACGCAGATCTCCCCGACCCGGCTTTCTTCAAATTTTCCCGAATTTCCTTTTTCCGGATCTTCTTTTCCTGGGTCGGTCCCGATTCTTTCACAAGCTTCTTTCCCGGGCTCCGCCCCTCCTTCCGTCAGCGAGGCATTTTTCTGTTCGTCAGACGTTTCACGAGCGCTTCCTTCCCCAGTCCGGATAGCTTCCCGCACATCAGGCATCGGAATCTCATGGTCGTCCTCATCCAGCAGGAAAACATGCTCGTTCGGGAAAGCCCTGCCCGCGGGAATCACGTCCGGCAGCGCCTCCCCCTTCGGCAGGATGTAGTAGCTGCAGTTGCACGTAATTTCCGTCGGCCCGTACAGATTCACATATGTCACATCCGGCAGCGCCTTCTGCCAGATTTTCAGCTGCTTCACCGGCATGACCTCGCCGCTGAACATCACGCGCCGGATCGTCTCCGGCGTGCGGTAGCCAAAGCCGTTCATGATAGAGACGAAGCACATCGCGCTGACCGCCCAGATGAGCGTCGTCACCCTTCTGTCACACAGGTAGTCCATAAGGAGCGTCGGATTGCTGAAATACGTCCTCGGAATGAGAGCCACCGCGGCCCCCGTGCACAGTCCGCTGTAAATATCCTTCACCGACACGTCGAAGTCAAACGGCGCCTGGTTTGCCAGGATATCCGTTTCATCAATACCGAAGATCTCCGTGAAGCAGGAGATAAAATCAATCACCGACCGGTGCGCCACGGCAACGCCCTTCGGTGTTCCTGTCGACCCGCTTGTGAAATTCACATACAGAGTGTCCGTGTCCAGCGCCCTCGCGCGCACAGCCGCGAGAGTCCGGAGCAATCCGGCACTCTCATGGCCTGCCGCACCCTCATCGCGCAGCAGCTCCTCCACAGTAAGCAGCGTGATTTCGCACCGCCCCTGCAGCACCTCCCTCGCAGCATCCAGGTTGGCTTCATCCGTCAGCACCACCTTCGGCTGCAGCACGTCGAGGATCTGATCCGTCCTGGCCTTCGGGGAACGCAGGTCCAGGAACGAATAGAATCCGCCCGCGTACACCGCGCCGAACATCCCCTGCACCGCGAGGACACTCTTCTCCATGTAGAAAGCGACCGGCTCCCGCCAGCCGATATAAGGCAGCAGCCTCTCTCCGATCCGCTGCGCGTTCTTTGCAAGCTCTCCGAACGTGATCTCCCCGTCCGGGTCCTCAAACGCCACATGCTCCGGCACCCTCTGCGCAGATCTTTCCAGCCACTCCAGGACATTCTTCATCTGAACCTTCTCCTGCACAAAAGGCCCGCTCCCCGCGGGCCTTTTACTTAATACCTGCCGCATCAGCAGTATCTGTATTAATTTTCCTCCTGAAGTCTCTCCACCATCGCGAGCAGCGCCGCCGCACTGTTGAAGTTCGCCGGCACGATTTCCTTCGCCGGAATTGAAATGTCGTAGTGATCATTCAGCGCGCTGATGATCTGCAGGATGTCGAACGAATCCAGAATGCTGTCGTCGATCAGCTTCTCTTCCGCCTTGAAATCAATATCATCCCTGACTTCCTGTAATACCTCAATTAATTCATCCATGGTCCTAACCTCTCCTTCAACAGCTCATTGTAGCACAGACCCCTTCTCCTGTCGGCCCGCCGCGCAGTTGAGCTTCCATATTTCGACAGGCCCCCGCGCCTCCCGCAGGCCGTCCTTGTCGGAATACAGCAGGATCCGCGGCAGGGTCCTTGACAGAAACAGGTAGATGCCCTCCGTCACGGAATAGGCGCCGATGTTGTGCAGCGCGAGCACGTCTCCTGCCTCAGGGCTTTCCAGCGGCAGCTGCCGCGTGATCACGTCTCCCGTCGTGCACAGACTCCCGCAGAGGCAGTACTCCGCAGTAATGCTTGTATTTTGTTTTTCTTCTCTTTCCTCAGCTGTATCTTTTCTGTCTTCATTAATAATCACTCCTGACGAAGATGCATTCTCACTTCTGCATGCTCCGTCAGAGGAATTCCTGTGTTCGGATATAAATGTGGTGTTCGGGTGATGATTCTCATCTTCCCGCTCATTTTCCCCGTCCGAGGTCCTGCTGTGCGTCAGTTCCGGGTCCCGGCTCTCCACTTTCCCCAGGTTCGTCACAACCGGCACCTTCATGCCCATGATCTGGCCGTAATAATTCACATGGTTGATGCCGCCGTCGATCAGGGCATAGCGTGTTCCGGCATTCTCCTTGAGGTCGACGATTTTCGTAAGGTACGTGCCGCACTCCGTCGCGGCAAACCTCCCCATCTCGATCGTAAGCTCGACCTGTTCTGCCGCCCGCTGCAGCGCAGGGGCAAGATTTTTCAGCGGAGCCAGCGTATCCGTGAAATCTTCCCCTTCAAAAAGAGGTACGCAGAAACCCGGCCCGTACTCCAGCCTCCTCATCCGGAAGTCGAACTGATCCTGAATTTCCTCCATCATCTCCAGCAGCATTGCAAGATCCTTCTCCTGCCGTGCGGTCTTCTTCTGCTGCGTCCCTGCGAAAAAGTGAATTCCAACGAGATTGACGTGCGGATACTGCTCCCTCTCCCGCACAGCCATCAGCAGGTCCTCCCGCGACATTCCGAACTGACTCCCCGCGTTCAGCCGCAGCAGCACATCGACCTTCTTCCCTTCCACCGCAGCCGCCTTCTCCACAAGGGCAAGCTGCCCCAGCGACTCCGCGGTCAGCGTCCCCGCACCGATCCGGATCGCCTCCCGCGTATCCGCAAGCCCCTTCACGACGCCGGAATACAGGATCTTCTCCGCCGGCACCCCGACAGCCCTGCAGATCTCCAGCTCCCCGGGGCTGCACACCTCCAGGTGATCCCACACCTCAGACGCCGCCTTCGTCAGCCAGCTGTTTGCCTTGATGGAATAGCACAGCCCGATCTTCTCCCCGACAATCTCCCGGATTTCCCGCAGTCTTTCCTGAAATCCATCCACGTCAAACACATACGCCGGCGTCTCGTACTCCGCGGCCGCCCGCCGCAGCACCGCCTCCATCGAAGCTTCCCTCTTATCTTCCTTTTGAACTGTTACCTGGTTTTCCATTTGAGCTTCCTTTGTTATCTCCGTCAGACTGTGCTTTCCGTACTATCTCATAATTTCATGAGTTTGGCTATTCGCGCGTCCGTGTGAAAAAGTTTTACATGAAAATCGCGGAATCTTGACAATAATGCAGTCTGTTCCTGTTAGTTTATGTCAGGAGTTAAAACTTCCTGCACGAATCCGTCCATAGCCAAAAAAGGCTTTATTTCACATAAATTTTTTCGCACAGATTGCGTTTCTGTGAGAATCTAATTGTGCGCAATATAAGGTTCTCTGCACAGCTTGCCTTCCTGCGAAAATCCTTCCAAAGCCCGCATAAACTTCTCTGCACGCCTCTGTTTCCTGCGAAAATCACACCCTGGCCGATATAAACTTCTCTGCACGCCTGCGTTTCCTGCGAAAGTCTAACAATGTTTGGCATAAGCTTCCCTGCACATTTAAAATGAGCCCTTCATAAAGCATCTCCTGAGCGCAGCCCGGTATATCCCCTGCCACAGCATGCACAGGCCGATGCAGCCCGCGGCGAGAACCGCGGCGATAAGAACGCCTGGAACAGAATTATTTTCCAGAAAAAGCACCGCGAATCCCGGTGCAGATTTCTTCGCACCGACCTGAACCGCCAGCACCGGAAACTTGTTCCATAAAAGGATATCCAGTGTGTGCCGCCCGGTTGCTAACACACCGTCATCAATCCGTTTCACTATATCTTGCGATTGCTCCGGATCGACAGGGCCTTCCGCAGACGAAGGCATTTGCGGAGTGTCAGGAAAGCTTTCCACCCGGGATACAGATGTTCCAGTCTCGCAAGGCGCTTCTGTTCTCCTGTCTCCTCGGTTACCCGGCTTTATAACCGGATGACAGGTCTCCCTCATCCCGGCAGCTTCCCCCAGGCACAGGATCCCGATAATGCAGGCCGCCATCATGGTGTACGACAGGAAGTAATTCGGATACAGGTCGTTGCGCACCGCCGCCTGCCCGTTCAGCCGGCCAAGCAGTACCGCCGCAAGGAAGCTCAGTGAAGCTGTCAGGACAAGCCGGAGCAATGGGATATCTGAAGACTTTTTTCCAGCCTGATCCCTGTAACTCTCAATGTCATACTCCGCTCCGGCCACATTGTGTAAGGCCTTCGAATCCGTTTTGAGATCCGCAGACTCTTCACTTCTATGTGATATCGGCCCTGCTATGCCCGCAGTCCGACTCCCGGCTTTCTTCATCTTTGCGTGGAACGCCCGGTACCGCTCCTGCATCAGGATGCCCGTCTCGTAGACCGGCAGCATATTGAACGCGGTCTCAAGCTGCCACGGCAGCCGCACGTCGAAAACCTGCGTCAGCAGATACCCGATCATGAGCGAAACCGCCATTACGAGGACCCGCGCCGCCCGTTCGTCCGCGGAAGTTTTCTGTCCGTCCCGGATATCATCGTTCCATTCGGTTTTTATGATGTTTACGATTCCTGTAATCTTTGTGGTCTCTTCCTTTTTCCCTTGTACCGCCTTTGATCCCGCACTGCAGAGTTCAGCCTCTTCATCAGGGCACGCGTCGTTATCCTGTTTCTTATCGTTTTTCTGGGATACTTCTGTAAAATCCGAAATGGAATCATCATAATAATGCTTATCGTCAGACAATCCCCCTGTGTGACTTCTTCCCATGTTTCGGTATGTTTTAGCTTCCTCATAATCACGAAATGGATTCCGGGGCCCCTCCGCTTCACGCGCTTCCCGCATCGACTTCATCGACGCCGCTGCGGCGGATACCTGCAGCGAATGTACCCTCGCGCGGATGATGCGCTCCGCGAGCTCCGCAAGGCACAGCGTCGCGAAAAAGCACGGAATAAACCACAGAGATTCGTTCCACTTCATGTGCCCGTTCTTGGAATTGGCATAAAGGAGCTCAAGGAGATTCGTCAGAAAGTTCCCCTTCATCTTCACATTCAGAGAGCCTGCAGCAACCTGTCCCATCAGCCGGTACAGCACGATACTGAGGAACCCCACGATAAAATACGGCACCATGAGCTGCCGGAACCGCTTCCACAGCGCCGCACCTGTCCCGGGTTGCCCCTCCCGCACAATCCGGTGTGTCAGCCCGGACAGAAAAAAGAAGCAGGGAACACCTGCCATGGACGTGAAGTCCATGACCGGCCCCCTGCGGATCACATGCCCTGTGACAATAAGCCAGATTGCGATTGCCTTAGCATAATCGATTGCGTCAATTCGTTTTCCCATCTTTTGGAGTGTTCATTTATATGCAATGGTCATGATTCCTATGAAAAATGACCATTATTGGCTTTTTTTCATACGAACTTTAGCCATTACGCCCCGTAAAACCTTCCTCATTTTCTGATCTGTCCCCGGATGGCATCAGCTATTTTCTCGGCGTACTGCTGCGCGGCCTCACGGGTTTTCGCCTCAATCCCGACGCGGATGACAGGCTCGGTTCCTGAAGGGCGCACCAGCATGGAGCCCTGTCCCGCAAGGTCCTTCTCCACGCGCTGCAGCAGGGCCTGCACCTTCGCGTCGGCCAGTGCTGCCTCCTGGTCAGCAACGGGCACGTTCAGCTGCACCTGCGGGTACAGCTCCATGCCCTCCGTCAGCTCGGAGAGCTTCTTTTTCTTCGCCATCATGACCTGCATCACCTTGAGCGAGGTCAGGATGCCGTCGCCGGTCGTGGAATATTTGCTGAAAATAATGTGCCCCGTCTGCTCGCCGCCGATGCGGTAGCCGTACTGCTTCATGGCTTCGTAGACATACTTGTCGCCGACCTTTGTCTTGAAATAATCGATGCCCTCGCGCTGCAGTGCTTCGAACAGGCCGTAATTCGACTGCGCGGTCGCAACGACCGTGTTCTCCAGGAGCTTGCCCCGCTCCTTCATGTAACGGCTGTAGAGATACAGGATGTGGTCACCGGTCACGACGTTGCCCTGCTCATCCACGGCAAGGCACCGGTCCGCGTCGCCGTCATAGGCAAAGCCGACGTCCAGCCGCTGGTCGCGGACGAACTGCTGCAGTGCCTCGATGTGCGTCGAGCCGACGTTCTGGTTGATGTTGAGTCCGTTCGGACGGTTGCCCATGACATACATGTCCGCGCCGAGCGCGTTGAACACTGACGGCGCAATCGACCATGCGCCGCCGTTGGCGCAGTCAAGGCCGACCTTCACGCCGCGGAAATCATAGACACCGAGCGAAATGAGGAACCCGATATAGCGGTTGCGGCCCGCGATGTAATCGACCGTCGTGCCGATCCGGTCGCCCTTTGCCGCCGGCAGCTCATCCCGGTGCTGACCGAACACAGTGAGATCGTGATCAAGCCACGCCTCGATGAGCGCGATCGTCTCATCGTCCATCTTCTCCCCGAGCCGGTTCACCAGCTTGATGCCGTTGTCGTGGAACGGGTTGTGCGATGCCGTGATCATGACGCCGCAGTCGAAGCGGTCCGCCCGCGTGATATACGAAACGGACGGCGTCGTCGTCACATGCAGCAGATACGCGTCCGCGCCGGAGGCGACCAGTCCCCCGACAAGCGAATACTCATACATATACGACGAGCGCCGGGTATCCTTGCCGATCACAATCCGCGCCGGCTCATCCTCACTCTTCTGCCGCTTCAGCTCGCCGTAATACCAGCCGAGGAACCGCCCGATTTCAAACGCGTGCTCCGCCGTCAGCTTCTCTCCCGCTTCCCCGCGGAAGCCGTCCGTCCCGAAATATTTACTCATTCTGTCTTGTCTCCTGCCTGCTTCAGCAGGCGCTTTCTGTCAAAGTTATCTTCCAGGCACGCGCAGCGAGCCTCCATCGGAGGAAAATGCGAAGGCGGTTTCAGCCGCGGGGACGCCGGATGCATCCCCGCGTACCCTGCGCACTGGAGCATCAGCTCCGGCCCGCAGGGTTATAGCCTGCCAAGCAAAGCCTTGTGAAACTCGATGTACTGCTCCGTCTTCGCCTTCTGCACATATCCGTTCCTGAGGAACGCGTTCTGCGAGGCGCGGTTTGCGGGAATCACCCTGCCGATGAGCTCGTCCGCCTTCGCTTCCTTCGTTGCGATGAGGTGCTGCTCCAGGAGGTACAGGATCGCCGTGCCGAAGCCCTTCCCGCGGTACTCCTCCGCGATGCTGTAGCCGATCTCCGCCTTCTCGTCCTCTACCGCGATCCGGATCTGGCCGACCGGAACGCGATGTATCAATGACACCGCAGCTTCGCCGGTTTTCGTTTCCGGAATCGGCTCATGCGCTGATCCTATGGCGCCGGATTCATCATCGGGCTCAGTTCCTCTCTCCGCTTCCTGTGCCTCGCTCTGCGGCTCCCTCAATGCGTTCCGGTCCGCCGTCAGAATATACTGAAACCTCGTACGATCCTCGAGGAGCGCCTTGTACCACTGCACATGCTCCTCCCACCGTACGCTCTCATGATGGAACGAGTTGTTCCGCACAAGCGGATCGTTCCGCCACGCAAACAGAAGGTCCGCGTCCCCGAAGTCACCCCGCCGCAGGGCGAGGCTGTACTTTTTCACGCAGGCCCCGGTTCCGCCTTCCGCAGGTTCCTCATTGATTTCCGGATGCTCTCTTTTCAGTTCTTCCCGTTCGATTTGTTCGATTTGTTCGCTCATTCTTTTCGACGATGCTCCGTCTTGCTGCCGTTAAACTTGCCTTGCCTTGATCCTGCCGTCAACGGGGTCCCTCACAATTTCTGCGCCGCGGGCTGCTCGCGCTTCTTCGCCGCGGGCTTCCGCTCTTCCGGCGCCACGCCATTTTACTTCTCATGGTTTCCGCGGATCCCTCGCGCTTTTTTCACCCCAGGTTTTGGCTCTCACGGCGCCTCACCATTTTACTTCTCATGGTTTCCGCGGATCCCTCGCGCTTTTTCACCACAGGCTTCCGCTCTTCCGGCGCCTCAGCGCTTCTTCTTCGAGATGGCTTCCCGGTACACCTTCACAGTTTCGTCCGTCATGCGGTCCCAGCTGTATCTGCCGCAGATGTAATCCGCGGCCCCGTCGCGGTAGCGCTGCACCTGATCCGGATGCTCAAGAAGCTCCCGGAGCTTCTTCCGGAGATCGTCCGCGTCGCCCCTGTGAAACGTCGGTGCGTGTTCTCCAACGACGTCCGTGTTCTCCGGAATGTCGCTCACGAGGCAGCACTGGCCGTAGCTCATCTCTTCAAGAAGGCTCACCGACATGCCCTCGAGATCCGAGGGCAGCACGAAGAGGTACGGATTGCTCATCAGCTCCTCGAGCTCCTCCCCGGACTCCCACCCGGTCAGGATGACGCGCGGGTCCTTCTTCGCGAGCGTGTGAATTTCGTCCATGTAATCCTTCGCGTAGCTGTAGCCACCGACGATGACAAGCTTTTTGTCGCTTTCAATGCCCGCGTACGCTTCGAGGAGGTAATGAATTCCCTTTTCCGGCACGATCCGCGACAGCGTCATGATGTAATCCCCGCCCTGCAGGCCGAATTTTTCCACAATCCGCCGCGGTGCCCTTTTCATCGGCCGGCTGATGCCGTTCGGGATGAGCTGCGTTTCCCGCCCGTAGGTTTTCAGGAAATAATCCTGCACGCTGCGCGACAGCACAATCACCGCGTCGGCGTGCTTTGCCGCGATCGCTTCGCCCCGTTTCAGCATCCGCGAAGCGAAGTTTCCCCACTTCGCCCGGTCCCAGTCGAGGCCGTGGATCGTCGCGACAACCGGGATCCCGCACAGCTTCGGCAGCCACAGCATGAGACACGGCCCCTCCGCGTGGAAATGAATCACGTCATAGTGCCCGAACACCGCGCGCACCGTCGCAAACACGGAGTAAACGATGGCGTTAAGCTTTCCGTTTTTTACCGTGGGAATCGTGAGGATCCGAATGCCGTCCCGGTACCCGCCCGGCAGGCCCGGCACGGTGTCGTAATCCTTCCGCGACATGTGGTACCCGTTCCGGTTGTAGCAGTCGACCCGGAAGCCTCGTTCGCGAAGCCTTCTTGCCAGCTCCCACACGACGACCTCCACGCCGCCCTCCCGGGACGGCACATGCTTGTGGCCGATCATCGCAATATGCAGTTGTTCCTTGTTGGAATCAGAGCCCATCCTGTCCATTATAAAGGCACGCGCCGCTTCGGGCAAACCCTTTCCTCTTTTTATGCTCTTGCCAAAACAAACCTCACAGAATAAAATCAAATATGCAAAACGGGGCAAAAATGTATCCATTGTTTCGTATAGCGGGGCACGGAATGCAAATTTCAGCTTGCAAAACGGGGCATCAATGGCCAGTCTGCGTGCTCCAAACAGGGCACGCAATGCGCAAACCCTCGAGTTTTGATACTTACCTCCTTAATGCCTGCTTCAGCAGATCATTCAACCTTTTGGCCCTTCGATCTGGTTCAGGAGACAACATATGCTGTACAGAAAATACGAGCAGGAAATCGAGCGATATCTGAATACGCCCGGGCAGGCTCTGCTGCTCACCGGTGCACGGCAGACCGGCAAGACATTCCTTGTCCGGGAAATGGCCGGACGCAGCGGTCGGAATTTTCTGGAGTTCAATCTGATCGAGCAGCCGGAGGTGGCGCGTATATTCAACGAATCCCGGAACGCGAAAGATTTCCTGATGCGCCTGTCCCTGATTGCCGGCAGGGATATGACGGACGGATCCATCCTGTTTTTTGATGAAATTCAGGAAGCGGCTGATCCGGTCACGCTGATCAAGTTTCTGGTAGACGAGGGTTCCTATCAGTATGTTTTCTCCGGTTCCCTTCTTGGCGTGGAGCTGAAGGATATCCGGTCCGTCCCCGTTGGCTATCTGCACGTGATGGAAATCTATCCCCTTGATTTCATGGAATTCCTGACCGCTGTCGGAGCAGGCCCGCGGGCGGTCGAAACGATGCGCGGCTGCTTCCGGGAGAGGAAGCCGGTCGATTCCTTCATGCATGACAAATTTCTGGAATTCTTTTATCTGTACCTGATCATCGGCGGAATGCCGCAGGCCGTGCAGCAATATCTCGACACCAATAATCTTCAGATTGTCGCAGACGTCCACGCGGATATCGTTGCGCTGTACAAAAGGGATTTCACGAAATATGAGAAAAAGGACAAGCTGAAGCTGGAAGACATCTATGATGCGATCCCTTCTGAGCTGAACAAGCAGAATAAGCGGTTTATCTTCACCTATCTCAATAAGCAGCTTAAATTCGATCGGTATGAAAACAGCTTTCTCTGGCTGAAGGACGCCGGTGTGGCGGTTCCTGTCTATAACGCCGGCGAGCCGCGGCTTCCTCTCGAACAGAGCAGGTCCAGCAACCTGTTCAAGCTGTTCATGAATGATGTGGGGCTTCTGAACTCTTTCTATTCCACGGAGGTCAGACTGAAAATACTGCATCATGATCAGGACATCAACAATGGTGCCCTGTTTGAAAACGCCGTCTCACAGCAGCTGACCGCAAACGGGTTCACGGTTTACTACTCCAAATCAAGAAAATACGGCGAAATCGACCTGATGGTGGAATGTAACGGCAGGATTGTCCCGATTGAGGTGAAGTCAGGCAAGGCCTATCACACCCATGCAGCGCTGGATCACCTGATGGACGATCCGAATTATTCGATTGAGGAATCCGTCGTCTTCTCCGACGCGAACACTTCCCGGGACGGACGTATCACATATCTCCCTGTCTATATGGCCTCCCTGCTGAAAAACGAGGAATATGCCGATCCCATTGTGACAATCGACCCCGGCGTCCTGCGGGAATGATTTCGCGGCTGTACAGCGATATCAGATGCCGTCATGCCAGGTTCTTCTGCAGTGCGATGCCGGACAAGGGCAATCATTACCGACGCGCCTACTCTATTTCAGAAGGAATTCTTGTTCCGGAGACGGACGAAAATAATCAGGTCAGCGGACTATTCGCGTGGCCAGATACCTGAGGTGATGGGGATACAGCCGCTGTGACATGGTACGAGGCCTCGCACAGGAAGGACTTCTCTGTTTAACAGTCAGGCATCCTGCCAGGGACATTATGAAGTATGATGCCTGCACCTCATCGACGCCATGGTTCTGCGGTAGGCTTCCTCGAGGGAAACCTCGGGCGTCCAGCCAAGCGCGCGCAGCTTCGACGCGTCGAGCTGCAGCTTCGTGTCCGCGGCATAGCCGAAGGTATTGGCTTCGGGAATGTCAAACACTACACGGATCTTCCCGTCCGCGATCCGGTCCGCGACCATGTTGGCCATGCCGGCGATCGTCGTGTGCGTTTCCTCATTCGCGACGTTATAGGCTTCCCCGTCCGCGCCCTTCAGCAGGATCGTGAGGAGTCCGCGCATCACGTCGCGCGAGTAGCAGTAGTTCCCCTCCGACAGTCCCCTCGTGTGCAGCACGATATCCGTTCCGTCGAGCGCGCTCTGAGCAAACTGCGCGAAAACTCTTCTCTCCCAGGGCAGAATGCCGGCGCCGAACGTCTGGGCAAGCCTTGCGATCTTCACCGACAGACCGTACTCCGCGTGATACGCCGTGCACAGGTTCTCACACATTCGCTTTGACTCCGGGTAGTTGGACCGCACCTTCTGCGGATCCACAAAGCCGAGCCGCGTCTCATCCGCCCGCTTCCAGGACTCGTTTTCCGTTCCCCCGGCTGCTGCCTCACATTTCTCCGGTACAGTCCCGTATTTTCCCGAAACACTCTCGCACTTTTCCGGAACTGTCCCGCATTTCCATTCAAGCTTTCCTGGCGCCGGCCTCCCGGTGGAGGTGCACGCACCCGCAGTCACAGCCGCATCTGCCCTGTCCTGTCCGGGCGCGGCGCCGATGCACCGGTACACGCTCATATCGCCGTACACCTCCATCGACGACAGGTAGACGAACGACCGCACGCCGGCCGCCACGCCAAGGTCCAGCAGGTTCTTCGTCCCGTCGATGGCGGTCATGATCGTCTCCACGGGCTTCTCCACCATCGTCTTCGATGTCGTCACCGCCGCCCCGTGAATGATGTAATCGAGGTGAGGGAATCCTCCAGACGGCAGATTCCGGATCGATTCCCGGATCTGCTCCCCGGCGCTCTCCACGAAGTCCCCGCCCGTGATGTCACCCCGGATCAGCCGGATCTCCCCGCGATCAAGCAGGTCGCCGTAGATCGTCCGTGCCTTCTCCTCATTGCGGATCACCGCGTAAATCGTCAGGCTCGCGTTCCTCACGCGGCTGATACAGCAGAGCGTCTTCACCATCAGCGACCCGACAAGCCCCGTCGCACCCGTCACGAGAAACGACTTTCCGATTATTTCATTAAGGGGCAGCGCCTCATCCCTCGCAATCCGCTCCAGATCCTCCTGCAGCGTCGGATCCTGCGGAGCCTCAATCTGTATATGAAACTGATTTTCCATCAGCTCAGTACTCCTTCCCGATAGCTTTTTCCTTCAGCTTCTTCTGCGCCTTCTCGCGCTCCTTCTGCTCCCACTTCGCGGCCATCTCCAGGACCGCTTCCTTCGTGCGCGGCGGCTTTTTGTTCTTCTCCGCGAGGAACTCCTCGTAAGCGTCGCACACCGTCTGCACGTCGTCGGAGAACAGGATCTGCTTGCCGTGATCGAGCCACAGGATCTTGTTGCACAGCTCACGCACCTGCGGCATCACATGCGATACCAGGATTGCCGTCACACCGCTCTGCAGGATCTCCTGCATCTTCTCACCTGACTTCTTACGGAAGGCGCCGTCGCCGACGGACAGCACCTCATCGAGGATCAGGATATCCGGATTCACGAGGCAGGCGATCGAGAACGCGAGCCTCGACTTCATGCCGGACGAGAGCTGCTTGAACATGTAGTCCTGGAACTCCTCGAGCTCCGCGAAGCGGATGATCTCGTCGTATTTTTCATCCAGGAATTTGCGCGTGTAGCCAAGGAGCGCCCCGCGAAGATACGTGTTCTCCTTCACCGTCATGTTGCCGTCAAAGCCCGAGCCCAGCTCCAGCAGGGCCGCGATCGACCCGTTGACGGTAATTTTCCCCGTCGTCGGCACCATGATCCCCGTCACCGCCTTTAAGAGCGTCGACTTCCCCGCGCCGTTCGAGCCGATGATTCCCAGCATGTCACCCTTTTCCAGCTTGAACGTCACGTCCTTGTCCGCCCAGAACTCCTTCACATGGAAGTTGTGCGTCAGATGCCGCACCACCCACTCCTTCAGGCCGATCGACTTGAAATCCCCCGTAATATACCGGATGGAAACATGCTCGCACTCAATGACTGACATACGGATACCTCAAGGCGCATTCCATCGGGAATGCACTCAGAACTTTACCACAGACACATGGCGTGAAATCCGCGAAGGCGGTTTCGCGCCTATGATCCGCCGAAGATGCCGCTCTTTCCGGCGGCTTCGTAGTTCTGAGCATATCCCATCAGGGATATGCTCAGAACTTGACAACCATCACATTCTCAATCCGCTGCACGGAGCCGGGCGCCGGATACCGCGGAATCGCCTTCACATCCTCACGGTCGTCGAAGGTGTCGTCCACCTGCCACACCGGCGGGTCAAATCCGCACCACATCTTCATGAAGGTCCGCCACGCGTAGTCGTTAATGAGAGTGTTCACCGTATACGGCTGCGTGATGACGCAGGAGAACTCGTCCATCCCGGTAAGCGCCGCCGACTCCTTCGACTGCTCATTCATGTACACAACGCTCATGCCATCCTCGTACCCGTCCGCGGACTGGATCCGCGCCGCGAGCTGCGTGAAATAGCTCTTGGCCTGCTCCTGCATGAAATCCAGCTTCAGGTAGCAGATGTTGTCATAGCGCACATATGACAGCGCAAGGAGAAGCAGCACCGCGGAAATCAATACAGAAATCCGGTCTGCCCTCTTACCGGCCTTTCCGCTTCCGTCATCCTGCGAAATATTATTCCCTTCCGCACCACGGCAGCCCGTCTGCGAAATGTCATTTCCTTCATCCCCGCAGTCAGCCTTCGAAAAAACGTTTCCCGTATGCCCCGTCGGCAGCATGCTGATTCCCGTCACCCAACGCGTGAGCAGCAGCACATAGACGAAGATTCCGGTCACCCCGTACATTGCCAGGCTGTGAATCCACACAGCGTCCGTCAGGACGAAAATCATGTTCATCGCAAGGGGCAGCAGCACCATCAGGATCAGGCACTGCAGCGCGCGCTTTGCGTTCCCGTCCACGCGGACGATCCGGACCAGCACAAGGATGCTCATAACAGCCGCCAGCACAAGCAGCAGCAGATACAGAGTATACGTATGCGCAGGGAACATGTTGTAGGTCGCCGTCCGGTCTGGGAAAACCGTCTCGCGGTAGGCGAGCACCACCCTCCGGAGGTACTCCCCGGCCCCGGTATTTCCGACGTCCGAAAGCCCCGCGTAGTCCGGCACCGCCAGATGCTGTGCGGCATAGCATGCCTTCGCGATGATAAGGTACAGCACCGCCGCTGCCGCGCCGCAGCCAAGATAGCGTAAGCCTTTTTTAAGGAAAGCGGGGTGCGCTTCCGACACCTCTCTCTGCAGCAGAGTCAGGACCAGCAGCGTAAACGTCACCGCCAGCGTCCCCTGATAAATTCCAGCCGCGCACGCTGTGACAGCGATTCCGCATATCGGACTGAAGGCTGCAACCGGCGTTGTTATCTTTTCTATCTTCTCCCTTCCCGCCTCTCCGAAATCCTCGGAGAAGAAATCCACAGCCTTTTCCGGCTCACACGGCGCTTTTGCCAGACAATCCGGATCGCCTTGTTCCACACCGGAAAGAGCTGCAGCGCCCTCCGCCTCCCGCGTGATCAGCCACGCGCCGGCACCCGCCAGGAGATACCCCAGCATGTAGAAGTGCGCTGTGAACAGGAAGCCGAACAGTCCCGTCACGACGGGGATTGTGACCATGAGGCCCGACAGTGCGGCAAGCTCTGCTCTCCCCTCGATGCGGAACATGCCGGCGATCAGGCAGCACAGAAGCCCCGCGAATACGATCGTCAGCAGCCCGTTCACGACCGGAAGGGACATATTCCCCATGTCGAAGACTAGCTTCTCCAGACTTCCAAGCACACCGAGAAACCAGCGGCCCAGGATCGTCGTCCCGCCGACCGAGTATAATTCCTGCATATCGTCATGGTACGAGAGCTTGCTGAACAGCATCATCCCGTGCGCCGCGACTCCCCAGCCAAGGCTGCACGCGAGTATAAATTTTTTACAGGTAATACAGGAACTCATGGTTGTACTTTTTATAAATATGGATTCCGATCGCCAGGAACAGTGCCGGATAGAACAGGCACAGCAGGTGGTACGCCGGCGACGGCACGATCCCGTAGATCACGATCGTGCGGAAATATTTGATATACACATAGACGGGATTGAGCAGGAACAGCCGCTGGAACGAGTGCGGAAACTTGTCGATGGAATAGAAAATCGCGCTCATATACGTCAGCAGCGTCAGCACGATGTCATACAGATACTGCGCGTCCTCGAAAAAGACGTACACAGCCGACAGAATCGAGCCGATGCCGATGTTCATGAGGAGCAGGCACACGATCGGGAAAACCAGCAGCAGCATTTTCGGCGTGAAATGCACGCCGTCCACGATGCAGAAAAAGAAGTAGACGATGAGCGTCAGCCCGAAATTGACGAGTGCGGAGACGTTTTTCGACAGCAGGAATAGATACTTCGGCACATTGATCTTCGTGAAGATCTTCGCGTTCGACGTCAGCGCGCGCATACCCTGCTTCGTCGACTCCCGGTAATATGACATGATGATGTTGCCGGAGAACAGATAGATCGTGTAGTGCGGGATATCCTTCGCGAAAAACTGCGTGAAGATGATCCTCATCACCAGCAGCGTAAGAAGCGGCGACAGAATGGACCACGCCATGCCGAGCACGCTCCTTTTGTACCGCTCCGTGAAATCCCTGTGTACCAGCTCCTGAAACATGAACCAGTACCTTGAAATCTGATTGAAAATTTTTTTCATATAATACACAGGCCTGTGACCCGTCCGGAGATTCCCGTCTTAAAGGTTATAAACCGCTTTCTGTCAGGTTTACACAATCAGGAGTGCCTTCACCCTCCGGCAGACGCTTCCCCCGTACCGTCTCCAGAGCGCCGCCAGACCCATGACAACAAGCCCGTTCGCAAGCGACGCCGCGACGTACAGCACCAGCCTCGTCTCATTTCCCATCGATTCCGGCAGCAGGTTGTTCATGTGCTGCGCGATATACAGGTGTGCGAAAAACAGCGCGCCGGAATATTTGGCAAGCCACGTCGAGACGCGGTTGTCGAACAATCCCGGCAGAAGTCCCTTCCGTGAAAACTGCAGCAGCACCGCGAGCATCATCAGGAACAGGAAGAAGTAGTCGTAGTCTGACGGCTTCTCCCGATACATATATACCAGCTCCGCCGTGTAAATGCCAGCGATCGCGATGCTGATGAGAATCTGCCCGATTCGCGTGAATTCGATCTGCTTCAGCCGCCGGCACAGGCCGTACACTGTGATGCCAAGGCACAGCTCCGCCATCGCGCGCAGGTTTCCCTTGTACATCACATGCAGGAACTTTCCCGGATCCCGCGGGTGACTGAAGGTCCGGCACAGGTACCCCAGAAGGCACACCGCAAGGAGCGGTGCCGCAATCCTCTGCATCATGTCCGGATATCTGCGGCACAGCGGATACAGGATCGCCATGCACAGCAGCATGGACGACAGATACCACGTGACGCCGTTGATGCCGCCCGTGTAGAGCCCGGACATTTTAAGGAACGAAAGCTCCCAGAAATACTTCACAAACCTTTTCGCGATGCCAAGGCCGGACACCCCGTCCGCGATCATGACGAAAACAAACCCGATGACCCACGCAATGAGGTACTCCGGCAGCACCGCCCGAATCTTGTGCAGCAGGAAACGCAGTGTGTAAGTGCCCAGAGAGCGCGTTCTTTCCATTCCCCTTGTAAGGCCCTGTGCTCCAGCCCGGACTTGCGCGGCGTTCACACTCTGACGTTCCTCCTGCTCCTGCGTTCCAATCCGGTCATGCTCGTTGTTCAGGTCTGAACATAACGCAGCAATTCTATCCGGATTCCCGCCGGCACATCCTGCGGCCCTATAGTTTGCTCTCTCCACGGCCGCCATCATGAGGTACCCCGACACGAGGAAGAAGAACTCCACGCCCAGCGACCCGCCGATGAACACCGAGTTGTCATACCCGATCACATACCGCGAGTGATGCAGCATAATCACGAGAGCGAACACAAACCGGCAGAAATCAATCTCCCCGCACCGCTTATTCAGTTTTCCGCCGTTATCGCTCATGCCTGCCTGTCAGAACAACGTGTTGTTTTTTGCATTTTTTATAATATCAACGCATTATTTTTGTGTTTCCCATAATTTCAACACGTTGTTTTTGAATCCATCCACGCAAGGAACTGATCCGCAATCCGCTCTGACGCGCTGCCGTCATCCATGCAGCCCTTGTCCGCAAGGAACTTTTCCACCTTCGCGGGATAGGTCTGCGAATCAAAGCTCCGGATCGCCTCCGAGAGCTCGTCGCTGTCGTGAGCAACCGGAAACGGCGTATCCTCAAGCCGGAAATAGAATCCACGCTCGTCGTTATACTTGTCCGCGTCCATCGCAAACAGGAAGCCCGGCTTCCTCGTCAGGACGAAGTCGTAGATCCACGAGGAGTAATCCGTGATGGCCGCGTCTGTGAAGGCCAGCAGCTCCTGCATATCCGGATAGTCCGTGACGTCAATAACGTCCTTCCCGTGAATCGTATTGCGGCTTGCGGAGCCCGTCTTGCGGTCATTGTCGTGGAAGCGCACCAGCAGCTTCCATCTGCCGCCGAACCGCTCCTCGAAGGCGTGTACCGTCTCCTCGCCGTTCAAATCAAACACGGTGAAATCATGATCATCCCGGAACGTCGGTCCGTACAGCGCAAAGTGCAGATCGTCGCCGCCCTTCAGGTCATGCTCCCTGATAAAGGCATTGCGCAGGAACGCCCGTCCGCCCTGATACTGCGGGAAGAACACGTCGTTCCTCGCGTGACCGAGCCGGAGCGAAGGCTTGTCCGGCCAGAACGTTTCCTTATAAACCGCTTCCTCGAACGTCGAATTCGAGATACATTCCGTCGTCTGCCTGCCGGTGCGGATTGCCGCAACCGGCCACGACATGTTCGTATGGTAATGCGCGAGGTCGAACCGCTTGATGCCGAGCGACCCGTGCCACGTCTCGACGACGTGCTGCTCCTTTTTTACCGGGAAATTGTAGAACTTGTCGCCCAGGATGGAGTTCGTCACCAGGATTTTCGAAGACGCCGCGGCACGGAAATACTCATAGGAATTCGGCCGCACGAAATGCACGTGCTCCCCGCACCAGGCCTTCAGCTCCCGGTATTCCTTCGATTTCTTATCAACCTTTCCGTCGCGGGTTGTCTTCGCCAGCACGTCCTCCAAATCGACATGCGCGTACTGCGACAGCGACACGGACCAGTAGATTTCCACCGGTGCCTTCCGTCGGATCAGCTCGTCGCTGATATACTTCGGATTGCAGGCAACCTCATGCTGGTACGGCAGGAACATGATCTGATTGTCCGCCACCTTCACATGCGGCATGTACAGGCTCCGGATCCCCACGCCCAGCTTCCGGTCCAGCCATACAAACGCCTTTCCGATATTCTTCCCGAACCTGCGGAAGAACATCCCTTCCACCATCACAGGTCCCAGACTCTTCGCCTTCTTTGCAATCACCCTCGTTACCAGCACTCCGATCTTCCCCTTATCTTCTGATCCTTACACGAAACAGGCGGATCACAACGATCCGCCCGAAAATGCGCTTAAAACGCAATCAATATAGCACAGCCCGCCGCCGCATTACAAGAAACTTTCCCTTTTCCTTAGTCAAACTCAGGCGAATTCAGGTTGTACCTTTTCGCACAGTTCCACCTCCTGTAACGTTTTGAGAAAGCTTCACCATCCGCAGGCCGTCAGACGGCTCTGCTATGATCTGGGAGCACCTTGGAATGTTGGACGATCCGGAGTACAGGCGCTCCGCCGGGGAAAAGGTGCGCAGTTACCTGCTGAATGGTTACATTCCCGGCGTCAATCTCATCCTCACCGCTGAGACCGCCGATGCACCGATGGGGCCGAAGGCAATCGAGGAAATGGTGGAGCTGTATTTCGGCTGAATGAAAGAAGGCCGGAAATATCAGGAAACACTCCTTGAGGAGGGACGCCTCAGCGAGGTTTTTGACGAAGACTGCCCCAGCACGGATCCGAAGCTGAATCCGGAGGGCTATTCTGCTCTGATAAAGGCCGTTGGAGAAAGAAATCGTCATTTGGAGGAACTTGCGAAAAAGAGGGCTTGAGCCGAATGACAGGACCTCAATCATCCCGGTTCATGATTCCCTTTCCTGTAAACATTCAGGGCTTCTCCCTTCTCGTTCTTCCATCTCATCCAGCCGTCCGCGGAAACACCTAAAACAACTGAGGCAGCAGTCGAGGGAGAGGTGCATTCTACATTTTCCGTCAGGCGGTGATCTATTGCCTTTGCGTTCAGAACCAGAGCCGGCGGATTCTTCATCCTGACATCACACTTTGTGCTTCCTGCAAGAACGATGAATTTATGATCCTCCACCTTCATGGTGGCTGAAACACGTCCGAAACCTGTCCTGCTGCCGGTCAGTGAATAAATCCCGTTCGGAATCAGCTCCCTGTCCCTGGCTTCCTGCACTGCCTCAGAGGCGGCAACAAACTCAGCCTCCCTGGAGGAATTCTTTGGATATACCACCTTGCCGTCAAGGGCAGCCATCAGCTCCACAACCCGGTCGGCATCAACCGCGAACAGCTCCGTGTTTCCAATCCTGCAGCCGCTGAAAACATTGTGAAGCAGGGTTTCCTTTCTGGTGTAATCATCCACTTCAATCGCAAACCGGCGTTTCAGGCCTGTAATATTCTGGTATCCATTGCTTTCCAGAATATACATCCTCTTCTCAAACTGATCCGAGGCTGTCATTCCGATCTTTACAAGCCCGCCCAGCACGGTCTCTATACAATAAACTACCCCTCTTGTGGATTCTCCTGCCATAACCAAGCCTCCCTGCTGTCTGTAATTAATTGCGACAAGCTTGCAATCATTCGGTATTCTGTCTGCTTCTGAATGGCTTCCGGCCTGTGTCCGTCATCTGAATTCTATCCGCTTTCCGCTCACTTTCCAACTGGATTCCGAAAATTGATGTCCCGGCGTTATATCACGGTTGGCAGTATGCATGCCTGTGCGAAGAGGTTTATGTTGAGGCGTGAGATAATTCCTGAATCTTTGCTATATGCAGGCTTGTGCGGGAAAATTTATGTGACGGGAGACAGGAGTCTGGCAGAAAACAGATGCGTTCAGGGAGCTTTATAGGAAGCCTCAGAATAAAATTTCTGCCGCACAAATCCGTCCCGATGGCAAGTCCGCCCTGTTTCTAGTAAAATACTTTTCTGTCAGCGAAATGACCGCCCTGAAATAGCAGCCGCCGCGCCATAATCTGCAGATGCGGCTGAATGTGCGGCCCCCGCACCATGATGACGGCAGGAATGGCCGGAACATAGGCCGCAGTAACCCGCGACTGACAGAAAAGTAATATTGAAAGGCTACGGACTCTTTATGCAGATCCATGAAAGCACAGGGGAAAACACCAAAAAGCGCAGCATGAACGTCAGAAATAGAAGTCTCGTCTTCTGGAGGAAGCTGGTTCTGATCCTGCTCGTGCTGAACCTGATTCCGGTCTATGTCATATCGGTCTTCAATCATGCGAGCGCCGATGATTTCGTCTACGGGCTGCTGGTTCATCACGCCTGGGAATCCACACACTCCATCGCCGCGTGGGCAGCTGCCTTCGTTCAGCAGATGAGGGACAGCTACGCTTCCTGGCAGGGAAGCTACATGGCCGTCTTCTTCTCCACCCTGATGCCGGCGGTATTCGGTGAGAGGGGATATATCGTCAGCACCTGGTTTCTCGTAACACTCTATACATTTTCGAACTTCTTCTTTTTCCGCAGGCTGTTCGGCGGCAGGGACGCGGCGGATGTCGCCGCGGCGCTGGTAACGCTTGTCGGACTGAACTGCCTTCCCCGCGCGATTGACATGTTCTTCTGGTACAACGGCGCCGTGAACTACATCACGTTCTATTCGCTGACCATGATTGTGGCGGGACTGTTTTGGGAGCTTCTTTGCAAAGGGCGGCTGCATCCCGCGAAGCTGATTCTGGCAGCGGTACTTGCCTTTGCGGGAAGCGGCGGCAACTACGTCCCTTCCCTTGTTCACGTCGAGCTCATGTTCCTCATGACTTTGCTTGCACTGGTCATCTGCATCACTGCCGGAACGGCTCCCACGGCAATTCCTTCCCCGGAATCTTCCCCCGCGGGCAGCGGCTCCGCGATGAAATCCACCACGGACAACACCCCCGCAGTGACTGCGTCCGCGTCGCCGGTGCGCAGGGTCCTGCTGCCGGCGCTCCTCCTCTTTGCGGCATCCGCCGCAGGATTCCTGATCAGCCTCTCCGCTCCCGGCAATAAAGTTCGCATGGCAAAGGAAGCCTCCGAGGAAGCCACTTCCCTGGGGCTGCCGCGGATCATCGGCAAATCGCTGTGGGAAGCAGGCCTGTTCCTGCAGCAGAACGTGACGGTTTTCGTTGTTCTGATGCTGGCGTTCCTGATCCCCTTCCTGTGGAAGGCAATCCGGGTGCGGGGTTCCGATTACTCAGCCGAAGGCCTGCGTCCTGCTTCCCGGCAGGATACCGCTCCGCTCCCTCAGGACAGGGTCTGCCACTCCGGAGAGACTGTGCCCGCCGGTGTCCCGCAGCTCCTCTCCCGCGTTCCCTTCGTCGTATTCGCCCTGGCGGCCTTCTTCCTGTTTGCTTCGTCCTTTGCTCCCAACATCTACGTTGACGGCTCGACGGGCCCGGTGCGCACCGCCGACTACCGCTTCTTCCTGATGCTGGTTCTGCTGGTGGTGACGGAAGCCTTCCTCATCCGGAAGATAAAATATGCCCTTCTGGGTTACGGCCTGGATGTGTCCGAAGCCCTTCCCGGATCCAACGTCCAGACGCAGAAATCCCTCTCCGAGCTCCGCATACCCCTCCTGGTATCCGTCACGGTGCTGTACCTGTTCGCGGCAGCGTTTTATGTTGTGCCTAAAGATAACCGGGAACTGCTGACCTCAATCTGTGCGGCAAGGTCGATTCTGATCGGAGAAGCCTCCGCGTATGATAAGGAAATGTGTGCAAGGGAGCAGACGCTGCAGTCTGCGTCGGCAGAGGAAGATGTCGCGGTTCCGGCGATTGAAAATCACCCGAAGCTCCTGTACTCCCTGTCGTTCGACATCACGGACGACCCGGAGTACTGGGTCAACGAGACCGTCGCGGATTACTACGGCGTTCATTCCGTCCGCGTCGCTGCAGGGAATCCATGAGGATATAGAAAGGCCCATTGCACAGCTGCACTCCCGTGAATGCTTACAGCCCGAACGCGTTGGAGCTTTCCTTCGCGGTTTCGATGGCCTTGAAGATATAGAAATCGATAGGGGTTGTGATCTTGATGTTCTCCGTGCTGCCCTCTACGGTGTACAGCTTTTTGCCGTAGTAACGCATGATGCCCGCGGAGTCGATGAAATCGTTCCTTCCTTCCGCGCGTGCCTTCTCGTGACACTCCAGAAGGTCGGACAGGATAAAGCTCTGCGGCGCCTTGGCGTACTGGCAGATCTTGCGGTCGAGGATTGTGCCGACCTCGTTGCGCGCGCGGTGGGCAAAGAGCGGACGGTCGTCCTCCGCGTCCCACGCCTGCTCGCCCGCCTCGGGATCGACGATGATCGTCTCCGTCGCGGGAGTCACCGTGATGGCAGAGCCGTGCTCCATGACGCAGGCGATGTTGCGCGTGATGGTCTCCGCGTCCACGAGCGGACGCACCCCGTCATGCACCAGCACGACAGAGCGCGAGGGAAACAGCTCGTCAATCTTGACAAGGCCGTTGTAAATCGACTCCTGCCCGGTCTCGCCGCCGGCGACGATCGCCCGCACCTTCGTGATGTTGAACTTCTGGCACAGCTTCCACATCTTCGGGATATAATCCTTCAGGCACGAAATCACAATGCCGTTCACGAGGTCGTGGTTTTCAAACTTCTCGAGTGTATAGATGATGATCGGCTTGCCGTACAGCGTCAGGAACTGCTTCGGCACGCCGTTCGTGTGCATTCTCCTGCCGGTCCCCCCGGCGAAAATGAGTGCTACATTCATAAAATCCCCCAGTTACTGTATGGCGGCACCCGCGGCTTTAATCGTGGACAGCTGACGAATCGCTGTCCTCCTGCAGGTAAAACGGCGCGAAGAAAATATGCTTCTCCAGGTCCTTCTTCTGCGGAATTTCCATATATTTTCCGTACATGCGCCGAAGGTACAGATCGTAGTTTCCCGGAACCTGCCGGATCGTGCCGTCATATTCCATCGGCACGGTCTTACACACATCTTCCCTCAGATAACACTCGCGGAAAAAATGCCCCTTCCCGGAGGGGATTGTAACATATTTCGAATGCCCGTTGTGACAGCGCGAATACCACTGGTCCGCACTGCGGGTCCAGGCGTCCAGTGACCGGAACGAAAAGAGGAATCCCAGGAAAATCTTGATGCGGAACACCCTGCGGTACTGCAGCCTGTCACCCTCGGTCGCGGTGTTGATGAGCTCCATCAACGGCCTGCGGTCGCGATAAAACTTGCGGCATGACTGGATAAAGCCGAATGCCATGCAGCCAAGGCCGTGGAGTCTGCGCAGGAGCTCCTGGTCGTATGTGTTCTCGATCACGAAAATGTCGATGAACGCGCCGCACTCCTTATTGTGGAAGTCCTCCCTTGTCCGCACGCTCGTCCCCTTCAGCAGGACGCGGGACAAAAGAAGCCCGTACCCTTCCGTCTCCCGGGGCGTGTGGACCCAGTAGCGGTCACCGTATTCCTCCCGGAAAAACTTCACGAAGAGGTCGTGGTCGCTGCGCGGCATGTTGAGATCGATGTCATCGTCCCACGGAATGAAGCCGTGGTGACGCACCGCGCCGAGGCATGAACCCCCGCCCAGCTCATAGGTCAGGCCGTGCCTTTTGCAGCACGCGTCGATGTCCGCAAGCTCCCGGTTCAGCGTCAGCTGCAGGTTCTTTAATTGTTCCGGCGTCAGCTCGATCGCGCTCTTTGAGCGGATGTGCTTGAACGCCTCAATCGTGGAGAAGTTCATATGAAATCACATCGGATACATACGAATTGCTTCGCAGCTTTCATGTATCATACTTCTTATGCAAAAGCGCCGCGCGGAGAAACTTCCGGCCCTTGTCGAACCAGTTCTGCTTCTCGATGTAGATATAGGGCAGGACCTTCACCTGAGCCTTCAGGATGCGGCCTGTCTTCTCCTGCTGCCGGATCCACACATTCAGGATCAGCTCCCCGACGCGTCCGGAATACCTTCCCTGGTAGTAGCTGTAATTCGTCACATCGACCCGGTTTTCCAGCTCGAAGAGGATGTCGAACAGCCAGGTGCAGTATTCGTCCAGAACGTCGCGGCGCATGATCAGCATGTTGAACATGTGCGCGCTCCGCTCCTTCATGACCTCGTCGAACGTTTCGACATACTCCGGATATTTCTCCAGGAGGATTTCCCGGGTCTTGTCCAGATGCTCGATGTAATGCGTGTGATCGTAGTGGGAATAGAGCGTTTCGATGATATAGTGGCGCTTCCTTGGCAGGAACACCTTATACTGCCCCAGCATGGGCTCGAGCTCGCGGTACTTCAGCACCTTGTCAAAAATATCGTGCTTTATGCCGGATTTGGTTCTGCCGTCCCCCTTGAAATACCGGCGGTAGTGCACGAGACCGATGTAGTCCGTGTGCAGGTGCTTCCATGCCCAGTAAAGGCCCGTCAGCTCGCAGTAGTACGGATTCCGGGTGGAAATATTGACGCCGGTGTTGTCCTTGACGTAGCCAAGGTCCGGCTCCTCATCCTCCTCCGTCCGCTCGATCGCGGCGCCGATGTGCAGCGGCAGATAGATCGGGTCCGTCGGCATATGGTACTTCTTGTGCGTCGCGACGATGATCCGCACCGTCGGCTTATTCGGTTTGTGCTGGCCTGTTTCGTTCGCTTCCATGAGCTGTCCTGCTCTGCGCCATGGCTTAATGTGCGCGCATTCCTCCCTGTGGAGAGATTACATTTCTTCCGGAGCGTACCGATTGGCGTCTTCTTGGCCGCACCGCTTTCACACCACCGGTCGTACCGATTGGTGTCTCGTTCACCACACCGTTCAACGCACCGCTCCCGCACCGTCTCCGTCATCCGGCGGCGGTTCAGCGCTTCCGCGTATCTCCCGTCATCTGTCCGGCAAGATCTTCGGCAACGATTTCCTCGCCGGTGCGGTCCTTAAGCTGCGCGGCGGAAGCCGCGGAAAGCCCGTTGTCCGCCGCCGCGTTCAGGTCGCAGGTCGAGCACGCGTCCAGCTGCTCCTTCGTGACCTTCCCGTCGCGATAATCGCGGACAGCCGGAATCTCATACATGCTGTACTTTTTCTTTTTGTAAAAGCGCAGGAACTTGTGCCGGAATACCCACCAGGCGGGACCCCATATATATTTGTGCATGGCGGGGGACACCGAGCCGATCATCCAGCACTGGCGGTCACACCTGCGCACCCTCCGCCGCACTTCCTCCGCCTCCGGGGAGCTCCACAGCTCATCCCAGTCCTGGCGGTTCAGGTTGCCCATGACCCACTTCTCCTTCGTTCCGTTGCAGGGCATCACATCCCCGTACGGATCGATGAAAAACGTATCGTACGACATGTCGCACGGAAGGAGCCGCTTCTGACCGTAAATATAGTTGATGAGTCCGTGGTTGAAATAAGCCCGGAACCACTTCTTGGGACTGTTCGAATCCAGCAGCTCATTGACGAGGTCTTCGAAATGCCGCGCGACCATCGGCCGGTCATGGATGATGTTTTTCGCCTCCACGAAATAGAAGCTGTTGTGGAGCGAGGCCGTCGCGAACTCCATCCCGAGCTTATCGGACAGCTCGTAGAGCGCGGTTAAGTCCGCCGCGTTCCGATCCTGTACCGTCATGCCGAAACCGATGTCCTTCAGGCCCATCTCCTTGAGCTTCCTCAGCGTTTCATACCCGCGCCGGTACCCGTCGGGCAGGCCGCGGATTTCGTTGTTCGTCTGCTCCAGGCCCTCGATGGAAATCCGGATGCCGATATCCGGGAACTCCCTGCACAGGTCGAGGATCCTGTCCGTGAAAAATCCGTTCGTCGAGATCACGATGCGGTCGCTCTTTTTGTCCAGCTCGCGCACGATCTCCTTTAAATCCGTACGGATAAAAGGCTCGCCGCCGGTGATGTTCGTAAAATACATCGGCGGGAGCTTCTTAATGGTTTCGATGGATATTTCCTCCTCCGGCTTCGAAGGAGCCTTGTACCGGTTGCACATCGTGCACCGCGCGTTGCAGCGGTAGGTCACGATCACCGTTCCGTTTAATTTCTTCATATGCCTTGTGCAGCAGTCCATGCTGCGTATGCGCGCCGCCCTGTTCACTATGAGCGCCGCCGTGATCAGATTGAAGCCATGCCGGCCGCTGTCCGCGGGGACAGATTTTCAAACGCCGGCGCCGCGTCCTGCAAAGTCCTCAGAAAGGTCAAAACCACACAGCATAGTAGCACATCCCTGCCGGGTTTTGAAGTTTCGCTCCCGCATCCCTTTTGTCTGCCTGTCTGCGGTCATTGCGGCCCATTTGCACCTGTCGTGTAGTCAAATACCCCGCCGCAGGCAGCGGGGCATGACTTTACATCCTGCTGGTCTTGAACGCCCCAAGGGGCGGGGTATTTGACCCTCGCGGGCGTCGCCGCATGAACATGCGGGCATGTTCGCGTGGCTCGTGCCTCGCGGGAATAAACATACGGACAGGACAGTACCCGCAGGGCTTCAGCAGCGGATCTTCAGGAACTGCGCGGTCCCGTGGATCCGGACCGGCACGGAATCGGCGGGGACGAAAATGGTGTCTCCCCTGAAGAAAGGAAGCATGTGCCGAAGAGGTCCCCCATCCCGCCCGCGTGGCAAGGTATCCTCTGCCTCACCGCTGGAGCCGCGGCAGGTGTCCTCCCAGCCAAGGACGCCGCAGCCGTCCGTGCACACGAGCACCTGGAACGAGTCGCTGTCCGTCTTAAAACCCGCCATCCCGCGGATGCGCTCCGTGTTGAGAAGCAGGTGCTCCACCTCGAAATACCGGCAGCGGCACAGGAATTCCGAGCCAAGGCCCGGCGTGTAGCGAAGAACACGCATCGGCTGGCGCGGTTCACTGCTGCCCTTGAGGTTTGCGACCGCCAGCCCCTTGTCCACATGGAGCTCGCGCTCCCTGCCATTGCGGTCGACACGGCAGTAGTCATACAGGCGGTACGTGAGGTTCGAGCTCTCCTGCACCTCGACGACCAGCGCGCCGGCGCAGATCGCGTGCACCGTTCCCGCCTCGATGTAGAATACGTCACCCTTGTGCACCGGCACCTTCTGCAGGTATTTCTCCACCGTTCCGTCGGAAAGGGCCCGGCGCAGCTTCTCCCGGTCCATATCGTGACGGAAACCATAAATGAGGTGTGCGTCCCTCGCCGCGTCCACGACGTACCACATCTCCGATTTCCCGAGCGAACCATGCTCATGCGCCCTCGCGTAGGCATCGTCCGGGTGCACCTGCACGGACAGATCCTGCTTCGCGTCGATGAACTTGATGAGGATAGGAAGCGACCCTTCCGGCAGTCCCGCTTCCCTCACGGTCTGCAAAGGATGCGTTCCCACCGCCTCGGGATGCTCTCTGAGAAGCTCCCGCAGCGTGAGTCCGTGTCCCGTCCCCTCTTCCTCTGAAGAGTCTTCCCCTGCGGATGACGGGCAGGCCCCCGGGCGGTCTGCTTCCTCTTCTGCCGGAGAAGAACTCCCGCACAGCGGCTCCCCGACGAGCGTCAGGCCGTCCGGATGCGTCGAGCATTCCCACGATTCCGCGAGCGGATCGAGGTTCAGGTCCTTCGCGAAGTCATCGTTCAGCCGCGTCCCGCCCCACAGGTAATCCTTCCCGACCGGCTTCAGCAAAAACGGCGTATGCAGTTGTCCGTCACTTATTTTCATGCTCTGGGTGTCAGAATGATCTGCGAATTGCATCGCACTTCTGCAGGCATCCGAAATCCGCGCACCGCTTCATTCCAGGTATAAAAGATCCCGCAGCCCGGGCCGCTTCATTCCAGTGTGTACTTCTTCTTGTCGTGGGCGCTGATGTTGCGGCCGATCTGTACCTCGATCAGCTTGATTTCCGTGTCCGCGTGAATCGTGTGGCGGCAGCCGGCCTGCATCGTAATGACGTCGCCCGCCTTCACCTTCTGCTCCATGCCGTCCACGATCGTCGTTCCCTCGCCGGAAATAATGTTCCAGACCTCGTCGCGGTGCTCGTGGCTGTGATAGTTCATCTGATGGCCGGCAAGGAGCGTTACGAGGATCGTCAGGGAGCTCTTCTCCACGTCCAGCACCTGGAACGAGCCCCAGCTCTTCTCGGCGAATTTCACGCCCTCGTCCATGGCGTCCACGTAGGGCTTGATGTAGCTCGACTGCTCCTTGTCGGAGACCAGGATGCCGTCCGGACTCGCCGCAATGACGCAGTTCTTCATGCCCATGGCAAGGATCGGGATATCCAGCTCGTTGATGATGTTCGTGTTCTCACACTTTTCGTTCAGCGTGCCCTTGCCGATCACGGGCTCCGTCATCGCCTCCGTCAGCGTATTCCATGTGCCCATATCCTTCCACTGTCCGGCGAACCGCAGCACGCTGATGCTGCTCTCCTTCTCCGCGACGGCGTAGTCGAAGCTGATCTTCTGCACAGTTTCATATCTGGCGAAAAGGTCATCGTAATCCGTAAATTCGATAAGCTCATGCGCCTTCTGCAGGACATACCCGATGCGGTAGGCGAAAACGCCGGCATTCCACAGCGCGCCCTGCGCGATATACCGCTTCGCTGTTTCAACATCCGGCTTCTCCCTGAACGTGGAAACCCGTGAAACGGGATCCTTCGTCTCGGGGATGACATAGCCGTACTTCTCGGAGGGGTACGTCGGCTCGATCCCCATGACCGTGAGGTTGGCGGGAGCCGCCGCAGACGGATTCCCGGAAATTGTTCCGGAAGAATTTCCCGCTTCCTGTCCGGAAGGATTGTCGTGCGCATGCTCCGCGGAATTTTCCGAAGTCCCGGGAAGCTTCCCTGCCGCGAGGTCCGAGAGCTTCTTCAGCGCCTCGAAATAATCATCCTCAACGTACGGGTCCACCGGGCACACAACGACCGGCTCGTCCTCCGGCACCTTCTGTATGTCATGAAGATACGCGGTCGCAAGCGCGATCGCGGGGAACGTATCGCGGCGGCACGGCTCCACGGAAATCCCGATTCCTTCGCCCAGCTGGTTGCGCAGCTGCGACACCTGGGTTTTGCCCGTCGCGATCGTCACGGTCGCGTCCGCGTCCACCTTCCGGATCTGCCGGTACATCCGCTGCACCATGGATTCGTAGGCGTCCTCATTTTTAAAAATTTTGATGAACTGCTTCGAGCGGATATCGTTGGACAGCGGCCACAGCCTCTTCCCGGAACCCCCGGACAGTAAGATGATATGCATAAACTTACCTCAACTATGCCTGCGTCAGCAGGCATCCATCGCGTGAAATCCGCGAAGGCGGTTTCACGCGCATGATCAATCGAACCCGGCGCTTTTCAGCCGGGTTNCCTCAACTATGCCTGCGTCAGCAGGCATCCATCGCGTGAAATCCGCGAAGGCGGTTTCACGCGCATGATCAATCGAACCCGGCGCTTTTCAGCCGGGTTCGTATTCATGAAAGTGACGCATCGGCGTCACTTTCTGAATCTCCCTCAACTATGCCTGCGTCAGCAGGCATGGCAAGGGCTGGCCGGCAGGCCAGCCCCTGAAATTTCATAAACGATGACGCAATAACTGTCTTTCTACCGTTCTGCCCGCATCGGGTTGTGTAGGAAGTCCTCATACGTCAGGCGGATGCCCTCGTCGAGGGAAACCTTCGGCTCCCAGCCCATGGCCTTCGACTTGCTGACGTCGAGAAGCTTTCTCGGTGTCCCGTTCGGCTTCGATGGATCCCAGCGGATCTCACCGGTGTAGCCGATGATGCCCGCGACCTTCTCCGTCAGCTCCCTGATCGTCAGCTCTTTGCCGGTGCCGGCGTTCACGGTCTCGTTGCCGCTGTAGTTGTTCATCAGGAACACGCACAGGTTCGCAAGGTCATCCACATACAGGAACTCGCGAAGCGGCGAGCCGTCGCCCCAGCACGTCACGTAGGGCAGATTCTGCTCCTTCGCCTCATGGAAGCGGCGGATGAGTGCCGGCAGCACATGACTGTGCGTCGGGTGGTAGTTGTCGTTCGGCCCGTACAGGTTCGTCGGCATGACGGAGATGTAATCCGTACCGTACTGCCGGTTCAGGAACTCGCAGTATTTAAGACCCGAAATCTTGGCGAGCGCGTAAGCCTCGTTCGTCTTCTCGAGCTCGGACGTCAGAAGGCAGCTCTCCTTCATCGGCTGCGGCGCCATCCTCGGGTAGATACACGAGCTTCCGAGAAACTCGAACTTCTTCACGCCGTTCTGCCAGGCGGAATGGATGACGTTCATCTCGAGGATCATGTTCTGGTACATAAAGTCCGCGAGCGCCTCCTGGTTTGCGATGATACCGCCGACCTTCGCCGCGGCGAGGAAGACGTATTCCGGCTTCTCCTCGGCGAAGAACTCCTCCACCTCATCCTGACGGCACAGGTCCAGCTCCTTATGCGTCCTCGTGATGATGTTCGTGTAGCCCTGTCTTTCCAGCTCGCGCTTGATGGCGGAGCCGACCATTCCGCGGTGACCCGCGACGTAGATCTTCGCGTCTTTGGGCATCGGCGCCTGTTTGCTCCTGTACTGCTCCGGAATTTCACTCATGATTCTGATAAACCTTCCTTCTTACTTACTTCCATCGGGCGCATCAGCGCCTTATCACATGTTTCTTTGATTCTTCTCGCGCCTTGCAAGATCCCGGTCATGCTGCGCCATGATCTCGACGAGCTTCTCGTACGGCGTCTCCTGCGGATTCCAGCCGAGCACCCTCTTCGCCTTGGAGGGGTCGCCCCACAGGTTCACGACATCCGTCGGGCGGTACCACTTCTCATTCGTGCACACGAGCATCTTTCCGGTCTTAGCGTCGTACGCCTTTTTGTCAATGCCCTCGCCTTCCCAGGAAAGCTCAATGCCGTTGGCGCGGAACGCCCGGTCCGTGAAATCCTGCACGGTGTGCTGCTCGCCGGATGCGATGACGAAATCGTCCGGCTTATCCTGCTGCAGGATGAGCCACATGCACTTCACATAATCCTTCGCGTAGCCCCAGTCCCGCTTCGAGTCCATGTTGCCGAGCTCGAGATGGTCCTGCAGACCCTCCGCGATCCTGCCGGCCGCCAGCGTGATCTTCCTTGTGACGAAATTTTCGCCGCGCCGCTCTGACTCGTGGTTGAACAGGATGCCGTTCGCCGCGAACATGCCGTAAGCCTCGCGGTATTCCTTCACGATCCAGAAGCCGTACTGCTTCGCGACTGCGTAGGGGCTGTAGGGATGGAACGGCGTCGTCTCGCTCTGCGGAACCTCCTCCACCTTGCCGAACAGCTCGGATGTGGAGGCCTGATAGATTCTTGCCTTTTTCTCCAGGTGATTGATCCGGACCGCCTCCAGGATCCTTAAGACGCCTAGCGCGTCAACGTCGCCGGTATATTCGGAGGAATCGAACGACACATGGACATCCGACTGGGCCGCCAGATTGTAGATCTCGTCCGGCTGCACCTCCGAGACAATGCGGATCAGGGCGGACCCGTCCGTCATATCCCCGTCATGGAGCGTGATTCTGTCCAGGATCCCGTCAATCCGCCCGGTATTGGAAATGGACGCGCGTCTTGCGATACCGTGTACCTCGTACCCCTTCTCCAGCAGAAACTCGGCAAGGTACGACCCGTCCTGCCCCGTAATACCTGTAATCAGTGCTTTTTTCATCTTTACCTCGCAGTGAATAGATTCCTGTTAACGGCAGCCTTATCCGGAGTGCCGGGACTGCCCGGCGCACGGATGATACCCTGATCGTCCGCTCCGCCTGCATTGCCTGTCCGCCGGTTTCCCGGGCCCTGGCACACAGGCAGCCGCCTGTATCGCAGGATATAAGAGGCACAAATTGACTTCCGGCCTCCCGCGAACTATCATGAAACGAACTTGTTTTGAAGCGTACTGCCCTGTGCGATTATATGATAGATTTTTAATTGTGTAAAATCAGCACTCCGATCGGAGAGGTTCATGGTCTTTTCTTCCGTCACATTCATATTCGCGTTCCTCCCGGTCACGCTGATCGTTTATTACCTGCTGCGCTCCCGGGCGCGAAACTGGTGGCTCCTTGCGGTCAGCCTCTTCTTCTATGCCTGGGGCGGTCTTTCGTTTCTGCCTGTCATGCTGGTGTCAATTCTCATCAATTACGCGGGCGGCATGGGGCTTATCCGCTTCCGTCCGGGCACACGTTCCGGGAAGGCGTGGCTATCCTTCATCATCGCGCTCAATCTCGCGCTTCTCGGCTACTGGAAATATTTCAATTTCGGCGTGTCCATCGCGGAAGGCATCGCCGGCAGGAGCTTCGGCCTGCCGCAGGTCGCACTCCCGATCGGCATTTCGTTCTTTACATTTCAGGGCATCAGCTATGTAGTCGATGCTTACCGCGGGGATGCGCAGGTGCAGAAGAATCCCCTCATCATTGCCCTGTACATTTCCATGTTCCCTCAGCTCATCGCCGGCCCCATCGTCCGCTACCGGGATGTCGAGCAGCAGATCCAGTCCCGCATGGTAACACAGGCGGAAATTGCCGCCGGCATCCGCAGGTTCACGATCGGCCTCGCGAAGAAGTCGGTCCTTGCCAACACCTTTGCGGTGAACGCGGATAAGATCTTCGCCATGCAGCCGGCGCAGAATACGCCGGACATTGCCTGGCTCGGCGCCGTCAGCTATCTTCTGCAGCTATACTTTGACTTTTCCGGATATTCGGACATGGCGATCGGCCTGGGTCATATGCTGGGCTTTCGTTTTCTTGAAAATTTCAATTACCCCTTTATCTCAAAATCAGCCGGGGAGTACTGGCGCAGATGGCATATGTCGCTCGGCACCTGGTTCCACCAGTATGTCTACTTCCCGCTTGGCGGAAGCCGCTGCTCCACTGCGAAAATATACCGGAATATCATCGTGGTATGGTTCCTGACAGGACTCTGGCACGGCGCTGACTGGACCTATGTCGTATGGGGCATGCTGTATTGTCTGGCTATTGTTCTGGAACGTTCGACCGGTTTTCACAAAAAGCTCGGCCCTTTTGCCCATGTGTATGTCATGCTGCTTGCCGTGCTGCTGCATGTGATTTTCCGGTCGCCGGATCTCGGATACGCACTCAGCTATCTCCGGTCCATGTTCGGGCTGATCCGCTGTCAGAACGTCGGGTTCCGCATCGGCTGGTATCTGGACCGGTATACGGTCTTCCTGCTCGTTCTGGGCGCAGTTGCGTGCACACCGGCACTGCGCAGGCTTTGGGAAAAGCTTGCCGGCCACATGAGCGAAGGGGTTCGCACCGCCGCCGCCAATGGGATTACGCTCCTGCTGTTCGGCATCTGCGTACTGTATGTCATGACCTCAACGTACAATCCGTTTATTTATTTTCAGTTTTAACATCAATGAGCCACCCGCAGAACGGGTTACTTTCAGGGGTGTCCGCATTGCCGGATATAAAAGGTAATTTTAGGGTTTTTCCATGAATCGAATCGCATCCTGCGCCAACCGTATACTGATACTCCTGTTTCTCCTGCTGATCCTGCTGCCGGGGCTTTTCGCTCATCGGGAAAAGGACCGCGTCAGCGATATGGAGAACCGATACTACGCGAATGTGCCGTCTCTATTCTTGGAGGATGACGATGATGCAGCGGGCGACACCGTCCGCACCGGCACGGACTCCGGCGATACCTCTGCGAAGGGAAGCGGCACTTCTACGGACAGCGCCGCTGCGGAAGCCGGGGACTCTCTTCCGGTAAAGCGTCTTAATACAAACTTCAATCAGGATTTCGACAGCTGGATTCAGGACAACGTCCGCGGCAGGGAGCTTGCCGTCATTATGAATGCGCGGCTTCAGTATGCGCTGTTTCACCGCATCACGAAGGACGACGAACGTGCGAATGAGAAGAATGGTGATCTCTTCTTCGTCAGTGACGACATGGTCAGTGTTTACCAGTTTACGAACCGGATGAGTGAGGAACAGCTGCGGAATTATATCGACGGCCTGAAAAGGATCCGGGATGACCTCGCCGCGCAGGGAATTTCCTTTTACTACATGCAGTGCTACATGAAGGAGAGCATCTATCCGGAATACTATTTTGACTCCGTGTCCCGGCTTGGTCCGGAGTCCGTCGGCCGTCAGGCCCAGACCGCGGCGGAACAGGCCGGCATCCCCGTCATCGATATCTGGAGCACTCTGATGCGGCATAAGGACGAGGACCGCCTGTACTACAAGGTTCTCGATCCCGGTCACTGGAACCTGAAGGGTGCCTGGCTTGGCTATGAGACCATGATCCGGACCTTTCAGGAGCAGGATCCGGACATCCCGCTCGCGGACCTGTCACGGTACGAGATCGTCCGCAACCACAATAAGGCGGAAATCTACGGCATGACCTATCCCGTGGAGGAGGACAGTGACGACTACAACCTCCTCCATCCTGCGTCCGTTGAGGAGGATATTCACGAGGTCTATCCGGAGCTTGCCGACACCCTGCATTATAAGGAGCATTCCCACCTGTTCCGGAACAATCAGGTGAACAATGACAAAAAGATCCTCTGCATCAATGACAGCTATATCCGGATGTATATCAAGAATCAGCTTGCGGAGAGCTTCCGGGAAACAATGAGCGTCGATTCCATGAATATCGATCTCCTACCCGAAATTGTCCGCGTTTATCATCCGGACATTGTCGTGATTGAGACAGCGGAGCCGGACAGCGCCATCGGCGTGGACGAGGGACTGGTTTCAGCCTATGCAGGGCATCACTGAACTACACGCAATTCATCGGGAAGTGCACGCACAGCAGACTTTTCCCGTGACAAGCATCTCCTTCCATTTTCAGGGTAACAGCTCATCCGCGCTGTCCCTGCGGATTTTCACTTCACCATGATCTCGACCGCCCGCGGGATGACGTCGATAACTGCCTTATCGTACGTCCCGCCGTATTCACCGTCCAGGGTCCAGGACAGCGGTCCGTCGGTTGACGTAAATGTCACATGGGACGTGTGCACGACCGAGACGAACGGATTGTCCGTGTTGCCGGATGCAAGGCTCTGCACGATTTCATTGATCTGCTGCAGGTTTTTCGGCGCCTTGACGAGGAGCACCTCGAACAGGCCGTCATTCAGCTGCGCGTGATCGAGGATCGGACTTTTCACTCCCGCAATCGAGAGCGAATTCGTCAGTCCGCCGAACACATAGTCATCCTCCGCGCGGAGACCGTCATGCTCGACAATCACATGATGATGCATCGTCACGTTCTGCGGAAGAGTCGCTAGCATGTTCATCATGTAGGCGCCGTAGCCGAAGATGTTCTTCATGTTCTGGTCCGTGGAATAGCTTATTTCCGTGAACGCGCCAAAGCCCGCGACGTAGTTGAAATACCGGCCGTTCAGACACCCGATGTCGTATGAGAACGTCTTCTCCCCCGTAAGGACGCCGCACAGCTCCAGCGCCGTGAGGTCTCCGTTCAGATTCCGGGAGAAATCGTTCGTCGAGCCTGCGGGAATATAGCCGATCGGCAGAGGCACCTCGTGGTTCATCATGTCGTTGATGAGGTGGTTCAGGGTGCCGTCTCCCCCGCAGCAGGCGACAAGGTCAAACCGCTCCGCAACATTCTCCGAGGCAAAGAAATGCTCCGATGTCAGCCCTTCCTTCGGGATGACCGGATACACCGTCACCTCGCAGCCCTTTCTCGAGAGCTCCTCGATGATATTCAGCATTTTCAGCCGGACGTTGCCCGTTCCGGCTGTCACATTCATCAGCAGTAAAACTCGTTTCATCGTTTTCAGTAAATTACCCAGTACACACGGTCTCCGTCGAGGATCACCTGCCGGTCAGGATCAAAGCTGTCCCAATCGTGATCTGCGGCATACTGCACCATTTCCTGCGGTATCTCATCGTCCTTCGCCTGAAATCTGCGTTCCGGATAAGAGACGTAATTGAGCAGGCTGATGGTCGTCAGCCCCATGCTCCTGGAATTCAGGGAACCGTAGGTATAATACACATCCTCGTACTGACTGCTCACCTGTGCGTCCTTCAGCACTGTCAGGTAAGCGACCGCATTGCCGGTTTCCTCCTCGTAGTTCCGGACCTTCTGCAGGACGAGCCTCGCGTTGTGAACATCCTCCGAGTTGCTCAATGCGTGATTGACCGCGATCTGCCCGTCGAAGAAAAAGAACACCGCCAGCATCAGCGCGAGAACATACCACAGCCCCTTCGGAACGGCGCTGTTCCCGTAATCTGCTGTCTGGTTCCTGTAAACCAGTCCGCCGGCCAGCAGGATCATCCCGCAAGCGCACCACAAAAGAAATGACATTCTGCCCGGATATTCCAGTCCGCCTCCCATGACAAACGTCAGGGAAAAGGCAGCCAGATACTCCGTCAGTGTAAAAATTGCGAAGTCAGGGAGCCTTTGCCATTTCCCGTCCTTTCTGCACACCCTCCCGATCAGAAGGAAAGAGCCTGCAAGCAGGATCAGCGGAAAGCACAGCGCCGGTGTCAGCCACATGTGGCGGACGAAGAAGCTGTAAGACAGATATCCCAGATCCCGCAAAACCCAGTGTATCGCAGGAATCGCAAACTGCTTGCTCGAATCCGTGACGCCATTTTTCTGCCGGGCAGCCATAATGCCCGCGTCTGCAAGAACCGGTCCCAGAAGCGTAATTAAGGCAGCGAAACGTTCCCGCAGCGGCCTCAGGCGGATCCGGCCGTCATGATCTGCGAAATCCCATGCCAGAAACCACAGAAATACCAGCACGGCACTCGTCTGGTACATTCCGACTGCCACGAGCCCCAGGACAAATCCGGCCGGCCATTTTCTCCGCGTCATGGCATGGAAGGCAAGCGCACCGAAAAGATAACTCAGGCCGAAATACAGGGTGACCTCCGGAAAACCCAGATTATCCGCAAACAGCCCTGACACGAACGGCATCAGAATGCACGCGTCCGTAATCCGGGACCACAGCGTGTCGGATTTCCAGTGCGTCCGGAAATCCGACTGGACAACCGCCGCGGCTGTCGCGCTCGTCAGCAGGAACACCAGGAAGACCAGCCTGTAATGCTCCTCCGGATAAAAGCCAGCGTTCTGCAGCAGCTTGCTGAGCGCGTAATGCGCGTACCGGCCGTACTCCAGTGCGGCGTCTACATTGTAGTAGGAGGAAATCTCCGTGAAATAAAATGACAGGGTATCCTCGCCGAAGCCCTCACGGAAAAAGCCGCTCCACGCAATGAGAAGCAGGATATAGTCCACGATGACAGTCTTTACGAAACGAAACGCATCCCTGTTCCGGTAAAGGCTGCTTTTCCATTTTTCATTTAATTCTTCCGGCATCCGCTGAAACCAGCCCTTTCAGAAACACCATCCCAGCCCCTGACGAGCATGACCGCCGCGGCAGGAAGCAGACCAACCACATAGGTCTCGACATAGTGCGGCTTCGTCTCCGAGACAAGATGAAACAGGAAGCCCCCGATCAGATAAATAAACGGCAGCAGCTCCCACGGCTCCAGACGCCGCTTCTTCACGAATTTACCGGTAATCAGATACAGTCCGGAGCCGATGAAAATCAGAACATTCAGGCTGTTCATCATCCGTTCCGCGAGTATCAGCGCCCAGCCATCCGTGTAGAAGCTCTGGGCGATGGCGTTATAGGTATGCAGGCCGAGGCACTCGATCGGGCCGATGACGACCGTCCCGTATACCGGCTCACACCAGGTCCAGACCAGCTTATGAGCAAAGAAGGAAGCGGTGTATGCGGGATGCTCCCGGAAGAAGTTCACCCTTTCTGCGATGTCCGCCTTCGCCCTACGGTCCGCCTCCTCCGTGCTGAAACCAGCCGCGTAATAGTTGTCGAAATTGAATCCGTCATAGCCGCCTGCCGGCACACCATCATTCCAGTGAAGCCCCATCGCGATGTAGCTGGAGATCGGCTCCCCGTGGTCGAAGTTCCTCCCGCTCACGCTCCGGTATCCGGCTTCAATCCCCTTCATCGGGACAACCGCCGTCAGCACCAGCGCAGGAATCAGCAGCAGAATTGCCGGACCCTTCTTTTTCGAATCTCCGGAATTCTCCCCCGTTCCGCTGCATCTTCTGAGAAACTCTGCGAGCACCAGAACCCCCAGTGCCACTGCGCCGATGAGGTAATTGTTCTTCATGACGCAGGCAAGTGCTGTAAAAGCAAGCCCTCCCGCGCAGGCTGCGGCTCCTCCCTTTTTCAGGAATCGCAGGATCAGGTATGTGCCCGCAAGAAGACACGAAAAGCCCGGCGTCAGTCCGTAGGCGAACAGGATGAGAAACCAGGACGGCAGGAAGAGGAAGCTGAGGAGAATGGTGAGATTCCTGACGCGCGGGTCATCGGAATACAGGCTGATGATTTTCCACAGTGCCCAGTCCTGCACGAGCGTCCACATCAGGTTCAGGATAAACATGGCCCGCGTCGTGTGGAACAGTGCCAGTACGATCCGTTCATAACTCAGGAATCCCAGCTGTACCGGGTTCAGGTCCAGATAGTGGCCCGGATCCAGGCCCTGATAATCGCCGGCGTTCATCAGCTGTGCGTGATGCGTCAGCATTCCCGCGTCGCTCACCGTCCCGCTGTCACAGGAGAATATCAGAAACAGGCCTGCCGCAATGTAGAGCACTGACAGTACGAGAAAGAGCTTCCGGTCCGGAATCCGCGCAAGCACTCCCCGGAGAGCATACAGCACCAGAAACTCCGCAATGCAGCCCCCGATCGTCCACAGGACTGCGTTGCTGCGATAGTCGATCGACATATCCCCCAGATAGGTATGCACATAGAAAAAGATCTGGAGAACGCCGACGCCCAGTGTGATGATAAGCCCCAGAATCAGCACGATCCACTCGCCGATCCCGTAGATCACGCCGGCTGTGTTCTTGTATTTATTGTTTCCGGTTTGTCTGTCCATAAAAATAAATGGTGTCAGAAGAATTTGTAGTATTTGCTGAGGCAAAATGACATACGGATTGCTTCGCTGCTTCCGCAATTCCATAAACATCCGAAATCCGCGCACCGCTTCGATTTGCGCTGCTTCAGACCCTTATGTCAAATCAATAAAAATAGCACGCGTCCCCGAAGCTGAAGAAGCGGTACCGCTCCTTCACAGCTTCCGCGTAGGCATTCAGGACGTGGTCACGCCCCGCAAACGCGGATACCAGCATGACGAGCGTCGACTCCGGCAGGTGAAAGTTCGTGATGAGGCCGTCCATCACCCGGAAGCGGTAACCGGGGTAAATGAAAATCGACGTGTTGTCCGCTCCCTCGTGCACGATGCCGTTCTCATCCGCGGCGCTTTCCACCGTACGGCAGCTCGTCGTCCCGACACAGATGACGCGCTTTCCGTCCGCGTGCGTCCTGTTGATGAGGTCCGCCGCCTTCGGCGGCACGTTGTACCACTCCGTGTGCATGTGATGCTCGCGCACATCGTCCACCTTCACGGGGCGGAACGTGCCGAGGCCCACATGGAGTGTTACATAGGCAAGGTTCACGCCCTTGTCCTGAATCCGCTCCAGCAGCTCATCCGTGAAGTGCAGACCCGCCGTCGGCGCAGCCGCGGAGCCGTCGTATTTCGCGTAGACCGTGTTGTACAGGGAGGGATCCTGCAGCTTGTGCCGGATGTAAGGCGGCAGCGGCATCTCCCCCAGGCGGTCCAGGACCTCCTCCCAGATGCCGTCATAGCGGAACCGCACAAGGCGGTTGCCGTCGTCGACAACCTCCAGTACCTCCGCGGTAAGCGACCCGTCGCCGAACGTCACCCTCGCACCGGGACGCAGCTTCTTCCCCGGCCGCACGAGCGTCTCCCACACGTCGTCCGTCTTCCGGTTCAGCAGCAGAATCTCCACGTTCGCTCCGGTGTCCATCTTCGTACCGAGGAGCCGCGCCGGGATGACCTTCGTGTTGTTGAGGACCAGCGTCTCCCCGGGCTGCAGGTAATCGATGATGTCGTGGAACACCCTGTGCTCCACGGCTCCTGTCTTCCTGCTGATCGTCATCAGCCGGCAGTTGTCCCGCTGCATGCACGGATCCTGTGCGATCAGCTCCTTCGGCAGATCATACCAGTAGTCCTTCGTACTGTAGCCGAACGGCACAGAATCTATGCCCGTGCTGCTGTCTGTTAAGTTGTTATCTATTTCTGTTTCAGTCTCTGTCATAGTAATGCTTCGAACGCCAGATTATACCGGCGTTACGCGTTCCGCAGGCTTTCCTGACCATGCCTGCATCAGCGGATCATGCGAAATTTCACCTCCATGCCTGCGTCAGCAGGCATGCAACGCGAAATTTGCGGAGGCAATTTCGCGTTGCGCTTCCGAGATGATTCCGAAGGAATCCATCTCGTATTCACAATAAGCCGCATCAGCGGCTTATTGTGAATCTGCATCACGGGAAATCCGCGCAGGCGGTTTCCCGTGTATGATTATAGGGTCGGATGCCGCAGGCACCGACCGGATTTCGCATGGGCCGCATCAGCGGATCATGCGAAATTTGCGTCCTGAAGAAACGCGGTATATCCGCGGAAGGCCTCGTAGATGTCCGCCTTGCTCGTTGCTTCGAACGGGGAGTGCATCGACAGGACCGGAACGCCGGAGTCGATGACGTTCATGCCGTACAGGGCGAGGATATAGGCGATGGTTCCGCCGCCGCCGACATCGACCTTGCCGAGCTCAGCCGTCTGCGTAGATACGCCCTCCTTATCGAAAATGTCCCGCAGATGCGCAATGTATTCCGCGTTGGCATCGTTGGAGCCGGACTTGCCGCGTGAGCCGGTGAACTTGTTGAAGACCATGCCCCTTCCGAGGAACGCGGTATTTTTCTCATCGAAGCAGTCCGCGTAGGTGGGATCAAACGCGGCCGAAACGTCGGAGGAGAGCATGTCGGAATTCGCAAGGCACCTGCGGAGCGCGAGCTCGGAATACTGTCCGGCGAGATTCATCACCTCGGCAAGCGCGTTCTCGAAGAAGTGGCTGCGCATGCCGGTTGCGCCGACCGAGCCGATTTCCTCCTTGTCCACAAGGAGCGTCACGGAGGTCCTCACAGGATTTTCCGTTTCCAGCATCGCCCGGAACGACGGATAGGCGCAGACGCGGTCGTCCTGTCCGTATCCCAGGATCATCGAGCGGTCGAAGCCCGCGTCCCTGGCCTTGCCGGCAGGCACCACCTCAAGCTCCGCGGATTCGAAGTCATCCTCTCCGATGCCGTACTGCTCCTTCAGGATGTCGAGGAGAACCGCCTTCACTGCTTCCTTAGCGGTCTCCGCGTTCTTCGCATCCTTCTTCCCGGCCTTTGTCTTTGCGTCGATCTTCACGGGTTTGTTGCCGACGATCAGGTCCAGGGCCTCGCCCTCGATCACCTCGGAGCCCTTCTTCTGCATCTGCTTCTGCGCGAGGTGAATCAGAAGGTCCGAAACGAAGAAGACCGGATCGTCCTCATCCTCGCCGACGTTCAGGATCACGGTCTCGCCGTCCTTCTTTACCACGACGCCGTGCAGTGCCAGCGGAAGCGCGACGAACTGATACTTCTTGATGCCGCCGTAATAGTGCGTGTCGAGGAAGGCTAAGCCGCCCTTCTCATACACGGGATTCTGCTTCACGTCGAGCCTGGGGCTGTCGATGTGCGCGCCGAGGATATTCAAGCCCTTCTCCATCGGCTCTGTGCCGATCTGGAACAGAACGATCGACTTGTTCATCCAGGCCATATAGATCTTATCGCCGGCCTTCAGCTGCTTCCCCTCCTCGATTGCCCTGGAAAGCTCCTCGTAGCCTGCTTTCTCCGCCTCGTTTACGAAGTAGTCGACGCACTCCCGTTCCGTCTTCTGATTCGAAATAAACTGCCGGTATTCTTCGGCAAAGGTGAGACACTTCTTCTGTGTCTCGAGATCATACGTTGTCCATGCGTTCGTTCTTTCCATTGAAATACTGCCCCTTTCCTGCTGCCTGTTCGGATGGCAGCATTTGCATTATAAGTTCTCCCTCTCCCCTTCGCAACTTGTTATAAAAGCCCTTCGGTTCTCCGCAGGGTCTTTGTGAGTATGCGGCAGGTCATCGAAAAAGCCTCACCCGGCGAGGATGAGGCCTATGATTTACATTTACAGTTTGAAACATGCAGAGCTTCTGTCCCGGCCCACCTGCCGGTATCTTCCGCCTGCTAATTCTCCTCCCACACATACTTGGGAATATAAGCTTCTTCAAATCCGTCCAGCTGGTCCTCGTAATCCTGGTACTCGTTAAAGCCGTGATACAGGGCGATTTCCGCCAGCTGCTCCGTCTGCAGGTAGGGCGAGTCCGTCAGGACGACGTAGCTGTCCATGAAGCCGGTATCCTCCTTGTAGCGAAGCCGCTCCGTGGTCCGCGTGATGTTGTAGGGAGTCTTTGGCAGCCGATAGCCGTCCGGCACAAGCCCTGCCGCCGCAATCTCCGGAAAGCGCGCCGTGAAATAGCCGTGATCCAGGAAGCAGGCTACCGCGTTCTTCGAATATTTTCCCTCCAGGATATCATCGAGATAAACGCCCTTCAGCTCCTTGTGGGCAATCGAGGTAAGCCTTCCCACGGAATCCGACTGATTCTTGTAGATGTTGACGAGAACGTTCTTCACCGTCAGCTGCGCGGCACCCTCAGCGGTATCCGGAATCATCGCGGAGCTCTCCGCTTCGTCACTGCCTGCTGTGGCTGTCTCTTCCGCGCGTACTGCCGGGATTCCTGTCTCCTTTAAGCCTGACGCGGCGGCACCTGTCGCGGCAAATACCTGCAGCCCTGCCGCCCCTGTGAGAATCACGGCAAGCATCAACAGAGCGACGTTTCTCGTAAGCCTTGCCGGTAAACCTTCCGACCTGTGAATTTCCCCCATTAACCTTCTCATCCTGTTTTCCTGCCCCGGTCTTTTCGATCTTCTCTATGCCCAATACCTCAGACAGGGCACCCGCCCCCGCCATTCCGGCACGAAATCAAAGCCGGATAACTATTGGGAATCCCTGTGTCATGGTAAAATTGACAGGTGTATGTACAGAGCTGTCTTCCGCTGCGGACACAGCCCGTCAAACAAACCCGGAGGGTGCATTGATAAATTTTTCACCCCTCCTTATCAATATCGGTTCGAAGTGCAAAAATAATAAGTGATTCTAGTGATTTTTCGGGAACATTTTCAGAAATCTGTGAGGATATTACACGAATATGATGAATTTTAATAAATTTGTAACATTCTTCGCCACAGGAACCCTGCTGGCTGCCGGAATCCTCCTGCCGTCTTCACGCAGTATGGCTGCGCAGAGCGCTTCTCCGGCTGCTTCCGGCAGCGAATCCTTCCCTCTCCCCTTCCCCAACGCGGATGACATTGAGGAAATGTCGGAGCAGGATTTCTGGACGGATGTTGCCTCGACCTCTGCGGCTCTGGTGGACCTGTCGGACGGGAAGGTCATTGCCGGGCACCGGCAGGACACGCAGATGGTGCCCGCCTCCATGACGAAGATCATGACTCTGCTCACTGCCTGCGATCAGCTCGAGCCCATCGACCTCTCCGATACCGTGACCATCACGGACGATATACTGAATTACGCCTCCGATCACGACCTCAGCACCATCGGCTTCGCTTCCGGCGAAACCGTGACTGTGCAGGACCTCCTGTACGCCACGATCCTCCCTTCCGGCGCGGACGGCGCGCTGGCACTCGGCCGGTATATCGCGGGCTCGGACATGCTCTTTGTCCGAATGATGAACGAGAAAGCGGTTGCGCTGGGACTGACCAATACGCATTTCACAAACGATATCGGTCTCTACGACACGACACACTTCTCAACGCCCAAGGACATGGCCGCGATCCTGTATGCCGCCTCGCGGAATCCCCTGGCGTGGAAGATCCTCTCCTCCCGCCGCTATACGACGATCCCGACCACGCTCCACACGAGCGGCATCACCGTCACAAACCGCTTCTTCGAGCGCATGCGCTATGTCCCGACGCCGGGCACAACCCTCTCCGCCAAGACCGGATTCGTCACAGAATCCGGCTTCTGCGCCGCCAGCTACTTCGTCTCGGACAGCGGCCGCCATTACATCCTCGTGACAGGCGGTTCCACCTCCTCCGACCAGTGCGCCGCCGACCACGGCATCATCTACAGCCACTACTGCAGGTAAAGCCTCATTGCAGGCGGTTAAAACGGCTTTTCTTGCCTTAAGTGGTGAAAGTCTTACGTGTCTGGATTGGCGAAAGTCTTGTGGGGTTTTTTGTGGGGATTTATAATGCTCATAAATCTATTTGACTTTTATATTTCTTTATGCCTTTTAGCTTTTTTACATATTTTTATATTTTGATGGAACCTTTACTTGAATTTGATATAATCCTTTTCATACACTCTCTGAGGATACGCAGAAAATACAGAATCAGGAGAACAATTGATGAAAAGTGACAATCCATTTTCCCTGACATTCGGGATGCCTCCTTACACCATGATCGGCCGTTTTGAGGAGAAGGACCGCGTGATCAGCACCTTTACCGCCGACAACGCCGTGAGCCATGTCTATCTGATCGAAGGCATCCGCGGAAGCGGCAAAACTGTACTGATGACCTCCATATCGGAGGAGCTATGCAAACGAAAGGACTGGGTGGGCGTTGACCTGAATCCGTCCATTGACCTTCTGCAGAATCTCTGTGACAGTCTGAGGGATGCAGCCTTCAGTCCGCGTGACCTGGTTGACCAGGGCTTCAATGTCAGTGTTGCCGGCTTTGGCGTCGGCATCGGCAGTACACAGCGGCCCAAAAGCGTGAACGGCGAAATTGAGGATATGCTTCAGAAGCTTCAGAAACAGGGCCGAAATCTCATCATTACAATTGATGAGGTCTCCTCCGGTCAGAATGTCCGTGTTTTCGCCAGTCAGTTTCAGATTTTTCTCAGGAAGAGGTATCCCGTCTTCCTGCTGATGACAGGTCTTTATGAAAACATCTACAGCATCCAGAATGATGACGCGCTTACCTTCCTTCTCCGGTCACCGAAAATCCGCGTCGGTTCCCTCAGTCTGATGCAGATCGCCATGCAGTACGAAACCATCTTTTCCACGGACAGCGAAACCGCTTCCCGGATGGCCGGCGAAACAAAGGGCTACGCCTTTGCCTTCCAGGCCTTTGGGATGCTGGTATGGGAAAAAGGAATAAGCGCCTTCCGGGAAAATGCGGCGGAGCTCTATCAGGAATATGATTCCCTGCTGGATGACTTTGCCTACCGGAAGATCTGGTCAGGCCTGACACAGAAAGAGCAGAAATTTATTCTTGCTCTGCAGGAAACCGGCAATACCAGAGTTTCTGAGATCAGTGCCGCAACCGGCGCTTCCGGCAGCTCCGTATCGCAATACAAGGAGCGGCTGATCAGCAAGGGAGTGCTGGTCAACGCCGGCTTCGGGCTCGTTGAGACGGCGCTTCCGCGGTTCCGCAGAATCTGCGGATACTATCACCTGATCAGCAGCTCCGATGAAAATCAATAGCACTTCCGCCTCCGCAAATTTCGTGCTGCAAGCCTGCTGATGCAGGCAGAAAGGAAAATATGCAGCAGGTCAGTTGTTCAAAAGAAGATAAAGTCCTCACCACACTGTGTCTGTGTCTCCTGCTTGTGCAGGTCATTTTAGTGTTCTATTACAATCTGACGGATCTTACGCGATCTCTCGATGCGGATGCCGCCGGCGCAATCTACCACGCCGACAGGATCATCCAGGAGGGTACGGTTCACCTTTCCGACTGGAAGCTGACAACTTCCCTGGAACTGGATTCCTCAATATTTTTTGCCATTCCGCTGACATTCCTTACGCATGATATTTTCCGTTCGGTAGGTCTGGCGAATCTCATCTGGATCATAATCTATCTCCTTGTCATAGAGCGTCTCACGGCAAACTGTGGTATGAAACTGATGTACCGCCTCCTGGCAATGACCGCCGTGATCATTCCCTATTCGTTTGGAATGCTGGAATACTTCAACATGCTTTTCTATAGCGCTTCACAATATACAGTCCGGGTACTTGTTCCGCTGGTGATGATCCTTACCCTCCAATATGGCAGGAAACTGTCGGAAGCAGCCGTTCCATGTTCGGACCGTCTCTCGCAGGGGACCCCCCCGGTTCTGACCAGGCTCCGGTCAGCCCGAATCCTCTCACTGATTCTGCTGCTGGCGCTCCTGCTCCTTTCTACGATTTCCATGGGAATTTATACGACGATCTGCGGCATTGTTCCCATCATGCTTGGATTGTTTTATCTCTGGTATAAGCGGAGTTTCCGGAATCTCTGCCGGTCAGACCTGATCACTGTGATATCGGTTGTGCCGGTAATAATCATCGGTATGATGATTTATCACAGTCTGATGGACACGCCGTCACGGAACTGGATGAGTCCGGCGACTGCAGATGGCTGGGAAACAAATATTCTGCAGGCTCTGAAGGGAGTCTTTCAGATATTCGGCTCGCTGCCCGGGGAAAATGTTGCGGCCGCTTCACTGGACGGCGCATTTTATTTAATCCGCGGCATGTACGTTATAGTGATTTTATTTTTCTTCCTGCGGCAGATGTTCCGGCAGAGTTTATTCTCCCGGCAGAAAAATCATGCGGATCTGAGTGTATGTCTGTTCGCAATATTGTTCCTGTATAATCTTGTCTTGATGATGGTCCTGGACACACGCTACCCGGGCAATAACGAGATTGAATACCGGTATATGCTGATTGGAATTGTCCCGCTGATCATTCACGGATTTCTCTGTGCCGGGAAATGGATTGAGACACATGAAAAGCTGCAGGAAGGCTTTCTCCGGATCATCCTCATAATCGGAGTCATTGGTTTAATGATTGCCGGCAACAGCACGGTTATGAAAAATCTCGGCTTCAGCCAATACGAAAAGGACATCGTTGACCAGATCAGCAGAATGCCCGTGGACTCCGTACTGTTCATAGATTCCGAAGAGGCCGGCATTGTCTGCAGGTCGATGGACCTGGCGCATCATTACGGAACGTACAGTACCGAATCCAACAGTCTGATCTTATCGCATAGCAGTGACAACGCGTCAGCCACACCCGAATATTTCACCGGCACGACCGCGGTTGTAATTCCCTCAGGGATTGCCTTGCCCGAACAGTTCAGCTCTTACACCTGGCAGGCAAAGGTCAGCTATTTCGACATCTACACCGGCACAGGCGGATTGTAACGGATAATGTCTTTAATCTGCGGAATTTTTATATCCTTTTATGTCGTATCGAAGCTTTAATGAAGCTTTATATGCTGTGCCTGCGGCTATTGCTTCCGGAACGCCCAGAATTTGCTTAAGACATAATTGGCGATGAAGATGATGAACTGGGTCGCGAGCTTCGAAACAAACCCGTCGTAGCCCATAAGATTGGCAAAAACAAAGACAAGACCGATTTCGAGCGCCATCGTGCCCAGGCGGCTCGAGACAAACTTCCACAGCTCGCCGAAGACCGCCCTGTTGTCGTTCCAGGACGTCCGGAACACGAAGATCTTGTTCGTAAAGAACGAATAGACGATGGAGACGCCGATGGACAGCACATTCGAGAGCGTCGGGTCCCAATGCAGCAGCTCGCACAGCACGAAATAGACCACGAGGTCCAGGAGCGTCGTGGTCCCTCCCACCACGCAGTAGCGGAAGAATTCGCTGTGAATGAAGTGATGCACTTTTTCTCTCATGCAGTTAAGCCCGTCTCTTCTCTCCAGCCTGCGCGATCCATGAAAGGTCAGAGGGTCATGGCTTCAGCCGGATTAAAAACCTGTGAAATATTTCCCGGCATTTCCACCTAACCCCGGTACGCGTTCGCGGTGTCGATGACGAGCTGCACCTCCCCGTCGGTTTCCTCCGGAAACAGGGGAAGGTCAACGCAGCGGTCCGCGAGCTGCTCCGCGTTCGGGCAGTCTCCTTTCTGATAGCCGAGCCCGCTGTATGCCTCCTGCAGGTGGCAGGGCACGGGATAATGGCGCGTGCACTCAATGTCATGCTCCGCCATGTACTGCACGAACCTCTCCGGATCCTGCACCTGGATCTCGTACAGGTGGTAGACCGTCTTCGTATTGGCGGGATGCGTCTGCTTCAGGATGAGCGGATTGGTGATCTTCGTGTCATAGGCACGACCGATCTCCACGCGGCGCGCGTTCCAGTCATTCAGGTACTGCAGGCTTGTGGACAGCACCGCTCCCTGGATCCCCTCAAGGCGCATGTTGTAGCCGACCATTTCATGGTAATAGCGCACGCGGCAGCCCTGGTTCTTCAGGACGTTGATGCGCTCCATCCATTCCTTATGGTTCGTCGCGACAGCGCCGCCCTCGCCGAAGGCATACAGGTTCTTGCCCGGGTAAAACGAGAAGCAGCTGATGTCCGCGAGATTCCCGCACTTTGTCCCCTCAAATTCCGCGCCCGCGGCCTGTGCGCAGTCCTCGACCGTGTACAGATGATGCCGGTCCGCGATCTCCTTCACCGCGGCGAAATCAAACGGCTGCCCGTAGAGGTGCACGCCGCAGATCGCGCGCGTGCGGTATGTGATCTTCTCCTCGATCTTCGCGGGGTCAATCTCCCACGTATCCGGTGTGCAGTCGACGAAGACCGGCGTCGCCCCGGTATAGGTAACGCCCCACGCCGTCGCGATATACGTATTCGCGGGGACGATGACCTCGTCTCCCTTCCCGATGCCGAGCGCCAGGAACGCCAGCTGCAGCGCCGACGTGCCGTTGTTCACTCCCGTGCAGTACTTCACACCGAGGAAATCCGCGAATTCCCCGGCGAACCGATCCGCGTACTTTCCGCCGCTGTAGGCGGTCTCCGCGCAGACCTTCTCAATCGCGTTCATATAGGCGTCGTGATGACGCCGGAAATCCCTTTCCAGATCAATTCTCTTCAGCATAATCCATACTCCTTCGTGTATGATTTTTCCGAAACGGTCACGGGCAGGGCACGGTTCCGGTTCCCTCCCGGCACCCGGAAGTCCTTTCCGCGTGTTCAGCCACGGTCCTCTTTCCGGAACTCTCTCTTCAGCCGCACGATGTTTTTCAGGTAATTCTTAATCGTCTTCCATACATGGACGGTTGTGTCATAATCCTCCGTCCACTTCACCGGCAGGTCCACGATGTTCATGCCGTCACGCTCAGCGCGCAGCAGGAACTCGATCATGTAAAACCAGCCGTTGTCATTGCTGCACTCGGCAGCAAGCCGTTCGGCAGCGTCCTTGCGCACAAACGTGAACCCGCAGATCGCGTCCGTCGCCTTCATGTGAAACACCGTTTTCAGCAGGACGAGGAGGCCCTTCGACGTAATCTTCCGGTACCACTTGCGTCCCTCGGTGTCGGACTCCTTACTGAAGCGGGAGGCGTTCACGTACTGGATCTCCGGATGATCGCGGAACAGCTCAATCGTCTTCTCGAGATTGCTGATATCGGTCGACAGGTCAATGTCCATGTAGCCGACGATGTCCGCTGTATTGCGTTCGATTCCCGTCCGCACGGCAATCCCGACGCCCCGCTCCTCAAGGCGGACATATTCCACCTCCGGAAACTCCGCCGCAAGACGCCTGCCGATCTCAGGCGTGTCGTCATCCGAGCCGTTGTCAAGGATCGTGCAGTGATACGGAATGCTCACATTGGCACGCAGATATTCCATTGCCTTCCGGATGCCGCGCTCGAGGCGAAGATGCTCGTTCAGCACCGGAAATAAGATATTGATGTTCATGCTTACCTCATTATGCCTGCGTCAGCAGGCATCCATCGCTTGAAATCCGCGAAGGCGGTTTCACGCGTATAATCACTTTCAGCCTTCCAGGTATTCGTCCAGGTCGTAGACCGTGTTGATCTTCCCGGAGAGCACGCTGATCATCGTTGGAGCCGTGGAATTCACCCGGATTGCGGTCGGCCGCGAGTCATCGACCTCCGAGGTCTTCAGGATCGGCTTCATGGAAAACAGCGACCGGTCATAGGTGTAGGAGTACTCCGGTTTTAAATATTTGTTCGCGAGATGGCTCATGTAGTCCCACGCGGACTGCGGCCGGTGCGGACAGTCGTTGCAGTTGTGCAGCTGCTCCGGTGTACAGCCCGTTCCCTCCTGACACGTAAAGCGCGGCGTCGTGTCATAGCTCGTCACATGGGGTGTGAACGTGACCGCCGTCAGCGAATGCTGGCCGGTGAGGCCAAACGGCATGATGGAGAAGAACGGCCCGTCCATGACCGTAATTCCCTTGTTTTTGAGCTTTTCCGAGGCGTTGCACAGAATGATCTCGCACAGCTCGTATTTGATCCGGAAGGGCTCGAAATTACCCTTCTGCCGCGTGTCTTCATCAACATAGCCGAGGATCTGGTTCGTCGAGGCATACGTCGCGTTCAGGACAAACGGTGCCGCGCAGGTTTTCTCTTCGCCCCTGCCGGCAGCGCCGCGGAACGTCACCTCATATTCCCTTCCGTCACTGCGGATCCGGGAGATTCGCGCCTCATAGACCAGCTCCGCCTTCGGCAGTGCCGAGAGCTCCTTCACATAGAAATCACGGAGTACATGCGCATCATACGTGTATTCCTCCGTGAGGAAGGCTCCGTCCGCCATGCCGGGCCGGAAGTAGGTTTCCGTCGAGACCTCCTCGCAGCGGATGCCCGCCGCCCTGCAGAATGCCTTGAACTGGGCCGCGTCCGTCCAGGAAAACTGCGCGCTTGTTGCGTAGATCTGATCGAACGTCCGCAGGATGCAGAAATCAAAATCCTCGTTGAACCTCCGGAAATAGCCGGCGGATTTCACCGCTGTGGAGAGGCTCCGCGGGTAGTGATAGCCCATGTGTACCCGAGCCTGGTTGATATAGGTCGCCCTTTTGAAGGGCGCGTCATCGTATTCAAGGACCAGCACCGACTGCCCCCTGAGGGCGCAGAACCGCGCCGCGTACAGGCCGTAGAGACCGGCGCCGATGATGATCCTGTCATAAGTCCTGTTGCTCATAGCTCCTGCCGGCACCCGGCCGGCTTCCCCATTCAAAACGGAGTGCTTTGTCTTTCATAATGCGGGCGGCACAGGAACTGCTCCGCCGCACAAATTTGTTCCTTTCCTTCAGCCGTTTCAGTTCTTCGAAATCTTCTCCACGTCCTCGATGAGATAGCGCTGATGCCGGAACACAAGGTTCACCAGCACCGAGAGGTATTTGATCACAATGCTGAGCAGGCCGAACAGCCCGACAAAGCCGATGGAGATAAAGCCCATCATCGAAACCCACCCGGACACCAGGTTCGGATCCGTGAAATACGACTCAATGACGTAGATGAGGACGACGATGGCGATCACGAAGAAGACGCCCGTGATGGTCAGGGAGATCTTCTCCATCACATCCGTGAAGTAGATGAACGAATCCATGGCAAGCCCGGCCCGCTCGTCATTCCTCGAATGCTTCGTCATGCCGGTCTGGCTGCTCTGATAGGTCAGGGTTGCCGTCGACAGGCCGCAGTTCATGTAAACCGCCTTGCGGTAGGGAATATACGTGCCCATGCTCTTTACGCGGTTGATGGCGCGCCTCGACAGCAGGCGGAACGTTTCCTGCCCCAGCTTCCCCTTCGAGCCGGAAGCCTGATTGAAAATCTGGTAGAACCACCGGGACGTCATTCTCATGCGGGAGCTGCTCGCGACCGCGACGATATCATGTCCCTGCCCCTCGAGGCACTTCCGGTAGGCCTCCGCAATCATGCGGTCCTCATAATCTACAATCAGATCATCGAATTCGTACACGTAGTCGCCGATTGCCATGTCGCGGCCGGCGTTCATGGAGGATTCCTGTCCCTGGTGCGTTCCCATGCGGATAATGGACACCATGTAATCCGCGGGATGTGCGTCAAAATATCCGTGGATCCGTTCCATGCTGTCATCCGTGGACCCGTCATTGACGAGGATCAGCTCACATTTGGAAAACGTTTCGCTGACCGTGCCCATGACATGATCAAGGAAATATTCAATCTGATCACCGGCGTTGCGCACATAGGCAACGACCGAAATGAATTTCTGCTCTTTCGCCATACCTGGTTCCTGACCTTACATGATTGCTGCAGTCTGCTCCTGCCGTATCCTGCTCCCGACATCCGGATACCGGTTTCCGCTTCTGTCTGACTATGTTCGCCGTCCCCGTGGGAGCTTTGTCTCCTGCAGCGCCTCCGCTTGCTCTCATCGGACTGCACCCTGCGACCCAGGGGACTTTCGTTCAGTCACCGTACTGTCTGCGTACAAGCACAACAGAATCCTTCCCGTAGTACCTTGCGACCGCGCGGTTCTGCCAGTCCTCCGGATCCTCCGCGATATCGGAGTAAAACAGCAGCTCCGGCTTGTACTCGAATTCGTCGAGCCTTGCGTCTGTGACGGCAGGGGCTTGCAGGATTTTTCTCCGCTCCGCGTTCTGCTGCGCGTAGCGCTGTGCGTGACCGTTTACGAGATCCTCAACCGCACAGCTTCCCGTGTAGTAATCCGGGTTGGAATACACACACAGCGCTGAACCGAATGCCAGAACAAAGGTGATAAAGCAAAGATAAACCACAGCCCGCGGGGAGAAACTCCCGGTTCTGTCCTTATTGTCGTTCAAGGCAGCTTTCCTGGTCTCAGGCTTTTTCTCTGCTGATTCTGATGCACCATTTTCAAGTACCGATACCGCAGAATCTGAGTAAGACGGAGAATATGCGGGTACTCCCTGCGGAGTGCTTCCCGGCTTCCCGAAACTCTTGCCGGAAACCGCGTGACAGGTCACGGCAGAACCGCGTCCCGTCAGCACCCTCAGGATCCAGCCGAGGATATAGCCCTCCAGCAGTAGCACAAGGATCACATACTGCGTCCAGAACAGCGCCTGCAGCCTTCCGGCCCCGATATTGCCCTCCGCGTACATGCAGGGTGTGATGTTAGCTGCGGTCAGCCCGAACGCCAGCACGCTCATCACAACGGGATACGAAAACGTAAGCGCCGTCTCCCGCACCGCCTTCCACAGAAACGGCACGGCAAGGAGCAGCACCGCAAACGTGCTCCACCTCGTCCAGTCATTGACGGGATACAGGAATGTATACAGGAGCGACACCGCGATTGCCTTGACCGGGCCAAAGCCCGTCAGGATCCCGGAGCGCACACTGTTCCCGGGTGCCGCACAGCTTAAAGCAAATCCCGCAATCAGAAACAGCGCCGGAATGATCGGAAAGGCTTTGCCGAAAGTCATAGATAACTGCTTCTCCTGCGGACGTTCTGGATTCCGGGATTCAGTCTGCGCAAAAGACTGCGTCATAGAATTGCCTGTGCGGTCATCCCCTCCTGCAAAGCGAAGGGAAAGGAGGAATTTTCTCCCCTTGTCAGATCGCAGAAGCCATGAAACCAGCCCCCACAGCACGACAACAATCGTGCAAGTGAGCGACGTCATGTAGTTGCCGCCTCCCGCAAGGAACCCGGTGATACACGCCATGATCAGGTCATAGCGCCGTTTTCCTGTGCCTTCATCATTCAGATACGAGATCAGAAGACCCAGATAGATCAGCCCCAGCGAAAACGTCAGGTAGTAGTTCGCCCCGCTGCAGTACCAGTAGAACGCCTCCACCCGGGCAAGCCCCGCAGGCATACCCTGCACGATGATAATCAAAGCGATCATCGCGAGTGCGTTCACAATCCACCGGTCGACGCGCAGAGCCTTGTGCAGCAGCGCGTTCATAAAATACAGCACACCAAACGTCAGCGCACCCAGAATGATCCACACCCCGGCCCGGTACGCCGTCTCCGTGAAGATGGACGGAGGCACCGACATGAACGCGGTCGAGGTGAAATACCCCATCCAGTTCAGCCAGTCATAGTCTGCCATGTAAATACCCTGCCAGAGAGCTGCGAAAAATCCTCCCGCAGCGCCGGCAAGCCCATAATCCCCCGCAGCCGTCACGCCCGCCGCGCCGCCCGTCAGGGAATGAAACGCCCGGTAGGCACCAACCCCCATCGCGAAATCATCCGCGGACGGATAGTTGTAGTAGCCGATCGCAAGAAGCGGCACCAGCGACAGCACATAAACGGCTGTCAGCGCGATGCTGCAGCCCTTTACGCTCCACTGTGGAATTTTCCTGCTGATCTTCCTGTTCACCTGCCCTGTCGATTCCTGTATCTTCTGCCACGCGTAACCTGCGCGCTGTATACTGCCTGCCGGATATGGAACTGCGTCTTTGATTCAGTCACACACAGCAGCCCCGGACGGCGGGAAGTGATGACGCGCGGCGTAAGCGAGCCCCGGCACTTAGGCCCCGTTTTCCAGGGGCCTTAGTACCGCTGGGCCGAGCGCCCGAGGCGGGAGCCGTCCGCGCGGCACACTTCCCGCCGCATACGGGCTGCGTCATAGATTAAGCGCGCAACTCGATGCCGAGGCCCTGCAGCCCGTTCAGCACCTTCTTCATCGCCTTGTCCACTTCCTCCGCCTCCAGCGTACGCTCCCGGTTGCGGAACGTCAGACTGTAGGCCATGGACTTGCAGCCCTCCTTCACCTGCTCGCCCTCATAAATGTCAAACAGGTTATAGGACTCCAGAATCTTCCCGCCGCGCTGCTCGATCACTGCCTCGATCTCGCCGGCGCTCACTCCCTTCGGAACCACCATCGAGATATCCCTCGTCATGGCAGGGAAATTCGTGATCCCCTCGAAATGATGTGCGAAGCTTGCAAGTCCCAGCACCTCCGGCAGATCCAGGTTCGCGATATAGGCACGGTCTCCGATGCCGTAGGCTTTTGTTACGTCCGGATGGACCTCGCCCAGGAACCCGATGAGCTGATCCTCATAGTAAACATCCGCCTGACGGCCCGGATGCAGGTAAGGACGCGCGGAGCGTTTTACGACCGGCTTCTTCTTCATGCCGCAGGCAGTGAGAATATCCTCCACGACACCCTTCAGGTCGAAGAAATCGCCCGTTCCGAAAAATCCGAGCGTGAACTGCGGCCTCTCGTCCGGATAGTCAGACAGCGGAAGCGCCTTCGGAATGTAAATCTTTCCGACCTCGTACAGCTTCACGTCCCTGTTGCGGCGGGCATAGTTCGTCGCAAGGCTTGTCAGCATGCCGTTCAGTGTTGTTGTGCGCATGACGGAGAAATCTTCGCCTAAAGGATTGGAAATCCGGATGGCATTGCGCTCGGAGGCGTCCGCCGGGAACCTGAGGGTATCGAACACCTTCGGGCTCTCGAACGAGAACGTTTCGGCCTCACTGTAGCCGTAATCCAGCGCAATCTCGCGGATTTTATTCTGCAGCTGCATCATCGGCGTCAGCCCGCCGACAGTAGCCGAGGACTTCGGCAGCGTCACGGGAACCTTATCGTAGCCGTCGAGGCGTGCCACTTCCTCCGCGAGATCGCACATCTGCTTTAAGTCCTGGCGGAACGAGGGGATCACAATCTCCCGGTTAGTCTCGTCATAGGTCAGCTCCTCCCTGCGGAAAATATCCAGCATTCTCTCTGCCGTGTAATCCGTTCCGAGATAGGCGTTGATCCTGTCCGGTTCAAAGGGAATTCTGCGGAGCGGCGGAATCTCACTCTTTACGTCCACATACGTCTTTGCTACCCTGCCGCAGCCGAGCTCCTCCATGAGCTGGCAGGCACGGTTCATGGCATCCAGCGCGTTGTTCGGATCAAGGCCCTTCTCGAAGATCGCTGAGGCATCCGTCCGCATGCCGAGCCGTTTCGAGCTCTTGCGGATATTGGGTCCGTTAAACGTTGCCGCCTCGAACAGGACGGTCTTCACATGATCCGTGATCATGGAATCCTCTCCGCCCATAATACCTGCGACACCGACATACCGGTCCGCGTCGGAGATCATGAGGACATTGGAATCCAGTTTCCGTTCCTGACCGTCGAGCGTTGTAAACGTCTCACCGTCCTTTGCGCGCTTCACGATGATTTTCCCGCCGTGAATGGTGTCGAAGTCATAGGCGTGCATCGGTTGGCCGTATTCCATCATGACGAAGTTCGTGATGTCCACGAGGTTATTGATAGGACGGATGCCGAAGTTTGCAAGCCTTCTCTGCATCCAGCGGGGAGACGGTCCGATTTTGATATCCGTGCAGATCGCCGCGACGTACCGTCTGCAGAGGTCCGTATCCTCAATGGAGACGGATACATAGTCCTTCGTCTCCTTCTCTCCTTCGTGCTTTACCGTGACAGCAGGCGCAACGAACGGACAGCCGAACGTCACGGATGCCTCCCTTGCGATGCCCAGCATGCTGTAGCAGTCCACGCGGTTGGATGTGATTTCATATTCGAAATTCGTGTCATGGAGGCCGAGTGCTTCCAGGGCATCCGAGCCCAATTCCAGATCGTTTGCCTGATCCTCCGGGAATACATAGATGCCGTTTTCGGGTGCCTCCGGATACATGTCCCTTGTAGCGCCCAGCTCCTCGATGCCGCACATCATGCCAACGGAAGGAAGACCGCGCATTTTGCCCGCCTTGATTTTGATGCCGTTTTCCGGCATCGGTCCGCCGTCATGGCCGCCCGCGACCCTGCCTCCGTCGAGGCAGACCGGAACCACGTCCCCGGTCTTCAGGTTCTGCGCTGACGTGCAGATCTGGATGCAGTTCTCCTTCTTCGTCTCCAGGCCGTCGGTTTCCGCGGTGTAATTGCCCTCGTAGGCCTTTCCGATATTGACCCGGACAACTAGCAGGTGGTCTGCGTCCGGGTGCCTGCCGATGTCCTCAACCTTCCCGACGACGATTTTCTCGCAGTTGTGGTCAAACCGGGACCAGCTCTCGACCTTCGTTCCGGAGAGCGTCATCCTGTCATAATATTCCTTATCCGTGCACTCCAGATCGGGGACATAATCCCGGATCCATGAAAGCGGTGTGTTCATTGCTTCTTCCTTTCGCGCTGCCGCGCATTTCTATAAATTTCGTATTATTTTCTCCTTTTAGCGATACCCGCATCGCTTCGCTGCTTCGCAGCTTTCGCGATGCTCCGGGAATTCGGAAATCGCGTCTTCGCTTCGCTCTGACGCTTCTTTCCTCATTCCCGTTCGGCTCTCGAGGTCACGCAAATCCTTCCGCAAGCGGCGGATTTGCGTGCACTTCTCGAGCCTGTATCGCTAAAACTGTTTCAGGAACCGGATGTCGTTCTCGTAGAGCAGGCGCATGTCGTCGATTTCGTATTTGAGCAGGGCGATGCGCTCGAGGCCGATACCGAAGGCGAAGCCGGAGTATTCGTCCGGATCGATGTGGCACATCTCGAGGACGTGCGGGTGCACCATGCCGCAGCCGAGAATCTCGATCCAGCCCTCATTCTTGCAGAAGCTGCATCCCTTTCCGCCGCATTTGAAGCAGCTGATGTCCATCTCCGCGGAGGGTTCGGTGAACGGAAAGTGGTGCGGGCGGAAGCGGACCTTTGTATCCTCGCCGAATACGCCCCTGGCAAACTCTGCCAGCGTTCCCTTCAGATCCGCGAACGTAATGCCCTTGTCCACAACGAGTCCCTCGACCTGATGGAAAACAGGGGAATGCGTGGCATCCACTTCATCCGCGCGGTAAACGCGGCCAGGAGCGATCATGCGGATCGGAATTTTTCCCTTCTCCATCTCGTGAATCTGAACGCCTGAGGTCTGGGTGCGGAGCAGCATATCGCCATGGATATAGAATGTGTCCTGCTCGTCCTTGGCGGGATGATCCGCCGGAATGTTCAGGGCTTCGAAATTGTAGTAGTCCTTCTCAACCTCGGGGCCGTCGACCACTTCATACCCCATCCCGATGAAAATGTCCTCAATCTCCCGCAGTGCAACTTCATTCGGATGAAGATGCCCGCGTTCAAGCTTTTTCGACGGCAGGGTGATGTCGATCGTCTCGGCCTTCAGGCGCTCCGCCTGGGCTTTCTGCTCGATTTCCGTCTGCGCCTGCAAAAGGGCAGTCTCGATTTTCTCCCTCGTCTCATTGACGAGCTGGCCCACCTTCGGCCGGTCCTCCTTCGCGACGTCCTTCATCCCCTTGAGAATGGACGTCAGCTGGCCCTTTTTGCCCAGCATATTGACCTTGATTCTGTTGATATCATCGGACGACACAGCCTTTTCCAGCTGCTGCCTCGCTTCCTGCCTGATCCTTTCGAGATCTTCCTGTATCATAGAGCACTCCTTTGTTCCTGCCGCTGCAAAACGGCAAACTCTGTCCTCTTTTTCATAAGGCACACCGGCTTATTTTATCATGAATTTACAGGATGTGGAGATATAAGGGGTAAAAGTATCGATTCGTATGTCACTGTATCCCCGAAAGTACTGCTGCCGTCCTGATCGTGAAAAGCACCGGTGCAGCCAAAAGGCTGCAGCGCATCTGCGCCGCAGCCTTTTATGATTAGGTGTCAGAAGTGCTGACTGTACCCCGGGGCAAGCCCCGAGGTTTTCGTCCATGGCACCGAAAGATTCTTATAACGAATTACTCCCGCTTTGACGCCCGGCACTCTGTACGCAATATGGGTCCTGTGTCAAATGGTCTCCATCTCGCCCATGATATTGAGGCCCTTGCCGCCCCGGTCGCCGAGGCGTTTCTCCAGCTGATCCGGTGTGATCTGCAGCGCTACCGCAATGCGGTATTCCAGCTCCCTGGAAGGACATTTGCTCACGTTCAGGGATTCAATGTTGGCGATATGAATCCGGCTGATTCCCAGAATCTCCGCCAGCTGCTCCTGCGTCAGGCCCAGCCGCCTGCGGTAGAAGCTGACGTTCTCCTTGATGGCGGTCTCGCGGTCGTTCAGGATTCTCAGAGCCTTCTCTTCACTGTACTCGCTCTTGATCTGCTTGAAACGAAGTTCCTTGACTCTCCTGACACTCTCGCGCATATGGATGATTCACCTTTCCCGGGCTGCAGTGCCTGTAAGGATATCTGCAGCTCCCCCGATATCATCTTTAATGCTAGTATTTATTTCTTATTTTAAAATGTATTGTCCGGATAGAATATTTACTTGACACTTGTTAATTGCTAATGTGAAAATGACTTTTATATATCAAAATCATTACGGTTCCGTTCTGTAAATATATAACCTGAACTCCCGCGAAATTATACCAAGGAGGTGGTATAAACCCGAAACCCAGAAAGCCACAAAGTATTGATTTTACTGGCTTTTGGCATACCAAATATT
>ONEK01000026.1 GCA_900316855.1 uncultured Lachnospiraceae bacterium | reverse complement strand
GAGGCCTTGACAGGATCAGGGCATGAAAAAAGCCGCATTTCTGCGGCTTTGCGATATATCAGTATGAAATTCATTCAATCACAAGTGTTGAAGACCCGTCCCACCTCTACAGGTGGTGAGATGAATTGCCGGTCTTTCCGCGCACTTTACTGTATTCCATGAAATGGGATACAGTGTTATAATGAATTTATGATTGAGAATAAAAGGAAATTGGATACTAATAACCATTCAGTGTTCATGCTTCATTACCATCTTGTAATGGTTGTCAAATACCGCCGCCGCGTTATCAATGATGAGATTTCCGGCAGGCTGCGTGAAATCTTTGAATACGTGGGGGCATCTTATGGGATAAGGATTGAAGAATGGAATCATGATATCGACCATGTCCATGTCCTGTTCCGGGCACAGCCCAAAACGGAACTCACGAAATTCATCAACTCCTATAAATCCGCTTCAAGCAGGCTGATCAAAAAAGAATACCCGTCAATCAGACAGTACCTGTGGGAAGAACATTTCTGGAGTAAGTCATTCTGCCTGCTTACCTGCGGCGGGGTCACAACAGAAGTCATCGAGCAGTACATCCGGTCCCAGGGAGACAGGCATGAACAGGGCAATTAAATACAGGCTGTATCCAGACGAGAAGCAGGCGCAATGGCTTGCCTTCAATTTCGGATGCTGCAGGAAGATCTATAATGAGGCCTTAAATTGGCGCACATCTGCATATAAAGCCGATGGGACCGTAATCCGATATCATGATACGGCAACCGCATTGCCCCAGGTAAAGAAGTTCTATCCATGGCTTAAGGACTCGGATTCCGCTTCGCTCCAGCAGTCGCTGCTGCATCTTGACGCCGCCTTTACCGGCTTTTTTGAAGGCCGGTCCGGATATCCGGCATTCAAAAGCCGCCGGAACAGACAGAGTTATTCCACACCTCTGACCAATGGGAATATTGCTGTCCTGGACGATTGTATCAGGCTCCCGAAGGCCGGGAAAGTAAAAGCTGTAATTCACCGTACCGCACCCGAGAGCTGGAGGCTTTGCTCGGCAACTGTTTCAAAGGAGCGGGATGGGGCATTCTATGCCTCGATTCTGTACGAAGTACCTGAAGCCTCTGCTGCCGGAGTGGAATTCAGCAGGTCGGAATGCCTTGGTCTTGATTATAAGTCCGACGGTCTGTATATGGACTCCGACGGCAGGAGTGCGGGCATGCCGAAGTATTACCGGCAGGCAGAGAAACGGCTTGCACGGGCTCAGAGAAGACTTTCCCGGAAGAAAGGTGCCCGTAGAGGTGAGACAGCGTCCGGAAAATTCAAAAAGCAGAAGCTGAAAACTGCAAAGATATCACGCCATACAGCCAGCCAGCGGATGGATTTCCTCCATAAGCTGAGCCATGAGCTTGCCGGCAGGTACAGGGTCATCTGTGTGGAAGACCTTAATCTGAAGGACATGTCCCGGCATCATGCGAAAGGATTTCACCTCGGCAAGTCCACTGCGGATAATGGATACGCAAAGTTCCTTTCCATGCTTGAATACAAACTTGCTGATAAAGGCGGAACTCTGATTCGGGTAGACAAATGGTATGCCTCATCACAGATCTGTCATATTTGCGGACATAGGAATCCGACAACCAAGGATCTCTCCGTCCGCAGAGTGGTATGTCCGGAATGTGGTGCGGAGTATGACCGTGATATAAATGCCGCGCAGAACATAAGGGATGAGGGCTGGCGGATATATCTGTCCTCAACCTGATACAAAGAAGAAAAGTACGGCGGGAACCGCCGGAACTTACGCCCGGGGACATCGCGTAAGACGCTGCATCCGTTGTGATGCCAGTGCGGCAGTGGATGAAACGGGAAGCTCCCACTTCAAACGCCGAAGGCGTTAAGTGGCGAGTAGTTCACGATGTACAGTTTGTATTTCCGGCTCGTATCAGGCTGTCTGCGCCTCCGGCACAGCCTGCGGCTCCTCGTGCAGCTCCCTGAAGGTCTGCCGGATGAAGAACGCGGCAATGAGGAACGTCAGGATATCTGCCACCGGGAAGGACCACAGCAGCCCGTCCAGTCCCATGAAGATCGGCATGAGGATCGGCAGAAATACACCGAAGATGATCTCACGGGTCATGGTGACGATCGTGGACGCCAGTGCCTTGCCGAGCGCCTGCAGATAAATGAATGTCCCCTTGTTTACGGTAGCAAGCGGCAGCATGCACAGATAGATCCGGAAGCACCGGATTGCGAACTCCGTGTAGTACGCGCTTTCATTCGCGGCACCGAAGAGATTTGCGATCTGCAGCGGGAAGCATTCCACGATAAAGAGCGCGATGCCACCCACGACGGCCTCGGCTGCCAGCAGGTAGATAAACAGGGTTTTCGCGCGGCCCTTTTTCCCCGCGCCGATGTTGTAGCCGACAATCGGGATGCAGCCTGCCGCCATGCCGATGGAGATCGAGATCGCGATCTGGAAGAACTTCATGACGATGCCGAGAACGGCCAGAGGGATCTGCGCGTACTCCTGCTGTCCGAAAACGGGATCGAGCGCGCCGTATTTCATGCATGTGTTCTGCACGGCTGCCATGGAAACCACGAGCGATATCTGTGCGAGGAAGCTCGTCATGCCAAGCGAGAGGAACTTCGGTATTACCCTGCCGCTGAGGCGGAAGCTCTTCCTTTCGAGCCGCACGGCCTTCATATGGCACAGATACCAGACGGACAGGAGCGCGGTTGCGATCTGACCGGCCACCGTTGCGACCGCAGCACCCATCATGCCCCAGTGGAAGCCGTAGATGAAAACGGGATCCAGGATGACGTTCATCACAGCGCCGAGAAGTGTTGCGCCCATCGCGAATTTCGGGCTTCCGTCACTGCGGATGACAGGGTTCATTGCCTGGCCGAACATATAGAACGGGACTCCGAGCGCGATATAGAAGAAATACTCCCTTGCAAAGGCAAAGGTTTCCGGATTCACCCTGCCGCCGAAGAACGTGATGATCGGGTCCATGAACAGCAGGTAAACCGCCGTCAGGAGGATGCTGCTGATGATGCACAGAATGATTGCGTTGCCCACGCTCCGGTGCGCATCTTCCTTCTCGTTTTTGCCCAGGGAGATGCTCACGAAGGCGCAGCAGCCGTCGCCGATCATGACCGCGATGCCAAGTGCCAGCACCGTCATCGGGAAGACAACCGTGTTGGCAGCGTTGCCGAACGATCCCAGATATGACGCGTTCGCAATGAAAATCTGGTCCACAATGTTGTAAAGTGCGCCGACGAGAAGCGAAATGATGCAGGGAATCGCGTACTTCTGCATCAGCTTTCCGATCTTCTCCGTGGCAAGAAAGTTCTGATTTGTTTCGCTCATTATTCACCTCTTATACATCTTCATCGAGCAGGGGTATTTCAGCCCTGTTCGATGACTGCACCTGCGAACAGCCCGAAGCAAAGCTTCCCGCTGTTCTTGCGGGCCTCTAATGTCCGCTTGTGCAAGAACGGCGTCCATTGATGCCCTGGTGCAACAAAAAATGCGTAAGCCCGTGACTGGACTTACGCATTTCTGCTACTCGTTACTTTGAAAAATATCACGTTTCCGACTGAATATCAAATGGGCAAATCAGCGAAAAATCCGTCTTAAAAAGCGCAGGAAGCTGAAAATTTGTTCATGCCCGGTCAAAACCGCCGGCAGACGGCGGAATTGACATTTTCCGGCAGGCGAGGTATCATTTAAGTTAATTTAACAGCGAAACAAAAGCGAGGAAGCTTTGCGGTAATACCGCGGGCTTCCTTTTTTGTTTTTCGGATGATTGGTTCGAGAGAGACATCCGTTCCTGCCGCCGGGTCGGCATCCGGCGAACGGAAGCAGGGTGCACCGAAGGGGTATGCGGGAACTCTCAGGTGAAAGGATCGGGCCAGGACGAAACTTCGGAGACGAGCGGAAGCCGCGAGGCACTTATTGCAGCTTCCGTGAACCAACGGTGCAACCCCGGCGGAATCCGGCAGACAGCCAAGGCTTTATGGCCCGGGCAGCGGATTCATACGGCGGGGGAATCTCTCAGGTAATGGACGAAGGCACAGGAACCGGAAGCGGTTTCTGTGCCTTTTTCGCTGCCATGGAAAGGCCGTGGAACCGGGATGACAGCGGAAGAGACGGAGCCAGCAGTCAATAAGATCAGGAGGACACGGTTATGAGTGAAATCAGGAAGACACCGCTGCATGAGACTCATGTGGCGGAGGGAGCGGAGATGGTCGACTTCGGCGGATGGGACATGCCGATGCAGTATCCCGACGGGATCATTGCCGAGCACCTTTACACGAGGAGCCATTGCAGCATCTTCGATGTGTCACATATGGGGCGGTTCATCATCAGGGGACCGGAACGCCTTGCGTTTCTGCAGCATGTGCTGACGAGCAATGTCGCGGCGCTTGAGCTGAACCAGGCGCAGTACACCATTATTCCGACCGAAACCGGTGGGGCGGTGGACGACGCTTACGTCTATCTGTATGAGGACGGCTGGTATCTCCTCGTCGTCAATGCCGCGAACACGAAGAAGGACTGGGACCACCTGTCCGCTGTTATCCGGGATTACGACTGCACCATGACGGACATCACGGACGAGTGGTCATCCATCGCCCTGCAGGGACCCCGGAGCAAGGAGGTTCTGATGGTGCTGACCGGCGGTGTGCAGCCGACGGAACCGGTGAAAAACGCCCTGAACACTCTGACACTCGAGGGGCATACCGCACGCATTGCCAAGACCGGCTATACCGGTGAGCCGCTCGGCTATGAAATCTATGTAAAGAGCACGGACGCGGTCTGGCTGTGGAACCGTCTCATCGGGCTGGGCGCAAAGCCGGCGGGACTGGGCGCACGGGATACGCTCCGGCTGGAAGCGGGCTTTCCGTTATACGGAGATGAGTTCGGCGCGGATTATGAGGGGAAGGAGATCCCGATCTATGCCGTGCCGCTTGCGAAGTTCGCGGTCAGCTTCTCACAGCAGAAGGGCGATTACATCGGACGCGCGGCTCTTGCACAGCAGTTTGAAGCCTACAAGAAAATCCAGAACCGCGACTTTAGCGGCATGGATGTCCTTCCGAAGAAGGTGACCCCTATCACACTTACAGGGCGCGGCGTCATGCGCTCCGGCATGGAGGTTTACCGTAAAGGAAAGCTCATCGGCCGGGTGACGAGCGGCACGATGGTTCCCTACTACAGGAGCGAAGGCACCGGGCTTGACACGAAGATTCTCGAAGAGGCAGGAAGGCGGGCGATCGGACTCGCTTACCTGTCCTCCGATGTGCTCGTCGATGACAAGGTTGAGGTCGATATCCGCGGCAAAAGGGTGCAGGCGGCGATCCCTCCCTACCATATGAGAGTGGACGCACCGCCGTTTGCAAGGCCGATTCTGTACGGGCATGAGGAGGAGACCGTCCCGGCTGAAGGCGGGCCCCTGGAACAGAGAGGCATCACTCTCCTGCAGAAGGCGCTGGACAATCATACATGGCGGCAGAAAAAGTGCGTGAACCTCATTCCCTCCGAGAATACGCCCAGTGACGCCGTGCGGCTCCTGTGCAGCCTCGACCCTTCGGGCCGGTACGCGGAGCACAAGAAGATCAAGTCGTTTTATGACGCGGACGTCTTCTATTACCAGGGGACGAAGTTCATCGATGAGGTAGAGCAGCTCCTGGTGGAGCAGATGAAGGAATACCTCGGCTGCACGGAGGTGGAAACGCGTGTGACGAGCGGCCAGATGGCGAACACCGCGGTCTTCTCGGCACTGATGGACTGGAAGAACCGCCTCGACCGCAAGCATTCGCCGAAGCGCCTGGGACCTGTGATGAACAACCACATCATCCGGGGCGGGCATCTGTCCGCACAGCCGATGGGCGCGCTGCATGATTACATCGCGGTGGACCCTGTGACGGAGAAGTCCGCGGTCGTAAATTTCCCGGTATGCGCGGACAATCCGTACCGGATTGACGTGGAGGAGACGAAGAAGCTCATTGAGCAGTACAGGCCCGAGCTCATTATCTTCGGCAAGAGCATGGTGCTGTACCGTGAACCTGTTGCGGAGATCCGCAGATTTGTCGATGAGCAGAATATTCCTGCAACGATTATGTACGATATGGCGCATGTCCTGGGGCTTGTCGGACCTTATTTTCAGGAACCGTTCAGGGATGGTGCGGATATTGTCACGGGCTCGACGCACAAGACATTCTTCGGCCCGCAGCGCGGTGTCATTGGTGTCAATTACCGGGAAGAGGACCTTAACTACGGGCTGTGGGAGACCATTGAGCGCCGGGCGTTCCCGGGCTCGGTATCGAATCACCACCTCGGTACTCTGCTGGGGCTGCTCATGGCATCTTATGAGATGAACGCCTTCAAGGATGACTATCAGAAGGCGGTCATTACGAACGCGAAATCCTTCGCGAGGAGCCTTGCGAAGAACGGCCTCGACGTCATCGGAGACCCGGACACCGGCTACACCGAAACGCACCAGGTACTGCTGTCTGTCGGGTATGCGGCTGGCCCCGAGGCCGCGGAGCGTCTCGAGCGCAGCAATATCATCGTCAACTACCAGGCAACGCCGGACGAGGAGGGCTTTACCGCCTCCGGCGCACTCCGCATGGGCGTTGCGGAGATGACAAGGTTCGGCTTCGGACCCGGGGACTTCGAAAAGCTCTCGGAGCTCATGGCAGACTGCATCCTGCATGGCACGGATGTGTCGAAGGATGTCGAGGCCCTGCGGGCGGAGCACCTTGAAATGCAGTACTGCTTCAAGGGAGAAGCGTTTGAGAACGAGCTGAGGAAGGTATTTAACACACTTAATCGGTAAGTCATTGTATGCCGGATGCCGGCAGACCGGCACCGGACGGGACCACTGTTTCCATCTTCCGATGAAAACGGGAAAAGGAAAAAGCCAGGAAAAGCGTGAAAGGAGAATCACATGGCAGACATTAAATTCACAAAGACACACGAGTGGGTAACAAAGGACGGAGAGGTTTACGCCATCGGTATCTCGGACTTCGCGCAGAAGTCCCTGGGCGACGTCGTATTCGTCAACCTTCCGGAAGCAGGCGACGAGGTTAGCAAGGGCGAGTCCTTCGGGGACGTCGAGTCTGTGAAGGCGGTTTCCGACCTGATGAGTCCTGTGAGCGGAACCGTCACGGAGGTCAACGAGGATCTGAACGATGCCCCGGAGAAGCTCAACAGCGACCCGTACGGCGCGTGGATTATCAGAGTCAGCGATGTTTCCGATACCGAAGAACTGATGGATGAAGCAGCCTATAAGGAATTCTGCAGCAAGGAGGAGTGATATGGGCACGTATATTCCTTCCACGAAAGGCGAGCGGGATGAAATGCTGGCTTCGCTCGGCCTGCCGGCAGGGGAAGAGGGATACCGGAAGCTCTACAGCGATGTACCGGAGAGCGTATTCCGCTCTCACGAGCTTGATCTGCCGGAGGGCATGAGCGAGCTTTCGGTTGTCCGCAAGATGACGCGGATTGCGGGGGAAAACAAAACCTACCAGACGATCCTGCGCGGTGCCGGGGCCTATGATCATTACATTCCGGCCATCGTAAAATCCATACCGAACAAGGAGGAATTCCTCACGGCTTACACACCGTATCAGGCGGAGATCAACCAGGGAATCCTGCAGTCGATCTTCGAATACCAGACGATGATCTGCGGACTCACCGGAATGGATGTTTCGAACGCTTCCGTCTATGACGGCGCAACCGCGGCGGCAGAGGCAGCAGCCATGTGCCGGAGCCCGAAGCGCAGGGTGACGCTTGTATCCGCCACGACGAATCCGGAGGTCATCAGTGTCATCCGCACGTATTGCTACGGCGCGGGGACGGAGCTCCGTATTGTTCCGGCGAAGGACGGGCGGACCGACGTTTCAAAGCTTGCGGAGATGCTGACGGAGGACGTCGCCGGATTATATCTGCAGCAGCCGAATTTTTACGGGCTCTTTGAGGACGCAAAGGCAATCGGGGAGCTTGTTCACGCTCATAAGGCGATGTACATCATGGGCTGCAGCCCGATCGCGCTCTCAGTCATGGCGACGCCGGGCGAATGCGGGGCGGATATCGCGGTCGGCGAGGGGCAGTCCCTGGGACTTCCGCTCGCGTACGGCGGCCCGTACCTGGGCTACATGGCAACCACGTCGAAAAATATGCGCAAGCTCCCCGGCAGGATTGTCGGACAGACGACGGACCACGAGGGAAAGCGGGCCTATGTGCTGTCCCTGCAGGCCAGGGAACAGCACATCCGCAGGGAGAAGGCCAGCAGCAACATCTGCTCGAATGAGGCGCTGTGCGCCCTGACTGCCTCCGTCTACATGGCGTATATGGGACCGTCCGGCATGAAGGAAGTGGCAATGCAGTCCATGTCCAAGGCACATTACCTGGCGAAGAAGCTTACTGCCATCCCGGGTGTGAGACTGCGCTATTCCGGCGCGTTCTTCGATGAATTCCTGACAGACATGCCAAAGGCTGACGCAGTACTCGAAGCACTCGACGCGGAGGGGATCCTCGGGGGCCTTCCGGTTGAGGAAGGTATTCTGTGGTGTGCGACGGAGAAGGTATCGAAGGATGCCATGGACCACACGGCAGCGATTGTGAAGGAGGTGCTCGCGCAATGAAACTCCTGTTTGAACGCAGCGTTCCCGGCAGGAAGACACAGGTCCTGCCGCCCTGCGACGTGGAAACGGTTGAAATACCGAAGGAATATAAGAGACTGACGCTCCTTCCTCTGCCGGAGCTTTCGGAGGTGGACGTCACAAGGCACTATACGGAGCTGGATCATCAGGTATTCGGCGTGAACTGCGGCTTCTATCCGCTTGGCTCCTGCACGATGAAATATAACCCGCGCGTAGATGAGGAGACGGCAGCACTGCCGGGCTTCACCGGGATCCACCCGCTGGCACCGGCATCAGCGGTCAAGGGCTGTGAGGAAATTCTGCAGACGGCGAAGAAGGATCTCTGCGAGATTTCCGGCATGGACGATATGACGTTCCAGCCGGCGGCAGGCGCCCACGGTGAGTTTACCGGTGTCCTTCTCATCAAGCAGTATCACGATTCCCGCGGCGATACCGCGAGGCGGAAGATCATCGTTCCGGATTCCGCACACGGCACGAATCCCGCGACAGCCTCCATGTGCGGCTTCGAGGTCGTCAATGTCGCTTCCGCACCGGATGGAGGGATCGATCTCGACGCGCTTGAGTCCGTTCTCGGGCCGGATACGGCTGGCCTCATGCTCACGAACCCCAATACGCTCGGCCTCTTTGACAGGAACATCCTGAAGATCACCAGCATGGTGCATGAGGCAGGAGGTCTATGCTACTACGACGGCGCGAACCTGAACGCGGTCATGGGACTGGTCCGTCCCGGCGATATGGGCTTTGACTGTGTTCATATGAACCTTCACAAAACCTTCGCAACGCCCCACGGCGGCGGCGGTCCGGGTGCGGGAGCGGTCGGCTGCAAGGCGTTCCTTGCGCAGTTCCTGCCGCATTCTGTCCTGATGGACGCGAAAGACGGAAAACCGGCTCCGGAGAACGCGGCGATCGGTCACGGCGGAAGGATTCAGGTCAGAGGCTTTGCCGGCAATTTCCTTATCGTGGTCCGCGCACTGACTTATATCCTGTCCCTCGGGAAGGAGGGCATTCCGGAGACCGCGGAAAACGCCGTGCTCAATGCGAACTATCTTATGCACCAGCTTGAGGATATGTACAGGGTTGCATATCCGCGCACATGCATGCACGAGTTTGTCCTGGATTTGCAGGACCTGAAGGAGGAGACCGGGTGCTCCGCCCTGGACGTTGCCAAGACGCTGATCGACTACGGCATCCATCCGCCGACCATGTACTTCCCGCTCATCGTGCATGAGGCGCTGATGCTGGAGCCCACGGAGACGGAGAGCAGGGAAACCCTGGATGAGGCAGCGGAGGTCTTCAGGAAGGTATACCAGCTGGCACACGACGATCCGGACTACGTCAAGGCTTCCCCGCACAGCACGGTGATCGGCAGGCCCGACGAGGTTCAGGCATCCCGCCATCCGGTGGTGAAGTATGGATGATCCGCCGATGCGGATCATCCATACTCCGAGGGAAGCCTTGGGCATTCCCTCGTGATCATATGCGTGAAACCGCCTGTGCGGTTTTCACGCAATGTATAACTGCTGACGCGGGCATTAAGCGGAAGTTTGAATGATTAATAAATTATCTGTCTATGTAAGCAATAACGTGAGTCCGTACCATAACCTCGCGGTGGAGCAGTACCTGCTGGAGCATGTGCAGGAGGGCCAGTGCATCCTGTACCTGTGGCAGAACCAGAACACGGTTGTCATCGGACGCAACCAGAACGCCTTCAGGGAATGCAGGGTGGAGCTGCTGCAGCAGGAGGGCGGGCACCTGGCGAGAAGGCTTTCCGGCGGCGGCGCGGTGTTCCACGATCTCGGCAATCTGAATTTCACGTTCCTCGTACCGACGAAGGATTACGATCTGCACCGCCAGCAGTCCGTGATCGCCAAGGCCTGCATGTCGTTTGGAATCCCCGTGACCATCTCCGGGCGAAACGACATCCTTGCGGACGGCAGGAAATTTTCCGGGAACGCGTTTTATCACGCCGGCGGCAGATCCTACCATCACGGAACGCTCATGATCGGCGTCGACGGGGAGAGGATGAAACGGTATCTGAGTCCCTCGAAGGAAAAGCTTGCCGCGAAGAGTGTCGAATCCGTCCGGTCGAGGGTCGTGAACCTGCGGGAGCTGGATCCGGGCCTTACCTGTGAGGACATGAAGGCCGCCCTGTCGGAGGCGTTCGGGTCTGTCTATGGAGCGGAGCCGGAGCAGCTTCCGGAGGACTATCCGGATGCGGGTGTCGTAAGCGCACTGACGAAGCTGAACCGGAGCTATGAATGGCTGTTCGGCAACCGGATCCCCTTCACCTGTTCGTTCTACCGTCATTTCGACTGGGGTGAGGCTACGCTGGAGCTCGTTGTGCAGAACGGTATTGTGTCGGAGGCGAAGGTCTATACCGACGCCATGGACTGGTCCATTCCGGCCAGGGCGGAGCAGGCAGTGACAGGACAGCGCTTCGTAGTGCCGGAGCTGCAGAGGGCACTGCGGGGTGCGGGGCTGGAGCCCGGTATCACGGACGATCTGTGCGGGATGCTGGAGGAAGTTTGAATGATCCGCCGATGCGGATCATTCGAAACCCGGTCGGTGCCTGCGGCACCCGACCTGTTATCATGCACGGAAAACCGCCTTCGCGGATTTTCCGTGATGTATGCCTGCTGACGCAGGCATGGGAAACAAGGTGGAATAAAAATGAGTGACTATCAGCTGATCATCATCGGTTCAGGGCCTGCCGGGACCGCGGCAGCCGGACAGGCGGCGAGGCTGGGACTTCACACAGCCGTCATCGAGAATGACAAGCCGGGCGGCACGTGCCTGAACCGCGGCTGTATCCCGACGAAAGCATTGCTGCACGTATCGGGGCTTGTCTCCGATTTTAAGAGGGAGCAGGCACACGGCATTCTGGAGGGAGAGGCAGCTGTGAATCCGGGCCGCCTCTTTGCGTATAAGGACGAAATCTGCGAAAAGCTCTCCGGCCAGGTCGAGGCATCTTTCCGCACCGCGAAGGTGGACTTAATCCGTGGGAAAGCAGTCCTGCTGCCGGGAAACAGGGTCAGGGTCGGGGAGAGGATCCTTACGGCACAGGACGTCATCCTCGCGGCCGGCTCCGTTCCCGTCATACCGCCGATCCCCGGCATGGATCTGCCGGAGGTTATGACATCCGAGGAGATCCTGAAGGGCACGGATGCCCTGCCTTCCTCGCTCGTTATCATCGGAGGAGGCGTGATCGGCATTGAATTTGCCACGTTTTACAGTGATCTCGGGGTGCATGTAACGATTTTGGAGGGCATGGACCGCATCCTGCCCACCCTGGACAGGGAGATCTCCCAGAACCTTGCAAGGATCCTGAAAAAGCGCGGTGTCACAATCTGTACGAAGGCCATGGTAACCCGGTGTGAGGGCGGCTCCGGCTCCCCTGTCACCGTACGGTTTAAAACCGGTGAGGAAGAGCAGTCCGTGACCTGCGGGAACGTCCTGTGCGCGGTCGGCAGGAAGCCAGCTGCGGAGGGGCTCCTTAACGAGGACCTTCAGAAGGAACTCCGGATGGACGGCAGGAGGATTGCCGTGGACGAATACTTCCGGACATCCGTGCCGCATGTCTACGCCGTCGGAGACCTGTCCTCGAAGATTCAGCTCGCGCACGCGGCGTCAGCCCAGGGCACTGCCTGTGTAAACCATATTGCGGGGAAGCCCTCTGTCTATACCGCGGACGCTGTGCCGTCCTGCATCTTCACAAAGCCGGAAATCGCGGCCGTAGGACTCGATGAGCAGACAGCGAAGGATGCGGGCATTCCCGCCGCTGCCGGCAGGGCAGTCCTGTTCAGCAACGCACGAACCGTACTCGCAACCGATGAGCGGTGCTTTATGAAGGTGATCGCGGGGAGGGAAGACCACAGGATCCTCGGCGCACAGCTCATGTGCGGGCGAAGCTCCGAGATTATCTCGGAGATCACGGAAGCAATTGTAAACGGCCTGACCGTGGAGCAGATGCTTGCCGTTATCCGGCCTCACCCCACATTCCATGAGGCACTGACGGACGCACTCCGGGATCTTGCCGGGAAACTGGGCTGACAAGGGGAGCTGACCTGCATTAACCCGCTCCCGCATGGTGCATCTGTCAGAAATCCGGCAACGAATCCAGATCTGCTATATTGATTTAAGAGGCTCAGACAAGCCTGAGGAAAGGGGGACGGAAGATGAAAAATCTGAGGAATATGACCGACGAGGAAATCGAGCGGGAGCTGAACAGCATTGACTACAGCTTTCTCGGGGCGGACCTGCTCGGAAAGCCGCTGACCATTGAGCAGAAGGCAAGCAAGGCAATGTACCTGCAGATGCGGGAGGAGATCCAGCGGATGCGTAAAGAGGGCAATAATGCGCAGAGATAAGATTGCCTGTAACTGCAGGAATATCACCTATGGGCAGATTGCTGACGCTGTCAGAAACGGTGCCCGGACAGCCGATGAAGTCATGGAAGCAACGGGTGCCGGAAAAAGCTGCGGCAGATGCAGCGAATTCCTGAAATACCTGGTACGTGACATTCTGGAAGAGCGATGCGATTGCATAAATACATCCCGGTTTTGACAGGTATTGTAATAGCAGCTGTTTCCCTGACTGATGCCCTGTACTTCCCGAATAATTCTGCAGGAAACCCCAATGTGGGTGAGCCTGCCTCTGAAAGTGGTAAAGCAGTGGGAAATACACTGACAGATGAAAGCAGCGCTGCAACGGAAAATTCAGCGGCCGGTGAAAGCAGCGATTTTTCCCGACAGATGCAGGCTGTCCGGGAGAGCGCATCGGCAAACCTGTCCGGAGGAAACGTATACGAGACGGAGGCAGGGACAGATCTGGCGGAAGCGGCCGCGAAACTGCAGCCCGGAGATACACTCCGTCTGAAGGGCGGCATCTATCCGACAGACATGGCTCTGAAAGACCTGCATGGAACAAAGGACAAGTATATTACGATTTCCGCCTCTCCTTCAGGACAGTCGATCCTCGACGGGGACATGCTGCCGGACGGGGCGATCATGATCAGCCTGGACCATTGCTCCTACCTTCGTATCACCGGGCTGTCCATCCAAAACGCGCATGGACAAAATGCCTGCGGGATATCAGTTTCGGCAGGCTGCCACCATCTGATTTTTGACCGGAACGAAATGCGGAACATCACTGTTCCGGATCCGGAAATCGAAGATCACTGTGCAAACGGAATTCTTCTGTTCGGAGACAGCGCAGAGGAAAGCATTCACGATGTCTTCCTATACGGCAATGAGATCAGGAACTGCGCGACTGGCTGGGCGGAATGCATATCCGTAGCCGGCCATGTAAAAGGTGTTACGGCAGAGGGAAATGTCATCGATAATACAGGGAATATCGGCATTGACTTTGCCGGCAATTACGGCTACTGCCCGGATCCTGCCCTTGACTTCCCGACTGACTGCCGGGCGGTGAACAATCAGATCAAAAACTGCCGGAGCGCCTGCGCGACGTCATATGGACTTTATATCGACGGTGCGCAGAATATTTTACTCAGCGAAAATAAAATCGCTGCCTGCAGCGGGGGCTTTGAGATCGGCGCGGAACAGCCGCAGAAGAGTGAGGCGTACGCGACAAAAGGAATCACGGTAGAAAACAATGAGATCTCCGACTGTATCGAGGCAGGCATTACGATCGGCGGGTATGAAGCGGATCTTGGCTGGGTTATGGATGTCGATGTAAGGGGAAATATCTGCAGGAACAACGGCGGCGAAAACGATGGTGCGATCCTCACGCTATCAAAGTGCCGGGATATCCGATTAACAGGGAATACCTTTCAGAATGACAGCGGCTCCGCCTGCATTGTCCGGTCAGAGATGGGCGCGGATCTGACGAAAGATATTACTTTTGACGGAAATGTATACGGCAACGGACAGCCTGCGGATCAGACAGAGATGGAATTTGCCGGGATAGAATATCAGGGCTTTTCCGCCTGGGCGGATGCTGCCGCGGAGAAAAGCGGCAAATATCAGTGACATCAGCCCGGAAGTCAGTAAAGGCAATGCTGGTCTGAGAGCTGCAGCACGTACAATCGGTAAACCAGATGCTGACACGGCTGAAATCACCGATACCGCCGGGGAAACGCCTGATTGCTGCTAATGCAATTCATACGTAATACAATACGCATAAGATAGCAGCGGCTCTGTCATTGGACTTCGGCCGGCCGCGTTTCTGCGGATTTTCTTCAGCGAGCCTGTGGAATATGCTCCGGTACTGGGTAGATGGCGGTACAAAGGAGTCGCCGGAGTATATGGCCAGGCTTTTTGAAAAGCTGAACGGGATGTCAGGCAAGTGATTTAAGGTAAGAGTAACTGTTCTTGACAAGAAGCTATTCCCGGAATTCCAGGAAGCTTACTGCATGGACTCTGGGAGGCGGGGATGCGTTTCATCTGATCCCGCGTGTAGTGGTCAACCTGCGGGGAATGGATACTCGCAGTGCCTGGTGTGTTCTGCTGCTATATTCCTGTTACATTGTTCAGCCACAAAATCCCGGCGATAGGTTCGCTTATGCTGCCGAAAACTGTAGCATATATATGGATGATCACGATGCTGATGCCGAGACCATAAAACAACGAGGGCACGTCATCAGAGCGTAATATGGCCCGTATTTAATACGGGCGGCCAATATCAGGATTATTTTGGAGGAAAAAGAAAATGAAGGTACTGATTGTGAATGGATCTCCTCATGCAAAGGGAAACACCTATATTGCCCTGCATGAGATGGAACAGGAATTTGTCAAAGGAGGTGTGGACGTTCAGATATTGAATATCGGCATGAGCAGCATCCGTGGATGCATCGCCTGCCGGAAATGCGCTGACACAGGAAAATGTGTATTTGACGATGTCGTAAATGAAGCAGCTCCTCTGTTTGAAAAGGCGGACGGATTAGTCATTGGCACACCGGTATATTACGCTTCAGCAAATGCGACTCTTGTAGCATTCCTTGACAGGCTCTTCTTCAGTACCCATTTCGACAAGACAATGAAGGTTGGGGCGGCAGTCTGCGTAGCAAGACGGGGCGGACTTTCAGCTACATTTGATGAGCTGAACAAGTATTTTACGATCAGTGGTATGCCAGTCGCCTCCAGCCAGTATTGGAACAGTGTCCATGGCAGAGAAATCGGCGAAGCAGCCGGAGATGCAGAAGGCCTCTACAACATGCGTGTACTCGCGAGAAATATGACTTTCCTTATGAAGAGCATTGCACTCGGAAGAGAAAAATACGGCATGCCCGAGACAGAGGAACACCAGTGGACGCATTTTATCCGCGATGACCTGAAATGACTGCCTGCCTTGCGGCTGCAGCTCACCTGACGTTTGTCATAATTCAGAGGTACAATCGGCAGCGAATGATGAAGCCGATCTGAATCCCACAGGGTACAAGATGATGAACATTGTTGTGTATTGTGGATCGGGTTTCGGAAATGACATATCGCTGCAGGATCAGGTAAAACTGCTGGGCCGAAAGATTGCGCAGGCAGGTGCCGGGCTGGTTTTCGGCGGTTCGGAGACAGGACTGATGGGCCTTCTGACGGATTCAGCCCTGTCTGTGGGAGGAACCGTGACCGGTGTAGAGCTGGATTATTTTGCCGAAAGACATCTGTCACACAGGAATCTGACTGAACTACTCGTAGCGGATACGCTTTCGCAGCGCAAGCAGATGATGATTGACCGAGGAGACGCGTTCGTAGCGCCCCGGAGGCGCGGGTACACTTGATGATCAGACGAGGAAAGAAGCATCATCGAGAAGGTCTACGGGCCTGGCGGAGAGTGGAAGAGGATCCCGTCTCAGATCGCGCATGAGATACCTGGAAAAAGCGGTGTTACGGGCAAACAGATCAGCGAGAAGCACAATGTATAGATGAGGATCTTAAGAAATATCTGATGGACCTGGCCGGAGAGTATCATTTTACCATAACAGCTATGGAGGTCATGCCCGATCACATACATATGCTGGTGAGCTGTTCTCCCCAGTTCGAGCTGCCCAGGATGCTGAAGATTCTCAAAGGCAGCACAGCAAGATGGCTGTTTCTGGCACATCCGGAGATAAAGAGGCAGCTCTGGGGAGGCCACCTCTGGAATCCCTCATACTGCGTCGTAACCGTGAGTGACCGGAGCAGGGAGCTTGTTGAGCAATATATCCGTTCACAGAAGGAAAAATAAGGTCAGCAAAGAAAATAACGTCCACCTATTCGGTAAAGATAAAGGATTACAACAGGATACTGGAACCGACAGCCCGCCTTTACCGTAACGCGGTGGACTTTTTCATCTGTGTCATCCGTACAGAATGGTCTGCGTTTCAGGGCTGCCGCACATCAAAGGGAGCTGTAAACCTTACTGAGCATTTCTGTGTCAGAACGGCCGGGAATCTGTACCCGAAATATGACTTTACAGGGGAGTTCTATAAGCTCCCGAGCTATCTGCGCCGCGCAGCTATCGCAGAGGCATATGGCAAGGTATGTTCCTATTGGTCCAATCTGAAGAACTGGAAGGCGGCGGATCCGCGCACACGCGGCGCTGAGCCTTCGGCCCCCGGGGCAGGCTTCGTATACCCTGCCATGTACCGCGGCAACTGCTATGTCCGCGTGGATGACTATACGGCAAGGATCAAGGTCTTCATCCGCAACACATGTGAATGGCTGACCGTACGCCTTCGCAGGTCCGATGTGGATTACATTTCCCGGCACTGTTTCGGAAGGAAGGAGTGTGTCCCGACCCTGCGGAAGCGCGGCAGGCAGTGGTACCTGGATTTTGCCTTCACCGCTGAGAGGGAGCTCGGCAGTACAGACATCTTCAATCAGACAATCGTTGCTGTTGACCTTGGCATCAACAGCGCGTGTGCATGCTCTGCCATGCGTTCAGATGGCACGGTCATTGGGAGACGCTTTCTGCGCCTTTCAGCAGAATACGACTCTCTCGAACGCAGGGTCAGCAGGATAAAGTATGCGCAGCGTCACGGTTCCCGCAGCACCCCGGTTCTGTGGAAGCTTGCGGATGGCGTGAATGACGATATTGCCGTTAAGACGGCACAGTTCATCATTGATACTGCTGTTTTGTATCATGCCGATGTCATCGTCATGGAGCATCTGGACCTGAATGGGCGGAAGAGGGGCTCAAAGAAGCAGAAGCTCCACCTGTGGAAAGCCCGGAGGGTTCAGTCTATCGTGACGGACAGGGCACATTTTCTCGGCATGAGGGTCAGCCACATCTGTGCCCGGGGTACAAGCCGGCTGGCGTTCGACGGCTCAGGCAGGGTGCTGCGTGGGCGGGAGTCAGAGAAGACAAATAGCAATTACAGCCTGTGTGAGTTCCCGACAGGCAAGGTCTATAACTGCGACCTCAATGCCAGCTACAACATCGGCGCACGATATTTCGTGCGCGAAATCGTAAAGTCCCTTCCGGTAACGGAAGGGCAGCGCATCACGGCAAATGTTCCAGGATGTGCTAAGAGAAGCACCTGCACCCTGTCCACACTGATTAACCTTAACGGAGAGCTTTACGCTGCGGCGTAAAAGCGCGCTGATCAGGCTGTATCTGTGGTCAGAGAGTCCATGCCATGGAAAACATGGTATGGAAGCACGCGACTTTAGATAATATGAAGTGACCTCACATTTGTAGCATCGTGGATTTACCTGTAAACTGTTGATTATCCACATCAATGGTAACAGGGATTACCGCATACAAAAGGAGGTCACCAATGAATAGAATAATCAAAATCGGGATGGATGTCCACAGCACGAACTACACGTTATGCGCGATGGAGCCAACATTCGGGTCCGAGGAGCGTGTGTTTGGAGAAACTCAGGTCGCTCCCGATTACAAGGAGGTTCTGCTCTTCATTACTTCACTAAAAATGAAACTTGGCGTCGACAATAAGTATTCTATTGAATGCGGCTACGAGGCAGGCTGTCTCGGTTATACGTTGTATCACCAGCTTACTGGCGCAGGAATCAAATGTGTTATTCTGGCTCCGACAACTATGCTCACCCAGCAGGGAAAGCGCATCAAAACGGATAAGCGCGATGCTCATCTGATTGCCCAGTGCCTCTGCTATGGTGGCTATCACCCTGTCTATATTCCAACCGGCGAAGATGATTCTGTTAAGGAATACCTCCGCATGAGGGATGACCACAAGCTGGCACTGAAAAAGCTGAAGCAACAGATCAATGCCTTTGCTCTCCGCCATGGTCACAAGTATGAAGGAACCAAATGGACCCAGAAACATCTTGCCTGGCTGAAGAAACTTGAGCTTGATTCAATGTACCGCGAGACGATGGATGAATATCTCGCTTCCTACGATCAGCAGGAAGCAAAGATTGAACGTTTTGACAAACGGATCGAGGAGATTGCTTCTGAGAAGCAATACCAGGCGAATGTCAAAAAGCTGGGATGTTTGCTTGGCATCAAGACTCACACTGCACTGTCGCTGATCGTAGAGACCGGCGATTTCAAACGATTCGCCAAGGGAAACACTTACGCGGCATTCCTGGGACTGGCGCCTGGAGAGCACTCCAGCTCCACAAGCATCAATCGGACCGGGATCTCTAAGGCGGGCAATACCCATCTGCGGATGCTTCTGATTGAGGCTGCTAAGGGAATCTGCAGGGGTCGTGTCGGAGCTAAGTCGAAGGAACTCCGCTCCAGACAGAATGGCCAGTCAGCTGAGGTCATCGCTTATGCGGATCGGGCGAATGAACGCCTTCGCAGCAAGTATTACAGAATGATCCGCCATAGCAAGAAGCAGAATGTAGCGGTCGCCGCAATTGCCAGAGAGCTTGCATGCTTCATCTGGGGCATGATGACAGGTAACATCAGTATTGCCTCTGCAACAGCTACATCAGCTCTGGCTGCCAGTCAAGGGTAAATAAACCGCTGACGCGGCCCTTGACAGCCATCCGTCCCTGATGAAACCCGCAGTCAGGCAGTGGTCAGCAGCAAGCTGCAGTCCGCTGCCGCAACATAACAACTGAATATCTGTCAGTATCTGCAAGGAGCTGTGATCACTGTAAGGTTTGAGCTATCTGCGTCACGACTATGTTGGCACTTAGGTGATCCACGCTTTTAGATCGCAGAGCTCTCGGCGAAACCATTAGCCTGTCGGTAACCAATCCACGAATAACAGAGTGGCCACATGCCGGGAACTGTTAAATCAGGGCTCCTTGCAGATGCTGACAGATTTCACAAATGTGACCGTCAAGAAAAGTTTGTTGGTGCTCAATTTACCTCTTGACAAAGGTCACTTCATAACAGTCGTGTGAGGCTTCACTATCGCGAAAAATATAATGATGGAAATAACTAGCGGCGGAAATGCAACGATAATTTTATCGTTGCATTTCCGCCGCTTTGTTGATACGCTACTTGTATTAATAAGACGAGGACAAGCCGATGAAGGAAAATAGGACGTTGGAATTTAAGTCAGATGTAACGAATACTTTTCTGAAAACAGTCAGTGCATTTGCAAATTTTGGAACGGGGCGGATTCTTTTTGGAGTTGCAGATGATGGTACAATCTGCGGAATTCAGAAAGCAGATTCTGCGCGGCTTGATATCGAAAATCGTATCAATGATAGTATCACTCCCAAACCGGATTTCTCCCTGGAAGTAGATAGGAAAACGAATGTCATAACACTTACGGTGAGAGAAGGCAGATATAAACCGTATTTTTATAAGGGCAAGGTTTACCGCAGAAGTGATACGTCAACCATTGAGGCGGACCAGCTTGAGGTGAGAAGACTGATATTAGAAGGAAATTATCAGTATTACGAGAATCTCCCATGTGAGATGCCCCATCCCACTTTTCATTATTTGGAATCGAAGCTTAAAGCTGAACTTGGCATTACTGGTATTTCAGAAGATATTTTACGGACATTCGGTTTTTATACGGAAGCCAGGAAATGGAATAATGCGGCGGCACTTTTCGCAGACCAGAACTCTTTTTACGGGATTGATATTGCCTGCTTCGGGGATAGTATCAGCATTATCAAAGGCAGGGAAACGTCTTCAGGGTGTTGTATTCTGAAGCAGTATGATGACGCTGTAGCAATGTTCGAAAAATATTATGAATATGAAGAAATTGTCGGATTCGAACGTGTGAAGAGAGAACTAATCCCGGAAGAGGCATACAGGGAAGCAATAGCGAACGCACTAGTACACAGAACATGGGATATCAACTCGCATATTCGGGTTTCGATGTTTCCCGATCGAATTGAGATAATATCACCTGGCGGTCTTCCGAGAGGAATCACGAAGGAGGAGTATCTGCATGGCAGCATTTCAAATCTCAGGAATCCGACGGTTGGAAATATATTTTTCAGACTTCATTATATTGAGATGTTTGGGACTGGTATACAGAGGATTCGTGATGCGTATCATGACTTTACCCGTAAGCCGACTTTTTCGGTGACTGATAACACAATAGGTGTGATCTTGCCGACACAGAAGCTGACTTATGAAGCCGACAATGAAGAAATAAAGGTATTAGACCTTTTGAAAAACGGGAGGCATTTATCCAGCCGGGAAATCGCAGAGACATGTGGGTACAGCAAGGATAAGGCAATTCGTATTCTCAACCGCCTTCTGAAAAAAGAGTATATACGGAAAATCGGAAACGGAAGAGGAACAAAATATTCTTTGATGTAAAATTCAGGAGCGTTGAAAACCAAACAGTTGATGCGAAAGGGAGAAACCACAATTAAAGGAAATAGACAAGTCCGCCGGGAAGGTCACGTATGCCGTCACGAATCGCGGATCAGAAACCAGGGACGCGTTTCTCTCGTGTATTGTTGTCGCTGATTCGCCTGATGACCCTGTCATCTACGCAGGTGCAGAGTACATTCATGACCTTGCAGCAGACGCCAGTCAGGAAGTTACTTGTCAACTACCTCGGACTAAAGTCCGGGGCTTTTGATAAAGGCGAAGTTTTAGTCGGATTTGAATGATGCCTGCTGGCGGATGATTGCTGACGAGCTGCGGCAGACTGCAGTGGAGATTGGGATTCCGGGTCCTTACACGTCTTTCCGGCATATGGTCCTTTGGAACACAATAGGCCTTCCTCTGTTTGGCCCGTCAATAGCAACGATGCGGTTCTTTGATACGCTTAACAGGATCGGGCGGAAGCTGAACAGTAATGACTGCAGCTTTCCCGGGACTGACAGTCCGGATCAGCATTATTGGTAGTGTCTGATGGAATAACAAGCATATAAAGGCTTATAGAGCAGTCCAGAAGGAGAAATAACAATCACTGAGTGGATCAGGGCTATTCCCTTCTTTGTAAGGAAACATGCCACTACGAAGACCATTCAGAAAATTGCGAAAGAGCATCCGGATCTTCCGGGCGGCTGAACAGGCCGTGGGCAGGCTGACGGGCGGCGGCACCGATCGAACCTGCTGGATGATCGGTGATTCCTTAAGTCACGATATCATCGGCGCGAGGCGTGCCGGCTGGAATACGGTCTGGTTCAACCGCGGAGCATCGGATGATGAAGGAAGGGAATTCAGTGACCGTATCGTGCGTAGCGAAACGGAAATGTACGAAGCAATATGGCTGACGTTCGGAAAATGAGAGGCTTGGGGAAGATTGGAAAGAGATTCAACCCTGCATGACAGGGATATCCGGGAGCCCCTGTTCGAATACTTAGAGGCCGAGCACGATAAGGTGCGTATTCTCGAAGAAATCGTCATGGGGAAATCCCGCGCGGATGCGGTGATGGTGACAGAAGGAGCGCTCGCGGGGATCGAGATTAAAAGTGATGCTTGATGCCAATCACCTGCCGAAATACCGGCAGAAGAGCCGGGCTTTTATCGCGGATCAGCTGATTAAGCGGATGGACGAGGACAGCCTCGGCAAGGCAGTAAGCGATGAGCTGTTCGAAAGGGACTACACGGTTTTTGACGATCTGGAGTGATCCTGTAATGGCTTCAATAAAGGCGGGGACAGAGCTGAACTGAGTTTCTGGGAAGGAGTACCATGAGCAGGAAATACGGAATTGTATTCTCCATTGTGCAGGAAAACAAGCCGTTGCCGGGCTGTACGGTATCGGGGGAGCTGCTGCCGGGCGTAATCTGCTTTTCCCTGGCGAAAGGGACCGACATCAGCGCAGAACGGTACCCGGTACCGATCCTGCAGTACAGCCTGAGCGGTTATACGGAACTGAGCTGCAGAGAAGACGGGAAGAAAGCCACCACAGGTCAGGGAGAAGCGATTCTCAAGGAAGCGGGAAAAGACATTGCAGTCAAAGCGGAAACAGACAGCGTATATCTGGAAATTGCGCTGGGAAAGGAAGGAATTATGAACAGCAGTATTAAAGCAGGTGAGGTCTTTAAGTTAAAGGATCTCGTCCCTTATGCGGACGGGAAGATCGTCAACATGGATGTGATCAGCAATGACGCAATGAAATTTGTTGTGATGTCCTTTGACAAGGGCTGCGCTCTCACAGAACACGCGGCGCCTGGCGACGCCATCATCTTTGCCCTGGATGGGGAAGGCGTGATCGGATATGAGGGCACAGATCACCCCATCAAAGCAGGAGAAAATTTCCGGTTTGCCAAAGGCGGCCTGCACAGCGTGAAGGCAACGGAGAGATTCAAGATGGCGCTGCTGTTAACAGTCAATTAACCGCGGCTTCAGTTGCGGGTAACGATGACAAAACAATTGCACTGTGGCATAATTATGCCATAACTATAGCGCAAAGGAGATGAACTCTATGCCGCTTATATTCCCTATAAGAGATTTAAGAAAAACAAATGAGATTTCCGAAGTAGCTCATAAAGAGCAGCAGCCCATTTTTATTACAAAGAATGGCTACAGTGATCTGGTGGTCATGAGCTCTGAACTTTACGATAAAATTGCAAGGGAAAACCGCATAGATCAGGCTATCTTCGAATCTGAAAGAGAGATGGCAGATGGCGGGACATTAATGGATCTTGATGATGCCTTCGACAAGCTAGACAATAAATTCTATGGATAAATACAAGGTTAAGCTTACACCGAGAGCGTTCAGAGATCTTGAAGAAATTTTTAAATATATTGCCCTGGAAAAGCTTGCGCCTGAAAATGCCAGAGGACAGACTGATCGAATCAGGGATGCCTTGAAGACGCTCAGTACAATGCCGCAGTCCCATCAGGACAGGCAGATCGGGCGTTACGCCAGTAGAGGATACAAACAGCTCCTCGTCGATAATTACTTGGTAATTTACAGGATCGACGAATCGCAGAAAATTGTAGTCGTAGTCACAATACAGTATCAGGGACGCAATATTTAACGTACTTTCACGGTGTTCATCTGAGACCGCACCACGGCATGTGCCTGCCGAAGTTTGTCGGGAAAGGATATGGAGACGCATTCATAAGCAACATGCAGGCAGTCCACGATCTGCTGTACGGCAATCCCGATACAGAGATCATCCTTCAGAAGGGCTGTGATGGCCTGTGCGCTCATTGTCCGCACAGGATTGGCAATAGGTGCGACTCGGAACATCCGGATCTGTTTGATGAACGTGTATTGAATATGACCGGGCTCAGATATGGCGATCATATAAAGTTTGCTGAATTCGTTCGACGTACGAAGTCATTGCGCAAGGAGCATTTCCGGGAAGTATGCGGAGAATGCTCCTGGTACGAATTCTGCCGGAATATTCATGAAAACGAGGGTTGATCATGCAGAACAGAAGGGAACTGCTGCGGGCTGTATTCGAAGATACACAGCGTTTTTATTCAGAGGACCCCGTGCTCTCTGAATCCGCCGCAAAGAGCAGGGAGAACACAAGGCTGTATGGGTCTGATGACTATCCTGCGCTGCCGGCGGACGAAGACCTGAAAAAGCAGCGGGAGATTTGCGTCACCAGAGAAAGGACATTCGAGGCGGCGGTGAGGCTTCACCGGCAATATCCGGACAGGAAGATTGCCGTTCTGAACTTTGCTTCTGCCGTGAATCCGGGCGGCGGGGTGAAGCACGGAGCAAGCGCGCAGGAAGAGGCCTTGTGCAGATGCTCCACGCTGTATCCGACTCTTGACTGTAAGTGGCTCCGGGAACAGTTTTATGACGTGAACCGCTCAGCCGGGGATGTACGGCATACGGATGCCCTGATCTATTCGCCGGATATCGTGATCTGCAAGACAGATGATGCCATTCCACAGCGGCTGGACCCGCAGGATTTTGTCAGCGTCGATGTGATCAGCTGCGCAGCTCCCAACCTGAGAAATGAGCCGGCGAACTGGCGCAATCCTGAAACCGGAAAACCCGTGAGGATGGACAGCGGCCAGCTTTACGCGCTGCATGTCAGGAGAGCACGGCATATCCTGCATATCGCGGCATACAACAAAGCAGACATTCTGGTCCTGGGAGCTTTCGGCTGCGGGGCTTTTGCCAATGATCCGCAGACTGTTGCCAGTGCATACCAGACTGTGTGTGCGGATTATCGCAAGTGGTTTGATGTGATTGATTTTGCAGTCTACTGCAGAGACTATGAAACCGAAAATTATGATTCTTTTCTTCGGGAATTGTCTTTGAAAAATTCTCCGGCAGGGATAACCGGGCAGGAAAACACTGATGCGTAAACAAACATGGGGATTAAGGATAACGGAAGATGAAGAATCTGAGGAATATGACCGACGAGGAAATCGAGCGGGAGCTGAACAGCATTGACTACAGCTTTCTCGGGGCGGACCTGCTCGGAAAGCCCCTGACTATCGAGCAGAAGGCAAGCAAGGCAATGTACCTGCAGATGCGGGAGGAGATCCAGCGGATGCGTAAAGAAGCGGACGAGATGTAGAGGCGCTTAAATACGATACAGGGACAATGAAATTTGAACATACAAACCGGCATGGCTTTCTGCTGGGGACCATCGATTTCTTTACAGCCGGTATATTCTTCGTCATCTATATGCAGCTGGGTCTTCAGAAGGAACTGGACGAAATTCTGAGCAGGAAGACACAGAAGTATTACATCGCCTACCTGATCGGCATTCCGACGCTCTTTATTTATCCGTTAGTATGGATGGGCAGGATTGCTGAAGAGCTGCGGCAGACTGCCGTGGAACTTGGTATTCCGGGTCCTTACACGTCCTTCCGGCATATGGTCCTTTGGAACACAATAGGCCTTCCTCTGTTTGGCCCGTCGATTGCAACGATGCGGTTCTTCGATACGCTTAACAGAATCGAGCGGAAACTGAACAGCATTGACTACAGCTTTCCCTTGACGGACCGCTGACAGAAAAGAGAAATTCCATGAATGAAAGCGGAGCGAATTCGAAGAAGCTGAAGTTCAGCGCCGTGATCCGGCAGAACGGGGATATGGACGCAGCCTATGTTGATGTTCCTTATGATATCCGGAAGCTCTTCGGAAAGGGGCGGCTGCTTGTCAATGCCGCTTTTGACGGAGAACCCTATCGGGGGCAGGTTGTAAAGATGGGGACGCCGTGCTACATCATTGGAATTACTAAGGCTATCCGGAAGAAAATCCATAAAACATTCGGGGATACTGTCGAAGTGACGATCGAGGAACGATCCTGATGCGCAGAGATAAGATTGCCTGCAGCTGCAGGAACATCACTTATGGCCGGATTGCTGACGTTGTCAGAAACGGTGAAATATACAGTGCTATTCTATTTTGTATTGCAGCCGACATGACATTGTTTTACAATATTGGCATGGAGGTGCATTCCCTATGAAAGATGCGGTCGTTAGCGCAAGAGTTGAATGTGACGTAAAAGAAGAAGCAGAAGATATTCTGCAGAAGCTTGGAATTCCAACATCCGTAGTGATTAATTCCCTTTATCGCCAGATCATTTATAAGCATGGAATTCCGTTTTCATTGACAGTTCCTGCCGAACTGAAGACAGCTGACGAGTTCACAGAACAGGAACTGAACATGAAGCTTCAGCACAGTTACGAACAGTCAGTCGCAGGCAAGGGCAGGGCTTTAAGTGCAGTGTTTAACGACCTTGAGAAGGGACTGTGATTTTGAAGACATATAAGGTGATCGTAACACCTGACGCGGAAACTGATCTGACAGAAATACGTAATTACATCGCGGAGATATTACTAATGCCGGAGACTGCAAGGCAATATCTGAAGGATCTGAAAGAAGCTATGGCAGAGCTTTCTCATATGGGAGCAAGTGTGGCGCCTGTTTCAGATGAGCCGTGGCATTCCCGTGGTGTAAGGAAGATCAGGAGAAATAACTTTTATATATATTTTAGGGTCAATGACAACACAGGCGTGATATTTATAATGAATGTGATATATATTGGCAGAGATCAGCTCAACGCTTTGAAGCACAGTAAGGCGGACAACCGGTGAAGTTGTAGGGGAAAGCCCTGTTCCAGTGAGTTGTATTATCCTTTTGATGTCCTTGCTTGCCTGTAAGCGTCCAGGTTTTACCCGTTCTGCTCATCGTCTTGCTTCTTATCATTTTATAACCTAAACTCTCCAAAAATTATACTCGGACGCGGACAGCCCGAACCAGCGTATCAATGTCATCTTCTGAAACCTGAAGATCCTGCAGTATCTTCT
>ONEK01000006.1 GCA_900316855.1 uncultured Lachnospiraceae bacterium | reverse complement strand
TGCAGCCTGAGTAACATCAGGTAGTGGGTGATGGCTCACCCGGGCCGGCTCTGCCGGCCGAATGTTGGATTTTGCAATACTTTTAAGCAACAAAGCCATTGCTTTTCAACATCCCGATTCCGCCGGCAGCTGAGGCCGCGAGCATGCAGCCTGACAGAATGATACCGGTGATAAAATGCCAGACACTGCTGTCATCAACAGCAGAATAAAGGTCAACATAGCATACGGACGGATCATCGGGATCGTAGTGCACATCCTCTTCATTCAGTTTCTCGATGCCGGAGTCAGTTTCCGTATTCAGGGTTTCACCATCAACCGCGTATGAGAAAGTCGTCCTGTAGCGGACCTCGGAGTGCTGGTCATCAAAGTCAAACCAGAACTTTGTGTAGGACTCCTGATTCTCCTTATGACCGGTCGTAATCCCGGTACATCTGGCAGCCAGAGCTTCCCGCTCTGCCCTGACCCGGCCGGCCGCCCGGATGGCACCGATGACCGTCAGAATCAATACGATGAGTGAGATCAGGGCCATGACGATCAGCCAGGCCGGCAGAGAATTCGTTTTATGATCTTTGGTTTTATCTGCTGACATAAATGCTGCTCCTTAATCTGAACACGCAAAGGTCAAAACTACCCCATCGGCGACGGGCGGGCACATACGAGCCTGCACGTCGCCGATTTGTACCCGGGCCAGCCGCATATTACCGGGAAAGCCACTCCGGATCAACATAGACGGCGTTGCCGCCGTAGCGGAAGTCCAGATCCGGATACTGCTCAACAATCGGCTCGTAGTCAATCAGGCCCAGACGCGCCAGTGAGACATCATCAATGCTGAACTTGTTCACGCCCTCATTAAAAGGAACAGACGGGTCCTCACCGCAGCCGATCATGATCTGGCGTTCCGTGCAGGTATTGAACCACTCCTCCAGCTCCGGCGGAACATAGTCCATACTGCCGCTGTAGAAGTCCTGGGCACCGAAGGTGTGCATGACCTCGTGCAGCAGTACAGTTGTCTGTGTCGGCTGCCCGCCATAGTAGAGATACTGGGTCACGAACTCCCGGTAGCCCATTCCTGTGTAGTAGGGGTTATAGCGCCATGCCCAGAAGGAATCCGGGCATTCTCCCGGGAGCACCAGGAAGTAGCCTATACTGTCCGTGCCGTATTCCTCCGCCAGCTCGTCATTAGGAATCTGCGTATCCAGTGCCTCCATCATATCCATCTTGAACTGGGCATATTGCTCACTGCCATCTGATTTCGAGGCCGCAACTGCGTCGGGGTACTCGATCTCATACATCAGATCCTGGTGATCATCGTCGACGGTCACAATCTCACAGTCCTTGCCATACTGAGCCGCCAGATCGTGCAGATAATTGGCAATGTTCTTCTGCACTGTGATGATATTGTTGAACTCATCCTCGGTGTACTGATGGTCGCTGCCGTCGTTGACCATGACTGTTACATACAGCGTTCTTCCGTCCAGAGTATCGACACTGCCCGTGACCCGGCAGCCGTCCTCTACAGGAGTGTCCGATTGCCTCATGCCGGAAGAGCTCTCCCCTTCTGACTGATTCTCCTCGCCGGATGAATCGTTCTTCTCTTCAGACGAATCACTCCCTGCCTGAACGCTCTCTGCGGAATAATCTTCATCCGCCTCGTCGCCGCATCCGGTCAGCAGCAGCCCTGCACACAGGATTGCCGACAGCATGACACCCGCTTGCCTTTTCCTCCTTGATTTCATCAGCATCCGTTCTCCTTTACTGAATCCAGTCATCGCCAACGTTCAGTAATACTGCGATAGCATCACTATATGCGACTCCTGCGCTGAGGAAAACTCCCCGATCGGGGAGTTTGGCCTGACTGAAACACTCATACAGCGGGTTATTACCCGGTGAAAGCCACTCTGCCGGGACGATCTGATTGACTGGGAGGCAGAATATAATAAAATGACATAAGGGTCCAAAAGTACTGAATTGCTTTCGAGCTTGCTCGAAAAGCAATTTGTACTTGGGACCCGCCAAACATCCGAAAGCAGCGCAAAGCGAAGCGTTGCGCGGATTTCGGATGTTTGTAGAATTGCGGAAGCAGCGGAGCTGCGAAGCAATTCGTATGTCATTTTATCTCAACAGGGCCTTTTGACCCCGGTATCATCAGATGACATAAGGGTCCAAAGTATCAAATCGGCAACGGGCAGGAGGAAAACCAGATGGACGATCATGTTAAGGAAATCGGCAGACTGCAGGCGGCGGAATGCGCAAGGAAGCTGAAGGACCACAATTTCGACGCGGATTACTTCGAGACCGGCGCGGAAGCGGTGGAATACCTGAAGAAGAATATTGCGGAGGGCAGCTCCATTTCAGTCGGAGGCAGCATGACGCTGTCCGAGCTCGGAATCCTCGACTGGCTGACCGGGAATCCGCATTACAATTTCCTGGACCGGTATCATACGGACGATGTGCAGAAGGTCTTCCGGGATACGTTCTCCGCGGACGTGTATCTTATGAGCTCGAACGCGGTTACGCTTGACGGCTGTCTCTATAATGTCGATGGAAACGGAAACCGGGTGGCGGCATTGATTTTCGGGCCGAAGAAGGTCTATGTGATCTGCGGCGTCAACAAGATCGTTCCGACGCTGGACGACGCGATCACCCGAGTGCAGCAGATTGCGGCGCCGGCGAATAACGTCCGCCTTAACAAGCCCAATCCCTGCACACAGCTGGGTCATTGCGTGAAGTGCGTGAAGGACACCAGCATCTGCAATCAGTTTGTCGTTACGCGCAGATCCGGGCAGAAGGGACGGATCCATGTGCTTTTGATCAACGAGGAGCTGGGTTATTGAAGGAGTCAGGCCATGAAGTTCAGTAAGGTTGTTGAAAGCTTCGGAGATGAGATTTTTGCCGCCCTCAATGAGAAGCGCATTGCAATGGAAGCGGAGGGCCGCACCATTTATAACCTCTCCGTGGGGACACCGGACTTTGAGACGCCGGCGCACATCCGCCAGGCACTGATTGACGCTGCAGACGATCCCGCGAACTGGAAGTATGCCCTTCGCGATACGCCGGAGCTGCTCGATGCGGTGATTTCCTATTATGAGAAGAGGTTTCATGTCACGCTCACCCGGGATGAGATCTCCAGCTGCTATGGCACGGAGGAGGGCATGGGACACGTCGGCATGGTGCTGTGCGATCCCGGCGATACCGTCATCCTGCCGACACCCTGCTACCCCGTCTTCATTGCCGGGGCACAGATGGCGGGTGCCGTTCCCTATTATTACCCCATGACGAAGGAAACGGGCTTCCTGCCCCGCGTGCAGGACATCCCGGAGGACGTTGCGAGGAAAGCGAAATATATGGTTGTATCGCTTCCGTCCAATCCGACCGGTTCGGTCGCCAGTCCCGACATCTATGAGGAGCTTGTTTCGTTTGCGAAGAAATATGACGTCCTCATTCTCCACGACAATGCCTACAGCGACATCATCTTCGACGGTGCCACAGGAGGGAGCTTTCTGCAGACGCCGGGAGCACTGGATGTAGGCTGCGAGTTCTTCTCTCTTTCAAAAAGCTTCAACGTCACGGGAGCCCGTATCAGCTTCCTCATTGGACGGCCGGATGTAATTGCTGCCTTCAGGAAGCTGCGCGGCCAGATTGATTTCGGCATGTTCCTGCCCCTGCAGAAGGCAGCTATTGCAGCCCTGACAGGCCCCACGGAATCCGTGAAGCAGCAGTGTGTGCAGTACGAGGAAAGACGAGATGCTCTCTGCGGCGGCCTCCGCGCCATCGGCTGGGACTGCCCCGACTCTCATGGCAGCATGTTCGTTTGGGCGCACATCCCGGAAGGATATGACAGCAGCATGGTTTTCTGCCTTGATCTCATGGAGAAATCCGGCGTCATCTGCACGCCCGGATCCAGCTTCGGGCCGCTCGGTGAGGGGTATGTGCGTTTCGCCCTCGTTCTCCCGCCGGACAAGATCCGCGAGGCCATCGCTGCCATTAAGGACAGCGGAATCCTGAAATAGCAGAACAGGATAACACAGGAATTTCAAATTCACACATATTGAAAAGCCGTAAAAAGCTCCCGCAGCCGCGGGGGCTTTTTCGCGTCTTGCACGCTGCATATCACTTCCTCTCATGCCGAAACGGTCAGGAGCCGGCAATTTTACAATTCCTGGAAATGTAAAATATCCGTCCCACAGACTCTCCGGACAATGCGCCTCCGGACTTTACATAGATTTTATAAAAAGCAGGAAGCCCACCTTACAATGACGGGTTATGTTTGAATCATCCGCGGAGAAGAGTAAAGACGTAAAAATTCCAAGTTTTTGAATCTTTCGCCCCGACCGAAAACCGGCCGGCAGCAGGCAGGAAGATGAGGAGGATCAAACGTTATGAAGAATGTAAAGTTCGCGAAGGCAGCATCCGCTGTCCTTGCCGGAGTTCTGACAGCAATTACCGTTGCAGGCTGCGGTGCCTCCGGAACGGAGAGCGCACCCGCTGCAACGACCGCAGCGGCAGCAGCAACTGAGGCAGCCGCTCCCGCAGCTACCGAAGCCGCAGCACCCGCGGCAACTGAGGCAGCGGCAGAGAGCCTTTCCGGCACACTGACAGCAGCAGGCTCTTCCGCACTGCTTCCCCTGGCACAGGATGCGGCAGCTGCATTTATGGAGAAGAATCCTGACCTTGCTATCACAGTCAACGGCGGCGGCTCCGGAGAGGGTCTGAAGCAGGTTGCGGATGGCGCGGTTGATATCGGTAACTCCGACGTATTCGCCGAGGAGAAGCTCGATGCGGACGCTGCCAAGGGTCTGGTAGATCATGAGGTATGCACGATAACCATGGCACCCGTTGTCAACAAGGACCTGGGCGTTACCAATCTCACCACGGATCAGCTGATCGGCATCTTTACTGTCAAGATCACGAACTGGTCTGAGGTAGGCGGCCCCGATGAGGATATCATGCTGGTTACCCGTCCTTCTTCTTCCGGAACGAGAGCACTGTTCAAGACCTGGGCACTCAACGGCGAGGAAGAGGCTTCCAATGAGTCTCTTGAAACTGACGACTCCGGTACCCTTCTGCAGACAGTTGAGCAGAACAAGGGCGCAATCGGATACGTAGCACTTTCCTACCTTGTCAATAACGATGCAGTCAGCGCGGTATCGATTGACGATGTAGAGCCTTCCCTTGAGAATACCTACAATGGTTCCTACAAGGTATGGGGCTATGAGCATATGTACACCAACGGCGAAGGCTCCGAGCAGGCTCAGGCATTCATCAACTACATGATGGGCGACGAGTACGCGGACAAGCTCGAGAGCATGGGCTATGGCGTATCCTCCAAGATGAGTCAGGAAGCCATCGACAGCCACAAGCAGTAAGACCCCGCAAAGCTTTGATACATAAGGAGAGAAGGAGGACGCATCAGCGCCCTCTTTCCTTATCCTGAAGGAGCAGTATGAAGAATTTTCGAAGGGAGCTGGCCGGAAGGTCACTGGTCACACTCTGTGGTTTGTTTCTCATCATTCTGACGGTTACGATCGGCGTCTTTCTGGTCGTGCGCGGCTCGGGCACCTTTGTGACGTATCATCACTCGGTTGCAGAGTTCCTGTTTTCATCGGAGTGGTCCCCGGTTGATACGGCCGGCGAGGGAGGAGGCAAGGTTGGTGCGCTGATTTACATTGTCGGCTCACTGGTCACCTGCGGCCTGGGCATGCTGATCGCGGTGCCGTTCAGCATCGCGGCTGCCATTTTCATCACGGAAATCTCCCCGGAGGCAGGAACGAAGGTTTTCCAGCCTGCCATTGAGATATTCGTCGGCATTCCGTCTGTTGTCTACGGCTGGATCGGACTGACGATTCTTGTACCGTGGATTCGGGATACATTTCATGCCAAAATGGGCGGATATTCCGTGCTCGCCGCCGGAATTGTACTGGCTGTCATGATTTTTCCGACAATCACGACGGTCGCGGCGGATGCCATCCGCAGCGTGCCGGACAGCTATCGCAAGGCCTCGTATGGCCTTGGCTCAACAAGATGGCAGATGATCTGGCACATCGTGCTGCCGGCGGGTCTTCCGGGCATCCTGACCGGAATCATTCTTGGACTGACCCGTGCGTTCGGCGAGGCCCTTGCCGTTGCCATGGTCATTGGCAAGACGCGTGCCTTTCCGAAGGATATCCTGTCCCCGACGAATAACCTGACAGCGGCCATTGCGGCAGATATGGGCAACTCCGCAAACGGAGGTGAGCAGAACATGGCACTCTGGTCCATGGGACTGCTGCTGTTCATCATATCCATCATCTGCATCATCCTGATTCACCTGATTTCCTTCTGGAACAAGAAGAAAACAGGCATGCAGGCTTAACGGAGGTTTGAATTCATGCAGAACAACAATCTGAATCAGGTCATCCGGAAAGCCAAATCCATTGACAAGGTCATGACGGGAATCCTGTACGGCGTCGGCGGCTTTTTCCTGGTACTGCTGGTCGTTCTGGCAGGCTATATTCTCATTAAGGGCATCATGGATTTTCATCCATCCTTCCTTGCCTTCGACCGCAACGGCATCGGTGACCAGCTGTTTAATACGCTGTATCTCGTTGTACTTTCGCTTCTCATCAGCGTTCCGATCGGAATCGGCGCCGGTATCTACCTTGCCGAGTACGCCGGCCAGAACAAGCTGACGGCTGCAATCCGGATCAGTATCGAGTCCCTGTCGTCCCTTCCGTCCATTGTTGTAGGCCTGTTCGGCTATCTGGTCTTCATCCTGATGACCGGTCTTAAATGGAATCTGCTCGCCGGTGCGCTTGCAGTTTCGATTCTGAGTCTTCCCTCTATCACCACTACAGCGGAGGATGCCTTAAAGAGTCTTCCCAAGAGCTACAAACAGGGCAGCATGGCACTGGGTGCAACCCACTGGAAGGCAATCACCTCAGTGCTGCTGCCTGCCTGTGTCCCGAGAATCATTACGGGAGTCATCCTGGCCGCGGGTCGAGGCTTCGGCGAGGCCGCGTCACTCCTGTATACGGCAGGACAGAGTACGGTCATCAACTGGAGCAACTGGAATCTTGCATCTCCGACCTGCCCGCTGAATCCGATGCGCTCCGGTGAGACACTGGCGCTCCACATCTGGGTTATGAGGACCGAGGGATCGCTGAATCCACAGGCGACTGAAATCGCTAATGTTTCAGCGGGGATCCTGGTCATGATCACCCTGCTGTTTTCGCTGGCGGCACGTATGATCAGCGCAAGACTCAACCGGAAGAATACGGGCGGAGAATAAACGCGGGAACTGCTCACGAAGGATTGCGAGGTACGACAGAACATGGAAGAAAACAAGATGAAAATAACGGTAAAGGATCTTGACCTTTACTACGGCACATTCCAGGCACTGAAGAAAATCAACCTGGACATGCAGGAACACAGGATCACCGCCCTGATCGGACCCTCCGGCTGCGGCAAGTCCACATTCCTGAAGACTCTGAACCGCATGAATGACCTTGAAAAGGGCGTAAGGATCGAAGGAGAGGTGTGCCTCGACAACGTGGATATCTACAAGGACGTTGACGTGATCGAGCTGCGCAAGAGGGTAAGTATGGTATTCCAGCAGCCTAACCCCTTCCCGAAGTCGATCTATGACAATGTTGCCTATGGTCCCCGGATCAACGGAATCAAAAGCAAGGCGAAGCTGGATGAAATCGTGGAGAAGAGCCTGCGCCAGGCTGCCATCTGGGACGAGCTGAAGGACCGGCTCGACAAAAGCGCGCTCGGTCTCTCCGGAGGTCAGCAGCAGAGGCTTTGCATCGCGCGCACGCTGGCGGTGGAACCGGAGGTTATCCTGATGGATGAGCCGACGAGTGCGCTGGATCCGATTTCGACCTCGAAGATTGAGGATCTGGCGGCAGAGCTGAAGAAGGAATACACGATCATCATTGTTACACACAACATGCAGCAGGCGGTGCGCATTTCCGACTGTACTGCCTTCTTTCTGCTGGGTGAAATGGTAGAATATGGGAAGACCGAGGATATATTCTCTTCACCGAAGGATCCCAGAACAGAAAGATACATCACAGGGAGGTTTGGCTGATGCGGAACGTATTTGAGGAAGAGTTAAGTCAACTGAAGAAGGATATGATCTCCATGGGCGCGCTCTGTGAGGACGCGATCCGGACATCGACAAAATACCTGATGTCGCCGGACACGGACCGTACGCGGGAGATCGCGGACATGGTTGAGCAGGTCAATCACAAGGAACGTGAAATCGAGAACCTGTGCCTGAAGCTCCTGATGCAGCAGCAGCCCGTCGCAAGGGATCTGCGCGTGGTTTCATCCGCACTGAAGATGGTTTCTGATCTGGAACGGATCGGTGACAACGCGGATGATATCGCTGAAATCATCAGTATGGGAAATATCCAGCCACGGGACGTCAAGGACATCGAGATCTTCTCCATGGCGGATGCCGCCAGCCACATGCTCTCCAGTGCCATCGACTCTTTCGTCCGCGATGATGAGACAATTGCACGCGCGGTCATTGAAGAAGACGATACAGTGGATGACTATTTCAACAAGATCAAGAGTGAGCTTGCCGGAAGCGTTGAGAGCGGAGCCCGCAATCTGGACGGGATACTGGACCTGTTCATGATCGCGAAATACTTCGAACGGATCGGCGACCATTCCGTGAATGTCGCGCAGTGGGTGGTTTTTATGATCACCGGCGTGCTCGAAGGCAATACAAACTAAGGAAACTCTGAGGTAATTATGATTTTCTGTGTGGAAGATGATGAGGCGGCAGCCAATCTTGCAGCGTATGCTCTGGAATCAGCCGGATTTCAGGTAAGAACGTTTGAAAACGGCAGGGACTTTTTCGGTGCGCTGAAGGAGGAGAAACCGGAGCTGATCCTGCTGGATATCATGCTGCCGGGCGAGAACGGAATTCTCATCCTCAGGAAGATCCGGGCGGATGAATCCACGAGGAACATCCCTGTCATCATGACGACCGCCAAGGGCACAGAATTTGACAAGGTTAAGGGACTGGATCTGGGTGCGGACGATTATCTCGTGAAACCGTTCGGCATGCTGGAGATGGTATCCCGGGTGAGGGCTGTCCTCCGGAGGATGGAGCCGAAGACGCCGCACAGTGAGGTGGTGCAGGCAGGCACGGTTGAGCTGAACGAGGCTGCCCACACTGTGACGCAGAACGGACGGCTCCTTGACCTGACGCTCAAGGAATATTCGCTGCTGGAGCTCCTGATGAAGAATCCGGACCGGGTCTTCGACCGGGAGACACTCCTGCTCCGGATCTGGAACAGTGACTACTCGGGAGATACCAGGACGGTGGACGTGCATGTGGGAACACTCAGGGCAAAGCTCGGGGAAGCCGGCAGCATGATCCGGACAGTCCGCGGAGTGGGCTATAAGCTGGTGAAGCCATGACAAAGAAAATATTCAGATACATGGAACTGACCATACTTGTGACGCTGATCGGAGGATTCATCGCAATCCTCCTGTCCCTGTATGGTTATTTCAGTTCCGTACAGAAAAAGCAGCTGAAGGTAGAGACGGAACTTGCCGCGAAGGCGGTCGAGACCGGGGGCACGGACTTTCTCGATTCCCTTCATATGAAGGGTACGCGCGTGACATGGATTGCCGCGGACGGAACGGTCCTGTTTGACAATGAAGCAGACGCGGGACAGATGGAAAACCATGCGTCGAGACCGGAAATAGCCGAGGCGCTGGAAAATGGCGAAGGAGCGAGCACCCGCTACTCCGACACCATGACGACGGCGATGCTCTACTATGCGATGAAGCTTTCGGATGGGTCGGTTGTACGGGTTTCGGAATCGAGGAATACGGTCCTGACTGTGGCACTGGGCATGGTACAGCCGCTCATCTGGATCTTCCTGGTTCTCATGGGTCTGACGTGGCTGTCGAGTTCCCGCCTTTCGCGCAAGGTTGTGGATCCGCTCAACAATTTTGACCTTGATCATCCGATGGACAACGAGACCTATCCGGAGATGGCTCCCTTCCTGCACCATATCTATGAACAGCAGGAGGAGATCGAGGACCAGAAGGAACACCTCCAGAAGACAGAGAAGGATTTCCTGACGGTGACGAACCGGATGGAGGAGTGCCTGATCCTGCTCAGTCCCTCCGGGAAGATCCTGACGATCAACCAGCAGGCGATGAAGCTGCTGCACACGGACGAGAGCTGTATCGGAGAGGATATCCTGTATCTGGACCGGCGCACGGAGTTCGAGCAGGCGCTGCAGCGCGCGGCAAAGGGCGAGCACAGCGAGCTGATCCTGGACTATTCCGGCAGGAGCTACCAGGCGGATATCAGCCCTGTCTCGACCGACAGTATGACTGCGGGCATGGTGGTGCTGCTGTTCGATGTGACGGACAGGGAAAAGGCGGAACAGCTGCGCAGAGAGTTCTCCTCCAACGTGTCTCATGAGCTGAAAACGCCGCTTCATACGATTTCGGGTTGTGCAGAGCTTCTGGAAACAGGCCAGGTGAAGCAGGAAGACCGCGCACGGTTTGTTCACACCATCTATACCCAGGCACAGCGCATGATCACGCTCGTTGAGGATATCCTGTATATCTCGCACCTGGATGAGGGCGCCATTGATATGCACTGGGAGAAGGTAGACCTCTATGAGGTTACACTCAAGGTCACGGATCAGCTGCAGCAGGAAGCTCTGAAGAACCAGGTCACACTGACCGTAAACGGCGCACCCGCAGCAGTGGATGGAATTTTCCGGCTGATCGAGAGTATCATCTTCAACCTGATTGACAATGCCATCAAATACAACCGCAGCCAGGGCAGGGTGGATATCACGGTTGAGGATCGGAAGGATACGGTGGTATTCCGTGTGCAGGATAACGGAATCGGCATTCCCGAAGAGGATCAGCCCCGGATTTTCGAGCGCTTCTTCCGCGTGGACAAGAGTCATTCCCGTGAGATCGGCGGGACAGGCCTCGGCCTGTCGATTGTAAAGCACGCCGCGGAGATCATGCACGCCCATATTGACGTCGACAGCAGGCCGGGAAAGGGCAGTACCTTTACCGTTGCGTTTCATAAGAACCGCGTCAGGTCCGGCGAGAGTCAGGACTGAGACACAGACAATCCGGCAGCAGCCGGGCAGGGGGTCCCCCCTGCCCGGCTTTTTGTGAAGGCGACGAGCCACGAAGCCGTCGAGCATGCTCGCATGCAGGGACGCTGCCCGGGACCGCGCGGTGCCCCTCCGGAGGTGGAAAAAATCCCGCGGACAGGTTACTATGTTTGGGTTATTATGTCATTTTCGGATTGCTTCCTGCAGGGGTGAGCGGTCCGTGACCCGGATATTGGTAATCAGATGAAAGACTGGGATAATTATTATCTGGATGAGGAAGCGGAGGACCCGGTGAACGGGATGCCGGATCCGGAGGCGGATGAAGCCCGGCAGCGGGCCCGCCGGCGCAATGAGAGACGCCGAAGGAAACGAGTAAGGATCCTCCGGAAGAGGATTCTTACTGCGGCAGGAATCGGCGGTGCCGGTGCCCTGGCGGTATTTCTGATAGTACATTTCACCGGGAGCCTTTCGGCTGACGTCGAGGCACACAGCGAGAGCGCTGCTGTAGTGCAGACGATTCCCACCGGGGAAACTGCCGCCGCCGCAGAAACCACAGACGGGGAACAGGATGCGGCGGACCTGTCTTCGGATGAGGCCGTGTTCACGGAGGATGCGGACACCGTTGTCCTCTCGTCGGTGCACCGCTCACCGGAAGGCAGCGAAGAGGATGGTACCGGCCAGGCACAGAGCCCGGCAGAAGCGGATTCCGAAGGCAGTACGCCGCCGGAGGCGACATCCTCCGAAGCGGACACGTCGACGGAGCCGCAGGGCGAAAATTATTCCTTTGATCAGGCGTTTATCGATTCGTCGGTCGAGGGCGGCTTTTCGGGAACAGGGACGGACTACGTTTCCTCGGAATACGCGATTCTTGTGGATCTGGACACGGGCCGGATTCTGCTGGACCGTGATGCCATGACACGGATGAACCCCGCTTCCATGACGAAGGTCATGACGGTTCTTGTTGCAGCGGAGCACCTGAAGAGCGATTCCGCCCTGCAGGAGAAGGTGACAATCACGCAGGACGTCGTGGATGAGTGCTACCTGTCCGGTCTCTCCAGTATGTATTACATGAACGGGGACCAGCGGACTGTCGAGGAGCTCTTCTACGGTACAATTCTGCCGTCCGGAGCGGATGCTGCCTATGCGCTGGCGAAGTATACCGCCGGCTCGGAGGAAGCATTCGCGGACCTCATGAATGAGAAGTGTGAGGAGCTGGGGATCGGCAAAACGACGCACTTTACGAATCCGGTCGGCTGCTACGGAGAGGATCATTACACCACGTGCTATGACATGGCGGTCATCATGAAGGCAGCGATGGAAAATGACCTGTGCCGGAAGGTCCTGTCAGCGCACACCTATGACGCTGCCCCTTCACTTGCCTATCCGGAGGGAGGACATACGGTCTCCAACTGGTTTCTGCGCCGCATCGAGGACAAGGACACGCACGGGACCGTCATTGGCGCCAAGACCGGCTTCGTCAATGAGTCCGGCTGCTGCGCGGTCAGCCTTCAGCAGTCCGATGACGGAGGCCGTTACATCTGCTGCACCGCAGACACCTGGGGAAGCTGGCGCGCTATCTACGACCATGTTGCAATCTACTCGCACTTTACGAACTGAGAAGCTGCCGGAGACGGGTAAAAACCCGGCAGAAGGCCGGCGAGTGCAACTTTGCCGGAAATCTGTGATATATTAAGTCTGTTGACGGGAGTTATTCCTTCCACGGGTAGAAATGAGGTTGTCATGATGGAAGCCGGAAGCGAAATGAGAGTATCGGAAAACCGCGGAGTAATCCGGGAAGCTGTGGATCACCGCCATGAATCTGAGCAGGACTACCTGGAGGCAGTCCTGAGGATCACGAAGGAGAAAGGCGAATGCCACTCCGTGGATGTCGCGAGGCAGCTGGGGGTGTCAAAGCCCTCTGTTTCGGTTGCTGTTGCCAAGCTCGAGGAGAAGGGCCTTCTTGTCATGGACGCACAGAAGCTCCTGCAGCTGACGCCGAAGGGTGAAGCCATTGCGAGGAGGATTTTCGAGCGCCATATGTTCTTCAAAAATCACCTGATCGGGATCGGTGTCGATGAAGACACGGCGGAATATGAAGCCTGTCTTCTGGAGCACGACATCTCCCAGCAGACCTTTGAGAAGATGAAACAGGCACTGACACACTGACCGGAATGCCGGTGCAGACGCTTTTTCGTTCCTGCTCTTTTGTCTGCTGAGGTAAAGGCATTCCGCTTACAGGAAAGCATAAATGTTTCCCGACGAAGTGAAATGCGGCCCAATTGTTAACCTGCTGTATAAACCTGGTTGACAAAGGAACACCGCGATGCTATTCTCTGATCTGACTCTTGAGAATGAATTGATGAGGAGGACAGAGATTATGAAAACTTCTACGAAAAACATGGTACTGTGCGCGCTGTGCGCAGCGATCATCTGCGTCCTGGCACCGATTGCCGTTCCGATCGGTCCGGTTCCGATTTCCCTGGCAACGTTTGCCGTGATGCTCGCGGGTGTTCTGACCGGTGCGAAGTGGGGTACCATTGCAACTGCGGTTTACCTGCTGCTGGGTATCGTCGGCGTACCGGTATTTGCGGGCTACTCCGCAGGAATTGATAAGTTTGCAGGACCGACCGGCGGCTACCTTGCAGGGTATCTGTTTCTTTCCTTCCTGTGCGGCCTTATTTACTACAGAACCGGCCGGCAGCAGAAGGGTGTCATGAAGTATGTCTGGATGTTCGCGGCCATGCTGATCGGCACGGCAGTGCTGTACACATTCGGCACAGCATGGTTCTGCATCCAGTCCGGCACCCCGGTCGGCGCGGCGCTCGGTATGTGCGTACTCCCGTTCCTGCCCGGCGACTTCCTGAAGATGGTCGTCGTTGCCGTTGTGGTTCCGCCTGTGGAGCGTGCACTTGCAAGATCCGGAAACGGCTTTGAGCCCGCTGCCGGCAAGACTGCGGATACTGCTGCTGCGGATGCCGGCACGAAGCAGTAACATTCCGCTGCCTTTACAACAATTTTGCCTTGCTTTTCCCGCAGGAAAGAGATTTTGTGTTATCCTTTACAGGCGTAGCACAAGGTTATCATTACGACAGCAATAAGACGTGAGCAGCAGGATGGAAAAGCAGACAGAAGACAATACTGACAATAAGATCAATCCGGAAGCATCCGCCGATGAGGCGGATGCTTCCGTTTGCGTTGAGAAGACTTCCGCGGAACCTGAGACGGCGGACGCCGGTGCAGAGCTCGCAGAAGACCCGGGAATAAAAGAACCCGGACAGGAAACATCCGCACAAAAGGAAACCGGTCAGGAAGAGCCGGAGCAGGGAAAATCCGGCGAAGACGACTTCGATGAGGAAATCACGGAGGATGACCTCGACCAGTATGGCGAGGAAGAAGACGCGGATTTTGAAGACTCCATGCGGGACGCCGCGGAGCGGGTGGCTCCGACGGCGGAATGGCGGCCGCTTACCGCGAAGGACTATTTCGTCTACAGCCTGCTGTTCGGCATCCCGCTTGCGGGCTTTGTCGCAGCGCTGATTTACTGCTTTCATTCACAGAACCGCAACCTGCAGAATTTCGCCCGCGGATTTTTCCTGTGGAACTGTCTGATCGTGGGTGCAGCAGCCCTGATCATCGGGCTCGGCGGCGCCTCCGCCGTTGCTTCTCTGTTCGTATAGAGGCAGCTGTGGACACCGGACATGCGAAACATGTGCGTGAGAGGGAAACGATGAAATCGGAGCAGGGGTACTTGCACCCTGAAAGAAATCGCACTATAGTCTGTTATGACAATTGAATTGGCTGAGTAGATGACCGCGAGTTATGTGTCGGCGATACGGAGAGTTGATCGTCGAACGGAGCCGGAGCGAAGATATCCGGTGCTGTGCGGTTCATTGCATCTCGCAGCATGGACCGAACCCGGAGGCGCGAATCCGGGGATACTTCTTTGTATGCAGGTGATCAGCCGCATGGAAAGGAGTTTTTTTATGTCATTACGCATGAAACGCTTTACGACTGCAGCGGTACTGGTTGCACTGTATGTTGTCCTGTCCTATGTGGCCATCGACCTTAAGGTGATGAAGCTGTCGTTCGCAGGACTTCCGGTTATTGTGGGAGGTCTCTGCATGGGTCCTCTTGCAGGGCTGGAGATCGGCGCGCTCGGCGCCTTCCTGGAACAGATTCTCCGCTACGGGTTCTCGGCGACGACATTCCTGTGGATCATTCCGGTTGCGGTACGAGGCCTGATGGTGGGCTCCTGCGCGAAGAAGAAGGGCTTTGCCCTCACAACGTTCGAGACCGGTCTCATCATGGTGCTGAGTGCCGTTGTCGTCACACTGCTTAATACCGGCTGCATCTATATTGACAGCAGAATTTATGGTTATTACTCGTTCGCGGCGGTCTTCAGCATGATCTTCGTACGCATTGCGACAGGAATTGTGACGAGTCTCGTCTACCTGCTCATCGTGCCCTATCTCGTGAAGAGACTGCGTGTCTTTACGTCGCAGCTGCATCAGACGGAAGGAACCGAAGTGAAGGCCTGAGTTTCCATCAGCTCTCAATCACCTGATGGCGCAGCCATCTGCCGGACAGGAAGCGTGCGGTGAACACAATCCCCCGCACGGTCCAGTCTGCAGCCATACCGATCCATACTGCGATGGGTCCGCATCCGAAGAAACGGATGAGGCACACGCTCAGCATCACACGGCACAGCCACATGGTGCACGAGGACGTAATCATGGAGAAGCGCACATCTCCCGCGGCGCGCAGGCCGTAGGCAGTTGTGAACGAAAACACCCATACAAGCGGCTTTACAACCGTGATAAAGCCCATCATATGCACGCACAGGTCTGCCGCGGCGGTCTCCATGCCCGCGAGCCATACAACGGGACGCGCGATAGCATAGACGAACACGCAGGACAGCAGGATCATCAGCTCCGAGATCGCGTCCAGCCGGACGATGTAATACTTCGCTTCTTCCTGTTTCCCTGCACCGATACACTGGCCCACAATGGTCATCAGCCCGATGCCGACACCGATGCCGGCAATGCCGTTCACGTTTTCCAGGATAATGGTCATGGCCTGCGCGGCGATCGCGGTCGTCCCCAGCGTGGACACGGTGGACTGGATTGCCAGCTTGCCGAACTGGAACATGGAATTTTCGATACCGGATGGAACACCGATCGCAAGGACTTTGGCGATCAGATGCCAGCGGGGCTTCGTGAAATAGTTGCGGACGACGATGATCTGACGCGGCAGGCGCAGATATGCCAGAATGACGACCGCACAGAAAATGCGGGACAGCAGCGTCGAGAGCGCCGCTCCGGCAACGCCCCGGTGGCAGACAAAGATGAAAATGCTGTTTTCAATGATATTCAGGACATTGGAGATGACGGAGACCGTCATGGGAAGCCGGCTGTTTCCGCCCGCGCGGAAGAATGCGGATCCCACCTGAAACAGGGCGAGGAACGGGAACGACAGCGACGTGTACAGGAAATAAGTCACCGCATTGCGCATGACGTCCGGTTCGACCGAGCCGAAGACGAGCTGCAGAATCTGCCGGCGGAAGACGAGGCAGACGAGGCCGATAGCGACGGAGATCACCGTGCATGTCAGCAGAACCTGCGAGGCTGCATCGGAAGCCTTTTTCCGGTCCTTATGACCGATATACTGTGAGCAGATAATCGTTCCGCCTGTTGCGAGCGCAGCCAGCAATTGGATTACGAGCACATTGATGGAATCCGTGAGGGAGACAGCGGAAATGGCGGCAGAACCCACACGGGACACCATCATGGTATCAGCCATTCCCATAAATGAGGTCAGCAGCTGCTCCACCATGAGCGGGATCAGCAGCTTCCAGATCTGCTGACTGCTGAATGTCAGATGCTCCCAGTCAATCTGATCCGGATCATAGAGCCTGCGGCGGAGCTTTTCCGGCAGCAGGGACCTTTTTCTGTTTTTCATTTTATTTGTGTCTGTGTGTGTTTTCACAGCTCTGTCTGACATTGTGAACCTTATACGCCTGTGCCCGGCATTCCAGGTTACCTTCCCTGCCGGTGTTCCCGGCCGGCGTTCCGGGCCATGCTGCCGCTGAGGGAGGCTTTCCGGCCTCCGCATGATCAAATCCGTGTAAATTCTGCGGACGACACAAGATTTTATCACCACTTGACACAGATGTCTGTTAAGATGTAAAGATGTTTGGGTGTTTTTTTGTGCAGTTATATCCGACATGCATTCTACCGATGTACAGGAAGGGACGTTTCTTAATATATGTTGAATCAGTATTCCCGGGCAGAGCTGGTTTATGGCCAGGATGTAATGAAAATGATCCGCTCGTTCCGCGTCGCGATTTTCGGAATCGGCGGCGTCGGGGGCAATGTGGTGGAGGCTCTTGCCAGGATGGGGATCGGCACACTCGATCTCATCGATGATGACAGGATCTGCCTGACGAACATGAACCGGCAGCTCCTTGCAACCCGCAGCAGTGTCGGCAGATATAAGGTCGACGCGGCAGCGGAGCGGGTGCATGATCTCGACCCCAATATCACCGTCAATACCTATAAGACGTTCTATCTGCCGGAAAACGCAGACCAGTTCGATTTCACACAGTATGACTATGTCGTCGATGCCATCGACACTGTGACAGGGAAGCTGCAGATCATTCAGGAGGCGAAACGGTGCGGCGTGCCGGTCATCTCCGCCATGGGCTGCGGGAACCGGGTTGATCCTACGAAGCTTACGGTTACGGATATTTATGAAACGAAGCAGGATCCGCTCGCCCGCGTCATGCGTTACGAGCTGCGGCGCCGTCATGTCGATCATCTGAAGGTGGTCTATTCCACGGAGCCGGCGATCCGCCCGGTTGATACGGACAATTCGTGTCTGCATCACTGCATCTGTCCGCCCGGCACGAAGCGCAAATGCACGGAACGCCGCGACCTTCCCGGTTCTACGTCGTTCGTACCTCCGGCAGCGGGCATTATCATCGCGTCGCAGATCATCCAGGATCTGACGCAGTTCGACCCATCGGAGCGGGTGAAGGGGAGCAGGAACTACGTCCGCCATACTGCCCCGGACCAGGCCGGAAAGAGCCTTCCCGGACAGAACCCGGGCAAGTGACAGCTGCAGTAGTAAGACAGAACAGGCTCCGCCGGACAGGAGCCTGACGCAAGGGGAGAATAACCGACATGATTGTTACACTCACCATGAATCCAGCACTGGACCGCACGTATTATGTGGACCATCTGCAGCCGGGGAGTCTTCACCGGCCTGACCAGGTGGAGGAGGATGCGGGCGGCAAGGGGATCAATGTCTCCCGAACGCTGCAGATTCTCGGTAAGGAGAGTGTGGTTGTCGGAGTGCTCGCGGGGCATACCGGACACCGGATTGAAGAACAGCTGAAGAGCCTTGGCCTTCAGACGGATTTCCTGTTTCTGCCGGAGGGAGAAACCCGGATCAACACCAAGATAGTCGAGTCAGACGGAACGCTCACCGAACTCAACGAGAAAGGCCCCGAGGTAAAGGCCGGAACGCTGAATGAAGTGGCGGGCGTATTGAAGAAGTACGCTTCGCCTGATACGGTATATGTCCTGTCCGGATCCGTTCCGGAGGGCGCGCCGGACGGTTATTACCGTTACCTCACTGCGGCACTACATTCCGTGGGAGGCAGAGTCCTGCTTGACGCAGACGGTCTGCTCCTGTCCGAGGGGATCGGAGGCTACCCGGATATCATCAAGCCCAACATCCGGGAGCTTGTTGCCTGTTACGCAGCGGCAGGCGAGATGGAGAACGGTGCCCCGGACCAGCAGCATCTCGTCCGCTTCGCCCGTTCCATCATCAGCAAGGCGAAGGATGGCAACGGCTTTGCCTGCATTTCGCTCGGCGATAAGGGAGCATTGTTTGTGAACGGGGAGAAGACACTCTTTTCCCGCGCACTTCCTGTTCCGGTGAAATCCACCGTTGGAGCCGGCGATGCCATGGTGGCAGCGATCGCTGCCTGTCAGGAGGAAGGGAAAACCATGGAATACTGCGCACGCCTTGCTGTTGCCTGCGCAACGGCAGCCTGCACGACTGCAGGCACCCGGCCGGCAGACATGACGTCCATCCAGTCCTATCTGCAGGGTGTGAAGCTGCAGGAAATCTGAAAGGAATTTCATGAACCGCAAGACAATCGCGGGCAGCATTTTCCTTGCTGCCGCGGCTATTTATATCGAGTCATCCCTGTTGTTCGTAAACCGTTTCCCGTTCCATACGACGATCAACGGCGTCAACGTATCGCTCCTGAGTGAGCAGGCGGCGATCCGCAAGCTCACGAACCTGCCCGCGCACTATGTGCTGACGATCAACGGACGCGGGAACCTCCAGGATACGATCAGGGCTTCTGAAATCGGTCTGAAAAATCAGGTGGATCCGTCCCTTGCGAAGCTTGCAAGCTTCCGCGGCAACTATGCGTGGCCGCTGTCTCTGTTCACCCGCAGGGACTACCGTGTGATGACTACGCCCGTGTATGATGAGGACCGGCTCGCCGAGAGGGCGAAGAACCTGATATTTTACGACAAGGACAAGGTGATCAATCCATCGGATGCCGTGATGGAGTCGGTAGGGGATACCTATACCATCGTACCCGAGGAGGAAGGTACCCGTCTGAATGAGGGCAGGACTATGTCCGCCATCGAGGCGGCGCTGTCGGATGAGTCGTCGTTTCTGGATCTTGATGCCGAGGGCTGCTATGAGGCTCCCGGCGTGACGTCTGATGACAGCGACCTCGTCAATCAGACACAGATCATGAACAAATTCGGCTCTCTGGAGCTGACGCTGCAGTTCGGTGACGCGCCGGACGAGCAGGAGACCATTGATGCCAATACCATCGCGTCCTGGGTCAGCTCGGAGGAGAACGGAACCGTTACCTTCGACGCGGAGGCGATCCGGCAGTATGTGGACGGCCTCAATGAGAAATATACCAATTTCGGTGCGGACCGCGAATTCAGGACGACAGAAGGCAGAGTCATCACGGTAAAAGGCGGCAACTACGGTTACTGGCTGGATGTTGATGCCACGGCGCAGGCGATCCAGGGCGCGCTGACCGGCGGAACAGGCGGCACGCTCGATCCGGTCTGGCACCAGAAGGGCAACGCGTTCGGCACGGATGATATCGGAGACAGCTACGTCGAGATCGACCTCGATAACCAGCACGTATACGTATATGAGGACGGAGAGCTGAAGGTGGAAACCGACTGCGTTTCCGGCAAGGCGACGAACGGGCACGCGACGCCGGACGGCGTCTATCACATCGCGTTCAAGCAGCTGGACGCGACGCTCCGCGGCGAAAACTACGAGTCCCACGTCCACTACTGGATGCCGTTCAACATGGGCATCGGACTGCATGACGCAACGTGGCGGTCGCGCTTCGGCGGCGATCTCTATGTCCGCGGCGGGTCGCATGGCTGCATCAACCTGCCGCTCGATAAAGCGAAGGAAATTTATGAACTTGTCTACTCCGGCGAGCCGGTCATCGTCTACGGCGGGATCGGTCAGGACACGGCACAGACCTACAAACCGACCGACAACGGGACAGCGGCACCTGCCGGGACCGTCGATTCGGACGGTGGGAATGAAACTGAAGCACAGCAGGCAGACGCGGCATCAACGGCAAATGCAGCAGCACAGGCCCAGGCCGCTTACAACGCGACTGTGCAGCAGGCCATAGCAAACTATGAGGCAGTCGGCATGACGCCGGAACAGGCAGCCGCTCAGGTGCAGGCGGACATTGCGGCGCAGGTCGCTGCAGCTGCGGGTGCGGCGGCCGCTCCTGAGGCGCAGTAATTCCGGATTGCGCAGGATTTCGTCTGCATGCAGCCCGGTCCTGTGTTAACATCGCAGCGCTGCGGAATGGGTTACTGACTATGGGTACAGATATGACGAGGGGCAATCCCCTCACTGTAATATTGAAATTCATGATTCCGCTGTTTATCGGCAATGTGTTCCAGCAGCTGTACAACATGGCGGATACGATTATTGTGGGTCGTTTCGTGGGACAGAATGCCCTGGCGGCGGTCGGCTCGACAGGAACGATTATGTTTCTGGTTATGGGTTTTTCCATGGGCCTGACGTCCGGCTTTACGGTGCTGACGTCGCAGAAGTTCGGCGCGAAGGACGCAGACGGCGTGCGGGTATCCGTTGCAAACGCGGTCCTGCTGTCCGTAATCGTAGTAGCAGTCCTGACGGCGCTGAGCACCTCCGTCATGCACCCCATGCTGAAACTGATGAACACCCCGGCCGAGATCTATCAGGATGCCTATACGTACATCATGATCATCTGCGCGGGGACGGCGGCGACGGTCTCCTACAACCTGATGTCCTCGTTCCTCCGCGCGGTCGGCAACTCGAGGATGCCGCTGATCTCCCTGATCTTCTCCGCGTGTGTCAACGTGGTGCTGGATCTCGTGTTCATCATTTTCTTTGATATGGGTGTCGCGGGCGCCGCGTGGGCAACCAATATCTCGCAGGCACTGTCGGCACTCCTGTGTCTGGGGTATGTACTGAAGAACGTTCCGGAGCTGCTGCCTCATAAGGCGCAGTGGCATTTCCACGCCTGGGCGACGGCTGTCCAGCTGCGGGTCGGCGTACCGATGGCGCTGCAGTTTGCCATCACGGCATCCGGGACCATGATCATGCAGGCAGCCATCAACCTGTACGGCGCGGTCGCCGTAGCCGCAATCACCGCGGCGGGCAAGGTGCAGAACGTCATCACCCAGGGCGATATTGCCATGGGACAGAGCATGGCAACCTATGCCGGACAGAATTACGGCAAGGGGGATTATGAACGCCTGACTAAGGGCGTGCGCGGTTCCATTCTTGTCATTGCGGTCTACGGCATCGTGGCGGCGTTTATTTCCGTCTTCCTCCTGAAGCCGATGCTGTCCCTGTTTTTTGCTCCGGGCACGGACATGACGGCTATGCTGCCCTACGCGAAGAAGTATATCTACCTCTGTGCCGTTTTCTATATTCCGCTGGGGCTGATTTTCATTTTCCGCAACACGATGCAGGGCTGCGGCTACGGCCTGCTGCCTATGCTCGGCGGCGTGGTGGAGCTGTTCTGCCGCATGGCGGTCGCGGCGGCTTCGATGGCAACCATGAATTTCTATCTCGCGGCATTCTGTGATCCGTCCGCGTGGATTGGTGCCGCCATCTTCACCGGCATTGCGTACGGCATCGTCATGAAGAAGGTCCGCAGGACCCTGCATTCGGACGCAGCTTCCGACGCGGCTTCCTGATGGATATACTCAGCCTGCGGCTGGTGAAACAGGATGGAAGGACGGGCGTACAGGAAACCCCGGACCTGTCATGACAACAATCAGAGGGGAGAGTACAACCGTCTTCATGAGACGAACAAATTCCGGCAAAAGACTGCATCTTCTGGATACGATCCGGGGGATCACACTGATCAGCATGATCGCTTACCACACTGCGTGGGACCTGGTGTATATCGCAGGGATAAACTGGCCCTGGTATCATTCCCGGGGAGCCTATGTATGGCAGCAGAGCATCTGCTGGACGTTCATCCTGCTGTCCGGGCTGTGCAATGTCCTGTCAGTTCACAAATGGAGAAGAGGACTGCTGGTGTTTGCGTCCGGACTGCTGGTCACAGCGGCGACGCTGGTCTTCCTCCCGGAGGACAGGGTTATCTTCGGGGTTCTCACGCTGATTGGCAGTGCCATGCTGATCTTTGCCCTGATCGGACCGGGGCTGAAGAATGTCCCGCCGTCGGCGGGCATACTGGTCTGTGCCCTGCTGTTCTATGTATTCCGCCTGGTGAATGACGGACTGCTGCAGCTGTGGCCGGGCAAACAGATCCCGCTTCCCTCCGGACTGTATCACGGAATGACGGCCACGTATTTCGGCTTCATGGACCCGACGTTTTACTCCACGGATTATTTCTCCATTCTGCCGTGGATTTTCCTGTACGGGACCGGCGTGTTCCTCGGGCGGTTCCTGAACCGCCGCGGGCTGCTCAGAACGGGATTCTTCCGGCTGAACATCCCGCCGCTCTCCTTCCTCGGGAGACATTCCCTGCTGATTTACCTGCTGCACCAGCCCGTCATCTACATGGTGATCGTGCTGCTGACGCGCGCCGGGATTCTGTGAAGGCTGTGACACTGTGATCATGAAGTTTCCGGAAGGAGCAAGACAACCATGAGCAAACCCAACACTGTTCAGACTGTTCTGTCTGTTGCATCCTGCAAGCTCACGCGGTGGGCGCTCCGTGTGACGCACCGCGGCGGTACGGCGCTTCCCGGGAAGGTTGCCCGCGTTTTCGCGAAGGACATCCTCGAAGCTGTGAGCAGCGGCATGGAGATTATCGTCGTCACGGGAACGAACGGCAAGACAACGACGAGCCGCATGCTGGAGCATGCGCTGACGAGCAGCGGTCATCCGTGCCTTGCGAACAAATCAGGCGCAAACCTCCTGTCGGGGGTGACGGCGGAGCTGACATGCAATGCTGACTGGCTGGGCAAACCGAAGTCACACTACGCTGTCATCGAATGCGACGAGGGCGCGCTGAAACAGGTTGTGCCGCTCATTCACCCGAAGGTGATTGTCGTGACGAACCTGTTTCGCGACCAGCTGGACCGCTACGGCGAGGTCATGCATACAGCCGACGCCATCCGGAGCGGCATTAAGAAGGTGCCGGAGGCAGTTCTGTGCCTTAATGCGGACGATTCGCTTGTTTCCTCCCTTGCATTTGACGTGCCCAACCGGGTCGTTTACTACGGCCTTGATACGCCCTATGGCGATCAGAAGGATGTGGAGATTTCCGATGCGAAATACTGCATCCGCTGCGGGAAAGAATACAGATATCACTATCACACCTATGCACACCTCGGCGGCTTCTGCTGTGACAGCTGCGGCTATGAGCGTCATGAGACGCAGACGGCCGTGACGAAGGTGAAGCGGATCGCGCCGGATGGCTCCGACGTCACGCTCCGGACCGGAAGTGTGGAACAGGACGTGCACATCGGTCTTCCCGCCATTTACAACGTGTACAATGCCGTAGCCGCAGTGGCGGCCTACACAGCATTCGGCCTGCCAAAGGAGGAAATCCTTTCCTCCCTGTCCGACGTGCATTCCAGCTTCGGCCGTATGGAGACGTTCGACTTAGGGGGCGTCCGTGTGCAGATGATCCTCGTGAAAAATCCCGCTGGCTGCAACCAGGCCCTGCAGTATCTCGCGGGCATGGAGGAGGACTTCAAAGTCGTTTTTGCGCTGAACGACCGGACGGCGGACGGACATGATATCTCGTGGATCTGGGATGCGGACTTTGAGCAGGTGACGACGGATCCGCATGTGCAGGAGGTTCTCGTTACCGGTGACCGGGCGGAGGACATGCAGCTGCGGCTGAAGTACGGCGACTGCAGTGAAGACAGGATCCATCTCGAGAAGGACCAGGGGAAAATCCTGGAGCAGATCCGCAGGAGCACCCTTCCGGTCTATATCCTCCCGAACTACACCTCGATGCTTTCGCTCCGGAAGCTCTTAAGCGAAGCGACAGGCGGCAGCGAATTCTGGAAATAGAATCGAAGGAAACGAAAAGCAATCATAATCCCGAAACAGGAATCCCGCGGACTGAGGCGGGAAGGGCAGGCATATGGAATTGAAAATCTGTCATCTCTATCCGGAAGTTTTGAATCTGTACGGGGACCGGGGTAATATCCGGTGCCTCACAAAGCGCCTTTCCTGGCGCGGTATCGACTGCAGCGTAGCCAGGGTAGGCATCGGCGATCAGACAGACCTGTCACAGTTTGACCTGTTTTTCATCGGAGGCGGTCAGGACTTCGAGCAGGAAGTTCTTCTGGGGGATCTGAAGGGCGGCAAGGGCGATGCCATCCGCGGCGCCGTCGAGGACGGGAAGACATTCCTGTGCATCTGCGGCGGCTACCAGATGATGGGACATTATTATGAGACCTATGATGGTGTGAAATGCGAGTTCCTGGGCGCAGTCGATTTCTACACCGTGGGCGGGAAAACCCGCATGATCGACAACTACGTCTTCCGCCTCGGGGAGGAATCCGGAGGCTCGACGGTCGTCGGATTCGAGAACCACTCCGGCAAGACGTATCTCGGAGAGGGCGTGAAGCCCCTCGGAACTGTCCTTGCGGGGAATGGAAACAACGGGGAGGACCGCACGGAGGGCGTCCGCTACCGCAACGTGTTCGGCTCCTATTCCCACGGACCCATCCTGCCGAAGAACCCGGAGTTTGCTGACTTCCTTCTCACAACCGCGCTGGAGCGCCGCTACGGCAACGCGCAGCTCGAGCCCCTCGCAGACGGCTTCGAAAAGACCGCACATGACGCGGTCATGAATCACGTCCTCAACCACGAGGTAAAGGACGCCTGATCAGCCCCGTCTGGCATCTTCGACCGGAGATGGAAAAGGAATAATTTCAATCTCGGAACCCTTGGCTTTCAACGCCCTGCCAAGATCGTAGCTGTTCTGCAGGTTCATCCAGAATTCCGGGGTGGTGCCGAAATATCGTCCGAGTCTTAATGCTGTATCAGCTGTAATGCCCCGTCTCTCGTTAACGATTTCACCGATTCTTGTCGTTGGAATGTGCAGCGCCATGGCCAGGGCATTCTGGGATATTCCCATTGGATTCATAAATTCCTCGCGGAGTATTTCACCGGGGTGAACCAGGTTCTCAGTTCTCATACAGGCTCTCTGTTTCTTTTCTGTGAAAAGTTTAACGACTCTCAAACCTATATAACGCTTTGCGTTAATTGTCAAACGTTAATGAACGAAGTCGGTATGGAAGAATTTCAAGATAGATTATAGTAAGGCACATCAATTAATATTTACGCTTGATATGAAGGGTCAGGGAGGAGAAACATGAGGATTGCACAGCTTCAGACGAGCGTAACTACAGATAAGAAGGAGAATATCCGGAATCTGTCCGAGCTCATGGATGGACTCGGCGATGATATTGATCTCGTTACCGCGGGGGAGATGTTCACCTGTCCGTATAACACAGTGAATTTCCCGGTGCATGCGGAGCCGGAAGGTGGTGAATCCTGGAAGGCCCTGCAGGCCCTCGCTGCAAAGCATCACGTTATCCTGTCGGCAGGCACCATTCCGGAGGTCGATGAGGCAGGCCGCGTGTATAACACGGCTTATGTCTTCGGACCGGACGGGAGCCAACTTGCCAAATTTCGCAAAATGCATCTGTTCGACGTCGATATCGAGGACGGACAGGTGTTTCACGAATCGGAAACCCTGACGGCTGGCAACGAGGTCGTCACATTTGATACGGAGTTCGGAACGATGGGAATCTGCATCTGCTTCGACAGCCGTTTCCCGGAGCTGTTCCGCCTGATGGCCCTTAAAGGGGCAAAGGTAATCCTGGTTCCCGCGGCCTTCAACATGTCAACAGGTCCGGCCCACTGGGCGATCCTGCACCGGAGCAATGCGCTGTCCGCGCAGTGTTTCGTCGTGGCAACATCCGGTGCCAGAGATCCGGATTACTCCTATGTTGCGTGGGGCCATTCCCTGATTGCATCTCCGTGGGGTGACCTTGTGGCGGAAATGGATGAGAAGCCGGGCATCCAGATTACGGACATTAATCTGTCAGAGGTCGAGAGCGTGCGGAAACAGCTCCCGGTCCTCAGCGCAAGGAGAACCGACGTCTATCAGCTGACGGAATGCAATCAGATGGACACAACTGCATAGATCTCAGGAACATGAATTCTGAAGCAGAAGGAGCTGCCACGCCGGCTGGTGTGGCAGCTCCTTGCTGCGCTTGTGACTTTGAAATCGTTGACGGAACATGTCCGGCAATTTATGCTGATGTCGTATTGCAAAATTACGGGACGCAAATATAAACAACCATTTTCGCAAGGCAGTAAAAAGGGGTCACCATAAAAATAAACAACGTGAAAAACAATAACAGCAAACTGCATACGGGGAACGGACAGGAGGCCGGGAACTTCCTGTGGAATTCGATCGGCGGGATGCTGAATGCCGGGCAGTCGGTGCTGATCCTGATGGTGATCACCAGAGTGTGCGGGCTGGATGCGGCGGGGATCTTCTCGATCGCGTTCGCGACGGGAAACCTGTTCCTGTACCTGGGTAACTACGGCGTGCGGAACTATCAGGTCTCGGACCTGAAGGAGCAGTACGCGTTCCGGGATTATCTGCGGCACCGGTGCCTCACGGTGCTGCTGATGGTGCTGGTATCCCTCCTGTATGTGGGATACAGCCTGCAGTCCGGGCGCTATTCGGCATACAAGTCGATGACGGTCCTTGCGATGTGCCTGCTGAAGGCGGTCGACTGTATGGAGGAGGTCTTCGAGGGAAGACTTCAGCAGAAGGGACGCCTCGATCGCGCCGGGAAGCTGATGACGGCAAGACTCGTCGTCAGCATCGGTGGCATGCTGGTGGTCCTCCTCATTACGAAGGATCTGCTGACGTCGACGCTCGCCGCGATTGTGCTTGCCATCCTCACGGTGATTGTGGTCCTGTGGTTTTACCGCGATACACTGGAGCTGCGCAGAGGCCGTGTTTCCGGTGCGGCCATGAAGGGCCTCATGACCGCCTGCTTCCCGGTCTGCGCGGCGAACTTCCTTTCCTTCTACCTGACGAATGCGCCGAAATACGCGATTGATGCCGTTATGAGCGAGTCTGTGCAGGCACAGTATAACTTCATCGCGATGCCGGTATTCGTCATCCAGCTCCTCAACATGTTCATGTATCAGCCGGCACTCGTTAAGATGACCGCCGCCTGGAACGCGAAGGATAACCGCGGGTTTCTGCGCATGTTCGGGAAGATTCTCCTGGGCCTTGCGGGCGTGTCCGTACTGGTCCTTGCCGGTGCGTGGGTCCTCGGCATTCCGGTGCTGTCCCTTCTGTACGCGACGGACCTGTCAGCACTGAAAACGGAGATGATGCTGATTCTGTGCGCCGGGATCTTCCTGGCGGTTGACGGTTTCCTGTGCGCAGTTCTGACGATCGCGCGGGCGCAGAACCGGATCCCCCTGGCTTACCTTGCCGGTACGGCACTCTCTCTGATCCTGACGAACCGGATGACGGCAGCAGGCGGGATCCGGGGCGCTGTCACGGCTTATCTCCTTATCATGATTCTCGTCATGCTGCTGCTGTCAGGCCTCTTCGCTGCGGCGTTGAGAAAAAACTCCGGATAAGTTAAACTGAATTGGTTTGTTGCCCGCAGGCGGTGAGTGGATGAAGAGTGCACGGCTTCGGAAAAACGAAATCCTGTACAGCGTTGTCTACACGCTGGTTTATCTGGCGATTACTTGTCTGATCTGCCTTGCGTTCCTTCGTCAGGGCAAGAGCATGGTCTACCACTACGACGGGTGGTACCAGCATATCCGGGCACTGACCTGTTACGGGGAGTGGCTCCGGGGTGGCATCAGGAGCCTGCTGTCCGGGAACGGACTCCCGACGTGGTCGTTCGGCATCGGCTACGGGAGTGATGTGCTGACAACGCTCTCGTATTACTGCATCGGGGATCCGCTGACGCTCCTTTCGGCCTTTTTCCGCAGGGGGAGCACCATTTATCTCTATCATTTCCTGCTCCTCTTCCGTCCGTGGCTCGGGGGGCTGTTTTTCTCGTTCTATTGCTTTTACCGGACGGGAGATGCAGGACCCGGAGGTGCTGCCGGCGGCAGGGGCGAAAGAAGCGGGAAAAGGGAAGCACCGGTTAAGAATGGTGAAGACGGTGCATGCGGGATCGGCAGAACGTGCAGGAAGAGGAATTATATCATCATCCTCGCAGCGGCTATCGCGTATGACTTCAGTGAGGTCACGCTCTACCTCGGCAGGTGGCACCCGTACTTCATTATCCCGCTGGTTGTCTTTCCTCTGCTCCTTCTGGGTGCGGAGAGGGCATTCCGGGAGCGGAAATACGGCCTGTATATTCTTGCTGTTTTCCTCGGTGGGATCAGCAATTTCTACTTCTTCTACATGGAGATGATCTTCACGGTCCTCTATGTGCTGGTGAGGGCATGGGACCGGAAGCGGGTTCCGCTCCTGCAATATGGGAAGAAGGTACTTTGCTTCGTGCCGGCAACGCTTGCCGGGACAGGGCTTGCGGCAGTCCTGCTGGTTCCGGTCGTGATCCAGTTCCTGGATAATCCGCGATCCGGGCTGCAGTTTGCCCTTCCGCCGCTCTATGAGCCGGAATATTACCGGGATGTGCTGCGGTATCTGATCACATTCAAGGACCACCCGCTGTATGACACACAGCTGGGTCTTGCAGTCCCGGCGGCGCTGATGCTGCTGATGCTGTTTGTCGTGAAAGGACACCGGAAGCTGAAGACAGCGGGAGCATTGTCGATTGCCGCCCTGCTGCTGCCTTTCGGCGGACACGTGCTGAACGGCTTTTCGTATGTCATTAACCGCTGGACGTTTGCTATTGTGCTGCTGGCATGCTGGAGTCTCGTCTGCCTGTGGGAGGAGATCGGGAATCTTTCCGTTCCCCGCGCGGCAGCCTTTGCGGGACTGTGCGCGGCCTATGCGGTAGCGTTGAAACTTATGGGGTTTCTCGACGGGGAAGACCTCGCGCCGCGCGATAACACGCGGCTGTCCGCTGCGCTGATCCTGGTGTGCGCGGCGCTGGTCCTCCTGCACAGCCTTGTGAGAAGCGGGCTGAAACCGGCCCGGACCGACGTCGGGGCAGAACGAAGCGCAGAGGGTAAAGCCCTTGCAGGCCCGCAAATGTCTCATGGACATAGCGGTAATAATACCCGGACTGACCTGGCCGGGCTCCTGGCGCTCTGCCTGTGCGTGACAAGTGTCTGTGCGAACATTTATTACGGCTATGACGGGAACCGGGGCGCTTTTCCGCAGGACTTCCTGGACCGGATGGACGCGGAGGGCTTTCAGACAGCGCTGGAGGATACCGAGGCTGCCGCGGTCGCGAAGGCGGCGGGGAATGAGGGCATCACGGAGTCCCTGTACCGGTTTTCCGGATCGGATCTTGCCTGGAACAGCGGCGTGCCGTACGGAATCTCCTCTACGGACTTTTATTTCAGCCTCGCGAACGGCAATATCTCCGAATTCCTGAACCGGCTTGGCGTGAAGGAGCAGTTCAGCTTCGGCTACCAGGGCCTCGATGAGCGGTTCATCCTGAACACGCTCGGGGATGTGAGGTATTATGTGATTTCCGCCTATGACGAGGCGGAGGTGAACCGGGTACCCTATGGCTTTATGGAGCGGACCGACAACTGGGACGGGGAGGAGCCCTGGACCACGGTCACGAATTACCGGGTATTTGAAAATGTCCTGCCTCTTTCGGCGGGACTTCGCTATAAGACTTATACCCCGGAGTCGGAGTTCCTGCAGCAGGATCTGCCGCATCGGCAGGAGCTGCTGACGCAGAGCGTCGTCGTTTCCGATGAGGATGCGGCGAAGCTTTCCACGCTGGGATACGCAAAGGGAGAGCCGGCTTATACGCAGAAACAGATACCGATTACCATAACCTGCGGGGACGGGGCCTCGTGGCAGGGGAGTACGGGTTCGGGCCGGCAGTCTCCTGCGGAAGATACAGCGGGTGATACTGCAGCAGTGAGCGTGCAGGGCACTGCAGGCGGCAGCATCGTTACCACGGAGGACAACGCGGAGATCACACTGACTCTGCAGGCAGACCCTGTCTGCGAGACATACCTGGTCCTGGGGAATCTTACTGCTGACGATGGGGAAAACGCCCGCTTTCCGATTACGTTCACGGGAACGTATGAGGACGGAACGGAACTTACGAAGGACCTGCTGCTCCAGACGCCGAGGAGCCAGTTTTACAGCAACTGGCATGATTTCCTCATTAATTTCGGGGTGCGGCAGTCGGGCGTCCGGCAGATCCGGATCGTTCTTCCCTATGCGGGAACCTATACGTTTGATGATTTCCGGGTCGTATGCCAGCCGATGGAGAGCGCTGCCGCTTTGCTGAACGACAAGCTCTCCGAGCCGCTGACGGATGTTGACGTGCATCGGAACGGTGCCTTTGCGACAAACCGGGTAACCGGCAATGTGTCACTGCAGGAGGATGCACTGATGCTCCTCAGCATCCCGTACAGCCGGGGCTGGAGCGCCAGGGTAGACGGCGTGAAGACGGAGCTGATGCAGGCAGATATCATGTATCTGGCACTTCCTGCTTCTGCAGGTCAACATACTCTCGAGCTGACCTATCACACGCCGGGTCTTCTTCCGGGGACATTCGTCAGTGTGGTATCATTGCTCCTTGTGATCGTGTACGCTGTGTGCAGCAGGCGCCGCAGACAGAGCCCCTGATGGCAGAGGGAGCCGGAGCCCGGCTGATAAGATGGTATCACGAACAGCCGGCTGCCCCCAGCATGTACAGGGGCTTGTCAGAATATCTGAATGAAACAGCAGCAGCCCCGTGCCGGGCAGCTGCACGAAATATTACATAACAGGAATCCGTCATGGTTTTCAGTTCAATGACCTTCCTGTGGATTTTCCTGCCGCTCGTCTTTGCACTGAGCCTCGTGATCCGCAGGCCGAAATTTCAGAATATCCTTCTTCTCGTCTTCAGTCTGATTTTCTATGCCTGGGGCGAACCGACCTATGTCTTTCTGCTCCTTGCGTCCGTCATCCTGAACTGGGCTCTGGGCCTTTGCATCGACCGGTATCAGGAGCACAAGAAAGCCTTCCTTATACTGGATATCGTGGCGAATCTTAGTCTTCTTGGCTATTTCAAGTACACGGACTTTTTCCTGAATACCGTGAACAAGCTCGCGGGGACGTCAATTCCCCTGCCGGGCATTGCCCTGCCGATCGGCATCAGCTTTTTCACGTTTCAGGCGATGAGTTATGTCATCGACCTGTACCGGTGCCAGTACAAGGTGCAGAAGGATGTCCTGAACCTCGCGCTGTACATCTCGTTTTTTCCGCAGCTGATCGCCGGCCCCATCGTGAAGTACAAGGACATCGACGATCAGATCATGGACCGCACGCGCACACCGGAGAAGATCGCCTCCGGCTTCCGCCGTTTTATCTACGGGCTGGGCAAGAAGGTGATCATCAGCAATCTCCTTGCGGCGGCGGTAGACAAGCTGTACGCGCTCGAGCCGTCCAATATGACCGGCCTCATGGCGTGGGCGGCCGCGGCGTTCTATACGCTGCAGATCTATTACGACTTCTCCGGCTATTCCGATATGGCGATCGGTCTTGGCAGGATGTTCGGCTTCGAATTCCTGGAAAACTTCAATTATCCATATGTTTCGCAGTCCATCCGGGAATTCTGGCGCAGATGGCACATTTCCCTGTCCACATGGTTTAAGGAATATGTCTACATCCCGCTCGGCGGCAACCGGAAGGGGACGCTGCGCACGTATGTGAACAACAGTATTGTTTTCCTCCTGACAGGCCTGTGGCACGGCGCGAGCTGGAACTTCGTCGGCTGGGGACTGTACCATGGGTTCTTCATCATTATTGAACGCATGGGGCTCGGAAAGGTCCTTAAGAAGTTCCGGATTCTCGGACATATATACGCGGTGCTCGTTGTGACGATCGGCTGGGTGTTCTTCCGGGTGACGTCGGTCCGCCAGGGCTTTGCGATCGTTGCGAGGATGCTGACACCGTGGCGATACACATCGTCCACTGCGGTTTTTGCGGGAATGGTGACGACGCAGACGATCCTTGCGTTTGTGCTGGGCCTTTTCGGCTGCGGTATCCTGCAGCAGGTTTTCCATACGAAGCTTCTGTCCGGTGCGGCCGTGAAGTGGAAGGGGAGCGCTGTGGAAGCTTTGTATCTCGGAGTTGTCCTGTTCTACAGCATCGTGCTGCTGGCGAACAATACGTATAACCCGTTTATTTACTTCCGTTTTTGACGGTTGATGATTATATGAAGAAATCCGTACAGACAATTTATTTCCTCTGGATCACGTTGTTCCTGCTGCTTCCGGTGCTGGTGTTCCTGCTGGTGCGCGGAAGGCTTGATACCGCCAACTATGAGAACAGGGAGCTTGCTTTATTTCCCTCCGTGAAGGCAGCGGATATCGGACAGTTCCCGAAAGGCTTCGATGACTGGTTCAGCGATCACCTGCCGTACCGGAATCAGCTGCTGACGCTGAACGGTCTGTTTGACTACAGGGTTCTGAAGAGCTCGGGCAATGATTCTGTCCTCGTCGGGAAGGACGGCTGGCTGTTCTACAAGGGGTCACAGGTAAACGGGGAGGACCCTGTCGCGGATTACGAGGGGACAAACCTCTTCACGGAGGACGAGCTCCGGACCATCGCGGACAACATGCTGGACGCGCGCAGGACGCTGCAGCAGGAGCTGCCGTTCTACAGTGATTTCGTGATCTACATTGCGCCGAACAAGGAGCGCGTCTATTCCGAATACATGCCGGATTCCTACGGAGAGCCTTCGCCGGGACGCATGCAGCAGGTCATTGATTACCTTCGGAGTCACACGGACCTTAAGGTGGTCACACCGCTGGATGACCTTATAGCCTACAAGGTACAGAATCCGGACACACCGATTTTCTTCAAATACGACACGCACTGGAATGAGCTCGGCGCCTACATCGGAGCGAAGAGCCTCAACGAGGCGCTTGGCAAGACGCAGCCCGATCCGTCTGATATTACACTCGTCGACGGGGGCCAGGGCACGTTCGACCTTGCAAGGCTCATACACCTTGGTAAAATTCTGTATAAGGATCACGCCTATGTGCCCTTTGATTACACGCCGTATCACATCGAGGCGGAAGGAAACGATTCCCACACGGAGTACCGCTTCTACAACTCCGTCGGTGACGGCGATCACTCGAAGCTGATGATCATCGGGGATTCGTTCTCCTCGTTCCTGTCGCCGTATGTTGCCTGCCAGTACAACAACGCGTACACCTGCTTCTACTACAACTACAACAGGGACATGCTCGCACAGGAGACCCCGAACGTCGTGGTCTACGAGACGGTGGAGCGCTACCTCGGCAACATGCTGGATTTTTCGCTTGAGACGGGCATCGGCGGCAGCAGTAAGGCCGGACTGTAACACACCCCATGGGAGGCATGGGAACTGTATGAAGCGGGCGGGAAAGACCGGCTCTCCGGAGCAGGCCTGCCTCTGCTGATACAGAGTAAGGATTATGACATGGATAAAATTGCGGTATTGATTCCCTGCTACAACGAAGAAAAGACGATCGGGAAGGTTGTGCGCGACGCCCAGAAAGCACTTCCGGATGCCGTGATCTATGTTTACAACAACAACTCCACGGACCGGACGGCGGAGCTGGCACAGGCAGCCGGCGCCGTGGTGCGTCAGGAATACCTGCAGGGCAAGGGAAATGTCATCCGCAGGATGTTCCGCGAGATCGACGCACAGTGCTACATCATGGTGGACGGGGATGACACCTATCCCCTGGAGGATGCACCGAAGATGGTGGACCTCGTCCTGCACCACAACTCCGACATGGTTGTCGGAGACCGCCTGTCATCGACGTATTTCACGGAGAACAAGCGCCCGTTCCATAACTTCGGCAATTCGCTGGTCCGTGCTTCCATCAACCGCGTTTTCGGCTGTCATGTGAAGGACATCATGACAGGGTACCGCGCGTTTTCCTATGATTTCGTGAAGACGTTCCCCGTGCTGTCCCGCGGATTCGAAATCGAGACGGAGATGACGATCCATGCAGTCTACAACAACATGCAGATCGACAATGTGGTCATCGGATACCGCGACCGCCCCGAGGGCTCGACGTCGAAGCTGTCCACGTTCAGTGACGGCTTCCGCGTTCTTGGCACCATTTTCAACCTGACGCGCAATTACAAGCCGTTCCCGTTCTTCGGGACGCTCTCACTTGTTCTTGCCGTGATTGCGGTGCTGTTCTTTATCCCCGTGTTCGCGGATTACCTGCACACGGGCCTCGTTGCGAAGTTCCCGACTCTTATCGTATGCGGCTTTGTCATGATGGCGGCGATCCAGTCGTTTTTCTCCGGGCTGATCCTGTCGAACCTCGAGCGCAACAACCGCAGGGAATTCGAGGTCCAGAGAAATCTCCTGCACGCACAGGGATCCCGGAAGGATGAGAGCTGAGAGCCATGCAGCTGCTGGTACTGATTGTAAATTTGGTCTTTTATCTCGCCTTCCCGCTGCATGACGGCGCGATCCTGCACAAGGACTCCATGAGCTATGTCACGATGGACATCTCGAGGGAGCCGCTGTATCCGCTGTTTCTTGCACTGCTCCGCAGGCTCTTCGGTGTAGAGAGCGCAACAAACGAGCAGGGCAGTATCGTAGGTCTGGACGGGTACCTTTTCGCCGCGGTGCTGATTCAGGCGGTGGCTGCTGCCTTTGCCGCGTTCTGTGTATTCCGGCTGTTCCGGTCGTTTGGGAAAACGAAACGCCAGGGGTGGCTTCTCGGGCTCGCAGCGAACGCCTGCATCTGGGCGCCTGAGCTGCTGAACCGCTTTTATGCTGCCCGTGCCTCCGGCTATACGGAGAGTATCATGACCGAGGGGCTGGGCATCCCTTTCTTTCTCCTGTTCATGGTGGAGCTGTTTAACGTGTTCCGGGATCACAGGAAGCGGGATTTTGTACTCCTCCTCGTTCTGATGTTCCTGTGTGTCAGCCTTCGCAAGCAGCTCGCGGTCACGGTGCTGACGTTCGGCGCGGCAGCGTTTTTCGGCGATCTCATCGGCAGACGGAGGGCACGGCGCTTCCTTGCTGCTGTCATCGGGGCTGTTCTGGTCCTGGCGGGCTCGGCTCTCTTTGACTGCACATATAATTATTTCGTGCACGGCGCCTTCGCGCAGCACACCGGCAACGCGATGGGCATCGACTGCGTTCTCCTGTACACGGCAGACGAGTCTGACGCTGCATTGTTCCCGGAGGGGGAGCTGCGCGATCTGTTCGTCTCCATGGAAGCCGAAATGAAGGAGCGGCAGCTCCGCATGGTGGATGTGCCTGCGGATGCGGACTGGATGGCGCGGACGGATCACTTCGCGGACAGCTACGACGTCATCGGCTATGACGTGCTGAATCAGGCGATGTTCGATTACATGACATCGCATCCGGAGCTCGGGGATTCCACGGTGCAGTGGTTCGGCGGGATCGACCGTATGGAGGTGCAGCTGCGCAATTGCCTGCTGCGGCAGAATCCCTCACGGTTCCTGTCGCTGTGGCGGATGGAGGCGGCCGAGGGTCTTGTCAATACGATTCTCCGGAAATCCGTGCGGTTTGCCTACGCAGCCCTTGCGCTGTATACCCTCTATTTACTGCTGATGCTGGCACTGCTGTTTCGGCGCCGCCGCCTGATGAAGGGGAATCAGATTGCACCTGAGGCGCTGGCGGTATCAGATACGCTGCGGATGGCAGCGCTCCTTCTGCTGGCGATTGTCATCAACACGCTCGTTGTTTCCGCACTGATTTTTCCGCAGACGCGCTACATGATTTACGGGATGGGCCTGTTTTACGCCGTGCTGTTCCTGATGCTGGTGAAGATGTTTCGCGGGTGAGCCTGATAAGGATTCTTCTGACACCTTGATCCAATGAAGACGAAGCACAGATTCAATTGCACATGGTTCCTGATCGGAGGATTTCTCGCCCTGACGTCCGTATTCTGGCTTGTCATCGGAGACAGGGCGCAGCTTGCCATCGCCGACAATCTCGACCTGTTCCAGCCGCAGTATGAGATGCTGCGCAGGACGCATACGTTCTTTGCACACGGGGCATCGGTCCCGTTTCTGCACGGGATCACAAGGGACGTCCTTCCCTCCGAGCTGTCGCTTACGACACTCCTCTATGTGTTCCTGCCGCCCCTTGCGGCATATCTCGTGAACTGGACGCTGAAGGCTGTGATCGCAGTCATCGGTTTCTCACTCGTCTATCGTGAATTTACGCTTCGGGGTCTGCTTCCCGGGGATCACGAGGGCCTTGCGCTCGTCTGCGGCCTCACATACGGCCTTCTGCCTCTCTTTCCCAACTTCGGGATCTGCTTTGCCAGCATACCGCTTCTTCTCGTGTGGGTAATGCGGCTCGACCTCGCGCAGGGCAGGAAGAAGGCAGCCTGCTGTCTGCTCCTGATTTTCTGTTATCCCTTTGTTTCGTATTTTTCCTATTTCGGCCTGTTTCTCATCGGCTACCTCTTCCTCGCGTTCCTTGTTGTCTCTGTTTACAGGAGGCGTTTCGATGGCCGGCTGTTCCTTGCCGTGCTTGCGCTGTCTGCGGGAAGCGCTGTTTTCGAATACCGCCTGTTCGGCACCATGCTGTTTCCGGAGAGCGGGTCGATCCGCTCGTCTATGGTGATCGCAGCCATGACGCCTGCACAGGTATTCGCTCAGATGAAGTATGCGTTCCTGACCGGCGCTGCCATGCATTCCCAGACGCTTCACAGGTTCGTGGTCCTGCCGGTGACGGCGTTTTTTTTCCTTGCGGTGAATCTGCGCAGCATTTTCCGGAAAGAGCCGGGACGCATTCTGCGGGAGCCGCTGAACGGGATCTTCCTCCTGCTTGTTTTCAACAGTGCCGTTTACGGTGCATATTACCTGGCACCGTTTCGCGAAGCCGTCGGCAGGCTTCTGCCGCCGCTCAACGGCTTCCAGTTCAACCGGACGGTGTTTTTCAACGGCTTTTTATGGTATGGGGCGTTTGCCATCGTTCTTATTCGCATGGCGGAATACCTTGAAGGACATGTCATACAGCGGAAGGGAAAACGCTTCTACCGGAGGGGGAGCCTTGCGGCAAGGTTCGCTGCCCCGGCTCTTGCTGCTGCTGCGCTCGCGGTGGTGCTCCTTGCGCCGCTGCCGTATAATGACCTTTATTCCTCCGTGAAGGCCGGGGTGAAGCACCTTCTCGGGAGAGGTCCGGAGGAGACGCTGAACTACGGGGAATTCTACTCCACGGAGCTCTTTGACCGGATCCGGAACGACATCGGCTATCAGGGAGAGTGGTGCGTGGCGTACGGCTTCTACCCGGCAATTCTCGAGTACAATGGCTTTGCGACGCTTGACGGGTACCTTGGCTTCTACTCGCAGGAATACAAGGATGCCTTCCGGAAGGGGATCGCGCCTGCCCTGGAGATGAATGAGGGAAGCCGGCAGTATTTTGACTCCTGGGGAGCGAGGTGCTACGTCTATTCCGGTGTTTCCCCGACGGTGGTGGAGCCGGTGCGTCACTATCCGCACGGGCAGGAGCCCATCGCAATCGATCCGGATGCCTTCCGCGCGCTGGATCTTACGTATGTGATCTCACGGATTGAGCTCACGAACGCGGACGAATGTGACCTGGAACCGGCTGGTGTGTACGAGGATGCCTCGTCTCCCTACCGGGTGTATGTATATCGACTGAAATGAGTGCCATCTGCAAGCTGCTTGGATTTTTCATATTCGCGGGGGTGGTGCCGGTGTTGTCCGGCATGCTGCCCCTGTCTCTTTTTCCGGGGGAAAGGCGAAGCTTCCGTCTGCTGATTCTTGCGGGATATCTGTCTGCGTTCGCGCTCTTTGAACTTGCTGGCATTCCGGTCCTCCTCCTGACGCCCATGGGAGATTTCCGGCTCCTCGCCGTCCTGTATACGGTACTGCTAGCCGTCTGGATCCTCTGCGGGGCGCTGCGCCTTCACGGGAAGGGAGGAATGGAATCCGCGTTCCTTCGTGCTGTGCGGGCACGGTTCAGCCGGAAGCGGACGGACGCAGCAGGCGAAGGCAGGAGGACACCGGATCCGGAGGTACTGTTCTTTCGGATCGTCTTTTTCGCAGTTCTCGGTTTCCAGCTGTACAAGGCCTATACCATGGCTTCCTATGACGGGGATGACGCCTACTATGTCGCGCAGTCCGTTCAGGCGGTGCAGACAGGCACGATGTATCACTACATCCCTTACACCGGAGTGACGACGGTTCTGGACTGGAGACACGCTCTCGCGATGCTGCCGATGTGGATCGCGTGGGTATCGACACTCTGCGCCACCCATCCGACGATTGTGACACACAGCATGCTGCCTCTTGTATTTCTGCCGCTTGCGGACGCTGCAGCCTACAGTGTCCTGCGGGAGCTCCTTGACGCCGGAGGGCAGGACAAAACCTGGGAATCGGACAGCGACGCCCTTTCCGCCGCCGCGATGGTGCTCGTGGAGGTCCTGCAGATCTTCGGGAATCTTTCCATCTATACGCCGGAGTCGTTTCTGCTGCTCCGCACCTGGCAGGGCAAGACCGTTTTCGTCGCCGTCCTGGTCCCTGCAGCCTTTGCCCTGCTGCTGCAGCTGGGCCACAGCATGGAGAAGGGAGAGCGGACAGGCGGCTGTGCCGTGCTCCTGCTGCTGCTGCTGAATCTGTCGTCGTGCCTTTGCACGTCGATGGCACCGTTCCTCATTCTGGGGCTTCTCCTTCCGGGAAGCCTGTTCCTGGCCGTTCTCTACAGGAAGCCGAAGATCATCGTGACCATTCTGCTGGCGTGCATTCCGAACCTCGTGACGGGGGCGGTGCTGTTCCGCCAGATCCAGAAGGTTTACTTCTGGCAGTGGTTTCTGGGCGGGAAATAATCGGAGATCCTGCGCGGAGAAACTATGAGTGCAATCTGGAATGCATTAATTCAATATGACGGAGACGGTTTCCTGTTTCTGTTCTACTGTGCGGCGCTTGTGTGGCTTTTTTTCCGGGAGCTCGACAGGGTGAACCGGGCGGTTTTCGTTTATCTGCCGCTTGCCCTGACGGTACTGTTTCTGCTGCCGCCGTTCTATATCCTGTATTCGAAGGTGGAGGAATCGGACACCTATTACCGGATCCTGTGGCTTATTCCGATGACACTGACCGTTGCATATGCGGGAGTGAAGCTCTGCCGCAGGTCACTCGTCCGTGGCGTTGTGATTCTTGGCCTCATTCTGGCACTGACAGGTAACTACACCTACCGGAATGAAAACCTCCTGCCCGCACAGAACCGTCTCCACATTCCGCAGATGGTGATGAACATCTCTGACCTCATCATGAATGATACCGGCGGTCAGCGGACGATGGTGGCCATGCCGGTCGGCCTCGTGCAGTTCGTCCGTCAGTACGAGACGAAGATCCTCATGCCCTACGGCAGGGAAATGCAGATGCCCCAGTATCAGAACTATGATGTGGATGATTCTGTCTACCGGGCAGTCAACAGTGAACATCCCGACCTGGAGGTACTGACGTCTGCCATCAACCAGTACAACTGCAATTATGTGGTACTGGAGACGGCGAAGCTGGTGGGATACAATGAGCAGGAGCTTGCGGAGTATGACCTGAAGCTCATTGCGCAGACGGACGGCTATTCCATCCTCCGGAATGAGGCGCAGGAGAACAGCCTGACGGACCAGACGGATTCCGCTGAGGAACCGGCTGCGAAGGCGGAGGGGTGATGCTCATGGCACTCCTGTATGAGCAGAAAGAGGACCGTCAGGGTCCTTACATCGAGGTGACAGGCTATGAAGGGGGACTTTCCGGTCTGTTTGTCCCGGAGGAAATCGAAGGACTCCCGGTCCGCTCCATTGCGGCACATGCGTTCGCCGGGAGGAAGGACCTCGCCGAGGTCCGTCTGCCCGTGACCCTGAAAGCGCTGCATCTGTTCGCGTTCCAGAACTGTACGGGCCTTCGGCGGATCTGCCTGTTCAACACGACGGATGACTATTACGACGGTGTCATCCGCGGCTGCAGTGCCCTGCGGGAGCTGGAGGTTACCTGCGTGCGTGCGGACGATTATGTGATCATCCGGGAATTCCTGCAGGATACGGATCAGGCGCTCCGCTTTGTACTGCACCTTGCGGGAGGGGAAACCGTATCCCTTACGTTTCCCGAGTATGTCTCCGAGGCGAGGGAGGATACCATGGCGCGCGCCATTCATTTCACGATTGAGGGAGGCGGCATGGCTTATCGTGAGTGCGTCGACAGGCATGCCATCGACTACGCGGGCTATGACCGGCTGCTGCCGAGGCTGACGGAATATGACTTCCGCGCAGGAATGGATATCTGCATCGGACGGCTCCGGTACCCGGTGGAGCTGTCGGATTCCGCCGCTGACCGGTACCGGCAGTACCTGACGGAGCATGCGGAGGCAGCGCTGAAAGCCCTGACTGCGGAAAATGACACGGACACAATCTCGTTTCTTGCGGACAGGGAACTGATTCCGGAGGAGGCAGTCGGACCGGTCCTTCGCCTTTGTGCGGAGGAAAAGCGGACGGAATGCGGCGCGATCCTGATGGATTACCGGCACCGGAGGATGGAACAGCAGGAAGCAGATGCCGCATCAGGCGCCGGAGCGCTGTCGCTCGGCGACTGGTGACCGGCAGGCAGTACTAAAACAGGCAGACGTAAGCAGCTGTCAGAAACCATGAACGAAGCACACGAAGCCCTGGATGGGATGGGCAGGAAAATTTTAGCGGCAGTGCGGACCGACCTGTATCTGTCCATGCACTTCCTGGGGCCGTCGCTGGAGAGCCTCTCCCCAGTTATGGATCTGTCGACACATACCGTGGGGACCGACGGCACATACATCCGTTACAACACCTCGTTCCTCATGCAGGTTTACCTGGAGAGACCGCGGCGTCTCAACCGGACTTACATGCACATGCTGATGCACTGCCTGTTCCGTCATATGTACGCGGCGGACCAGTACGAGGATCAGGAACTGTGGGGCCTTTGCTGTGACATCGCGGTGGAATCCGTCATTGACACCATGGATTATCCCGCGATCGACGACATTGTGACGGACCGGCGGATGGCGGTCTATGAGGACCTGAAGAGCCGGGTGAAGGTCCTGACGGCGCAGCGCCTGTACCGCGATTTCACATCACGGGAGCGGGATTACCGGGAGGAAGCCCGGCTTGAGCAGGAATTCGGCCGGGATGATCACAGCTTCTGGGAGCGCCTGAACGACCGGCAGAGCGGACAGGACGGAAATATGAATCCTTCCCTGCAGCAGCCCTCCGGTCTGAAGGGAAGCGATCACGGGAATGAGGATCAGAACCGCCCCGATGCCTCCCGGGACGAAAAGCCGCAGCAGGCCGGTGCCCTGTCCCTCACCCTCCGGAAGATGAAGGAGGACGAGTGGAAAAAGAACGCACAGAAGCTTCACGCGGAGCTGACGCTCGGGAACCTGGCCGGTACGGAAAAGGGAAGCCTTGAGAGGACGCTCTCGTACTCCCTGGAAAAGCGTGCGGATTTTACGGCCTTCCTGCAGAAGTTCCTGGTGACGAGGGAGGAAGCGGGTGTCGACCCGGATTCGTTTGATTACGGCTTCTATTATTACGGAATGGAGCTGTACGGCAATATGCCGCTCATCGAGGAGAATGAGTTCCGCGAGGCGAGGAAGGTGGAGCAGCTCGTCATCGCGATCGACACCTCCGCATCCTGCGAGCGGACGCTCGTGCAGAAATTCCTGAACGATACGGCTTCGCTCCTGCTTCGCGGGGACAGCTTCTTCCACCGGACGGACATCTCGATCATCGAATGCGATGATCAGGTCCAGAACGTACTCCGGATCCGGAGTACGGAGCAGATGAAGGAATACGCTGACCGGTTTGTCATCAAGGGGGGATACGGAACGGATTTTCGTCCCGTGCTCCGCTATATTGATGAGCATCCCTCCGACTACCGGGGACTGAAGGGGCTGATGTATTTTACGGACGGCTACGGCATCTACCCGGCGAGGCCCGCTCCGTACGACACCGCCTTTGTCTTCGAGAAGGACGAGGACTACGAGGATAAGGACGTTCCGAAATGGGCCGTGAAGCTGTACATTTGAAGCTGTTTTAAGGACTCCTATCGGTGACAGCCTGCCGCTGCAGGCTTTAAGGAAACAGACCATGAACATAAAGGAAGCAAAGCAGGAAATCGTCAATACAGTCCGCGCGTATACATCCCGGGATGAGACCGGCGCGTTCCGGATCCCGTTCGAGAAGCAGCGGCCGCTCCTTCTCATCGGCCCGCCCGGCATCGGCAAGACAGCCATCATGGAACAGGCGGCGAGGGAGTGCGGAATCAATCTCGTCTCGTATACGATCACACACCACACCCGCCAGAGTGCCATCGGCCTGCCGTTTATCTCGAAACAGGAATTCGGTGGGAAGGAGGTTTCCGTCACGGAATACACGATGAGTGAGATCGTCGCCTCCGTGTACGAGCAGATTGAAAAATCCGGCGTGCAGGAGGGCATCCTGTTCCTCGATGAGATCAACTGTGTCTCGGAGACGCTTGCGCCGACCATGCTGCAGTTCCTGCAGTATAAGACGTTTGGCACACACCGGATTCCGGAAGGGTTCGTGATCGTGACGGCGGGCAACCCGCCCCAGTACAACAAGTCGGTCCGCGACTTCGACATCGTCACGCTCGACCGCGTGAAGAAGATTGAAATCACGGAAGACTTCGACGTCTGGAAGGAGTACGCCTACAGGGCAGGCATTCACGGCTCCATTCTGGCTTATCTCGAAATCCGGAAGGAGAATTTCTACTCCATCCGGACAGAGGTGGACAACAAATATTTCGTCACGGCAAGAGGCTGGGAGGACCTGTCCCAGATCATAACCGTGTACGAGGAGCTGAGGATCCCGGTGACAGAAAACCTCATCGTACAGTATCTGCAGGATCCGGAGATTGCCAGGGACTTTGCGACGTATTACGAGCTGTATAATAAATACCGCAACATCTACCGGATTCCGGAGATTCTGGAGGGCAATGCGCCCGAAGAGGCCCTTGCGGTGAAGAACTCGCCGTTTGACGAGAAGCTCTCGCTCATCAGTCTGCTGATTGACAGCCTGAACGGGGAGTTCCGCGATTACGCGCAGGATCTTGCCGTGCAGAAATCCCTGCTTGAGACACTCGGCAGGGTGCGCAGCTCGCTAAAGGAATGTGACACGGGCGCTGCCTGCGGCATAAGGGCGCTGGATGTGGTACAGGGCTTCCGGAGGGAAGCGGAGGATCAGCTCCGCAGAGACCTCGATGCCGGAATGCTGGACCGCGGTGGGGAGAAGACAGGACGCCTTGCAATCGAGGCACTCACAGAGCTTGAGAAGGAGCTCGGTATCAGAGGAACCGGGGATGCGCGTGTGGATTTCGGCCTGTGCAAGTCGTGGTTTGATGCCCGCGAAGCGGCGCGTCAGACGGCGGTGAAAACGGCAGGGGATCACCTCACACACAGCTTTGAGTTCATGGCGAAGACATTCGGCGAAGGTCAGGAGATGGTTATATTCCTGTCGGAGCTTTCCGCAGGCTTCTACAGCCTGAAGTTTGTCACGGAATGCGGCAACGAAGCCTATTACCGGTACAACAGGCTCCTGCTCCTTAACGACAGGAAGCAGCAGCTGCAGGATGAAATCCTGAAACTTCAGGGCCTGGTGTAGAATGACGTAAAGGGCGAAGGCACCGGCCGGCGCCGGGCTTGCCAGGGTACGTCAGGAATATAAAGGGAAACAGGTTTATGGCAGGTAAGAATGATGATTTCGAGATCCTGAATCTTGAGGATCTTATCGATGACGACGAGGAACTGAAGGCCAAGGTGCGCGAGGCGGAACACGCTCCCCGCGCTGCCGAAGAGACGGACGACGAGGACGAAAACGAAGCCGGAAGCGGAGACGGGACCGGCAGCGGGAACGGGAAGGAGAATGCGGCGAAGCCGGACGCCGGGGACGGGAAGACTTCCGCCTCCGCGGAGCACGAGGGTCATCCGGCCGCACCGGCTTCGAAACAAAGGAAGAACTCCGCAGTCCCGGGGAAGCGGTCCGGGAAAACGGAGCACGCGCCGGACGGGGAGAAAGGGAGGAAGGCCGGCAAGTCCCGGATCAATCTCAATGCCGTGCTCCTTATTGTCATCGCAGCGGTGGCTCTGACTGCAGTCGTGCGCTTCCTGATCTGGAACCGGGGCGTGGACATTCACTTTGATCCGCTGAAAACGACGACGAAATACGATGTCGAGGTGAACGACAACATGGTCTACCTCCCCAAGAGCAAACTCGAGGGACACGAGGATGACGGGAAGACAACGATCCTGTGCCTTGGCAATTCGCCGTTTTCAGATGATGTGACGGAGAACGGCCTGGCCGGCCAGATCGCGAAGTACGGCAATGCCACTGTGATCAATGCCGCATTTCCGCAGTCGCAGGTGACGTGCAAAAACGCGAAATACTCCACGGAGTCCCTCAGTGACATGGACGATATTTTCAACCTGTTCTATGTCTCGTACTACATCTCGCTCGGGGATTACTCCGCGCTCGAGACGGTGGCGAAAAATGCCCACCCGGATAACGACCAGTACATGAAATCCGTCAAGGCGCTGGAGCAGACGGACATGAACAGCGTGGACATCATCGCTGTCATGTACGATGCCGTCGATTACGAGAACGGCAGCCCCGTCATCAACGAGGGCTACGATGAGGAGATGACGACATATGTCGGTTCGCTGAAGGATTCGTTCAAGCTGCTGCAGGAGAAATACCCCTGGATCCGGATTGTGTTTCTGTCTCCCACCTACATGGAGCACGAGGAGAACGGAGAGACACAGAACGGCCGCCAGACGGATCTTGGCAACGGGACGCTCATCCAGTACTGGCAGTTCGCTTATGATACCTGCGGTGACATGTCCGTTTCGTTCCTCGACAACTACTACGGCTCCATCAACGAGCACAACTATAAGGATTACCTGAAGGACAATATTCACATCAATACGGACGGCTTTCAGAAGATCGCCGACCATTTCATCTACACCGTGCTGCAGGAGAACTACAGCGAGTATGACGTCAGCTCCATGATGGTCATTCATTAAACGGGCTGCGCAGGAGGTCAGGAAGGTATGAAAATCACAGACATATTGAACAGTCATGACGTTACGATCAGCTTCGAGGTTTTCCCCCCGAAGACGGACGACAGATACGCACAGGTGGAGGAAGCCGCACGCCGGATAGCCGCCCTGCACCCCTCGTTCATGAGCGTGACGTACGGCGCGGGAGGGGGAACGAGCAAAAACACCGCTTCCATCGCCGCAGACATCCAGAATAAATACGGCACGCCGGTCCTTGCACACCTGACATGTGTCTCCTCCACCAGGGAGCATGTACGCGAGATGATCGATGTGTACCGCCAAAACGGCATCGAGAACATCATGGCACTTCGCGGAGACATTCCGGGGGAAGGCAGGACGGTGTTTGATTACGATCATGCGAGCGAGCTGGTGCGGGATATCCGCTCCGTTGACGACTCGTTCTGTATCGGCGGTGCCTGCTACCCAGAGGGACATGTGGAATGCGAACGCCCGTCGGAGGACATTGACCATCTGAAGGAGAAGGTCGACGCGGGCGTCGACTTCCTGACGACGCAGATGTTCTTCGACAACAATACGCTGTATAACTTCCTGTACCGCATCCGCGAGAAGGGAATCGGGGTTCCTGTTCTGCCCGGCATTATGCCCATCACGAACAAGAAGCAGGTAGCCCGCAGCGTCGCTCTCTCCGGCGCGACGATCCCGCAGCGCTTCCGGATGATGGTGGACCGCTTCGGGGACGATCCTGCGAAGATGAAGCAGGCCGGCGTCATCTATGCGACGGAGCAGATCATTGACCTTATCAGCAACGGCGTGACGCACATTCACGTGTATTCCATGAATAAGCCGGAAATTGCTGCCGGCATTATGAACTCCCTCTCGGAGATCCTCCGCTGAAGACCATGACGTCCATTCAGGTTCCCGAAAAAGAAATATTCCGCTACCTCGGCTACCGGGGTGTGGCTCCGGATGAACAGGTAAAGGACCTTGTGCAGCAATGCGTGAGCGAGCTGCAGGCAAGGTCACAGCTGCGCTCCGTCAGCAGGGTTTACCCGCTGACGTTCCCCGGTGAGAACGAGCTTCTCGTCGGGAACGAACAGACGGACTGCATGCACATTCATTCCGCAAACCTCTATAAGAACATGAAGGGCTGCGAGAAGGCAGCGATGTTCGCCGCGACGATCGGACAGGGCGTGGACCTGCTGATCCGCAGGGCGGAGGCATCGGGCGCGATGACCGCAGCTGCAGTCTATCAGGCGGCGGGGGCCGCCATGGTCGAGGCCTGGTGCGACGAGGTCAACCGGAACATCATCGGGAAGGAGAAGGCCGAAGGCCTGTATGCACGTCCCAGGTTCTCCCCGGGATACGGGGATTTTGCGCTGGAGCACCAGCACGATTTCTTCCGCATGCTGGACATCACGAGGAACACGGCGATTTCGCTCTCGGATACACTGCTGATGTCTCCGTCGAAATCCGTAACCGCCATCATCGGTCTGTCGCGGCAGCAGGAGCCCTGCATCCTGCAGGGGTGCGAGGAATGCGCATCGCGCAAAACGTGCGCGTTCCGGCGCTGAGGTATTGTACATTGAGCAAATTCAGGGACTTTCTGGGAAAACAATGGCTGTTCTGCGACGGCGGAACGGGGACGGTCCTGCAGTCCATGGGACTGAAGGGCGGCGAGCTTCCCGAGACGTGGAATCTCACTCATCCCGACCGGATCTATGAGCTGTATTCCGGCTATCTGTCTGCGGGAGCCAATATCTTCAATACGAATACGTTCGGAGCAAACCGCCTGAAATACCCCGGCGATCTCGAGGATATTGTGCGTTCTTCCGTCCGGATTGCACAGAAGGCGCGGGCAGCTTCCGGAAGGGACGATGTGTTCATCGCTCTGGATATCGGGCCGACGGGCAAGCTTCTGGAGCCGCTCGGTGATCTGTCGTTTGACCGTGCTGTGGAGCTGTTCAGTGAGGTTGTGCGCTTTGGCGCCGAAGAGGGTGCGGATCTCGTCCTCATCGAGACCATGAACGATACCTACGAGGCGAAGGCAGCCGTCCTTGCGGCGAAGGAAAACTGCACCCTGCCTGTCTGCATCACGACGACGTATGACGAGAACGGCCAGCTGCTGACCGGTGCGCCGGTGGAGGCAGTCGTGGCGATGCTGGAGGGACTGCACGTGGATGCCCTCGGCGTTAACTGCTCGCTGGGTCCCCGTCAGATGCTGCCGATCATTGAACGTCTCGTTCAGGCGGCTTCGGTTCCCGTCATTGTCAACCCCAATGCAGGACTCCCCCGGACGGAAAACGGACAGACGGTCTATGACGTCGGTCCGGAGGAATTTGCACAGTACATGGGACGCATCGCGGACATGGGCGTCTGCGTGCTCGGCGGCTGCTGCGGAACGACACCGGAGCATATCCGGCAGACCGTACAGACAGTCCGGGCGAAGACGTTCCGGCCGCCGGCAGGCAGGAGGAAGACTCTGGTCACGTCGTTCTCGCAGGCAGTGGAGATCGGCCCGCGTCCGTGCATCATCGGCGAGCGGATCAACCCGACGGGCAAGAAGAAGTTCAGGGAAGCCCTGAAAAACAATGACATCTCCTACATCCTGCAGCAGGGACTTCAGCAGGAGGACGCCGGAGCGGACATCCTGGATGTCAACGTCGGCCTGCCGGAAATCGACGAGCCGCAGATGATGGAGACGGTCGTGCGGCGACTGCAGGGCGTCACGGGTCTGCCGCTCCAGATCGATACGACGAATCCGGAGGCGCTCGAGCGGGCGCTCCGCTATTACAACGGCAAGGCACTCGTCAATTCCACGAACGGCAAGGAGGAAGTCATCCGCGAGGTAATGCCGGTCGTTGCGAAATACGGCGGCGTCCTCGTCGGACTTCCGATTGATGAGCAGGGCATTCCGGAGACGGCGGAGGGAAGGATCCGTGTCGCGCGGAAAATCTACGACGCGGCGAGGGAATATGGCATTCCGGAGGAGGATATTGTCATCGACGGACTCGCGATGACCATTTCCTCGGATCCTGCCGGGGCGCTTACGACGCTGGAGACGCTGCGCAGGGTGCGGGATGAGCTGCACGGGCACACGATCCTCGGCGTCTCCAACATTTCGTTCGGACTGCCGGCGCGGGAGGTGATCAATTCGTTCTTCTTCGCCATGGCGATCCAGAGCGGTCTCTCCCTCGCGATCATCAACCCGAACAACGATCCCATGATGCGCGCTTTCCGCGCGAGCTGCGCCCTTCTCAACATGGATCCGCAGTGCATGAACTTCATCGGGGCATATGGCAGCTATGTCGCGGAGAGCAGGCGTGCCTTGCTCTCTCCGGCTGCGGAGGAGGCACCTCCTGTGGCTGCGTCCGAAGCTTCGGCACACGGAACCGGTGCGAGGGCTGCCGCGGCGGCAGGGTCCGCCTCCGGTGCGATGTCCCTTCAGAACGCCGTTGAGCGCGGCATGAAAGAGGCCGCTGCCAGTGCGACCCGCGAGGCAATCTCTGCCGGACGTACGGGTCTTGACGTCATCAATGAGGATCTGATCCCCGCCCTGGACGTCGTCGGGCAGGGGTTCGAGAAGGGAACGCTCTTCCTGCCGCAGCTCCTGCTGTCCGCGGAAGCGGCGAAGGCAGCCTTCGAGGTCGTGAAGGAAACCATGAAGGGCACGACGCAGAAGATCAAGGCGAAGGTCATCCTTGCGACCGTCAAGGGCGATATCCACGATATCGGCAAGAACATCGTCAAGGTCATGATGGAGAACTATGGCTACGAGGTCATCGATCTCGGCAAGGATGTCGCACCGGAAACCATCGTCGATACAGCACTCCGTGAGGACGTGAAGCTCGTCGGCCTCTCCGCCCTGATGACGACGACGGTTGTCAACATGGAGGACACCATCCGGCTCCTCCGGGCCAGGAAGCCCGACTGTAAGGTCATGGTCGGCGGCGCCGTCATGACTCAGGAGTACGCCGACCGCATCGGCGCGGACTTCTACGGGAAGGACGCCATGGCCTCCGTCCGCTACGCGGACAGCCTGTTTGCCTGAACTTGTAACAGGACGGGCCTGAGAGTACAATACATACTGCTGTGGCCTGCGCTCAACCCGCAACGCAGGCCTTGTTTTTTCGTCTATGGTATACTTCTTGCGTTGGACTCACACCCTACAGGCGGAAGACTTATTTTCATACAGGAGAGCATATTTTCATGAAGACCTACCTTGTGACCGGCGGTGCCGGATTCATCGGTTCCAATTTCATTCACTACATGTTCCGCAAATACGGGGACGATGTTGAGATCATCAACGTTGACAAGCTGACGTATGCCGGCAACCTCGAGAATCTGGCTGAAGTGGAGGGCAGGAAGAATTACCATTTCGTAAAGGCGGATATCTGTGACGAGGAGGCCATTCGTCAGGTATTCCATGATTATGAGGTTGACCGCGTCATTCATTTCGCCGCGGAATCCCACGTCGACCGCTCCATTAAGGAGCCGCTCGTCTTCGTGCGCACGAACGTGCTCGGCACGGCCAATATGATGAACTGCGCGAAGGAGGCCTGGGAGACAGGGGACGGCTTTAAGGACGGGAAGAAGTTCTGCCACGTATCGACGGATGAGGTATACGGTTCCCTTCCTGAGGATCCCGACGCGTATTTTTACGAGACGACCCCTTATTCGCCGCACAGCCCTTATTCGGCCTCCAAGGCGTCGTCCGACCTTCTCGTGAAGGCATATCACGACACGTACGGCTTCCCGATGAACATCACGAACTGCTCCAACAACTACGGCCCTTACCAGTTCCCGGAGAAGCTGATCCCTCTCATGATCAATAATGCGCTCGAAGGCAGGAAGCTGCCGGTCTACGGCGACGGCAGAAACGTCCGTGACTGGCTGTATGTGGAGGACCACTGCAGGGGAATCGACCTCGTATCGGAGAAAGGCCGGGACGGCGAGACCTACAACATCGGCGGCCACAATGAGAAGCAGAATATCGAGATCGTGAAGACGATCATCGAGGTGCTGCGTGAGGACCTTCCGGAGGATGATCCCCGCAGGGCACACATCAGTGAAGACCTCATCGAGCATGTAACAGACCGCAAGGGCCATGACCGCAGGTATGCCATTGCCCCGGACAAAATCCACAGCGAGCTCGGCTGGCAGCCGCAGACCATGTTCCGCGAGGGCATCCGCAAAACCATCGGCTGGTACATGAATCACCTGGAGTGGATGAAGCACATCACCTCCGGCAATTATCAGAATTACTACAGGAACATGTATGGCGACAGAAAGGTTCTGGACTGAATTATGAAGGGTATTATCCTGGCGGGAGGGTCCGGTACCAGACTCTATCCCCTGACTAAAGCGATTTCGAAGCAGATCATGCCGGTGTATGACAAGCCCATGATCTATTATCCCCTGTCTACGCTGATGCTCGCCGGTATCCGGGAAGTGCTGATCATCTCGACGCCGCGGGACCTTCCTGTGTTCGAGGATCTTCTCGGGGACGGTTCCCAGCTCGGCATGCAGTTCTCGTACAAGGTGCAGGAGAAGCCGAACGGCCTTGCCGAGGCCTTTATCATAGGGGCGGATTTCATCGGGGACGATGCGGCGGCGCTTGTTCTGGGTGACAACATCTTCTACGGACAGAGCTTTTCGAAGGTACTGCTGCGCACGAAGGAGCGGATCGGCGAAGACGGCGGCGCGACGATTTTCGGCTACTATGTGCGCGATCCCCGCGCGTACGGTGTAGTGGAATTTGATGAGAACGGCCTTGCGAAATCCATTGAGGAGAAGCCGGAGCACCCGAAGTCCAATTATGCGGTTCCGGGACTCTACTTCTATGATAATGATGTCGTGGAGATTGCACGGAATGTGAAGCCGTCCGCCCGCGGGGAGATTGAGATCACGTCCATCAACAACGAGTATCTGCGCCGCGGAAAGCTCCATGTCGAGACGCTCGGCCGCGGCTTCGCCTGGCTTGATACCGGCACGCATGACCAGCTGCTCGACGCGGCGGACTTTGTCGCGGCATTCCAGAAGCGGCAGGGACTGTATATCTCCTGCATCGAGGAAATCGCCTACAAGCGGGGCTTTATTGACAGGCAGCAGCTGCTGAGGCTTGCGGAGCCCCTCATGAAAACCAATTACGGGCAGTACCTGGTGGATATCGCAAACGGACTGTGAACCGCCGGTACATAGGACGCAGTTCCGGAAATCGAAAGCAAAGGAGCTTAGAGACAAGATGGCACAGATCACAGTGGAAAACGACTGCGGAGGTATTCAGGGGCTGAAGATAGTGACCCCGAACGTCCATGGGGATGACCGGGGATACTTCATGGAGACCTATCAGAAACAGGAATTCACCGGGGCCGGAATCGATGTGGAATTCGTCCAGGACAACCAGTCGTCCTCGAAGAAGGGTGTGCTGCGCGGGCTTCATTTCCAGATTCATTTTCCGCAGAGCAAGCTCGTCCGGGTTGTGAACGGGGCGGTCTACGACGTAGCGGTCGACCTGCGTCCCGGATCGGCAACATTCGGGAAATGGTTCGGTGTGCTCCTGACGGCACAGAACAAGAAACAGTTCTTCATTCCGCGCAATTTCGCTCACGGTTTCCTCGTCCTGTCGGACGACGCGGAGTTCTGCTATAAAGTGGACGATTTCTGGCATCCCAATGATGAGGCAGGCATTGCCTGGAACGATCCGGAAATCGGTATTGCCTGGCCGCAGCTGACCGGAACCTACGCAGGAACTCCTTCCGCACAGGGGTACCGTCTCGAGGACGGCACGCCCCTCACGCTTTCGGACAAGGACCAGAAGTGGTCCGGCATCACCGCCTATCGGAAGGAGAGAAACCTGTAATTCCGGGGATGGAAATAAGCAGACCGATTCATGACTAAAGATAAAAAAAGAAAACTGATTGTGATCGGTATCGTGTGGGCAGCGTCGTTTCTTGTCGCGATGCTCCTCGTACTGCACAACAATCCCCTGGAGGATGCGGACACCGCGAGACTCAAGAAGATCTCGGGGTGTATCCTTCTGGCTGCGGGGGTGTTCCTGTTCACGATCTTCTACGACAAGATGACAACACTTCCGGTGGAGCTGTGGCAGAATCGCAGGCTTATCTGGAAGCTCTCGAAAAACGATTTCAAAAAACGCTATGCCGGCTCGTATTTCGGCGCGGTCTGGGCACTGGTTCCACCGGTGGTCACGGTCCTGATGTACTATGTGGTCTTTGACCGCATCTTCCATTCGGGGCGGCAGCAGATCACGGGCTCCATTGACGTACCGTATGTCCTGTTTCTGACGGCGGGACTTGTCCCGTGGTTCTTCTTCTCGGACGCGGTCTCGAGCGGCATGACCTCTCTTCTCGAATACAACTATCTCGTGAAGAAGGTCCTGTTCAAGATCAGCATTCTTCCCATGATCAAGATCAACGCGGCATTGTTCGTACACATCGGGTTCACCGGCGTGCTCCTTCTGATCTCCGTTTTTTATGGTTATTATCCGACGATATACTGGCTGCAGCTGATCTATTACTCGGCGGCGGAATATATCCTCGTGCTGGGACTGTCATACGCGACGTGCGCGATCGTCATCTTCTTCCGCGATCTGCAGCAGTTCGTCAGCATCCTCCTGCAGGTCGGCATGTGGGCAACGCCGATTCTGTGGAACCTTGCCATCCTGCGGGACCGCTACAAGACGATTTTCAAGTTCAACCCGATGACATACATCGTGGAGGGATACCGGAGTGCGATTTACGGAGACATGTGGTTCTGGGAGCACTTCTACAGCTCCACCTATTTCTGGATTTTCACGGCGCTTCTGTTCGTTCTGTCGTCGCTGATCTTCAAGAAGCTGAAGCCCCACTTCGCCGACGTCATGTGACACAGGGGTCCGGAACGCAGACCGGCCTCGAGCCTGCCCGAACTACAATCTGCACACCGGACACGCTATACATAAAAATAATTCGCTATGCCAAATGAAACCAGGGAGATTGCGATCGACGTATCGCATCTCACAAAAAAATATAAGCTGTACGCACATAACCGGGACCGGGTCATCGACGCGCTCGGATTGTCCCGCAGGCCGCACTACAGTCTGCATCTGGCACTGGACAATGTGAGCCTGTCCGTGTTCAAGGGAGAGACCGTAGGCATCATCGGGACAAATGGCTCCGGCAAGTCCACGATCCTGAAGATTATCACCGGCGTCCTGACACAGACGGAGGGCACGGTACATGTGAACGGCAGGATTTCCGCCCTGCTCGAGTTGGGCGCCGGCTTCAATATGGAGTACAACGGGATCGAGAATATCTATCTCAACGGCACCATGAACGGCTTCTCCGGGAAGGAGATCGACGAGAAGCTGCCGAAGATCCTGGAGTTTGCCGATATCGGGGAATACGTCTATCAGCCGGTCAAGATGTACTCATCCGGTATGTTCATGCGTCTGGCGTTCGCCGTCGCCATCAACGTGGATCCGGAGATCCTGATTGTCGATGAGGCGCTGTCCGTCGGTGACGTGTTCTTCCAGGCCAAGTGCTACCGCAAGTTCGAGGAGTTCCGCCGGCAGGGCAGGACAGTCCTGTTCGTATCGCATGACCTGTCGAGTATCTCGAAATACTGCGACCGGGTCATCGTGCTGAATCAGGGGCACAAGCTCGGCGAAGGACGTCCGAAGGAAATGATCGACCTGTACAAACAGGTCCTCGTGGGGCAGTATGACCCGGAGCGGAACGGGGAAGCGCAGGAGGGCGCCGGCACCGGGAAGGACGGGAAGGCACTGGAGTACGGCTCCGGCAAGGCGAAGATCGTCTCCTATGACATCATTGACGATAAGGGCCTGTCCAATTCCACAATCCTGAAGGGTTCGGTCTGCACAATCCGCATGAAGGTGGACTTTAGCGAGGACGTGACGGCGCCGATCTTCGCGTTCACGATCAGGAACAAATACGGCGTCGAAATCACCGGCACCAATACCATGTTCGAGAAAGCGTTCCTCGATTCCGTACACAAGGGTGAGTCGAAGATCATCTCGTTCACACAGCGGGTGGACCTGCAGGGTGGTGAATACCTGATATCGCTCGGGGTGACGGGCTATGAGAAAGAGGACTTCACGGTATATCACCGTCTGTACGACGTGTGCCGTATGACCGTGGTCTCGGACAAGAATACCGTCGGTTACTACGACATGAATTCGAAGATCACGATTGAGTGAAGGCAGCGGGCAATGCATGCCGGCAGCGGCATGCGACCAAAACGGGTAACGAGAGATGCAGCAGGGCAGCAGAGCGGAAAAAATCGGCAACGTCACACTGGACCTGTCCCTGTATCCGGGACAGGATTTCTACAGCGACGGAGATGTGGAGGATCGCATCCTCGATATCGTGCGGAGCTGTCCCGCGGACCGTTTTGAGGAGATCATCCGCGAGCGGAAGGACTGGCCGACGCTCTATCACCTGTCTCCGATCCGCGGCAACATCGTGGACTGGATCCCGTTTGACGGGAGTGAGAAGGTGCTGGAGATCGGTGCGGGTCCCGGCGCGATTACCGGCACACTCCTGAAATCCGTGCGCGAGGTCACGTGCGTGGAGCTGTCCTACCGCAGGTCGCTCATCAACGCAGCACGCCACAAGGATGCGGACAATCTTCTCATCCGGGTCGGGAACTTCGAGGATATAGAGCCGACGCTCGATACCGACTACGACTATATCTTCCTCATCGGCGTTCTGGAATACGCACGCCAGTACATACATTCCGCATCCTCCGGGGATCCGTTTCGGGAGGAGCTACTGAGGATCCGGAAGCATTTGTCTTCGCGGGGACGGCTTGTCATCGCCATTGAAAACCGTCTGGGACTGAAGTATTTCGCAGGCTGCAGGGAGGATCATTCCGGCAGGTTCTTCGACGGAATCGAGTCCTACGACCGCAGTGATCCGGCCGCGGTCACATTTTCGAAGCCTGCGCTCGAAAAGCTGCTCCGCTCGTGCGGAATTCAGCAGTTTTCGTTCTATTACCCCTATCCGGATTACAAGTTCCCGTCGAAAATCTATTCGGATGAGCGGCAGCCGGCAGCTCCGGAGCTGAATGAGAATATCCGGAACTTCGACAGGGACCGGCTCCTTCTGTTCGATGAGAGGAAAGCATACCGCGGCATCACACAGGACGGGCTGTATCCTGTTTTTGCCAACTCATTCGAAATTGTCACGGGGCCTGCTCTTCCCGTGGAGTACTGCAAGTTTTCAAATGACCGCGATGCGCGTTATGCCATCCGCACCTCAATGGAGCGGAACGGGGAAGAGCGCTTTATTGTGAAGACGCCGCAGACAAAGCAGGCGCAGGAACACGTGGACCACATGATCCGCGCCGCCGGGCTCCTGTCGAAGCGGTATGCAGACGGAGCGCTCCGGATCGCATCCTGCACGGGCTTTACGCACAAAGACGGGACGAGGAGTGTCCGCTTTCCGCTTGTCGCGGGAACGCCGCTTGAGGATCTCCTGGACGAAAGACTGTCTGCGAAGGACAGGGAGGGCTTTCTGGAACTTCTGACGCAGTATCGCGCGATTGTGGGCTTTGGGGAGGAGCAGCCGGCAGCCGATTATGACATGACGTTTGCGAATCTCCTGATAGATGGGGATACATGGACGGCCATAGATTATGAGTGGACGGCGGAGCGGGCTATCCCGGCACGCGAGATGCTGTACCGCTCCCTTGCCTGCTACTTCCGCGAGGATCCGGAACGCAGGTGCGAGGCGGAACGCCTCATCCCGGAGACGGAGCTCCTGTCGTTTATCGGAGTTTCCGGGGAGGAGGCAAAGCGTCTCACCGCGGAGGAGGATGCGTTCCAGAAGAGGGTGACCGGGGACCGCAGTGCCCTCGGGGAGCTTCGTGCCGAAATCGGCGGCGATGTAATCCGTCCCGGGATCCTGCAGACCCCGGAAGAGATTGCGGCGGTAAAGGCAGCGAGAAAGGCGGCCGGGGAACAGGGCCGGAAGGAGGACCGCCCGCTCGCCTCCGTGCAGGTTTATGTCGATACAGGCCGCGGCTTCCGGGAGGAGCAGGCGTGGTTCGTGGAGGAGTCTTACGGGGATGAGGGTGTGATCTGCTTCACGATCCCGCTCTCGGGCAACGAGCATGCTGTGCGCGTCGATCCCGCCCTGTGCCCGTGCGTCGCTCTTCTGCGGAAGGCGGAACTCCTTGATGACGCGGATTCTGCGCAGGATATCACGCATCTTGTGTACCGGACCATGAAGACAAACGGTGCCGGCACCGCCGGCAGCGGGATTGTGTATGCGACGGATGACCCGTGGATGTGTCTGCCGCTGCCGAAGGTTCTCAGGAAGGCCGGACGGAAGACCGGACAGGCTAATGCCCTGCGCCTTACGCTGCAGATGGCGGGGCTTCCCTCCACCATGGCGCAGATGATCCGCGGTGAAACGAATTGACAGGTCAGCGGGAGCTACTGAAACAATGCTGAAGCAGAAACTGAAAAACCATCTCGTCCGCAGAAGGGATGAGATGTATGCAAGGGAGCTGGAGGAGAAATCGGATTTCTACGGGAACTGGTACCGCAGGAAGGAGCGCCGGCTGAGTGCCCGCCTTGAGAGAACAGACCACCGGGACGGGAAAAAGCTGACGTGCGAGGTCATCCGGTTTTCCCATTTAAGGAACTATATCATCAGCGGCAGCAGGGCGATGCCGGATCTTATCATCGCCTGTGACGATGAGGGAAGGCTGACAGATCAGGCGGAAACCGTCATCCGGGATTATTTTGCGCAGAACCCGGACATCAGCCTCGCCTACGCGGATGAGGACCGCCTCGACGAGAACGGACACCTGTGCGACCCCTGGCTGAAGCCGGACTGGTCCCCGGACACGTTCCTGTCTACCTTTTACTTCGGCAGTATCTTCGTGTTCCGCAGCAGTGAGCTCCTCATGATCAACCCGGGCCTTCGCAAGGCGTCCGATATTGAGGCCAGGTCGCGCATCGAGCGGGATTCGCAGGAGGAGACCAGGGCGAAAAAGCGCGACCTCGACGACGCGATGCAGGCCTGGATCTACGGCAAGCTCTGCATGAAGCTTGCCCAGGCGGAGGGCGGCTTTTCACGCCGTGCGGGAGGAAAGTTTCCGATCGGGCACATCCATGAAATCCTGTTTCACCGGACGGCACCGATTACCCCGTGGGATTCGCGACTCATCAAGGGATCGCTGACCGGCAGGTATTCCTCGGAGTCCGCGCGGGAGCGCCTCGTCAGCATCATTATCCCCAGCAAGGACAACCCCGGCGTCCTTTCGGACTGCCTCCGTTCCATTCAGAAGTATACGAGCTCCTCCCCCTATGAGCTGATCGTCGTGGACAACGGCAGCACCGCGGAAAACCAGGAGAGAGTGCGCTCGATCCTGGCATCGCTCGATGACAGTGTTTCCACGGATTATATTGTGCAGCCGATGGAATTCAACTTCTCGAAAATGTGCAATCTCGGCGCCGCGCATGCGAACGGGGAACTCCTGCTGTTCCTGAATGATGATATTGAGGTCTCGCGTGAGCAGTGGCTTTCGTACCTCTCCGAGAAGGCGAAGCTTCCCTATGTCGGTGCGGTCGGCATGAAGCTTCTGTACCCCAATTCAGACGTCATTCAGCACGCGGGCGTCGTCAACGTGCACGCCGGCCCGATTCACAAGCTGCAGTACTGCAGCAACCGGGAGGTTCATTATTTCGGCTTCAACAAGGGCGTCCGCAACGTCATTGCCGTCACAGGAGCCTGCCTCATGGTGCGCGCGGACCTGTTTCACGAGGCCGGCGGCTTCGATGAGGAGAACTTTGCCGTTGCGTTTAACGACGTGGACCTGTGCCTGAAGATCTTCCGGAAGGGTTATTACAACGTTGTCCGCAACAATATGTACCTGTATCACCACGAATCCCTGACGAGAGGGGACGACCGCAAGGACAGGATCAAGTCCCAGCGACTGTCCAGGGAGCAGGACACCCTGCTGCACCGCTATCCGGACCTGTTCCGGCGCGATCCGTTCTATCATGAGGATCTCGTGCAGGATCCGGCTGTCACGGAATTCCGGATTGCTCCGGAGGATGTGGAGCTGGAGGAGCCGCATTATGAGACTCCGGCAAAGCGCAGCAGGCCGATCCCGGACAAATGGCTCGACCCCGTCCTGCGTCTGGGCGTGGAGTTTGCGAATTCAACGGACCGGTGGCTCACAGGCCCGGTTGCGGATGACGAGCATCCCACGAGAGGTTACTACATCAAAGGCTATTCGTTTGTCATTGACGCGGATAATGCGGTCTATGACCGGTTTATCCTCCTGCAGGAGGAGGGAAACACTTCCGCGCCGGTCTATCAGGTGGCAGTGCAGAACCGCTACCGCCCCGACATTGCGGCGAATCTGACCGGCCAGAAAAACGATCTCCTGACCGGGTTTGGAACCGTTATCCGTGAGAAAGCACTTCCCACGGGAACGTACCGTGTCGGCATGCTGGCCAATGACAGGACCAGCCGTCAGGTACTTGCGATCTGGAGCGACGTGAAGCTCGCTGTGAAATAGAGAAACATCGTTTATGGAATCAGAAAACCGGAACTATCAGGACCTGGATACAAAAGAGAAGGACTACAGGGCAGCGTATGAGAAGGAAAAGGCCAAAGCGGCCTTCCTTGCGGACCGTGTTGCCCAGCTCGAGGATCAGGTCGATGATCTTTCGTTCAAATTAAACCGCATTAAGAGCAATAAGCTCTGGAAGGCATCGAAGCCGGCACGTGACGTCTATCATTTCGCGCAGCGGCAGGCCGACCGCGTGAGGAATCAGGGCGATGCCAGGGGCGTCATGAAGAAGATTCAGTACAAGATCCGCGAGAAGCAGGCGGAGAAGGGATACGGGACGAAGAGCTTTCCCGGTGAAGCGGAACGAGTGCGGCAGCAGCAGGAGGCGGCAGGATTTGAGAGACAGATCCTGTTCTCGATTCTCGTGCCCCTTTACAACACCCCGCGCGAATATCTGAAGGACATGATCGATTCTGTCCTGAACCAGACGTACGGAAACTGGCAGCTGTGCCTCGCGGACGGCTCTGACGATGCCCACGCCTACGTGGGCGAGGTAGTCCGGGACTATCAGAACCGCGATGACACCCTCCGCCGGCGGATTCTTTACCGCAAGCTGGACCGGAACGGAGGCATTTCCTACAACACGAACCAGTGCCTTGCCATGGCAACGGGGGATTATATCGCACCGTTTGACCACGACGACGTGCTGCACCCCTCCGTGCTGTACTGGTACGTGAAGGCTATCAATGAGCAGGACGCGGATTATCTGTACTGCGATGAGACAACGTTCCGGGAATCGAATCTCAACCATTTCGTGACGATTCATTTCAAACCGGATTACGCCATTGACAACCTCCGCGCCAACAATTACATCTGTCACCTGTCCTGCTTCGACCGCAGTCTCCTGCAGGGCGAGGACCTGTACCGTTCGGAGTTTGACGGGTCTCAGGACCATGACATGATCCTGCGCCTGACGGACAAGGCGCAGCACATCGTACATGTCCCGAAGCTCCTGTACTACTGGAGGTCGCATCCGGGCTCCACGGCGGGCAACATCGCGGCCAAGACCTACGCGATCGATGCCGCGAAGGGTGCTGTAGCGGATCATCTGCGCCGCCATGGCTTCAGGAACTTCAAGATCACCTCGACGCGGGCGTTTGAGACGATCTTCAAGATCACGTATGAGATCGAGGGGGAACCGCTCGTCTCCATCGTGATTGCCAATAAGGATCACAGCGAGGACCTGAAGCGCTGCCTCAATTCCATCTTCGAGAAATCGACGTGGGAAAACTACGAGATCATCGTTGTGGAGAACGGCAGCACGGATGACGCGACGTTCCGCTATTACAAGGAGGTAACGAACGGCCCCTATAAGGATCGCGTGAGGGTTGTCACGTATGAGAGGCAGGAGGGCGAATCGTTCAATTATTCCAGGGTGAACAATTACGGTGCAGGCTTTGCGAACGGCAGCTACCTGCTCCTTCTCAACAACGACACGGAGGTCATATCCGTCAACTGGATCGAGGAGCTTCTGATGTACGCGCAGCGGCAGGATGTCGCCTGCGTCGGGGCAAAGCTCTATTATCCGGACAAGACCATCCAGCACGCCGGGATTGTGCTGGGGCTCGGCGCGCACAGGACAGCGGGACACACGCATTACAGACAGCGCCGCGAGAACCTCGGCTATATGGGAAGACTGTGCTACACACAGGATGTTTCGGCGGTTACCGGGGCATGCCTCATGGTGAAGAAGTCCGTGTTCGATGCGCTCGGAGGGCTCGACGAGAGCTTTGCCGTATCGCTCAATGACGTCGATTTCTGCATCCGCTGCAGACAGAAGGGATATCTGAACGTCTTTACGCCGTTTGCGGAGCTGTACCACTATGAATCCGCTTCGCGCGGCGGCGACCTTCAGGGAGCGAACGCGGAGCGCTACAACCGTGAGTCGGAACACTTCCGGGCAAAATGGAAGGACGTCCTTGCTGCGGGTGACCCCTATTACAACCCCAATTTCACGCTGGACCGGAGCGATTACAGCCTGAAGGTGCAGGACTGACAGACTGTGACCGGCCGAAGCCGGGGTGCTTGTACACAGGGAGAGGTTTCGGTAAAATAGAAGGCAGGCGGAATTTTACCGCCTGTCTTTTTTCAACCGGAAGAACGCAATGTGAAGTGGAGGACAGGAATATGCTGCAGAGAGTGAGTGAACAGCTGAACTACTGGCTGAATGATCCCTATTTTGACGACGCGACGAAGCAGGAGCTTCTCGCTGTCCGCAATAATGAGAAGGAGATCGAAGACCGCTTCTATAAGGATCTTGCCTTCGGAACAGGCGGACTGCGCGGTGTCATCGGTGCCGGCACGAACCGCATGAATATCTACACCGTCCGCAAGGCGACGCAGGGCCTGGCCAATTACATCAATAAGAACGGAGATCCGAAGCGCGGCGTTGCCATCTCGTACGACTGCAGGAAGATGAGCCCCGAGTTTGCGAAGGAGACTGCGCTGTGCCTTGCCGCCAACGGAATCAAAGCATATCTGTCTGATACACTCCGGCCTGTGCCGGAGGAATCGTTTGCCCTGCGCAGCTTCCACTGCCAGGCAGGCGTCGAGATTACAGCCTCCCACAACCCGCCGGAATATAACGGCTACAAGGTTTACTGGGAAGACGGCGCCCAGGTGACGCCGCCGCACGATACCGGCATCATCGCGGACGTCAATGCCGTGAACAGTTATGACGACGTGAAGACGATGTCCGAGGCGGACGCTCTGAAGGCGGGCCTTCTCGTCTATTTCGGCGCGGAGATCGACGATGCCTATATGGAGGCGCTGAAGAAGCAGATCATTCACCCGGACGTCATCAGGGAGATGGCGGATGATATCCGCATCGTCTACACACCGTTCCACGGAACCGGACTTGTTCCGGTGACACGGGTGCTGCAGGAGCTCGGCTTCAAGCATGTCTATGTCGTTCCGGAGCAGCGCGATCCTGATCCCGCGTTCACGACGCTGAAATATCCGAACCCGGAGGATCCGGAGGCGTTCACGCTGGCGCTGAAGCTTGCGAAGGAGAAGGATGCGGACATTGTCCTGGCAACCGACCCCGATGCGGACCGTCTCGGTATCTACGCGAAGGATACGAAGACCGGCGAATACATCGGCTTTACCGGCAATATGTCCGGCATGCTCATCGGCGAATATATTCTGAAGGAGCGCACGGCTACACACACCATGCCGGAGAATCCGGCCTTCGTCACCACGATTGTAACGACGAACCTCGCGAGGAAGGTCGCGGAGAAATACGGTCTTCACTATGTGGAGGTGCTGACCGGCTTCAAATATATCGGCGAGCAGATCCGCCTGTTTGAGGAAAACCACAGCTACAATTATGTATTTGGCCTTGAGGAGTCCTATGGCTGCCTTCCCGGAACACATGCGAGGGACAAGGACGCACCGGCAGCTGTCATGATGCTGTGCGAGGCCGCAGCGTTCTACAAGAAACAGGGTCTGACGCTGTGGGATCAGATGCAGAAGATTTATGAGGAGTACGGCTTCTATAAGGAAGGCCAGTTCTCCCTCACCATGAAGGGAATGGAAGGCGCGAAGGAAATCGAGGTGCTGATGACGAAGATCCGCACGAATCCTCCGAAGGCGTTCGGTGCCTGGACTGTCCGTACGTTCCGCGATTACAAGACGGGCAGAACGCTCGATCTTACAGACGGGACAGAAGGAACGACAGGACTTCCGGAATCCAATGTACTGTATTTTGACCTGACGGACGATGCATGGTGCTGTGTCAGACCGTCCGGAACGGAGCCGAAGATCAAGTTCTACATGGGTGTCCGCGGCAGGAGTCTCGAGGATGCCGCATCACTTCTGCAGCAGCTCACGGAGGCGGTAAAGGCCGAGGCACAGTAACACAGAGAAGCCCAGTTTATGTCCATTTGGAACGACATCCACAAAACGATCCGCTATGCCAGGCGGAACGGAGTCCATGACACCTGGTACGCCGCAGCCGAGAGGCTGAGGGAAAGGCACGGGACCCCATACGGCTATACGGCGCCGGAGGCGCAGACACTGGAGCGGCAGCGCAGCGCGTACCGGATGTGCAGGGAGGATGGCAGTGACCTGCCCCTTGTCAGCATCCTGGTGCCGGTTTACGAACCGAATGAAACGTATTTCCGTCAGATGATCGATTCGGTGCTGGCGCAGACGTTCGGCAACTGGGAGCTGATCCTGGCAGACGGCAGCGCGGACAATTCCGCGCGGGCGGCTGCAGCCTCGTTCGAGGATGACCGGGTCCGTTACCTGCCGCTTCACCTGAACGGCGGGATTTCCGGCAATACGAACGCGGCAGCGGAGGCGGCTGAGGGAAGCTATGTAGCCTTCCTGGACAATGACGATCTCCTGACACCGGATGCCGTTTTCGAGGTGACGCGCAGGATTACTGCGACCGGAGCGGAGATCCTGTATTCGGACGAGGACAAATGTGATGCTGCCGCGCGCAGGTTCTTCGAGCCGAACCGCAAGCCGGATTTCAACATCGATTACTTTCTGGCGAACAATTATATCTGCCACTTCCTGGTGATGAAGACCGAGCTGTTCAAGGCGCTTCTGCTGCGCCCGGAGTATGACGGGGCGCAGGATTATGACCTCATGCTCCGTGCACCCTGGTCGGGCATCCAGCACATCGGCCGGGTGCTGTACCACTGGAGAACCCACCCGGGCTCCACGGCAGGAGATCCCGGACATAAGAATTATGCCCACGAAGCGGGACGCCGCGCACTGGAGGAGTATTTCCGCACGTGCCATATTGACGCCACTGTGACGAATTCCCGTCACGGAGGCTTCTACACGGTGGAGTATCACCCGGATATTTTCACTGCGCGCAGCGAGGTCGGCGTCGTGGGAGGCAAGCTCGTCTCCCGCAGGGAGCATCGCATTGTGGGCGGCATGATGGACGAGAACGGCCATGTGGCGTATCTCGGTGCGCACGAGATGGAGTCCGGGCCGATGCACCGCATGGATACCCGCCAGGACTGCGATGCGGTGGACGTCCGCTGCATGCTGATCCGCGACGAGCTGCGGCCGCTGTACCAGACGGTTTTCGGAGCACCGTACGAGACGCACGTTATGCGCCGCGGCGAGGACGACCTGAAGGCACTCTCCCTGGAGTTCTGCAGGGAAGTCCGGAAGCTGGGCTATCTCATTGTCTGGGACCCCGGAATGGTGAACAGGACAGACCTCTGACCGTGGAAAGGTTTTCTGCTGCGCAAGGCCATGTCAGGCACTGCAGCGGGAGGAGTAAATTGCCGGGAACAGATAAACGCGACACGATTACGGTCGTCATTCCGAACTATAACGGAATCCAGTACATCCGGGGATGTCTGGATTCTCTTCTTGAAGGAACGTTTCTGCCGGAAATCATCGTGGTGGACAATGCCTCCGATGACGGCAGCAGCGAGCTGATTGAGCGGGAATATCCCGGAATCCGGCTCCTGAAGCTGAAGGCGAACACAGGCTTCTGCCATGCGGTGAACTGCGGCCTTCACCTGGTCCGTACCCCGTATGCCATCCTGCTGAACAATGATACCCGGGTAGATCAGGCGTGCGTGGAACAGCTGTATATCCGTATCGTGCAGAACGGGAATGCCTTTTCCGCCCAGGCGAAGATGCTGTCCATGAAGGATCCGGAGGTGATTGATGACGCCGGAGACCTGTACTGCCTGCTGGGCTGGGCGTTTGCAAGGGGCAAGGCTATGAACCGGGACCGCTTCTGCCGCGATGACGAAATTTTTTCGTCCTGTGCGGGCGCAGCGATCTACCGGATGAAGGTTTTCGATGAGATCGGCTGGTTTGACGAGCGCCACTTCTGCTATCTCGAGGATGTGGATATCGGCTACCGCGCGAAAATCTACGGCTATGTGAACCTGTTTGCCTCCGGGGCTGTCGTCTGGCACGCGGGCAGCGCTTCGTCCGGAGCAGTTCACAATCCGTTCAAGGAAGCAATGACGAGCGGCAACAACGCCTACCTGCTGTACAAGAACCAGCCGGCGTTTTTCTACGGGCTGAACGCACCGTGGCGGAAGCTGGGACAGGCGGTCAAGAAACGCTATTTTCACCGGAAGGGTCTCGGGGAGTCTTATGATGCCGGGCTGGAGCGCGGCAGGATCCTGAAGGAGCTTGCGAAGGATCACGACTGGATGGTGCGCAATGACATTCCCTGCAGGAAGGGGACGATTGCGCAGGAAGCCTGTCTGTCCGATCCGGATGAGGAACAGGACAGGGTTCTGCCTGTCTATCTCGGGGAAAAGGTACCGTTTTGCTTTTCTCATCTGGGCAATTACCTGCACATTGAGGGCGAGCTGATCTCCAATACGTTCAGGCGTATTTTTCAGTGATACATGATCAAGGATAACCAGATTTTTTTTAACAGAATGCATATCGTGCTGGACGGGCTCGTTGTCATGGGCAGCTTCCTCCTCGCGTGGGTGATCAAGTTCCTGACCCCTCTGGCCGACACGACGCCCGGCGTAACCGCGCTTCCCGCAGAAACCTACTTCAGGGTTCTGTATTTTATTGTCCCCGCCTACCTGATCCTGTATTCCATCTACAACCTGTATACCAGCAAGCGTGCTACGAGGATCCGCACCGAAATCTGGAATATCATCAAGGCCAACACCGTCGGCATCGTCGGTGTCATGGTGATCTTCTTCCTGCTGTCCACCAGCATCGACGGGATTGTCGACTTCTCCCGTACGTTCATTTTCCTGTTCTATTTCATCAATATGACACTGACCATCCTGTACCGTTGGATGATCCGCAAGGTCCTGTATACCATCCGCAGACGCGGGAACAATCTCAAGCACATCCTGCTCATCGGCTATTCGCGCGCGGCGGAGGCCTACCTGGACCGCATCTACAGCAATGCCCAGTGGGGCTATGTCGTGCACGGCATCCTGGACGATCATGTACCGAAGGACACGGAATATAAGGGCGTCAGGGTGCTGGGAACCCTGGATAACCTTTCTCACATCCTGCCGGAGAACAAGCTCGATGAGATTGCCATCACACTTCCCCTGTGCGACTACAACAAGCTGGAATCCATTGTGGACCAGTGTGAAAAATCCGGTGTCCACACGAAGTTCATTCCGGACTACAATTCGCTGTTCCCGTCCCGCCCCTACACGGAGGACCTCATGGGACTGCCGGTTATCAATATCCGCTATGTTCCGCTGTCGAATACCTGGAATGCGGTGCTCAAGAGGATTGTCGATGTTGCCGGCGCCATCTTCTGCATTGTGCTGTTTTCACCGCTGATGCTGTTCGCCGCCGTCGGGACGAAGCTCACATCCAGAGGCCCGGTGATTTACAAACAGACGAGGATCGGCATGCACAGCAAGCCGTTCACGATGTATAAATTCCGCACGATGCGCGTCCAGACCCAGGAGGAGGAGCGGCAGGGCTGGACGACCCGCAATGACGAGCGCGTCACGAAATTCGGCAGTCTCCTGCGGCGTACCAGCATCGATGAGATGCCGCAGTTCTTCAACGTGCTGATGGGCAGCATGAGCCTTGTGGGTCCCCGGCCGGAGAGACCGCAGTTCGTCGAGAAGTTCAGGGAGGAGATTCCGCGCTACATGGTCAAGCATCAGGTGCGTCCCGGCATCACCGGCTGGGCACAGATCAACGGCTACCGCGGGGACACCTCGATCCGCAAACGGATCGAGTACGATATCTTCTATATTGAGAACTGGAGCCTGGGACTGGACTTCCGGATCCTGTTCCTCACGGTCTTCAAGGGCTTCATCAACCGGAACGCGTACTGAATTCTTAAAAGACTGTAAAAAACTTGTAACATTTCGGCGAGTGTGGCAAAATATCACGTGTTTGTGTTCAGAATACATATGCAGAATCCTGGAGGAAACAATGGCCAGAAAAAACGGACGTGGCTTCGACGATCAGTATGACGAGTTCGAAGACGACGGATACGATGAAGATTACGAAGGCCGCGGGGAAGAAGACTACGACGGGGACGACGGATATGCGGACGACGACCGTTACGCCGGGGATGAGCGCTACGCGGACGAGGATCGTTATGCAGATGATGACGGGTATGCAGGCGATGAGCGCTATGCAGACGACGACCGTTATGCAGACGATGACGGATATGATGATCCCTACGCGGACGATGACCGCTATGCGGATGATTACGAGGACGTAAGACCTTCCCGCAGGGGCAGGAGCTCCCGCCGTACCGGCAGGGATTATGGCTATCGTGACGATGCAGCGGATTCCGGGAAGAAGAAGCGCAGGATCATCCTGTTTGCGGTGGAGATTGCAGCCCTGATCGCTGTACTGCTGATCCTGTACATGGTGCTGAATGTCTCGAAGGTTGGCAAGGCGAACCTGTCCCAGACACAGCTCACGGAAGCGATCGCTACGAACGTGCAGCAGGAAGCCGAGACCGGAACGATGAAGGGATACCGCAACATCGCCTTCTTCGGCGTGGATTCCACGGAGGGTGAGCTGGATCAGAATACGCGGTCCGACTCCATCATGATCTGCTCCATCAACGAGGACACCGGAGACGTCAAGCTTGTCTCTGTTTACCGCGATACGTTCCTGAACCTGGGCAATGATAACTACAACAAGTGCAACGCTGCCTATGCGAAGGGCGGTCCCCAGCAGGCCATCAACATGCTCAATTCCAACCTGGATATGAACATCACGGATTTCGTGACGGTCGGCTTCGGCGGACTCACCGATGTCATCAATGCCCTGGGCGGCATTGAGATTCCGGTCGAGGAGGATGAGATATCCCATCTGAACAATTATCAGTCCACGATGGCGAAGGAACTCGGCATGGATTACACCGAGGTCACTGAGCCCGGCGTGCAGACGCTGGACGGACTGCAGGCAACGGCTTACTGCCGTATCCGTTACACGAAGGGCTGGGACTACAAGCGCGCTGCCAGACAGCGCGAGGTGCTGTATGCCGTCATGAACAAGGCAAAGCAGGCCAATGTGAGCCAGCTCGCAGACATTGCGACCAATGCCTTCAGTGAAGTGTATACCTCCTACAGTCTGGACGATCTGGTGAAGGACGTTTCCTCTCTTACGAAGTACAACGTCGTGGAGGAGGAGAACATGGACGATATGGCCAATGGATTCCCGCAGTCGGATCTCAGGATTCAGGCAAATCTCGGCGATGCGGTCGGCGATGCCGTCGTTCCGAGGTCCCTGGCGGAAAATGTACAGTGGCTGCATCAGTTCCTGTTTGACGATGAGAGCTATCAGGTATCGGATACCGTGCAGCAGTATTCCGATTTCATTGATCAGGACACGAAGGACGCGGTACCGGAGGAGATGACAGACGCGGATCATACCTGATCCCGGCCGGACCGCTATACCCGGCATTGCAATTTCACAGCAGGATTCCGACGGGGAGAGCCGTACCTTGGGTATGACTCTCCCCGCTTTGCCTGCAGAGCATGGTATACTATTCGCAGTATGGCTGAAACAGTTGACGTTGTCATTCCCTCGTATCATCCGGAGGGACGGCTGATTAAGATACTGGAATCGCTGCACTGCCAGACGATGGAGGTGCGCTCCGTTCACCTTATCCAGACGGGGGAGCAGGGTCTTGCAGATCTGCTCGCAGCACAGGGGCTTACCATGGAGCGGTTTGGCGAGCGCTTCCCGAAGGTGGACCTGACATTCATCGGGGAGGAGGAGTTTGACCACGGTGCAACGAGGACCTTTGGTGCCCGACAGTGCACCGGTGCGGATTACTGTGTCATGATGACGCAGGATGCCCTGCCGGAGGATGACACGCTGATCCGCCGCCTGATCGAGCCGTTTCACGGGGATGAGAGCCTTGCGGTATCGTTTGCAAGGCAGCTCGCCAATCCGGATGCGAAGGCCGTAGAACGGCTGACACGGGATTTTAATTATCCGCCGGAGCCCATGGTGAAATGTGAGGCGGATCTCCCGAGGCTCGGGATTAAGACGTATTTCTGCTCCGATGTCTGTGCGGCTTACCGGCTGTCCGTGCTGGAGGAACTGGGATATTTCCCGGAGCCGTCGATCTTCAACGAGGACATGGTTTTTGCGGGGAGAGCACTGAAGGCCGGCTACCGCATCCGCTACACGGCGGAGGCGAGGGTGTTTCATTCACACAGCTACAGCGCCGTGCAGCAGTACCGCCGGAACTTCGATCTCGGGGTTTCCCAGGCAGATCATCCGGAAATTTTCGCCGGCTCCCGCTCCGAGGGCGAGGGGAAGCGCTATGTACTGGCAGTCCTGAAGCTCCTGTCGCAGCATCATGCGCTGAAGGAAGCTCCGGGCTTTATCGCTGGCTGCGGCATGCGCTATCTGGGCTACAGGAAGGGACGGAATTACCGCCGCCTGTCCCGCAGGGCAATCAGAAGGGCAACGGCCAACCCGGTTTACTGGAAACGGGTCTGGCGTCAGGAATCGTGAATTTACCGGGAGGTAATACAGTATGTGCGGAATTGTAGGCTATATAGGAAAGAGACAGGCAGCACCGATCCTGCTGGACGGACTGGCGAAGCTGGAATACCGCGGATATGATTCCGCCGGACTTGCCGTCCGCGAAGGATCGGATCCCTTCACCATCGTAAAAGCCAAGGGGAGACTGCGTGAGCTTGCGGAGAAGACCAATGACGGACAGGCCCTCGCGGGCTGCTGCGGCATCGGCCACACGAGATGGGCGACCCACGGGGAACCGTCGGAGACGAACGCCCATCCGCATATCTCGAACGACGGCAGTGTTGTCGGCGTCCACAACGGCATCATCGAGAATTACCAGGAAGTGCGCGAGAAGCTCCTGCGCCATGATTATCACTTCTATTCCGAGACGGATACCGAAGTTTTCATCAACCTGATCGAATACTACCTGCACAAATACAACCTGGGTCCGGTTCACGCCATCACACATGCGATGCTGCGTGTGAGGGGCACGTATGCGGTAGCCATCATGTTCCGGGAGGAGCCCGGAAAGGTTTACTGTGCCCGTAAGGACGCGCCGATGATCATCGGCGTCGGGGACGGTGAGAACTTCCTCGCTTCCGATGTGCCTGCCATCCTGAAGTATACCCGCAGGGTGTACTACATCGGGAACCAGGAAGTCGGTGTGATGGAACAGGATAAAGTGACGTTCTACAACATTGACCAGGAGGAAATCACCAAGGAGCCTGTGGAAGTGAAGATGGATGCCAAGGCCGCTGAGCGCGGAGGCTACCGTCACTTCATGATGAAGGAAATCCACGAGCAGCCGAAGGCAGTCCGTGACACGCTGAATTCCGTCCTGAAGGATGGGAAAATTGATCTTTCCGCCGCGGGAATTCCTGACGAGACACTGAAGGAGCTGCAGCAGATGCTCATCATCGGGTGCGGCTCCGCATATCATGTCGGCGTTGCGATCCAGTACGTCATAGAGGATATCGCGAGGATTCCGGTCCGCGTGGAGCTTGCTTCGGAATTCCGCTACCGGAATCCGCTTATTCCGGAGAACTCCCTTGCCGTGATCATCAGTCAGTCCGGCGAGACGGCGGATTCGCTGGCGGCCCTGCGCCTTGCGAAGGAGAAAGGTATGAAGACCCTTGCCATCGTCAATGTTGTGGGTTCGTCTATTGCCCGCGAAGCGGACTATGTCTTCTACACACTGGCGGGCCCCGAGATCGCGGTTGCGACGACGAAGGCTTATTCCACACAGCTCATTGCGGGCTACTGCCTTGCCATCGAGACAGCAGCCGTGCGCGGCACCATCACACCTGAGCAGACGGACAATTACATCGCGGAGCTTCAGGCACTGCCGGACAAGATCGGGAAGGCCCTCGAGGACAAGGAACGCATCCAGTGGTTTGCGGCCAAATATTCCAACGCGCAGGATATTTTCTTCATCGGAAGGGGTATCGATTATGCAATCTCACTGGAGGGCTCGCTCAAGCTCAAGGAGATCTCCTACATTCATTCCGAGGCATACGCAGCCGGCGAGCTCAAGCACGGGACCATCTCACTCATCGAGGACGGGACACTGTGTGTCGGCGTGCTGACACAGCCGGATCTGTATGAGAAGACTGTCAGCAACATGGTGGAGGTCAGATCCCGCGGCGGGTATCTTATGGGACTTACGACTTACGGCAATTACAACATTGAGGACACGGCGGACTTTACGATATACATCCCGAAGACGGACCCCCATTTCGCGACGAGTGTCGCCATCGTGCCGCTGCAGCTGTTTGCGTATTATGTGGCGGTGGCCAAAGGCCTGGATGTGGATAAGCCCAGAAACCTCGCCAAGAGTGTAACCGTGGAGTAACAGCGGGTGAAGTACATTGGAAATTAAAGTAACCGATGAGAGCGCCGATAGTTATGAAGAGGTCATGATGATCTATCATGCGGCGCTCAGGCAGATGCAGACGAAGCTGGAAACCCTGACCGAGGAATTCCAGCTGACGCACAAATACAATCCGATCGAGCACGTCAAGGCCAGGATCAAATCCCCGGACAGCATCGTGAAAAAGCTCCGGCGCCACGGCTATGACGGGACGCTCGAAAACATGGTGAAATACTGCAATGATATTGCAGGAATCCGGATCATCTGTGACTTCACGTCGGATATCTACCGGATTGCGGACATGATCAGCAACCAGAGCGATATCCATGTGCTCGCGATCAAGGACTATCTGGCGAAGCCGAAGCCGACGGGCTACATGAGCTACCACATGATTGTGACCATTCCTGTCTATCTGTCTGACCGGGTCGCGGATACGAAGGTGGAAATCCAGATCCGGACAATTGCGATGGATTTCTGGGCGAGCCTGGAACACAAGATCCAGTACAAGTTCACCGGCCAAATCCCGGAGCGGATCGAACAGGAACTGCTGGAGTGCTCGAAAATCGCAGCCAACCTCGATGACAAGATGCTGTATCTCAACAACGAGATTCAGGAGATCAACACGGAGAGCGCCGCGGACAGCGAAGCATAAGCCGGGCCGGGACGGGAACGCTGCCGGATGGAAAGGAAGGTCGGGAAGATGGATCTGAAGCTGAGTTTTCCCCGGGGGAGAGATCTTTCTGCGTTACAGGAGGAAATCCGCCGCCAGAACCTGAAGTCGTTCCATATCCTGGCAGCGGTGGGACTTCCCCTTGCTGCCGTGGATTTTATCTGCTTTCTTCTTACAGGCAGCAGCGCTGTTTCCGGGATTTCCATTGCGCTTTTAGTCTATTTCGGCCTGCTTTTCGCTGCAGACCGTCTTTTTGTCCGGGACCGCGGCACCCATGCCACAGCCTTTCTGTATCTGAGTACCGTACCCGTCTATATCCTGTCTGTGATCGGCGGAACTATTCTGCTGCCGGATGCTCCGGCGGCGGCTGTTCTGCTGCTGATTGTGGCACTGCCTGCCATGATCATGGACATTCCCTCCCATGTCATTGGATTTAACGCACTGTTTGCCGGCCTGTTCGCCGTGATGAGCTATGCTGTGAAGCCGACGGACCTGTTTGTGCAGGACCTGGTGCACCTTGTCACGTTTTTCCTTGTGAGCGTCGTGCTGACGCTGGTGGTTCTGCGGAACCGCTTCGACAGCGCGCAGAGCTTCCGGAACCTGCAGAACCAGTATTTCCATGACACGCTCACGGGGTTCAAGAACCGGAATGCCCTGAACGCGGAAGGAAACCGGTTCCTGAAGAAGGACATCGTCATCCTGTTTTTCGACATGGATGATTTCAAGGCCATCAATGACGTCTATGGACACGAGGTCGGAGACAGGGTCCTGCAGACCTATTTCAACAACCTGGCAGGCGTCTTCGGGGAGGAAAACTGTTTCCGCTACGGAGGGGATGAGTTCCTGATCTTCACCATGATGAAGGAACAGGACATCCGTGACCGCGTCGCGGAGCAGATGAACCGCTTTGAGGAAATGCAGGTGGATGAAAACATCACGATCCGTGCGAGATCCAGCTGCGGCTACTGTGTCGGGAACGCAGCGGACCGGAAGACGCTCTCCCAGATGATCCGTTTCGCGGATGTGCAGATCGGCTATGCGAAGAAGAAATTCTCCCCGAAGATCAGCGGCGGTCCCTTTGACTCCCGTGCACTGCGCCCCACGAATATCCGTGCGCAGCAGCAGCTGTCTGCCGGTGAGATGAACAAGGACCCGCTGACGGGTCTTGCCACGATGAAGTTCTTCTTCCTGAAGGCGGAGGACCAGGTGGACGGCAACGCTGACCTGTCCTGGAAACCGGTTTTCCTCTACTTCAATATCCTCGGTATGAAGAACTATAACGAGAAATACGGCTTCTACGAGGGTGACGACCTGCTGCATCAGTTCGCGGACGTCCTGCAGAATACCTTCCCGGGCAGACTCGTTTCACGATTTGCGGACGACCACTTTGTCGTTCTGGTCAGCAGGGATGAGGCGGATGAGAGGACCGGACAGCCGGAGGCTGCCCTGCAGCAGCGCTTTCCCGACAGGGACGTTCATATAAAGGCAGGACTGTATCAGTTCGTCCGGGGGGACACGGTGCCGACGTCCTGCGACCGTGCAAAGCTTGCCTGCGACAATATACGGGACAACGTGTCGGTACAGTCCGCATGGTATGACCAGAAGCTGGATGCGAAGGTACGCACCCGTCAGTATGTGCTGGACAGCTTTGAACGCGCGATCGCAAATCACGAATTCAAGGTCTACTACCAGCCGATTTTCCGCGCCGTGACGAACGAGCAGTGTCAGGAGGAGGCCCTGGCGAGATGGGAGGATCCGCGCCTTGGCATGATCAGTCCGGCTGCCTTCATTCCGATCCTGGAGGAAAATCACCGGTCTGTCACTCTCGATCTTTATATCCTGGACCAGGTGCTGAAGGATTTCACGATCAAACGCCAGAACCATCTGACTGCCCTGCCTGTGTCTGTCAATCTGTCGGAATACGATTTCGAGGAAGAGGACCTCGTGGATATTATTTCCCGCAGGGTACAGGCAGCAGGCGTTTATCCCAGGATGATCATCTTCGAGATCACGGAGGATGCGTTTGTCCGCAACTATGCCAGGGTGCGCAGCCAGATCCAGCGCTTTCACAAGGCCGGCTTCAAGGTATGGATGGACAACTTCGGCTCCGGGCATACCTCGCTTAACCTGCTCGCAAATGCCAGCTTTGACCTCATCAAAATGGACCTGAAGTACCTGAAGACGAACCAGGGCGACGAGGAGAAGATGAAACTGGTCCTCTCCAACCTGATCAATCTGGCGAAGAAGCTGCAGGTCGGCACGCTTGCCGAGGGCGTAGAAACCGACGGGCAGTATGCGATGCTGCGGGATATGGGCTGCGAGAAGCTGCAGGGCTTCCTGTTCGATACACCGCATCCCCTGGAATATATCCTCGAGCAGGTGAAACTGGGCAACGGTGTTCCGACGGAGAATCCGCGCGCCATCGGCTATTATGAGGAAATCGGCTCCATCAACCTGAATGACCCGTTCTCGTATGGGGACGACGCGCGTTTCGAGAGACTGACCTATACGATTCCTGCCGGTGTGATTGAGATCCGGGAAGGTCTGTTTGCCACGATCAGGGCCAATCAGGAATATGCCGAATTCCAGAGGAGGATGGGGACGAAGAGCGATCTCGGCAGCCGTGCGCGCAGGGATGATTCACTCTATACGCCGTCAGCACCGTTTGCCGGAGCGGTGAATACCTGCATGCAGACCGGCAAGTGGGAGTCCATCGCAATGAAGGAGCAGATGTCCGGAAGGCAGGTAACCTGCTTCCTGCACAGGATCGGACGCAATGAGACGAACGGAAGTCAGGCTGTGCTGCACGTCGTGCTGTACGTGAGCTGAATTTCGGAGGAAGGTAAAAATAAGCTGCGCTGCCGGATTTTTTCCGGTAACGCAGCTTTTTCTATGATGAAATCCCGTAAAAAGAGGAGTGCCCTGACGTCTCACGACGCCAGGGCTTATTATGAAAAAATTATCTATCTGTCTTGCTCTTGATGGTTATAATATAGCAATTAATTATGAACAAAATATGAACGAACTATGTCATTATTGTTATATTACACAAAAACGTTGATTTTCACAAAATGAAACTATACATTTTGTACATAATGCGCAGGCGCGATACGGACTGCAGTTACTTTCCTGCCCCCTGATGCCCCGATCGCAGCAATCCCGGGCAAAATGCCTGAACGATGGTCCTCAGACAGGACGCATCCGGTTTGATTCTCAATCCCCTGCATGCTATCATGATTTCGTATCTGCCGTGCCCTGCAAAGGTGCGGTACCGAAGGAAAATACGGACGCCCCCTGCGGATTACGTCCGGTCAGAGCCTGCCGGTGCAGGCATGAAAAGGTAAAACGATGAGTGAACTACTGGATACACTGGAACAGGGCGGCACGATGCAGGCGGATGACCTGATCCGTGCCAACGGCGAAGCAGAGGCGAGGGAGAACGCAAGCCTGAAGCAGTCGGTCGAGGATTCAGCGAAGGAGATCGACGAGTGGAAGGAGCTTCTGCAGAAGAACAGCGGCCTTGTTGAAGAGCTCCGCACAATGAACGGGGAGTCTGCCCGCTCCGCGCAGGAAGTCCTGAAGCAGATACAGGATGCACTGGATCAGTGCAGGGAATCGATTGCACAGTCGCAGCCCGCGGATCTGGAGAAGGAGCTGGACGCCATTAAGGAGTCGCTTCAGACCTCCTTTGCGGCCGGCAGCCAGAAGATGTCAGACCTGATCCAGCAGTCGGACGAATATTCCCATAAGGAAAATGTGCGTGTCTACCGCAACATTCAGGCCGCGACGGATCAGCTGCTGAAGAAGCAGACCGAGGAGCTGGAAAACCGGATTGATACCATGAAGCTCCCCAATAAGCCCGCGATTACCTGGGTCCAGGTCCTGACTCTGATCGTAGCTGTCCTGGGTCTTGCGTTCGTTGTCTGCGACCGCCTCGGACTTGTGGACTTCGTCCTGAAGATGATTGGCGGCTGATTGGCACTGTATGGTCAGACTCAACGCGAAAAGAATACGGTATCAGTTTCTGGCTGTCTCTGTCTTTGTTCTGCTGGTCAGCCTTTTTTTTGTGCCTGAATTTGTCCCGTTCCGGAAGCAGGGCAACAACATGTTTCATATCTTCCTGAACGGTGAGGAGGTCGGCACGCTGGCTTCTGCGGCTCAGGCGAAGCAGTGCCTGCGGGCCGCGCGCCGTCAGATGGAACTCAGGAGCGATGATATCCTCTACATCGATGCTGATATGGAAATTGACGGTGAGGAGGTCATGTGGGGGAAGGTGGATTCCACATTCGACGTCATCAACCGGATGATCCGCGTGCTGACGGACAGGGGAGGCCGCTCGACCCAGTATTCGCTGCAGCACTGCTACACGGTGAAGATGGGCCAGTACACAGTCAACCTCCGGACCGCAGACGAGGTGAAGTCCCTGCTGAATGAGGTGCTGGAGACGTATGACCCGAACCGGGAATATGTCGTCAATCTCGTGCCGGACCCGGAGCGCGAGATCAGCGTCCTGACGAGCCGGGTCCTGTCCACAACCGAGCAGCAGAAGCAGGACCTTGCAAGCCGCAGCGTCCTGCCGCTCACCGGCATCGAGCAGCAGCTCGCGGAATATCTGGACAATGTCACCCCCAAGACCGGCGATTCCCTTGAGGACTTTGATCTCGGTCTGCAGGAGATCGGCTTCGCGGAGAAGATTGAGGTGGCGGAAGCCTTTATGCCGGAAAACCAGATCTCCACGCTCGAGGATGCCGTGTCCGACGTGACGGGAGACGTGTCGAAGAACCAGGAGTACACCGTGCAGAGCGGTGATTCCATTTCGGTTATTGCCAGCCGCTTCGGCCTGACGAGTGAGCAGCTCGTCGCCATGAATCCGCTCCTTGCGAGTACGAGTTCGACGATCCTGCCCGGGGATATCCTGACCGTCAGTGTACAGGAGCCGAAGCTGTCCGTCGTTTATACGAATCAGGAATATTACGAAGAGGACTACAGCGCAGATACGGTATATAAGAAGAATGACAGCTGGTATACGACGAAACAGGCTGTCATCCAGGATGCGGAGACCGGACACCGCAAGGTGGTTGCGCTGGTTAATTACAAGAACGGCAGCCGGACCGGTGCGGAAATCGTGAAACAGGTAACGACCCGCGAGGCGGTGCCGCAGATCATCGAGATCGGTACGAAGAACCCTCCGACGTTCATCTGGCCGGTGAGCGGCGGAAGGATTTCCTCCGGCTTCGGCAACCGCGCAAGGCCGAAGGCGGGCGCTTCGACCTACCACCAGGGCACGGATATCGCAGTGCCGGTCGGCACAGCGGTCATGGCATCTTCCGGCGGCACAGTGACGATTGCGGGCTGGCAGTCCGGCTACGGCAATGTCGTCTACATCAATCACGGGGACGGCAAGGTGACAAGATACGGCCACCTGTCGAGGATCCTCGTCAGCGTCGGACAGACGGTTTCACAGGGACAGGTCATTGCGCGAAGCGGCAATACCGGCAACAGCACCGGCCCTCATCTGCATTTCGAGCTGCGCGTCAACGGGACAGCGGTCAACGTGCTGAACTATGTCAATCAATGAAACCGGGCGGCATCATTTGACAGAAATAATCGGATAGAGTATCCTAGGTAAAGTTTTCCCGTCGGGTTTTGCGGGAAGCCGGAGAGGTTATTCTGTATGGAACATTACGTTGTGAAAGGCGGCAATCCCCTTTCGGGGGAGGTCGAAATTGCAGGAGCCAAGAACGCGGCACTTGCAATTCTGGCTGCCGCTATCATGGCAAATGAACCAGTTACGGTGGAGAATGTGCCGGATGTCAGTGACATCCGCGCGCTGGTCGGCGCAATTGAGCAGATCGGCGGCGGAGTGGAGCATCCGGACAGGCACACCTATATTCTGAACGGAGCCACGATTGTCGACGGGCCGGTTGACAATGAAGCGGTGCGCAGGATCCGCGGATCCTATTACCTGATCGGCTCACTCCTGGGCAAATACAGGAAGGCGGAGGTAGCGCTTCCGGGCGGCTGCAATATCGGGCTCCGGCCCATTGACCAGCACATCAAGGGCTTCCGGGCCCTCGGCGCAAGCGTCTCGCTCGCTTCTCCCGGCATGGTCGTTGCGAAGGCACAGGAGCTGAACGGCAGCCATATCTACATGGATGTGGTCTCCGTCGGCGCGACGATCAACATCGTCATGGCTGCCGTTATGGCCAGGGGCAATACCATCATCGAGAACGCGGCGAAGGAGCCCCACGTTGTGGATCTGGCCAACTTCCTCAACAGCATGGGTGCCAGGATCCGCGGCGCCGGCACGGACGTCATCCGCATCAAGGGAGTCGAGCGCCTGCACGGCACGGAATATTCCATCATCCCCGACCAGATTGAGGCAGGCACCTATATGTACGCTGCCGCCGCGACACGCGGAGACGTCACGATTACGAACGTCATTCCGAAGCATCTGGAATGCATGACTGCGAAGCTGATCGAGATGGGCTGTGAGATCACGGAGTCGGATGATTCCGTGCGCATCGTTGCGGCGAGACGCCTGGAGCATACGAACGTCAAGACGCTACCGTACCCGGGCTTTCCTACGGACATGCAGCCGCAGATCAGTGTCCTTCTGGGCCTCGCGAGGGGGACGAGTATTGTGACGGAATCGATCTTCGAGAACCGCTTCAAGTACACGGATGAGCTCGCGAAGATGGGAGCCGCCATCCGTGTGGAAGGCAATACCGCCATCATTGACGGCGTGGAGAACTATACGGGCGCCAATATCAGTGCGCCGGACCTGCGCGCCGGAGCCGCGCTTGTGACAGCGGCGCTTGCAGCATCCGGATATTCCGAGATTTACGATATTCATTTCATTGAGCGGGGATACGAGGATTTCCCCGAGAAGCTCCGCTCCCTCGGTGCGTGCATCGCGAAGGTAGACAGCGCCGAGGAGGAGCGCAAGGCTGTCAACCGCTTCAACCTGCGCGTTGTCGGGTGAGAGGCCGGTTTTTTCACATACCCCTTTACAAAATGGCTTTTGCCAGTTAGAATAATCACAGTTACATCAATTGAGTGTTTTTCAGGGCAGGGTGCAATTCCCTACTGGCGGTACAGTCCGCGACCCGGCCGGGGTTTCCGGCCGGCTGATTCGGTGAAACTCCGGGACCAACGGTGATGAAACGGATGCGGAAGCGCGTCGGTTTGTAAGTCCGGATGGAAGAAAAATGTTCAGGTAAGCTGCAGGTACCCTGCAATGACTGATCTGCCCTGTATCCGTAAGGATGCAGGGTTTTTTGCAGCGCCAGGGCCTCAATGGACGCACCTGCACGAGCGGGCATCAGAGGCCCGCAAGAACACTCCGGAAAACCTCACGACAACAGAATGAGCCTGCCATGCAGGCAAAGGAGGTCAGTGTTATGACAGAAATTGCAGCTGAAAACAGGAAGTCCGCATCCGGGACAAAATCAGGAGTGCGTGCCCTCGCGGTGACCGGCGTGCTGTCCGCGGCAGCGTTTGTTCTGCAGCTCGTGGAAATACCGGTTCCGTTCCTCATGCCGACGTTCGTGAAGTTCGACTTCTCGGACCTGCCGGCACTGCTGGGTGCATTTGCGCTCGGACCGGTATGGGGCATTGTCATTGAGCTCGTGAAAAACCTGCTTCACGGCCTGATGAGCACCTCCTCGTTCGGCGTCGGGGAGCTGTGCAACTTCGCGCTCGGCGCGGTATTTGCCGGCACGGCAGGGCTGATTTACCGGTTTCATAAAACGAAGAAGGGCGCTGTTGCCGCTTCGCTCATCGGAGCCATTGTTATGGCGGCCGTCTCCTACCCGCTGAACCGCTTCGTCGTTTATCCTTTCTATTATCAGTTCATGCCGAAGGAGACGATCCTTGCGGCCTATCAGGCTATCATCCCTTCCATGAAGAGTGTGGAGCAGAGTCTTTTGGTATTCAATGTACCGTTCACCTTTGTAAAGGGTATGATTGACGTTGTGGTTACGTTCCTCATCTACAAGAAGCTCAGCCCCATCCTGAAGGGCACGAAGTAACAGGCAGCAGGGAACAGCCCGGGACGGCAGGACCTGCCGCGCGTTGCTTTACAAATAAGTCTGACCAAGAGTAAACTAGGACCCGCGGGGCATGCCCGCGGGTCCTTTTCGATGGTGAAAGTCATGAAGCATTTTGATTCATATTCGGCACAGGATACCCGGGAAATCGGAAGAAGACTCGGGGAAGAAGCAAAGGGCGGCGAGGTCTATGCTCTTTCCGGGGATCTCGGAGTCGGCAAGACCGTGTTCACGAAAGGCCTTGCGGAGGGACTCGGGATCGGGGAACCAGTGAACAGCCCTACGTTTACGATTCTCCAGATTTACGAGGGAGGAAGGCTGCCGCTGTATCATTTCGACGTCTACCGGATTGAAGAGCCGGAGGAGATGGAAGAGGTCGGGTTTGACGATTACATCTTCGGCAGCGGTGTCTGCATAATTGAATGGCCGGAGCAGATCGCGGACATTCTGCCGGCGAAGACGCGGTTCGTCCGGATCCGCAAGGACCTCGCCAGGGGCCTGGATTACCGCAGCATCGATCTGGACTGAAACAGGGAGACTATGAACATACTTGCAATCGAAGCGTCCGGCCTCACGGCAGGCACGGCGCTGGTGACAACGGACGGAACCCCTGAGGGGACGACTCTCGTCGCGGAGAATTCCCTTCGGTATAAGAAAACACATTCCCAGACCCTGGTCCCCCTCATGGACCAGCTGAAGCAGTGGACGGAGCTGGACCTCCAAACGCTCGATGCCATTGCCATCACATCCGGGCCCGGGAGCTTTACGGGGTTGAGGATCGGCGCGGCAACAGCCAAGGGCATGGGCCTGGCACTGGATATTCCGATTATCCCCGTACCGACACTGGACTCGCTGGCCTATAACGTATACGGAACTGACGCCCTGGTCTGCCCGATGATGGACGCGAGGAGAAGCCAGGTGTACACAGGCATCTATGAGGAGAAGGATCGTCCGGTAGCACTGCGCGCAGGCTGCGCGGTCCCTGTCGCGGACATCCTGGGGGACCTCAATGAGCGCGGCAGGCAGGTGATCCTTGTCGGCGACGGCGTGCCGGCTTACCGGGAGGAAATCCGCCAGGGCCTGTCCGTGCCTTATTTCGCCGCACCCGCACATCTGTCGGAACAGCGTGCGGCTTCGACAGCGGTTCTTGCCGCGTACCTGTGGGGAACGGAGGGCGGGCGCTGCCTTGTGAATGCCGATGATTTCCGGCCGGAATACCTGCGCAAATCCCAGGCGGAGCGCCAGATGGAAGCCGCGAGGAAGGAAGGAAAGCTGTCTGCCCTGGCCGCCGGAAACCTCGTGAAGGAGGAGCGGAAGGAAGGCCTGCATGACAGCGCCGACTTATAGGGCGCGTACCGCGGATACGTTCCGGATCCGGCGGATGACCCCCGCAGATGCATCGGAGGCGGCTGCGCTCGAGAGCGTCTGCTTTACGGACGGCTGGAGCGAGGCCTCATATCGCGCAACACTCCTCCTGCCCTATGCCGTCTACTTTGCGGCAGTGGAACCATCGGGGAGGATGATCGGGACCATCGGACTGCAGAATCTGGGAGGAGATGGAGAGATCTCCAACGTGGCGGTTCTTCCGGAATACCGCTGCCGCGGGATCGCCCATGAGCTGATGGAGCAGGCTCTGGAAGCGGGACACGCCGGCGGCATCACCCGTTTTACGCTGGAAGTCCGCTCCGGCAATACGGCGGCGCGTGCGCTGTATGACAGCTTTGACTTTGTGGAGAAGGGACGCCGGAAGGATTTCTACACCGGCCCTGTGGAGGACGCCCTGATTCTGTGGAGAATCGAAGATACACAGGAGGCGCGTCCGGCTGAGGAACCAAGATGTTAGACGTTTGTTTACTGGGAACGGGGGGCATGATGCCCCTGCCATACCGCTGGCTGACGAGCCTGATGGTGCGCTGCAACGGCAGGGCCATCCTGACGGACTGCGGAGAGGGAACCCAGATCGCTATGAAGAAAAAGGGCTGGAGTCCGAACCCGATCGACGTGATCCTGTTCACACACTATCATGCAGACCATATCTCCGGCCTGCCCGGTATGCTGCTGTCCATGGGAAACGCGGACCGGACGGAGCCTGTTCTGCTCGTGGGACCGAAGGGCCTGGAGAAGGTCGTGGATTCACTCCGCGTCATTGCGCCGGAGCTGCCGTTCGGGCTGCAGTACCGGGAACTGAATGAGAATGAGGAGACGTTTGACCTGCCGGGGGACAGCGGTCTGCACATCACGGCGTTTCACGTCAATCACAGGGTGAACTGTTACGGGTATTCGTTCCGGCTGGACCGAGCGGGCAGGTTTGATGCGGAACGCGCGAAGGCGCAGGGCATTCCTCTTGCGTGCTGGAATCCCCTGCAGAAGGGCCAGACCGTGACGGCAGGAGGCAGAACCTTCACACCCGACATGGTCATGGGACCGCCCAGGAGAGGGCTGAAGGTCACATACACAACGGATTCCCGGCCGACTCCCTCCATCGTGAAATATGCCTCCGGGGCGGACCTTTTCATCTGTGAGGGAATGTACGGGGAAGAGGACAAGCTTGACAAGGCGAAGGACAAGAAGCACATGACGTTCGCTGAGGCGGCTGGACTGGCAGCACGGGCCAATCCGCAGCCGAAGGAGATGTGGCTGACCCACTTCTCCCCGTCCGAAAACCACCCGGACAGCTATATTAAGGATACGCAGAAGATTTTCCCCCGTGTCACCTGCGGGTGGGACGGCCGGAGCAAGACGCTGCGCTTTGCGGATGAATGAACGATCAGGCAGGGAAACGAATGAAGAGAGGACTTACCATTCTGGGAATTGAATCCAGCTGCGATGAGACGGCTGCCTCTGTTGTTGTGGACGGCCGTACCATCCTTTCCAATGAAATTTCTTCCCAGATTGATATTCATACGCTGTACGGAGGGGTAGTGCCGGAGATTGCGTCACGCAAGCATGTGGAACGGGTCAATCAGGTGATCCGCAAAGCCATGCAGGATGCGGATACGACACTGGACGACCTCGACGCCATTGCGGTGACTTACGGGCCCGGACTTGTGGGGGCACTGCTCGTCGGCGTCTCGGCAGCCAAGGCCATCAGCTTCGCGAGGGGCATTCCGCTCGTCGGTGTGCACCACATCGAAGGTCATATCAGTGCCAATTTCCTGGCGGCGCCGGAGCTGGAGCCGCCGTTCATCTGCCTTGTTGTCTCCGGCGGCCATACTCATCTCGTCATTGTGCGCGATTACGGAGAGTATGAGATCCTGGGCCGCACGCAGGACGATGCCGCGGGCGAAGCATTCGATAAGGTAGCGCGCGCTATCGGCCTCGGTTACCCGGGCGGGCCGAAGATCGACAGGGCGGCCAGGGACGGAAGGGCGGATGCCATCGCCTTCCCGCGCGGAAAGGTCAGCGACGCGAAGTATGACTTCTCGTTCAGCGGCCTGAAATCCGCCGTACTGAACTATCTCAACACGCAGAAGATGCAGGGGAATGAGATCTGCGTGCCGGATGTAGCAGCCTCGTTCCAGCAGTCCGTCGTGGATACGCTTGTTTCCCGTGCCATGGCAGCTGTGGACGAATACCATTATGACAAGTTTGCGCTGGCGGGAGGTGTCGCGTCGAATACGGCTCTGCGGAATGCTGCAAAGCAAGCGTGCAGGGAGCGCGGCATTTCGTTCTACTGTCCTCCGCCCGTCCTGTGCACGGACAACGGTGCCATGATCGCGTGCGCCGGCTATTACGAATATCAGAAGGGAACGCGGAGCGGCTATGACCTGAACGCCATTCCGAACCTTCCCCTGGGTGAGAGATGAGCAACACGGCAATCCTGCTGGCGGCAGGGCACGGGACCCGCATGGGAGGACCCGTGCCGAAACAATATATGGACCTCTCGGGAATTCCGCTCGCCGCAAGGAGCCTTGCGGCACTGGGGAGTTCCGATGTCATTGATGACATCGTACTGGTGATCCCGGACGGCGACGAAGTCTATGTCAGGGAGCACATCCTCCCGGCTGCCGGGCAGGCGGCACGGAAGGTGCGAGCCTTTGCACCCGGCGGTGCGGAGCGGTATCTGTCTGTGCTTTCCGGAATTGATGCCATCGCGTGGGACTGCGGCCTTGTCTTCATCCACGATGCCGCACGGCCTTTTATTGACAGAGCTTCGCTGGCGCGCCTTGCGGCGGCAGCGGAGTCGGAGGGCACAGCCGTTGCGGGCATGCCTTCCAAGGACACGGTCAAAATCACGGATGCGGACGACTGCGTTGTGACGACACCGGACCGCTCGCGCGTGTGGATCGTGCAGACGCCGCAGGTGTTTGACCGGGCGCTCATTACGGAAGCGTATCACAGGATGCGGGATGCGCTGGAAGCCGGACAGGTGCGGATTCCCATTACGGACGACGCGATGGTGGTGGAACAGTTCCTGCACAGGAGGGTGCGCCTTGTCGAGGCGACCTACCGCAACATCAAGGTGACGACGCCGGAGGACCTCCTCATAGCGGAGGCGTTCCTCGCCGGCAGGTGAGGGTATCATGTCTTTTGTCCATCTTCATACGCATACGGAATATTCGCTCCTCGACGGCTCCAACAAGGTCACGGAATATGTGAAGCGCGTGAAGGAGCTCGGCATGAACGCCGCTGCCATTACGGACCACGGCGTCATGTACGGCGTGATCGAATTCTATCTCGCCTGCCGGGATGCCGGCATAAAGCCTGTCATCGGGTGCGAGGTCTATGTGGCACCCGGTTCCCGGTTCGAACGCGAGATGGGCGATCATTCGGACCGGTACTACCATCTCATTCTCCTTGCGGAAAACAATCAGGGTTATTCCAATCTCTCCCACATCGTGAGCCGCTCATTCACGGAGGGCTATTATTACAAGCCCCGCGTGGACAAGGAGTTGCTGCGCGAGTTCCATGAGGGGCTGATCTGCTCGTCTGCCTGCCTTGCCGGTGAAATTCCCAGGGACATTGCACGGGGCGATCTTGAGGGAGCGAGGAAGGCCGCGCTGGAATATCAGGAAATCTTCGGGAAGGGAAACTTCTTCCTGGAGCTGCAGGACCATGGTCCCGATTACCCGGCACAGGAGCAGGTGAATACGGAGCTGATCCGGATGTCTGAAGAGCTGGACATCCCCCTTATCGCCACGAACGACTGCCACTATACCTACGCGGACGACGTGGATGCCCACGATATCCTGCTGTGCATCCAGACGGGGACGAAACTCTCGGACGAAAACCGGATGCGCTACCCCGGCGGCCAGTTCTACGTCAAGAGCGAGGAGGAAATGCGCGCGCTGTTCCCCTATGCGCAGGAGGCGATTGACAACACACAGAAAATTGCGGACCGCTGCAATGTGACCATTGAGTTCGGCAACACGAAGCTGCCGCATTTCGACGTACCGGAGGGCTACAGCTCCTGGACGTATCTCAATCACCTGTGCGACGAGGGCTTTGCGAAATATTACCCGGACGATGACGGAACCGTCCGCAGACGGCTTGACTATGAGCTCGGCGTCATCCACAAAATGGGCTATGTCGATTACTTCCTCATCGTGTGGGACTATATCAACTGGTCGAGGGAGCACGGGATTGCGGTCGGTCCGGGACGTGGGTCGGCTGCGGGCAGCGTCGTCGCCTACTGCATCGGCATCACGCAGCTGGACCCGATCCGCTACGATCTGCTGTTTGAGCGCTTCCTGAATCCGGAACGTGTCTCCATGCCTGATATCGACGTGGACTTCGAATTCGAACGGCGCCAGGAGGTCATCGACCATGTAACCCGCAAATACGGCAAGGACAACGTCGTGCAGATCATCACATTCGGCACGCTGGCGGCGCGCGGTGTCATCCGCGACGTCGGCAGGGTTATGGACCTGCCGTATTCGTTCTGCGATACCATCTCGAAAATGGTTCCCTCCGAGCTCAACATCACGCTCGACAAGGCGCTGACGGAGAACCCGGAGCTGAAGAAAGCCTATGATTCCGACAGCAGGGTCCGCCAGCTCATCGACATGTCGAAGAAGCTCGAGGGTCTGCCCCGCCATACGTCCATCCACGCGGCGGGCGTCGTGATCTGCGCGGAGCCCGCGGAGAACCTGATCCCGCTGCAGCGTGCCGCCGACGGCTCCATCACGACGCAGTTCACCATGACGAGGGTGGAGCAGCTGGGACTCCTGAAGATGGACTTCCTGGGCCTTCGTACACTCGGTGTTATCAAGAATGCCGTCCGGATGGCAAACCAGTCCATCCGGGAGGCGGGCGGAGCTTACCCGGCCTATGAGCCCTCGCTCGGGCCGGACAGGGTGACCGAAAACCCGGGCCCCGTTCCCATCGACGCGGACCGGATCAACTACGATGACAAGGCGGTCTTCGCCTCACTGTCCACCGGACATACAGACGGCGTGTTCCAGCTCGAGTCCGGCGGTATGCAGAACTTCATGAAGGAGTTAAAGCCCGGCAGCCTCGAGGATGTGATCGCCGGAATTGCCCTCTATCGCCCGGGGCCCATGGACTTTATTCCCCGGTATGTTGCGGGCAAGCAGCACCCGGAGACGATCTCCTACGATGCGCCGCAGCTGCAGCCGATCCTGCAGTCGACGTACGGCTGCATCGTGTACCAGGAACAGGTCATGCAGATCGTACAGAACCTGGGCGGATATTCGCTCGGGCGGGCTGACCTCGTGCGCCGCGCCATGAGCAAGAAGAAGGCGAAGGTCATGGAGGAGGAACGCCAGAACTTCGTCTACGGCAATGAGGAGGAACAGGTACCGGGCTGCGTGAAGGAAGGCATCCCCGCAAAGACAGCCAATCATATCTATGATACGATGATTGACTTTGCGAAGTATGCCTTCAACAAGTCCCACGCGGCCTGCTACGCCGTGGTGACGTACCAGACTGCCTGGCTGAAATATTACTATCCGACGGAATTCATGGCGGCGCTCATGACGTCCGTCATCGATTTCCCGGCCAAGGTGGCAGGCTATATCCTGACATGCCGTTCACTGAAGATCCGCATCCTGCCGCCGGACATCAATGAGGGCGGTGCCGGCTTCACGGTCTCCGGCGGCGCAATCCGCTACGCCCTGAATGCAGTGAAGGGAATCGGCAAGCCGGTCATCGATGCCATCACGGCGGAACGGGAGCGCGGAGGCAGGTTCCGTGACCTTCGGGACTTCATCGAAAGAACGCAGGAGCTGCAGGTCAACAAGCGCGTCGTGGAGAGTCTCATCAAGGCAGGAGCACTCGACGGGTTCGGAGCGACCCGCAAGCAGATGATGTCCGTTTACATGCGGATCATTGACGACGTCGCTTCCTCGCACAAAAACAACATGCAGGGACAGATGTCGCTGTTCGATCTGCTGCCGGAGGGGGAAAGGGACCAGTTCAGCATCCGGTATCCCGATGTCGGGGAATACGACCGCGAGCTGCTGCTGTCGTTCGAGAAGGAGGTCCTGGGCATCTACGTCTCGGGACATCCGCTGGAAGATTACCTGGGCCTGTGGAAGGCACATATTACGAACAGGGCAGCGGACTTCTACCTCGATGAGGACACCGGCCGCTGCCTCGTGGAGGACCGTGCCAATGTCACGGCAGGCGGCCTCATCAGCAGCATCCGTATCAAATATACGAAAAACAACCAGGTGATGGCTTTCGTCAGCCTCGAGGACCTGACCGGAACCATGGAGGTAATCGTCTTTCCCAGGACCTACGAGCAGTCCTCGAAATATCTGAAGGAGGACAGCAAGGTCTTCATACGCGGCAGGGCACAGCTGGAGGAAGCACAGGACGCGAAGCTGATCGCGTCGGAAATCGTCCCGTTCGAGGACATGCCGAAGAAGCTGTGGATCCGGTTCAGGGACAGGGACGCTTACGAACAGTCCAGGGAGTACCTGGACCGGGCCATTGATGAGCATGGCGGGCGCGACCAGCTCGTCCTGTACATCGAGAGCCCGAAATCCGTAAAGCGTTTTCCGCCGGGACAGGGCGTCCGCGCGGACAGGGCATTCCTTGACGAGCTGGAGGCGAAGTTCGGACACGGGAACGTCACCGTGTCATAAGCCCTGCGGCCGCCTTACACACAATTGACGTATACCGGGCGCAGACTATGCTAGAATGAAGAAATAAGGGTCGAAAGTACCAATACTATGAACACCTTTATCTACTATGTGGTGAATGACTGCTTCGCAGGCATCAGGAGGTAGCTATGGCAGACAGTAAAATAAAAACGATCGGTGTGCTGACGAGCGGCGGCGACGCCCCCGGCATGAACGCGGCGATCCGTGCGGTTGTCCGCAAGAGCATTGCGAACGGCATGACCGTCAAGGGCATTCAGCGCGGTTACAGCGGCCTTCTGAATGAAGAAATTATCGAAATGGACAAGCGCAGCGTCTCGGACATCATCCAGCGCGGCGGCACCATTCTCGGTACGGCGCGGTGCGAGGAAATGCGCACTGAGGAGGGACAGAAGAAGGCGGCGGACATCTGCCGCAGACACGGGATCGACGGGCTCGTCGTGATCGGCGGCGACGGCTCCTACCGCGGAGCCCTTGCCCTGTCGCACCTTGGCATCAATGCTGTCGGCCTTCCCGGAACCATCGACCTGGACATCGCCTGCACCGATTACACCATCGGCTTTGATACAGCCATCAATACGGCCATGCAGGCAATCGATAAGGTGCGGGATACCTCGTCCTCGCACGAGCGCTGCTCCATCATCGAGGTCATGGGCCGCAATGCCGGGTACATCGCCCTGTGGTGCGGCATCGCGAACGGAGCCGAGGATATCCTCCTGCCCGAGAAGTATGACTACGACGAGCAGAAGATCGTCGACAACATCATTAACAACCGCAAGCACGGCAAGAGACACCACATCATCATCAACGCCGAGGGAATCGGTCATTCCACGTCTATGGCGAGAAGGATCGAGGCGGCAACCGGGATCGAGACCCGCGCCACGATCCTGGGCTACATGCAGCGGGGCGGCTCCCCGACGTGCAAGGACCGCTTCTACGGCTCGCTCATGGGCGCCTACGCGGCGGACATCCTGGCAGCAGGCAAGAACAACCGCGTCGTTGCCTTTAAGAACGGGGAGGTGACGGACTTCGATATCGAGGAAGCCCTTGCCATGCAGAAATCCATCCCCGAGTACCAGTATGAGGTCAGCCGGATTCTGTCCAGATAATGGAGACGATCACATCTGTCAATAATAAAATCGTCCGGCATCTTGCGCTCCTTGAGACAAAGGCGAGAGAGCGGAAGAAGTCCCGCTCATTTATCATCGAGGGCGAACGGATCGTACGGGATTCGCTGAAGGAGCTGCCTCCAGGTGATGTACTGGGAATCTATGTCACGCAGGAGCTGGCAGGACGAAGCCCGGACCTTCCCGCAGGGGTGGGTGCGTACCGCGTTGTGACCGTCACGGAGGAGGTTTTCCGGAAAATTTCGGGCACACAGTCGCCCCAGGGGATTCTCGCCGAGGTGCGCATACCGGAATACAGTCTCGCGGATGTCATCCGGGAGCCGGAGGGCAGGGCACCGCTTCTGGTCATGACGGAGGATGTGCAGGATCCCGGCAATCTCGGGACCATGATCCGTACGGCGGAGGCAGCAGGCGTGACGGGCATGATTTTATCCGAAGGCACGGCGGACCCCACGAATCCGAAGGTTGTCCGTGCAACAATGAGTGCGCTGTTCCGGATGAAGTACGCGGTTGTGCCTGATTTTGCACAGGCACTGGCGTCCGTCCGCGCGGCAGGCATCCGGATTTATGCGGCTGCCCTCGAGGGCAGCCGCCTTTATGATTCGTGCAGCTACCGGGGCGGAACGGCCTTCCTCATCGGCAACGAGGGGAACGGCCTGAGCGCGGAAACACTTGCGGCGGCAGACGGGAAAATCCGCATACCCATGGAGGGACGGATCGAATCACTGAACGCGGCCATGTCCGCGGGCATTCTGATGTACGAAGCGGCACGGCAGCGCCGTGCCGGAAAGGAGCTGTAACATGACAATCGGTTTTATCGGTCTTGGCAACATGGCGAAAGCCATCCTCGGAGGTATCCTGCACCAGCAGATTGTCTCCGCGGATGACATTTACGGTGCGGCTCCCACACAGGAGACCCGCGACAGGGTGCAGGCGGACTACGGCATCCATGTGACACCTTCCAACATAGAGGCGGCGAAGGCGGCGGATGTGGTGATCCTTGCCGTGAAGCCTGTCGTCCTTCCGGTTGTGCTGGAGGAGATTATCGATGTCGTCGATGATTCGAAGCTGATCATCTCCGTTGCTGCCGGCAAGACGACGAAATGGATCAGCGATTACTTCCCGAAGCCGGTGAAGATCGTCCGCTGCATGCCTAACACCCCCGCACTCGTCGGGGAGGGCTGTTCTGCCGTCTGCAAGAACGAGAACGTCACGGAACAGGATCTCAAGACCGCGATGAATATCATTTCCAGCTTCGGCCTTGCCGAGGTCATCCCCGAGAACCTGATGGACGTCGTCGGCGGCGTGAGCGGTGCGGCTCCCGCCTATGTCTTCATGTTCATCGAAGCACTGGCGGACGCCGGCGTGAAGGGCGGCATGCCGCGCAGGCAGGCCTACCGCTTCGCCGCGCAGACCGTCATGGGATCCGCAAGGCTTATGCTGGAGACGGGCCGCCATCCGGCGGAACTCAAGGACATGGTCTGCAGCCCCGGCGGCACGACGATTGAGGGCGTGGAAGCGCTGGAGAAGCGCGGCTTCCGCGCAGCTGTCATGGAGGCAATTGATGCCTGCGTCGAGAAATCCCGCAGGCTGTAAACAGGCAAACGCGATCGGAGTACGATCACGCAACAGAAAGGATGAGGTGACCATAATGGGAGCATGCAATCTTGCGGGAAGAGACCTGCTGAAGCTGCTGGACTATACACCGGAGGAAATCGATTATCTCGTCGATCTTGCGGCTGATTACAAGCAGAAGAAGCAGCAGCATATTCCGGTGGACACGCTCCGCGGCAGGAACGTTGCCCTGATTTTCGAGAAAACTTCAACGAGAACGCGCTGCTCGTTCGAGGTAGCGGCGCACGACCTCGGCATGGGGACGACGTACCTCGATCCCACGGGTTCCCAGATCGGTAAGAAGGAGTCGATTGCGGACACGGCGAGAGTCCTGGCTTCCATGTTTGACGGTATCGAATACCGGGGCTTTGGCCAGGAAATCGTGGAGGAGCTGGCGAAATATTCAAAGGTTCCGGTGTGGAACGGACTCACGAACGAATTCCACCCGACCCAGATGCTGGCGGACCTGCTGACGATCCGTGAGGTATTCGGCAGTGAGAAGGGAATCTGCCTGTCATACTTCGGCGATGCGCGGTACAACACGGGAAATTCGCTCATGGTGCTGGGTGCAAAGACTGGCATGCACGTCACGCTCTGCTCCGCGGCAAAATACTTCCCGGATCCGAAACTCGTTGAAGTCTGCAGGACTATTGCGGCGGAAACCGGAGGCAGTATCACGCTCACGGAGGACCCTGATGAGGGCGCCCGGAATGCGGACGTATTCTACACCGACGTGTGGGTGTCCATGGGCGAGCCCGATGAAGTATGGCAGGAGCGCATCCATGACCTGACACCGTACCGCGTGACGATGGACCTCATGAACAAGGGCTCGGACAGGGCTGTTTTCATGCACTGCCTGCCCGCCTTCCACGATCTCGGGACCGGAATCGGTCAGAAGATTCACGACAAATACGGCCTGAATGAGATGGAGGTGACGGACGAGGTCTTCGAGTCGACGAAATCGGTTGTTTTTCAGGAAGCGGAGAACCGCATGCACACCATCAAGGCTGTCATGGCGGCAACCCTGGGCGCGTGAATGCTGATGCATGGCACGCGGGGTCCGGGCGCGCACCGGCTTCCGTGTCCGCCGGACCGGAGGAACATCCATGAGTACGAAGGAAGAAATCCTCATCGCCCTGCGGGAGAGCACGGAATTTGTTTCGGGACAGGAGCTGTCGCAAAGCCTCGGCGTCTCGCGGACAGCCGTGTGGAAGGGCGTGCAGAAATTAAAGGAAGAAGGCTATGCCATCGAGGCTGTGACGAACCGCGGCTATCGGCTGGAAAATATGGACAACAGGGATATTCTGAACCAGCAGGAGCTGGAGCGTTACTGGAATACGAAATGGGTGGGACATCCCCTGTATTATAAGAAGGAGACCGGCTCCACCAATGATGACATCATGGCCCTGTCTGACAAAGGGGCAGCCAACGGAACACTCGTCCTGTCGAGCTGCCAGCATGCCGGCAAGGGAAGGCGCGGCCGGACCTGGATTTCGCCTGATGTGGGCAATATCTATATGAGCATCCTGCTGAAGCCGGATCTTACCGCGGACAAGGCACCGCAGACCACGCTCGTGGAGGCACTGTCCGTCTATGAAGCCTGCAAGGATCTGGAGCATCCGGATACGGTGCGGTTCGGCATCAAATGGCCCAACGATATCGTGGTATCCGTCGAAGGCGGGCCGTACCGGAAGATCGTCGGAATCCTCACGGAGATGCGCATGGAGGAAACACGGATCCGCGATGTCACGGTGGGAACCGGCATCAACATCAACATGAAGGACATTCCGGACGAGGTGAAGGATACCGCCACCTCACTGTGTCTCGCTCTCGGCCATGACGTGACGAGAGCCCCCTTCATCGCAAGGTGCTGGGAATATTTTGAACGCGATTACGAGGCTTTCCTTGAGGCGGGCAGTCTGGCTCCGCTGAAAGCAGCCTATGAAAAGGGGCTCGTCAACATCGGACGGGAAGTCCTGGTGCTGGATCCGAAGGGACAGTACTCCGGTACGGCCGAAGGCATTACCGATACCGGCGAGCTGAAGGTCCTGCCGGACGGGGAGCAGGGAATCCGCAATGTCGGGAACGGGGAAATCTCCGTCCGCGGTGTCATGGGATACGTTTAAAGCCTGCGGCGGCAGGATGGACAAAGGCCGCCCTTCGGCAGCCGCCGGTATCCTGAGGGGGTCCCGGCACGGACAGCAGAACATTTCAGGAAACTATGACAGAGAAAGAATTCACCATGGATGACCGTTACAGGATCGTACTGTGCGGCGCCAATACCTACGATAAGAAATATTATTTCAACCGCAAATTTGATAAAATCCCGGAAAACATCAAAGAAGAGCTGCACATCATCTGTGTCCTGTTCACCGAGGAAGCGGGCGGCATCTTCACAATCGGCTTCACACCGACCGGGAAGGTGGTGATGGATTCCACCTGCGATGAGGGAGATCTCCTGTACGATGACATCGGCTCCGGCCTTCTCATGAAGAAGATCCGGCAGTCGAAGCAGGAGCTGTTCCAGGCGCTTCAGGTTTACTACAAGGTCACATTCCTCCATATGGAGCCGGGGGACGTCCTCGCGGAGGACGAAGAGACCGACCCGGACGAGATTCAGGATTCCGTCGGCAGGGCAGGGGTGACACATTGAAAGAATTCAGCATTGGGAAGGTAACGATCCCGGGACAGGCTGTGCTGGGACCGATGGCAGGTGTTACGGACCTGCCGTTCCGCCTCGTTGCGAGGGAACAGGGCTGCAGCCTTGCCGTGATGGAGATGATCAGCGCCAAAGCGGTCACGTTCGGCAACCGCAGGACGAAGGAGCTGGCGCTCACGGTGCCGGAGGACCGGCCCGTCTCGCTGCAGCTGTTCGGCTCGGACCCCGAAGTCATGGCGGAGGCCGCGGAGCGCATCGCGGACTGGCCGTTTGATATCCTGGATGTCAACATGGGGTGCCCGGTGCCGAAGGTTGTCAACAACGGGGAAGGCTCCGCCCTCATGAAGGACCCGGCACGAATCGAGCAGATTGTTGCCGCACTGGTGCGTCATACCGACCGGCCTGTCACGGTGAAACTCCGCCGCGGCTACGACCTGCAGCATCTCAATGCCGTGGAGTGCGCGAAGGCGGCGGAAGCGGGCGGCGCGAGTGCCATTGCCGTCCATGGACGGACGAGAACCCAGATGTATGCCGGTCATGCCGACTGGAGCGTCATTCGCGATGTTGTTCAGGCGGTCCGGATCCCCGTCATCGGCAACGGAGACGTCACAGACGGACCCTCCGCTGCCAGAATGCTGGAAGAGACCGGCTGTACCGCGGTCATGGCTGCCAGGGCTGCGCGCGGCAATCCCTGGATCTTCCGCGAGATCAGCCATTACCTCGAAACCGGACAGGAAACCGCGCGGCCCGGGCGGCGCGACGTCGCCCGCATGATTCACCATCACGCCCGGCTCATGCTGCAGTACAAGGGTGAACAGCAGGGCATTCTCGAGATGCGCAAGCATGTCGCCTGGTATGTACAGGGCTTTCCGGGCGCATCCCGCCTGCGCGCCAGAGTCAACACCGTAACATCGTTCCGGGAGCTGGATGAGCTGCTCGAGCGCGAATTCCCCTACACCTGAGTGAAGATCCCTTACAGCGGGACAGTATTGTCCGCAAAGCACCATTGTATACATCGCATTATTGTATACATTTTACATTTACACCTTCTTCTTCCCTGGTTTATAATGCTTGCCAAGTGTAAAAGCCGGTTAACTGCTCTGTAAAATTCTGCGCTACGGATCCTTCCGGTCCGGGTGCAGCCGTGGCAGAACAGTCCGGACCGGCATCACGAAATTTGATCTCAAGGCAGATCAAGGAGGAGAAGCAAGTTATGAGAAAAACCAAAGCAATTGCTGCAATGGCAATGGCTGCCAGCATGGTAGTCGGCCTCGCAGGCTGCGGCGGTGGTTCGTCCGCTTATGGTACATCCACAGCGGCGGCCACGGAAGCCGGAACTGCGGCTACGACTGCTGATGCAGCTGCCAGCACCAGTACCGAGGCTGCGGCTGATACGTCCGCTGCAGACGGCACGGTTTCTACCGAGGACCTCAAGGTCATGATGGAGACTCCTGTTGAGTCCCTGGATCCCCAGCAGGCTACCGACGGAACCTCTTTCGAGGTTATCGCCGATTACACGGACGGCCTGATGCAGATGGACGCAGACGGTCAGGCTGTCAACGCCATCGCGGAGAGCTATGAGACATCTGACGATGGCCTCACCTGGACGTTCCATTTAAGGCAGGATGCCAAGTGGTCGAACGGCACACCTGTAACGGCGAAGGATTTCGTCTTCGGCTGGCAGAGAGCCGTTGATCCCGACGTTGCATCCGAGTATGCATACATGCTCAGCGATATCGGCCAGGTCAAGAACGCACAGGATATTATCGACGGCAAGAAGGACAAGTCCGAACTCGGCGTAACCGCAGTGGATGATTACACACTGAAGGTTGAGCTGAACGCTCCCGTATCCTATTTCCTGTCCCTGATGTATTTCCCGACGTTCTACCCGGTAAATGAGGACTTCTTCAATACCTGTGCGGATACATTCGGAACGTCTCCCGAGACGACGCTTTCCGACGGCGCGTTCGTGCTCGATTCCTATGAGCCGGCCGCAACAGAATTCCACCTGACGAAGAACCCGGACTACTATGATGCTGACCGCGTTCAGCTCGCAGGCATTGACTATCAGGTCATTCAGGATTCCCAGCAGGCTCTCATGAGCTTCCAGAACGGCGAACTCGACATGACGCTTGTCAACGGTGATCAGGTCGACCAGGTCAAGGATGATCCGCAGTTCCGCTCGGTTGGTGCGGGCTATCTGTGGTATGTATCCCCGAACATGGCAGCAGTCAAGGAACTTGCGAATGACAATATCCGCAAGGCCCTGACGTTTGCCATTGACCGCTCCGCTATCACGGATGACGTCCTGAAGGACGGCTGCACACCGACGTACACGGCAGTACCGCCGCAGTTCGCCGCAGGTCCCGACGGTTCTGATTTCTCCGCTGATCAGGAGATGTTTAAGGATGTCTGTGATACGGATCCCGACAAGGCACTTGAGTACTGGAACAAGGGCCTCGAGGAGCTTGGTGAGGACAGCCTTGAGCTCGAGATGGTGGTAGATGCCGATGACGCACCGCAGAAGGTCGCAACCGTTCTGCAGGAGCAGTGGCAGACGACTCTTCCGGGCCTCACCATTACACTGAAGGTTGAGCCGAAGAAGCAGAGAGTACAGGATATGCAGGACGGTAACTTCCAGCTGGGTCTTACCAGATGGGGACCTGACTATGCGGATCCCATGACCTACCTCGGCATGTGGGTTACCGACAACTCCAACAACTACGGTCTGTGGTCCAACTCCGACTACGATGACATCATTGCCGAGTGCACAACCGGTGATCTTGCAACCGACGCCGAGGGACGCTGGACAAAGCTGTATGATGCCGAGAAGATCGTGATGGACGAATCTGTCATCTTCCCGCTGTACACACAGTGCAATGCCGAGATGATTTCCTCCAAGGTGGAAGGCCTCGAGACACACCCTGTAGCCCTGAACCGTGTTTACAAGAACACTGTCAAGTACGAGTAATCGCGTACAGACTTGCGAATGCGGTGAAACAGTGTTGACAGGTACCGTCGGTATACTGTAACGCTGGCCAAGGCGGGCCGCATGAGATTTCCTCGTGCGGCCCGCTTATTTTTTCGTTTTCTGTTCCGGATGCAAAGGCTGCTGCAGACATCCGGGAACCCGTGCGGACTGCTTCGCAAATTCCGGCACACGCCAGCATTTTCCCGGGTAAGGGTAAAAGCCCCTGAGGGGTGCCGGAGCGTACGAAAAAGAATTCCGTAGGAAAGGCAAGCAAGATTGTGAGAAAATATATTATTAAACGGGTACTGACATCCATCTTCACGCTGCTCGTCATACTGCTTGTGTTGTTTATCCTTATGCAGCTGATGCCGGGTTCTCCGTTCAACGATGAGAAGCTGAACGACTCCCAGCGTGCCACGCTTTATGCGAAGTACGGCCTGGATCAGCCGGTCATCGTCCAGTTCGGCCGCTATGTAAAGAATATGCTGACCGGCGACTTCGGCGTGAGCTACAACATCTCGAAGAACACTCCGATTTCACAGCTGCTGAAGACAAGGCTGCCGATCTCCATCAAGATCGGCGGAGCAGCGGTTGCCATGGGTGCCCTGGTGGGTCTGATCCTCGGGCTTCTTGCTGCGCTGAAGCATGACACATGGGTCGACACTATCTGCACGATCATCTCCGTCATCGGTGTTTCTGTCCCGTCGTATGTATTTGCCCTGCTCCTGTCCTATCAGTTCGGATTCCGGCTGAAGATCTTCCCGATGTTGTTTGACGCGAAGCGTATGCTGGCATCGAGCTTCCTGCCGAGCGTGTCGCTGTCCATGTTTACGATGGCGTCCATCGCGCGGTTCACGCGGTCCGAGATGCTGGAGGTGCTGGACAGCGATTACATGCTGCTCGCGGAGTCGAAGGGAATCTCGGGCTCATCCCTGATCTTCCGGCATGCCCTGAGGAATGCTCTCATCCCGATTATCACCGTGCTCGCACCACTCATCGTAGACCTCATGACCGGCTCGCTCGTCGTGGAGAAGATCTTCGCCATCCCCGGCGTCGGATCCCTCCTTGTCAATGCGATCCAGTCGAATGACTACAACGTCGTGATATCCCTTGCGTTCATTTATTCCGCCATGTACATCGGCATCATGCTGGTGGTCGACATTCTGTACGGTGTCATTGATCCCCGCATCCGCCTGGCAAAGGAGGGCTGATCATGGGCAAGACTAAGACAGCCGCAGCAACCTATACACCCCAGCAGCCGTATACGCCGGTCGATTCCGACTTCGTCCTGAAGCACAATGAGGGCGAGATTGCGATCGATACGAACTTTGCTTCCCAGTCGTTCTGGAAGGATGTGACGACGCGCTTCTTCCACAAAAAGAGCGCCGTGGCCGGCTTGTTTATCGTATTGTTCCTCATCCTGATGGCCATCATCGGCCCGCATGTGAGCGGATATGACTACTCGTCGCAGAATCTCGCGAACAAGAACCTCGCGCCCCGGATCCAGGGAATCGAGAACCTCGGCATCCTCGACGGCTCGGAAACCATGAGCACAACAACCGGCACGAAGAAGACAAACGCCTATGCGGAGAAGAAGCTCTACGACACGTTCTACTGGTTCGGCTCCGACCGCTATGGCCGTGATATCTGGACGAGAACGTGGACCGGAACGCGCGTATCGCTCATCATCGCTGTGGCAGCGACGTTCATCGACATGGTCATCGGACTGTCCTACGGCCTGGTTTCCGGATATTTCGGCGGCAAGACCGATATCATCATGCAGCGGATCCTCGAGGTCATGAACGGCATCCCGCGGCTCGTAATCGTGACGCTTCTGCTGCTCATTCTCAAGCCGGGCATGCTGACGATTATCTTTGCCCTGATGCTGACGGAGTGGGTCGGCATGAGCCGGATTGCCCGTGCGGAGATGCTCAAGCTCAAGGAGCAGGAATTCGTGCTGGCATCGAAAACGCTCGGCGCACATTCATTCCACATCATCTTCGCGGAAATCCTGCCGAATATCATCGGACCGGTCATCACACAGGTGATGTTCTCAATCCCGACGGCGATCTTTACGGAGGCATTCCTGTCGTTTGTCGGCCTGGGAATCCCGGTGCCGCAGTGCTCACTGGGTTCCCTGATTTCCGACGGGTATAACAGCTTCACGACACACCCGTACCAGATCGTAGCGCCGATTGTCGTCATGGCACTGCTCATGCTGTCGTTCAACCTGATCGCGGACGGACTGCGTGAGGCACTGGACCCGAAGATGAAGGAAATGTGAGTACCTTCCGGCTGCGCCCGCGGGAAAAGCGCAGGCAGACGGTTCGGGAGAACTCGGAAGAGAGTATCAGATATGGCAGAGAGAGAGAAAATCCTTGAAATCCGGGGACTGGATATCAGCTTCAAAACAACCGCCGGATATGTACACGCCATCCGCGGCATTGATCTCGACCTGTATAAAGGCGAGACGGTCGCGATTGTCGGAGAGTCGGGCTCAGGCAAGTCCGTGACGATGAAGGCGGCCATGGGCATCCTGGCCAAAAACGCCATTGTCAACGGTGGCTCCATTCAGTTCACCTACCGTCATGACGACGATACAAAGGAGACAGTCGAAATCCTTAAAAAGGATAAGAAGTGGATTCGCACGCACATCAACGGGAAGCGGATAGCGATGGTCTTCCAGGATCCGATGACGTCCCTCGATCCGACGATGACGATCGGCAAACAGATTATGGAGGGCATGATCTGGCACTTCAGGACTCCGAAGGAGGAAGCCCGGAGCAAGGCGGTCGAACTGCTGAAGGAAGTCGGCATCACCGACGCCGAAGACCGGATGAAAAACTATCCGCACCAGCTCTCCGGTGGCATGCGGCAGCGGGTCGTCATCGCCATTGCACTCGCCTGCAATCCGGATCTGCTGATCTGTGATGAACCGACGACAGCGCTGGACGTCACCATTCAGGCCAGGATACTGGAGCTCATCCGCAGGATTCAGAAGGAGCGGGGCATTTCCGTTATCTATATTACACATGACCTCGGTGTCGTGGCGAAGGTTGCGGACTACGTCAACGTTATGTACGCCGGCAGGATTGTGGAGAAAGGCCTCATCAACGAGATCTATTACGATCCCAGGCATCCGTATACCTGGGGCCTTCTGTCTGCCATGCCGGACCTGGATACAGACGATGAAAGACTTTATACGATTCCCGGGTCACCTCCCAACCTTCTTCACGAGAAGCAGGGCGATGCCTTTGCACCCCGTGACCGTTTCGCACTTGTTGTGGACGACAAGGCAGAGCCTCCGATGTTCCGGGTGACAGATACCCATTACGCAGCTACGTGGCTCCTCGATCCGAGAGCACCGAAGGTGGAAATGCCGCCGGAGCTGAAGGTGAGAATTGAGAGAATGAAGAAAGGAGCGGGTCTCGAATGAACGCAGATTACTCGAAGGAACCCCTCCTTGAGGTCGAGGGACTGAAGCAGTACTTCCGGGTGAACCGTCATTTCACGGTGAAGGCAGTCGACGGAGTGAGCTTTAAGATCTGGCCCGGGGAGACCTATGGTCTCGTCGGGGAATCCGGTTCCGGCAAATCGACAATCGGGCGGTCTGTGATCCGGCTCTATGATCCGACTGCAGGGAAGATCATATTCAACGGGACGGACATCAGCGGCAGACTGTCCCCGAAGACGGAAGAGATGCTGCGCACACAGATGCAGATGATCTTCCAGGATCCCATGGCATCGCTGAACCCCCGCAAGAAGGTGGAGGATATCATCGGTGAGGGACTGGATATTCACCATTCCTGCAAAACGGCCGCGGAGCGTGACGAGACGGTGAAGGAAATCCTGAAAAAGGTCGGCCTCGCACCGGAGCACGCATCTCGCTACCCGCACCAGTTTTCCGGCGGCCAGAGACAGCGCGTAGGTATTGCCAGGGCCCTGGTCATGAATCCGAAGCTCATCATCGCCGATGAGTGTATCTCCGCCCTGGATGTGTCCATCCAGGCGCAGGTGGTCAACCTCATGAAGGACATACAGGATGAGACCGGGACGGCGTTCCTTTTCATCGCGCACGATCTGTCGATGGTGAAGTACATCAGCGACCGGATCGGCGTACTGCACCTGGGACACCTGCTGGAGACCGGAACAACGGACGAGATCTATACACATCCGGTTCATCCGTATACGCGGTCCCTTCTGTCTGCCATTCCTTCCCCAAATCCCGTCGTGGAGAAAAAGCGGGTTGCCGAGAACTACGACTACGCAGCGAGCGGAATCGACTACAGCCAGGGGACGGATCACCTCATCGAGGGTACGCATCATGTGCTGGGAACCGATGAGGAAGTGAACGCCTGGCTTGCCAGGGAGCCGCTCCGGTACAGCTGAACGGCGCCGCCGGCGGGCTTGACAGGAATATCCTGAATATATAAAATAATCCGGCGACGGGTTCACCCTGCCGGCGAGGAGGGGCATATTGAATGTCCTGCTGCCAGGGCGGGGTATTCCTGTGAATTACGCACGGCAGGCGCCGGAGGGAACCGGGACGGATGCCGCAGGATTTTCAAGGAGTGGATATGGCTGCAGAAGAGAAGAAAAATGTGATTACTTATGCCGGACTCAAGAAATATGAGGATGAGCTGCATAACCTGAAGGTCGTAAGACGCCAGGAGGTTGCGCAGAAGATCAAGGAAGCCAGGGAGCAGGGAGATCTGTCCGAGAACGCGGAGTATGACGCAGCCAAGGATGAACAGCGCGATATCGAAGCCAGAATCGAGGAGCTCGAGGCTATCCTCAAGAACGTGGAAGTTGTTGTCGAGGACGAGGTCACACTCGACAAGGTCAGCATCGGCTGCAGGGTGAGGATTCATGACGTACTCGATGACGAGGATCTGACGTACACCATCGTCGGCTCTTCGGAGGCCAACAGCCTGGAGGATAAGATCTCCAATGAATCCCCGGTAGGCCGTGCCCTCATCGGAGCGAAGGTCGGTGATACCGTGACAGCCAGCACGGCTGCCGGAGATTTCCAGTACAAGGTGCTGCAGATTGACCGCGTGGACGGGTGAATAGACCCTTGCGCAGGTCCAACTGAGGATCAGAATTGCGAAACTGCCCTTCCCGGAAACGCTGTTTGGGAATCTTCCGGGGAGGGCTTTTAATATGAAGGCCTGCAGGGCAGGCCATGAGAGAGGACATTATGGGAGAGAACAAGTCGAAGCAGGAACAGCCCGCGCAGGACATTAACCAGCTGAAGAAGGTAAGGCGCGAGAAGCTTTCCGCCCTTCAGGCAGAGGGAAAGGATCCCTTCCGGATTACCACCTATGACCAGACGTATCACACGCAGCAGGTGAAGGACCAGTTCGATTCCCTGTGTGGCGAGCTGGACGAGGAGGGAAACTACACGAAGGATCCGGCGACGGTATCCCTTGCAGGACGCATGATGAGCAAGCGCGTCATGGGCAAGGCTTCGTTCGGCAACCTGCAGGACCGCGACGGCCGCATCCAGTTCTATGTCAGCCGCAATGACCTGGGCGATGAGCCCTATGCGGAGTTCAAGCACATGGACATCGGCGACATCATCGGTATCAAGGGTTTTCCGTTTAAGACGAAAACAGGTGAGATCTCCGTTCATGTACAGTCCCTGACACTGCTGTCGAAGTCGCTTGAGCCGCTTCCGGAGAAGTTCCACGGACTGACGGATACAGATACCCGGTACCGTCAGAGATACGTCGACCTCATCATGAATGAGGGAGTGCGCGAGACGTTCAAGAAGCGGTCCGCCATCATTGCGGAGATCCGCAGCTTCCTCGCAGGACGCGACTTCATGGAGGTCGAGACCCCCATGCTGGTCGAGAACGCCGGCGGTGCGAGTGCGCGTCCGTTCATCACGCACTACAACGCCCTCGATGAGGACAGGAAGCTCCGCATTTCCCTGGAGCTGTACCTGAAGAGGCTGATTGTAGGCGGCTTGGAGCGCGTCTATGAGATCGGCCGTGTCTTCCGCAACGAGGGCACGGATACCCGGCACAACCCGGAATTCACGCTCATGGAGCTGTATCAGGCGTACACGGATTACAACGGTATGATGGAGCTGACCGAGTCCCTCTACAAGGACATCGCCGAGAAAATCTGCCACACGGATGTCATTACCTACGGTGACCGGCAGATCGATTTCTCGAAGCCCTTCCGCAGGCTCACGATGGTTGATGCCATCAGGGAAGAAACCGGTATCAACTTCGATGAGGTGCAGACCGATGAGGAGGCGAAGAAGCTTGCCGACGAGCATCACGTGGAATATGAGGCGCGCCACAAAAAGGGCGATATCGTAAACCTCTTCTTTGATGCCTTCTGCGAGGACAAGATGATCCAGCCGACGTTCATCATGGATCATCCGATTGAGATCTCTCCGCTGACGAAGAAAAAGCCCGACGACCCCTCCAAGGTCGAGCGCTTCGAGCTGTATATCAACGGCTGGGAGATGTGCAACGCCTACTCCGAGTTGAACGATCCCATCGACCAGAGGGAGCGCTTTGCGGCGCAGGATGCCAATGCGGCAGCAGGCGATGAGGAAGCCGAGCATACTGACGAGGACTTCCTGCATGCCATGGAAATCGGCATGCCTCCCACGGGCGGCATCGGATACGGCATCGACCGCATGGTCATGCTGTTCACCAACAGCGCCGCCATCCGCGATGTATTGTTATTCCCGACACTAAAAACCCTCAATTAAGAAAATACTTATAAATCAAGGCTTTCCGAGGTTTTGGAGAGCCTTATTTTTATGGATTTACACCAATTTTACACCAATTGCCAAACAAAAAACCCTTGCCGATGGAGCAGGGGTTTTTCTTATGATGCAGGAGGCAAATTATACGCCTGCTGCCTATTCTGTTTTTACATTCCACTTGATGTGTGATAAGAAAATATCGTTGATGTGGTTTCCAAAATGGTTTGCATCCTCAAGAGATAAAGAAAACTCTTTTTTGCCGTTCCGATAGAAAACCATATATTCCTTGAAACTATCGCCTATTTTTCCTTTGCCTGTTGATAATACTTTTCTAACATCGTTTGCAATATCTGATTTCCCTTTTATTTCCACAGTATAGCCATTGAGAGCCGCAAGGCAGCAGATAGCATTATACATATAATATGCCTCTTGATTGCTTTCATTTATTGCGGTTTGAAATTCTGTTTTGAATTTTTCCGCTGCCGTTCTATATTTAACAGTTTCATCCAAGAGATAACTTGCATCAATACTAAATATCATTGCCATTAAATCGGCGGTTTGTTCGGTTATTCGCCGCCGTGCTTTTTCGTAATTATAGACTTGAACATGGCTAATGTGTAATTTTGATGCGAGTTGTTCTTGCGTTAGTTCGGCATCCTCTCTCAATGTTCTAAACCTTTTTGCGAGTTCTTTGTTATAAATTGCCTCATTTTTCATAATAATTTGCCTCCAATTCTAACAAAACATACCTCAAAAGAGGGTTTATTTGCAGAGTGTAAACAACAATAACATTGTTTACAATATGAGTATAACAAAGTTATAGCAATAATTCAATAGGAGGTATGCAATGAACAACAGAGAATTGAAACTATATGCAGCGAGTAAAGGTGTGAGGTTGTGGCAAGTAGCCGAAAAATTCGGCATCACGGATGCGGCATTTAGCAGGAAATTGAGAAAAGAGTTTTCAAAAGAGGATGCAGAGCAATTCAAAGTATATGTTGATGAGATAGCATCCAAGGGCGGAGGTGTTGGCAATGAATAAAACCGCAAGCAATGTTATTCAGTTATCAGACCGATTGACAGCCAATACCGAAACATTGGCGGAGTGCCTTGATTGTGGCAGGAGTACAGCGGTTAAAATCGGCGAGGCAGCAGGAGCAAAAATCCAAATGGGCAAGCGGATTTTGTGGAATGTAAACAAGGTGCAAAGATACCTTGATAGCATAGCAACGGAGTAATGCAGGAGGTGTTTTATATGGATTTCAATTATTTATATCAATATATCCCTGTTGGCATCGAGAACGCTATTCATCAACAGGATTTAGCAACGAGATTGAATACAACGCCTGCTGCTGCCAAGAATATTGTTAGGCAGGCACGGCAGCAGGGTTTACAGATTTTAAGCGGTGTAAATGGTTATTGGTTTGCAGCGGATGAGAACGAAAAGCAAGCGTTCGTGAGATTGATGCAGAAACAGGCGTTTTCACGCCTCAAAACAGCATCACCAATAAAAAGTACCTTAAAGCAGATAAAAGGACAAATGAGCCTCACAGAGAGCCTTGAGGGTGCATTTGATGAGGTGGCGAGTGATGGAGAATAAGAAACAGACCGAGAGAAACAGCATCCTTTATAAAAAGGTTTGCGATATTCAACCCGAGAAAACCCGAGAATATATTGAAATGGATTTTTCACAGATATATAGCGAGTTGTTTTCGGATGAGTTGGTTTACAATGTCACGGCGAAACAATGGTTTTATTATGATGGCATCCGTTGGCGTGAGGATGTGGGCGGAGTACAGGCAGCAGAAAAAGCCAAGGAAATGTACAGGGTTTTGAAATTGTACGGCAGCAGGCTTGATGATGAAAAGCAAGGCGAGGCATTTTTGAAATACATTTTCAAGTATGGAAATTATAACAAAAGAGAAACGCTTGTAAAAGATGCACGGTCATTGATGGCAAGAACCCAAGAGGATTTTGATTGCAAGCATAACCTTTTCAATTGCCTCAATTGTACGCTTGATTTAGATACGATGGAGAGCCACGAACACAGGGCATCGGATATGCTTTCCAAGGTGAGCGGATGCAATTATAATCCTGCTGCCGATGGTACAAAATGGAGCAAGTTTATTGATGAGGTTATGCAGGAAGATAAGGAAAAGAGCCGATATTTGCAAAGGATATGCGGATATTTTCTCACAGCACAAACCACACTTGAGGCTGCTTTTATGCTATACGGTGCGACAACGAGAAACGGAAAAAGCACATTTGCAGAAACTTTCCGTAATATGATGGGTGATTATGCGGCAGCAATTCCGCCCGAAACATTGGCAATGTCAAAGAACCGTAATAGTGATGGGGCATCACCACAGATTGCAAGGCTTGCAGGAGTTCGTTTCTTGAATATATCCGAGCCGCCAAAGAGAATGTTGCTTGATGTGGCATTATTCAAGAGTTTAACAGGCGGTGAAACGATTTCCGCAAGGAAATTATATCAAGAGCCGTTTGAGTATTTGCCACAATTCAAAATGTGCATCAATTGTAATTCCTTGCCTGTTGTAACGGATGATACATTGTTTCAATCCGAGCGAGTGAGAATTATTACATTTGACAGGCATTTTGAACCACAGGAGCAGAACAAACACTTAAAGCAGGAATTGCAGGCGGCGGAGGTGCTTTCAAGCGTTCTCAATTGGGCGTTGGATGGTTTGCGAGAGTTCAAGAAAAACGGAGAGCAGCCGCCCAAATGTGTACTTGCATCAACAGATACATATAAATTGCAATCTGATAAGATACGGCGGTTTTTTGATGATTGTATGGAACAGGCAGCAGGCACGAACACAAGCGGAGCGGATGCACACAGGGCATATTGTGGATGGTGTAACGATAATGGTTATGCTGCCGAGGGCAAGAGTGTTTTCTTTTCATCCTTGAGAGATAGAGGGTTGATGCAGAAAAGAGGCACGATTGCAGGAAAAACAGTTTCTAATGTGATTATAGGGTATGCAATTTTGGATGATGTGTAAAATGTTTATTTTCAACCTAAACTTTTCCGTGAGAGTGATTATAGAAAAGTTATGTTTGAAAATCCACAAAATGCACAAACGGAGGTGAGCAGATTGAAAAAATACAGGATTTACAAGGGTTGCAGCGGTTTTGATGTGTACCAAATGAGGGATGAGGGCAACGGATGGAGCAAAGAATATCATTCTCATTATGATACAAGAGAGGCAGCGGAGCAGGCAATTAAGCGTTTACAGGAGCAGGAGGCAAGGGATAATGAAACAGATTTATAATTTGCCCGAGGAAATACGCCTGCTGCCACAATGGGTGTGTTGGTGTGGTAGCAAAGTACCGAAAAACCCGAAAACAGGCGGCAATGCCCAAAGTAATAATGCGGATAGTTGGGCATCGTTTGAACAGGCAATTGAGGCTTGCGAGAAATTCGGTTTCGATGGTGTGGGTTTTGTGTTCCGTGAGGGTGGCGGATATTTTGGTGTTGATTTAGACCATTGCCAAGAGAATAAAGCATTTTGTGATGAGTTCGTTGATGGCTTGCAATCATATAACGAGTACAGCAGGAGCGGAACAGGATTGCATATAATTTGCAAGGGTGTTTTGCCCGATGGCAGCAGGCGAAAAGGTGGCGTTGAAATGTATTCCGAGGGGCGTTATTTCATTTGTACAGGGAATATATACAATCCCAAGTATTCCGAGATTGTGGATTGCACGGAGAGCATAAAGCCATTGCATCAAAAGTATTTGCCGCCCGAGGTAAAAAAGAACCAATGTAGCAGGGTTTCCGATATTTCAATGAATGATGCAGAGTTGATTGAGCAGGCGAGAGCAAGCAAAAACGGCATCCTATTTGATATGTTATACGGTGGATTTTGGGAGGGTGTTTATTCCTCACAATCCGAGGCGGATTTAGCATTGTGTAATATGCTTGCATTTTGGGCAGGATGCAACAGCGGTGTTATGGATAGAATGTTTAGAGCATCGGGGTTGATGCGGTCAAAATGGGATGAGCGACACGGTGCGAAAACATACGGAGCAATCACGATTGAAAAAGCAATTGCAGGATGCACAAGCATATATGAACCAAATAAAATGTTGGAGGTGTAACGATGGCAAAAACAATATCTGATGAGGTTATTATATCGGCATTGATAAGCAACGGAACAATCAAGGCTGCTGCCGCTGCCGTTGGTGTAACCGAACGAACGATATATGACAGGATGAGCAGCGGAGATTTTAAGGCATTGTATAAGAGTGCCAAGGCGGATGTGGTGAGAAAAGCCATATTTGAATTGAATAATCAAATAGGGGCAGCGGTTGAAACTGTTGTTTCGATTATGCAGGATGATGAAATAAACCCTGCTATTAGATTGCAGGCAGCACAAACCATATTGAACAATGCAAACAAGTTTTCCGAGCGGTTAAACATTGATGAAAACAGCGTTTCGGCACAAAAAGAGAGTAATGCGTTTGATTTATTTGAGTTTTGAATATAACCGCAATAGTTCCGATTTTTGCCGATTTTTTCCGATGAAAAGGGGGGCATATTGCGGATGATATACAGGAGGTGTTGTTTGTGGGCAGGAGCAAAAAGGCAATACAAGAGGCGTTGGATTTATTCAATAAAGCAATGAGCGGTGATGCGGATGCTTGCATAAAGATATGGGAAATAATGCAGGAAAATGAAACAGAAACAAACGGAGGTGCTAAAGATGGCAAAAACAAGCAAAGAGAGAATTGCAGAAAAAAGAGCAAGAGAGGATGAGTATAAGCGGATGCGGCAGGCATTGCTTGAGATTGTGGAGGCAGCAGATACCACGAACGCCGATAGAATAGCCGCAATCAATACCATTTATAAAATGGATGCGGAGGGTGTACCGCTGCCGCAAGGATGGTAAATAAAGCCGAGAATAAGCCGAGAGAGCCACGAAAACACGAACACGGTAAATATATGCCTGCTGCCATAAAGTGCCAATATGGGCAAAAATAAGACGGTTTGAGGGGTGCTTGCGATATATCCGACAATTCCGACACCCTAAAAGGAACAGCGGAGATTTTTTGCAGGGGGTGGGGTGTATCTGATGCAAACGAAAACCGATGAAAACCGTTCGTTATATGGGGGATGTAACCATAAACGAGAGCCGTTTTTTCGGGCAAATGGTGTAAATTATGGTGTAAACGATACCTTACAACGCTTGAAAAGCCTTATTTTACAAGGTTTCCTGCTGCCAATGAGTGCAATTGACTAAACAACAGCACATATTTTTATTGACTTTATGCCACACAACAATTATAATAAATGTGTGGCAATAATTATACCAAAATGGAGGTGATAAGGTGACACGGACAGGCAGACCGAGGGCAGAAAAACCCAAGGAAATAAAATATAGTATTCGGATGGATGCAGAAACAGAGCAGAAACTTAAAGCATATTGTGAAAAACACGGCATCACAAAAGGCGAGGCGATACGGCAGGCAATACAGTTATTGCTTGATAAATAACAGGAGGTTGAGGATATGGCAGCAGGCAAGAGAAAAGATAACAAGGGCAGGAATTTAAGGCAGGGTGAGAGCCAAAGAGCCGATGGGCGTTATATGTACCGTTATACTGATGTAAACGGCAGCAGGAAAACCATTTATTCTATGGATTTAGCCGAGTTGCGAGATATGGAAAAGGAAATAGAACGCAATCTTGAGGATGGTATTTCCACAGATACGAAAACAACCCTCAATGATATGTATCATAGATATATGGAGAGCAAAACGGAGTTAAAAGCCACAACAAAAGGCAATTATCAGTATATGTATGAGCATTTTGTTATGGGTACGGCGTTGGGCAAAAAGCAAGTTTCTAAAATCAAGTATTCTGATGTAAAGGCATATTATAACAGCCTTGTAAAGCAGGGATTGAGTGCAAACACGATTGATAATGTGCATACCATAATACACCCGATTTTAACGCTTGCCGTTCGTGATGGCATTATTCGGAGCAATCCGAGTGATGGAGTTATGGCAGAGGTAAAGAAAAGCCACGGTTTCGAGAAAACACAACGCCACGCCTTGACAGTACCACAGCAGGAGCGGTTTCTTGATTTCCTCAATCAATCGGATATGTTCGGGCATTGGAAAAACCTTATAACCGTGTTTTTGGGTACAGGCTGCCGTGTGGGTGAGTTAATCGGTTTGCGTTGGGATGATGTGGATTTCAAAAACGGCATTATCAGTATCAATCACAATTGCGTTTATCAGTTGCACGGCGAGGGCAGGAGCGAGTTTCATATTACAACGCCGAAAACAAGTGCAGGCTGCCGTGAAATACCGATGCTTTCCGAGGTTAGAAAAGCATTACAGGATGAACGCCGTATTCAGTTTATGACAGGCGGACAGAATAAAGCGGTTGTGTATGATGAGCAGGGCAATGAGTACCGCAATTTCATTTTTTCCAATAGATACAATGGTTTATTCAATCCGAGTGTGTTAAACAGAGCGTTAAAGCGTGTTGTGGATGCTTGCAATGAACAGGAGCAGGAGCAGGCGAAAAAAGAGCATCGAGAGGCGGTTTTAGTTCCTTATTTCAGCGTTCATCAATTGAGGCATACATTTTGCACAAGGTTTTGTGAGAATGAAACCAATGTAAAGGTAATTCAAGAGATTATGGGGCATAAGGATATACAAACCACAATGAATATATACGCCGAGGCAACAAGAGAGAAAAAGCAGCAGACAATGGAACAGTTGGAGGGCAAATTTAAGATTTCATAACAGGATGATAAAGAACCGATGCAAGAGCCGTAACAATCCCACAGTTGCGGCTTTTTTGCTGCCGATGGTGTACACCAATATTTACACCAATATTTACACCAATTAAAAATACAATGATGAAATAAGACGAAACGAAAACAGGGCGGATTTTTCGGAGAGTGCCGATTTTATGCGGATTTCAAGCAATGATGAAATAAGACGAAACGCCTTGAAATATGCGTTCCTAATATCCCGACACTCAAGTCCCTCAAGGCTGAAAACAATGAAGCACATGCGGACGAAAAGGCCGGCGAAGAGAAGAGTTCCGAGGCTGTTTCTGATCAGTCCGGGTTCTTTACCCCGAACGAAAAGATCGATTTTACCGGTGTAAAGATTGAACCGCTGTTCGCTGATCAGGTCGATTTCGACACCTTCAGCAAGTCCGATTTCCGGGCGGTGAAGGTAAAAGAATGCTCGGCCGTTCCGAAGAGTAAGAAGCTCTTAAAGTTCGTTTTGGACGACGGAACGGGCACGGATCGCGTGATTTTAAGCGGTATTCACGCCTATTACGAGCCGGAAGAGCTGGTCGGAAAGACTCTGATCGCCATCACGAATCTCCCGCCGAGAGCGATGATGGGGATCGACTCCTGCGGCATGCTCCTGTCCGCGGTCAACGAGAAAAATGGCGAGGAAGAGCTGCATCTTCTGATGGTGGACAACCACATCCCGGCCGGCGCAAAGCTGTATTGATCCGGGGAAAATCACAGGCGGAAAACCTGTGGATTTTTACAACAAATCCAAGCCGATTTTTTGCAGTGACACCGGATTTACAACATTTGTGCAACAAAAAGTCAAATGACGGTACATCGTAACAGTTGACAGCATAAAGTCTGACGTACGTCCCAGTTCCAAAAACATTAAAGGCACTCCTTTTCAGAATCAATCTGCGTACGTCCCAGTTCCAAAAACATTAAAGGCACTCCTTTTCAGAATCAATCTGAGAGGGGGTGCCTTTTTGCGTGCAAACAGCAGGAAAAGAGGCTGAAAAGCCTTTTATCCCTGTTTGAATAGAAACCAGATGACGCAGATGCCTGTTATCCGGGCATCTGCCCACAAATCCACAAGGAGGAAATGTATGGAACAGGAGTATCAGGACATCACAAGACCAAGAGAAGTCCGGGAAGAGGTGAAGAAGCTGCGTAAAAAGTTTCTTCGCTATCAGGAAGCGGAGGTCGTGTACAGCATCTCGCACCGCAA
>ONEK01000018.1 GCA_900316855.1 uncultured Lachnospiraceae bacterium | reverse complement strand
GTAAGTACCGCAAGGTACTCAGCTGACAGGTACTAATAGGTCGGAAGCTTATCCTTAGAAGGAAGATGGGAAGCTGTTCTGCATTCGGTTTTGAAGGCATGAATTCGAAATTTGAGTTGTGTTTTCAAAGTTAATATTGTATATTAACTAAGTACCTGGCCTGGTGGCTCAGCTGGTTAGAGCGCCGCCCTGTCACGGCGGAGGTCATGGGTCCGAGTCCCATCCGGGTCGTTCAGCTATACTTTTTCTGTTTAACTTGGGGTCTTAGCTCAGCTGGGAGAGCATCTGCCTTACAAGCAGAGGGTCACAGGTTCGAGCCCTGTAGGCCCCATGTTTTTTTGGGAAAGTAGTGTAGCTCCGCCGATGTGGCTCAATTGGCAGAGCAGCTGATTTGTAATCAGCAGGTTATCGGTTCGAGTCCGATCATCGGCTTAAGTACAATATTTTGGGTAGGTTCCCGAGCGGCCAAAGGGGACAGACTGTAAATCTGCTGCATCTTTGCTTCGGTGGTTCGAATCCGCCCCTACCCACTTAGGAATTCTGATAAGGAACTCCGCATCAGTTTTATTTTATATCGCGGGGTGGAGCAGTCTGGAAGCTCGTCGGGCTCATAACCCGAAGGTCACAGGTTCAAATCCTGTCCCCGCTACTTTTAATTTTATATTTCCATGTTATGCCTAGATAGCTCAGTCGGTAGAGCAGGGGACTGAAAATCCCCGTGTCACTGGTTCGATTCCGGTTCTAGGCATTTTTTATGCCATTATCTCGCTTGTTTTATTCCCGCGAGGGTCAAATACCCCGCTGCTTGCGACGGGGTATTTGACTTTCATTTCGTACAGAAAAACGTCTTCGATTTGCGTCGAAGACGTTTTTTTGTTTCTGTAATCGCGATGAAGTTCTGCATAAGAGGAGAACGGCCACAGAGCGCCGGATTGTTAATGCCGGTTTCAGATCCCGGCGATCATGGCAAAGACAATATCAGCGCAATGCTTTGCCGCCTTTCCTTCAAATACATCGTAGGATTCAGTCACACTCTCGTCCGCCTTATCGCTGATGGCCCGGATGATTACAAACGGAACAGTATTGACATAGCATGCCTGAGCAATGGCAGAGCCTTCCATTTCAGCACAGAAACCACTGAAATCGGCAGCGAGCTGAAGCTTCTTTTCGTGAGAAGCAATGAACTGGTCTCCGGACAAAATCCGGCCTTCGAATACCTGCACATCAGGCGCAGCCTTCCGGACGGCATGAACGGCCATGGCACGCAGTGTCAGATCAGCAGGGAAGCTTATAAAACCCATCTGCGGAACTTCGCCTTTCTGATAGCCGAAGACCGTTGCATCGACATCATGGTACATGGCATCCGTTGAGACAACGATATCGCCGATATTGATCTCATTATTGAGTGAGCCTGCGACACCGGTATTGATGACGTGGCTGACCTTGAAATCATCAATAAGGATCTGTACACACAGAGCAGCGTTAACCTTTCCTACGCCGCTTTTAACTACTACAACGGGACAGTTTCCGATCATCCCCTCGTCAAAGTCCATTCCTGCTTTATGGACATAGTTTGACTTGGTCATCTTTTCACGAAGCGCAGCAACCTCCACATCCATCGCACCGATAATTCCGATTTTCAAGTTTTCCTCCTGTTTGTGCCTGGACTCAGGCAGTATTGTATGATTTCTTCCCGGCTGAATGCCATTACAGGAATTCTAAGGCATTAACCTGCATTGTTCACCCGGGAGGATGACCTCCTCAGTATAGCCCAAACCCCTGAAGTACGCAAAAAGACGGAAAGGGAAGCATCAACGCTTCCCCTTCCGCCCGGGAATCAGTAACCTGCAGCCGCGAAAATAAACTCTCAGACAGGTTTTTCTGTATGATTACTCTCCGAAATATCTCTTCAGGAGTCCTGCGAAAGCCTTGCCGTGCCGTGCTTCATCGCGCGCCATTTCGTGAACGGTGTCATGGATCGCGTCGAGATTCTGCGCCTTTGCGCGTTTTGCAAGATCCGTCTTACCCTCGGTTGCACCTTTCTCGGCAGCAACACGTACCTTGAGGTTTTCCTTCGTAGAGGTGGAAACTACCTCGCCAAGAAGCTCTGCAAAACGGGAAGCGTGATCCGCCTCTTCAAAAGCAGCCTGACGGTAATACATTCCGATTTCCGGGTAGCCTTCCCTCATTGCCTGTCTGGACATCGCAAGATACATTCCGACTTCCGTGCACTCGCCTTCAAAATTAGCGCGCAGGTCACTCTTGATATCTTCCGGTACGTCCTTTGCGACACCGATCACATGCTCCGCAGCCCAGGAGTCATCCGACTCATCTACCGGAACGAACTTGGACTTCGGCTGACGGCAGGTAGGGCAGGTCCAGGTATCCGGAAGATCGGCAAACTTCACGCCCTCCTTCTCTTCATCATAAATGTGTCCGCAAACTGTGCATCTGTACTTCATTTGGAACTCCTTTCATTGTTAAGATTTCTGTCTGATTTCAGCATCTGCTTTTTTGAGGCAGCTGCTGCACAAACCGTAAAAATAAACCGAGCAGCCATCGATTCTTCCCTGAAAACTGTGGGCTGTATGCGGCATCCGGGAACCTGTATCATTTCCATCCAGGTCCAGTACCCTGCCGCAGGAACGGCAGATGAAATGATCATGATCACAGGTGTTAGGATCGAAGTGTACTGCCCCGTCACCGACCTCTACCGCGCGCAGCATTCCAAGATCCTTCAGAAGCATCAGATTGCGGTAGACGGTGCCAAGACTCAGACCGGGTATTTCCCTGCGAACATGATTGTAAACAAAATCAGCAGTCGGATGATCCGTCCGGTCTTTAATGAAATCCCAGATCGCCTGACGCTGTTTACTATGTTTCAGCGGCATACAACCTCTTTCAGAAAATAGTAATGATTACTGATATGAATATGCAATATCACCTGTCAGTTAGTCAATTATAATCAACTGTACAGAAGAAACCACGCTCTTCCCCGGAATCTTAAATTTTTCTTCCCGGGGAGCGGGAATCCTCTATAATGTAACGAGAAAAAAGGGGGGAAATCCCGTGTCATTCAAAAAGAAGCTCATCATCGCATTTTCCATCGTCATTGTCATTCCCGGTTTTCTGTTTTCGGCTGTTCTGCTGGCGCTCTCCCGGCTCATGGAGCACGAGGTTAACATGATGCCGAGAAACCTGGTCTGGACAATTCTGGTTTCCACTGCACTCATCCTCATACTGACGGCCATCCTCCTCACCAGCTGGCTCAAGAGCAGCATCATGGAACCCATCAACCAGTTAAATATTGCCATGAACAATATCCGGGACGGGAATCTCGAATATATGCTGTCCACCAGTGAGAAGGGAGAAATCGGACAGCTATACCAGAATTATGAGGACATGCGGCTTCGGCTCAAGGAGTCCGCGGATGAAAAGCTGGAGGATGAGCGGCAGTCCAGGGAACTCATTTCCAATATTTCCCACGATCTCAAGACACCGATTACCTCGATCAAAGGCTATGTAGAGGGGCTGATTGACGGCGTCGCCAATACGCCGGAAAAGCAGGATAAATATCTTCACACGGTTCTGAACAAAGTGAACGATATGGTGAACCTGATCAATGAACTGACCCTGTATTCCAGAATTGACTCCAACAAGATTCCCTATGATTTTCACAGGATCAATGTCGCCGATTATTTCGGGGACTGCGTAGAGGAAATCGGCATGGACATGGAGTCGAAGGGGGTTGAGCTCAATTACACCAATCTCGTCCCGCAGGATACGCTCATCATCGCTGACCCGGAGCAGATGAAACGCGTGATCAACAATATCATCTCAAACAGTGTAAAATATATGGATAAAGCCCATCAGAAAATTGATATCCGGATTCTGGACGAGCAGGATTCCATCAGGATTGAAATTGAGGACAATGGCAAGGGAATTGCCAAGAGAGATCTGCCGAATATTTTTGACCGCTTTTACCGGACGGATTCCTCCCGGAACTCCGCTCAGGGCGGAAGCGGAATCGGACTGTCCATTGTGAAAAAGATTGTGGAGGATCACGGCGGGTATATCTGGGCTACCAGCCGGGAAGGTGTGGGGACCTGCATGCACCTGGTGATGCGCAAATACCGTGAGAAGCCGGCGCCGGAAGAGGTTGCACAGGGCTGACAGGAAGGAGTTCAGATGAGCAGGATACTGATTATAGAGGACGAGGATTCCATTGCGGATCTCGAAAAGGACTATCTTGAGCTTTCGGACTTTGAGGTCTGGATTGAAAACAGGGGTGATACCGGACTGAAGGCGGCACTGGAAGGAAGCTTTGACCTTGTTGTGCTGGACCTGATGCTGCCGGGTATGGACGGCTTTGAAGTGTGCAGGAAGATCCGGGAACAGAAAAACATTCCGATTCTGATGGTCTCTGCCAAGAAAGACGATATTGATAAGATCCGCGGCCTCGGACTGGGGGCAGACGACTATATGACAAAGCCGTTTTCGCCCAGCGAGCTCGTTGCGCGGGTCAAGGCACACCTTGCCAGATATCAGCGTCTGGTCGGCGCAGGAACCAGGGACAATGACGTGATCGAAATCCGCGGGCTTCGGATTGATAAAACTGCGCGACGTGTCTGGGTCGACGGCGAAGAGAAAACATTTACGACCAAGGAGTTTGACCTTTTGACCTTCCTTGCGGAGAATCCGAATCATGTATTTTCCAAGGAGGAGCTGTTCCGCCATGTATGGAATATGGATTCCGTGGGAGATATCGCGACGGTGACGGTTCATATCAAGAAGATCCGTGAAAAGATCGAGTACGATACCTCCAAACCGCAGTATATTGAGACAATCTGGGGTGTGGGCTACCGCTTCAAGGTATGATGTCGGAATTATCATTATCAATATATGACTCATGATATGACAACGGGCAGGCTGCTGCCCATCCTGATCAAATTCACCATTCCTCTGATCCTCGGAAACCTTCTGCAGCTCACCTATAACGCAATCGATTCCATTATCGTCGGAAGGTTTGTAGGGAGCGGAGCCCTTGCAGCGGTCGGCACCAGCAATCCCCTGATGACGCTGGTGATTCTTTTTCTGCAGGGCATCAGTCTCGGTGCCGGAATTCTGACCGGCACCATGTATGGGGCCAGGGATTACGAGAGGCTGAAGAGACAGGTTTCCACAGGCCTCGTTGCCGGACTGGTATTCTCACTGGCATTATCCGCTGTGTCCATCCTGACTTCCCGGCAGCTGCTGGTGCTCATGCAGGTGGATCCGGCAATCCTTGACGAGGCGGTCCGCTATCTTCGTGTCATTGCACTGGGACTGGCATTTAATTTCATTTACAATTACCTTGCGGGAACACTCCGCGCGATGGGAGATTCCCGGTCACCTCTCTATTTTCTTGCGCTGTCGGCTTCGCTGAATGTAGCCGGCGACCTGTTTTTTGTCGTTGTCTGTCCGCTCGGAATCACGGGGGCTGCCATTGCTACCGTTGTATCGGAGGGTCTTTCGGGGATCCTGTGCTGGATTTATATCGTGCGCAAAATCCCGATTCTGAACCTGGGACGGCGCTGGTTTACATTTGATTTCGACCTGCTGAAAACGACGATTTCCTATGGCTTTGTCAGTGCAATGCAGCAGGCAACCGTGCAGATGGGCAAGCTGGGGATCCAGACCATGGTCAACACTCTGGGCGTGTCCGCGACAGCCGCCTTTAATGCCGTCAACCGTGCGGATGATTACGCCATGGTGGTCGAACAGAATATCGCACACGCCATGACATCTGTCATGGCACAGAACCGCGGGGGCGGCAGGATGGACCGTGTGAACCGCTCGTTCCGTTATGGTATGATCATGGAGCTGATTTACGGGTTCGCGTCCGGGGTCATGTTCTATGTCCTTGCAAATCCCCTGATGCATCTGTTCACAGAGGATCCGCAGGTAATAGAACTCGGTGAACAGTATATGAAGCTGATTGCCTTCATGTATGTGCTTCCGGGCATCACCAACGGGGTACAGGGGTATTTCAGGGGGATGGGCGACTTAAGGATCACTCTCATCTCCAGTATGCTCAATATGGGGGCACGCGTTGCCAGTGCCGCGCCGATGGTTTTCCTGTTTCACATGGGTTTTCTGGCAATTCCCTGGTCCTATCTCGTCGGCTGGGCAGCAATGATGGCATATGAAATTCCGGCGGTTTTCCGTTTCCGCAGAAAGCTGTCGGCCGGGGAGAGTCATGATGGACTGTGATAACTGCAATAATTTCGTCTGGGATGAGGACGAACAGGAATATTACTGCACTGCGGATCTGGATGAGGATGATGTTGCAAGGCTGATGCAGGAAGACGGACGGCGCAGCCAGTGCCCGTTCTGGGAGTCAGATAACGAGTATGAGGTAGTGCGCCATCAGGCTTTTTGAATCATCATGATTTTTAATTCCTTTCTTTTTCTTCTGGTCTTCCTGCCGGTTCTGCTCGCTGGCTGGTTTGGTCTGAACCATATACACAAACCCCGCGCGGCTCAGGTTTTCCTGATCGGTATGTCGCTGTGGTTTTACGGAACGTTTTCCCTGAAGTTTGCCGGCATCCTGCTGCTTGGTCTTGCGGTGAATTACGGCATCAACGCCGCCGTGCGGGCCTGTTTCCGCCGCAGAAAGGCGGCAGAGATCCGGACATTGCTGCGCGGACTCATGGTTACAGGAATTGTACTGGACCTCGGACTTCTGTGTCTGTATAAATACGCGGCGCCGGGTGTCAGTGCACTCTGGGGCATTGAACTGGTTATGCCGGTAGGCCTTTCCTTCCTTACATTTTCGGAAATTTCGTTTGTTGTGGACCTGTGCTGCGGAAAGCAGGAACCGGTCGGCTTCCTGGATTTTGCGACGTATATCACATATTTTCCGAAACTGGTGGAAGGGCCGATCACATTTTATCCGGAGATCATGGACCAGTTCGCCGACCCGGACAGAAGGAAGTTCAAGCCGGAACACTTCCTGCGGGGCATCTGCCTTCTGACATTCGGAATGGCGAAGAAACTGCTGCTCGCAGATCCGCTCTCCGGCGTTGCGGATTACTGTTTTTCCGGTGCCTATTATCTGGATACGCTTTCCGTGATTCTTGCAGCTTCCGCCTATGCCTTTCAGCTGTACTTTGATTTTTCCGGCTTTATGGATATGGCATCCGGCGTGTCAGAAATGCTGAATATTGAACTGCCCCCGAACTTCGATTCCCCCTACCGTGCGACAGATTTCAGCTCTTTCTGGAAACGATGGCACAGGACACTGACCCGTTTCTTCACACGGTATGTGTATATTCCGCTGGGAGGAAACCGCGGAGGCACCCTGCGCACACAGCGGAACGTGCTGGTAATCTTCCTCCTGTCCGCATTGTGGCACGGTTTTGGATGGACCTATTTACTGTGGGGGGTGCTGTCCGGACTCCTGGTTGCCGGATATAATGTGCTGCTTCGCGGCAGGATAAAGGATGATGGCGGTCCGGTCAGGACCTTTTTCCTGCGGATTCTGGTCTTTGCGCTTTTTGCCTTTACGCTGCTCTTTTTCGGAGCGCCATCGGTCTTTGTGTCTATGGCGCTGGTCCGCCGGCTTTTCGTGCCCCGCTTTCCGGGATGGATTTTCGCGGTTGCAGGGAAGCTTTCGATGGATGAGTTCTACCTGGTGAACAAGATCATTTCCATGATGGCGCCTGCGCTGCAGGACGCGGCAGCACTGTCTGAGCTTCTTGTGCTGCTGACGGTCTGTGCCATTCTGGCAGTCAGCAGGAGAAACGCCGCGAAACTTGCACACACGATGTCCCTGAGCCGCCGGAACGGAATATTCACCGGATTACTGTTTTTCTATTGCCTGATTTCAATGACAGGGGTCTCGACCTTCCTGTATTTCAGGTTTTGAAAGGTGCTGATTTGAACGCTGGCAGAGAATCGAAAAGTTCATATCTGCCTTTTTTACGGGCTTTTGTCCTCACGGTGCTGGCCTTTGCCGTTCTGTGCATGGCATTCACTTATGTGATGGATCCTTTTTACCACTATCACAGACCGTGGTTTGGCATGCCAGCGGTCCTGACCGAGAAGGAGTACCAGATTCCCGGAACGCTTCGGAACTTTGAATACGACGCCGTGCTGGCCGGTTCCTCCATGATCGAGAACAATGACAATTCCTGGTATGATGACGCCTTCGGAGTCCGCACCATCAAGGCGGCGCGTTCTTACGGAGGCATTGCGGATCTGTGCTGGATGCTGGACGAGGCTTTTGAAAGCAGACAGGTGAAGAAGGTCTTTTTCAATCTCGATCCGGCGGCGCTGATCGGCGCACCGGAAACTACCTTCGAGGCGTCCGGCTGCCCGATGTATCTGTATGACCGCAATCCGTTCAACGATCTCAAATATCTGCTGAACAAGGACGTTCTTCTGGAGAAAATTCCCTACGAGCTGGCACAGGCTGCCTCCGGTTATAATGAGAACCTGTCTTATAGCTGGGCGGAGGGGAAAGACTTTTCCAGGCAGGGAGCGCTGGAGCATTACAGCAGGCAGGCAGAGGTGCTGCCCATGAATCCACCGGATACTTATCGCGGAAATGTGGAGGGAAATATCCGGCTTCTGCAGCAGGAAATCGGGAACCATCCGGATACGGAATTCCTCTTCTTCCTTCCGCCCTATTCGATCCTGTGGTGGGATAATGCCCTGCGGATCGGGGAGGAGGAAGCATATCTTTACGCGCAGGAGGAGGTCATCGAGGCGCTCCTGCCCTATGAAAATGTCAGGATTTATGACTATCAGAATGAGACAGACGTGACGACCAACCTGGATTATTACATGGATACCGTTCATTTCAGTCCTGAAATCAATTTCAGGATCTGCTGCTGGATGGCGGACGGCTACGGACGGCTTGACGCTGACTCCTTCAGGAGCGTCCTGGCTGAAACGAAGAGACTTGCAGGGGAATATGAAGCGGGACAGATCCGCCAGCTGGAGAAGGAAAGCGCTTTCCGGTATGAATAGACGCCTGCCGGTGCGGATCATTCAAACTTACCTCATTATGCCTGCACCAGCAGGCATCCATCACGGAAAATCCGCGAAGGCGGTTTTCCGTGTATGATCACAGGTCGAGTGCCGCAGGCACCGACTGAGTTTCGAATGATCCGCATCGGCGGATCATTCAAACTTTCAGCTCGTAGTTGTCGATATCGAGATACCTGCCGAATTTCATTCCGACCTCATGCATGGTTCCGACGAATGTGAAGCCGAACTTTTCATGCAGGTGTTCGGAAGCAGTGTTGCCGCCGGTGATGACGGATACGATGAGATGTGTGCCGGGGTCTTTGCGGGCAGTCTCAATCAGAGCTTCCATCAGCTTCGATGCAACGCCCTTGCGCCGGTCAGCAGGTGCAACATAGATGGACGCCTCAACCGTTGTCCGATAGGCTTCCTTGTTCCGGTAGGGAGAGAGGCTGGCATATCCCATGATATGACCATCACCCTCATCCACCGCATCAAGCAGGGGATGATTTTCCCGGTTGTGTGCGTTAAACCACAGGAGGCGGTCCTCCATGGTCCGGACGGTCAGGTCAAGCGTGGAAGCTCCGTGCTCCACCTCATAGTTGTATATGTCGCGCAGTTCCGGCAGATCTTCTATAACTGCAGTCTGAATTTTCATGGTTTCCGGGATGCCTGTCTTCCGCAGGCAGAGCTGATATCTGATTCTTACGGAATGATAAATCGAAAGAAATCCGGTGTAAAGTGTGAACGCTGAAAAATTACTGCAATGGTATGACGATAATCACAGGACACTTCCCTGGAGGTCAGACCCCACACCTTATCATGTCTGGCTGTCCGAGATTATGCTGCAGCAGACCAGGGTGGAGGCTGTCCGGGAATATTACCTGAGATTTCTGGAGACGCTGCCGACCGTCGCCGACCTGGCAGCCAGTCCGGAGGATGTCTGTCTGAAGCTGTGGGAAGGGCTGGGATATTATTCCCGTGTCCGGAATCTCCGGAAGGCGGCTATTGCGGTGATGGAGCATTACAATGGACAGATTCCGGGAACGAAGGAGGAACTGGAAAAGCTCCCCGGGATCGGAAGCTACACCGCGTCTGCGATTGCTTCCATTGCATTCGGGCAGCGCACGCCGTCTGTCGACGGGAACCTTCTGCGCGTATATGCAAGGCTGTTCTGCAGCCCGGAACCGCTCCATGCGAAGGGGCTGAGGCAGAAGGCAGAGGCATTTTACCGCGCGGAGATCCCGCCAGACCGGCCGGGCGACTTTAATCAGGCGATGATGGATCTCGGTGCGACCGTCTGCCTGCCGACAGGGAATCCGCTCTGTGACAGGTGCCCGCTTTCGGGGGAATGCCTGGCGCATCAGAAGGGGCGGGAAACAGCTTATCCGGTTCCTGAGCCCGCGAAGGTCAGACCGGTCACAGATCTGACGGTTTTTCTTCTGAGGAAGACTGACACAGCGGGAAACGTCCTGACCGCAGTACGCAGGCGGCCTCCGCACGGTCTGCTGGCAGGCCTGTATGAATTTCCAAACGCGGAAGGGAAGCTTTCGGTGAAAGAAGCCAGGCAACTCGTGACAGCCGCTGGCCTTACGCCCGGAACAGTCCGAAGGCTCCCCCCTGCGAAGCATATCTTCACGCACAGGGAGTGGCACATGACGGGGTATGAAATTGCGGTGACGGGCGAGGCCATACCGGACGCCAGGCTGCAATTCCTCACCCGGGAATGCATCCGGGAGCAGACATCCGTTCCCTCCGCGTTCTCGGCGTATATGGAACGGCTATGAAGGCTGCAGGACGGTGCGGGCTTCCTTCAGCCGGAGGGCAAACTGGTCATAAAAATCCCTTTCCCTGTCAAAGGGTGTTTCATAGAATACCTTCAGTACAAACAGGTCCAGGCTGCGCCGGCTTTCCGTCTCCAGACCCGGCAGCTGCGCCTTCACATCTTTGCAGAAATAGTGCCAGCTGCTGACATAGGCTTCATATTTCTTCAGCTCCGGCACACCCAGCCACCTGCTGATCTTCACTTTCACCCTGCCGGGCATGTCACAGCCGCTTTCGACGACGAAGTAGCGAAATGTCCGGGAGTCAGCGTCATAATCCCTTCCGAGCGGAAACAGCCGGCACAGACCCGGGCGGAACGGATGAATGGTGCAGCGTCCGTCCGCGCCCAGGAAGGTGCAGCGGGCATCTGCCCCGTCCGTCATTTTAAGATGAGGCAGGATCATCCCCTCTTCCTCGTGCAGGGCAATCCGTCCGGACTGCATAAGATCCGCAAAAGATTTTCCGAGACCGTTTTCCAGGGAAACCAGGTCGAGCGGATCCAGATGAATGGTGTCTGTCATCCCGTGGCAGCAGTCGCCGCAGCCATTGCATTTCTCACAATAGACCCTGGCCATATCGCTGCCGGTATAATATCTTGTCTCCATTGCACTCTCTCCTGCCTGCGAACGCAGGCCTATACTGCACGAAATGCGCACAGCTGTTTTTCCCGCTTTCTTATTTATGGTACTCCCTGCCGGCTGCAATCATGAACCCCCGGTAGATCTGCTCCAGCACCAGGACCCTCGTCATCAGGTGGGTAAACGTGAGGTCAGACAGCTTCCAGCGGATATTGGCACGCTCCGTCAGCGCTGTCCCCGGACCGAGTGAACCGGCAATAACAAACACGAGGCGTGAGGACTTCTGCTGCCACTTCTTCAGGCGGGACGAGAACTCCTCACTGGTCCATTCTGTGCCGTGCAGGTCCAGAAGGATCACATAATCAGAGGGACGGATCTTTTCCAGCGCCCGCAGGGCTTCCCGGTTCTTAACCTCAAGGACCTCCTTCATCCGGTCTGTGTGTACGTTGGGTTCGTCCCGTACCTCGAGGATGTCAATATGTGCGAACGGGGTGAGCCGCCTGCAGTATTCCGATGTGAGTCTCAGCAGGGAAGGGTCCTTCTGCTTCCCGACAGCCACAACTGTGATGTTCATGATTTTGTGTCACTCTCTTTCCGGGATTTGCAGTCACACGCTCTTTCCTTTTGCGGAGCCGGGACGTAAAATCTTACCATCATTATAAACGGTTCTGCCGGCATTGGCCCGGACATACGCGGCGGAACGGCAGCGGCAGAAAGTTTCCGGTGGAGCAAAAGACGGATGAAGATTGAGTATCCTGATTATCTGAACCTGTTTCAATGCATTGCCGGGGACTGTCCGGATACGTGCTGTGCCGGCTGGGAGGTCGACGTCGAAGACGAAAGCTATGACTATTACCAGACTGTACCGGGCAGATTCGGCGATGTTCTGCGAAGCAGGATTGCCACGGAGGGCGGGGAGCATTACTTCCCGCTGACGCCGGAAGGACGCTGCCCGTTTCTGAACGCGAGCAATCTCTGCGAGCTGTATGTGGATCTCGGGGAGGAAAGTCTGTGCCGTGTCTGCACGGAATATCCGCGTTACTATATGCAGGTCGGGGATTATGAGCAGATCGATATGAGCCTCTCCTGTATGGCTCTTGGCAGAATCTTCTTTTCGCCGGAGGAGCACATGCAGATTCTGACCCTTCGGGATGACTCTGTTTCCGACGGGGATCCGCTTGCGGAGGACGAGGAGGCGCATCTTCAGAGGGTACTGGAGCTGCGGAACGAAACGCTGGACGAGGTCAGCCTGAATCCGTCCCTTGTCCTTGATAAGCTTCACGATAATGCCGGAGACCGGGAACTGTTTCACATCATAGATCAGTTCGAAATCCTGAATGAAACCTGTCACGGAATCCTTCAGTCACTGAAGAAAAACCCTGAGCAGCTCCGTGCTCTGGAGAGGCCTTTTGAGAAGGCGGCCGGCGGGCAGGTCACGGACTGGTTTTCACGGCTCTACAGGTACCTGGTTTTCCGCTATTTTATTGACGCCTACTATGATGATGATATCCTGCGGGAGATCCGGCTGTGCAGCAGAAGCCTCAGGCTGGTATACCTGATGTGTCTGGACCGGTTCCGGAAGAAGCAGAGCTTTGACCGGGAGGACATGGTGGATCTTGCCCATCTTTTTTCCAAACAGGTGGAGCACTCGGACCAGAATGTGGAAGCCATGAAGCTGGTGCAGGGGAACGGCATTCCCGGAATGCCCGTGCGGGAAGGCTGCCATCCGGCAGAACCGGATTCCCTCACCGGGTTCCATACGGATTGACGAAGGCTCACAGGCCGTCCGGCAGATCTGTCAGTCCGCAGCAGTCAAACAGCGTCCGCACGGCAGCGTCGTACTGCATCCGGCTGCCCGCTTTGTGAATGGCCTTCAGGCAGCGTCCCTCATCCTGAAACAGCCTGCCCATATAGGTCCAGACTTCCTTCATCCGGTTGATGAGGACGTGCTCATCCCGAAACTGAAATTCATATTGTGCCAGAAGGGCTTCGTGATAGTCACGGAGCTCTTTTTTCGTAATGCGGATGCCTGTGCAAAGATGCCGGACAAGGCCCGGATTCGAAACCAGACCGCGGCCGATCATGACGGTATCGCATTCAGGACAGAGCACACGGAACCGGTCAAGATCCTCTTTCGTCTGCAGACTGCCGTTATAGACGAGACGGGTCCTGCAGTCCGTGCCGCAGGTGCGCTGCAGCGCCGGAAAGGCCCGGAACAGGGCGGCAAACTGCTCCACGTGCGGCCGTCCGCTGTAATATTCACGGGTGGTGCGGGCGTGAAGAATGAGTTCTGCCAGGGGATACTGTGCGAACAATCGCAGAAGGCCGGCTGCTTCCTCCGTGCTCTCGAAGCCGAGCCGGGTCTTAACGGACAGTGCCATGGGGCGGGCAGCGCCGTCCGGCGTGCTGACCGTGACGCTGCAGATTCCTTCAAACACTTCCTCCAGAAAGGACTGCAGTACTTCCGGATCCTTCAGCATACCGCTTCCCTTTCCCTTGCTGGTCACGGTGGAAACCGGACAGCCAAGGTTCAGGTTCATCTGTGTGTAGCCTAGCCCGGCAAGATACCGGGCAGCCCACAGAACATCCTGCGCGTGATTGGCAAGGATCTGGGGCACTACCGGAACGGGGACACCATGCAGATCAAGATTATTAGACGGCAGCAGGTCATTCTGCTCCCTGGTCTTGAATTTATGTGTGTAGCCGGCCACCGCAAAGGGGGTAAAATATTCCGTCACACCGCAGGGTTTTCCCCCGGGATCAGCCGAAAAAAAGGTGTGATGGACGTTTCGAAGAACATAGCCCGTCACACCTTCCAGAGGTGCAAAATAATAATTCATTCGGAGAGAGCGGCGCAAATGCCGTCATAGAGCTCGTCAAATGTTTCGAAGGCAGGCAGCTGCGGATAGTCGTGCCGGATCTGTTTAGTGGTACGGAACAGGAATCCCGCTTTGCTCGCCTGGATCATGGCGAGATCATTGTAGGAGTCTCCGCATGCTATCGTCTCGAAACCGATCGACTGCAGCGCTTTCACGGTGTTGAGCTTTGAATCGGCAATCCGCATCCTGAAATCCTTAATTTCCCCGTCTGCACCAACCACGAGCGAGTTGCAGAACAGCGTCGGGTAATTCAGCCTGGCCATCAGGGGAGCGGCAAACTGTGTGAAGGTATCACTGATGATAATGACCTGGGTTTTCCGGCGGAGCCTGTCCAGGAATTCCTCTGCTCCCGGAAGCGGATCAATCGTTGCGATCGTCTCCTGGATTTCATTCAGTCCAAGGCCGTGCTCCCGCAGGATTCCGAGTCTCCAGCGCATCAGCTTGTCATAATCCGGCTCGTCACGCGTAGTTCGCTTCAGTTCAGGAATTCCGCTGGCTTTGGAAAAGGCAATCCAGATTTCCGGTACCAGTACACCCTCCAGATCAAGACAGACAATATCCATTTCCCCTCCTTGTGCCCGTTTTGCGGGCACTCATCACGGGAAATACGCGCAGGCGTTTTCCCGTGTATGATCATAATACCATGTCAGCCGGCTGCGGGAAGCTGATACTCCCCGTTGAAATATTCCAACAGAAGGCGCACAACCCTGCTGTAGCTTTCCTTGCCGGATGACACCCCGTTAACCTTCAGTGTGGTGTCGACGGCAGTATCTGCAGCTGCCCGGACGGTCTTTGTCCGGAACAGCTTATGGCTTTCCACATCCTGCCATGCCTCATCGGACAGGAACTCGTTGTCCCTCTGAACCGTTTTGGAAATGGCGGGATGGCTCTCATATGTTTCCCGGCCGACGGCCTGATAGAAGTCATTATTAACGTAATTCAGTACCCCGAGCCAGCCGCTGTATTCGAAGACCGGATCTCCTGACCTGACACAGGCAAGAAAACCGAGAAAATTGGCGTCATCCTCGTAGATGTAACCGTGGGTATGGGATAATTCGTGGCACATTGTGAAGGGCTTGTTCATATCCTTCATCAGGGTGTTGTAGCAGGCCTCCATGGAGAACGGGAAGTAATAGCCCTGCATATACTGCTGTGATACGAAGCGGGAAGCGGTCAGCGGCTTCGGCACTACACTGCTGCCGCGAAGACGCGGATACGCATCCGACAGGGAAGCAATCGCGGAACGCGCCGTCTGCTGCATGGCGTTTTCTCCACCGACGTACAGAATTTCGCCGTGGGAATCGCGGGGCAGCTGTCCGGCGCGGGTATTTACCTCATTTACGATATAATCCCGGAGCCTTGCGAGGTCATCCGTGTCGTAGGATTGCCCGTATCCGGGAAGCCCCTGCTCCAGGGGAGTGCAGTGATACTCGATCAGGCAGTTTGAGGTTTCGACGGCATAAACGAGAATGACAATACCGAGCGTCTTCAGCCACAGGCGTCCTGCAGCTGCCGTGAACCGCTTCCTGCGATGCAGAAAAAGGCACAGAACCGTCATGGACAACAGAACTACGCTGAGAATGATCCCGGCGAAAATCAGAAGTTCACCGACGGAAAAGCTGAAAACACTGTTGAAACGGCCGAGTGTCATGCCCCAGTAGGGCAAGATCCGGTCCGTGAACCAGTCGCTGAAGCCCGGGACATACCAGGCAGCAGCATTCAGGCCGATGGACACACCGAGGATGACCAGCGCAACGATGAGACGCTTTTTCATAGACCTCTCCTGAAAACGTGCTATAGCAGCGGATTCTCTGCCCCCATGATAGACTTGTGAACCGGATTTGACAAATGCGAAACATTTCTGTAATATATCACTAAATTCGCGCAGATTCTGTGACAATTCTGAATCTGCCGGCTGAGCGCATCAAAGGGTTGGACTTACACTTATCAGTTGGGATCGTCCTGGTGGAGGATGAACCCGCGCAGCGGATCAATTCGTCATAAGAGGATCTTTATGAAGAAATTACTGGCACTTGCAGTAAGTGCACTGATTGTTGCCGCGCAGGTCGGAACCGCAATTCCTGCCTATGCAGCAGAAACAGAAACTCCCATTGCCGAGGCTTCCGGCACCGCAGAGGATGCGGCGCTGGTGGCGCAGGAGGATGCAACGGTCTATGTCCCGAACGGAGCACTGGTGCTGACACCCGAGGCACAGCAGTTCTTCAATGCCGGTTCCGTCGGCGATATCGATACGCAGATGCGGATGGCTGCCCTGCAGACGAGGAGCTTCATGTACACCGGACCTGCCCTTAATAAGGACATGGGAACCACGAACGGGCCCAGCGGCAGGGAGGTTTATTACAATCTGGACATGAGCCAGAAGGTCAGCCAGCTCAAGGCCATGGGTTATCCGTTTGATTACTGGGTGAGAAGTGACGGCGTCAAGATGTTCGGACCTTACATCATGTGTGCAGCGAACATCAATATCCGCCCCATCGGCTCCCTCGTGGAATCCAGCCTGGGCACGTGCATGGTGACCGATACCGGTTATTTCGCCGCTAACGATCAGATCATGATCGATATTGCGGTGACATGGTAAATGTCTGTGCCAGTCTGATCCATACATAATACATAGATATCGAAATCCCGCGTCCCCGGTTTGTGGGCGCGGGATTTTTACAGTGCCGGGGAGGACTTTCTCCGATGCTGCCACAGACAGTAAATACCAAGCCCGATGAGAGTGCCTGCGCAGTCGATGAACACATCCTGGATCCGGCCGGAACGCCCCGGAACGAACCGCTGGTGGAACTCGTCCGAGCCCGCATAGGCACAGACAAACAGCAGGGCTGTGATGACCCGCTGCTTCATCCTGACATCCCAGGCCGCCAGCATAGTTACCATACACAGACCGGTGATTCCGAATTCTGTCATATGCGCGGCCTTTCGGACAGGATGATCGATAAAACGGGCAAGCCTCTCCTGCTGCGCGGCGGACATGGTGCGGTATCCCGGCACAAATACCCTGCATACTGCCGCTCCGGCGCTCAGGCTCATCTGTTCCGATTCATCGGATGGCGCGGCACTCATGGTGAAGATAAAAACGAGGCAGAGTACGGTCAGGATTGTCAGAACGATACGTTTGAACATATCCCTCATTGTAGCCGAACTTTCCGGAATAAACTATGGAAACTTTTCTGCCGCCTTCAGCTATGATAATATAAGCTGTTAATGCGTTTTTTCGGTTGATGGACGACTGTAAGCTTCTGAGGATACCTTTGAAAAAAAGAACTGCAATACTCCGGATCACATTCTTTCTTGCTGTGGTGCTGGTGCTGAATGGTCTCCTGACCGGTCTGTTCCAGACCAAGGACAAGGAGGAATTTTCGGCAGAATATTATAATTTTCCGCGTGATACCTTCGACGTTGTTTTTGCCGGGCCCTCCGTTTCCATGGAGGGAATTTATCCCATGAACCTGTGGGATGAATACGGCATTGCGTCTTACAATCTCAGCTGCGGCAACCAGTCCCTCGCCTGCAGCTATTATCTGGTGAAGGAAGCCATCCGGAAGGATTCTCCCGACGTCGTTGTGGTGGATACTTTCTATTGCGGATATTCGGACCTGTACCTGGACAAGGATAAGGTCCATATGATCACGGACAGCATGCCGTTCTGGTCACGCACCCGTGCACAGATGATCCGGGACCTGATCCCGCAGGAACAGCGGCTGGAGTTCTGGCTCCCGCTTGATCTCTTCCACTCCCGCTGGAAGGATCTGAAGAAGCAGGACTTTGAGGCGGAGGACGCAAGACTTACGCTCGGCGCCTATATCCGTGCAAGATCCGTGCAGGCTGTCCCCGCAGAAGTGAAGGAATCGGATGCCGAACTTCCGGAAAACAGCAGGATTTACATTGAAAAAATCATCCGGCTTTGCCGGGAGAACAACGTGCCGCTCGTTCTCACCATGATGCCCGTGCAGGGACAGGCAGCCTGGTTCGGATCGCTGGACAGCCAGTTCCGGTACGCATCCGAGATACAGGAGATCGCGGATTCCAATGGAGTTCCTTACCTGGATTTCCTTCATGATGATTCCATGCTGCATCTCGATCCGGCGAAGGATACCCGCGACGGAATCCATCTGAATATCTACGGCGCAGCGAAGATGTCGTCCTGGATGGGGCAGTATCTGCGCACGAATTATAATGTTCCGGACAGGAGGCAGGATCCGAAATATCAGTTTCTGCAGACGAGGGAGGCAGAATATCACAGACTGTTTATCCAGCGGTCTCTGGAATCCACGAACCGGCTGGAATATTACCTTGATCTGGTTCACGGAGAGATCTCAAGCCCGGACTGGCTGGTTGTGATTACTACACAGAATGCGCTCCCCTCAGGACAGATCACTTCTGCGGAGCAGGATACACTGGAGCAGATAGGCATCCGGGCGGATCTCACCGCCGGCTGCAGCGAATACATCGCCGTTCTCGACGGCGGGGAGCTGGTGCATGAGGAAACCGGCCATAATGAAATGAGTCCGATCCGCTATGAGGGAACAGTATCCGGACTGCCCGTTGAGATTGTGTCCCAGCCCGATTACGCGACGGACCCCGATTCCGTCCGGATCAATGACGGCGAATATGCGCAGGGCGGACACGGGCTGAATATTGTTGTCTATGATAAAAAAGCGGGCAAGCTGATTGACTCGGTTTCCTTTGATTTTGCCAGGGAGGAGCCCGCGGAACATGTGGTGAAGGCCAGCATCGAATGATGCCTTAATTCGCCCGGGAAAGCCTGCCGGCGCAGGCGTAAGGAGAAGCATGCAGGAACTGGAATATCCCTTTGATGCTGAACAGATACTGCAGAAGAAGAAATCCCTCCGCAGGAGACTTCTTGCAGATACATCGGTGAAGAGAATCCCGAAAAAAATTGCGGTTCTCGGCGGCTCCACGACAAATGACATCCTGAAGATTCTGGAACTGTTTCTGCTGAATTACGGCATCGAGCCGACGTTCTACCAGTCGGAATATGCCCAGTACTGGCAGGATGTGATGTTTGACAACGAGGAGCTTGTCTCGTTCAAACCGGACCTCATTTTCATCCATACCACCTCGCGCAACATCCATGATTTTCCTACGGTCAGGGATTCGGAGGAGGCGGTCCGCGGGAAGCTGGACGCTGTCTATCAGCCCTTTGAACAGATGTGGGATAAGATTGCGGCTGTGTATCACTGCCCGGTGATTCAGAACAATTTCGAGCAGCCGTTCTGCCGGCTGATGGGAAACCGTGATGTCTTCGATGTCCATGGGCGGCTGAGCTTTGTCAACGCGCTGAATGAGAAATTCTATGCCTACGCGCGAAGCCACGGCAATTTCTTCATTAACGATATCAATTATCTCGCATCCTGCTACGGCCTGGAGAGGTGGTCGGATCCGTTTTACTGGCATATGTATAAATACCAGCCCGCCGTACCTGCCATTCCGGAGCTTGCGTACAACATTGCCAATATCATCAAATCCATCTATGGGAAAAACAGGAAGGCGCTGGTGCTGGACCTGGACAACACCCTCTGGGGAGGGGTGGTAGGTGACGATGGACCGGAAAATATCGAAATAGGTCAGGAGACCTCCACGGCGCAGCTCTATTCGGAATTTCAGGGTTATCTGAAGGCCCATAAGGACCTCGGAGTCCTCCTTGCCGTTGATTCGAAAAACGACGAGGCAAATGCGCTCGCGGGGCTGAACCGGCCCGATTCCGTCCTGAAGCCGGAGGATTTTCTTGTTATCAGGGCGAACTGGGAGCCGAAGGACCGGAACCTTGTTGAAATTGCACGTGAAATCAATATCGGAACGGATGCACTGGTATTCGTTGACGACAATCCTGCGGAGCGGCATATTGTGCGCAGCCAGGTACCGGAGGCGGCAGTGCCGGAAATCGGGACTCCGGAGCAGTACATCATCCGACTCGACCGGTCCGGCTTTTTCGAGGTGACAAACTTCTCGGAGGATGACCTGAAACGAAATGACATGTACCGGGCGAATGTGGAGCGCGCGCGTCAGCAGGCGGGCTTTGCTGATTACCATGAATATCTGCTGTCGCTGGACATGAAGGCACAGATCCGCCCCTTCGCCCCGATGTATATGTCGCGGATTGCCCAGCTGACCAACAAATCCAACCAGTTCAACCTGACGACGCTGCGCTGCACGCAGGCTCAGATAGAGGAATATGCTGCCAGCCCTGACTACATCACGCTTTACGGGAAACTGGAGGACCGGTTCGGGGACAACGGTGTGGTTTCCGTGGTGTTTGGCCATATAGACCCGGATCAGCCGGAAGCCTTTCATATTGACCTGTGGCTCATGAGCTGCCGCGTCCTGAAGCGGGGCATGGAATACGCCATGATGGACACATTGGCAGCAGAGTGCCGGAAAAGAGGAATCACAAGGATTTTCGGCTATTATTACCCGACGGCCAAGAATAAAATGGTGAAGGACTTTTACGGCCAGCAGGGATACCGGAAGGAATCGGAGGATGGACAGGGCAATACGGTATGGAGCCTTGACCTTTCCGACGGATACACGAACCGCAATTCCGTAATCTGCGTAAATTCATAACAGGGGGTGTGCAGGTACCGCTGTGGCATCGCCGATCAGGACAAAACCGGAGGTAAATATCATGACAAGGGAAGAAGTGTATGCAAAGCTGAACAAGGTCTTTCAGGACCAGTTTGATGACGAGTCCATTCAGGTGTCGGACAAGACCACGTCCGCCGATATCGAGGACTGGGACTCCCTGGAGCACATCGACCTCATCGTCAATATCGAGAAAACATTCGGCATGAAGTTTACCATGGCGGAAACCACGGGGATGAAAAATGTCGGCGAGATGGTGGACATTATTTTACAGCGCACAGCCAGGTAAACAGCGCAGGGAGAGACCGGCTCTATGGCCCTGATTTCAATTCAATTCATCCTGTTCTGCGCTTTTCTTATAGTGGTATATTACCTCGTACCGGGAAAGCTTCAGAACCTGTGCCTTCTTGCTGCCAATCTTGTCTTCCTCTCGTTCTATCATGCGGCAAGGCTTACCGTACTGTTCCTGGGACTGTCGATTCTGACGACGTGGGCAGCGGCGCTTGTCATCGGACGACTCAATACTCTGCAACCCGGCAGGACCGGCCGGAAGAGGGCGGTATTCGTTCTGACTGTTCTCCTGAATCTGGCGTTCCTGTTTGTGTTCAAATTCGCAAATTCAGCCATTTTTGCCCTGAACGGTCTTGGCATTGTGGATCACGCACCTGTTTCGTTTGCGGCCCCGCTCGGAATCTCATTCTATACCCTGCAGCTTCTGTCGTATCTGATTGACGTTTATAACGGAGGACAGCAGCCGCAGAGGAACCTTCTGAAATATGCCCTGTTCGGCAGCTATTTCCCGCTCCTGACATCGGGGCCGATCGTACGCTATTCGGAGCTCGGCCCCCAGTTTGATCACCGCCGCACCTTTCAGTACCGCAATGTGACATTCGGCGCACAGAGGATGATGTGGGGCTTTTTCAAGAAGCTTGTCATCTCTGAACGCGCTGCGGTCATGGTCAATACGGTTTTCGGCGATTATCCCGTTTATGCGGGGTCTTATATCCTGGGAGCGGTTCTTCTGTTTGCCATCCAGCTGTACACGGATTTTTCCGGCTGCATGGATATCGTCATCGGCCTGTCCGAGGCTCTGGGACTGACAGTTCCGGAGAATTTCCTGACGCCGTTCTACAGTACCTCCGAAACGGAATTCTGGAGAAGGTGGCATATCACCCTCGGCACCTGGTTCAAGGACTATGTGTTTTATCCGCTGCAGAAGACGGCACTTTTCGGGGCGATCCGGGACTGGTCGAAGAAGAAGCTTGGGAAAAAACGGGGCAGGAAAGTTCCGATGTACCTTGCGATGGCAGTTCTGTGGTTCAGTGTCGGCTTCTGGCATGGCGGACTGTGGAAGTATATCGTCGGATCCGGCGTGATCCATTTCGTCTACATCTTCCTCGGACAGGAGCTGGCACCGGCCGGCAGCAGGATTAACCGGATTCTGCACATCCGGGAGGACTCCCTGAGCCATCAGCTGTTTCGAAGGGTGCGGACACTTCTCATGGTCTGCTCCGGCTTTCTGTTTTTCCGCGCAGCTTCGTTTCATACAGCCCTGAAGATGCTCCGCGCACTGCTTTTTGTGTCTGATCCCACGTTTTTCACTGTGCAGGGACTGCTGTCCCTGGGGCTGGACGGGTATGACCTGACGGTTCTGATCCTTGCTGTGCTCCTGCTGATTTATGTGGAGCATGTGCAGCAGACAGGCTCTGTCCGGGACCGTATTGCAGGACAGCATATTGCGGTGCGCTGGCTGGTTTATATCGGACTGTTCTTCCTCGTCGTGATCTTTGGCATGTACGGAGCGGAATATAATGCGGCGTCCTTTATCTATGCCAATTTCTAGGCAGGGAGAATTGATTAAGCATGCAATGAAATAAAATATCGAATATTTTCTTTTGAAGAAAGAAAAATTCACTGCCCTGTCACGAAAAAAACATTGTACTTCCGGCAGGAACAATATATAATAGCTTCCGTGATGTTGAGGTCTTACTCTCCCCGATTGCCTCGGCATCACATCGGGCGCGGCTTTGCTGCGCCTGTTTTTTTTATCCTTCTTTTTATTTCATCAATCGCTTAACAAAACAAAAGTGAAATCAAGCCTCCCCTTTGTCATCCGGACATAGCAGGTTTATCGGGATGTCATGGACAGGCGGGCGGCATAGGCGAGTATCCCCGCGACTGTTTTGGCGTCGTCGACCGTGCCGTTAAGGATCATGGAAAGAAGATCGGAAAGCGGGAAGGAGAACGTCCTGATTTCCTCGGCTTCATCCGGATGTGTGTGTCCTGTCCTGCGGATGGGATCTGCCAGATAGACAAAGGTCTGCTCGTTTGTCCAGGCAACGGCAGTCATCAGGCGGCACAGAAATTCCATGTGATCCGCTCTGCATCCGGTTTCCTCCTCCAGTTCCCTGCGCGCGGTTTCGGCAGGGTCCTCTCCGTCCCGGTCCCGGCCGCCTGCCGGCAGTTCAAGCTCCGTACGGCCGATGGCCGGCCGGTACTGGGCGACCAGCAGGATACGGCCGTCCGGCCATACAGGAACAACAGCTGAGCCGCTGCCTTTTTTATGATGAACATAATCCCATTCCTGTATTTTCCCGTCGGGGAGCTGTACGGTATCCCGGTACAGGTCAACTATACTGCCCCGGCAAACCGGTTCCCGGGACAGTCGTTTCAGTGAATGAGCCGCATCAGCGGCCGGAATTTCCGACAAGGACATATTGATTTCACCCGTGTTTTCCTTTCTTGCCGTCATGCTTATACCTCAACAGGATTCTTGTGAGACCCTCTGCAACTGATTATAATAAAAACAGCAATGTTTACCAGCTGACAGGAGCAGTTCATGGCATCGTTTCTGACATTACCAATCGACGCAGTCCAGAGCGGCATGGTCTTCGGGGAGTCCATTCCTGACGAAACAGGCCGCAATCTTGTGGAAGCGGGAAGCGTCGCCAATCAGTATGAGATTCATCAGCTGAAAAAGCTTGGTGTGCGGAACGTCCTGATCCGCATCGGGAGGGCGGGCGCGCCGCAGGATGCCATCAGTGCCAATGAGGGCGCCGTCGTTTCCCCGAGAGCGGCGCGGCAGATTGCACTGCTGAGAAAGCCTGATCCCGCCAGGGTCGAGCTCACGGCCAGTGTCAAGCAGAGAATCAATGACGGCATTCAGATGATCTATACGAATCCGGATCCGAAACTGCTTGCCGGCACAGCGACCGCGATTACGAATGACCTCATGGCTGCGATCGAGAGCAACAATGCGGTTGCACTCAATATCAATGACCTGAAGACATCCGATGAGTATACGTTCAAACACAGCGTGGACGTGGCGACGATTGCGATGATCATTGCGCGTAACCGCGGCTATCAGCGGCAGCAGGTTTATGAAATCGGAGAGGCAGGTCTTTTGCATGATATCGGCAAGACGAAGGTGCCTCCGGAGATCCTGAACAAGCCGGGAAGGCTTACCGATGAAGAGTTCCGGATCATGAAGCGCCATTCCGCCTACAGCTTCGTCATGATTGCCCGGAACAGGGAAATCTCACGGGATGTGAAATTCGCAGTCCTGCAGCATCACGAGAAGATTGACGGAACCGGCTACCCGGATCATCTCGAGGGGGATCAGATTCACCCTTATGCCAGAATCCTCGCCGTCTCGGACATCTATGACGCGCTGGTGACGGACAGACCCTATAAAAAGGGCTATTCTCCCAGGGAAGCAGTGGAGCTGATGATGACCATGACATCCCAGCTTGATATGGATGATTTCAACAGCTTCCTGTCCACAATGATCCTGTACCCTGTTGATTCGATTGTACACCTGTCCAACGGGGAGACGGCCAGAGTGGTGAAAAAGAGCGACAGTCTCATTCTGCGTCCGACTGTCGTCAATATCCGGACGGGTGAAGTATATAACCTGGAATCCGCCAGGTATGCCAATATTGTCATCACCTGATTCCGCGGGCAACGCAGGTATCTGAAAAAACAGGCCGCCCAAGCCGGGCGGTCTGTTTTTTCGCAGGCGGAGAGCCGAATCGGGCAGGAGGATGAAATCCTCTGCCCGATTCGGCACCAGGGCAGATAAAACACAGAAAAAACACAATTGCATAATGAATCCGTCACAATTTGACCCTAGAATCCAATCTTGGATGACCGGGAGAGGGTATACAGTTCCTTCTGCGCCGGAACGAATGAGGAGGCATCACAAATGCGTAGTAACAGGAAAAATAAACATACGGTCAGTATTCTGTCCCTGCTGGGAGCAGCGGCAGCGTCGGCGGCGCTTTCCGTCGGAACACTTTTCGGATCCCTGCCCGTTATGGCAGCGGGCAGCCTTGAAATGAGTACGGATTATCCCGGCGTCTATGCAAAACCGGGCGCACAGGTAAGCTTTTCGCTGGATTTTACCAACAGCGGCAGCGGAGAGAGCGTAAACCTGTCTGCCACCGGACTTCCGGATGGCTGGGACGGTACATTCGAAGGAAACGGCAATCAGATTTCGTCTGTCTATGCCAAAACGGGCGAAAATGACGACCTTGCGACCTATAACGTGACCGTTCCGGATGATGCAAAGAAAGGCGCCTATAACGTAACACTGAAGGGTGACGGGTCATCTCTGGGAATCACCATCCATGTCACGGACGAGGATACGGGCAATTCGAATCTGTCCACGGATTATGACAACCAGCAGGGGACGGCCGGAACCGCGTTCACGTTTAACGCTACCGTACAGAACAGTACCTCCAGCGAGCAGTCCTATGCGCTTTCGGCCTCGGACCTTCCGGCCGGCTGGACAGTTGCATTCAAGCCCGCAGGCAGTAACTCCAATGCTTCTTCCGTCGGTGTGGATGCACATGGAAGCGCACAGGTGACGGTCACCATTACCTCACCGGATGACGCAGCGGCAGGGGATTACAAAATCCCGATTGCTGCTGTATCAGGCAGCCAGAACCTTACGGCAGACCTTACCTGCACGATTACCGGAAACTATGATACGCAGGTTACGACTTCTGACGGTACGCTGTCGTTTACGGCAGCCGCAAATCACAGGAAAGCGGTCTCCGTCAATATCACCAACAACGGCAACCTGGATCTGTCCAATGTCAACCTTACAGCAACGGCACCCTCTGACTGGAATGTGGAATTTTCAGAGAGTACCATCGATACCCTTGCCGCAGGACAGACCAAGACGGTCACGATGTATGTCACACCCGCCGGCAATGCCATCAGCGGGGATTATACAATGGATCTCAAGGCCGCCAATGATGAAAATTCCGTCACCAGCACGTTTCGCGTCACCGTCAAAACCGGTACCGCGTGGGGTGTTGCCGGGATCTGTATTATCGCGGCGGTTATCCTTGGCCTGATCGGAATCTTTCATAAATTCGGGAGGCACTGATGATGGCAGAAGGGATCATTCAGACCGTTGATCTGACGAAAAAATACGATGATGTCACGGCTGTAGACCACCTGAATCTCACAATCCGCAAAGGAGAAGTTTTCGGCCTGCTGGGGCCTAATGGCGCAGGCAAAACGACGACCACGCTGATGCTTCTGGGACTTACGGAGCCAACATCCGGCCATGCGTGGATTGACGGACATGACTGCACCCGGGATTCCCTCGCAGTGAAGAAAATGGTTGGATATCTGCCGGATAATGTGGGCTTTTACCCTGACATGACAGGGCGTGAGAACCTCATTTTTACGGGGGAGATGAACGGCCTTGGCCGGAGCGCTGCGGCTGAACGGGCAGCCGCGCTCCTTGGTCGGGTAGGCATGGCCTATGCTGCCGACCGCAGGGCTGGCACCTATTCCCGCGGCATGCGCCAGAGACTGGGCATTGCCGATGTTCTGATGAAGGATCCCGGAATTATCATCATGGACGAACCCACGCTGGGAATTGATCCTGCCGGCATGCACGAACTGACGAGACTCATCCGGGATCTTTCCGTGAAGGACGGGCGGACGATCCTGATTTCGTCCCACGAGCTCTATCAGATTCAGGAGATTTCAGACCGTGTCGGAATTTTCGTCGGAGGCAGGATGATTGCCTGCGGCAGGATTGATGAACTGGGCCGGCAGCTGCAGACGGAAGGCGGCAGCTGCATGCTGGATCTGCGGGCACGGAAAGCCGATCTTTCCATTGCGCAGGAAGAGTCCGATACACTGCTGAAAACGATTCTTGCCAGAGTGGACGGTGTACAGCATCTGTCCGAAAACGCGGATGGCATGATCCATGTCGAGGCAGCACGCAATATAGAATCGGAACTGCTGGCAGTCCTGGTTGCAAACGGATTTGTGCTCCGCGAGATGCATGAGCGGGGCGGGGATCTTGATGAGATTTACAGGAAATATTTTGAGAAAGCAGGTGAAATAAATGGCCGGAGAGGAAACGGTTCAGACAGGCAACAGTCAGACCCTGAAGAAGAGGCTGCAGGCGGCAGGTGACGCGTGGAAATCCGAAAATTCCCGGACAGACCGCCGCGGCTTTCATGTGCTGTTCCTGAAGGAAGTCGCGGATCATCTCGAGAGTAAAAGATTCTGGATTCTGTTCCTGATGATGTTTCTGGTGAGTGCGGCAAGTCTTCGCGGAGCATTGAATTCCCTGAGTCAGGCAGCCCAGGCGGCGTCTTCCCAGGGACAGGCGGTCTCGGAATTCATGTTTCTGAAGCTGTTTACTACCGGCGGTCAGTCCATTTACAGTTTTTCGACGTTTCTTGGGTTCCTGGGGCCGATCTTCGGGATCATGCTCGGATTCGATGCAATCAACAACGAGAAGGCAATGGGGACGCTGAACCGGCTGGCGGCGCAGCCCATCTACCGGGATACCATCATTAATGCCAAATTTCTTGCAGGTGCGTTTACGGTACTGGTTACCGTATTCGGGATCGGCCTGTGGTTCACGGGGGCAGGAATCCTGCTGTCCGGCCTGGAACCGAAGCCGGAGGAAATCGCCAGAATTCTGATTTACCTGCTGGCGGTTGTGCTGTACATCTGCCTGTGGCTTGCCATAGCGGTCCTGTTCTCTACGCTGTCCGTACATGCGGCGACGTCGGCACTGGGATGCATCGCATTGTGGCTTTTTCTGACACTGTTTCTGTCGCTGATTGCATCCGGACTTGCCAATCTGGTCTATCCGACGCAGGGACCCGGCGCTACGATTCTCTCCGCGGTGAGCAATGTGCAGCTCCAGACAGGGATCAGCAGAATCTCTCCCTATTATCTGCTGAGTGAAATAACGACTGTCCTCATGAATCCGAATGTACGCTCACTGAATGTGATGTCCAACCTGATGGCGGAAGCGGAAGGCTCCGCTATTGCAAGCTACCTGCCGCTGGGGCAGAGCCTGCTCCAGATCTGGGCGCAGATTACAGCCATGTTTGCGGAAGCGGCCGTTTGCTTCGGCGCGGCTTATATTTCCTTCATGAACCGGGAAATCCGGGCTTAAGTTACCTGGAACCAACAGACGCCAGATGTACAAGGGCATGTTATCATACCGGAGGGAAAGCGGTACTTACTGCTTCCTCTCCGGTTTTTGCTTCAGTGGGATTTCCCGGCGTGTGTGAGGAGGTAAATTCCGTACAGGTTCGAGAGAATCGTCAGAATATCGAAAACAGACGCCGCATAATTTGAGAGGGAAAAATCGTAGAACAGCCACATTGCCTGGGTGATGATGATCACGACCTTCAGCGCCGACGCACTTTCCACATCCAGAAACCAGGTGTAAAGGAGGGCTGCAAGGACGGGGAACCACCCGATCACGAAACGGAATACTCCCGCCGCGCCGGGTCCTGTCTGCCATTGCATGGTTCCGATGCTGAGAATCAGCTGAATGAGGAGGAACACCACCTTCGGGAGGGCTGTAAAGGGCTTTCGGAAGCAGTACAGATTACGAAGGATACTGACCAGATTGGCAATAAACCCGGTTGTTCCGCCGAGGATCAGGTTTCCGGCTCCCATGATGGCGAACTGAAAGCACTGTGCAGCCAGTATTTTCTTCCTGCTTCTGATAAAGCCGACGCCGATCATGAACAATGCGCCGGCAAGGGATACGACATTTCCAATCAGAACAGAATTCATAGGGAACAGAATACCATAATTTCGGGATTTGCGGGATGAAATCTGTTATGATGCAGGAAACGGCGCTTTTCCCGGTGACAATGCAGGCATTATGCTTCAGAATGGGAAATACGGCGGCAGAAGCAAAACGGAGGGATCTAAATGACGAAGGAAACGAAAACAGCAGCGCAGGGGACGGTTCCGGTGACGCTGGAAGCGGAAGAGAGCCCTCTTGCAGAACCTGAACCGGTCAATGGCATGCAGGATCTTTCGGAGGAGCAGAAACAGGAAATTTACGGGCATATCTTAAGTCTTGGCAGGGGAAAATATGACCATGAGCGCGTCAGGGAGACCTCGCTGATCCGCCAGGCCTCGAATCTGCAGCTTGTATATGCGATTCTGTTCGGAGTGCTGATTCTCCTGACAAAAATCCTGATGGAATACTGCACGAAGGATATCATTCCGCAGGCCTATATTGCCGGAGCGGGAATTGTTATGCTTCCCATCATAGCGGGCATGGTCATGGCTTCCTGTGCACAGTATCGAAGCTTCAAGAACCAGCGGCAGAATGTGCAGACCGTTGCCACGGAGGTTCAGGGTAATCCCGTGCAGTATCTTGCTGCCTCGGAACGAATGAAGCACGAAATTGACATCATTATCTCCAGAGAGGGACCGTTAAGCCATACCAACAATGCCCGCGTTGGCTGCATCCATTCCTCCATTATCCTGCTGTATGTCGTCTTTGTCCTGTTCCTTGCGCTGCTGATCTTTGCCATGGTGATGACGTTCTGATGACTGCGAAATTGCATTTCTGCGCGGAGGATATCGGGAATGCCTTTCTGCGGGAATCCTGCAGCCCGGTAAGCCGAAAAATCCCCTGCCGGACATCTGACCGGCAGGGGATTCAGAATCAGGCACCGAGGTAAGCTTTCCTTACCGCGTCATTTGCCAGAAGGTCCTTTGCGCTGCCGGAGAGCTTGATTTTTCCGGTCTCCAGCACATAGGCGCGATTGGCGATTTTCAGGGCCATCTTTGCGTTCTGCTCCACCAGCAGGATCGTGATCCCCTGCTTGTTGAGCTCCTTGATGATATCGAAGATTTCCTGCACCAGAATGGGGGACAGACCCATGGAAGGCTCATCCATGAGGATGATCTTCGGATCGGACATCAGGGCTCTCGCTACGGCAAGCATCTGCTGTTCGCCGCCGGAGAGAGTTCCTGCGTACTGGTTCTGCCGCTCCTTCAGCCGGGGGAATTTTTCAAAGGCATTATCCATTCTCTCGGTGATTTTATCCTTATCCCTGCGGTTGAAGATATAGGCCCCCATCTCGAGATTTTCCCGCACCGTCATATCCACGAACACATGCCGCCCTTCCGGTACATGGGCAACACCAAGAGTCACAATCTTGCTGGGAACCGTCGTGAGGAGATTGTGACCGTCGAAAGTCACGGAGCCGCTCTCAGCCTTCTTCAGCCCCGTGATGGTATGGAGTGTCGTCGTCTTTCCGGCGCCATTGGCACCGATCAGCGTGACAATCTCCCCGTCATTGACCTCGAGACTGATATCGTCCAGGGCGTGAATCACGCCGTAATATACGTTTAAGTGTTCAACCTTCAGCACTGGTCTCGCCTCCTTCCAACTCGTCTTCCTTGCCGAGATAAGCCTCGATGACGTCCTTGTTGCTGGCAATTTCCTCAGGAGTGCCGCTCGCCAGGATTTCACCGAAATTGAGTACATAGATGCGCTCACAGATACTCATGACAAGACTCATATCGTGCTCAATCAGCAGGATCGGAATTTTGAATTCCTCGCGCAGCATCCTGATAGAATCCTTCAGCTCGGCGGTTTCAACCGGGTTCATGCCTGCCGCAGGTTCATCCAGTAGCAGAATCTTCATATCGGTTGCAAGTGCACGTGCGATTTCCAGAAGACGCTGCTTCCCATAGGGAAGATTTTCCGCGTTTTCATTGGCAAACCCTTCGAGATGGAACAGCCTGAGCAGCTCCATGGCCTTTTTTGTTGTCTCTTCCTCCTCCTTCCAGAAGAACGGCGTCCGGAGAATGGAGCCGGCGAGCGTTGTTTTCATGTTCTTGTTAAATGCAACCCGTACATTGTCCAGCACGGACATTTTCTTGAACAGGCGGATATTCTGGAATGTACGGGCAATTCCCTCTGCGACGACCTGATGGGTAGACAGTCCGTTCATTCTTTTGCCGCACAGGAAATAGCTGCCCTCCGTAGGCTTGTATATGCCCGTGATCAGGTTGAAAATAGTGGTTTTTCCCGCACCGTTGGGACCGATCAGGCCGATGAGTTCCCCGGGATAAATCTGCATGTTGACATCGTTAACCGCCTTGAGACCACCGAAGGAAATACCAAGGTTCTTGGTTTCCAGTACAGGTACCTCTTCTTTTTTCATTACGCATTCCTCCTATCTGGCATCAGCCTTTTTCCGGGATCCGCTGATACGCTCCAGAAGCTTCGGAAGGGAAAACTCCCTTGTTCCGAACAGTCCCGAGGGCTTGAAGATCATGACGATAACCAGGATAACCGCGTAGATCAGCATACGGTAGCTGGCAAATGCGGGAACCACATAGGAAATCATCTGCGGAAGAGCGGCAAGGATGGGAGAAGCGACAATGGAACCGGTCATGGAACCGCTGCCACCCAGGATCACGATCGCCAGAAACTCCGAAGACTTGGAGAAGTTGAAGTACGTGGGCACCAGAGTTGTGATGTAGTGCGCGTATACTGCTCCGCCTACACCTGCGAAGAATGCCGAAATCGTAAATGTCAGGACCTTTGTTCTCGTGACATTGATACCGGAGGATTCCGCGGCAATCCTGTCCTCGCGGATGGCAATGAGGGCCCTGCCGTATCTGGACCGGATGTAGCAGTACATGATGAAAATGCAGACAACCATCGTGATGTAGACGTAATGGTAATCGGATACCTTGGCGATTCCGGAGAAGGATTTGCCGAAGGTGGCGGCTCCCGTGATGGCAGGGATCCCGACGTTACTGAGAACCACGCGGACGATCTCGGCGACGGCGACTGTCACGATGCACAGATAGTCACCGGACAGGCGAAGCGCCGGGATGCCGACCAGGAAACCGATGATTCCTGCCGCGATTCCTCCGACGAGAATTGCGATGAGATAGATCACGATTCCGGACAGCTCCACCTTCTGTCCGATCAGAGTCGTCACAATGGCGGATGCATACGCACCGATGGACATGAAGCCCGCGTGGCCGAGTGAAAACTCGCCCATATAGCCGGTGAGGAGGTTCAGCGAGCACACAACGATGGTATAGAACATCCCGATGACAGCCAGACCGTTGAAATAAGCTGATCTGGTCCCGAGGATGCCGGTGTCAAAGACAAGAGACAGCAGCAGATAACCGATCACTACCCCGATGATGCAGATCAGGTAGTTTTTTTTCATTTTTGCAGGCATGAATGTCTCCTCCCTCCTTAAACTTTTTCGCTGATATTCTTGCCCATGAGGCCGGAAGGCTTCACCAGCAGAACAATGATCAGGATGAGATATGTGACAGCTTCGTAGGCGCCGGGAAGCATATAGACCTTGACCATGATTTCGATAATTCCCAGCATCAGACCGCCGAGCATGGCACCGGGTATACTCCCGATGCCTCCGAGAACTGCCGCGACGAACGCCTTCAGTCCAAGGGTGATACCCATTTCATTCTTGATGCTGACATAGGAGGTGGTATACATCATGGAAGCGACCGCGGCGAGACCGGAACCGATGGCAAAGGTTGCAGTGATAATGTGATTGACATTAACGCCTACAAGGGTGGATGCGATTTTATCTTCCGGAACGGCACGCATCGCGGCACCAAGCTTTGTATTCTTGATAAAGACCATCAGAAGGATCATGACAACGATACCGATTACAAGAGTCAGGATCGTGGTTCCCGGAGTGGAAACGGGACCGAACTTCAGGGTCGGGAGATCAAACATGGGAGATACGTTGCGCGGCGCGGAACCGAATACCACAAGGGCGCCGTTTTCGAGAATCAGGCTCATGCCGAGGGCAGTAATCAGGGCTGTGGTGGAGCCCTGGCCCCGCACGGGTTTATAAGCAATCTGCTCGGTGAGAACACCAACCACAACGCAGACAGCGATTGCTGCGAAAACCGAGAACCAGAGGGGAAGCCCCATGGCCCTCATAACAGGGATCGTATAAAAGAGAGTGAATCCCCCGACCATTATGAAATCACCGTGGGCGAAGTTGATCATGCGGATAATGCCGTAAACCATGGTGTACCCCAGGGCGGTCAGCGCATATACCGATCCCAGATTCAATCCGTTGATAAGACTTTGTATGAATTTAGCCATATATTGTCCATTCTCCTTCACTTGAACCGGTTACAGCCCGGAGAGACTTATTTTAAGATGGAACAGCCGGAGAAAGACGATCCGTCTTTTCCGGCTGTCCTCTGACTGGCTATCCCAGGGCTATCAGGTTCGAAAACCTTCGCAGTTCCCGATCAGGATGAGAAACTGCCGTAGTAGGAAAGAACACCATCCTTGAATGTCTCAATGGAGAAGGGCTTGATTGCATCGCCGTTCTCGTCATAGGTGATAGTACCGCCAAGGCTTTCGTAAGTGATCTTGCTGAGCGCGTCCTTGACAACGGAAGGATCATAGGAATTTGCATCCTCCATTGCCTGTGCCAGCATCTTGACGGAATCATAGTACAGGGAAGATACAGCATTCAGGCCATCCTCGCCGTAAGCAGCCTTATAAGCTTCCACATAAGCCTTCATGGCAGCATCCTCTGCATTCAGGTCTACGTGAGCGAGATAATAGGTATCGTTGAACTTGCTCTCATAACCGGTCACATCCGTGCCGTCCCATGCATCTCCGCCGAGGATCGGTCCGGTAAATCCGGCATCTCTTGCCTGCGATACGAAGTTGGGAACCGTATCGTAGTTGTTAGGATAGATCATGACCTCTGCACCCTGCTCGATGGCGCTGTTGATCTGTGCGGTGTAATCCGTATCGGTTGTGACACAGCCGTAATGCTGGTAGGTAACGCCGCTCATCTGATCCAGGGCAGCTTCCATGTTCTCGGCAAGTCCCGCGCAGTAATCGGAATCCTCTGCACAGATGACGGCGATGTTCGTAGCCTTGAACTCATCGGTGGCAAGTTTCGCCAGCATAGGTCCCTGATTGGCATCCGAGAAGCACTCACGGAAGATATAATCACCGGTCTTGCAGATCGTTGCGTTTGTGGAATAAGGTGTGATAACCAGCATACCTGCGTCCTGAGCGGTCTGAACGAACGAGAGCGTGCAGCTGGAGGAGCAGGATCCGATGATGGCACTGATGTCGTGTGACATACAGTTGTTGTAGGCACTGACGGCCTCTGTGGGATCGCCCTTATCATCTGCGAATACCGCGGAAGTCAGCTGATACTTCTTGCCGTCAATCGTTACGCCTCCGTCGGCATTGATCTGGTCAATGGCGAGTGTGTAGCCGTTGACTGCACCTTTGCCCCAGTTGGCAAGGCTTCCTGTCAGCGGAGCGATGCCACCGATGGAAATGGTGCCGTCGAAGTCACCCGAAGCGGCAGCCTGGGTGGCGGCTGCAGTGGATGCCGCCGCAGCGTCTCCGGTCGATGCGGCGGGTGCAGACGATGTGCTGCTTCCGCATCCTGCCAGCAGCCCCATGCCCAGGGCGGCTGCCGTAATGACTGCTGAAATCTGGTTGCGTTTTCTCATAATGTTTCCTCCTCTTCCTTTTATTGATTCAATCTGAAGCTATTTCAGACCGAATTTCACTTTAACGTAGTTCTCCATCACATCCACGCAGCGGTCGCGGCCGACGCGGGCGCTGTTGAGCGTCATGTCGTAATTGACGGGATTTGTCCAGTAATTTCCGTGCGTGTAGTACTTGTAGTAATCCGCGCGGTATTTGTCCGTCTTCTCGATCAGGCGGTTGGCTTCAGCCTCCGTGACGCCCATCTTCTTGATGATGGAGGCAACACAGTCCGCCCGCGGTGCCTCAATGTAGAAGCTTGCAACGTTGACATAATCCCGCAGGACGTAATCGGAGCATTTGCCGATGACGATGAACGAACGCTCGTCAGCGAGTCTCCGGATGAGTTCGCTCTGGATATTGAACAGATTGTTATCCGATGTGAACCTCTTGTCGGAAGGCTCTACCACATAGTTGAACGGAAGACCTTTCAGTTTGTCGAAGATATTCACCTTCTCATCCGACAGATTGAACAGGGCTTCATTGATGCCGCTGTACTCAGACGCCATGCGCAGAAGCTGCTGCTCGTAGCACGGGATGCCGAGCCTCTCTCCCAGCTTTACACCGATCTCCTTCCCGCCGCTGCCGAAGCCTCTTGCAATGGTGATAACAAATTTCTGCACGATTTCCCCCTTTCCGGCTGCAAACAAAAGGGAACCATCGCAGTAATCTGCAATGGCTCCCTTGCCTGTACGATCATGAATCCATAAGGACTATGCCGATGATGTCTTTGTGTAAAAAAAGCGAGACCGGAAAAAACTCCGGCCTCGCTGCCTCATCTGGATTATTAAGATTTAAATAAAAGTTAGCACCGGCGGGCACCTCCGGCAATAGGAAATTTCACAACAAATTCTGTGCATCTGCACAAAAAACTACAGGATCTGTCCGATGCAATAAGCGGCATAAACCATGGAGCGGCCTTCCCAGGACGAGAGGTCTACATTGATGATTTCTTCGATTTTGTGCAGGTAATTCGTCACGGTATTCCGGTGAATATACATCTTGCGGCTGACCTCGTTCTGCTTCCCGCCGCATTCGATATAGGTTGTCAGGAAACGGCGGTAATCCGTGTGATTTTCCCGGTCATACTGCTCAAGACGGCCCAGAAGACCGTCATAGAACGTGCGGAGAACGTCGGTACTGTTCACGTTGAGAAACAGCTGATACATTCCGAGCTCCCGGTAATACAGGACGTGCTCCCTCTTGCGGAAGGCAATCTCGCTCGTTGCATCCGCCGCATGAAACAGACGGTCCACACCAGTAAGCGGCGCTCCCTCGTCCTCAATGCCGATATACACCTTCGCCGCGATGTGATGTGCTTCCAGCCTGTCCTGTACAGTGTTGATATAGCTGCGGACCTGGTCCTCGGTGTAATTGAGCAGGAGGATGACCTGCTTCTCCTGATAGGTGAAATCGATGTACTGGTCACCGACTTCCTTGGCACACAGCTCGCACAAAAGACGCAGCTGGCTGTTGACACGCACATATTCAGCGGTTTCGGCCTTTTCATCTATCAGAAAAGACAGAACCGTGCAGGATGACTGGGCGTGATAACCGAAACGCTCCAGCTGACGCAGCTGCGTTCCGCTGTTTCCGATATGGAAGATGAGATTCTTTATGATGGAAGCGATGCTGTCTTCGCGGGAGGCATTGTTGATAATGAGCTGGCAGATTTCCCTCGTCACGTCCACGAGAGGGACCTCCCAGGGCATGGTCATGAGTGGAAACCGGTTTCCCTCACAGAATGCGATGAGGGGCTGCGGGATGTCCTTCATGTACATCCCGACGTTGACAATAAGACCTGCCGCGTTCCGGTCCATGATGGTCTGCACGAAGGCGATGAGTCCGTCTTCGTCATAGCCGGCAATTCCCTCTGTGATGATCAGCTCCTGACCATGCAGAAAGCGGGCACTCTCCCGGGTTTCAATCATATGAACCCATTGTACGAGATGCCCGAGACCTTCCTTGCCGGCCAGCAGCTTCAGCTTGTACTGCGTTGTCTCGTTTAATATTCTTCCGACGGTCAGTGACATGTTGACCCTCTGATCTGTATACTCTGTAAGCAGTGACGTCAGGCAGGAACCCGCCAGGCATCAAGTGTGTGCAAGTATACAATTGCCGGAAGAATTTTGTCAATTGCAGAAGGTACAGCTTCACGAAGCTGATCATACAAAAATGCCCCGGAGGCAACGTAAAAGTCCTCCGGGGCATTTATAAACCATGAAATACAAATCACGAAAATGCGTCCCTGTAAATGGAAAGGATTTCCTCCTTATTCACGGGAATGATGCCGTTTTTCACATTTCCGGATTTGGCCGCGATCTCCGTATATTGCTTCAGTTCGTCATCTGTGAACGTTTCCCGATCCCCCATGAGTCCGTCGATGCAGTCGGCAAATTCCCTTACCTCCTTCATCCCCATGAACGCCAGGGCATCGTATAGCTTTGAGACCCCTTTCTTCTCATAGAAGCGGAAGAGGGCAGGCAGCACGAGCCCGTTAGCGCGGCCGTGATCGATATGGCGAAAATACGTCAGGCTGTAGCCCAGCCCATGGCCCGCGGTCGTACCGGTGTTGGCAATGACCATTCCTGCAAGCGTGGAAGCCAGAAGGAGCTGGTCGTTTTCCTCTGACGTGACGGTGCCTTCCTTCAGGTCCTTCAGACAGGGAGTGATCAGGCGGATTGCCGTCCCGGCAAGGACATCCGATACCGGCGATGCTTTCTTTGCAAGGAACCCCTCGAGGGCGTGGGAGAGTGCATCTACAACGGTGTTTACCTGAGTCTTATGGTTCAGCTGGCCAAGATACCTGCTGTCACAGTACGCAACCTTCGGGAAGATTCCTTCAAATGTAATCGAGGACTTGGTTTTGGCGGCATCATTTGTGATGATGGACGCCTTCGTGACCTCCGATCCGGTTCCGGCGGTGGTCGGTACCGCGACGATGGGAAGGACATTCATGGTGTAATGGCCGGCGAACAGCTCCTCAGCAGGGATTTTCTGCGCAGCAATCAGGGCCATTGCCTTGCCGGCGTCCATCGGACTGCCGCCGCCGATGCAGAGCACGAAGTCGCACCCCTCACTCTCGATCATTCCGGCACCTTCATAGATTACGTCTACCGTCGGATTGGGGGTGACTTTATCATAGACTTCGTACTGCTGACCGTTCGCGGACAGAGCCGCGATGCAGTCATCAAGTGCGCCTGTGGCCTTTGCCGCATGATGTCCGCTCACGATCAGGGCTTTTTTCCCGAGACCTGCCATGGCGGAAGGGTTTTTGCGGATGCAGTCCTTCCCGAATATCACCTTTGCAGGTGTGAAATAGGTAAATTCCATTCTTTTCATCCCTTTCTGAACACTTGTGAAGATACAGTACTGTACTCTGGCATACAGAATCCGAAACAAGTATAAACCGCCTCCGGTCAGACTGGGAAGGCGGTTTATACCCTGGCTATCTGTGTCTTCAGATCATTTTATCCACTTCGCCCAGAACTTCATCCAGCTTTGCCATCTCCTCATGCAGCTGATCTGCGGTAATAATGAGCGGCGGAGCGACGAGAATGTTGTTTTCGTGCGTGAAGGTCATAAAGCCCTTTGCCTTGAGCATGCCGTTGATCTTCGGCATGATCTTTTCCGGATCCCTGCCCCAGGGAACGAGAGGCTCTCTTGTTGCCTTGTCCTTTACGAGCTCGACTGCGGAGAACAGCCCGATGTAACGGACATCACCGACGCAGGCGTGCTTCTGCTTCATATCCTCCTCGATTTCACCGAGAACCCTTCCGACTTCCTGAACATGTCCGGGAATATCGTGATCAAGGTAATAATCCACGCACGCACAGCCGGCAGCGCAGGCAAGGGGATGACCGTTGTAGGTCAGGCCGCAGGACAGAACGTGATCATCGAAATACGCGGCAATCTCCTTCGAAACGACAACGCCGCCCAGCTGAACATAGCCGCACGTGACGCCCTTGGCGAACGTGACGATATCAGGCTTGACGTCGAAGTTCTGGAAAGCAAACATCTTACCGGTTCTGCACCAGCCTGCCATAACTTCATCACATACCATCAGGATGTGGTACTTGTCGCAGAGCCTGCGGACACCCGCAAGATAGCCCTCCGGAGGAATAATGATACCGTTCGTACCGGTGATGGATTCCATGATGATGGCGGCAATATTGTCCGGGTTCTCGAAGTTGATCTGCTCCTCGAGCAGCTTCAGGCAGTACTCCGTATATTCTTCTTCCGTAAAGGGAAGGTTGTCGCGATAACGATAGGGATCGCGGAATTTCACGAATCCGGGAACACCGGGCTCGAGCGCGTAACGGCGGGGCTCACCTGTCAGGTTGCCGGCCCCGAACGTCGATCCGTGATAGGAACGGTAACGGGAGAAGATCTTGAGCTTTCCGGAGTACATTCTCGCGATCTTGATTGCATTCTCGTTCGCGTCTGCACCTGCGTTGGTAAAGAAGACCTTGGCCATATTATCGGGCATCAGGCTGATGATTTTTTCCGCCAGGTTTGCACGGTCCTCATCGCCGTATGCTTCACTGATGAACGCGTAGCGCTGCAGCTTTTTCGTGATTGCCTCGTTGATTTCCTTATTGCCGTAACCGAGGTTGCTGTTGACGTGCATGGAAGACATGTCGGCGTAACGCTTCCCGTCGTAGTCATACAGATAAATATTGTCCGCGTGCTCGATGGCAATCGGCGCAAGCGTTTTCTGCGCACTCCAGGACTGTAATACGTATTTCTTCTGCTTTTCGCTGATCTCCTGACCTTTTCCCATAATTTACCTCTTTCTTTCCTCACGGAACCTGTGAATTACCTGCGGGTATGCAGTGGATTGTCCGCCTGCAGAAAAAGAAATAAGCAACGGACTTCCCATCTGACAAAGCCCCGTTGCTTATGATTCCTGTTCTAAACTTTTTGGCCGGCAAGGTCAAGACGCGGTGCGCATTTATGGCCGGATTCACAAATCGGGTATGCAGATGCACAACGGAAAATACCTCATGTGAAGGGAGGACTCCTGACCGGTGAATGCTGCTCCGCGCCCTGTCGGGCTTGCGAAGTTTCCCTCCGGAAAGTAGACTTTAGGACATGAATAATACAAGGGCTTTAAAACTGACCTATGGTGCCATGCTGGCAGCAATATTCGGTATGCTGATGCTGCTGAACCGGCAGACGGGAGGATTCCTGCAGGGAGTCCTGGTGTTTATTCTTCCGATACCGATGGCGATTTACGCAGTACGGTACGGACTGCGTGCCGGCATTACGGTTTTTATCGTCATGGTGGCGTCCTCGTTCCTGTTCGGCGACTTCACGTCGGTATTTTACGGCATCAGCTCGGCGTTTCTGGGGCTGGTTCTTGGCACCCGGCTGAACCGGCACCGGGACCCGATGAAAACCCTAATCCTGATCATGGTGCTCGGGATGGTTCTGGAATTGTTTGACATGCTGGTGATCGCCTATATTGCAACCGGGGAGACGTTGGATACCGATGTGCGTGAAATGCAGCAGGCCATGGAGCAGGCATTCCGGATGAGTGAGCAGATCACCGGCCAGTCCATGGAACAGCAGCAGTCCATCATCAGTATCCTTACGCCGGATGTGCTAAGGCGCGTCATGATTGTGTCCATTGCGGCTGCAGGTGCGCTCGATGGCTTCGTGGTCTATACCGTCAGTATCCTGATCATGCGCAGACTCCATATTCCGGTCCAGAAACCGGCGCCTGTTGCGCAGTATTATCCGCCGAAGTGGACGGGCATTCTGGGCATCGGACTGTTTCTTCTGTATAATGTTACGTTTTCCAAACCTTTTGAGAACGAACTGCTGCAGAACATTGCGCAGATGGCAGGGCTGGCAGGCTATTTCTACCTCATGTGCTTCGGCGTGATTGCCATGATCGGAGTCCTGCAGAAGTACATTACGAAAAACCATGTGCTGATCGTGATCCTGGCACTGCTGTCCCTGATGGTGCTGCCGTCTGTCGATCTGATTCTCGGCTTCCTGTACATTTCGGGATCCCTGCATGAGAGGCTGATGGAACGGCCCTCCGGCAGCCGGGATCGCTTCCCGAAGTTCTGACAGACACCCCGGATTTGTTCCCGCGGGGGTCAAATACTCCGCTCCCCGGGAGGCCTCCGGGATCAGAGAGATGTAAAGTCATGGCCCGCTGCCTGCGGCGGGGTATCTGGCTTCCTTCCGCCGAATGCGTAGTGCAGGCCTTCTCCGCCGTCCGATGAATCTGTCTTCCGGCGCAGGAAGCGCGCATCCGCAGCAGAACGGGCACGGTCCGCCTGTGTGGTTCTGCGGACGCCGGCATCCGCAGGAATCCCGCTTTCCTGCATCAGTAGCTGCAGCTCATCCTCGAGGGTGCGGAGGGAGCGCTTCGGGTTTGCGGGAACCTGAGTGGAATCTTCCTCCATTTCCTGAAAAGAATAAGAGGAAACGGCTTTCCCGCTGCTGCCGGAATAGACGGCAGAGGAAGCGGAATTCTCCTCCGCAAGGTACTCCATGCGCTTGAGCTGTACCGGCACGGCGTGCACCACAGGGGAGGTCCTTCTGTCCAGCGGTTCCTCCTTTTCCGGCTCATCCTCCGGCTTAGTCCTAAGCGGCGGTTCTGAAAACCCGGAGGCAGCACCGGGACAGGAGTCATCACCTGAATCAGCAGGTGCTTCGACATAGTCGACGTCAATCGGCTCATCCTTCAGGGATGTTTCCAGCGCCGCCTGTGCGGGGATCTCAGGGCCGCAGATTTCCACGATGACACGGCGCGAATCGAACTTCATTTCCTGCGGGATGATGAGCCGGTCCAGTGCATCCTGCTTCTCATCAAACGCGCGCTCACTTGCCGCCAGCTGCTGACGGATCCGGTCGACGGCTGCCTGAGCGGACTCAACCGCCCTTCGGGGCTCCTCCGGGCCAAGGTCAATGGAATCCAGCCGCTTCTGGAGATCGCTGCGTGCCCTGCGTGCCCTGGATTTTGCGGGGGCGGCCTTCTGCCGCAGCAGTTCAATATCTGCCCGCAGATGATCCTCTTCCTCCTCCAGGGCATAACGCCTGTCTTCCGTGAAGAAGTTCAGCTCCGACTGATCCTGACGTACCATTTCCAGCTGTATCTGCAGTTCATGAATCTGCCGGTCGATTTTGCCGTAGTCCGATTCCAGGCGGTTCAGCGTGGAATCCTCCCGGCTGTGTACATATTCTTTCTGTTCCCTGGCAGAGCGCAGCGCCGCCTCGTAGACGGTCTGCGCCTGAATGAGGTTTTCCTGTGCGGAGCGGAGCCTTCTTCGCAGCACAGCCTGCCGGTTTAACAGGCTTCCGCATTCCTCCTCCAGATCCTGACGCGCACACAGGGGAATCTCCCTGCGGATCCGGAGGACACGGTCCCGGACCTGCAGCAGCCTTTCCCCGGCGACGTATTCGCGCTGGTCACTGCCGTTGAGGGTAACAGTGAGGCTTCGGATCGTATGAAGGGCTTCGACGAGGAAGTTTGTGATGTTGATGACCGACTGGACGTTCAGGCCCTCCCGCATTGCGGCGACAAGACGACGGTCCATTTCCACGACAGCCTGTTCAATGACAGCGCCGGCCCGGTCAACGCTTTTTTGTATTCCGGACAGGAGCTCCTGAAAGGCGGGGTCGTCCCAGCCGGCGTACACGCCGGACAGAATCTCATTCTGTATGGAGGCAATTTCGGAGTTGTGCTCCGAGACGGCCTGTAAGACGCTGCGGCGGCTGATATTCAGTTCATTCTGAATGCCCAGGATATTGCTGTCCATAACTCGATATGATTAAGGTGTCAAAAGTATTTTTCAAAGTAAAGTGACATACGAATTGCTTCGCAGCTTCGCTGCTTCCGCAATTCTGCAAACATCCGAAATCCGCGCACCGCTTCGCTTTGCGCTGCTTTCGGATGTTTGGCGGGTCCCAAGTCCAAATCGCCTTTCGGGCAAGCCCTTACGAGCTCGCTCTTACGGGCTTGCCCGTT
>ONEK01000023.1 GCA_900316855.1 uncultured Lachnospiraceae bacterium | reverse complement strand
CTTTTGCCTGTGCCATAACCGATACCTCGTTCCTTGTTGCATCGATTATATCACGGTAAGAAGAATATAGCTAGTTATTTAATTTATCACGTACTAGCTATACCGCAGCCCTGCCGGGAATTCTATACGAAAGAGGTCAGAAACTATCACAATATCGTCAAACCGAACCGCCTTTCTGATTGCGGTACTCCCTGGGTGTGAAACCTGTTTTCTCACGGAAGCATTTCCCGAAATGGCTCACCTGCCGGAAGCCCACATCCAGGGCGATCGTGCTGACCGGAAGATCTGTTTCGCCAAGGAGTTTCGCCGCCTTTGCCAGCCTGTATTCCGTGAGATATCGGTAGGGCGTTGTCCGGATACACCTTCGGAAGCAGCGGGTGCATTCTGATTTGCTGACACTGGCACAGTCCGCCAGCTGTTCCAGTGAAATTTCCTCCTGATAGTGCAGGTCAATATAATGCAGGAATTTCTGCATCCTTTCGTTTACTGCGTCAGGTGATGTGTCATTCCGGATTTCGATATTTTTCACGAGGATCAGCCAGAGCGAACAAAGGAAAGGAGCCGCGTCGGCGGCTTCTTTCAAATTTCGTTAGCGCTGTGTAGCAGGCGGATGGCGCCCTTGCCGTTGCGCTTTACGTGGTACAGCGCAAGGTCCGCGACGTGCAGCCAGTCCCAGGTGCGGTTGCCCTCCTTCGGAACGGAGTTGCGGATGCCCTGGGAAATCATGACGCGCATGCCGGTCTTGCGCTCGGACCGTTCCGCGATCCGGTCCCGTATCTCCTCCGCGAAGGCCAGGATCTGCCCGTCCTCATAGCCGCGGTACAGGAGAATGAATTCGTCTCCGCCATAGCGGGCGGCAAACGTCCCCGGATGTCCGCCGCAGAAGTCCTTGAGCGTGTCTGCTACCTGAACGAGGCAGGCGTCGCCTGCCTGATGGCCGTAGGTATCGTTGAACTGCTTGAACGAGTCGATATCGAGGATTTCCAGTCCCAGAAGCGTTTTGTTCCGGTCTGACTGATCGAAGGCCTCGTTCATCTCCACCTCGAGCAGATAACGGTTTGCAAGTCCGGTCAGGGCATCGGAGTTTGCAAGATCCTGAAGCTTTCTGTTCTCCTTGAGAATCTCGATTTCACGGCGGCGCTGCTCCTCCATGTTCTCGCGCAGGCGGACATAGAACGCCATGGACTGCGCATCCGCCACGTCCTGGCGCTTCTTGAACTCATAGTATTCCGCCATCTCCTTCGTGCACTGCAGTGTATCCCCGGTCATGGAGTAGTACCGGATCCGCAGCTCCGATGCCTGCATGTTCATGAACGGAGCGGAGAAGCTGGGCTCTATCTCCGCAATAACGCCCAGGATATCCCGGACATCTCCCTCGTCGCCGAGTGTTGTGAGAAACGTGCCGATATCGCAGAAATCCTCGAGCAGATCATTCATATCACTGCAGTCGTGGACGAGGCGGATGATCTTGCGGACGGAGCGCTGCAGCAGTGCATCGTCCCCCGTCTCATGCGCGACCTTCATGCGCAGCTTCTCGACGATGATGTCGTTGTAATTGCTGTGTGTCTGCTGCTCCTGCCTTTCCGCCTCCATGAGGTAGCGCACGGCGTCCTCAAGCCTGCCGAGCTTGAGCGAGCACTCTCCCGCCCCGCTGTATGCCAGCATCATGTTCTGGTGAATTCGGGAATTGCCCTTAGCGCAGCCCATGTCCTTCACAGCCTGCACGAAATAGGCGAGTGCCGTCGGATATTCGCTGAGATCATAGTAAACGTGTGCAATGTTGCTCTTTACGACGCCCTGCAGATCATAGTCGCGGGCTTCACGTATGCTGCGCACTGCCGTCAGCAGGTAATCAAGGCCGAGAATCTTGCTGCCGTTCGTCAGGGCTTCGATACCGAGAATGTTGTAGCAGCTTCCGATGATGGAATATTCATTTGCAGTGGAGGCGTGGGAAAGAGCAGCGGAAATATGCTCCTGCAGGTGCTCATGCAGGCTGGAAAACAGGTAGCATGCTTCCGACGCGACATAATGGCCATAGGCAAGCAGCGTATCATCCCCAAGCGGCTCTGTCTCGCGTATGAATTCCAGCGCCGCGTCATACAGACCGGCGTCGGAATTGCCGCGGTAAGCGTCGAGAGCATCAATTCTGGATTGTAAGGCTGGTTCGTAATTCTGAGGCTTCATGCTGCTGACCCTCCATGATGTTGCTGAACCGATGCGTAAACTTACGTTGATTCTATCACACGATTCCGATGTCAAAAGTATTTGCCGGAACAAAATGATATTCCTGTTGAAGAGATTCGGCGCAGATGATAAGATGTTTAGATTGTATGCGGATTTTCTGATCCGCGAAGTTTTCAGTCAGGTGCTGTGAACACGGGGATGTCATGTCTGCAGGCTCTGTTTCCGGAAAAAAATACAGAAGTCAGCTCACCCTCGGGGAGCTGATCCGCTTGATCGGGATGATTGCCGTCCCGGTCGCGCTTCAGAATCTTCTCACAACGACCGGCAGCATGGTTGATACCATCATGCTGGCGCGGCTCGGGGAGCAGACCGTCGGGGCAGTAGGCCTGTGCGCGCAGTTCTCCAGCCTGATGTTCTCCGGCTACTGGGGCTTTGTCGGAGGCGGGATGCTGTTCTTCTCCCAGTTCTATGGGTCCGGTGAGCATGACAATATCCGCCGATCCTTTGGAATGACCCTGTCGTTCATGATGATCTCAGGCGTCGTGTTCGCATTGCTCGCGCTGTTTGCCCCGCACGCGGTGATGTCGCTGTACACGGGAAGTGCGAAAATACAGGACATCGGCGTGCAATATCTGAGGATTGTAGGATTCTCCTATCCGTTCCAGGTGCTCGCTGTTGCGCAGAGCGCGCTGCTGCGGTCCGTGGAACGGGTCCGGATTCCGCTTGTGGCTGGCATTGCGTCCGTCCTGACAAATTTCGGCATCAATCTGATCCTTATCTTCGGCCTGCTGGGATTTCCCGCGCTGGGTGTGCGGGGCGCGGCGATCGGTACAGTCTGTGCCTCTGTCGTCAATGTCCTTGTCATCATGCTGATGGCGCGGATCCGGCATCTGCCCTATGTGCTGGATTTTTCGATGCACTTTAAGTGGAACCGCACGCTCCTTGGCCAGTACCTGCGCAAATCCTTCCCGATCATCTGCAATGAGGTCCTGATCGGCGTTGGCAACATGATGATCAATATTGTCCTGGGCCATCAGGCGGACGAGGCCATTGCCGCGACCGCGGTATTCCGCACGCTGGAGGGCATCATTATCGCGTTTTTCACCGGTTTCTCCAACGCAGCGACTGTTCTCGTCGGCAAGGAGGTGGGTGCCGGGAACCATGAGGAAGCCTTCTGGCGCGGAAGGCGGATCGTTTACCTGTGTCAGGCTCTGACCGGTCTCGGGTGCCTCATGCTGATCGCCATCCACAATCCTCTCCTGCATGTCATGGGTCTGTACGGCACATCCTACCGGCTTGCCACTGACATGCTGTACCTCTACTCCGCGGCGGCTGTGATCCGTATGGGAAACTGGTGCATGAACGATATGTTCCGTTCCGCGGGAGACCCCTCGTTCGGTTCGATCCTCGAGATCACATTCATGTTCGTTCTGGTACAGCCGGCCATCCATCTTGCAAACGGGCCGCTCGGGCTTCCCTTTCTTGCGGTGTTTGCGCTGTGCTACTGTGATGAGCCGGTCCGGTACATCATCATGCAGCTGCATCTGTATTCCCGCAGATGGATCCGGCCTGTATCCCTTGCGGGGCTTGAGACAATCGGTGAATTCCGCAGGGCGCACGGCATTGAGAGTAAGAAATAAGCATGACCAGCCACGCCGTGAAAGAAGGTCCCGGAGTATATGCCGTGAATACACTGGATTATTACGATGAGAATGCAGAAGCGTTCGTGCAGGGGACGCTTCATGCAGATATGAACAGGATCCGGCAGGAATTCCTGAACTACCTTCCGGAGGGAGGCGGAACGATTCTGGACCTTGGCTGCGGCTCCGGGCGGGACAGCCTGGCGTTCCGGAACGCGGGGTATGAGGTTGTCGCTGTGGATGGCTCGAAGGAGCTGTGCCGTCGCGCCTGTGCGCTCATCGGGCAGCCGGTTGTCTGCTCCACGTTCCAGCAGTACACCCCCGCTCCCGGTGTCAGATTTGGCGGAATCTGGGCCTGCGCATCCCTCCTCCACCTGAAGCCGGACGAGCTGGTTCCTGTTATTTCCAAACTGACAGATGCCCTGCTTGCGCAGGGTATCTGGTACATGTCTTTTAAATACGGGGAGTTCCGGGGCGAACGCGGCGGGAGATATTTCACCGATCTGACGGAAAACTCCCTTACCGCCCTGCTGGAGCAGGTCCCTGCGCTTCGTCTGCTGAAAACGAGTATAACGCAGGACGTCCGTCCCGGGAGGGACGGGGAGCGCTGGCTGAACGCATTCCTCATGCGTTCATGACATCCGGCCCATTCCGTTCTACGGCATTATTGCGTTGTTTCTGTCCCGGTTCCTGTCATGCCGGCAGCATTCTGATCCACTTCCTTACCATCCACCGTATCCTGAGAGCTCTTCCGGTCCGAAGGGCCGGAAGAACCGTCTTCGCCCGATTTTCCGTGGCGGTGACGTCGTTTTAATTGCCCATCCCTGTGCGGGCGGCGCTTTCTCCACCGGCGGATCAGGAACACCGCAGCTGCCGCAATCACAGCATAAGGCAGCAGGTAGATGATGCCGATCACGATGCCCTTCAGCACATTGATAAAAGCCTCAAGGCTGTGACTCAGGGCATAGGCGAGCCGCTCCGGGAAGGAATCTTCGCTCGTCGGGGTAAAGGCGTTCACCTCGTCGAGGTCTATGGTCACACTGGAATAATTGACATCAAAGTCAATCTGGTCATTGGAATTGTTCAGATCCTGCAGCTGGGCGCGGACGTTGGCAAGCTCCTGCTGGATGGCAATCATGTCCTCGACCTCTTCCGCACGGGAGAGCAGGTCATTCAGGGCCCTCTGCTCCTCCTCGAGCGAAGCGATCTTATCTGCGTTCTGCGAGTAGGTGCGCGTCATGTTGTCCGCGTTCATAGAGCGGTTCATGATCTTGCCGTTGACGCCGTCCATGTCCCGCAGGAAGGAATCGAGCTGACTGGTCGGAACCCCCGCCACCACATGCAAGCTGCGTTCATCGGAATTGTCCGCCGGCAGGGACCCGTCTCCGTCCTCTGTGTAGTACCAGTCCCAGTCGCTGCTGTTTTCCTCCTCACTGGTGATGAGGCACTGATAGCGGTTCATCAGATCCTGCAGCTGCTGTTTGCATTCGTCATAGTGAATGGTCTGCAGGGTCAGGGAAGCCGAGCGGACAATCTTCTGCCCGTACTGCTGTGCGGCCTCATCGTATACAGAACTGCCATCAGAATCTTCTGCGCCGATATCATAGGAATTCTGCAGGGAGGCGATCCCTCCCTCCGGCTCCTGCGCGGCGGCGTCTGATTCCGCCGCGCTGTAATCCGCGGCGGCAGCCGGTTCCGCAGGGGAGGAATCTTTCCCGGCAAAGACACCTGTCCCGCCTGCGCTGCTGCCGCACGCGGACAGCATAAGAGCCGCTGCTGCCAGAACTGCCGCAAAACATTTCCTGTTCATGAAATGCCCCTCCTGATCGTCCTGTACTAACCGGATATCCTGCCTCATGACAGGTCTGAATTCATTGTATCAGATAGCCCCGGAAAGGGGGATTTCGAGCGGAGGAAATCTGTTTTACAGCTCCTGCAGAATGATCCGTCTCATGCCGCAGAGGATGACTGCCCGCCCTGGGCAGAGCCTGCTTCACCGGCAGTTGTGCCTGCGCTGTCCTGCGGGTGGCCGGGCCTTGCTCCGCCCTCCGGGCGGCCTCTCTTTCCGCCTTGCGGAATGCCGCCTTCCGGAACACTGCCTGATCCATCTGGCCCTGCGCCTTGCGTGCCCTCTCCGGGAGCACCGTTCCTGCCGCCCGGCATGCCGCCGCCCATGCCTCCTCTGCCGCCGTTCATGCCGGCGGGCATTTCCGTAGTCTGTTCGCCGTTGACAGTCACGGTGCCGCCGTTGATTTCACCGGTCTCGTCATAATCGAACGAGCTCGTCGGTGCCGTAATATCCAGCGTCCCGTCATTGACATAGATGCTGCCGTTCGCGTCAACGGCATCTGTGTCGCCCTGTCCCATTGCGATCGTAGTGCTGCCGCCGTTAAACGTGATGACAACGCCGCAGGCAGAGCTCTTTGCAGCTGCGTTGATGCCGTCATCCGATGCGGATATCGTAATGTCCCCGCCGTTGATCTGGACATAGGTTCCTTCGATGCCTTCCGCTGCAGTGATATCCAGACTGCCGCCGTCGATCTGGGTGATCGTGGTTCCCTGTATGCCGTCATCGTCCGCCTCGATCCGGAAGGTGCCTCCGGTGATCAGGACCGTACCGACAGTCTCGTCGTCCGAATCCTCGCTGTGAATACCGTCTTTGCCGCTGTCGATCGTGAAGGTTCCGTCCGATATGCTGACGGAGTCATGCGCCCGGATTCCGTTCTCCGCACTGGTGATGTCATACGTCCCGCCCGTGATGACGACATCATCATTGGACTTGATGCCGTTGCCCTGTGCGGACCGGATGGTGAGCGTACCCTTCCCGTTCAGTGTGAGGTCGGACCGGGAGTAAATGGCAGCATTCTCGTTCGACTCCTCATCCACAGCGAACTCTCCCGTTACAGACAGGGTATTGCTGCTGCCCTGTGCGGTGGTGATGAAGACCTTGTCCGCGTCTGTAACGCAGATGGCAGGTTTGTCTTCATTCGTAATCGTAAGACCGTCCAGCACAAGCTGTACCTTCGCATCCGGTGCATTTACTTCAATCGTCACATCTGAGGCGGTGCCGCTCAATATGTACACGCCCTCCTCTGTGATGGAGATGCTGTCCCCGTCTGAAACGGAGTATTTTACAGCATCCCGGGTATCCGCGGTCTGCTCAAGATCCCGGTCGGAGAAGTAATCGTCCGCAGACAGCAGCGCGGCTGTCACGTTCCCGCTTGCAAGGGAGAGCGCACTGCTCTCCTTGGCACCGGAACCGCTTTCCTCCTCATCCTGACTGTCTGAATCTTCTGATTCTGAGGCGTCGGAAGATTTCGATGCTCCGGAAGATCCGGAAGAGTCGGATGATTTCCCGGAATCCGCTTTCTCAGGAGAGGACGGGACCGCATCGGAGGGTGTCCTGGTATCAGAGGCTGCTGCAGCGGTTGTGGCTTCCGTGGACGCAGCCTGGCTCGTGATGACCGATCCGCAGCCGGCTGTGAGCATTCCCGCCATGCATACCGCAGCGAGTAATAGCGAAACCTGTTTTCTTTTCATGAGATGTACCTCCTTCGTGGTGAAATGTTCCGGGAAGTATTCCTGTTTCCATGGCAGGAACGCTGCCCTCCGCATCCTGTGTCTGCGATTTAAATTTCTTTTATGTCACGGAGTATAGCCGGGCAACCTAAAACAGAGCTTAACGGATCACACCCGCTCGTGCTTTTCTACGGTGAATTCCGCAGTTCATTGATGTGAATATCCGTTTTTACGTCATATATTCCTGTATAAAGTCCGGCTTGCAGCCTGCCTTTCCCGCAGCCAGGCAGTAATCCGGTCCTGTGGAACTGCCAGACGTAAAATCAGGCTTGCAATATACCCCCTACGGGTATATTATATCCCGTGTAGCAGATACCCCCTGGGGGTACATCATCATGACTCATCCGAACGAGGCACAGCGCTATGACCGATACCCTGACCCAGAACATGGAACAGCACCTTCAGGACGAAATGGAAGTGGAGAAGGAAGCGGAGCACGCGTGCTGCTGCGGTTCCACCGGCAGAAAGAAAAACCGCAGCGGCGACGAGAAGCAGCTGCTGATTCACCGGCTCAACCGGATTGAGGGCCAGATCCGGGGTATCCGGCGCATGGTGGAGGAGGATGACTATTGTGTCGATATCCTGACACAGGTGTCCGCGACGAGCTGTGCCCTGAACAGCTTCACAAAGGAGCTCCTCGCCCGCCACATCAAGGGGTGTGTTACGGAGGATATCCGCGAGGGAAGCGAGGAAAAGGTCGATGAGCTCGTCCGCCTCATTCAGAAGCTGATGAAGTAAAGGAAAGGAAGGAACAGTATGGCAGCAACCATTATTATTCTTGCAGTGTTAGTGATTATTGTGGTCTTCGCAATCCGGGGAAGCCGGAAGCATTTCGGAGGTGAGGGAGGATGCTGCGGAGGCGGCTCCTCCACGGTGGAGGACGTCAAGGAGCTTGAGGGGAAGAAGCTCGGAGAGAAAATCGTCCGCATCGACGGCATGCACTGCGACAACTGCAAAAACCGCGTGCAGCGCGCGCTGAACCGGGTCGACGGTGCATCCGCAAAGGTAAACCTGAAGAAGAAGGAAGCCGTGGTCTCCTACGACCGTCCGGTTTCCGACGAGGACCTGAAGCGGGCTGTTGAGAACGAGGACTACACCGTCGTATCCATTGAGGATCGTCCGCTCGGGTGAAAATCTTTTCGTAATGGTTCAGCCGCGAAAGCAGCGTGAGGGCACGGAAGGAGACGATTAACATTATGGAAAAATATCAGGTTACCGGCATGAGCTGTGCCTCGTGTCAGGCTCATGTTGAAAAGGCAGTTTCAAAGGTACCGGGCGTCACAAAGTGCACGGTTTCGCTTCTGACGAATTCCATGACCGTGGAGGGTACGGCTGCGCCCGCTGACATCATGAAGGCTGTGGATGACGCGGGCTATAGCGCAAAGCCGCTCGAAGCTAAGGCGGAAAAGTCCTCAGGCTCTCTGTCTGCAAAGCTTGCCGCCGAGGAGGAAGCCCTGAGGGATAAGGAAACTCCTGTCCTGAAAAGGCGCCTTGTCTGGTCCGTCGCGCTCCTTCTTGTCCTCATGTACTTTTCCATGGGAGCCCATATGTGTGGCTGGCCGGTTCCCGCGTTCATGGAGGGAAACCACGTCGCCATGGGGCTGATGCAGCTGCTGATCTCCGGCGTCATTCTCATGATCAACCGGAAGTTCTTCGTGTCGGGCTTCAAGGCGCTACTGCACCGCGCCCCCAACATGGACTCCACAATCGCCCTGGGCGCCGGCGCATCGTTTGCCTACTCCGTCGTCATGCTGTTCGCCATGACGAGGGCGCAGGTGGACGGCGGCTCCGATGCGGCCATGCCCTACATGAATGAGTTCTACTTCGAGTCGGCCGCCATGATTCTTACACTCATCACGATCGGCAAAACCCTGGAGGCCTACTCGAAGGGCAGGACGACCAGCGCCCTGAAAAGTCTCATGAAAATCGCCCCGAAGACCGCGACGGTACTCCGGGACGGCCGGGAAACGACCGTAGGAGTTGATGAGGTGCAGACCGGGGATCTCTTCGTTGTCCGTCCGGGTGAGAGTATCCCGGTGGACGGAGTTGTGACAGACGGAATGTCAGCAGTTGATGAGTCTGCCCTCACGGGGGAATCCATTCCCGTCGACAAACAGACGGGCAGCACCGTACAGGGCGGCACGATCAACCAGTCCGGGTTCCTCACCTGCCGCGCGACAAGGGTCGGCGAGGACTCATCGCTCGCGCAGATCATTCAGATGGTTTCGGACGCGGCCGCAACAAAGGCACCGGTCGCAAAGCTTGCCGACACGATTTCCGGCTATTTCGTTCCCGCCGTAATCGCGATCGCCGCCGCCACCATCCTGATCTGGCTCGCCGCCGGAGCATCGTTTTCGTTCGCCCTGCAGCACGGTATCGCCGTCCTCGTCGTTGCCTGCCCCTGCGCACTGGGGCTTGCGACTCCCGTCGCCATCATGGTCGGCAACGGCATGGGGGCGAAGAACGGTATCCTCTTCAAGACCGCAGAGGCCCTGCAGGAGACCGGCAATGTGCAGATCGTGGCACTCGACAAGACCGGAACCATTACGAACGGAACCCCTGTGGTGACAGACGTCCTCCCCGCGCAGGGAATTACAGAGGAGTACCTCGTAACGCAGTCCGCAGCGCTCGAAGCAAAATCCGAGCATCCGCTCGCAAAGGCCGTGACCGCCTATGCCGCGGCGAAGACACCGGGCGAAGCGGAATCATCGGGTTTAGCCTCGCCGGCAGGAGCTGTCGTGGAGAACTTCACGGCGCTTCCCGGCAACGGACTCAAGGGGACCCTCGCAGGGAAAGAGCTTCTCGGAGGCTCCCGGAAGTTTATCGCCAAACAGGTTCCTGTCTCCGCTTCCATGCAGGAGCAGGCGGACCGGCTCTCCGCAGAGGGAAAAACGCCGCTGTTCTTCGCGGAGGACGGGAAGCTCCTGGGCATGATTGCCGTCGCGGATACGATCAAGGAGGATTCCGCCCGGGCCGTGAAGGAGCTTCAGAACCTGGGGATCCGCGTCGTCATGCTGACAGGGGATAACGAGCGCACCGCGGAGGCCATAGGGAGGCAGGCCGGCGTCGATGCAGTCATCGCCGGCGTGCTGCCGGACGGCAAGGAAGCCGTGATCCGCAGGCTCAGGGAGGCGGGAAAGAACGCTTCCGCAGGCAGCGGAAAGCAGTCCCGGGAATACAGGGTCGCCATGGTCGGGGACGGGATCAACGACGCTCCCGCCCTCACGCGTGCCGACATCGGCATTGCCATCGGGGCCGGGACGGATGTCGCGATCGACGCGGCGGATGTCGTCCTGATGAAGAGCCGCCTCACGGATGTGAGTGCCGCCATCCGCCTCTCCCGCGCGACCTATAAGGATATTGTGGAGAACCTGTTCTGGGCGCTGTTCTACAACGTGCTCCTGATTCCGCTCGCGGCGGGCGCGTACTCGCACCTGCTCGGTCTCAACATGAGTCCCATGTGGGGTGCGGCGGCTATGAGTCTCTCGTCCGTGTTCGTATGCCTGAACGCTCTGCGGCTCAACCTGTTTAAAATGCACGATGCGTCCCGCGACCGTCCCGGAAGGCACCCGGCGGTGCCTAAGACTTTCCTGCCGGAGGAAAAATCCCCGGCAGCAGAATCCGCAGCCGCCCGGCAGCCCGCCCCTGCATCAGGGGTTCCGGCACCCGTTCCGGACAGCAGCAATGGAAAGGAGAATACCATGACAAAAACCATTAACATTGAAGGAATGATGTGCAATCACTGCGAGATGACCGTGCAGAAGGCGCTCGAGAAGCTCGACGGTGTCGAGAGTGCCGCCGTCTCCCATGAAAAGGGAACCGCTGTCGTAGAGCTGTCGAAGGACGTCGCGGACGCAGACCTGACAAAAGCGGTTGAGGATAAGGACTACAAAGTCCTGTCCATTGCCTGAGTTTTCCAAAGAGAAGACGCGCATCCGGCTTTAAAGACAGATACATCAGAAGCATCCGGGGAGAGTCTGCTGTACGGGCAGGCCCTCCTTAAGGAGGCTGCTGTCTTCCAGCATCCTGCAGAGCCCTGCGTCATCCTCAAAGACCTTTGCCCCGCGCCTTACATATTCCGCCGGCCAGTGAAGGGAAGGGTCGTCCGCCTGCCTTGCAGGAATCAGGACCTCTCTTCCCTGTTTCAATGCTGCGTCCGCCTGGAGGAGCGCGCCCGAGCCGTCTCCCGCTTCCACGATGACGGAGGCAAGAGTCAGGCCGCTCATTACCTTGTTTCTCGCCGGGAAGAACCAGCGCTGCGTCTGTGCTGCGGGTGAGAACGGGGAGGCAACAAGACCCCTGCGCGAAATCTCGTCCTGCAGGGCACGGTTTTCCTCCGGATAGGCCTGGTGGATCGGCGTTCCTATGACAGCGATGGTATCAAAGCTTTGCTCCAGCGCGCCCGTATGCGCGGCAGCATCGATTCCTCTCGCAAGCCCGGAAACGATCACATAGCCTGCTGCCCCGAGAACGCCGGAGAGGCGCTCCGCCTCCCGCAGCGCCCGTTCGGACGCACCGCGCGAGCCGATGAGAGAGACCGCCCTGGCCCTCTGAAGAAGCGCCGCATTGCCCCGGACATACAGGAAAAGCGGCATGCCAGGCAGTGCTGACAGCCGCTCCGGATATAGCCCGTCGCCCTTTCTTACCATCACGGTATCGGCAGGAAGCCTCTCAAATGACTTTCGCACGGCCTCCGCTTCCCTTTGCAGCACCTCCTCCGGAATCCCGAAAAACGCGGCATAGTCCGGGATTTCAGATAAGAGCGGTACGGTCTGATCCGGTCCGCCGTGTTCTGCAAGAAACGCCTCGTACCGGGGCTGAAGCCTTCCCTCATACTGATGGAAGGCGGCAAGGAGCGTATCGTAATTCATCGCCTCCTGCCGCCTGCCCGGATCTGTTTCCGGCATTCCTGTTCCCCCTTTGTCCCTGTAATTACACCTGCCGGGATCCTGTCCCATTGTCTTCGCCTGCGGGTTTTCACTGCGCAGTGGCCTCTGGCCGGTTCCATTGTGATCACGAAGTTTGAATGATCCGCCGATGCGGATCATTCGAAACCCGGTCGGTGCCTGCGGCATCCGACCTGTGATCATACGCGTGAAACCGCCTTCGCGGATTTCCCGCGATGAATGCCTGCTGACGCAGGCATAAAAGGGTAAGCTTCCGAATCGGTCACAATTTCGTAGGTGCTGCCCTCCCTTGTCCTGCTGACGCGGATCTGCTGCGGGATCTCATTGATGAGCTCCTCCCGGTGGCTGATGATGCCGATCAGCTTCCCCTTTCCGGTAAGATCCATCAAAATTTTCATGGTTTCGTCCATGGAGGACCGGTCAAGCGTCCCGAAGCCCTCATCGACAAACAGGGCGTCCATCTGCACACCGCCCATGCTGCGTGAAATCGTGTCCGAAAGGCCGAGTGCCAGGCACAGCGACGCCTTAAAGCTCTCGCCGCCGGAGAGGTTTCCGACCGGTCTCGTCTTCCCGGTATAGTAGTCCATGACCTCCAGGTCGAGAGATTCCTTGGACTTTGCGGAGCTCTGCTCCTTGCGGATGAGACGGAACCGGTCGCCGCTCATGGGGAACAGCCGTGCATTGGCGGCATCGAGGATGCTGTCAAAGCCTGCTGCCTGTACATACTGCTCGAGGCTCACCTTGCTGTCCTGCCCGGAGACGAGCCGGTACAGCTTCCCGTACCGGGCTTCCTCCGTCCGGAGCAGCTCGTAATCCTTCCCGCGCCTTTTGATATTCTCCAGCGACTCGCAGTTGGATTTCCATTCCATTTCAGTCTCACTGCTCTCCTGCTGCAGCCGATGCGTCCGGTCCTCCTGCTGCTTCAGCCTCATGGAGAGGGCCTCCGGATCAGGCTCCGGCCTGCCCTTCGTCGACTCCCGGGTATCCTGCAGGAGTTTCCGGTTCAGCGCGGCGTCGCTTTCGTACTGGTGAATCTGCTGCTCCCGCGCAGCAATAGCATCCTCGCCGACATCCAGCAGGCGGAAGTCCTCCTCATCCATGGACAGTCCTGTGAGAAGGTCATGGAACTGCCTGTCTTTCGCCGCAAGAGTCTCCTTCTCGCTCCCTGCTGCCTCCTGCAGCGTCCGGAGGGAAGCTTCTGCGGCGGCCTTGCGGCCGGCAGCGTCCGCTTCCTGCTCCTTGGCCGCGTTCATAGCCTTTTCGATTTCCGCGGCCCTGTTCTGCAGCTCCCCAGCCTTCCTGAAGGCGTTTTGCCAGTCCGGAAACCTGAGATCCTTCAGAGCTTCCAGCACCTGCTGTGCTCCCGCAAGGCGCTGCCTGCATTCCTGGAGCTTCTCCTCCGCTTCCTGCCTGCCCGCTTCGAGCCCCGGGATGGATTCCCTGAGCTGCAGCGCCTTTTGGGCTGCCTCCCCGCAGCGGCTCTTGCGCTGTTCCTGCCTCCGCTGTTCCTCCTTCGCTGATGACAGCAGGGCTTGTACAGACGCAAGAAGGGATGCCGCTTCTTCCTGCATTGCACCGGGTTCCTCCGGAAGGGCGGCTGCAGATTCTGCCGCCGCAGCAGCTCCCTCCTGCCCTCCTTCGGCCTCATACCACTGCTGACGGATTCTGGCCAGAGACTGTGCACAGTCCTTCTTCTGCGTGCCTGCCTGCAGGTTCGCACGGTCTGCCTCGCGGGATCTTTCCTGCTGCTGCTGATCCAGATCCTGCTCCCTTTCGCGGTATTGCTTCAGTGTTTCCTCCGACAGCGTTTCATCCCTGACCTCAGCAGGCTTCGGATGATGAACGGAGCCGCAGACAGGGCAGGGGGAGCCTTCCTTCAGGTCCCTTGCGAGGAACCCGGCGCGCTCCCTTCCGAGGCGGTTCTCATAATCCATCCGGGTTTCCGTCTGGGCCCGGTACTGATCATAGGCCTTCTGGTATTCCTGCCGCTTTTGTTCAGCCGCGGCCTGCAGCGCCGACAGCTCCTTCACCCTGCGGGAGACTTCCCCCGCGTCACGGTCGAGCCCGGACAGGATTTCGACCCGCCGGGCTGCTGTCAGCGCAAGAGGTATACTGTCGGCGAGCTCCTTCTGCTCCCCGTCCAGCTGCCGGATGCGTTCATTGGCTTTCTCCAGTGCCTGCCTGCAGTCGTCCGCCTCTTTCTGCAGACCCTCCGCCAGGTTCTGCTCCCTGGTAAAGGCTGCGGAAGCCTCGTCTCTTTTGCGGTACTGCTCCTGCTCCGCAAGGATGGCCTGTGCCTCCCTCGCATACTGCTTTCCCTCATCGGAGCGGGCATCTGCGGCCTTTCTGGTTTTCTGTGCCGCGGTCAGGGATGCATCGGCCTTTTCAAGTGCTGCCTGTGCCGCCTTCGCCCTCGCGCTGCTGTTCGCCGCCTTCTCCCTCTGCGCGGCAAGCTCCGCATACACGGGATGAATCTGTCTTACCGCCGTTTTCTGCCTTTCAAGGAGGTCACGGCTCTCCTGCATTGCGGGCGCTTTGGCCTGAAGCTCCTGTTCCCTCTTTTCGAGCTCACGAAGCTTTTGAAACTGCTCCGAAAGAGCGTCCGCCTTAGTCTTCTCCTCCTGCAGCTTCCTCAGGTCCTTCTCCGCGGAGGCTGTCTGTTCCCGCTTCTGCCGAAGGCTCTCCTCCTCCCCGGCTGTCAGGGCTGTGAGAAACGTCTCGGCGGTCTCCGTGCTCCAGAGGGATTTCACATCCCCGAAGCTGCTTCGCAGGCTCTCGAGCTCCGGGTATTCCGGCGCTGTCTGCGCAAGCTTGACGCCATCCAGATACTGGAGAATGCTCCTTGCGCATTCCTCCCTCTTCCCGCGGCTGTCCTTCCACCAGCCGGCAAGCCGGTCGGATAGATTCTTGTAATTGCCTGTCAGGAAAATGTTGCGGAGGATCCGGGTCCTGTCGTCCGTGGACGCATTCAGGAGGGCCCAGAATTCCCCCTGGGCAATCATGGCAACCTGCTTGAACTGGTTGAAATCGAGGTTCAGGAGGCTTGCGATCTGCTCATCGACCTGCTTTTGGCCCTCAACCGGCAGCTCATCGTCCCGCGTGAGCACGGCCTTTTCGGGAACCTGCACGGTATCGCTCCCCTTTCCGGTTTTCCGAAGCTTCGGCCGCTCATACGGCGGTGTTCTCCGGACGGTATAGGTATGGCCCTGATGCGTGAAGACCAGCTCAACAAACGATTCGGTACCGGGTGAAGCATATTCGCTCCTGAGATACTTCTCCTCCCGGTACCTTCCGCTCGTCTGCCCGTACAGAGCAAAGCAGACGGCATCGAACAGGGTTGTCTTGCCCGATCCCGTCTCCCCGCTGATGAGAAAGAGTCCCTGCTCCTCGAAGACAGAAAAATCAATAGTCGGCATCTTCCCTGCGTAGGGGCCGAACGCGCTGATGGTAAGCTTAACCGGCTTCATGAATCAGGCCCTCCTCCGCCGCAGCCTTCCTGAGGATCTGCAGCTCCTCCGGTGAGATCGGTACGCCGTAGGTCTCCCCGTAAAAATCCGACACAAGCTCCCCGAACGAGCGCTTCCGCACGTGTATTTCCTCCTCCGGAAGGAGCCCTGCGCGCTCCACGGCGGAACCGACCCGGACGCGGAGCGTGTTGGGGTAAACTGCGCGGAACGCCGCCATGAGATCCACTCCCGGGTTCTCGTCCGTCAGATAAACGTCGACAAAGTCATCGGAATCCGTGACATTTTCCGCCTTCAGGAGCTCCTTCATCGGTCCCCTGAGAAGCCGCAGGTCGCGCAGCGGCTTCAGCGGATGCAGCTCCACGGATACATCTGCCTTTTCCCTCAGCGTAACGACGGGGACGGATTTCACCTGGCCGGCTTCATCCACGTGGTACTTTAAGGGCGAGCCGCAGTAGCGGACGGTTTCCCTGCCCATTTTCTGCGGCCGGTGGATGTGCCCGAGCGCCGCGTAGTCAAACGCGTCAAAGCTGTGTACGCTGATCTTTTCCACAAGTCCGACATGCTGCGCCGCAGGGCCCTCGGAACCGGACAGCTGTGCGTCACCGCAGTCCCCTGCCACAAACTGATGCGCCGCAATGACGTTGCGGGCCTCCGGATCCATCCCCGCATGGGACAGGACCGTCCGGACCGCGGCATCATAGTCCGCGATCTCCTCCTCCGGGTAGAAGTGCCGCACCTGCGACGCCTTGAGAAACGGCATGAGATAAAAGTTCACGGGTCCGTATGCATCCTCAAGGGTGACCATTAAGGGCTTCCCCTCAAACCGTGCCGCGATATGAACACCCCTTCCCGCGAACAGGTGACTGCCGAACTGCAGCCGCTCATCCGAGTCATGATTTCCGCTGATCGCAAGAACCCTGATGCCGGCGTCAGAAAGCCCTGTCAGGAACGCGTCGAGGAGCGAGACTGCCCATTCCGGCGGAACCGCCATATCATAAATATCACCCGCGATCAGGACCGCATCCGCCTTCTCATCCTCCGCGAGCGCAGTGATCTGTTCCAGAACCGCCTTCTGGTCATCCTCCAGGGAATACCCGTTCATGGATTTGCCAAGATGCAGATCTCCGATATGCAGAAATTTCATGGACAACACCTCCCCCGGCATCTATCCCTTCCAGTATACCCCGATCCGGACAGAAGACACAGGGTTTTCGCAGGCAGTCACTGCCGGTGCCCGAATCATCCCGCGTAAGTGTATGACTGTCCGCTGATCACTCTTGCGCGCTTTCGCTGAGAATGAGAAAATGATCGCTGCCCGGCTGCCGGCCTCCGTGTCCTGGCAGCATGGCCGTACTGGTATTATACCGATAAGCGGAAGGTTTCAGTCTATGTCCCGGGAATCATCTGAAAAAACGTATAAAGGAATGCGCTTCCCGTCCCGCATGAGCCTTGTCGTGCACTTCCTGCACGGCTCCGTGCGGTATTTTGCCATATCCGTACTCAGTGCGTGCATGGTTTCCCTGCTGGATCTTGTGAACCCGCGCATCATCGGATTCATGGTCGATGCCGTGATCGGCACTGACAGCACGAAAATCCCGTTCTGGCTGAACCCCTTTGTACGTCTTGCGGGAGGCATCGAAGGTCTGCGCAGGCACCCTGCCGCAATCGCCGTCCTTGTTCTCGCGATCGCCCTCATCCGGGCGCTGTTCCGCTTCTGCTTCGAGTACTTCAACACCAGAGGCGCCGAAACGCTCGTCAAGACCATGCGCGACAGCCTGTTCAGCCACATCCTGCGGCTTCCCTGGGCCTGGCACGGCAGTCATGCCACAGGCGATATCATCCAGAGGTGCACAAGCGATGTGGATACCGTGAAGACCTTCCTGTCCGATCAGCTGTCTTCCCTGCTCCGCACGGTCATACTCATGACACTCTCGCTTGTTTTCATGTTCCGGATCAACGTGAAGCTTGCGGCGGCGGCAGCGGTGTTCCTGCCCGTAATCATTCTGTACAGTCTCTACTTCCACAGCCGCATCGCCTCCGCTTTTGCAAAAGCGGATGAGGAGGAAGGCAGGCTCTCCACGATCGCGCAGGAGAATCTGACCGGCGTCCGCGTCGTCCGGGCATTCGGCAGGGAAGCACAGGAACGGGAGCGCTTTGAAGCACAGAACAGCTACTATACCGGCTACTGGATTCACCTCATCCGGACACTTGCCCTGTTCTGGTCGAGCGGTGATGTCGCGACCTACCTCCAGACGCTCGTGATCCTCGTGTCCGGCTCCGTCCTCGCTGTCAGAGGGCAGATCACCGCCGGCGATCTCATTGCCTTCCTCTCCTACAACGAGCTCCTCACATGGCCTGTCCGGGAGCTGGGCAGAACCATCGCGGAAATGTCCAAGGCGGGAATCTCGGTTGACCGGCTGCGCGTGATCATGAACGCGGAGGAAGAAGCCGATTCCCCGGATGCGGCAAGGCCTCCGATGGACCGGGATATTGTTTTCGATCACGTAAGCTTTAAGTATGACAGTGCCTCCGGGGAAGCACTCCATGATGTCTCCTTCCGCATACCGGGCGGTTCGGTCTTCGGAATCCTCGGCGGGACAGGAAGCGGCAAGTCAACCCTGATGCACCTCCTGGACCGGCTGTATGATCCCGAAAACGACGGGGGAAGGATCCTCATCGGAGACTGTGACCTCCGGACCATCAGCCTCCCTTACCTGCGAAGTCACATCGGCATGGTGCTGCAGGAGCCTTACCTGTTCTCACGAACCCTGTCGGAGAATATCGCCATCACACAGAAAAGCGTCAGCATGCGGGAGGTCAGGAGGGCTGCACGCATCGCGAGCCTCGATAAAGCGGTGTCCCGTTTTGCAAAGGGCTACGACACCTTCGTCGGCGAACGCGGTGTCACACTCTCCGGCGGTCAGAAGCAGAGAACCGCCATCGCGCAGATGCTGATTCGTACGCCGGAAATCATGATCTTCGATGATTCCCTGTCCGCCGTGGATGCCGAAACGGACGCGCGAATACGAAAGGCACTCCGCGCCGGAACGTCAGGCAGCACCGTCATCCTGATCTCGCACCGGATCAGCACGCTCCTTGACGCGGACAGCATTCTCGTTGTCGAGAACGGGCGCGTTTCGGCGCAGGGAACGCATGCGGAGCTCCTTGACAGGAGCCCTCTTTACCGGAAAATCTACTCCCTGCAGATGCAGGGCACGGAAAGCCTGCTGCCGCAGGAGATGTGAGGCTTTTATGGAAGACAACAGCGCCGTACGGTATCCTTTGTTCGGACTGCCGAAAATCTATTCCTACGCAAAAAAATACCGGCGCATCATCCTGCTCATGATCATGTGCGGGGTTCTCGTTTCACTGGCGGATGCCGTCTATCCGCTTTTCAGCCGCTACGCCCTGGATCATTTCATTGCACTCGGGACACTCGATACGATGCCGGCATTCATTGCCCTGTATATTCTGGTCCTCTCGTTCCAGGCCTTCACGAATTTCACCAGCACCTATTTCAGCGGCAGGATCGAGATGAACGTCGACCGGGATCTTCGGAACGCCGCCTTCGGCCATATTCAGGAGCTCTCGTTTTCCTATTTCAACCAGAACAGTGTCGGCTACCTTCATTCAAGGGTCATGAGCGACACGGGCAAGATCGGTGAAATGACCTCCTGGCGGCTGATGGATCTTGTCTGGAGCGGCTCCTACCTTGTCATCATGATGATCCTGATGTTTGCCATTCATCCGCGCCTTGCTCTGTATCTTGTCCTCCTGATCCCCGTCGACTTCGTGCTGATCTGGCTGTTTCAGGAAAAGCTCGTCACGGTAAACCGCCGGATCCGCGAGGTCAATTCCCGGATCACCGGCAATTTCAACGAGGGAATCACCGGTGCCCGCAGCATCAAGACACTGGTTGTGGAGGACAGGATGGATGCTGACTTCCGGAAGGATTCGGAACAGATGCGCAGGATCAGCGTCCGCTCTGGCCATCTGAACGCCCTGTTCATCAGCCTCGTGACGCTCATGGGTTCCGCCGCGCTCTCCGTCGTCCTGTGGAAGGGCAGCGGGCTCACAAGGGCCGGGATTCTGCAGATCGGAACGCTGTCCGTCTTCATGAGCTACGCGCTGTCGATGATCGATCCCATCCAGCAGATCGTAGTCACCATTGCGCACCTCATCGGGATTCAGGTCAATATCGAGCGCTTCTCAAAACTGATGGACGAAAAGCCGCTTGTCGCGGACACGCCGGAGGTCATCGCGAAATACGGAGACACCTTCCATCCGAAGAAGGAAAACTGGGAGCCGCTTTTCGGCGACGTGGAATTCAGGAACGTGGATTTCCGGTACCCTGACGGAGAGGAAATGGTGCTGCAGAATTTCAATCTGAAGGTACCGCAGGGGACGAACGTTGCGATCGTCGGAGAGACCGGTGCCGGCAAGTCCACGCTCGTCAACCTCGTCTGCCGCTTCTATGAGCCGACGAAGGGTCAGGTCCTCATTGACGGGAGGGATGCCAGGGAACGCTCCCAGCTGTGGCTTCACAGCAATATCGGCTATGTCCTGCAGACGCCGCACCTCTTTTCGGGATCTGTCCGGGATAATCTTCGCTATGGAAAGCCGGACGCAACGGATGACGAGATCTGGAACGCATTGACGCTGGTTGCGGCAGGAGACGTTGTCCGGCGGATGGAACACGGACTCGATTCCGAGGTCGGGGAGGGCGGAGACCTCCTCTCAACCGGCGAAAAGCAGCTGCTGTCGTTCGCAAGGGCACTTCTTGCAGACCCGAAGATCCTGGTTCTCGACGAAGCGACGTCCTCCATCGACCTTGTGACCGAGCACAGGATCCAGACGGCAATCCATGCCGTGATATCCGGCCGCACCAGCTTTGTTGTAGCGCACCGCCTGTCCACCATAGTCGGCGCGGATCTCATCCTGGCGGTGAAGGACGGGAAGATCACAGAGCGCGGAACCCACAAGGAGCTGATGAAAAAGGGAGGTTACTACCATGAGCTGTATTCACGGCAGTTCGCTGAAATGGCCGCGGACCTTGCCCGGTCAAATTGACTGCAATATTCCGATAAATGTGCGAAATGCACAATGAACAGCAGGGCATTGCGGTACAAAAATAAAATTTTGTCCTGAAATCATCATATTCCGCTGTCATATTTGTAAATAAATGCTATAATGTGAGTGTCTTAAGAGATGCGGCAGGTGTCTTTTCTCACAAATCATGACGCTGCAGCATCGTGACTGAAGGAACGCACGGTTTCCATCGTGCGGATGCCGGAGAATGAACGGCATCAGGAGGTACTCATGACGGCGGAATATACGATCCGACAGTTTGGTCCCTACACGGCAGAGAGCCTGTCCGGCGATTCCTTTATCGTCCGGGACCTGCCGTTTGTCCGTGCCGACGGAGAGCCTCTGATGTTGTATATCGACTGCGCGGAGGGCGCTTTTGTGGTATCCGATGACGGCGAGGCTCTGTGCGGCATCGGTGCTCCCGGCAAGCTCCATCTGCGCGAAATCACTGCGAGCGAGGGGGTCCGTCTCGATCACCAGACGATGTCCGTGCGCTGCGCCAGCGAGAGGGAGATCGCGGGCTGCATCACGCGGCTGATCCATGTCCTTACGGGAAGCGGCATCTATTTCCCGCTCCCCGTGAATATTAGAAAAGCTGCCGCCCGGAGGTGACAGCCTGAATCTCTTTCCTTTGCTTCGGGGAGCACCGGCGGTGCTCCCCGTTTTTTGCAGCACCAGGGCCTCAATGAACGCCGTGCTTGCACGAGCGGACATCAGAGGCCTGCAAGAACAGCGAGAAGCTGTGCTTCGAGCTGTTCGCAGGTGCGAAAATCGAGTAGGGGATGAAATCCCCCTACCCGATTAAGGTGCCAGGCCGGGGCGCCTTTGTATCAGGAATTGCCGCGCCCGGTTTGCCCTGTTCCCTCCCGGATTTTCCGGTCCGTCCAGTCATCAATCAGCTTTCTCAGCTCCATGAAATAGGACGAAAATTTCATGTTCTCCTGTCCGTAGGTCTTCTGCAGGTCATATTCAACAGGAAGCCATGTCGACAGGTCGGATTCGTCATGGGAGATCAGCGCTTCGAGCTTGTCGAGCGCCTTGTAGGTCCTGGCTTCCTTTGTTTCAAGCGCAGTCATCTCATCCAGAAGATCCGTCCACTCCTGCCGGTCCTTTTCCGGAAACGAATCAACCCATTGACGGTAAATGTCCTCTTCCCTGCCCTCATCCGCGTCCGACTTTTCAAAAGCAGGGATATCGCCCGTGAAGGCCTCGCCGAGATCGTGGATGAGACACATCCGGATGACACGGCTCATGTCGGTATCGGCAAACTCCGGCTCGTTTTCGAGGAGCATCGCCATCAGGGCAATCCGCCACGAGTGATCCGCGACAGACTCCTTCCGGTCCGCATTGATCCAGCAGTGTCTTGTGTTCTTCTTGAGATTGCCCGCTCTTTCCAGGACATCCAGCAGTTCCTCCGGTCTCATGGTTTTTCGCTCCTTTCCTTTCCTATGCCTGTTGTTTCTGTCCCTATTTTCTGCCCGCAGAGCTGTAATGGCAAGTTCCTGCCGCTGATAAATTGCCCGGAATATGTCGAATATCTTATCAGACGCCGGCAGGAAGACACAGAGGAAAGCTGTCGCAATCAATCGCATTTATTGATCATTTTTCTCTGCAGAACCGGAGATATAAGCGGTATAATTGATTCCATGAAAAACCTGTTCTTCGACTCAATTTATTACTACAGCTTCGATATCGCGGCGATGCTGAACGGAACCTTGCTCATGGCTCTGATCCTGCTGACCCGGGGCTGGAAGGCAGGCTTTACCCGGAGCCGCGTCACGTTCCTTCTGAGTGTGAACGCTGTCATTTCGGCCTATCTGGATATCCTCACGGCTTATTTCAATACCACATCGAACTGTGATCCGGACCTGGAGGAATTTTTCGAGGAGGGCGGCCGGGTTTTCAACTATCTCTATCTCATGATCCACAATATTCAGCCGCTGCTGTTTTTGCTGTACGCGCTGTGTGTCATCGGCAGGCTCTCCGGCAGAAAGAAGACACAGCGCATCTTCCTGTGTATTCTCCCGTATGCGGTTTCGTTTGTGATTTTCAACGCGGGGCTTCCTTTCGGCCTTTCCATCTCCTACACGCTCTCCGACGGCTACCAGCACGGTCCGCTCATAGCTGTGCTCTACATCGTTTCCGTCGCTTATCTTGCCGCTGTGCTTTACACGACCATCCATTACCGCAGGGCGCTGCTGCAGCGTGACATGATCAGCCTGTCCATCATGGTTCCCGGCGCCGTTCTTGCGGTATTCCTGCAGTATGCGCTCGGAAATATCCTCATTGAGCTGTTCATTGAGTCCCTCATTCTCGTAGCGCTGATCATCTCCATGGAGGAGCAGGATATCCTGTACGATCCCGATACGGGCCTGTTCAATCTGCAGAGCTTCCGCGAACAGACCGAAAAACTGCTGAAGGGCAATGTCCGCCGCGATCTCATGATCGTCCGGACGAGCGGCATTTCCAACTTCAGCCGATTCCGCAGCGTTGCCGCGGAGGAGCAGGTCAAGAGACAGCTTGCAGGCTATATTCATGAAGCGACCGGCCAGGAGCAGGTTTACGACTGCGGCAGCGAATGCTTTGCGTTCTATACCGATCCCCTGACGGATGACCAGCTGAACGGCTTCTATAATGCCAGCATCGACCGATACGAAAAATGGCCCGAGAAGGAACGGATATCCATACAGCTGGCGCGCCTGCACGTCCCGGAGGACGTCACGGATCTGGAATCCATTCTCGTCTTCATGCAGTCAAAGGTCAGCGAGAACCGGCAGAAGCCCCATATGGTACCTCTGGAGGAAATTACCGCCATCCGGCGCAAGGCGAACGTCGAGCAGGCCGTTCTGCGCGGAATTGAAAGCCACAGCATTGAAACCTACTTCCAGCCGATCATGGACGCCGACGGCCGCATTCACGGCGCCGAGGCTCTGTCCCGTTTGAGGGACCCTGTGCTGGGACAGATTCCGCCGTTCGAGTTCATCACAGCCGCCGAGGACAATGGTATGATCTGGGAGCTGGGACTGCGCACACTGGAAGCTGCCTGTGAGGTTCTGTCCATCCTTCCGCAGGAGGTCCTGCATCACATTGATGTCAACCTCTCGCCCGTGCAGTGCGCGCACGGAGGATGCGCCGCGGCGTTTGGCCGGATCCTGGACCGGTACGGCATCCGTCCCGAGAGGATCAATTTCGAAATCACGGAATCCGCCATCATACACGACCGGCAGGATTTCATCCGCGAGAAGGATCAGCTCCAGAAGGCAGGCTTTCGCTTCTCCATCGATGATTACGGCAGCGGCTTCTCCAATTACTCCTATGTGAGAACCGTGGAGCCCGAATGCGTGAAGCTCGACCGGGATACGCTGCTCGCGGCGGATCAGGATGAGCGGCAGAGACGATATTACATCGATACCGTACGGACACTGCACGATATCGAATACAAGGTTGTCGCGGAAGGCGTTGAAACAGACGCCCATATGGCCTTCATGAAGGAGGCCGGCGTCGATTATATCCAGGGCTTCTACTACTCAAGGCCTGTCCCGCAGGAGGAATTCATCGCCTATGTCCGCGGAAGGTCCTGAGCAGGAAGCCGATGTTTCCGGGAACACCCTCCGGTTCTTAAGCCGGAGGGTGTTCTTTACCGGAGCGCCGGAAGCCTTTATAATGGGATGCTGTGGGCAAACTGCAGCAGCTTCAACGCTTCCACCGGTACGGAGGCCTGCCGCTGCCGGTCCTGCTCCCGGATTTTCTATCGCGTCTATCAAAAAGGAAAAAACAATTATGTCAAAGCTTGGAAAGAAAAACGGCGACTCCAAAAAGGCGGAGGCCAAGAAGATTCAGCAGCAGCTCGCTGCTGTCGCAAGGAAGCAGGCGGCTAAGGCCGAGAAGGCGAAGAAAAAGCGCTGAACCTTATTTACCCTGTCCCGGGAGGAGTTCCTATCATGCACCGTTTTCCATTCGCAGTACTATCCATGATCGCGGTTCTGGCGATGGCAGTCTGCGGCTGTGCCGCAGATTCCGGCACTGCCGGGGTGAGTGCCGCTGATGACGAAGCCGGCTCTGTTTCCGCGGATCCGGCCGCGCAGGCAGCTGTTTCTGCGGAGGCTGATACCACGTCGGCTGACGCGGTGACAGGTTCCGCTGCGGAGGCTGCGGATTCCTCCATGGAAGAAACCTCTGCCAGCCAGAAAGAGACATCGGAAAGCGCCGCGGCCGCTGTGACGTTCGATGAAGAGGCCGCGAAGAAAGCAGACGACGCAGAGAAGGCACTGGGAACCTACGAGCCCGATCTCCCCGATGGTCCCGTCCCGTCGGATCTTGCCGTGGAAGCCATTCCGGACCTGTCCCCTGATTTCATCTGCGGCATGGATGCCTCTTCCGCTCTCGCGGAGGAGAACAGCGGCGTCCGCTATTTCAATGAGGGTGGTCAGGAGCAGGACCTGTTCCGGATCTTCGCCGATGCGGGTGTCAACTACATCCGCCTGCGCGTCTGGAATGATCCCTATGACGACGAGGGCCACGGGTACGGCGGCGGCAACAACGACGCTGAAACCGCGATCACGCTTGGAAAGCGTGCAACGGCCAACGGAATGAAGGTCTGCATCGATTTCCACTATTCCGATTTCTGGGCTGATCCCAAGAAGCAGTTCGCTCCCAAGGCCTGGGAAGGGATGTCCGTGGACGAGAAGGCGCAGGCGCTGCATGACTTCACGGCGGACAGCCTGTCACAGATTCTGGAAGCCGGCGTGGATGTCAGCATGGTGCAGGTCGGAAATGAAATCAATTACGGCATGAGCGGCGAGAAATCCGGCAGCAGCCAGTATCAGCTGATGGAGGCCGGCTGCCGCGCTGTCCGCGAGGTATCGGAGAAATACGGCCGCGATCTGCAGATCGTGATCCATTACACGGAGATCGATCATCCGGGAAACCTGTATGTGCTCGTAAACAGGCTGAATGAGAAGGGGCTGGATTACGACATCATCGGGCTGTCCTATTACCCGTTCTGGGACGGGTCCCTGGATAACCTGTCCGATGTGATCACGAAGATTACGACCGATTACGGCAAGAAGGTCGTAGTCGCGGAAACGTCCTACGCCTATACGGACAAGGACGGCGACGGCATGGCGAACAGCTTCTCCGGAAGCGATGCCGTGGAAGGGTACCCTCTCTGCGCGGAAGGACAGGCGAAAATGATCCGCGACATCTGTGCCGCGGCTTCCGGGGCAGGGGCTCTCGGCGTCTTCTACTGGGAAGGCGCGTGGATTCCGGTCGGCCCGACGAAGGCCGCCAATACCCCCGTCTGGGAAAAATACGGCAGCGGCTGGGCATCGAGCTACGCAGGCTCCTATGACCCGGATGACGCCGGCAGATATTACGGCGGTTCCTCGTGGGACAATCAGGCGTTCTTCGATTTCGAGGGGCATCCGCTTCCCTCGCTAAGCGTCTGGAAGTACCTGCGTTATGGTTCCACAGCGCAGCAATAGCAACAGACCACCTGTGCCGCATGGAAAAGCTGATTATGTCAGCGGAAATCAGTTACAGAAATTCCCGTCCGTACCGTTCCTCAACGTCCTGCGCCGGCATGGGCCTCGCGAAGTAGAAGCCCTGGAACGTATCGCAGCCGATGGATTTCAGGATGTCGAGCTGCTCCTTCGTCTCCACACCTTCGACGATCGCGTGCATGCCGATTTCCTTTGTAAGACCGATGACGGAGCTCAGGATCCGGAATGATTTATCGGACGTCTGTATGCGGTCGATGAATTCCTTGTCGATTTTCAGCACGTCTGCGCTGGACTGGCTCAGCATGGACAGGGAGGAAGATCCCTTTCCGAAATCATCGATTTCCACAAGGAAGCCATAGGACTGCAGGCGTTCAATGGTCTTCGCCCTCTTCTTAATATCGTCGAGCACGGATGTTTCCGTAATTTCCACGTGAAGCCTGGAGGGTTCGATTCCGTACTGCTCACAGAGCTGCCGGAATGTCTCCGGCACATCCGTAAGGTACAGGTCTCTCGGTGAAACATTCACCGAAATATAGGCGTCCTTCAGGCTGTCCTTTCCGGACCATTCCGCAAGCTTTGCCGCCGCGGATTCCCAGATGAACCGGTCGAGCCGTGCGATCTGGTCCGAATCCTCCAGAATCCCGATAAACGAAACCGGCGGGATCAGGGTGCCGTCCTTCCGGAATGCCCGGACCAGTGCCTCCGCCCCGATGAAACGTCCCTCCGCGTCCACCTGCGGCTGCAGGTACATCTGGAATCTGCCTTCCGCGAGTGTATCGTCGAACGAGCCGACGACCTTCTGCTCGTGAAGCTCCCTCTGCAGCATCTTATCATCAAAAAATGCAATCGTATTTTCCTGGCTTGCGCCGACAGAGCGCATGGCAAGCACCGCCCGCCCCGTCATCAGCGACATGGGCAGGTCCGGGTCCTTTATTTCATACAGTCCGGCGCTCATGGAAAACAGGAAATTTGACGTGCTGTAGCGCTGCTCGGCCGCACTCATGCGGGTCTGCAGCCAGTCCGCCGGATCCGTGATCTCCGGCATCAGGACCAGAAAACCATCGGACGAATCATAGCCGAACAGGCTGTGCGGACGGCCGCTGGCCCGAAGGTCCTCCGCTATGGAAACCAGAATGGAATCGCCGTAGGATCTGCCATACAGGGCGTTCAGGATTTTGAATTTCCGGATGTTGGCCACCATGATCACATAGGACAGTCCCGGGTTCTTCATGATTTCCTCACGCGCGGCGCGATAGAAACCCTCTGTGTTGAACAGCTGCGTCAGCGTATCATGATCCAGCAGGAAATCCGTGTCATTGCGGTCCGTCTGATAGACAAGGTCAGGGTTTTCCTGTCTGGACCGGGGCTTCCCCAGCTCCAGGCTGCAGACAATATAGGAATTTCTGGCATCATCCCGGAGCCGGAACGGGACGGATGTCACCTCGACCAGTTCAGAGCCCTGTTCCCGCACCTTCGAAAGGGTTTTCCGCATGTGGCAGGCACGATAGCTGATGCAGTTGGCACACCGCGCATTCCCGTTCCATATGCCGAAGCAGGATTTACCGAAGTGAAGCGTCCCGTCGTCCCCGACCGTCAGCTCCCTGCACTCCTCCGGGTCGACGAGCCGGACCAGGGAGTACTGCTTCCTGAGAGAAGCCATCTGTTCCTGAATTTCCCGCAAGGTACAGGTCTTCACATCATCCATAACTGTTTACCGCACATTGGTAGCGCCTTTCATCGCCTTCTTGTTCTCGTACATTTTATCATCCGCGGCTTTCAGTACCTGGGAAGTCGTCCTGGTATCCTCCTCCGCATGGATTTCCACTCCGACCGCGGCGCTCACCGGGAAGGGCAGATATCCTGCGGCATTGGCCCTGTCTATGATTCCCTGAAAGCAGGCGGTAATTTTGTCAGCATCCTTCGGATTGTAGGCACAGGCGACAAATTCATCCCCGCCGTAGCGGCCGAAGAACCCCGCCCTTCCGTCAAACGACTCCCGGAGTGCCCTCCCGACGAGCTGCAGCATCTGATCCCCGGCCTTGTGGCCATATTCATCGTTCACCTTTTTCAGGTTGTTTGTATCCAGGAAGAATATCGCATAGTTCCGGATTTTCCGGTCTTCCATGTCCTGCATGGCCTGAACAAGGAACAGACGGTTCGGGATACCGGTCAGCGCATCCTGTGTCGCGAGGTTCTCGAGTGTCGTATTCTCCCGTTCGAGCTCCCGGGTACGCACAAAGCGGGACAGGTAGCTGACGCTCATGGAGCTCACAAACACGACGACAATCGGCAGCATGAGGTTTGTTTCCGCAATAGCCGGATAGTCAGAAATCCGTTCCCCCGCGTGCCCCACGATAAAGCTCCGCAGCATCTCCAGACACAGGAGGGCAAATGTCACAAGAAGCCCGATAGACTGCAGCTTCCTCGATGCGTCCCTGCGGTACCTCGTGCTGACGATCACGATGCCGCCGCTCAGTACGGAGATAATGATCAGCAGGCGGTAGACAGGCAGGAACGTCACGACTGCCTTCTGGTCCACCAGAATCGAATATGCCCAGACCGCCGCACTGACAACGGCGAGCACCGCCGTCAGGGCACGGAAGTACCGCTTAAAGGCCTTGCGGATATTCTGGCAGGACATGTAGCCCGTAAGGAGCGGCAGCATCGGATACAGCAGGTAATATTCCCCGTACGCGCACAGAGCCGTATTCGTGGAGCACAGGTAAATCAGGTTCGTATATCCCATGGCCCAGAGTGCCGCGATTGCGCAGAAGCTCATGAGCAGAATACCGTCGGTAGCGGAGTCCCCGCGAATCCGCAGAATCACGGTCAGGCTCAGCAGCAGAACGCTGTTCAGGAACAGGTACAGCAGCAGCATGAAGGTGAGCTGGCTGTTGAGCAGGACCGGATACCACACGACCTGCTTCGCCTGGACCGCGTAAACGCCATAGACAACCGAGGTCGTGTTTTCCTTGAGCGGCTGGATGAGGACCGTGACTTCCTTCCCCCAGCACTCCTCCGGAATGGGGGCCTCGATCAGCATGTGTCCCGGAAAGACACCGTTCTGCATCTCGCGCGTACCGGCGCTGAAGATTCTCCGGTTTTCGGACGAGAAGACCTGGACATAGGAATTGTAGACAGGAAAGCACAGGACGGCCGAGGGCACCCAGCGCATCTTCGGAAGCGGGACATGAATGTAAACCTTATCCGTCATCTGCGGCGCAGGAAAGACATTATTCGTATAAGTACTCTTCGTCTGATCCTCGTGGATCACATCAACAGTGATCAGGTCATCGAGCTTCGATGCCCCCATGCGATTGATACCAAAGAAATGAAGCAGCAGTGCGAGCGACCCGTACATTACCACAAGAGCAATCAGCAGCGCGATGGCTGTGTCTTTCCCCTCGTTATTGACGGCTGTTCTGCCGCTGGTTGAATCTGATTTTTTCATGAATCCGGACTTTCGCAGCCATCTGTCCCGCTGTATTGCTACCGCCCAGTAAACCGGCTGCGCTTCCTCCCCCAAAGAAGACTGTCTTGTCTGCTGCAGGCTCCGTTCTCCGCAGGGTCCAAAGCCACATATTTATTATATTCCAATGGCGCAGGTGAAACAATTGCCTTTGCTGTGATTGCAGGCTTTCCGTGCGCTTCCTGACGGAACTGCTGCGCCGGCAGGGCGCAGGCACAGATGGCCCGATGAAACCGATGCCATGGCATGCCATCATTTGCGGTGGGCAGCGCGGTATTCCAGAGGGGTCATCCGGTACTTCTCCCGGAAGAGGCGGGTGAAATAGCTCGGCGAGGAGAAACCGTGGTCCGCGGCGATCATCGTAACCGGCTTCATTGTATTGCGGATATCATCCGAGGCGGCAAGAAGGCGGAAATCCGTAAGATATCGGAACGGCGTCATATGAAGGTACGTCTGGAAATCCCTGGTGCACTCCCTGGTGCTGAGACTGGCAGAACGGGCGATCTGCTCCAGTGTGACCTTGTTCATGTGATTTCGCTGGATGTAGAGCATCATGGTCTTGACCCTTGCTTCCATCGGGCCGGAGGCCGTCTTCCGTTCCTGCAGCAGGGGCTTTGCCTCCTGCAGGATGAGAAGCCATGCCGCCGTGAGCTCGCTGCGCACGATCAGCTCATACCCTTCCGGCTCCGTGTCTGCCGCCTCATAGGACACATTCATGTGCTCCAGAATCTGCCGCTGCCTCGTCGAGGAGGGGGAGAATGTAAGAAACTCCAGCCCGGAGCAGTCCAGCACCGGTGTCAGATATTTGCGTACCAGAGTGCCCTGCTCCTCCCCGGCGATAAATGACGGATTGACCAGATGGGTCAGAATAACAGGGGCTTCTTCGGAGATCCCGTTCAGGGAATGCATGACGTTGATATTCAGAAGACACCCTTCTCCCTCCTGCAGCGTCACCTTCCGGTGATTCGTAAACAGATCGACCCTGCCCTTCAGGATGGTGTCGAACTCCAGATAGGGATGCCAGTGCCAGCCGACGCGCGGAGAGGCCCACATGCTGAAGTCATTGTAATGAATCGTCACAGGAAAGTCCCTGCTCATGTTGAGGTAACGCTCCTGAAAATTCTCATCCACTCTTATCTCACGGGCTACCATAACGTTTCGCTCTCCTTTCGGATATCGCAGGCACGGTGTTGTCGCAACACACGAATTGCTTCGCATCTTCGATGCTTCCGCAATCCCGGTGTTGTTAAATTTATATCATTCTGTAACTATATGGCCAGATCGCTTGTGGTTTGGCCGTATATTTACATAAATATGGCTGTATTTGGATATTTTATTATTTCCATGGCGGTATTATATCATCAAACAGAAGAGAAAAGAAACCACACCCCGTAATAAAAAGGAGGTACACAAGATGAAGGTTTACAACATTACTGACGTAAAGGATTTCCTGCACAGGCTGGACAGCTGCAGCGGCGCTGTAGAGCTGTCGGATGAGAGGGGCGATCATTTCACGATCGGAGAGGGTCAGAAGGCGGCAGATCTGGCAAACAGGTTCGGCAGCAGCATTCCCTCCGCAGTCCTGAAATTCCGGAACAACGCAGACTGCATCGACATGATCGGCTACCTTGCCGGCATGCGTGCCTGCTGAGGTTTAAGGCTTCCGCCTTTTAAATTCATGTTCCTTTTCGTTCGCTTTATGATTGATTATTCGTCGTCCTTGTCCAGATCCGTGAGGCCTGCCACGGTATCCTTGATCTCGTTGACGATGTTCTCGATCTTCTTGTTGGATTCCGAGCTGGATTCGGAGAGCTTCTGTACCTCTTCCGCAACCACCGCGAAGCCGCGGCCTGCCTGGCCGACCCTTGCGGCTTCGATGCTGGCGTTGATGGCCACAATCCTCTGGTGCTTCTGCAGGTTCTGGAGCTCTGCCGTGCACTTGATGATGTCCTTGACGAGAGCCTGGGTCTTAGTGATGCCGGTCGTCAGCTTCTCCATATCCCTGTGGGTTCTCATGCTGTAGTACTGCGCGTTGATGAAATTGTTCAGAACCTCCCCGAGGAGATTGGCGGAAGCCCTGATTTCCTTCTCAGAGCGGACATTTACCTTATGGAGAGCGTCAATGTAACGGTCAGGGTCCGCGCCGATCTCCTTCGCAACCTGACGGAACTTGTCCTCGTCCGGGTTCTCCGGCAGGATCTGGCCGCCGATGACCTGGCCGTACTTCTTGCCGTCAATGACAAGGTCGATGGCGAAATCCATGAGTCCGGCATGACAATGGTAGATGCCCTTGCCCTCACGGTCGTTCTTCTCGCACCTCTTGCGGCCTTCCTCGGTGCCGCGTGTGCACTTCATGCAGAATTCCGTAAAGTTGTAGGAATCGGAGATATACTCGCCGTCCGCGCCGACCGCCACGCATGCAAGGCCCGTGGCGTCAGCCCAGTTCTTCATGATATCCCCAAAAGCCGCCATGTCGCAAAATTCCTGAATCTTCATCGTAAACTCCCTCTACACCTTTGATCCGTAATGACGGAGCAGCGTCCCGCAATACCGGATGCCCCTCAGGGCACAATACGCGCTCTACCGGATTAGTATACCTCATTTTCATCAAATAATGCACCCTTCCGGGCGATCCGGAAGGGTGATTTTGAGAAAATTTTCAGGAGATCCGCTCTATTTACTGACCGATGCCCGGAGGAAGTCCGAAGTCCTGGGGCTTTGCGGGTGACTGAAAATCTGATCGGGTGTTCCTTCCTCCTCGATTCTTCCCTGATCCATGAAGACAACCTTGTCGGCGACTTCCCTGGCAAACCCCATCTCATGTGTGACAATGATCATGGTAAGGCCCTTGTCCGCGAGATCCCGCATAACATTCAGAACCTCACCGACCATCTCGGGGTCCAGAGCACTCGTCGGTTCATCGAACAGCATGATCTTCGGCTGCATGCACAGGGCGCGCGCGATGGCAACACGCTGCTTCTGCCCGCCGGAGAGCGTCGTGACGCCGGCGCCGGCGAAATCCTTCATGCCGACCTGTTCCAGGTTCTGCAGCGCCGTCCGCTGCGCTTCCTCCCGGGAACGCTTCAATACTTTGCACTGGGGATAGACGCAGTTCTTCAGCACATTCATGTTGGAGAACAGGTTGAACTGCTGGAAGCACATCCCGACTTTTGCCCGATAGGCATTGACGTCCTTTGTGTGCAGAATATCCTCCCCGAACACGCGGATCGTTCCCCGGTCCGGCTTCTCCAGGAGGTTGACGCAGCGAAGCAGCGTCGATTTGCCGGAGCCGGATCTGCCGATGAGACAGACGACCTCCCTCTCCCGCACACAGAAGCCGACGCCCTTCAGGACCTCGAGACTGCCGAAGCTCTTATGTACATCCCTGATTTCAACAATTGGTTCTGCCATAATCCGTTACTTTTTCCTGACCCTGACATAGCCGATGCTTCTGGGGTCCGTATCGCTCATTGGCAGGGACACATTCGTCCGCTCCTGCCGGTTCATGTTCCTCTCGATCCTGTTGAGGATGAAGCTGGCAATCGATGTCAGGATCAGATAAATCGACGCCTCCAGGAAATACGTCTCCGTGAAATGGAACGTCGAGCCCGCGATGGACTTCGCCTGGAACATCAGCTCCGTGATGGAAATGATCATGAGGACGGACGAATCCTTGATATTGACGACAAGCTCGTTGCCGATCGCCGGGAACGCGTTGCGGATTGCTTGCGGCAGCACCACGCCGAACATGGTCTGCGCGTTCGACATGCCAAGGCTCCTCGCGGCCTCCGTCTGTCCCGGGTCCACGGCCTGAATGCCGGAGCGGATAATTTCCGCCATATAGGCGCCGGTGTTGATGCTGATGACGAAGATCGCCGCCACCAGCGTCGACCAGTGGATAACGTTGAGCAGTGCGTAATAGATGAATACCGCCTGCACCATCATGGGCGTCCCGCGGAATATCGTGATATAGATATTGGCGATCCCGTCAAAGAGCTTCTTGAAAAAGCGTGCTGCCGGCCCTGCCGTGTAATCCAGACGGGCGGCCCGAAGTCCGCCGACCAGAAGGCCCAGGATCAGTCCGAACGCCGTGCCAAGAAGCGACACGACGAGGGTCGTCCGGACGCCCAGAAGCAGACTGGACCAGTATTTGCCTAGTATTTCGGCACAGTTCTGTACAAACATGAAGATGACTCCCCAGTGTTACTCCGAAGCCGGCTGACGGTCAACCGCGTCCTCCATCAGCTGGTTGCGCTCGTCGGTCGAAATCGCGGACAGCGCGCTCTCGAGCTGATCCTTCAGGCCCGTGTCCTCCTTGCGGACGGCAATGGATACCGTCGTATCAGCATCAAAGCCCTTCCCTTCCGCAAACCGCACGATGGACAGGTCCGGGTTGGCCGCAACGACACCGTTCGCGACCGGAAGCTCGCTGACAACGCCGTCTACCGCGCCTGCCTCCAGGGCCTGGATCGCGGCGGGGAATGTCTCGGCCGCGGGCTGGTGTGTGACGCCGTCGATCTGGTCGATGACCTCGTCGTAAATCGTGTTCATCTGGCCCTGAACGGTCGCACCGGAAAACGCCTGGATGTCATCGGCGCCCGCGTATTCGCCGTCCTTCTTCACGATCATAACTTCCTCGGACTCATAATAGGGAGACGTGAACGCAACCTCCTTCTCGCGCTCCGGGGTATCGGTCATGCCGGCGATTATGGCATCGATCTGGTCGTTCTTCAGGGACAGGATCAGGTTGTCCCAGTCGAGCTTCACAATCTGTACCTTGCGGCCGATGGCGTCGGCCAGCTTCGTCGCCATAACGACATCGTAGCCGTCCGCGTAATCGACGTCCGTAATCGGCTGGGTGAACTCATTCGTGGTAGTCGTGGTCCAGTTGAACGGAGCGTAGTTGCACTCCATACCGACACGCAGGACCTCGCCGCCCTCCGCTGCGGGAGCGGATGTTTCCGCGGCCGCCTCTTCTGCCGCTGCGGAGGAAGCCGTCGTGCTCTCCGCCGGCGCCGCCTGCGTCGATGCTGCCGTGCTGCCCGAGGATGCGCCGCACCCTGCCAGCAGTGCCGCACCCGCGAGCACGGCAATCACTGATGTTGTAAGATGATTCTGCTTCTTCATAATCTCCTCCTTGCGTATCTGCTGCTGATCGGGCAGGGGGATTTCATCCCCTGCCCGATCCGGCTACGCCGCCGCGGCCGCCACAGAGCCGTCTCTTAATGCGGGCATGCCCTGCGGCTTCGCGGCTCGTCGCCTTTACAAAAGACGCAGGCCCTCGTAAGGGGCGGTTTGGATCCCCTTCGGAAGACCTGCGTCATTGCAGTACTTTAGCGTATTAACTTATTGAAACTATACTCCCACCTGCCGGATTATGCAAGAGCGCGCCCGGCAGTATGTCGGCGCCATGGTCCGGCTGCAGCTGCTGATAATCCAAATCTGCTTAATCTGTTGAAAAATATGAGATTAAGCAAATGTAGCGGTTGAAAATTGCTTAATCCAGTTTTAAAGATTTGGGTGTCAAAAGTACCAATTGGTATAACATGACATACGAATTGCTTCGCAGCCCGCTGCCGTGTCTTTCCTGCCGCGGCTGCACGCCTGTACTGCCTGCTAGAACCGGATTCCGGCGGCCTCAATGAGAAGGCCCCAGGCAACGCCCAGGGCATACAGCATGAGGGCAATCTTGATGTTCTCCCCGGGATGCCGGTCGTTCGTCCGGAACAGAACGAGCAGACCCACGCCCGCACCGACGAGGAGACCCGCCATCATCTGTCCGGCACCGAGAAGGCCGTCCAGGTACATCTGCGTGATGGTGACAGACGAGGCGCAGTTCGGAATGAGACCGATGAGCGCGGCAAACAGGACGCCGATGACCGGCCGGTTTGTGAGGAATCCGGCGATGGCATGCGCGCCGAATACCTCCACAACGAGGGTCAGGACAAGCGTAATCAGGAAAATAAACAGGACAATATGAAGCGTGTGGACCAGGGCGGAATGAAGGATTCCCCCCTCCTCATCCTCCTGATAGCCGCAGTGCTCCTGCTCGCACAGATCCTGAATCCGTTTCTCCGTCTTGTATCTGTACCGCGTAAGGCGCAGGACGCCGTCCACGGCAAGTCCCGATACCAGTCCGATCGCCGCCTTGGAGGCAAGAATCCTGAGGATCGTCGGCACAGCCACCTGCTCGGAAATGAAGATCGGAAGCATCTCATCGGAGGTGGACAGGAAAACAGCCAGGAGTGTGCCGATGGAAATAACGCCTCCCGCGTACAGGCTTGACGCCGCCGCGGAGAAGCCGCACTGCGGCACCACGCCGACGACAGCGCCGAAAACCGGTCCCAGCCGCCCCATGGAGGACAGGCGCTGCGCCGCCTTCTCCCCGGTTTTGCGCTCCAGAAACTCCATGAGAAGATATGTGATGAATAAAAAGGGGATCAGCTTCACCGTATCGACAACGGCATCCAGCAAAGCATCCCGGATGAGTTCTGTCATTTCATATTCCTTTCATACCCGAACCGGTGCCTGCGGCACACGATTCGTGATCATACACGGAAAACCGCCTTCGCGGATTTCCCGTGATGTATGCCTGCTGGCGCAGGCATAAAGATGGAAAAATGAAGCACGGACTGCTATGCAGCCTCCGAGGTTCCATGTCATTTCACCAGAACATATGGATACAGCAGTCCCGGGTCCGCCTCGTACCTGACGGCAGCTCCCATGCACTGACGCACGAGGTCCTCCTGCCCGCAAAGAGCCGCGGGCGTGTCCACCCGGCAAAGCTTCTCGCCTGAGAGCAGTGCAATCCTGTCCGCCAGCGCAAAGCTCTGCGGCAGATCGTGGGACGTGACGACAAGCGTTTTCCCGCGGTCCTTCAGCTTCCGGAGGATCTCCACGATCCGGATCTGATGCGCGATATCCATGGAGGACATCGGCTCGTCGAGGAGAAACACCTGCGGGTCCTGCGCAATGATCATCGTGAGATAGGAAAGCTGCCGTTCCCCGCCGGAAAGGCTCTTCACGCTGCGGTTCCTGAGGTCCGCGGTCCCGGTGATGTCAAACGCCTGCTCCGCGGCGCGCCTGTCCTCCGCGGACGGCGTCCCCAGGAAGGACAGACGCGCAAACCTCCCGTGCAGGACGAGCGTCTCCACGTCCATATCCGGAGCAGCCAGCATCTGGGGAAGATAGCCGACGATCCTTGCCCTCTCCCGGTGCGGCAGATCCCGAACCTCCGAGGCTTTGGAGCCGCCGTCCGTGGATATCTCAGTCAGGCGGATACTGCCGCCATAGGGCAGGATTCCCGCCATGCTTTTCAGAAGCGTCGACTTGCCGCTTCCGTTCCTGCCAAGAAGGAACGTGACCTCTCCCGGCCCGAAATCAAGCTCCGGTACCGTAAGGACACGCCTTCCGGGATATCCAATTGTAACATTGGCAAGCTTCATACCGATAGTTTCTTCCTGCGCCGGATGAGTACTGCGATGAAAAACGGTGTCCCGATGACAGACAGGATCATACCGGCGGGCAGCTCGTAGGGATAAAAGATACCTCTCGCCGCAGTGTCGCACAGCAGCACGAAGGCAGGACCGAACAGAACGCAGAGCACGGCGTTCACCCGGAATCTGCTGCCGGATAGAAGCCTGACAAGATTCGGGATGATGAGTCCCACAAAGCCCAGCAGGCCGCACAGCGCAACCGACGCACCCGCAAGAAGTGTCGCGGCGAACAGGCATCCCATCCGGACCGCGTTCACCGGCAGGCCGAGGCCTGCTGCCGTCTCATCCCCCAGGAGGAACAGATCAATTCCGGGGGACAGGAGGAAGGTAATGACAAGGCCGAGGATCAGAATCGGCAGAATAAAGCGGACGGACGCCCCTGACACCTGGCTGAAGCCGCCCAGCGTAAATGACGCCTTGTCTGAGACCAGCTCCGGCCGCCAGGTGATCAGCATGTAAGTGACCGCGTTGAACAGATACGAGACGGCAAGTCCCGCGAGGATGAGCGACGTCTTCGACACACCCGCAAAGACGGCGATCGCGTAAACCAGCAGCACCGCAAAGAACGCTCCGAGGAAGCTGAAGACACTCTTTGCGAGCACCACGCCCGGAAACAGGATCCCGGAGATCAGGACGAAAAGTCCCGCTCCGGCATTGATACCGACAATCCCGGGCGCCATGAGCGAATTGTTAAGGGAAGCCTGCAGCAAAAGCCCCGACAGGGACAGACCGATCCCGCAGAGGACGCAGGCGGCCGCCCTCGGGAAACGCACGCCGAATAATATCCTTCCCGCAAGCCCCGTCCGGTCACCCGTCCGCAGCGCGGCAAAAAGCTCCCCTGCTGACAGGTCCCTGCTGGGCATCAGAAGAGAGAGCACAAGGGCTGCCGCCAGCAGCAGGCCTCCGAGACAGAGCCAGAATGAAAGCGGTTTTCGTTTCAGATGCTTCAAAACTCCGCGTCCTGTTTGCCGGCGAGGATATTCGCCGCTGTCTGATAGGCTTCGGCCCAGCGGGCGTTCGGCTTATACTGGAACAGGTCCTTCGGCATCACGTAGACATGGCCGTCCGCAACGGCGCGAAGGCTCCTCCAGGCGGGATCCGACGAGAACCCGTCCTCAAAGGCCTGCTGTGCCTCCGTCTGCTTTCCCTGCGGGATGACGAAGATATAATCCGGATCCGCGGCAAGGATCGCTTCCATCGACAGATCATCGAGCCCGCTGTTGTCATCCGCTGCATTTGTCAGCCCGAGGTTATTGAAAATTTCCGAGGCAAAGTAGTCATTTTTCAGCACCTTGTTCTTCGTCGCGGAGACGCGCAGCTCCAGATAGGTTTTCCCTGCAAGGGCGGGATCCTTCGTCTTCAGGACCGCATCAATTGCCTCCTGCACCTTCGTCACGTTCTCCTCATAGAGGTCACTCCTGCCGGTCAGGCCTGTGAACTCCTTCATGTAAGATGCGTAATCCGCAAAGGAGGAGATGGTAAGCCTGTCCACCGTGATGCTCTGCTCCTCGAGGCTGTCTGCCATCGCCTTGTGGGACGGCAGGTCTCCGGTCAGGAGTACGAGGTCCGGTTCCAGGGCAAGGACCGCCTCGAGCGAGGGCTTGGACAGGGAGCCGACGGAAACGGCATCTCCGATATTTTCCAGATCCAGTCCGTCCTCCGTGATGCCGGAAAGGTTCCCTCCCGCAAGGAGCCACATCTCCCCGACGGATTTCGAGAGAGCGACGACGGACGAAGGCTCCCCCGCTGCATTACCCTCCATTACCTGTGTCTCATCTGTATCCGGGACGGCTGATGCGGACGGATCCGTCTGCGTTGATGCTTCGGCCTCCGCCGCCGTGCCGGTTGTCTCCGAAGTGGCCGGTGCGGTCTCTGCCGGGGCTGGTTTTGGCGCCCCGCCGCAGCCTGCACACAGCGCCGCCGCAATTCCCAGCGCAGTGATCACTTTCATGACTGATTTTCTGCCGAACATGGCTCCTACCTCCGTAACTGACATTTCCCTACAGTATACCCGCTGCCTGATGTTTTGTCCCGCCAGATTAAATTCCGTCTTTACTGTACTGAAATCGGCCTGAGGAATTTTCCCAATGAAAGTCATTACCGTGCAAGCGCCTTCAGCAGGCCGCAGTGCCTGATGATAAACAGCGCAAGAAACAGGTGGATGTGCGCGATGAACAGGCTGACCGCTACCCCGTTGGCCTTGAGAAGATACTCTGTCCCGAAACCGTACCAGGAAATCAGCGCTATATCCGCAAGACACAGGCACAGAATGGGCAGCTCCTTCGCGGCGTCCTTCAGGGCGTCGGCGAAGCCCTTCCAGGTCGTGTCAAAATAGACGAACCGCCCGATCATCAGGCCGAGATAGTACTGGATGATCCTGTCATAATTGTTATCCTCGTAGATGAACTTGATATACGCGAAGATCACGACCATGTATACCATGCCGACAAGACGCAGCGCGCTCTTCTGGCTGTCCGAAATGTGCCGGAGCGGCATGAAGACATGATCCAGGAGGTTGTTGAAGATCACGGAAAGCAGGATGAAAAGCAGCAGAAGAAAATCCCCGTATTCCTCCCAGTCCTCGGGACTCACAATCCCGATTCCGAAATAGTCGATGAGAAAATAGACTCCCACGAACATCAATATGGAGCCGCCGGAGAAAAGCAGCTCCGTGTAGCGCTCGAACAGGTTGGTTACCCTGTCATGGATGTAATACGGCCGGTCCTCCGCGACATATTCCCGCGCGGAGATCCGTGCCGACCCTGCAAGGATCAGCACGGATCCCGCCGTAACAACAGCTGAAACGAGCATGAACCACAGCGCCTCCGGAAAACCCAGATAATGCTGTGCCAGCTCCTGCAGTGTCATTCCCATAAGTCCGCCTTTAATTCCATAGCCCTCTCAAAGACTAACCTCATTCTATCTTCCAGTCATCCAGGGTCTTTTTCTGCGTCGAGAAATTTGCACCGATTTTCACAATTTCTTTCCCTGTTGATTGATAAGGAAGCGCATATCCCTTCTCATCGATCTGACTCAGTGCCTCTTCCGCAGTTCCGTCCTGCTTGAATTCGAACACGTAAAGGATACGATTTGTTTCCATAAGGCAGTCACTTCTGCCTCGTGCAGAATGGACTTCTGTCCTTACATACTGCCCAAGCAGTGAAAATACTGCGTAAACAAGATTTCTCCACTGCTGCTCGTTCTGCGGTGCCCTTCCCTCATAATAGGGAATACTGGCAAGAAGCGCCTGCAGCATCTGCATGAAGTCATCCACGTCCCCGTTCCGGAGGCTGCGCACCATCCTGCCCGCGCTAAATCCCGCCGCGCCTGTACTCCCGGCGTAGGCTGCATTAATCATGGGAACAATGGCTTCAAAAAACCCGTATTTCACCTCTTCATTCGGGAATGAAAGCGTATATTCCCTGAAAGTGCGGTCAAACCCCTTAATTGTCAGGTATCCTGATTGATAAAAAAGCGGGATCAGATCGGTATCGTCCGCCCGGAAATTCATCATCTGATCACGGGTTACACTTACCCCGTCCGTAAAATCCTGAACCGGGAGTCCTGAACGCTCAAGTTTCCTGACAAGGAAGGTCGGAGTCCCGGTCTCAAACCAATACCGGTTGAAATCCTTCTTTTTCAGCGCATTCAGAATACTGAACGGATTATAAACATCCTCCAGTTCCTCACTGAAATGATATCCGTCGTAATTGTCCCTCAGCTCCTTCAGGCACATCTCATATGAAATGTTATTCTGACAGGCGGAAGCGGCAATTTCGCCGCGCAGATTCTTTTCCAGTTCTTCTTTTGTAATCCCGCAGATGGCTCCATAAGCCACGTCAAGAGAAATATCCTCCAGCTGGTTCAGGTCTGAAAAAATCGAAACCTTGCTGAACTTTGTCACCCCGGTAATAAAAACAAATTTCAGATGCCTGTCCTGTTTCTTCAGAACAGCAAAGAAATCCCCGAAAAGTTCACGATTCTCCTCTTCCTGCCCCGGATCCTGCTCCATGGTATCCAGCAGCGGCTTATCATACTCGTCTGCAAGGACTACCGCACGCTTTCCGGTTTTCACGTACAGCTGATCCAGCAGATTGCTGAATCGGATTGGCAGATCAAGACCATCTCCCGGCTCAATCCCATAGCGCTGCTCCGCATTCATCAGGATATTGCCAAGGACATTCGACAGGCCTTCGGCAGAGCGATACTCCCCGCCCGTGAAATCAAAGTGCAGCACGGGATAACTGACCCACTGATCCTCTGCAGGCTTTCTTTCTTCTTCCCCTGCAATCTCAAGACCTTCGAACAGATCCTTTTTGCCCTCAAAGTACGCCTGCAGTGTCGAAACAAAAAGGCTCTTGCCGAACCGCCTCGGACGGCTGAGAAAATAGGTTGTCCCGGATGTGACAAGGTCATGAATGTATCCGGTTTTGTCAATATACAGATATTCGTCCTCTATTAATTTCTCAAACGACTGGATTCCGATCGGAAGCTTACGCATAGCATGCACCCTTCTCCCTGTCATAAAAGGACCCCACGGGCCATTATTTTTCTCCTGAGCCAACGCCTGACCGGCCGGCAGCCGATATCATAGTTATTATAACGCCCCTGTACACGGCAATAAGCCTTCTATTTTCTCCTGCATCAGCACCTTATCTGCCGGCAGCCAGCCGACATCATACAGATGGTCCCGGTCCAGCCAGCGGGCAGCTTCGTGCTCCGGCGTTTCACCGGGTTCGACCTTGCCCCCGGGGGAGGAAAAATGTTGCACCTGCGGGAAAATTTTTTCAGAGGAAGTGCAGCTCTATCAAAGGAAAACGTGAATTTTCGGGAGCCTGCTCTTCGGATCCGGCCTGCTTATCATTTTTTTGAAGGTGATTAAGGTGTCAAAATGATAGGGTAAGGCTCAGAACTTCCCGCCGGTGATTTCGTCAATTTTCTTCAGCTCGTCTTCTGTAAACGTGCGGTTATGAAGGAACCGGATATTGTCCAGGATCTGCTCCGGGCGGGAGGCGCCGATGATCACGCTGCAGACAAGGTCATCGCGCCCGATCCAGGCGAGGGCCATGTCAGCAAGGCTCTGACCCCGCTCTGCCGCAAGATCATTCAGGGCGCGGATCATCGCAAGCTTCTCCATCGTCAGGTCATCCCTTGTCAGATATCTCCCGTCCCGTGCAATCCGTGAATCCTCCGGTACGCCGTTCAGGTACCGGTCTGTGAGCAGGCCCTGCGCGAGAGGGCTGAAAGCGATGATGCCCATTCCCTTCTGTGCGCAGAACTCCTTCGTCCCTTCCCGTTCGAGCTTTCGGTTGAAGATGGAATAGCTCCGCTGGTTTACGATGAGCGGCAGATGGATCCTGGCCGCAATCTTCAGCGCGGCCTCCGTCTGCTCTTTATTGTAGTTTGAGATGCCGGCGTACAGGGCTTTGCCGCTCCGGACGATCTGCAGGAGAGCCTCCAGGGTCTCCTCAAGCGGGGTGTCCGGATCCGGGCGGTGGTGGTAGAAGATATCCACATAGTCCAGCCCGAGCCGCTTCAGGGACTGGTCACAGCTCGCGATGAGGTACTTCCTGCTGCCGCCGTTTCCGTAAGGGCCATGCCACATATCGTAGCCGGCCTTGGACGTGATGATCAGCTCATCGCGGTATGGCAGAAAGTCCTGCCGCAGGACCCTGCCGCAGTTCTCCTCCGCGCTGCCGTATACCGGTCCGTAATTGTTCGCAAGGTCAAACTGTGTGATGCCGTGGTCAAACGCGGTGTGCATCATCGCGCGCATATTCTCGTAATTGCCGCTGCTGCCGAAATTATGCCAGAAGCCGAGCGAGACGGCAGGGAACTTCAGACCGCTCCTGCCGACTCTCCTGTACTCCATGTCCTCATATCTTCTGTCACTTGCAATGTAGGTTTCTCTGATCTGTCCCATATCAAATACCTTCCGCGCCTGTCCCTGCAGGCATCTTATCTGTTGAAATCCGCACAGGTCCTTCCGGCAGAGCTTCGCCGGCATCCGTCCACGTTCATTGTACAGAAAAAAACAGCGCACCGGCATGACCCCGCCTGCTGACATTACAGAAATCTTACAAAGGTTTTGGGAAACTGTGGTGGTTTCATCCGGTTTCCCGCGGTTATAATACGCCTCGGTTTGTAGAAAATATTCAGTCTTCCGGTTTTATGCAGTCCGGCCTTGTCCGGATTCCCCGGCAGAAAGAGGTTCTGGCAGCAAATGCGCGGGCATGTTATTAAAAATTCCCTCAAGCTCCTGTTTGGGGCTCTGCTTCTTATTATTTCCCTGTTTCCTGTTTACTGGCTGTTCGTCATGGCGGTTCAGCCCTCGGAGAATCTGAAAACGCCCTGCCTGTACCCTGCGGCCTTTACCGCGGACAATTTTATCAGCCTCTTTGCGGAGAGCGGCTTCCTGCAGCCTTTAAAGAACAGCGTCATCATTACCCTGATCTCCCTGCTGTTCTCACTGACGTTCGGGCTTGCGGCAGCCTACATCCTGGCAAGGAGGCGGTTCAGCAACCGCTGGAAGTCAGGTCTTTCCTTCTACATCCTGATCATCCGGATCCTGCCGCCGGTCGCGTTCACGATTCCGCTTTACACCATGTTCAACAGGACCGGAACGCTGAAAACCCTGTTCCCTATGATCATGGCCTGTATCCTTATCAATCTTCCCATGATTATCTGGTTCATCCTGGGATTTTTCCGCCAGCTGCCGGAGGAGGTGGAGGAGAGCGCCATGATCGACGGCGCGACCGAGTGGCAGCTGTATTGCAGGATCGTCCTGCCTCTTGTGCTGCCCGGAATCGCCGCCGTGGCCATGCTGAGCTTCATGAGCGCATGGAACGAATATACCTACAGCATCATTTTCGTTCAGTCTCCGCAGAAATATACCATACCGCTTGCCCTTGCTGCCCTGAACAGCGAGGACAACCTCACGAATTTCGGTCTGGTGTCCGCCGCCGGCCTGATCTCCATGCTGCCGGCCGCATTGTTTGTCATCTTCGCCCAGAATTACCTGATCGCCGGGCTTTCTAGCGGCGCGGTCAAGGATTGAGCGGGCGATGAAAATATATTTCACAGCATTACAGGAGGAGTAGACATTATGAAGATGAAGAAAGTAACCGCCCTTGTTTTATCGGGCATGCTTGCTGCCGGCGTCCTTGCGGGCTGCGGCAGCTCCGACGGTGCAGCCGCTCCCGCAGCGTCCGCTGACACACAGAGCGCGCCGGCCAAGGCTCCCGCAGCGGCATCGACAGAGGCTGCCGCGGAAAGCACGTCACAGGCCTCTGAAGGCGGCGAGGTTAAGGGAGACGGACAGACGCTCACGCTCGCGCTCCGTTCCGGAACCTACGCGGATGTCATCAAGGACTGCCTGCCGGATTTCGAGAGCAAATACAATGCGAAGACCGAGGTCCTGGAGCTCTCCGAGGATGACCTGCACTCAAAGGTCGCACTCGATGCCTCCAACAGCGACGGCTCCTATGACCTCGCCATGGTCGACGGCTCCTGGATGGCGGAGTACACCGAGAACGGTGTCCTGCTGCCCCTGTCGGACTACGGCTACGAGCTGGACGACGATATCATCCCTGCCACGACCACGATCTGCTACAGTGACGACAAGCTGTACCTGGCTCCTTATTACGGCAATGTGACCGTCCTGCTGTACAACAAGCAGCTCGCCGCGGACGCGGACTACGACAGCGGTGACAAAATCGCTTCCCTCGACGATATCAAAAAGATTGCCGACAGCGCGAAGGCGGCCGGCAAAAAGGGCTTCATCTACCGCGGAGATACCCCCAACAACACCGTTGTTGATTTCCTTCCGGTCCTGCTGTCCTACGGCGGCTGGGTGATCGACGAGAACAATCAGCCCACGGTCAACACGGACGAGTTTAAAAAGGCGATGGATTTCTACAAGGAGCTCGTCGCAACCGGCGAAGCACAGGAGAAGGATGACCTCATCGCTTCCGTGGATCAGGGCAACGGTGCACTGGGTGTCGGCTGGCCCGGCTGGTACACCCCTACGGCAGATACCACGGCAGACTACTGCGCCATTACCGGTGCGGTGGAAGCAGGCGGCGAGACCCATAATGCCAACGTCTACGGAGTATGGACGCTCGGCGTGCCCGCAAACAGCCAGAACAAGGAGCTTGCGGTAGAGCTTGTGAAATATCTCATGGACAAGGACGTGCAGCTCAGCACCATTGACAATGGCGGTGTTCCCTGCCGTTACAGCAGCCTCCAGAACGCGGACGTTCTCGCAAGGTATCCCCAGTACAAGGTTGTGTGCCAGGCGCTGGAGGGCGGTGTATATCGTCCTGTGATCTCCCAGTGGACCGATTTCTACACAATTCTCGGTACGGAGATGGGCAATATCCTGAATGACCAGAAGACCACGGAAGAAGGCCTTGCGGACGCTCAGTCCCAGCTCGAGGAGTTAATGTCTGAATGAAAGCAGAAGGCAGAATAACGACTGCCTCCGGAAACCGGCGCCGCTTCGCCACCGCGATGGCGGCGCCGCCTTTCGTTATTCTGGCAGTCATGACCGCGTATCCGCTGATTTTCACGGTCCTTTACAGCTTTACGAACTTTCAGCTGCTCAGGAAGACCGTCAAATTCGTCGGACTGAAAAATTATATCAAGCTGTTCACGAACGAGTATTTCCTGCAGTCGATCGGGGTAACGGTGAAATTCACCGTCTTCGCAGTCCTGTTTGAGGTAGCTGTGGGCTTTATCATGGCCCTTTTCGTGGAATCCATCCACAGGGAACGGACCGCTAAGATACTGCGGGTCCTGCTCCTCGTTCCTTATCTGCTGCCCTCCGTGACAGTGGCACTGTCGTGGAGAATGATGCTGTCTCCGAATTACGGGATCATCAACCGGACGCTGGAAGCCCTGCGCCTGCCGGTGTACAACTGGTTTTCGGATCTGCATACGGCTCTGCCGATGCTGATTCTGATCGATATCTGGCAGAACGCGCCCTTTGTTTTCCTGCTCCTGTACGCGGCCATGCAGTCCGTCCCGCAGTCGCAGTATGAGGCGGCGCGCATGGACGGTGCAAGCTACGTGCAGCAGGTCCGCTTCATCACGGTCCCGGGCATTGCGCCGGTGCTGGCCCTGTGCGCACTCCTCCGGACCATCGACAGCTTCCGGATCTTTGACAAGGTGAACCTCCTGACCGGCGGCGGTCCCGCGAACAGCACCACGACCATCACACAGTACCTGTACGCGTACGGCATCAAGAACCTCAAGTTTGGCTTCGGCAGTGCCGGTGCCATTATCATGACGCTGATCGTGCTGGTTCTCTCCTGCCTGTATATCAAGAAGGCTGTAAAGTGACATAAGGGTTGCTAAAGCAGCGGAGCTGCGAAACAATTCGTACGCCATTTTGCCTTAGTCAAATACCCCGCCGCAAGCAGCGGGGCATGACTTAACATCCTGCTGATCCTGAACGCCCCAAGGGGCGGGGTATTTGACCCTCGCGGGCGTCGCCACATGAACATGCGAGCATGTTCGCGTGGCTCGTGCCTCGCGGGAATAAATACTTTTGACACCTGAGGTAATGATGAAAGAGACAAATTTTTATGATCTTGTGTGTGCCGGTCCGGTATCACTCGATACCAATGTCGCCTGTGACGGCATCACGGAAACGAATCTCGGCGGTGCCGTGATTTACGGCGCCTGGGCGGCAGATTCCTGCGGCTTTTCCACGGCTGTCGTAACAAGAGCGAATCCGGAGGAATGTGATCCGGAAGCCGCGTTTGCGGGAAGCCACGTCTTCCTGTCCGTACTCCCCTCCCGCCACACCTGCCAGATCAGGAACCAATACCTCACGGAGGATAAGGAGAAGCGCGTCTCCACAAACACCCATACAGCCGACCCCATCCGCATGTGCGATATCGAAGACATGGCAGGCAGGACGAAGGCGCTCCAGCTGGGCGGCCTCGTGGCGGGGGATATTGACCCGGAGATCCTGAAGGATCTGCATGACTGGAAGCAGAGCAAGGCAAAGGAGGGCTCCGGACAGGGGCCGTTCCTTCCCATCATAGGGATCGACGCACAGGGGCTTCTGCGCACGGTGGAGCCGGACGGCAGCATGAAGTTTCATCCCTGGAAGGACATGGAGCGGCTGCTGCCCTATGTGGACGTGCTGAAAACCGATGCCGCGGAGGCTGAATTCCTGACCGGCATCAGCGACCGCCGGAAAGCCGCGAGCCTCCTGCACAGCCTCGGCGCGAAGGAGGTCATGGTCACGCACAACACGGAGGTCATCGTGTGCGGCAGCTTCGAGGATGATGAAATCCGCATCCTGAAGGAGCCCCTCGTTCCCCGGAACCTCTCCGGCAGGACAGGACGCGGTGACACTACGTTCGCGGGCTACCTTGCCATGCGTACAAGCCACACCGCGGAGCTGTCCCTGCGTTTTGCCGCCGCGCTCGTGTCCCGCAAGATGGAGCAGTCGGGCCCCTATAAGGGAACGAGCGAGGAGATCCTGAATTACATTCACAGGTTTTATGAGTAACAGTTCACCAGAAGGAGAAAGATCATACGCGGGAACCCACCTTCTCGGGTTTCACGTGATGGATGCCTGCTGACGCAGACAATTCGAGGTAAGATTGCATGTTCCTTACAGCACACTCGGGGTGCAGCGGCACCGAAATGAATTCCGCGCAATATCTGAAGAAGGCTGTGACGGAGCCGGTGGACTTTATCGAATTTGATGTCCGCAGAGATCGAAGCGGGGAGCTCATCCTGCAGCATAATGAGATCGCAGGCGCAGGAGCTTCCACCGGCTCCTGCCCCGGGCTCACCCTGCGGGATGCCCTGCTGCTGATTCTGGAGGAGGAACAGTGCTCTTCCGGTTCCGGAGAAAAGCGGCTGAACTGCGATCTGAAGGAGTACGGCCTTGCGCCGGAAGTGCAGGATACCGCCCGGGAATGCGGGATGGATCCGGACCGGGTCTGGTTTTCCGGTTCCATGAAGCCGGCGCCGGCTGAAGTTCCCGGCTCTCCGATATCCGGCAGGGAAGCCGGAGCCCTTACCTTTGACGTACCTGCAGGGCGGATTCTTATCAACGCGGAGGAGCTTGTTCCGGGCATTTACCGGAATCATTCCGCTGAGGATAAAATAAGGCAGGTCCGCACTCTCATCTCCCGGTTTAAGAGGACCAGCTGCCCCGCCCTCAATATCGACTATCATTTCTGCACGGACGACGTGGTCCGCGAATTCATCCGGGCTAAGGTTCCTCTCTCGCTCTGGACCATCGATGACGCGGAAACCCTCCGTCATTACCGTGCCCTTCTCCCCGGCCCCCTTCTCGTCAACGTGACAACGAGACAGCCGGAGATCATACGGTAGAGATCCCCCTGCCGTATCCCCGCATCGGGCCAGGCAGAGAAGCTGACCGACTTCCGCTTTACCTGCGCGCGGCGTGGTGAAGCTTCTTCTCGCGGTACATGTCCTGATCCGCTTCCCGGATGCAGCGGTCGACGCTTTCGCGTGTCTTCTCCTGCACCCTTCCTTCCGGCTCGTTTTCCGCGATAAAGTCCTGCTCCGTCGTCCGGCTCACACCGATGCTGACCTGAATGTTCTCCCTGGTGAAGCTGTCGTACAGGCTCTGTCTGAGCTCTCCGGCGGATACACCCTCTTTCATGCGGACAACGCTCACAAATTCATCGCCGCCGTAGCGGAAGGAGTAGCTGTTCTCCGGCATGGCTTGCAGGAGAACCTCCGCCGTTTTCTGCAGGATCTGATCCCCGTAGTCATGCCCATAGGTATCGTTGATCCGCTTGAAATGATCCACGTCCAGGAAGATGACAGCCGCATGCGCGCGCTGCTTCATCTGATCCGCGAACCATGGCAGGAGCCTGCCGGAAAAGACCGCCTTTGAATACAGACCGGTCAGGTTGTCGTGGTCATAAATCTTCCTTAAATGCTTCAGCGAGTCCTGAAGCCTGTGATTGACATCCCACTCCTCGAGCGCCCTGAGGACGATATCCTGCATCTCGAAAAACTTCCAGTTGCGGACAAGGAATCTCGGATTCCGGAAAATAATCACGCCGGCAGTCCGGTCATCGATATGGAGCGGGAACTCGAACAGGCTCGCACCGTCGGCAATGGAATCCAGGTGACAGCGCAGCTTCGGCACAGACGCAAAGGTTACACTCTGCATTCCGGTGCCGCCGGAAGGCACTCCCTCCTTCCGCTCGCAGGCGCAAGCGACGCGAAGCCGTCCCGTATCGTAATAGCCGGAGGCGAGAACCTGCTTCCCCAGCCTCTTATCCAGCAGGATATACACTCCGTCAAGGTCAAGTCCTGCGTATTTTGCAAGGACCCGGTCCATGAGCTCCTCCACAGTCAGTGAGGGATTCAGAGAGAGGGAAAACAGCGAGAGATCCTCATCCGAGTCCATGGCATTGATAGAGTCCTCCACCTCCCAGGAAAGGTACCCGCGGTAGTCGATCATACCGTTGTTGGGGCAGCCGCAGCTCTCGGAATAAATAATTTCCGCCGGCAGCAGCGTGATTTCCGGAACATCTTCCCCGTTCATCATGCGGTCCAGCACCTTCGCCGCCTCATAGGCGACGCGCTCCCGGTTCAGGGAAACCGTTGTGATCTGCGGATTGTAGTAAAGGGCCTTGTCAAGGTTGTCGAAGCCAGTGATCCTGTAATCCTCCGGGCAGAGGTAGCCGTGCTTTTTCATCTCCATCGCAACGCCGACCGCGATGTTGTCATTCGCGCAGATAAAGGCGTCCGGAATCGGCCGGACAGGCCGGTCCGCACGATGCCCGGAACGGGTAAGGACCGTGTCGCTGCCGGTCTCTCCGGATTCTGCCTCCGGCGCGGGGGCTTCCTGCTCCGCGGCCCTGCGCGGCAGGGACAGATCCGAGCCTCCCATCTGGTCATATTCCGGCGCGAACTCACCGGTATGCCTGTGTGACTCTGCAGATGTAGCTTCCGCAAAGAACGATGCCGCTGCCAGCATGCCTGTCTTCGCCGTATAGTCGCGCTCCGTAATCATGTCCGGGGTGACTGCGATCCCTTTCTGCCTGCAGCAGTCCTTAAAGGCACGCTCCCGGTCCGCCGATTCGGATTCGCTCTCCCTGCTGCCCGCGAAGGCAAACGTACGGCAGCCGTGCTCGTCCCACATATGACGGAATAACGTGCAGATGGCGTCATAATTGTCGTTCTGAACGCAGTGGTAGCCTTCCTGCCTGCTGCACAGGGAAATAGCCGGAACGCCGCTCTGGACAATGGCGGTCGTTAAGCGGTCACGGACCTGCCGGTTCCGGATATTCGTCAGCTCCGCGATGATGCCGTCGTATTCGCGGAAATCAGGAAGACTGAAAATGGCGTACTCGCCCTCATTGAACGATTCGCTGTGGCTCCAGTTGCCCCAGCAGTGGAACTCACTGAGCGTATAGCCGCTCCCCTGTTCCTTCATGAACTGCAGGATGCCGCTGGACCAGGCCGCGGAAACAAACCTGCGCCAGCCATCTGTTAAGAGAAGTATTTTCTTCATAAACATCAGTGTATCACACAGCACTGCCGCCGGACGGGGTCCTGCCTTATTTAGGATGAACTTTCCATGGCTTGTTTCCGTATGTCCTTTCAGAAGGCTCGGAACAGGTGCGATATTTCCACCCCTGCGTCAGCTTTCAGCATGTATCATTCTGCACGGAAAAACGCCGCGCGGAGCTGTGCGCGGCGTTTCGTGAAGTTCCATAATGACTGTGCCCCGGGATCAGTGTATACCTTTTAGCCAGCAATAGACGCCCCTTCAGGCATCTGTCTCCTCCGGAAGGAGATTGCTCATGGAGTATAGCGACAGCAGCACGGTCGAGGTGTTGTGCAGGAGTGCTGTCGTCGTCGGCTGGAACACACCCAGCATGCCCATGAGGATGAGGAACGAATTGAAGCCGACGATCGTGCGGTAGTTGCCGTTGATCCGGCTCATCAGCTTCCTGCTGAGCCTCCGCAGGAGAATCAGGGATTCGAGGTCACTGGCGGAGATCACGATATCCGCGACCTCGCGGGCAATGGCCGCACCGCTGTTGATAGCGATGCCGGCATCCGCCTCGGAGAGTGCCGGCGAGTCATTGATGCCGTCCCCGATCATGATGACACGCCTGCCTGCCCTGTGCTCCGCACGGATGAATTCCGCCTTATCCTCCGGCAATACCTCCGCACGGTAGTCGTCCACACCGACCTTCTGCGCTGCCGCCTTCGCGGTCCTGCCGCTGTCACCGGTCAGCATGACGACCCTCAGGAAGCCTTCCTCGTGGAGCTTTTCAACGGTCGATGCCGCGTCCTGCTTCAGCGGGTCCTCGATCAGGATCACGGCGGCGAGCTTCCCGCCGATCGCAAGGTACAGATGCGAATATTCCGCGGGAAGGGCGTCAAACGCGATCTCCGCCGCCTGCTTCCCCGTCTGCAGGGCAGACAGCGTCCTGCCGGTGCCGGAGGGCAGCGCGCTCTTCTCATCCTCGAAGATGAAGTGCTCCGAGCCGATGCGGACCCTGACCCCGTCGACGCTGGACGCAATGCCGTGCGCCACGACGTATTCCACGCGGGAGTGCTTCTCCTCGTGACTGAGTCCCAGCTCCATCGCGCGCGCGACGACCGCGTTTGCGATGGAGTGCGGGAAATGCTCCTCAAGACACGCGGCAAGCCGCAGCATCTCCTCCGGATCCTGCCCGTCAAAGGCAATGACGTCATGCACCTTCGGCTGTGCCTCCGTCAGGGTTCCGGTCTTGTCGAAGACGATGGTCTGTGCTTCGGAGACTGCCTCCAGGAACTTGCCTCCGCGCACGGAGATATGATGGTCGCCTGCTTCGCGCATGGCGGACATCACGGCAATCGGGATGGAAATCTTCAACGCGCAGCAGAAGTCCACGTTCAGGATGGACGCGGCCTTCGTGAGATTGCGTGTAAACAGCCAGGTCAGGAAGGTGGCTCCGAACGTCCAGGGCACCAGCCGGTCCGCCATACGGGATGCCTTCGCCTCCGTTGCGGACTTGAGCTTCTCGCTGTCCTCGATCATGCGCACGATGCGGTCATACCGGCCGGAGCCGGCAGCCTGCTTCACCGTGTAGGCAAGCTCGCCCTCTTCCACGACAGTCCCCGCGTACAGGAAGCCGCCTGCTTCCTTGTGTACGGCAAGAGGCTCTCCCGTGATGGAGGACTGGTTGACGGAGGCATCGCCCTCCAGCACGATCCCGTCGAGCGGAATCATGTTGCCGGTGCGGACAATGACGGTATCTCCCTCCTTCACGGAGCGGATCCCGACGAGCACCTCCTCCCCGGTGTCGGTGCGCACCCAGACCTTGTCGACGTTGAGGGACATGGTCCTTGCGAGGTCATCTACGGATTTCTTCCTCGTCCAGTCCTCAATGAGGTCGCCGAACGACAGGAGGAACATGATGGAGCCAGCGGTTCCGAAATCACCCCGCAGCATGGAAACACTGATACTGGCCGCGTCCAGGACCGAAACCTCCAGCTTCCCCTTCATAAGGGAGCGGATGCCCTTCACAATAAAGGGGACGGAGCGGACCACAGTCCAGACCGTTCTCAGCACCGCCGGGAAGAACAGCAGGTTGATGGCTCTTCCGAGGACGAGATTCGCCATGCGGTCCTCATACTCGTGCTGCAGGGCGCGGCCGGTGTTCTCGGGAACCGCGGCCTTTGTCCTCTCATAGCCAAACTCCGAAAGGGCGCAGATCAGTGCCCGCTTCCTCCCCGGCCGGAATGTGATGACCGCGTCCGCGGTGCGGTCATAGACAACCGCCTTCCTCACACCCTCGAGACCCTCGAGATAGGCCTGCAGCTGATCCGCCTGCTCCATCGTCATCCGGTACTGGCGCATGTGTACCCGAAGGCGCGTATCCGATTCATGTAAAATTGAGGCTTCAGGCATATGTGTGAAGCCAAAACATATAGTTCCTTAATCAATAGCAACCTTTGAAGGGAGGCGATTCTTCGCTGACGAGATAACTGAACA
>ONEK01000003.1 GCA_900316855.1 uncultured Lachnospiraceae bacterium | reverse complement strand
AAAAATATGCTTCGGAAATGGCTTAACCACAGCACTTTTTCAGGGTTTTATACACTCGGAATGGATAACCGAGTATAATTAATCGAGAGTTTAGGTTATTAATATGTGGAGTGTTCTCCTGATTTTCATCATTATGGGGGTGACATGCTACCCCGCAGGTTTTGCCCTGCTGACCGCCGCCGGAAGGCTTCTGGGACAGGACAAGGAGCAGCTGTACGGCATCCGTTCCCTGAACCGGACGTCCGTGTGCATGGCGGGGCTCGTGACAGCCTCGGTCTACGCACAGGTGTGGAGTCTGTACGGCGGGGTGAGCTCGGCAGCCTTTTTCGTCTTCGCGGGACTTTCGGTTCTGGCATGGATTCTCTTAAGGGGCAGCATGCGGGAGTACGGGCGTGTGCGCCGCGCTGTGCCGGGAATGACAGGAGAGCTTCTGACCGGCATTCCCCTTTCTGTCCTCCTCGCACTACTTACTTCCACCGGTTACATCCATTACGATTCCGATCTGTATCACGCGCAGGCAATCCGCTGGGCCGAGCAGTACGGCACGGTGCGGGGGCTTGCGAATCTCCACAACAGGCTTGGCTGCAACAGTGCCGCGTTTCCGCTGGATGCGCTGTTTTCGTTCTCGTTTACGGGCCGGTCGTATCACGCCGTGACAGGGTTTGCGGCAGTGCTCTTGTGGGCCGAATGCCTGCGGGTGCTGCGTTCTGTCAGCCTGAAGCCGTCACTGGAGCGGCAGGCGGCCGGACGCTGGCACGCGTCGGATTTCGTCCGTACGGCGGCGATGTTTTACCTGTTTACGATCACCGGGTGGCTCGTCTCACCGGTACCGGATTATCTCGCGGTCATGCTGGCATTCTATGTCGTGATCCGCTTCCTGTCCCATGTGGAGGAGAAGGAGCGGAACTGGTATCCGTACGCAATCCTCGCGGTCCTCGCAGCCTTTGCCGGAACGGTGCAGGCCGCGGCGCTTCCCCTTGCAGGGATCGGCCTGTGGGCACTGGTGCTGCTGTTTTCCGGCCGCGCAAGGAGCGGGGGAGCGGGAGCTGCCTTCACGGGAATCGGTCAGCCGGATCCGGGTGAGAAGCCGGATGGCACCAGGCCGGATGACAAAAGCCCGGATGTCAGAAAAACGGAGGATCCTGTGATGGGCTTCTCACAGGAGAATTCAGGGAAAACGAACATTTACGCCGGGCAGGCTCCTTATGCTCCGGATGACATTTACGGCCCCTTCCTGGAGCGCAAAAGGCGCAGGCAGGAGGCCGCGCGGAAGGCTGCTCTTCACGACGGGAGCGGTTCGACGCCGCACGCCGGGGATCTTGCGAAGCTGCGGCCGCTTGGAAGAGGAGAGAAGTGGAAAAACCTCGCCCTGGTGCTGCTGTGGATGCTGCTTGTCCTTACGCCGTATTTTGCCCGGAATGTGCTTCTGTCCGGGTATCTTATTTATCCTCTGGCACATACGGGATGGTTTTCCGTTCCGTGGAAGGTGCCCTATGACCTTACGCTCTCAGACCTCAGGCAGGGGCAGACACTCGCAAGGGGGCTTACTGACCCTTCCCGGAACTTCGATGCGCCGGTTTCGGCGTGGTTTTCCGGCTGGTTCCGGGCACTGGCTCCGGTGGACCGGGCGTTCTTTGCCTTTGCGGTGCTGTCCGTTGTGGTGGTACTGATCCTGTTCCTGCGAAGGATCGTGCGCGCAGGGAAGCATTCGGATCCGTTCCTGATCCCGGAAATGATCCTGGAAGCGGTGCTGGCAGCAGGGCTTGCGGTGTGGTTTTTCCACGCGCCGCAGATGCGTTACGGCTGTATGTTTGTTTACAGCCTCGCCGCGCTGAACCTGGGGCTGATCTATCTCGCCATCCCGCTCCGCGACAAGGAGAGGGCTGTCGCAATGGCAATGGTCCTGTTCCTTGGCTACAAGATTGTGATGGTCGGCGCGGACGAGGTCCGCATGCCGTTTTACGAGAACCTCGTCCGGCAGCAGGATTACAGCGAATATGACATGACGGAATACACGATCGGAACACTCCGGATTCTGCGGCCAACAGAGGGCGATCAGGCGGGGTACGCAGCCTTTCCCTCGAGCGCGGAGGACCGCAGCGGGAAAATCCTGCCGCTCGGGGAGAACCTCCGGGACGGCTTCCGCGCCGCCGGAGAGTAAGCATGGCATACCAGGACATAAGGGACAAAAGCAGCGCAAAGCGAAGTGCAGCAGAACGGAATATCACCATTGATTACGATATCATTAAATGATATCATTCACTCATGAGCAGCAAGAATAAAAAGATCTGGGACGCAATCTTCACTGATCCGATAAAACCTGATATTGACTGGCATGATATTGAAGTGCTCCTTCAGGCTGTCGGCGCGGAAATTACGGAAGGAAACGGATCGCGAATCAGAATTAAGCTGAATGGTATTCGAGCTGTCTTCCACAGGCCGCACCCTGAGAAAGTCGCAGACAAGGGTGCTGTGAAATCGGTGCGCAGGTTCTTGCAGGAAGCAGGGGTGATAAGAGATGACTTATAAAGGATATGAAGGAATAGCGGAGTTTGACGAGGAGGCGCACATCTTCTCCGGCGAAGTGCTGGGCCTCAGGGACGTCATTACATTTCAGGGGGAGTCTGTATCTGAACTCGAGCAGGCGTTTCATGATTCGGTTAATGACTACCTGGCCTGGTGCAGCGAAGACGGTGTCGACCCTGAGAAACCGTATTCAGGAAAAATGCTGCTTCGGTTTGATCCAAACCTTCACAGACAGGTGGCGGTTGCAGCAAGGAAGAGAAACATGTCTGTGAACAAGTTCATGGAAAAGGCTGCAGAAGATGAGCTGATGCAGGGCTGATACCCCAATCTTCAAAAGACGTTTTCAGCCGGTACACCGGCTCAGGATGAGCTGATGTGGTTCAATCGGGGAAAGGAATACACAGGAAATGAGAAACCAAGCGATGATCTGGGTGTTATGTGCGGCGCTGGTCCTGGGCTCGGGCGGAGCCGGCTTCGGGATCGGGCGCACGACCGGTATCCGGAAGGGAAGAGCGGAGGCAGTAACAGAGGCCAATGCGCAGGCGGCGGCAGAGGCTGCGGGTAAGGCGTCCACGGTGACGGAAGAGAGTGCGGCACAGGCTGCGTCTGCTGACATGGGGAATACACAGGCTGCCGCGGCCGAGGCTTCGACGGAGGCTTCTGCAGAGGAGGCGGCATCCGACGGAGAGCTCGTCGACGCGGCGGACAAATACAATGAAGAGCACAAGGATGACGCCGCGGCGGAGGCCTCGACCGAGGAGGAAGAAGAGCTTGATATCGGCGACCACGGCAGCGGCGGGGAGGAGGTGCAGGCGGATCCCGCCTTCGTGAAGAACCCGACGTTCAAGGAAGCAAGCCTTCCGGACGGCGTCGCTTCCACGCTGTACGGCAAGGATCATGACGACACGAAGATGCAGATCGTCGTGATGGGCGATTCCCAGTTCGGCAACTTCAAGGGGGAAAACGGCCTGGCTTATCTCATTGCGCAGCGGTGCAAGGCAAACGTTTACAACCTCGCGATCGGCGGCACGGCGGCGGCGGTGGAGCCGAACTCCGGCACAGCGGACGAGACGTGGGACTCCACGTCCGGCATCGGCATGGCCAAGGCTGTCGCGGGCGTGATTTCGCCCGACTTTTTTGAGAGCAGGCCGTATACCTATGAGGTATTCAAGAGCTGTGACTTCGCGAAGACGGACCTGTTCATCCTGGAGTACGGCGTGAACGATTATTTCCAGAAGTCACCGCTGTATGATCCGGATTTCGGTTCGAACCTCAAGACGACGCAGGGCGCGATCGACGTTGCGATCAACACGCTGCACAATGCCTATCCGGACGCGAAAATCCTCGTCATTACGCCCGGATATACGCAGTTTTTCCAGGAGGGTACAGGAACATACCTCGGCGATGTAAACACGCTGAATAACGGCTACGGGACGCTGCAGAAGTATATCGAGTTCGTCAGCCACGGCGCGGAGCCGCACACGGACTGCGCCCGGATCCTGAACATGTATGTCGATCTGGATGTGAACGGCTACAACGCGAAGGATACGCTCATGGACGGCATCCACTACACGGATGAGGGCCGGCAGCGCTACGCGCGGGTCCTGTCGAGGCGGATTCTGCAGCTCATGGGCTACAGTATTCCGGCGGATGTCAGCGACACGGACACCATCGACTGGGCGAGCCAGGAACCGGACAGGGCAGCGGCCTGGGCTCAGTAATAGTCTGCTTTCCCGGACCAGAGCCGCAGATCCGGGAATTATTAAAGGAAGGTGTCTGCAGCCGGCGGAAAATCACTTGTCAAAGTTTGCAAATGATGTTTGCAAACAGCCTGCAATAGTTTGCAAACTACACGAATAAGCTTGCAAACTGTCTATCAGAGTTTTGATTCTTCTGCTATAATCTTTTTAGGTAAAATGACTGAAATCCGGGAGACATCAGAATGCAGGAACAGGAGCTGAAGGATCTGATCAGCAGCATTAAGGAACAGAAGGCGGAGCGGCAGAACGTTGAGCTGAAATCAGCGGAAAAGGGCTTTCCAGGGAAAATTTATGATACACTTTCGTCTTTTTCCAATCAGGATGATGGCGGGATTATCATCTTCGGGATACAGGAAAAGCCGGAGTTTCATGTTGCCGGAGTCTATAATGCCGCAGAGGTTCAGCAAAAGATTATGGAAGCCTCGCAGCAGATGGAGCCGAAGGTAAGACCTCTCATTACGATCGCCACAGTGAACGACAGGACGGTTGTCTCCGCAGAAATCCCCGGCGCCGATATCAGTCAAAGACCTGTTTATTACAAGGGGACCGGGATTGTAAAGGGGTCTTTCATACGTGTAGGAGACGGCGACCTGCCGATGACAGCATATGAGATCTATGCGTACGAAGCTTTCAGGAAAAGGATTCGCGATGATCTCAGGCAGGTTGACGAAGCTGACAGGAGACTTTTCAATCAGGGTCGGCTTGCCCGTTACCTGGCAAGTGTGAAGGAGGACAGAAAAAATCTCGCGGAGAATGTCACGGATGAAGAAATCCTCGAGCTGATGGGGGTAACATCCGGCGGTGTGCCGACAATATCCGGCGTGATGACGTTCTCGCTCTATCCTCAGGCCTATTTCCCACAGCTTTGTATCACAGCGGTTTCAGTGCCGGGGGTTGCGGTTGGAGACCAGACTCCGGATGGGGTTCGTTTTCTTGATAATAAAAGGATTACGGGTGCAATTCCGGAGATGCTGGACGAAGCGGTGGAATTTGTCCGGAAGAACAGCCGTACTATGACTGTTATTGATGAAAACGGCAAACGAAAAGACAGGCCGGAATACCCGCCAAGAGCTGTAAGAGAAGCGGTTCTCAATGCGTTGATCCACAGGGATTATAGTCAATATACGGAAAATACACCGGTCAGTATTGAGATGTATCAGGACCGCATGGCTGTCAGAAGTCCGGGCGTTTTGTTCGGGAGAGCAACTGTCGATATGCTCGGAAAAAGCCGGCCGGAGCCAAGAAACGCAGCACTGATCAATATTCTGGAGCTTCTCAGCGTAGCAGAGAACAGGTACTCCGGCATCCCGACAATGTATCATGATCTGCGTGAGCAGGGGATGCCTGATCCCGAATTCGAGATTCAGAGAGGAGATTTCGTCGTAACATTCAGGAACGTAATCATTCCGATCGGGGAACCGGCAGATAAACGCGACATGGTCTCCGCAATTCTGGCATACTGCAGAACACCCAGGAGCAGGAAAGAGCTGATAGATTTCTCGGGGCTCAGCCAATATTACCTGATGAAGAAATATGTTACACCGATGCTGACGGATGGGAGGCTGAAACGCACACTCCCGGATAAGCCAAAGAGTTCAAAGCAGAAATTTGTCAGCTATTCCGGGTGACGCCTATTCCACGGTTTCCTTCTGGAACTCGAAGGCGGCGTGCTTCGAAAGGAAGGAGAGGAAGGAGAGTGTCATCTGGGCGTTCTCGTTGTAGTCGAGAGGAAGGACGCGGGAGGAGAGCTGCATGGTGCCGTCCGACTGCGCGTAAGGGAGGAAGTCCTCCTCCTTCGTGAAGTGCGTGAAGGCAGGCTCGTTGATGATGTATTCCTGAATTTCGCGGGCATCCTGGCTCGATGCGGGATTGATGAACAGGTAGGTTACGATTTCGGACATGACTCCCCTTTCTGTCTGGCGCACAGGGCGCAGACTGCAGAAACTGCAAAATATTCGAATATAAAAGATGCCGGCAGAGGAATGCTGCCGGCATCTTCGTCTGTCACAGATATTTTATCGCTGAATCCTGAGATTGGGAAGCGCGGACCGATGCGGTCTCCTGATCGTTATCCAATTCGATAAAACGACATCTGCAATCAGCGGATAGCTTCACATGGCGCTGCACTGACCTGTCACGGCTTCGAGACTGACCACACGGGCGCACCGCTCTCATCGGAATCGGAGGGTTCCATGAGCTCGTCGAGGATGGAGGTGAGGTTCCAGGGGTGGAGCGTGTTGACCATGTTGTTGGGGTCGGCGATCGTGACACGGCCCATGTCATCGAGGCCGGTGAGAATCATGAAATGGCCGCCCTTCGTGAACGTTCCCTCGCCCATGAGGACGACGATCTGGTGGTCACTGTTTAGGAGGTCACGGATGTGGCGCTCGGTGATGTCGGTTACAGGAGCGCAGTTCAGGCCATAGTTCTTCAGTCCGTCCGGGATGAGCTCATGGAATGAGCCGTGCCCTTCGGAGTAGTAGCCGTTGTCGGATGCCCAGTCGGCGACATCGGTCGGGCTGACGGGAACCTGATCCGCTCCGAATGAATCGGCGAGCATGGCAACGACGGTGGGGCCGCACCCGTAGGAATGCATGGGGTCGGTACCGCCGTAGAGGTAGTCCGCCCAGTGTGAGTCATCCTGGGAGAAGTAGAGCATCTCACCCATGGAGGTATGGAGGATGCGGTTGTAGTCGTTCGCGACATAGGGCATCCGGCCGGTGAAGGGATGGGCGGCGTTCTTCGCGGCACGCTCGATTTCCTGCTGGGCCTTCGTCTCCGCCATCGCCTCCTGGGATTCCACCAGTCCCGCCGAGTCCTGGCGCTGTTTCGCAAGGAGCTCCTCGTGGCGCTCCTCCTGCCAGCGCGCGTAATCCTCGTCGAACATGGACTTCAGGGTTCCGAACGCCTCGGCGGTGCGGTGTCCGGCATCGGCAACAGCTGTGCCTGCCGCGGTGAATGCGGCCCCGATTGTGCGGTCATAGGCGCTGACAGCGGTCTGCGCAGCAGCGGAAGCGGCATTGGAGACGTCTTCCGCCGTATAGGGGTGAATGCAGTAGGCGGCGCTGAACAGGAAAACGACAGAGCAGCCGGCAATCGCTGCCCCCATAAGGAGCGAGGAGCGGTGCGCGGCAAAGCGTGCCGCGAGCGTCGGCTTTGCTTCGCCGGACGAGCCGCGGCCGGAAGCATCCGCGCGCTTTCCGGAAGCATAGTTTCCCGCCGCTCTCGCGTTCACGGGCTGTATGAGCTCTGTGCGGGCTATTTGTCGTTCCGAAACCATCTCAACCATAGTCCGACCCGGCATGATGCCTCACTAAGATCAGGGTGTCAAAAACGCCTGCCAAGATCCATGATATACGAATTGCTCCGCAGCTTTCGCAATTCTGCAAGCATCCGAAATATCAAAAAAATCAGCGGAACATCATCACAGAATCGGAGATGTTCCACTGATATTATCGGCTGTTTTGATTATTTTATAGGTCATAGGAGCCAAAAGCAGCATCAATTTCTTTCGGGCTTACCCGGGAAACAATCGGATAGCTTTGGCGCCTTTGGACCATGAATCCTCAGTGCCCCGTGCGGCCGGGCTCCTGGCAGATGACTCAGTGCCCCGTGCGGCCGAGCTCCTGATAGATGAGGTTCGGGATGTTGAGGAGGGCAGCCTGCTTGCAGACGGCACCCATCTTGTAGGCCTCCATGGGCATGCCGTAGACGACGCAGGAGTCCTTGTCCTGGCCGATGGTGTAGGCTCCGTGCTGGCGCATGTTGAGGAGTCCCTTCGCCCCGTCCGCGCCCATGCCGGTCAGGATGACGCCGATGGCGCGGTCGCCGGCCGCTGTGGCAACGGAATTGAACAGGACCTCAACAGAGGGAGCGTGGCCGTTGACCTTGGCTTCCTCGGTGACGGAGACGGAATAGCCGCTTCCCATACGGACGACGCGCATCTGCTTGCCGCCGGGCGCAATGAGCATGAGGCCGGGACGGACGATGTCACCGTGCTCGGCTTCCTTCACCTCCATGGCGCAGATCCCGTTCAGGCGCTCCGCATACATCGCGGTGAAGCCGGGCGGCATGTGCTGCGTGATGACGACACCCGGCATATCCGCGGGAAATCCACGGACAACACTGAGGATTGCCTCCGTGCCGCCTGTTGATGCCCCGATTGCAATTAAGTTCTTTTTGATGGTCACGATGCGGTACTTCTTTCTCGCTGAAACTGTTTCCTGATCCGGATTCCGGGTGCTTCAGGACTCCCGAACCCTTATGTCATTTTAGTACGAACATTGCCTGCGCCAACCTGTTTTTCGCAGGTCATTTTATCTCAACAGGACCCTTTGACCCGGTATCATTTCAATGGGTACAGCTGACGCTGCCCTTACTTTTTCTGGTAGATCGCGGGCATGAGGTATTTGTACGGGCAGGTCTGCTTGTTGAGGCCCTCGGAGTGACCGATGAACAGGTAGCCGCCGGGAACCGTGACGTTGTAGAAGCGGTTCACGAGCGCGTCCTTCGTCTCCTGGTCGAAATAGATCATGACGTTGCGGCAGAAGATGAGATCGAACGGCCTGCGGAACCGGATCTGTTCCATGAGGTTGAACGGACGGAAGATGACGTTGTCGCGGATTTCCTTCGACACGGTATACGTGCCGTCGGGACGCTTCTGGAAGTATTTCGTCTTCCAGGGCGCGGGAATGCGCTCGAGCTGCTCGTCCTGATACGTCGGATTCATGGCGGTGTTCAGCACGTTCTGCGAGATATCGGTCGCCAGGATACGCGTATCCCACTGGCCGGCGTCGTAGCCGAAATATTCCTTCAGGTAGATGGAGATGGTGTAGGGCTCCTCGCCGGAGGAACAGCCGGCACTCCAGATGGAGAGAGAGCGGTCGTTCCTGTGTTTCTGCGCAAGCTCCGGCAGCACGGTGTTCCTGAGGAAGTTGAAGTGCGCCTCCTCGCGCAGGAAATAGGTATAGTTCGTCGTCAGCTTGTTCAGCATGGGCGGGACGAGGTCCGGTCTGCGGCCGCCCACGATATCGTTCACATAGTCGGCAAAGCTGCTGTAGCCGTTCGATTCGAGCGACTGCTGGAGACGGGAGACGATGAGCTGCTTCTTCTTGGACAGGTCGATGCCGTAATTGTTCTGGATAAAACGATAGAGTCTGTTGAAATCCTCATCCGTGAGAGTTGTCATGATGATCTCCAAAAAATAACGGCTATCCGGTCAGCATCAGAAACCGGATAGCCGCTGGAATTACGGAATTATCCCTGAATCAGGGACTGGCAGTCAAACGAAAGTGCTACCGTGCCGTCCTCGAGATTCAGCATGCCGTTGGCCAGCTTCTGCTGACGCTTCATCGGCATGGGCTGGATGTCGTTCATGTCGATATCCAGCACCTGCTTCACAGTGTCCACGACGATGCCGATCGGAACGGAATCGATGTTGAGGACGATGATGCAGGTCTTGGACGTGTATTCGGCACGCTCCTTGCCCATGAGAATGCGGATATCCACGACCGGGAGGATCGAACCGCGCAGGTTGATGATGCCGGCGACGTAATCCGGTGTCGCGGGAAGGGGAGTGATGGAGTGATCGTTGATGATCTCAATGACGTATTCGGTTGACATGAACATCGTGAGTCCGCCGGATACAAACGCCAGACACCGGCGCACATCCATCTGTTCCTCGGCGATCTTGTTGGGGTCCACGGCCTCTTCACTGGTAACTACATGATCCAGTTCATTCACTGCTTCTGCCATGACGGTGTACCTCCTTAAGCGTTCTCAACGGCTGCAGTATAAACACCGAGCACGTCGAGGATAATACTGATGTTGCCGTCGCCCAGGATGGTGCATCCTGTGATTCCGCGGCCCTTCAGGTCGAAATTGTTGAAATACTGCGGCAGCGGCTTCACGACAACCTGCTGCTCGCCGACGAGCTCGTCCACGAACAGGCAGCACGACTTGTCGGAGGCCTCCACCCAGATCATGATGCCATCCTCAATCGTGTCGATGGAGGACTGGATGCCGTAGAAGCGGTCCAGACGAACCACGGGATAGAAGACGCCCATGCGCTCGATCATCTCGTTGCCGGATTCATCGAGGACGATATCCTTGTCCTCGACCTTGAAGCTCTGGTTGATGTTGGCGATCGGGATCGTGAAGATGGAATCGCCGACCGTCACCTTCATGCCGTCCATGATGGCGAGCGTGAGCGGGATCTTCATCGTGATCGTCGTGCCCTTGCCGACCTCGGACTCAATGGAGATGTTGCCGCCGACGGACTCAACGTTCTTCTTCACGACGTCCATGCCGACGCCGCGGCCGGAATATTCCGTGACGGTCTTGTTGGTTGAGAAGCCGGGCAGCAGAATGAGCTGCAGAGCTTCCTTCGTGGAATACTCGCTCTTCGGCTTTGTGAGGATGCCCTTCTCCTCCGCCTTGCTGAGCATGACGTCGGGATCCATGCCGTAGCCGTCGTCCGAGCAGGAGATGACAACCTCTGACGAGGAGTGCGAAGCCTTGAGGATGATCTCACCCTGCGCCGGCTTGCCGGCTGAAAGACGCTCCTCCTTCGTCTTCTCGATGCCGTGGTCCATGGAGTTACGCACGATGTGCATGATCGGATCCTGGATGGCGTCGACGATGGTCTTGTCGACTTCCGTATCCTCACCGATGAGCGTGAGCTTCACGTCCTTGTTCAGCTTCTGCTTCATGTCGCGGACGATGCGGTTCATCTTCTGGAATACTCCGGAAATCGGCACCATCCTGAGCGACATGGAGATATCCTGCAGGTCGTCCGTCAGCTTGCGCAGCTGGCGCGCGGACTTGTTGAACGAGTCATAGGCTTCCTGCGGAAGCTGCTTCAGGACAGGAGAGGACGTCACCATGGATTCGGTGATGACGATCTCGCCGACGAGGTCCATGAGCGAATCGAGCTTCTGCAGGTTGACGGAAATGAGGCTCTGCTTCACAGGGCCGTTTGTCTTCGCGTTCTTCGGTGCTTCCTTCGCGGAGGCTGCGGTGGGAGCGGATGCCGCGGGACCTGCAGCTGCAGGCGAAGCCGCGGGAGCTTCCTGCTTCGCCGGCGCGGCGGATTCCGCCGCGGGAGCGGGCGCCGGCTCGGGAGCGGCACCGCCGACCTGCTTCCTCGCCTCATCCGGCGAGATGACCTCATAGTCGCGGATATGATTCTGCGAAGGCAGAACGCCCTCGGCCTTCTTCGCCTGATCCTCGCTGTCAAACGCGAGATAGAAGCCGCTCTCAATGATAACCTGGGAAGTTGCGGAGTCCGTATCCATGTGCTCCGGATAAGCGCGGAACGTGATGTCACACTCCTTCAGGGCGTTGACGATCATGAAGGCGCGCAGGTTCTCCATGCCGACGCCTTCCTCGAGACTGATATGAATGAAAACAGCCGCCTTGTCATCCGCGGGGATGATGGACGCGGCGCCGCCGGCAGCGGGTGCCGCGGCAGGAGCCGGTGCTGCAGGTGCTGCGGCGGGAGCCGGAGCCTCTGCGGGAACCGCTTCGCCCTTTGCGGCAGCCTCGCCCCTCGCCTCATCGCGCGAGATGCGGTCCATGAAGGCCGCGATCTTGCCGTTGAACTCATCTACGTTGTCCAGCAGGGGTTCGCCGGCCTCAACCTTGCCGACCTCGCCGCGCAGGAAATCCTCGGACTTGAACAGGAGATTGAACAGGTCCTTGCGGTCCTCGTCCGTGAGATAATCGATTCCCTTGTCCCGGATGAAGAAGAACAGATCCTCCATCTTGTGCGCGATGACGGAGATGGAATTGAATTCCATCATGGCGGACGAGCCCTTGATCGTATGCATCGTCCGGAAAATCTCGTTTACATCATCGGTGGAGAACGTGCCGACCTTCTCGTCCGCGATCAGCATCTCATCGAGATTGTCGAGAAGAGAATTTGTCTCAAGCAGATAGGTATCCAGCATACCTTCCATTGAACTGTCCATGTATTTTGCACCGCCTTCTCAAAGATTGGAGTAAAAAAACCCTTACTCTATATATATCGTTCCGTACAGGACGGATTATTAGCTGCCGCCCGGGGAATTTGAAAATTTCTGCCTGTTATGACAGGCAGACCGGAAACTCTGCAGGAAATCAGAATGTCTTGGCCGCGGAGTCGAGACGCTTGAGCTCCTGGGAAATGGAATTGACCATGTACTGGTATTCGAGATTTGTCTTCGCCAGCTCCACTTCCTCCTGATCCATGTCTACGTTGTTGCCGTCGAGCTGCGTGGATTCCGATTCATCGGTCTTCACCTGCTCATGCAGATGGTCGATCACACGTGCCACATCGCGCTGCGTCGTGGAGCCGTCCGCGGTGGAGCTGCGTTTGATCCGGTTCGCGAGCTGATCCTCGAAGGACATGTACAGGCTCTTGTAGCCGGGCGTGTCCACGTTCGCAATGTTGGCGGACGTCATGGACTGCCGCTTCCATAAAAGGTCCAGAACCTTCTCGTTCAGTTTGACCCCGTTCCCATATAAGTCGTTCATCTGAGGTACCCCTTACTAATAAGAAAAAATTACATGCGAACTGCTCCTGCAATCCTGCAGAGGCAGAATGCCCTGCCCCCGGGGGCGGTCCTGAAAATCCGGAGCGCGGCTGCTCACTTCCGCGAACCTGTGAACATCATATCAAAAAACCGGAAAAATTTCACCATTTGCGCTTAATATATGCCAAGATTTTGTCGAAAAGTGTTATGATGTGATCGTGAGCGGGGGAGTTCTGTCTTCATTTCCGTGGAACGGACGCTGCAGGCGGCCTGCGAGACAAGGCGCCGCACAGCGGATTCCCGTTTCCATAAGACGTAAGGCCCGCGGCATCATGCAAATCACTAACAGGTAAGGAGCAGGAAAATGAGCAGAGTAAAGTCACAAAGGGGTGAGCCGAAAAGAGCGAAGGCTTCGAACGCGCCGTCCTTCCTCGAGAAGGCGGGACTCAGCAGGCTGACGTTCAGGGTATGTATGTTCGTCGGCATTGCCATGTTTATCGTGTTCTTCATGCTGGGCACGATCATCAATTTTATTGTCGGCCATGCGCTGAGGCAGAGAACAGACGACGACCTGTATACCAACACGAAGGCGAATGTCGAGAAGATTTCCGGTCTCGTACAGAAATATACGGCACTCGCAAATGCGGTTTCGTCCAATCTGGAAACCGACCTTGCGGCGGAGGATACTGAGCCGACGATGCCCAGCCGCGTCCTGGACGGTGTGATGCTGTCCGGCAGCCGGTTTGACGCGGAGAGTGTGATGCTGTCCGTCCTGCAGACGACGGTAAAGAACGATCCGAACCTCATCGGCGCGGGCGTCCTGCTCGAGCCCGGCGCGTTCAGCGCCTCTATTGACCAGTACGCGCCGTATGTCAGCGCCGCGGATAACGGCAGCGTCACCATCAGCAACTTAAGCTATGATTCCTATAAGGACGCGCAGTCCTATACGACCGTGAAGGAGACGGGAAGCCCGGATTTCTCCGACCCGGTTGATATGAACGGCGTGAAGATGGTATCGTGCGCGTTCCCTGTTACGGTGAACGGGAAGGTCGTCGGCGCGGTCAGCTTTGACCTGAACCTCGACGCGTTCGGAATCATCGCGACGGAAAACGAAACGTTTCCTTCCCTGCATGTGAACATCATCAACAGCTATCAGACGATCATGTACTCCACGCACACGAACGTCATCGGCAAGGCTTATAAGGATACGGTATCCGCCGATGCGTTCGCCTCGATCTCGTCGAGCTGGGCGGCCGGAAAACAGTTTACCGTTACGACGTCGTCAAGCTCCGGCACCGTCAGGAGATACTATATGCCGATGGATGCCAACGGCGAGACATGGTGGGTGCAGACCGCGGTTCCGATCAAGGAATACAACAAACAGGCAAATCAGCTCGTTTTCATTGTCATTGCTATCATGACCCTCGGCTTTATCGTGATTGACCTCACGGTGATCGCAACGGTCAAGAAGTCACTGACACCTCTGAAGGGCGTGACAGACGCCGCGAAGGAACTCGCGAACGGGTCGCTGTCTGTTTCCGTCAAGGCGGAGACCGACGACGAGATCGGCACCATGGCAACGGAGATCGGCATTTTTGTCGACCGGCTGAAGCAGATCGTCGCCGACCTGTCGAACCGCCTGTCCGAGGTGGCGTCCGGCAACTTCGTGCTCGATCCTAGCGGTGAGGAGCTGTACGTCGGCGATTACCGCCCGATGCTGGATTCCATCCATACCATTACGAGCAGGCTCGATGATACGCTGACGGAGATCAAGGTATCGTCCAGCCAGGTAAACGACGGAGCGTCCCAGGTATCCTCCGGCGCACAGGCACTGGCACAGGGCTCCACGGAGCAGGCATCGTCCGTGCAGGAGCTGTCCGCTACCATGACCGAGATCTCCGATAAGATCAAAGAGACGGCCGAGAAGGCGGGAGAGGCCGAAGAGCTGTCCAACGCAGCCGGCAGGGCCGTCGATGTCTCCAACGACAAGATGAACGAGATGCGCGACGCGATGAAGGAGATCACCGCGAAGGCCGAGGAGATCAGCAAGATCATCAAGACCATCGACGATATCGCGTTCCAGACCAACATCCTGTCCCTGAACGCTTCGATTGAGGCGGCGAGGGCAGGCTCCGCCGGCAAGGGCTTCGCCGTTGTCGCGGGCGAGGTCGGAAACCTTGCGAAGAAGTCGCAGCAGGCGGCACAGTCTACGGCTGACCTCATTCAGGAGACTGTGGACGCCGTGCAGAAGGGCGACCGCATCACCGAGGAGACCGCGGAGGCTCTGAATTCCGTCTCCGACAACACGAAAAAGGTTTCGAACCTCATCAGTTCCATCAGCAAGGCCTCCGAGGAGCAGTCGACCGGCGTATCCCAGGTTACCGAGGGTATCGGCCAGATCAGCTCCGTGGTACAGACGAACTCCGCAACGGCCGAGCAGTCGGCCGCAGCATCTGAGGAGCTTTCCGGCCAGGCCGCTGTCATGAACGACCTGATTTCGAAGTTCCGGTTAAAGAATGACGCGGACGCTCCCGCGGCACCCGCGCCGAAGGCAGTGCCTGCCGCTCCCGCGGCACCTGCGGCAGAGCCCGCAGCTCCCGCGGCAGAGGAGAAGCCCGCCGCACCTGCACCCGCACCGGCACCGGTGAAGCCTGCTTCCGCGCCGATTCACCGCCACTTCTCCAAGGCCGACGCCGACGACAAGTACTGATTGCGGAATTACGGTTTTCATGTGAACGATTCTCATCCACCCCGATGAATATAAGGGGTGGATGAGAATTTTTTTATTCAAACAATGAATAAACATGCTAATAATATACGGCCTGAAGATTGGCTGCCCCGCCCGGACTTTCGCTGATGACAGCAGGGCTTTCGCTGAAACACAGGCTTGAAAACGTTTAAGTAGCCCGTTCCGCTCGGGAAAACATTAGAGAATAAAAATCATAATTAAATTCATTATGAAAATGTGATATGAATTATGATGAAAACGCGCCGCAGATTTCCTGAGGGGGAGGAGCCTGAAACCTGAAAGCGCAGCGGAGGCGGTCTCTGATCTTTTGCAATTGCTCTGAAAGCCACACAGCGATAGCAAAAGAATATGAAAAAATTTTGAATCCGGGTTTATATCTTTCCTTATACCGCCGATATTGAAAGTAAGGGTTAATAGAATATTTTTGGGTAGACCGGTTTTCACGGGAAGGAAGCCGGGGTTCTGTTAACCGGAAACAAAAATAAGAAACGGGAGGTAAGGGCCATGGCAGTCGGAATCACTCAGCTATTTGGTGTTCAGTACAAGCAGACATCCAATGTTAAAAATGATCACAAAGTAAAAAGCAAGAAGTCCGAGTTTTCCGAGCTGATGTCCAGCGGCAAGATTGCGAGCAGCTCCGCTCAGGAAGCTCCCAGCATCTTCAACAGGATCCAGGATACCTATGAGAAGTCTGAGGTTCAGGATCCGGACGAGGCGGTCAATGCGGTCCGGCAGAACATCAACAAGATGTCCGCGGAGGATCGTGCACAGATCGTTTCCGATATGAAGGCGGAGCAGGATGAGCAGCAGAAGGCTCTTGTCGAGAATGTGATGAAATCGGTCACATCCCAGGCGAGCACGTTCCTGAACGCGAGAGCGGTGCCCACTCTGGATGAGAACGGTTTCTGGAGATTCATCGCAGGCGGCAATTATCCGGTGGACGCGGAGACCAAGGTACAGGCGCAGAACGCGATCAGTGTCGATGGTTTCTATGGCGTAGCAAAGACATCCCAGCGTCTGTTCGATTTCGCGTCCGCACTTGCGGGCGACGATGCCGACAAGATGAAGGAGATGCAGGAAGGCATTGCCAGGGGCTTCAAGGAAGCCGAGAAGGCCTGGGGCAAGGAGCTTCCTTCCATCAGTCAGGATACGCTGAAGGCAACGAATAAGCTGTTCGACGACTATTACAATACGAAGAATCAGGAGACCACCGGTTCCGTGCAGCAGTCTCAGCAGGCTGTTGAGGCGGCTGTGATCGGAGCATAACTCCTTTCGATTCAAAGGCAGGGATGCCGGGAATACGTGACAGGGAAGTCCGAAACCCAATCAGTCCCAACCAGGATCAAGTGAATATGGACTGTCACCAGACAGGTCAGCTGGAAGGAAACTTCCGGCTGGCCTTTTAGTGATTGTTGCATCCAAATCAGATTTATGATATAAAAGATTTGATGTAATGGATAAATGTGATAATTATCCGTATTCACATCGAAGGCGCAGGAGCCGCGAAAACGCGGTAAATCCTGAATTTCAGTGTCTTCAGGTTAGAAAGTTTCGCTGATGCGAAACTTTCATAACCCGGTCGGTGCCTGCGGCACCCGACCTGTGATCATACACGGGAAACCGCCTTCGCGGATTTCCCGTGATGAATGCCTGCTGGCGCAGGCATGATAAGGTAAGGTCAGAAGGAATGGACGGCGGGCAGTCAGGCGAGTGAGCACGCAGGGCAGCCGGATGCAGTGAGCAGCATCTGAAACCGGGCATTCCGGAAGGGGTTGGACAATATGTATAAAGTAAGGAATACGATCCGCAGGGGTACTGCCCTCTTTGCGGCTCTTGGCACTGCTGTATCCATGCTGCTGCCGGGGGCTTCGCTTTCAGTATCTGCCGCTGAGGCAGTGCCGGTTACACAGACGATCGAGGCAAGTGCCGTGACAGGCACCGCGGAAGGTGCTGTGGGAGCGGCAGGAACAGGAGCCGGTGAGACCACAACCACGGTCACGAACCGGACCACCACATCGGAAACTGCCAATACCGGTAATTCCTCCAATTCCACGAACTCCACCAATACGGTCAATGACACCAATACGGTGAACGAGACCGGCAGCACGGACGAAAATAACGCGTCCTCAATTGCCGGTGCCGGCAATAATTCCGTTACCGGCAATAATTCCGTTACCGGATATAATTCCGTTACTGGGAATAATTCCGGTAACGTAAACTCTGACGCAGGAAATAACAATGGCACTTCCAATGCGTCCAATGTAACCGGCTCTGAAACCATAGGCAGCTCACGCACAGGCTCTTCCACAAACAACACAAGCGGCAACGGCGCGGTGACGAACCGTACGGGCAGCACGTCGACAAACCGTACCAGCGGGAGCAGTGTAACAAACCGCGGCGGCAGCAGTGCGTCCTCATATGACAATAACAGCTCCGGGTCTGCATCCGGCTCCTCCGCGTCCACAAGACAGAGCGGGAGCGGCACCACCAGCCGCACGGCAGGCAGCACGTCCGGACGTACCGCAAACAGTTCCTCCGGCTCGACCAGCAGCGTTCTGCGCGACTGGGACTTCGTACCCGGCGTCTATGATGTCGACAACAACCGCGTCACCATCACCACCACGGAACTTACCAAAGAGGAGATCGTAAAGCGTCTCCCGCAGTATGTACGCAACAACGCGACGGATACGGAGATCCGCATTCAGTCGTATGTGAACCGCGCCTATAAGGAAGGGAAGGAGGGCACCTATGTCTTCACGGCAAAGCTCCCCTCCGGCTACCGCGTAACGAGCGGATCCCTGAAGATCCGCGTGAAGACCGTCGAGGGCACCGAGCACCCGGATTATCCCGAGAAGCTCGAGGATTCCGCCTCCGACGGGAACGCAGTAGAAGTGACGGACGAGGATTCCGCGGACAACAGCGGGGAAGCTGTATCTGCCTCCGACAGCCGCGGGAGCACATCTGGGGAGTCCGCAAAGGACAGCGCTGACTCCGCGGACAAAAAGGACAGCAATACTTCAAAGGATTCATCCGCTGCGGAAGGCAATATCTTCCAGCGGATTATCAGGCGTGTAACAAGCCTGTTTACGGGCGAGGAGGAGAATGCGGACAGCGAGTCCGCGGATTCCTCTGACGCTTCCGGCAATGGGAATTCAAAGGATAGCGCGGAAACAGAAAACTCCGCGGCAGACTCTGCCTCCGGAACGGACGCGGGAGGCTCTGCAGCGGACGAATCGAAGGAAGGCGGTGAGGGCAGCTCCCGTGCGTCCGGATCCAATGACTCGGGGGATAGCAGCGGATCTTCCTCTGTATCGGCAAACAATGGTTTCGCCTCCGGCACCGCAAACGGCAGTTCTGCCGGCAGCTCCTCCACGAAGAAGGATTCCGCCCAGACCGGTTTCTCGTCCTCCGCGTCCGGAGCACCGCGCCGTGTTCCGAAGTCGAATGATACCGTGAAGGCAACGGACCTTCAGGATGCGGAAAAGCTGGATTCCGCTGAAACGGATGAGTCCGGCGAAGGGACTTCCATTACGGACGAAACCGGGAAGAACGAAGCTGCGGCCGGAAACGGTGCGGCATCTGTCTCCGCGGATCAGAACGCTGACGGTAAGGACGCATCGGGGAAGGAAACCTCAGGCACCCCGGACAATTCGAATACGGCCCTGACCAGCCGCAACGCGTCCGGAGAGACCTCTGCGGACGCAGGAAATGCAGAAAGCGTCTCCGGCAGTGATGCCGGCACAGATTCCGACGGTAAGATTGTGTCCTCCGGCACGGGTTCTGACGGTAAGGATTCCGGCAGCGAAGACGGTAAGAAGCAGGACGCGGATTCCGGCAAGGCCGCGGACAAGGACGGTAAAGATAGTAAGGACAGCGATGCCACGGACAACTCGAAGGACAAGTCTGCCTCTGATTCTGACAAGGATTCCGAGGGGGAAGCCGCGGATACCGGCACGACCAAAAAGCCTGTCTACAAGTGGAACGTAGGCGATGTCATTGACTTCTTCAACGGCAAGACTCCGATGGAAGAGACCAGTGGCACAGAATCCACTGAGGAAGGCACTACTGCGTCCGACGAAGCCGGCAAGGACTCCACGGAGGAGTCTTCGGATAAGGACTCTACTGAGGCAGCCGAATCCTCTACAGAAGCCGACACAGCTGCAGCCGAAGCTTCTACGGAAGCGGCAGCAGAAGCATCCACAGAAGAAACCGACGAGACCGCTGAAAAGCCCTCCCTCCTCTCCAGGATCAAGAGCGCCTTCGCAAAGCTTGCGGGACCGAGAAAGGCACCGGCGGTTACTACGACAATCGCGACAAAGACTCAGCTGGATATCAGCCCGAAACAGGGGGAAACCAGTGCATTCGAACAGAAAAGCGGCGACTCCACCAGTTATTATGTAAAGAAGGATGATATCACACTGGTGCTGGATCAGGACCAGAAGGAGAGTGCGTCAAAATTCACAACGCTGGAGATTGCTGTAGATTCCGGAGATTTTGAGGTGCCGGATCTTGCCGCGAACGACTCGTTTACCATTGATGATAACAGCGGATCTTATAAAAAGGATATCCTGATCAGCCTTCCGGATAGTGCGAAGAGCGAAGACGGAATCAAGGACTATATCAGTAAGATAAAATTTACTCCTTCGGGAACCACGCAGAATATTACATTCCGATTAAGCAGCAACGAGTATGACTTTACTACATTCCGTCAGTTTTTCGGTGATACTAATGGAACCATTGTCAGACGAGCAGGCAAGGGAGGTACGCATTATTACGTTTATATCAAGGGCGAAGTAGCCTGGCATGAAGCCTATACGAATGCCAAAAAGTTCAAGTTTGACGGCTTGAAGGGATATCTTCTGACTGCAGACGACTCGATGGACCGTGAAGCCATCTCGATTCTGTCAGAAAAAGCAGGTAATACGGGGTATTCCTGGACCGCAGGCACAAGAGTACTGGCAGATACTGATACGAAGTTTAATGATCCTGATGCAATAGAGAGAACAACAACATATACGTATAAGGTCGCAAACAATGCTCCTGCAAATTACTACTGGGCGGACGGGCAGGAGACAGGAGCTGATCTGACGAGCGATTCGATTACAATATCCTCCGCTGATACCAATACAAATACCAGCCTTAGTGCTAATACGAATTACAGTCTCTTCTCAAGTACTGATTCTAATGTGAATAAGCTTTCCTGCGTGGTGGTTGATTCAACCGGAAGGTCTTATGAAGCAATTCCGGAAGGCAATTACACTGGTACCGCGGGATCGAGATCCCAGGGATATTTCGTTGAGTTCAGCGGATACGACAAAGGATATCTTGAAAATCAGACGAACCACGACAATCGGCAGGCACAGAAGACCGTAACCCTGACAGCCAACGCGTGGAAGATTACCTATGACTTCGGCACAGGCAATAACGTCAGCGTGCTCACGGATTTCAGCAAGGATACGAATGTCACGCTGTCTGACGACAAGACGAAGCTGACGGTTTCCGGCGTGCCGAATGACACGACGCTGGATACCTACAGCGTGACGAAGTTCCCTGACTGGACGCTGGATCCCAGTACGGATACCGGTACCACGAAGGCGGGAACGACCGCGGACGCGACGGCGATCTCCAGCCCGGATCACATGCTGCTGTACTTCTATGACCAGGATGATACAACAAAGAGCCCGGTCGACCTGACGACGCCGGTCACGAAGAACACGACACTCGTTGCCGAGTGGGTGGATATGACGAGGATCAAGCCGGTCCTGACCTTCAACATCCTGAACCAGGGCATCAACGGAGGATATTTTGACAAGGCGATTGTGCCGCAGACCGGCGCGGAGGAGGTCATTGACCTTCAGCCGAATTCAGAAGTCGCTGAGACGATCACCACAGCGGACGGCAAGACAGTATCCTACACCTTTGATCTGAATCTTCTGAAGGACATTAAGACCTCGGATCTGAATCAGGGCCATAATTCCGATGCATATAAGAAGGTGTGCCAGGACATTCTGACCCGCGTCAACAAGTATTCGAAAATCGGCTCGGTGCTGGACGTGAAGGATCCCAAGAGCCCTACCGATGACAAGCGGTATGAATTCGTTAACTGGAGCAACAACCTGGCAAATGCTGCCGCGGTCATGGATCGTGAACTTCCTCAGAGGTCTGCGACCTATTCGGCCAATTACCAGCTGTCGGGGACGGTTTACCAGTATACAGTTACCTTTACGAATGGTCTGAACGATGACAGCATCAACCTCAACAACGCTTCGCCGCAGGGACTGACGAAGAGCAGTACGAACTATACGGTTGTCGAGGTCCACCCCGCGTCCAGTGACAAGTATGCCTTCCAGGGCTGGTATATCATTGACGGAAACACAAACAGTGAGCAGTGGACGAAGTCTTTCATCACGCCGCAGGATTTTGAGGACAGGAAGATTACAACGCTCAATCTGATCGCCAAGTGGGGAAACCGGGACTACAGCGTCACGTTCGATATCGATGACGATACAACGCTGGATACGGGATATGACAATCCTTATCCGCTGTCCACGACCGGTCAGACGTTCGTGCTGCCGAAGGCGGAAAAACCGGGCTACACATTTGACGGCTGGTACTTCAACCCGTCGCTCACAAAGCCGACCGGTACGACTCTGGATCCATCGAAGTACAATGAGGACTTCACGCTCTATCCGAAGTTCTCGCCGACGGCGTTTACGATCACGTATCACCATGTGACGGAAGCTCCCTGGAACGGGACGAACAACGACGGAAACGTCACATCGATCGGTACGGACTATCCGTACGAGTCGTTCAAGCTGTATGATCCGACGGCTGCCGGCTATACGTTCGACGGCTGGTGGCGTGTCTACAATGAAGAAGCAGACGTTTACGGCACAAAGGTAACGGTGATTAAGCCGAAGGAGGAGATTGACAAAGGCACCACAAACATCGACCTGTACGCAAAGTGGGTCGAGGGAACCAGTGCTGACGAGGATCCGTATCACATCAACTATGTCCTGAACGGCGGAGAGTTCAACCTGTCCGGCTGGCAGAACAATCAGCTGGTGCAGGCAAACGGAGGCACAGTGGACCTGCATTCCGCGAAGAAGAACGGCTATGATCTTGTCGGCTGGTACCTTACGCCGGAGCTGGACGGAACGGATCAGGTGCTGAACGGGATTTCACTCGGCGAGAAGGTGGCGGACCGGCTGAGTCCGGAGGAAATCTGGAATTATATCAAGAACGCGCAGCCGACGAACGTCGACAAGCGGACGCTGACGCTGTACGCGAAGTATCCGGACGAGGCGGACAACGCGGGCAAGTTCAAGATCATCTACCACCCGGGCAAGGGTACGATCCCCGGCTACGAGGAGCCGTACGAGGAGACGTTTGACTACGCGCAGGAGGAGACGATCAAGCTCCCGAAGCCGGAGCGGGCGGGCTATACGTTCCGCGGCTGGCACGAGTATATGGAGGATGAGATCCTGACACGGGTTTCCCCCGCGGAGATGCAGGCGGAGGGTGTGAAGGAGCTGAATCTGTACGCTTCGTGGGGCTCGGGAGAGCTCGACATTGTTTACCACCTGGACGGCGGCGAGAACAGCAAGCTGAATCCCGAGACGGTATGGCAGGATGACAGCCGGTTCCAGCTCTCACCCGCGACGAAGGAGGGCTACAAGTTCGACGGCTGGTACACGGAGCCGGAGTTTGAGACGCAGGTTACGGTCATCGATCCTTCGACGCTGACAGGACCGCTGGAGCTGTTTGCGAAGTTCGAGGGGGATGATGCCTCCACGGCGGCTTCGTCCGGCAGCAGTGCGTCCGACGCGAACGGAACGCGCCGGATGGCGGCGAACGGCGGTGCGACGATCAGTGCGCAGAACGGAATTCTGCCGGCAGTGACGGGCAATACGATTACGGGCACGGGTGTGCGCACGGTTTCGACGGGTGACGAGGGCAACATCTACGCGTGGGGCACTTCGTTCCTGCTGGCAGCGGGAAGCCTTGTCGTATGGCTTCTGACCCACAACATTCCGCTTGCGGACGCGGGTCCTGTGGAGCCGCGCAGACGTAAGGTGCGCGCACAGGCAGGCGGAGAGGATTCCGGCAAGTCGCTCCGCGACCTCATGGAGAGGTGATGCCGGCAACGCACGCTTTCGCATGCGCTTCAGCCGGTGGCCGGGTCGGGAGAGCCGGAATGAAATGCTGAAATTATGAGCGGAAAGGCAGGAAACCACGGGTTTCCTGCCTTTCGTGCGTCCGGTACGATATAATGACATTTGAAAGTTTGTTTCAAAACGGGAACAGACTTCCAAAAAATTAAAGTTTGTTTCAAAACGGGAACAAGTTCAAAAAACAAAACGTCTGTTTCGAAAAGGGAAGGACTTCCCATGCATCAGATTACGGTTGAAATTCACAGGCTGCAGGATCTCGAGGAGCTCGCACAGAATAAGACGATTGCGCGTTACCGAAAAGAGAGCCGCACAGTGTACGCGAACCTGTATATTTCGCGCATGACGAAGGAGCAGGTGCGGGGCATCTGTGAGAGGCTGCGCTCTGTTTTCCCGGGGATCTTCATCACAGGACAGACGATCTTCGGCAATGATCAGCTGAACGCATCGCGGTTTGCGAGGACGTCGTTTTACTTTTTCGGCGATTCCGATGTCAGAACGTTTGTGTATGATCTGACCCGGATGAGCCTGGACGATGCGATCCGGGAATTCCGTGCGGGCCTCGATGCCCTTCCGGATCTTCGCGCGGTGCAGCTGCTGCCGTACGGCATGACGCTGAATGTTTCGCGCCTCGTGGAGGAAGTGTCGCAGGGGTTTGAGAGCATTCCGTTCGTTGGGACGGTTGCGAGCAATAACCTGCTCGATCTCCCGGACGGACCACAGCCGTTTGTTTTCTGCAACGATACGTTCCTGGATCTTGGTTTTGCCGCGGTGGCGTTCTGCGGCGCGGATCTGTCGGCGTACGCGGACTACCGGCTCGGCTGGAAGCCCATGGGCAGGGGTCTGCCCGCGACCGTCGATGAAGCCATGCAGCGGCCGATCGGCGATACGACGCTCGTCCTCGCTGACGATATTCCGGCGGCGCAGATTTACCAGAGGTACCTCGGCATCGCGCCGGATCAGTATCTGTTCAGCAATATCATGGAGTTTCCGGTTATGGTCGTGCGTAACGGCGTGCCGCTCGTGCGGATTCCGTTCGCCATGGGCGAGCATAAGGAGCTGTTCTTTTACGGCGATATCCGGCAGGGAGAGAACGTGCGCCTCGGCTACGGCAACCCCGGGGATCTCATCGCGGAGGCGGAGAAGGGAGCGGGCCACATGCGGATTTTCGAGCCGCAGGCGCTGCAGCTGTTCGTCTGTGTCTCGCGCTACATGCTGAACAAGGACCGGGAGAGCAACGAGATCCACGCCTACCAGCGCGTCATGAACGATCTGACGTACTGCCAGGGCGCCGGGGAAATCTACGCCTATGAGGAGCTCGGCGGGCTCGCGAACGGCGCGCTCGTTGCCTTCGGCCTGCGGGAGGGAGACCGGAACGTCACGAAGCCGGCGCATTCTGAAGAGAGTGAGAATCATTTTACGGCGGAGCATATCGTGCCGTTCGACGAGAGGCTGATCCGCTTCCTGCAGGCAACGACGTCGGAGCTTAACAGCATGGCGGCGAAGGCGGAGGCGGCGAACGAGGCGAAGTCGGCGTTCCTGTCCAACATGTCGCACGAGATCCGCACGCCCATCAACGCGGTCCTTGGCATGGACGAGATGATCCTGCGCGAGAGCACGGATCCGCAGACGGTGCAGTACGCGCAGAACATCAAATCCGCGGGGGAGACGCTGCTGTCCCTCGTCAATGATATCCTGGACTTTTCAAAAATCGAGGCTGGAAAGCTCAGTATTGTCCCGGTGGATTACGACACGAGGGAGCTGTTCGCCGACCTGTATGTGCTGGTGAACAAAAGGGCGCAGGACAAGGGGCTCGAGATGATTTTCGAGCTCGATCCGCTGATCCCGGTGTCCTTAAAGGGCGACGTCGTGCGCATCAAGCAGGTCCTGCTGAACCTCCTGACGAACAGCATCAAATACACGGACAGCGGCTTCGTGAAGCTGTGGGTCGGTCTGGAGCACCCGGACGGGAAGCCCGGGAAAATTGCCCTCAGGGTGCGTGTGTCGGACTCGGGCATCGGCATGAGGGAAGAGGAGATGCCGAAGCTGTTCCGCGCGTTCGAGCGGATCGACGAGAAGCGCAACAGCTCCGTCGAGGGCACGGGCCTTGGCATGAATATCACGCAGCAGCTGCTGAACCTCATGGGCAGCAGCGTCGGGGCGCTGAGCATCTACGGCGTGGGTTCGATATTCTACTTCGACCTGGAGCAGGACGTGCTGGATGAGCGGCCGATCGGGGACTTCACGTTCCGGCTCTCGCTCCCCTCGAAGCGGGACGATTACCACGTGTCGTTCCACGCGGAAAACACGCGGATCCTCGCGGTGGACGACGCGCCGATGAATCTGCAGGTCGTGACGGGACTGCTGAAGGAGACCGGGATTACGGTCGATACCGCGGCGTCCGGGCAGGAGTGTCTCCATAAGCTCGCGGATCCCGCGAATGAATATGATCTCATCCTGCTGGACCAGCGGATGCCGGTCATGGACGGCATCCAGACGCTGCATGAGCTGCGCGCGCTCCACGCGGGGAACCTGGACACGGTGCCTGTCATCTGCCTTACGGCGAACGCGCTGACCGGCGCGCGGGAGGAATACCTGAAGGCCGGCTTCGACGATTACCTGACGAAGCCGATCGCGGCGGTGAAGCTCGAGGAGATGGTCGCCGCCCACCTGCCGCAGGAGAAGGTGACATACGAGAGCGTCCGCTCGCGGATCCCGGACGGAGCCGGGATGGAACCGGTCTCCGGTGCGGTGCCGGACTTTGGTTCCATGCCGGGCGCAGGTGCGATTCCTGCCGTTGGCGCTATGCCGGGAATTCCGCCCGTGCCGCCTAAGCTCTTCTACATCCGGGAGCTGGACGTTCCGACCGGCTTTCAGAATGTCGGAAACGGGAAGAACCTCGTCGACGCCCTGATGCTGTATAAGGACTCCCTGCCGGACAACCTGGACGAGATCCACTCCCTTTTTGCGAAGGACGATCTCGCCAATTTCACGATCAGGGTGCACGCGCTGAAAAGCACGTCCCGCATGGTCGGCATTTACAGCGCGGGGAAGCTCGCGGAGCTTCTGGAGAAGGCGGGAGATGAGGAGGACCGGGAGACGATCCGGTTCTACCTGCCGCATCTCGAGCGGGTCTGCCGGGATGTGCACGGGCAGCTGGAGGACGCGCTGTCGGAGGAATCCATGCGGCAGTTCTTCGGCATGCTGCAGGGTGCCGGCGGGCTGGCTGCGGGACCGGGACAGCCCGGGAAGATGCCGCCCGGCGCGGGGACGCCCGGTTCCATGGGCGCGGTGCCTTTCGGTGCGGGAGCTGGGAATGCTGCCGGTGCGGGACCCGGGCCTGGTTTGGCTGCGGAAAACTGCGTGAGTGAGGGGATTTCCGGGAACTCTGTCCCCGCTGATAAACCACCGCTTACGGACGGGGAGTTTCAGGAGGCACTTTCGTCGATCCGGGAGCTTGCCGAGAGCTATGACTACGACAGTATTCAGTTCGTTCTGGAGTCGCTGAACGGCTTCGCCATTCCGAAGGAGCTGGAGCCGAAGCTGAAAGAGGTCTGGCAGGCGGTCAAGGCCGCGGACTGGGACCGGATCCGCGGATGCTGAAGACTTGTGCTGCGATCAAGGAGCCACGGGTTCAAATCGCTTTTCGGGCAAGGTGGATTCAATCTGGTACTTTTGACCCTTATGTCATGCTATCATAATGAATGGTGGAAATATTATCAGAGAACCCGGCTCTGATTGCGCCCGGATGGGCGGATAATTGTCCGGGGAGACCTGCAGGTATTGGCCATGGATAAGAAGGTTGTTCTCATCAGTGATAAGGAAAGCTTCATGATGCGCGCGATCCAGATGAATCTGGAGCAGGAGGGGTACGAGGTTGTCCTGTCCATGCCGGACCGCGCATCCCTCGAGAAGAAGCTCAAGCTCGCGGACCTGTATGTTTTCTACCCGGGGCCGTTCGTCAACATGATGCACGAGACGATGGGCATGATCTGGGAGGAGTGCCGCGAAGGCGGGAAGTATATTTTCGTCATCGGGACGGATGACGAGCTGCACCGCGTGGACACGGAGATCCCGGGAAGGGTCATCCGCGGGCGCTACCACAGGCCGCTCAATATCCGCAGGCTCGTCGAGGACCTCGATGAGGTCGCGGACCCGCAGCCTGTCATGGATACGGCGGAACGGAAGAAGATTCTCCTTGTTGATGACGACGGCACGTTCCTGCAGATGGTGAAGGGAAGCCTTGACAGCAAGTACAGCGTCGATATCGTCTCGAGCGGCATGCAGGCGATCACATACCTTGCGACGAACACACCGGACCTTGTGCTGCTCGATTACGAGATGCCGGTGACGAGCGGGGCGCAGGTGCTGCGCATGATGCGGAGCGAGCCGGTGACGAGCCGGATTCCCGTGATCTTCCTGACGGGCAGAAACGACAAGGCCTCCATTATGGAGGTCATGGCTTTAAAGCCCCAGGGATATATCTTAAAGAGCCTTCGCCTGCCGCAGATCGTGTCGTATGTGGACCAGTATTTCATCGATGCCGGCCGGCCCGTCGTGAAGGCGGTGTACGAGGACGAGGAGACGGAAGAGCCGCACCACCCTGCCGCGGAGGGCGCGGACGGGGACGCCGCTGCTGCGGACAGCGCGGAAACGCGGAGTTAACACGTCACTTTTTGACAAAATTGCAATATGTGATTCGTTAAATGGCGATTCAACAAGGCTTCTCAGAATCTGCTGCCGTTTATGATGAAATCCTCGAGATTCACATGAAGAATTCCGTTTCGCTTCTGCAGCAGCCGGTCCGTGGTCATGACGTACTTTGCGTAGTTGTCCCGGATCTCCTCCAGCGGGCGGTATTCGCGGTCTTCGGTTTCGCGGCTGGCAAGGATGGTATAGGCTACCTGAACATAGGAGTAGTTCTGACTGCTGTCTCTCAGGATGAAATCCACCTCCAGCTTTCCGATTCTTCCGACGCTCACAGCGTATCCAATACTTAAGGCGTAGAGATACACGATATTTTCCAGCACCGGGCCGTAATTGATGCGGTTATCCGTATTGACGCTGAAGTAGAATCCGGAATCTGCCAGATAATATTTCTTCTCGCCACTTAAGGACCTTCGGGACTTCATGTCAAACCTGTCACAGGGGTATAGTATTTTCGCGTCGATGAGAGCCTGAATATACCGGTTCACGGTCGCCCTGGTGACCGGAAGCCCGTTCCGGTTCAGCTCGTCACAGAGCCTCTTGACGCTGGTGGTCGCGCCGAAGTTGTTGATGATATAGTCCCTTACGATCCGGAACGTCTCCGTTTTTCTTATTTTTACTCTGGTCCGGATATCCTTTTCGAATATTTCGTTTACGACCCCGCGCACATACTGACGCCTTGCGTCAGTCCCTTCAAGCGTGATCGTCCGGGGAAAGCCGCCCTCGAGGATATAGCGGTTCAGCTCCGCCGCGGTATCCGGGGACACTTCCTTCCCGTAGAATTTCTTCATCCGGATGTATTCGTCAAAGGTGAGAGTGTACAGCTCGAATTCCAGGTATCTTCCTGTCAGTTTCGTCGCCAGCTCACCGCTCAGAAGATAGGAGTTGGATCCGGTGATGAAAATGGAATAGCCGCCCTCTGTGCGGAAGCCGTTGATGACCTCCTCGAATCCTGCGACGTTCTGAATCTCGTCGATGAAGAGATAGTTCATTCCCGCCGCGGAACATTGACGCACAATAAGCTGTTCGAGCCTGTCAGGAACCCTGATGTCCCGGTATTCCCGCCGGTCAAGGTCAATATAGACAATATTCTGCGGGGGAACGCCCTGTTCCTGCAGCTCCTCCGCAATTGTCTGCATGAGGGAGGATTTCCCGCAGCGGCGGACGCCCGTGATTACCTTGATAATATCGTCGGCATGGTAAAAAGCGCGTATTTTTGACAAATATTTCTCTCTTCTGAATAATTCCACGACATACCCTCCGGATGGTACGGAATCTTTCCGGTGTCTCCTCTGATCAGGAGCCGCATGTGCTGAATCCTGTGATGATCGGTGATGATGGTGGTGATTCCGGGATGATTATAGCAGGAACGGGGAGTTAACGAATCACATTTTGAAAAAAATTTAAAATGTGATTCGTTAAAAGCGCTTAGGAGAAGCGGTCTCCCTCCTTCTCTCGCTTTTTCTTTCTTCTGGATGTTGTTATAATCATTTTGGAGTTCTGTGCTTTGTCAGGAAAGAGTATCGCGCGGGCTTTCACTGTGAGTCTGCGGACGGCAGATGTAAGGGCGTACCATAAGGGTTGACGAAAATGGGCAGAGAAAAGGGCTGGATAGGATGGCACAGGCAGATGCTGTGCACGGTGCTCGCGGGAGTGATGGCGCTGGCGGCGGGCTGCGGCAGCATCAGCGAAAGCGGCGTTTCCGTTAAGGGGGCACTGTCGCTGATCAAGGGACCGGAGCCGCCGGAAGAAGCGGCGGGAGCAGCGGAAGCCGGCGGCGCGAACGCAGCGTCCGGCGAAGGCACGCCCTCCGGAGCAGCCGGGGTGTCCGCCGGGGCAGAAGGAACATCCGGCACGGCAGGTGAGGACACAGGCACCGCGAAGACGCTGCGCCTCCTCAACAGCAAGAGCGAGGTGGACCAGCCGCTGAAGGACCTTGCGGCTGCGTATGAGGCGAAGACAGGGACGAAGGTCACCGTGGAGTCCACGGCAGCCGGAGCGGATGCGCAGGCGCTGCTGAAGGGCTATTACCTGTCCGACAACATGCCGGACATCTTCGCGTGCGAGGCGGCGAGCTTCGCGAGCTGGGACGGCCTTATTGCCGACCTCTCGGGCGAGCCGTGGGTTGGTGACACCGACGCTTCCTATGCGGATCCGGAATCGGGTGCGGTCCTCGGCTTTCCCTATACGACGGAGGCCATCGGACTTGCCTATAACGCGGACATCCTGAAGGAGGCGGCCATTGATCCCGCGTCGCTTACAGGACCGAAGCAGTTCCGCGAGGCGTTCCAGAAGCTCAATAAAATGAAGAAGAAGCTCGGCCTCACCGCGGTGTCCGGCTACTGCGCCGAGGATCAGAACCTCTACTGGTCGACGGGAAATCATCTGTTCGGCGTGTATCTGGATGAGGGACTTGCGCGGGACGACACGACCTATCTCGACCTCATCAACAGCAGCCAGAAGCTCGATCCGGACCGCGCGCTGCACTTTGCGCAGTTCGTCGGTCTCCTGCAGAGCTACGCGGCCCCGAAGCTTTTAACCGACGGAACGTATGACGACCAGGTGCGGAACTTTGCCGCCGGAAAATACGCCTTTATCCCCCAGGGGTCCTGGATCGGCGCCATGATGACGGGCGTCGATGCCGACGCCTATGAACAGGCGGGAAACTTCGGGGTCGGCATGGTGCCGTACGCCTTTGAGGATGGTATGGATACGATTCTTACGAATTCGCCGTCCTGGTGGGCGGTCTCGAAGGAAGGCAATGTGGACGAGGCGAAGGATTTCCTGAATTTCTGCGCGGGCGACGAGGGACAGAAGATCCTCGCGGAGGAAGCGGGCTTTGTGAGTCCGTTCCGTTCCTCCACTTATGTCGGGAGTGATCCGTTTGCGCCGGTCATCCGCGAATATCTCGCGAACGGGAAGACGTCCTCCTGGCATTGGATGGAGCTGAAGGAGGGCATCGCGAAGAACGCGCTCGGCACGGTCTTCAGCCAGTACGCCCGCAGTAAGAAGATGAGCGCGAAGGGCTTCACCTACGCATTGCAGGAAGCCATCCGCAAATACTACAACAAGGCAGAGGAGGACGCACAATGAGACTGACCGGACACGCGAAGAAGGCGGGAGCATCCGGCGCGGGCGCCTCCGCTGTCACAGGCCGCAGGAAAAGGCCGTTATTCTTCAATACAATTTTATTTCAGGTGACGGCGGTCAATCTCGTGATCCTTATCGCCTTCATGACGGTGATGCAGCTCGTCATCGGTTCCATGCGGGACAATACGAAGACGAGCCGCGAATCGTCTGCGACCGTGCTGGAGCTGAGCCGCGGGGAGGCCGCGCTCAAGCAGGACATCATGTCGCTCTATGACGAGGCGATCGGGTATGTCGCGGCGGACGCGAAGGAGACGAAGGAGCAGCTGCTGCCCGGGATCGAGGCAATGAATGACAGCGTCGCGCAGGATTTCGCGGCCCTTGCGGGTCAGTACACGGACCCGCAGGCGGACGCCGCGGAGCTTGCCGCCCTTCAGGAGATGCAGGACGCCTATGGCAGGATGTACGGCCTCGTGCAGCAGGCGCTTACCGCCGCGGACGCGGGCGATACGAAGAACGCGCAGGAGCTCTTGTTTGGCCGCGCCGTGATCCAGAAGGCGGCCGTGTTCCACAGCGCGAAGGCGATTGATACCTCTGTTGAGAGGGCGGCGGAAGAGAGCAACGCAGTGATGTCACAGAAGCTCTACGAGGGCGAGCGCATCACGAGTGCCGGCACGAGAGTGCTCATCGTTCTGATCCTGCTGAACTACGCGATCAGTTATTTTGGCATCGTGCGCGTCGTGAAGAAGATGGCGAAGGAGGTCAACCACATGATCCGCCTCATCGAGGAGAACCGGGGCAACTTAAAGCTCCGCATCCGGACGAGGACGGGCTCGGAGCTGCTGTATTTAAAGAACGGCATCAACCTCTTCCTCGAAACGCTCGATGAGATCATGGAAAACGTCGTGCACGGCGCCGCGGTCCTCGAGAGGTCGGGGAAGGCCGTGACCGGGGAGCTCGATCAGGCGAACGCGTCCGTGACCAGCACGTCGGCCGCGATGGAGGAGCTGTCCGCGACCATGATGTCCGTCTCCGGCACTGTGAACGGCATCAATGACGAGGTGACACAGGTTCATGAGCTGACGGAGGGTATCCGGAGCGATGCCCTGGACGGCAAGAAGAAGGCGGACGGCATCCGCGCGGAGGCTGTCACGCTGAAGGAGACGGTCCTGAAGAAGAAGGCGGATGCCTGTGGCAAGATGGAGAGCCTTAAGGAAGAGCTCTCGGTTTCCGTGAAAAAGAGCGGGGAGGTCAGGGAGATCTCAACGCTCACGAAGAATATCCTTGACATTGCGAAGGAGACGAATATCCTGGCGGTGAACGCCTCGATTGAGGCGGCGCGCGCCGGGGAAGCCGGCAAGGGCTTTGCCGTTGTGGCGCGGGAAATCAGCTCGCTGGCCGCGAACACGCAGAAGACGGCGGCGACGATTCAGGGCATGAGTGCGAATGTCATGCAGGCTGTGGAGAATCTTGCCGGAAGCGCGAACAGCATGCTGGAGTACCTGAACTCCGATGTGATCCGTGACTACGATGAATTTGTGAATACGGGCGAGAAATACGAGAACGCTGCCGGCATCATGAACGAGCTGCTGACGAATTTCCATTCGAAGGCGGACACGCTGGGCACCAGCATGAACCAGGTGGCTGACTCCATCAACGAGATTTCCAGCTCCGTGAAGGAGAGCACGGAGGCCATCCGGATGAGCGCGGACAACAGTCAGAGGATTGCGTCCGAGATGGCCGGCATCTCTGACGCCATGGATGAGAATACCGCCGTCACGAAAAAGCTCACGGAGGCGACGTCGCGGTTCCTGGTGCCGGAGACACAAGGCAATTACACGTCCTGATTGAAGAGCTGCCCTACCGCGTAGAAGTTCGAGAGGTTATAGGGACCTGCCTTCGAGAAGTCGTACATGCTGCGGAAGAGATCGCGCGTGCTGGAAGCCGCTGTCTGACTCGTCAGGCTGCTCGCGAGGTCCTGGGACCTCTGTGCCTGCTGGCGGTTATAAGCGCTCTCGGTCTGGTAATAGGCGTTGCTCGAAACGCGGTCGATGGTGTCGTTGATCGTGTCCGTCGCGGACTGCGACAGGAGAGAAGCGAGGCCGTTCGTTCCGCCGATTGTCTGCTTCATGCCGTCGAAATCACTGGAGAGGGACTTCACGAGCTGGTCCCTGTCAAGCTGGAGCTTCCCGTTCGTGTCATAGGAGAGGCCTGCCGCCGCCATGGCCTTCGTTCCGGCTGCCTGTGTAAAGGAAGCCATCGAAGCGACAGAGCTCTTCAGTGCGTTGGTGTTGACCTTGTTGTACGCGCTCACGAGATCCTGCATCGCGCCGACGATCTTGTCCGCGTCAATGCCGGAGTAGACATCCGTTGTGCCGACCGCTCTGAGCTCGGCGGTACCGGAGCCGTCCGGAAGCGATATCTGATTCGTGTCAGCCGTGTAATCCGTCGTGCTGCCGTCCGCGTTCGTGATGGAATAGGATGCCTTCGCACCTGTCTTCGCATCCGCGAGAGTATTGACAGTGAGGGAAAAGCTCTTATCCTCGGTGAGACTCTTTCCCGCGGAAACCGCGGCAACGTTCTCATCCGTGGAGCCGTAATCGTAGTAGTTGAACACGCCCGCGGCGTTATTGGCATTCAGCTGCGAAGCTGCCGCCGTGACATCGGCGAGATCGTCCTTATAGCCGGAGATCGTGCTGTTCAGCTGACGGGCCGCGGTCGTATTCTGCGCGGAGGCAAGGCGCTTCGCCCGCTCCAGCGCGGCGGTATCAACCGCGTTCTGGGAGACGCCGTCGGACGTCGTGATCTTATTGATGCGCGTAACAGTCCTGGCCGCGGCACCTGCCGTAGCGCCCAGACTCAGCATGCTGTAAATGCTGTTGATTCCGCTGATCCCGCTCAAAGCGTCTCTCCTTTCCGAAAACGTTATCGAAGCCTGATATTCCGCTCACGATAATAATTCTATTTTCTTATGTACCAGTATATCGGCGGGAGTGGAACTTTTCAATAGGGGAGGAGGGAAAATTAATAATTTTGTAACATTTTCCGGCAAAAACCGGCGATTTATCGCTTCAAGGTATTAATCAAGCCTCCGGAAGCCGCGCAAACGGCACCCGGAGGCTTCAGGATTCATGGAGACAACGGGATTCGAACCCGCGACCTCAGCGTTGCGAACGCTGCGCTCTCCCAACTGAGCTATGTCCCCGTATTCAATCTGCTGATCTCACCGTTGAACGTCATTTTTCGACACAGTCCCACGGATGAAGAACAGACTGTGCATTTTCGGTAACGGCGCTCAACTCGTTCAGTATACCACGCTTTTGCCGGAAAACAAGAAAGATTTTCAGGTGAACCTACAGGTGATCAGAAAGCTGCGATTGACAACAATTGACTGCATTTGCTTGCAAATAACATGATTTTCTGCGATGATACTTATTGGTTGAAAGGTCCAACAGCAACAGCAAGAGCAATAGCACAACCGCTGGTTTTGTTCGATTGCAGCGAATTTTTACAGGAACGGAGATAATAATATTATGGCAAATACATCTGCGGTTTATGCGCGCATTGATACTGGTTTGAAGGAAAATGCCGAGAGCATTCTGTCACAGCTTGGAATTACTCCATCCAGTGCAATTCAGATGCTGTACAGTCAGATTGTGCTGACCAATGGTATGCCCTTTGAGCTTCGGCTTCCATCCGGGAAACCCACCGCGATTCGTGGTATGTCTCGTGAACAGCTGGATGCGGAGCTCATGAAGGGTGTAGAGTCCATGAAAACCGGCAGAACCTACACAGCCGATGAAGTAGATGCTGAACTTCGAGAGGAGTTTGGCATATGAATGGTGACTATGCTGTTCTTTACTCCCCGAGGGCAAAGGACGATTTATCAGAGATCTATTCATACATCGCATCTGACCTTGAATCTCCCGGAAATGCGAAAGGCCAGACAAACCGGATACGGGAAGAGATCCGATCGCTTGGTTTTATGCCGGCGAGATATGACATTGTGGATTGGGAGCCATGGAGAAGCATGGGGATGCACAAAGTCCCCGTCGATAATTTTGTGATATTCTACACCATAGATGATGAGAGACGTACCGTTACGGTGATCCGGATTTTTTATGGCGGACGGGATATCAGCGAAATTATTAATTCCGGGAAGGCCTGAAATGGGCACTGATCTCGTCCCTGCTGGTTCATTGACCAAAACGGTTGAGTGATCTATGATGAATGTGATTTTGTTTAATGGGGGCAGTCTGTGCCCTGCGGCAGGCGTTCTGCGAATTTTCTGCTGTCCGCGGAGGTGTCTTCTGACTGAAGCTGATAAAGCGTATGTATAAGATCGCATTTTTCACCTACGATTGGAACAATGAGATAACAAGCCAGTATTTCCGCGGGCTGGAGCGCTTCCTGCACGTGTATCAGGATACGACGGTCAATGTCATCGAGGGCTTCGGAAGGTATGGCTCACAGGTGGCGGATCAGTCCGTGTTTCAGATTTTCAATGTTCCCCAGATTTCAACCTATGACGGGATTATCATTCAGGGCAACCGCGTGTGGGACCTGAAGGAGAAGCAGGTCATCGCGGACCGCGCGCATGAGAACCATGTGCCGGTCGTGTCCATCAACAACCGGCTGAACGACTGCATGTTCGTCGGCACGGACAATTACAGTGCCATGAAGGAGATGGTGCACCATGTGATCGTGGAGCACGGCGCCATGACGCTGGCCTTCGTGCAGGGGCCGGAGAGCTCGGAGGAAGCGCGGGACCGGACACGGGCCTTCGTGGACACCTGCCGCGAGAACGGCATTCCGAAGGAAAATACCCGGATCATTCCGGGAACCTGGGCGGGTCAGTCCGGCACGAACGCGGTGCAGACCATCCTGGAGGGCGGTGTGCTGCCGGACGCGCTGATCTGCTCCAATGACGAGCAGGCTGTGTCCGCGGTGGACGCCCTGAAGGCGGCGGGTTACCGTGTGCCGGACGACGTGATCGTGACCGGCTTCGACAATATCGGCATCGCGGAATCCAATGACCCCAGGATCACGACGATCGACCGCAGCTACGAGGAGATTGCCTACACAGCCATGTGGGTGCTGCGTGACGCGATCAGCGGCAAGAACTCAGCCATCCCCAGGGACCCGGGGTACCGGCCGATCTTCTCCATGTCGTGCGGCTGCGGCTATTCCAGGACGGACCTGCAGAACCTGCGCCACCGGCACCAGCAGATGGATTATTACACGAAGCTGTTTTATACCCTGAGGGACAGCATGGGATCACGCATGGAACGTGCCGAGAACATGCAGGAGGTGCTGGACGCGTTCGAGCAGGACGGCGTCAACATCGGCTGCGGCACGTCCTACCTCGTCATCAACAAGGATTACGTGGACAAATACGAGAACGCCGAATCCGTGCGTCATTACGGCGACCGCATGCTGCTGATGGCGATTTCGTCGAAGCGGCCCCTCGAAATAGAGCACGACAAGTATCACGTCTATGATGAATTCGACAAGCGGGAGCTCCTGCCGGAGCAGTACCGCGACGGCAAGCAGATGATTGTCGTCTATCCGCTGCGCTATGAGGAGATCTGCATCGGCTATATCGCGGTGACGGAGCTGTCCCCGATCATGCAGTTCTACTTCCTGGAAATTGTCCTGGAATACATCGAGAACTCCATCGAAATGATCCGCCGCAAGAACCTGCTGCGCAGGCTGAACGAGCAGCTGACGGACCTGTATATGACGGATTCCCTGACGGGGCTGTACAACCGGTTCGGCCTCAACAACTACGGCAAGCGCTACTATGATACGCTGCAGAGCGAGGGGAAGAAGATCTACATCTGCTTCATCGATATCGACAACATGAAGGCGATCAACGACAACTTCAGCCATGACAGCGGCGATGAGGCGATCATGGCGACGGGTGAGATCCTGGAGCACATCGGCGAGCGCAAGGTCGTCTTCTCCATGAGATACGGCGGAGACGAGTTCGTCACCATGAGCGAGATGAGCATCATGGACGATTTCCGGAAGACGTCGGACGCCTATCTGGAGGAGAAGAAATTCGACTTCGACCTGCAGTTTTCGCTGGGCCAGTATATTGTCGAGAGTCCGGATATGCCGCTGCAGGAAGCGATTGATAACGCGGATGACCTGATGTATCAGATCAAGAAGGCGAAGAAGATCCAGAGGGGCGTGTACACGCCGCGGAAGGGGCACTGAGAGGGAATACCCGCCTGTGCGGACGCGGGAGCGGTACCCGGTATTAAACGATGGGGAAACCCTGTCGATATTGTTTGTATAGAGCAATTCGTTTTCAGCATTTGCAGGGAACAACGGATGAAGTAAGGAATCGAAAGCATAGCAGGGGGTTGGCTATGAGAAATCGAAATCGTTGGACCATCGAAGTGAGCGCGATGGTTCTTGCGGCCGCAGTGGCTGTGTCCACGGGCGGCATGACGGCGGAAGCGGCCAGTGTGGACGCCCTGGAGGAAGCGGCGGCGACCGCTGTACCGAAGGCGGTGTCCGCGGCGGCATCCACAGACAGCACTGCGTCCTCCGGGGACAATTCCTGGACGGCACAGCTGACGGGGACGGACACCTCAAATGGCACATCAGGCGGCACCTCTGACGGCACCGGGGAAAGTGCAGGAACGGCGGGCAGCGCGGCGTCAGGAAGTACCTCCGCGGGGAGCAGTGCTTACAGCGCTTCCTCCCTTCCGTCCGGGACGACGGTGACCTCCGGCGGAACCGGTGTCACGTCGACCGCGGGGCAGGCGTTTACAGTGACGGTGACCGCGCAGGACGGCGGTGTGTATCTGCGGCAGGGTCCCGGCACGCGGTACAATCTGGCGCTGAATTCCATGATCCCGACCGGTACGATCCTGCAGATCATGAGCACGGAGCGCGCGGAGGATACGGGAAACCTCTGGGGTCAGACGACGTATCAGGGCATCAGCGGTTATATCGCGCTGTCCCAGACAACGCGGGGCAATACGACGGAGGAGGAGCATACGGCCATCACCGGAACGACGGTGGCAGACCGGAGTGATTACTACGTGACTGTGTCCGCGGCGGACGGTGTGAACCTCCGGAACGGCGCGGGCTTCAATAACGAGCTGATGCTGTCCTCCCCGATCCCGACCGGGACGGTGCTGCACATCGAAACGGTGCAGGAGGCGCCCGAGGGCGGGCAGTGGGGTTATACCGCGTACAACAACCAGAACGGCTGGATCGCCCTGTCCCAGACGGAAGAAATGCCGGAGTCCATGGACTACGGCGGACTGTTTACCGTCGTGGACTCCGAGGGGAATCCCGTGGCGCTTGCCAACGGACCGGATGAAGCGGGAGACAGCGGCATTGAGAACTCCTCCGAGGGCTCGGATGTAACGGAGGACGGCACGGAGCAGGCGGAGGCTTCCTCGGAAGCCATCACGGCGGAGGATGCCTCGGAGAGCTCGACGGAGGCAGTGACCGTTGCCTCGACCGAGGGCGCGACGATCGGCGCGACCGAGGGAAGCACCGGGAAGAAGGGCCTTCCCGGCATCCTGGAGAAGCTTCCGATCATCCCGATCGTCGGCGGTGTTGCCGGTGCGGTGGTGGTACTGCTGCTGCTCATCATCCTGAAAAAGAAGAAGGCAAAGGCTGCCGGCGCGGAGGGAGCGCCTGATGCGGGAACGGAGGGAGCAGCGGAAGGCGCGGCCGCAAAGGGCGGCAAGCCGAAGAAGAAGCTCTTCGCGAAAAAGCCGAAGGCGCCGAAGAAGAAAAAGTAGACAGGAACAAAACTCAGTAACAGCAAAACGCGGAAGGCGCCGGGAGCGCTTTCCGCGTTTTTCGCCTGAGAGGATGTGATTTCCTCTGCATGCTCTGATCCGGCTGAAGACACGACAAGACACGACCCTTTATAGGATCGGGCTATTGACTATGGCAATTCCTTGCGTGATGAGACCCTTTCTGCGGCGGCAGAGGAAGCGGGGAAGCGGGCGATGAAGCGGATGAGGCGGTCGCCGTCGCGGACCGCGGCAATGGTGCCGCCGTGCGCTTCCAGTATGGCGCGTGCCGCGGAGAGGCCGATGCCGTAGCCGCCGGTTTTGCGGCTCCTGGATTCGTCCGCTCGATAGAAGCGGTCGAAGAGCCGGTCGAGATTGCCGTCCGGAATCGTATCGCACGGATTCGATACCTCGAGGCGGATCTGCCGGTTCCGCGCTCCGGTTTCCGGCTCTAGCCGGAGTGAAACGGTCCCGCCTTCGCTGGAATATTTCATGGCGTTGTCGAGAAGGAGTAAGACGAGCTGCGAGAGTGACCTTGCCTCGCCCTTGACATGAAGGCCCGGTGTGATGCTTAAGGAGAGCTGCTTTCCCAGGGAGACGGCAACGGTTTCATACGTCGATGCCGCGTCGGTGACAATGGCGGACAGGTCCTGGTCCTCAAAGACATGGACAATACCTGTCTCCTCCATGCGGGAGAGCGTGAGGAGATTGTTGACAAGATCCGTCATGCGCTTTACCTGGTTCCGGATGCTTCTCGTCCAGTCGTTTTTCTCCCCGGTCATCTCGAGAACATCCACGTTGGCGGAGATGACGGAGAGGGGCGTTTTCAGCTCGTGGCCCGCGTCGGAGATGAAGCGCTTCTGCTTCTCCAGCGATTCCACGACGGGAGCGACCGCCTTTCCGGAGAACAGGATGACGAGGACGAACATCCCCGCGAGCGCCGCGGCGCCGATGCCGAGCGTGATGACGAGGAGCTGACGCACATTCCCCAGCATGGAGCTGCACTCAATGAAGACGATGAGCGGCCTGCCGGAGGAATCCGTGCCGGTGAGATACTTGTAGGAGCCCGCGTAGGCACAGCGCCCGCTCCGGAAGGTGTCCGAAAAGATGCTGGAATCTGTTCCGGAGGATGAACCGGATGAGGCTTCCGGGGACGTGCCGCCTGCGGTGCTGACGGAAGTACCGGATGCGGAGCCTGCATCCGCGGACGCGACGGAAATTGCCACCTCCTGTGCTTCGGACGCGGTCACGGACGCGATATGGGAGACCTCCGTGTCCGCGACGGTGCCGTCCTCATGGAACGTAACGGAGAAGTACCGGGTCTCGAAGGGCGCCTCCGCCCTGCGGTTGCGGTCCATGGAATCCGGCTTCGGGAAGAGGGACGACGCGTTATCCTTCGGGAGGATGGCGCCGGGCGCTCCCTGCAGGTCTCCCTTTCCGAAATCCTTCGGGTCGTCAGGGATGGGAAACGTGCCGTCGTTTGCCATGAGCGTCCGGAGCTTCTCGTCGATGCGGCGGTCCGTCTGGACGAAATTCAGAAGGTTAATGCCGCCGATGATGAGTACCAGCACGATGAGGAGCGATGTCATGGCGGTCAGGACAAATTTCCTGCGAAGGCGTAAGACCATGGATGGATTTTTCGGAAGATGGTTTCTGCTCATTATGATCTTCGAAAATACCGGGCGGTTCCGGACGGCTTTCGGACTGTCAGACAGGAATGGATTGCGAAGCTCGCTCAGTGCGCAGCTGTGCCGACGGAGTAGCCGAGGCCCCTTGTCGAGCGGATTTCCACGTCGGCGCCGAGACTTTTCAGCTTCTTCCGGAGGTTGCTGATGTAGACCCAGACAATATCGGTGTCGGCGTCGCCGTCCGCCCAGATCCGGTCCATGAACGTATTGACGGAGATAACGCGCCCCGGGGACTCCAGGAGCATCTCCATCATCTGGAATTCGCGCGCGGCAAGTCTTACCGGGTCCCTGCCGGTGACGGAGAGCTCGCAGCTCGCCCGGTTCAGGGTAAGATTACCGCAGGTGAGCGAGGGCTGGGTGAATTCTTCCCGGCGCCGCGTCATGGCGCGGATCCTCGCAAGGAGCTCGCCCATCTCGAAGGGCTTCGTGAGATAGTCGTCGGCGCCGAGGTCGAGGCCGCGGATCTTGTCCTCGGTCTCCGATTTCGCCGTGAGGAACAGGGCGGGCGTGGAGATTCCCTTCGCGCGGACGCGCTTCAATACCTCCCAGCCGTCGAGGCGCGGCATCATGATATCCAGGACCAGGCCGTCATAGCCGCCGATCAGAGCGTAGTCGAGCGCGTCCTGCCCGTCATAGACGGCGTCCACCGTGTAGCCGGAATGCTTCAGAATCGCGGTCAGTGCGTTTGAAAGCTCGACTTCATCTTCCGCAAGTAATAATTTCATTCTGCCTCCAGAAATTCTTCGGTCCGTAACCGCATTGATCCCGGCTTCGTTATTGTTAATAATACGCCAGCAGGCTTAACTGAACCTGAAGACAAAGCTGATCAGGCGGATGCGGGCGCAGATCTATTTATTTCAGCAGAGCATGGCTTATTGAATGCTATTGCGAAACAGATTCTCGTAATCCTGCATCTGATGGTAGATGCCGTCAATACAGGCTGTACGGCCTTCCAGCTTGTACAGCATCATGTAATCATGAGAGGAAAGACTGATTTTGCGATATCCTCTTGACTTCAGGTCGGGATCGTCACAAAACCGCAGGCTGCCTGCCGTTGACTTCAGAGCATGGATGGTTTCAAGTACATCAACAAGTACAGCGTCAGCAGCCTGGTTATTGAAAAGGGTATACTGAATATAATTTATATAGCTATTTAACTGGATCTTAGCCGGTTCCGAGAGAATGACATCATAGGAATCCATGCTGCTTCCTCAATTCCATGACGGCAGACGCAGCGTCCTGACATTTACCGTCCCTTCGCTGCCTTTCAGATTCGTCAAGCTCGGAAAGGATCTGCGCTTTGGACTTAGGAGTAAAAGGACTGGCAGGACGTTCAGACAGGAACAGTTCCTGTGTATAGGAAAGAACCTTGCGCTGAGCTTCTTCCGGCATTGTTTCGAGCATGGATACAGTTGCTTCGATGGTGCTCATAGCTTTTACCTCCTCGCAACAAATTATAAAGAATGGGGGAAGTGCTATCAAGTAAAAAGTTCGCGGCAATTCCGTGCCCGCTGCCCCGTTTGTCTATGGTAAGATGACATAAGGGCCAAAAGTACCAAATCGGCAACGGGCAAGCCCATAAGAGCGAGCTCGTAAGGAGGATTTTATTGTGGTAAAGCATATTATTTTGTGGCAGCTCAAGGACGAGCTGAGCGAGGAGGAGAAGGCGAAGGTCCGTCTGCGGATCAAGGAGGGCCTGGAGTCCCTGAAGGGGAAGGTCCCGGGACTTCTGGAAATCCATGTGCAGGCGCAGGGGCTGCTGCCTTCGTCCAACGCGGATGTCATGCTGGACTGCACGCTCGAGAGTCCGGAGGCGCTGAAGGGCTACGCCGTGCATCCGGAACACCTGAAGGTGGCGAACGGCGTCGTCCGTCCGAATACGAAGCAGAGAGTCTGCATCGACTACGAGATCTGATTTAAAGACAGCAGCTGTGTGATGCACTTAAAGCCCCGCAGCATAGTGCAGGAGAAGCTGCCGTCGGGGAAGCTCCCCCGGATACCGGAGCGTTTGACAAGAATTTAACAATTGATGTACTATGAATTGTGAATTTTTGCAGAAGTTTCGGTTCGACAGGGGGAAGATCGATGGAGACTAAGGAGATTTCGCAGGCAGTGGTTTCAAGGCTGCCGCGTTATTATCGATATCTGGGGGATCTCAAGGACGAGGGCGTGGAACGGATCTCGTCGCAGGAGCTCTCGAAGCTGATGCACGTCACGGCGTCGCAGATCCGTCAGGATTTCAATCATTTCGGCGGCTTCGGGCAGCAGGGCTACGGCTATAACACGGAGTACCTGTACAGGGAGATCGGCAAGATCCTCGGGCTCGACCACGCGCACAACATGATTCTCATCGGCGCGGGGAACCTGGGAAGCGCGCTGGTAGGGTATATGAACTACCGGAACAGGGGATTTTTCTTCAAGGCGGCGTTTGATGTCAACCCGGCGAAGGTCGGGACGGATATCGCGGGCATCCCCGTCTACGCCATGGATCAGATGGCGGACGTGATCGAAAGGGAGAAGATTGACATCGTCGTCCTGACGATTCCGAAGCAGGAGGCGGTGAAGGTCGCGCAGGTTCTTGCCGCGACGCCGATCCGGGCCATCTGGAATTTCGCACACTGCGACCTTGCGGTGCCGGATTCCATCCAGGTGGAAAACGTCCATCTGTCGGATTCACTCATGCGCCTGTCGTACAACATAAGGCAGCACGAGGAAGGCAGAAGGAAGAAAAAGCAATAGTGTGACATCAGACTGCGGCACATCCGGGATTCCGGCGGTGCCGCGGTTTGCATGAAAGGCGGCGGCCGGAGGTGAAAATTGGAATTACTGCTGACAGCACAGGAGATGGCACAGGCGGACCGCACGGCGAGTGAGAAGCTGGGTATCCCCGCGGCGGTGCTGATGGAGCGCGCGGCGATGGCTGTGCGGGATGAAGTGTACGCGATCCTTGATACGGGCAGACCGGTGCCGCCGGCCGGATCTGTAACAGCCGGTGAAACATGTGCCGCAGGGGCCGGCGCGGAGTCCGGCCGCACAGGTGACTGCAGGGAAAACACCGGAACCGGCTCAGGAAGAGCCTTCAGGGCCGCATTCGTGTGCGGAAAAGGCAATAACGGCGCGGACGGCGCGTGTGCCGCAAGGCTCCTTCTGGAGGACAGTACAGCAGGAGGCTGCGGGCACCGGCAGGTGCTCGTCCGCGTGTTTACGATGGCTCCGCCCAAGGAGGGCACGCCTCTTCGGGCACAGCTCCATACGCTGCACGCGTACGGCTGCAGGGAGGAGCCGTTTTCACAGGAAGCGCTGGATGCGTTTGCTCCGGACCTTATCGTGGACGCGCTGTTCGGGACCGGACTCTCAAGAGATCTTGAAGGGGACGCGCTGTCCGCGGTGCAGGGAATGAACCGGGTCCGGGAGCAGGGCGGCGCGGCGGTGCTTGCCGTGGATATTCCGTCAGGTGTCAGCAGCTCGGACGGGCGCATCCTCGGGGAGTGCGTGCGCGCGGATGAGACCGTGACGTTTGCCTTTTATAAAAGGGGACATTTCCTCTATCCCGGATGCAGGGCCTGCGGAAAGGTCGTATGCCGCCCGATCGGCATCACGAAGAAGGCACTGCAGGCAAAGCCTGAGATGTTCACGTATCTGCCGCAGGAGGATCCGCCGGAGCGGATCCTGCCGGAGCGGGACCCCGCCGGCAACAAGGGAACGAACGGCAAGGTCCTCGTCATCGCGGGGAGCCTCAACGTTGCCGGTGCGTGCGTCATGGCGGCGGGAGCCGCCTACCGCACGGGCGCCGGCATGGTGAAGGTGCTGACGGTGCGTGAGAACCGGGAGATCCTGCAGGAGACGCTTCCCGAGGCATTGCTCGATACATATAGCGGTTCCTCCGCGCAGAGCGCGCGGGAAGCCCTGCAGAAAAACCTCGGCTGGGCGGGCTATGCGCTCGCGGGCCCCGGCCTGTCGAAGAGTGAAGCCGCGAAGGAGATCGTGACGGAGCTCCTCCTGGAGGCGCCGTCGAAGCTGAAGGGTCTCGTCCTCGACGCGGACGCGATCCGGCTCATTGCGGAGAACGACCTGTACGCTCTCCTTCGTGCCTGCGCAGAGAGCATCCCCGTGATCCTGACGCCGCATATGGCGGAGTGTGCGGCTCTCCTCAGGATCGAAACCGGTGAGCTGAAGGAGGATCCTGCGACATGGCTGAAAAATTTTGCGAAGCTCCACCACTGCACGATCCTGTGCAAGGATGCAAGAAGCACGGTTGTGTCGTATGATGAGAGGAAGGTTTACCTGAACACGTCCGGAACGAACGCCCTGTCAAAGGCGGGCTCGGGCGATGTGCTCGCCGGTATGGTGACAGCCCTTCTCGCGCAGGGGATGCGCGCGTTTGACGCCGCTGCCGCGGGCGCTTACCTGCACGGCCTTGCGGGGGTGAAAGCGGCCGGACTCTCAGGGGATGCCCGGAGCGTCATGGCAAGGGATCTCCTCCGGGTGCTGGAGGGTCTGCCGGAGGAGTTTGCGGCAAGGAGCTGATGCGCAAGACCTGCGGATTCGAAAGCGGCTCTTGTGCGGATCATTCGAAATATATACGGGCGGGCTGCCTGCGTGGGCTTCGTCTGATGAAAGCCCGGGGTTCGGGCTTTTGGGAGGTGTGAAGATAAGATGAGTAACATGCGTGTACGGGCTGAGGTGGATCTGGACGCGATCCAGTTCAACATGGACAGTATGCATAAGAACCTGAAAAACGGCACGCTGATGACGGCGGTCGTGAAGACGGACGGCTACGGGCACGGCGCGGTCGAGATCGCGAAGAAGCTGCAGCACCTGTATTACCTGTGGGGATATGCGGTGGCGACGTACGAGGAGGCGGAGGAAATCCGCGCGGCAGGCATCACGAAGCCGATCCTGATCCTGGGCTATGTTTTCCCGGAGGACTATCCGGGACTCGTGAAGGACGGAATCCGGCCGGCTGTTTTCCGCGAGGACATGCTGGAGCAGCTGAACGAAGCCGCGGCGGCGCGCGGCGTAAAGCTGAAGATCCACCTCGCGGTCGACACCGGCATGAGCCGGATCGGCGTGCGCCCGGATGATTCGGGACTGGAATTTGTGAAGAAGGCGATGAGCTGCAAAAACCTCGACATCGAGGGCATGTTCACGCATTTTGCGAAGGCGGATATGGCAGAGGGCGCCGAAGCGACGAGACTCCAGTATGAGAGGTTTACGCACTTCGAGGAGCGGATCCGGACGGAACTGGGACTGAATATTCCGCTCGTTCACTGTTCCAATTCCGCGGCGCTCATCACATACCGGGACATGAACCTCGACATGGTGCGCGCAGGCATTACCCTGTACGGCCTGTGGCCGTCGAACGAGGTCGACAGGACCATTGTGCCGCTTAAGCCCGCCCTGTCGCTGAAAAGCCACATCGCGTTCGTCAAGAGCCTCGAGCCCGGTGAGAGCGTCAGCTACGGCGGGACATTCACCGCGAAGACCAGGATGCGGGTTGCCACCATTCCCGTCGGCTACGGCGACGGGTATCCGAGGAGCCTGTCCAACAAGGGCTATGTCCTGATCCGGGGGCAGAAGGCGCCGATCCTCGGACGCGTCTGCATGGACCAGTTCATGGTGGATGTCGATGCGATACCCGACGCGTGCGAAGGGGACGAGGTGACGCTCCTTGGCCGGGACGGGGAGCAGGTCATCACAGCCGAGGAGCTGGGAGACCTGTCAGGCAGGTTCAATTACGAGCTGTGCTGCGATCTCAGCCGGCGGGTTCCCAGAGTTTACCTGGGCGCCGCGGGTCAGTGAACGGAGAGCTTGAAAATCTTCCTGTAATATAAGATAATGAATTGTTTGACGCATGAATCCGAAGCAGAGCAGCATCCTCCCGTCCTGTCGGAAGGAGCCTGTGCCGATGATCCGTGCGTCCTCCAAATATCAGGGGATCTGACACGCCGCCACTGGCGTGCCCCTGCCAAGTGAGGTGATTCAGCCCTATGGGCAAACCCGACCCGGGACCCGGCCTTGTGCTGCTGATCGTTCTCCTCGGACTCGATGCCGTGGTTTACGGCTTCCGCTCCGCGCTGCATGCGTATCGTGCCATGCATCCCGATGCCGGGAAGGAAGCGGAGCATGCTGAGGAGGAGAAGGATGCGGCCTCCGGAAGGAACAAGGCCGAACGACTCCACAATCTCATAGAAAAGATCTTACAGGATCAGTCGGATTATCTGGATACGGTGCAGATTTCCACCGCACTCATCAATCTGATCCTCGGTGCTGTTTACGGCATGCGCTTCACGCTGTGGCTGCAGAGTATATTGATGTCGCATTCGGCGTATCTGGAAGGTCACAGCCTCCTTGCACAGGCGGTATCGGCAGTCATTGTCTTCCCTGGCCTGCTGATCGTGACCGGGGTCCTCGGCGTGCAGATTCCGCAGAGGCTTGCGGCTCATCACCCGGATGAGTGGATTCACGCGGCGGGGAGGCTTTTCCGCATTATCCTGATCGTTTTCCTGCCTCTTGTGAGGCTGATTTCGGCCGTCTCGGGCGGGATCCTGTACCTGTTCGGCGTCCGCGGGCAGGCACTGAAGGGCGACGTGACGGAGGAGGAAATCCGCTCCATTGTCAATGAGGGACACGAGCAGGGCGTCATCGAGCAGACGGAAGCCCAGATGATCACGAACATCTTCGAGTTTTCCGACAAGGAAGCCGAAAATGTCATGACGCACCGCAACGATATGGTCTGTCTCGACGGAGCCATGGAGCTGCATGACGCGATCCGCTTCATGCTGAACCGGCACAATTCCCGTTTCCCGGTCTACACGGGCAACATAGACAATATCCGGGGAATCCTGCATTTCCGTGACGCGATCCGCTACCGCGAGGAGCATCCGCAGGATGCGCACGTTCCGGTCGGGGAGATCCGGGAGATCCTGCGCGAGCCGATTTTCGTCCCGGAGACGAAGAACATCGACGACCTGTTCCAGCAGATGCAGAAGAAAAAGGCCCAGATGGTCATCGTCATCGACGAGTACGGACAGACGTCGGGGCTTGTCGCCATGGAGGATATCCTGGAGGAGATCGTCGGGAACATCATGGACGAGTACGATGTGGATGAGAGCCACATCACGCCTACGGGGAACAAGAATGATTTCATAGCAGAGGGCAGGACGGAGCTGTCGGAGCTGTCGAAGCGGTTCCGCATCACGTTTGACGATGACCGGTTCGAGACGCTCAACGGGTTCCTGATTTCCAGGATGGACCATATCCCGGAGGCCAATGAGCACTTCACCTGTGAGGTGGACGGTTTCCGGTTCCGCGTGCTGTCGGCGGCAGACCGGCAGATCCAGCGGGTGCTCGTGACGAGGCTGGCTCCCGCAAGGGGCAGCAGGACCGCGCCGCAGTAGAGGCTTAAGCAAGCAGGTAAGAATAATTAAAACACGGATCCGGAGCCGGAAGGAAGCAGGCAGCGGATCTGCAGCAGAAGGAGAGCAGTATGTCAGGACATTCAAAATTTGCAAATATCAAGCACAAAAAGGAAAAGAACGACGCGGCCAAGGGAAAGATTTTCACCATCATCGGCCGTGAGATCGCGGTTGCCGTAAAGGAAGGCGGTCCCGACGTCAACAACAACTTCAAGCTGGCGCAGGTCGTTGCCAAGGCCAAGGCCAACAATATGCCCAACGATACCATCGAGCGCGGCATCAAGAAGGCAGCGGGCGACATGGACGGCGTCAACTACGTGCACAACGTGTACGAGGGCTATGGCCCCGCGGGCGTTGCGATCATCGTAGAGACCCTGACCGATAACCCGAACCGCACGGCAGCGGACGTGCGCGCTGCGTTCTCGAAGGGAAACGGCAACGTCGGAACACCCGGCTGCGTGTCGTTCATGTTCGATGAGAAGGGCCAGATCGTCATTGACAAGGAAGAGTATGACGGAACGGCTGACGACCTCATGATGGCCGCCCTGGACGCGGGCGCCGAGGACCTGAAGGAAGAGGATGAGGATTATATCATCCTGACCGCTCCCGACGACCTCGATCCCGTCACAAAGGCACTTCAGGATGCCGGCATCAAAACCGAATCCGCCGAGGTGACCCGCATTCCCCAGAACTACGTCGATGTGACGGATCCCGCGGCACTCAAGGGCCTGCACATCATCCTGGACAAGCTCGACGAGAGCGATGACGTGCAGAATGTGTACCATAATTGGGACGAAGACGATGAGGATGAGGACTGATGTCCTCATCCTCATCGTACGAACCGCGCAAAGAAGCGCGCGGTTCGGTGAAGGCGAGGCGAAATCGCCTTCGCGAATTTCGCCTCACATCTACGTTTTGGCCTCGTACGAACCGCGCTGAGAACTTATGGAAAAATTAAAGAATCCGCTTCCGGAGCCGGTGATGAAGCCGCACAGGAAGCTCGAATTTGACATACAGGACGTGGATCACGACCCGGCCGTTGTGAAGGAGCGGGGCGCGGACTTCAGGCCGATTGACCCGGACGATGACTATGACTTCAAGGTGTCGGATGATGATGATTTCGACATTCCGTGACGAGATTCGTATTTAGTCCGGCGGTAATTTGCATACAGCGCTGCAGGAGCAGTTTCCCTTCGGGGAGACTGCTCTTTGTTGCACCAGGGCCTCGATGGACGCCGTGCTTGCACGAGCGGACATCAGAGGCCCGCAAGAACAGGTGATTGCCTGTTCCGGCGGTTGGGTTTTATACTTAAGGATAGTGTAGTACTGATCTTCCATAAGCCGGAGCAGACCGGTTTCGCGGCTTCCGGCAGGTGAAGGCCTGTTTTATCAGGCTTCCATAACAGGTGAAACAGTGGCATCAGGCAGTAATACAGGTAAGAAAAGTTCAAAAAGAAACGCAATAAGGTCATCGGAAAGCGGCACAAGGCGCACGGCGGGCAGTTCCTACCGCGGCAGGCAGCCTTCCTCTTCCCGGACGTATGGAAATAATCACAGCCGCCGCAGGGCTTACGCCGCGGAGCCTGGCGAAAACGGGATCGGCCGCGATGTCGCGGTGATCCTGCTGTTTGCCGCCATGGTATTCCTGTTCCTTGCCGATTTCAGGGTGCTGGGACCTGTGGGCAACGCGGTTTCCGGGGTACTGTTCGGCCTGTTCGGGTGGATTTCCTACATCCTGCCGGTTTTCGTATTTGCCGCTGTTTTATACGGAATTGCAAACCAGGACGCACCGGATCTGCCGCTGCGGCTTGGCGGGGCGATCGGGATCGTGTTCATTGTCGGGATATTCTGCGAGCTGATCGCGGGCGACATGGACGATACGGCCGGCTACAGCGTCGTGAACATTTTCACGCGCTGCCGGGATTTCCGCAGCGGCGGCGGTGTGCTGATGGGGTCTGCAGCTTATGCGCTGTACCATCTGCTCAAGACGCCCGGGACCGTTCTGGTACTCGTTGCGCTTCTCGTCGTGTGCCTCGTCCTCGTGACGCAGAAATCGCTGTCTTCCCTGTTTGGCGAAGCGTCGGACCTGGCTGCCCGCAGGAGAGCGGACCGGGAGGAGCTGCAGCGGCGCCGCCGGGAGGAAGAGGAGGCATACTGGAGGGAGCATCCGCAGGAGGAAGATCCGGACGAAGAGGACCTCGATTACCCGGATGCCGCAAGGCAGGAAGAGATTGCGAGGGCGCATGCCCTCGAGCGGGAGGAGGAAAGCCGCAGGAGACAGGAGGCCGCAGGGAATGCGGCTGCCGGCAGGAAGCCCTCCATGGTGGAACGGTTCTTCCGCGGTGTGCCGGATGATACCCGGCTGATTATTCCCGGGGAGCAGGAGCAGATTAACCGCGCAGCGGATGAGTACGCCCGGAACGGACAGGCTCCTGACGGGGCCGGCATGGATACGGATAGCAAGACTCCTGCCGCGGCTTTCGCAATTCCGATCCGCAGGGAAGAAGCTAAGCCGCAGGCACAGGACGGGACTGCCGCAATGGGGAACGCAGCAAAAGACTCTCCGGGGCCGTCCCGCGGGGGGACGCAGGACCAGATGCCGGTCGAAGCGCAGCCGGTATCAGATTCACCGGAGCGCGTTACAGACCTGAACGAAAGCCGGGAATCCGAAGGCCCGGAAGCGGATCGGGACGGGGAGCCTGCGGGCTTTGAAGCCGATATCATTCCCCTCACCGAGGACAACAGGGATGTCGGCCATGGAAGGGAGGACCGGCCTTCCGCGCCGATCCCGATTCACCGTGAGTCCAATGACCTGCATGAAATCCGGATTGAGGACTACGCGGACGAGGGCTTCGATACCCTTGCCGGTGACGCGGGTGTGGTATCCCCCTACGATGACAGTGACGATTATGGCGGGAACGAAGCGGATTACGGCTCGGAGGATTTCTCGAACCTTGTTATCGCGCAGGGAATTCACGGAGGGATGGAAGCCGACACGATCCGGCAGACGTCCCGGATCCTGTCTGATGCGGCTGCGCAGCCGATTGCACCGGCCGCGGAGACAGCCTCCGCAAAAGACGCTCCGGCCGGCTTTTCTGAAGCCGGAAGGACTCCTTCCGTGCAGCAGGATTCTGACGATTACGACCAGGATGTGAACGCAGGCGAGGATTCTGCCTGGGAGCAGACCTACAACCCGGATTCGCTGCCGATCGCGGATGAACTCTACACACAGGAGGAGCGGGAGGCGGCAGGTATATCCGCGCCGGAAGCCAAGACGCCTGCAGATAAGGCTCCGGCCGCGTATGCTTACACGGAGCCGGTCAGGGAGCCGGTGCCTGTACCCGGGGAATATACAGCTGCCGGTGCCGCCGGGGATACTGCTGCGCAGCGGCCTTCCGGGGCGGATACGAATCATGCTCCCGCGGCTGCTTCGGATGCCGCGGTTACGCCCGGGCCTGTACCTGCCGCGGATCCCGTTCCGGAGTCCGCACCCCGGACTGCGCCGCAGGAGGAAGAGGCGGAAAGGATTCCGGCTCCCGCGGTGGACGCGGCGGTGCATACGGGCAGAACCGAGACGGGCACGAATGCTGTAACGAGCATGGAGCGCCAGTCCGCACAGGCCGGGAATACGGCTCCTTCGGCGGACAGGGCGGCCGCTGCCCCGGGGACAGGCCGGAGCACAGACGCATCAGCTCTTGCGTCGGCGCATCCTGCGGCCTCCGCGGCCGCGAAGCCGGCCGGGGGAAGCTCCCGCCCGCGCAGGTATGTTTATCCGCCGCTCCGCCTGCTGAAGGCGGGCGCTCCGAGCGCGGAATCGGGCTCCGACGAGGAGCTTAGGGAAACGGCAGGAAGGCTGCAGAGCACGCTGCAGAACTTCGGCATCAACGTGAAAATCACGGATATTTCGCAGGGACCGACCGTCACGCGCTACGAGCTGCAGCCCGAGGAGGGCGTGCGTGTTTCGAAAATTGTATCGCTCTCGGATGATATCAAGCTGTCACTTGCCGCAACCGATATCCGGATTGAGGCGCCGATTCCCGGCAAGTCCGCGATCGGCATCGAGGTGCCGAACCGGGTTGCCTCCGTCGTAGCGCTGCGGGATATCCTGATCACGAAGGCATTCCAGACGCAGAAGTCGAAGATCTCGTTCGGCGTCGGCAAGGATATTGCGGGACAGCCGGTCATCGGCGACATTGCGAAGATGCCCCATGTGCTCATCGCCGGCGCCACGGGCTCGGGCAAGTCCGTCTGCATCAATACGATCATCATGAGCATCCTGTTCCACGCAACGCCGGAGGAGGTGAAGCTGATCCTCATTGATCCGAAGATTGTGGAGCTGTCCGTCTACAACGGCATTCCGCATCTCATGATCCCGGTCGTGACGGATCCCCAGAAGGCGGCCGCCGCGCTTCAGTGGGGCGTCGCCGAGATGGAGTCGCGCTACCGCAGGTTCGCGGACGCGAAGGTGCGTGATATCAAGGGCTACAACGCCATGATTCAGGCAAAGCTTGACGCCGGACAGACCGAAGATGAGGAAGGAAATACCATCCGCCTCATGCCGAGGATCGTCATCATTGTCGACGAGCTGGCAGACCTCATGATGGTCGCGAAGAACGACGTCGAGACGGCGATCTGCCGTCTGGCCCAGCTGGCGCGTGCGTGCGGCATTCACCTTGTCATCGCGACGCAGCGGCCCTCCGTCAATGTCATCACCGGTCTCATCAAGGCGAATATGCCGAGCCGCATCGCCTTTGCCGTGACAAACGGTGTGGACAGCCGGACGATTCTGGACATGAACGGTGCGGAGAAGCTCCTGGGAAAGGGCGACATGCTCTTCTTCCCGCAGGGACTGCCCAAGCCTGCCCGCATACAGGGCGCCTTCGTCTCCGACGAGGAGGTGACGGACGTTGTTGCGTTCCTTAAGGAGAACGATCCGCCTAAGGAGTCGCCGGATGAGCTGGATAAGAAGCTGGAGGGCATGAGCAGCAGGTCCCAGGGCCAGGAGGATGGCGGCGGCGGTACCGACGCCGGACCGGATCAGGACGAGCTGTTCGAGAAGGCAGGAAGGTTTATCATCGAGAAGAACAACGCTTCCATCGGTCTGCTGCAGCGGGGCTTCCGCATCGGCTTCAACCGGGCGGCCAGGATCATGGACCAGCTGTGCGAGGCGGGCGTCGTGGGAGACGCGGAAGGCACGAAGAAGCGGGAGATCCTCATGGACGAGGCGCAGTTTGACGCCCTGATCCGGTCCATGGGGACGCAGTGATGAATCAGAGGCTGACGCGGATTACACCTGATACAAAGTGAGGAGACTATGGCAGAGCTGATAAATGGTAAGGAGATTGCAGGGCAGATCAGGGATGAGGTGAAGGGGACGGTGGCGGCGCTGTCCGTGCGCGGCATCAGAGTGACGCTCGCGGTCGTTCTCGTCGGGGAGGATCCCGCAAGTCAGGTCTATGTGCGCAACAAGGAGAAGGCCTGTGAATACTGCGGCATCGTATCCCGCAGGATCACGCTCCCGGAACAGACGCCGCAGGAGGAGCTCCTGAAGGTTGTGAAGGATCTGAATGAGGATCCGTCCGTGAACGGCATCCTGGTGCAGCTCCCCCTGCCGCGCCATCTCGACGCCGATGAGGTCATCCGCGCGATTTCACCGCTTAAGGATGTCGACGGTTTTCATCCGCAGAGCGTGGGAGCGCTCTCCATCGGCCTTCCGGGCTTTACGTCGTGCACGCCGGCCGGCATTATCGAGCTGCTGCACCGGAGCGGCATAAAGACCGACGGCAGGGAGTGCGTCATCGTCGGACGCAGCAACATCGTCGGCAAGCCGATGGGCATGCTGATGCTGAGGGAGAACGCGACGGTTACCATCGCGCATTCCCACACGAAGAATCTGCAGGAGGTGACAAGGCGGGCGGACATCCTGATCACGGCGATCGGGAAGCCGAAATTTTTCACCCGGGACTATGTGAAGGAGGGCGCCTGCGTCATCGACTGCGGCATGGACCGGGATGAGAACGGGAAGCTCTGCGGCGATGTGGACTTCGCTGACGCGGAGCCTGTCGCCGGTGCCATCACGCCGGTGCCCGGAGGCGTCGGCCCCATGACGGTTGCCATGCTGATGAAGAACTGCGTGGATTCCATCGTACTGCAGAGGTCCTGAAAGCTCCATGAAGTGTCCGAAATGCGGCAGGGAAATTGAAGACGGGACGCTGTTCTGTCCGTACTGCTTCGCGGATATCCGCATTGTGCCGACGTATGAGGCCAATGTGGAGAACCGGATCCAGGAGACGATGAAGGACATCCAGAAGGAGGTCGGGCGCGTCGAGGCTAGGGAAGCCAGACTCCAGAAGCGGGAGAAGGAGATCGCCGTGGAGAAGCGGAGGATCTTCTTCATCATCGTGCTCATTGCGGCACTGTGCGCCCTGGGAATCGGCGGCGGCGTGTTCCTGCGCTACCGGCAGCTGCATTCCGTCTCGCATTACATCGGGCTTGCCTATCAGGCGTCCGAGGACGGCAATTTCGAGGATGCCATTCAGGATATCGACCGGGCCATGGCGCTCGGAACCGGCGACGCGGAGGATCTGCAGCTGTTAAAGGCGCAGTACCTGCAGGGGGCAGGGAAGCTGCAGGATGCGGCAGCGCTCCTTGACAATGTCATAAACGGCGGAACCGCCTCGGATGACGAGCTCATGGCGGCTTACCGGCAGCTGATCTCCATATACTCATCAAACGAAGATTATGCTACAATTGCAAAAGTACTCGGGTCCAGCGAAAATGAGGATATTCAGGCCGCGTTCAGCGAATACATGGTCTTCACGCCGACGTTTGACAGCGCGCCCGGAACCTATACCGGGGAGCTGAGCCTGACGCTCAAGGCGCGCGGCAGCGGATCGATTTTCTATACCATTGACGGGTCTGAACCGACGACGAAGAGCCTGCTCTACCAGGGGCCGATCCTGTTAAAGGACGGCGGCTACACGGTACAGGCGATTTATGTGAACCATTTCGGCGCGCAGAGCGGCGTCGCGGAAGCCTTTTATCAGATCCAGACGAAGGTTCCGGACGCACCGGAGATTGATCCCGCTTCAGGAACGTACACTAAGCCGCAGTCCATCACAGTTTTGTCACAGGATGAGGGAAAGGTGCACTACACGACGGACGGGAGCAATCCCACACCGCAGTCCCCGATCCTGGAGAACCCGCTTCCGATTCCGGAAGGCACGACGACGTACCGCTTTGCCGTGATCCGGGACGACGGGACACAGAGCGAGACCGTCGCGAGAACCTACACGTACGAGAAGGATGACGGCTCGAAGGAGGAGAGCGCGGCAGGGGAGGCAAACTTCCCCGCTGATGCCGGAACGCAGTTCATTTACAGCTGGATGATGAATCACGGCTCGACGATTGACGGGAACGGCACGCTCGCGTCCGGAACAGCACGGTTTGTCTACAGCTACGAGGAGACGAGGAAGATCGTCGACGACCGGTATTACGTCTACGGCGAGTCCATTGTGGATTCCGACGGCAATTCCGTCGGAACCGGCAGGACGTTTGTGGTGAATACGCTCTCCGGTGCTGTCGGCATCCTCGATGGCGGCGGCAATATCACGGCATACTGACGGGGTGTACAATAAAGCCCTTGCCGCAGGCAATATTGCAGCGTACTGACAGGGGTATGCAATACAGGCCCTTGCCGCAGGCAATATCACGGCGTACTGACCAGAATGCGTGAAAAAACATTCAGCAACAAACGGGAAGGAGAATGCAGTTATGTTCGAAATCACGAAGAAGGAGCTGGTAGGACCGAAGGAATACAGCATGGTCGTCAAAGCTCCGAGAATCGCCGAAAAGGCGCTGCCGGGGCAGTTCCTGATTGTCCGCGCCGATGAGGACGGGGAACGGATCCCGCTCACGGTCTGCGACAATAATCCGGCAGACCAGACCGTGACGATCGTGTTCCAGACGGTCGGCGCGGAGACGTACCGCATGGAGAAGCTTGACGTCGGGGATCATTTCGCCGATGTCGTCGGCCCGCTTGGAAATCCTTCTGATCTGGTTTATAAGCCGCTGGAGGAGCTGAAAGCCATGCACATCCTGTTCATCGCGGGCGGTGTCGGGACGGCGCCCGTTTACCACCAGCTGAAATGGCTGCACGAGCACGGCGTGGACGCGGACTGCATCCAGGGTGCGCGCACGAAGGAGCTTCTCATCCTGGAGGACGAGATGAAGAGCGTGTGCGGCAATCTGTATTTCGCGACCGATGACGGCTCGTACGGCATTCACGGCAATGTATGCGTTGCGCTGCAGCAGCTGTGGGACGAGGGCAAACGCTATGATCACTGCGTCATGATCGGACCGATGATCATGATGAAGTTCGCGGCACAGCTGACGAAGAAGCTGAACATCCCTTCCGTTGCCTCCATGAACACGATCATGGTGGACGGAACCGGAATGTGCGGTGCCTGCCGCCTCGTTGTCGGCGATGAAATCAAATTCGCCTGTGTGGACGGGCCGGAATTTGACGCGTGGAAGATCGATTTCGATCAGGCCATGCAGAGGGGGCGCCTGTACAAGACCCAGGAGGGCAGACTCCTTCTGGAGGAGCAGGAGGGCGACACTCACGAGGGCGGCTGCGGCCAGTGCAAATGAGATGGAAGGAAGGATCTGAAGAAAATGTCCATTACCGTTGATATGATGAAGAAGGTTCCCGTCCGCGAGCAGGATCCGAAGGTCCGCGCGGCGAATTTTGAAGAGGTGTGCCTTGGCTATAACGGCGAGGAGGCGCAGGCGGAGGCAACGAGGTGCCTTAACTGCAAGAATCCGATGTGTGTGCAGGGATGCCCGGTTTCGATCAATATTCCCGCGTTCATCGCGAGGGTAAAGGAAAACGACGTCCCCGGCGCGTATGAGATCATTTCGCAGAGCAGTGCGCTTCCCGCGGTCTGCGGACGTGTATGTCCGCAGGAGACCCAGTGCGAGGGCAAGTGCATCCGCGGCATCAAGGGCGAAGCCGTATCCATCGGCAAGCTCGAGCGGTATGTTGCCGATACGGCGCGGGAGATGGGAATCCATCCGTCGGCACCGGCAGCAAAGAACGGGAAAAGGGTTGCCGTCATCGGGGCCGGCCCCTCGGGCCTGACCTGCGCGGGGGATCTCGCAAAGCTCGGCTATGACGTGACGATCTTCGAAGCGCTGCACAAGGCGGGCGGCGTCCTCGTCTACGGTATTCCGGAATTCCGTCTGCCGAAGGAGAAGGTCGTTGCCAGAGAGGTGGAGAATGTAAAGCGCCTCGGTGTGAAGATTGAGACCGACTGCGTGGTCGGCAGGTCCACGACCGTCGACGAGCTCATGGAAAAAGAAGGGTTTGACGCGGTCTACATCGGCTCCGGCGCAGGCCTTCCCAGATTCATGAATATTCCCGGCGAGCAGGCACTCGGCGTGTTCTCCGCAAACGAATTCCTGACAAGGAGCAATCTCATGGGCGCCTGGGATGAGAAGCATTCCAGGACTCCCATCATGCGGCCGAAGAAGGCTGTCGTGGTCGGCGGCGGAAATGTGGCGATGGACGCCGCAAGAACCGCCCTGCGTCTGGGAGCGGAAACCCATATCGTGTACCGCCGTTCCGAGGAGGAGCTTCCCGCGCGCAGGGAAGAGGTCGGCCACGCGAAGGAGGAGGGCGTTGTCTTCAACCTCCTGTCCAATCCGGTGGAGATCTCCGTCGACGAGAACGGCTGGGTCAGCGGGATTACCTGTATCCGCATGCAGCTGGGCGAGCCGGACGCAAGCGGCAGGAGACGCCCCGAGCCCATCGAGGGCTCTGAGTTCCACGTCGACTGCGACTGCGTCATCATGGCGCTCGGCACGAGCCCGAACCCTCTGCTGCACAAGACGACGGACGGCCTTGACGTAAACCGCAGGGGCGGCATTGTCGTCGACGATTCCGAGCAGACGACGAAGCCCGGCGTTTTCGCGGGCGGTGACGCCGTGACCGGCGCCGCAACCGTCATCCTCGCCATGGGTGCCGGCAGGCAGGCGGCAAAGAGCATCGATGAATATCTTTGCGGGAAGGAGAAAGCCGGAGCTTGACGGTTTCACTGGATTACCCCGCTGAGGTGCAGCGGGAAATTTTCGGGCAGCGTGATGATCACGTCCGCAAAATCGAAAAGAACCTGCATGTCGTCATCGTTCCCCGAAACGGACAGGTGAAGGTTGCGGGCGAGAACGCTCAGAACGTCAGCCGCGCCGTGCTGGTCCTGAACCAGCTGGCCGGCTTTGCACAGAACGGTACCGACATTGAGGGCCAGAGTGTGGATTATGTACTGGAGATGAAGGATGAGGCGTCGCCGGACGAGCTGAACGAGATGGACCGGGACGTCATCTGCCATACGGTGTCGGGAAAGCCGGTCAAGCCCAAGACCCTCGGTCAGGAGCAGTATGTCCGCGCAATCCGCGACAACCTCATCGTCTTCGCGGAGGGTCCTGCGGGAACCGGCAAGACGTTCCTTGCGATGGCGATGGCCATCACGGCGTTCCAGAACAAGGAGGTCAGCAGGATCATCCTGACAAGGCCGGCCATCGAGGCGGGCGAGAAGCTGGGCTTTCTGCCAGGCGACCTGCAGCAGAAGGTCGACCCGTACCTGCGGCCCCTGTATGACGCCCTGTATCAGATTATGGGCGCCGAGAAGTTCCAGGCGAACATGGAAAAGGGCCTCATCGAGGTCGCGCCGCTGGCCTATATGCGGGGACGCACGCTCGACAACGCCTATATCATTCTCGATGAAGCGCAGAACACGACGCCGGAGCAGATGAAGATGTTCCTGACACGGTTCGGCTTCGGTTCCCACGCAATCATCACGGGAGATGCCACGCAGAAGGATCTCGACCCCGGCAGACGCTCGGGTCTCGACGTGGCGACGAGGGTTCTGTCGGGGAAGAAAATCGAGGGAATCCGGTTCATCCGGCTCGATTCGCGCGACGTTGTGCGGCATCCGATCGTGCAGAAGATTGTGAAGGCATACGAGGAATATGAGCAGAGTCACACTGATCACAGAAATCAACTCAGACGACCGGTTTGACTTTTCCGTGCGGGTGACGGCGAAAAAGGTGATCCGCGAGGTGCTGAATAAGGAGCACTGTCCGTATGACGCGGAGGTGTCCCTGACCCTGACGGGCGATGCGTCCATCCGGGAGATGAACCGGACGTTCCGGAACATTGACCGGGTGACGGATGTGCTGTCGTTTCCGAACCTTTCGTTTGCGGCACCGGCGGATTTTACCGGCGCGGCGGGTGACGCGGGCGCGGACTGCTTTGATCCTGATACGGGAAATCTCTTTCTCGGAGACATCGTGCTCAACACGAAGCGGGTGAAGGAGCAGGCCGCGGAGTACGGCCATTCCGAGCTTCGCGAATTTGCCTTTCTCGTTGCCCACAGCGCGCTTCATCTGTGCGGCTATGATCACATGGAGGAGGACGAGGCTGCCGTGATGTTCGGCAAACAGGAGGAAGTGCTCGGATCGCTCGGGATCACGCGGTCCCTTTAAGAAGACAGAGGTAAGAAGGTGGCAGGAAGAAGGAGAAAACTGATGATCGACAGGGAACTGTCCCGTTTTCTCCTTTTCCCTGCCGCTTTGTGTCTGCTGGTTCTTGTCGTCACGCTGGCAGGGGGCGGGGGCTCCGTCTATTACGCGGAGAATCCGCTGGTTTTCCTGCTGTCGTATCACCTGATTTTTGCGGTGTACGGCGAGGAGAACGCGCGGTCTCTGATCTCGTTCCGTCTGCAGCGCAACAAGGTGACGGACGCGCTTCTTCTGTACCGCTGCGGACAGCTGTGCACCGGTGCGGCCGGGCTGTTTTTTGCGCTCGTCGTGTGCCTGCTTCTGGGACAGCCGGTGTCGGCGGGGCTTTTCGGGATCCGTGAGACGCAGCTGAGCCTCATGATGCTGTCGCCGGCGTTTTTCTTCCTGGCACAGACCGGGAACATGATGGGCCTTCTGGACGCGGTGCATCTGAAAGGGCGCACGGAGGCAGCGGGCTGGATTCTGCCTGCCGGCTCCCTTGTGTTCGGTGTCATCCTGGCCGTCCTGGTACGCGGGTACGGCGCGAGAGTCGGCGCCCTGCTGCATTCCGACCGCTATCAGGCGGTCTACACTTCCGCAGGCCTCTGCGCCGGCATCACAGCCGCGTCCTTTCTTACGTGGCTGTATCTCCTGTTCATGTCCCTTCTGGTAACGAGAGAGCTTGTGAGTGAAAGAGACTCCCTGGGACTCGATCACGAGGAGCAGATGGGCGATCTCATCTGGTACGGACTAAGGAAGCTTTCTCCCTCGTTCATCCCATCCCTGCTTCCTTCGGCTGCGGAGCTGATCCTGTTTCACCTGTTCGTCGGGCGCGATCCGGAGCATGCAGCGGGCGCGGAACCCGCCTGGGATGCCATGATGGGTCTGTCGGTTCCTTTCCTGCTGCTGCTGGTGCTGACCGGCTGTGTGTTCTTCACGAGTGCGGTGAAGCTTTTGACGGATGATTATTATCAGAACCGCAGGCGCGCGCTGAGGCTGCGCTTCGGCATGATCATGCGGCTGTTCGCGGCGCTCTTTCTGCCGGTTGGTGTCTTTGTCTTCGGAGCGGCCAAGCCGATTGTGCAGATTTTCCACAGCGGGCTAACGGGCGAAGCGAAAAATGCCGCCGTGCTGTCCATGAAGCTGCTGTCACCGTGCGTGTTTTTCCTCGGGGCGGGCATCATCCTGTTCTGGTTTATCAGCAATACCTACGCGTCCTGGCTGGCGGTGTCGGCAGGCGCGGCAGGCTGCGCCGTGACGCTTGTTTTCTACGAGGTGTTCCTTAAGGGAACCGTCCCCGGCGTTGAGGGACCGGCTGCGGCCGTGACGATCGGCGCAGCACTCTGGTGGTGCCTTCTCGTCCTGATCATCGGGAGGAGACTCATCCGGCGGCTGAAGCCGGTGCAGGATTTCCTGTTTGACTATGTGCTGGCCGCGATTGCGTGTCTTCTTGCGGTGCTGCCGGTCATCCTGCTCAACGACATGATGACGGAGCTCATTGTTCCGGTCGGCGGCGTCGTGATCCTGCTGATCCTGTACCTGCCGCTGTGCGCGGTGTTCGGAATCCTTCTCGGTGTCGACCTGCATTCCGTGGACCGGCTGCCTTGCGGGGTCTATCTCCAGATGCTGGCGCGGATGATGCACCGGTACGAGGGCTGAACGCATGGGAAACGTATCTGTCAGTCAGATGGAGAAGAGTCCGGTCATTGCCATAGCCGGCGCCGGAGCGTCCGGCCTGATGGCAGCGATCAGCGCGCTCCATGCGGGTGCCAGGGTGATCCTGCTGGACCGGAACGACCGGCCGGGAGCGAAAATCTACGCGACCGGGAACGGGCGCTGCAATCTCTCGAACCGGATCATGACAAAGGAATGCTATTACAGTGAAAGCGGTGAGGACATCCTGCGGCGGATGGAGCCCTTCGGGCCGGAAAGCGTCTGCCGCTTCTTCACGGAGCGGGGTATTCTCCTGCACGAGAGGAACGGCTATCTGTATCCGAGAACGGATCAGGCGTCGACGGTTGTGAGCGCCCTGGTGCGGGAGCTGCGCTCCTTTCCGGAAAGGCTGGAATTCCTTCCGGGAATCCGGGTGAGTGAGCTGACCCGCGGGAAGAAGGATGACGCCCCCGCCTTTTGCATCAGGGGGGAGTCCCGCGGCGGAAACGTCCTCACGAGGAGAGCGGACCGTGTCATCCTCGCATCGGGCGGCATGGTTTCGAAGGAGTTTGGCTGCACGGGCGACGGGTACCGGCTCGCGATGAGTCTCGGCCATACGGTGACGCCGCTGTTTCCCTGCCTCGTGCCGCTTGTAACACAGGGGAGCAATCAGAAGGCGGCTGCCGGCGTCCGAACGCAGGCAAGGGTCACCGCTGTCATTGACGGAAAGAGCGTCCGGAGCGATACGGGTGAGGTGCAGTTTACGGAGAGGGGCATTTCCGGCATTCCCGTGTTCCAGATTTCGCACCCGCTCTCGGAGGCCCTTGCGGAGAATGCCGCCGGGCACAGCCCCCGCCGCAGGATTGCGGTCCGCATGAATTTCCTGCCGGAGCTTTCGGACGGGGAATTTGCCAAAGAGGCGCAGCGAAGGCTCCGAAGCATCCGCCCGGACGATACGCTCGGGGACCTGTTCGCCGGACTCATTCCGGCAAAGCTGTCCTCGCTCCTCATCCGTGACGCGGGCTTTGCACAGGAGAAGAAAATCCGGAACCTCGGCGGGCCGGCTCGCGAAGAAAATCCGGACGCGGCGCAGCGGATCCCCCGGCTGCTCCTCGATACCCTGCGGCAGAAGGAATTTATCATCTGCGGCACGGAGGATTTTCACAGGGCACAGGTAACAGGCGGCGGCATTCCGCTTGCCGAGGTGGACAGCGAATTTGCATCGAGGGTATGCGGCGGACTGTACCTTGCGGGCGAGCTCCTCGACACGGACGGCATCTGCGGAGGCTATAACCTGACGTTTGCCTTTTCGAGCGGCTGGATCGCGGGAAGGAGCGCGGCGGCCGGCAGCAATTCGTATGTCATTTTGCCTTGAAAAATACTTTTGACACCTTAAGCTTTATCAATGATTAGCATCAGTCAGATCAAAATTGCATGCGGAAGCCGGAAGGAGAGGGACGCCATCCTGGAGCGGAAAATCCGCAGGACCCTCCGGCTGACGCACGGAGAACCCTTCACATACCGGATCGTGCGGCACTCGGTCGACGCGAGGAAGAAGCCGGAGCTCTATGACATCTATTCCGTGGAGGTCTGCCTTGCGGATCCCGGAGCGGGGACAAAAGGCCCGGGAACGGATCGACCGGCGCGAAGAATGAGCGGGCTTTTCCCGGAGGAAAGCAGTGCGGTGAAGGAGTATGAGAAACGGCTTGCCGGTCGCCTCGGCGACCGGAATGTCCTCTTTGCCGAGCCTGTACGCTACCGGTTCCCTGTACCGGATTGGGGAGCACAGGCGATGTCCTGCCGCCCGGTTGTAGTGGGGAGCGGACCCGCGGGGCTTTTCTGCGCACTGATGCTCGCCCGCGCGGGCTACCGGCCGGTTGTGCTGGAGCGGGGCGACGAGATGTCCCGGCGGATTGAGAAGGTGGAACATTTCTGGCGAACAGGCGAGCTGGATCCTGCATCGAACATCCAGTTCGGCGAGGGCGGCGCCGGCACGTTTTCCGACGGCAAGCTCAACTCCAATGTAAAGGATAAGGCGGGCAGGATCCAGCTTGTCCTCGAGACGTTTGTGCAGCACGGCGCGCCGGAGGATATCCTGTACGAGAACAGGCCTCACATCGGGACGAACCGGCTTCGGGAGACGATCGTCAGGATGCGGGAGGATCTTGCCGCGTCCGGCGGGGAAATCCGGTTCCGGACAAGGGCCGTTTCGCCCGTCATCCGGGATGGGAAGATCACGGGCGTCATCGTGCAAAGCGATGCCGGGGAAGAACTCCTTCCCTGCGAGGTTCTGGTCCTGGCTTTGGGGCACAGTGCGCGGGATACCGTCCGCGAGCTGTACCGCCGCCATGTGCCGCTGGAGCAGAAGAATTTCGCCGTCGGCTTCCGGGTGCTGCACCCGCAAAGTCTTGTCAATGAGAACCAGTACGGCGTCTCTGATCCGGGGAGGATGCGGGAGCTTGCCCTGCCGGCGGCCGCCTACAAGGTGACGGCGAAGGCACCATCGGGACGGGGCGTCTATTCGTTCTGTATGTGCCCCGGAGGCTATGTTGTCAACGCATCGAGCGAACCGGGACGCCTTGCGGTGAACGGCATGAGCGATTACGCGCGGGACGGTTCCTTCGCCAACAGTGCGATCGTGATGACGATCGGCGCGGAGGATTTCGGCTCGGACGATCCGCTTGCCGGCATGGTGTATCAGGAACAGCTCGAGGAGAGAGCGTTTCGCCTGTGCGGCGGGAAGATCCCGCTCGAAGCGTACGGGGATTTCGCCCGTGCCGGGAAGGAGGGTCCGGAAGGGGATCCGCTCGCTATGACGAGGGAAATTGTCCGGAAAGGATACGTTTGTGCGGGTCTTAAGGGACAGGCCCTTCCGGGGGAGCTGCATACGCTGTTTTCCGGACAGATGAACCGGGACTTTATTGCGGGCATGGAGCGGTTTGAGAGACTGATCCCGGGCTTTGCGGGGCCGGATGCGGTGCTTGCGGGACTGGAGTCACGGACGTCCTCGCCGGTCAGGATCACGCGCGGAGAGGATTTCCAGTCGGACATCCGGGGGCTTTTCCCCTGCGGCGAGGGCGCCGGCTTCGCGGGAGGCATCCTGTCGGCTGCGGTCGACGGTATTAAGGTCGCGGAGGCGATCGGCAGGAGGTATCTGCCATGAAAACTATGGACTGGAAGGCCCCGGAGCTTGTCAGGGAGAACCTCGCGCTCCGGAGCCGGTTAAAGAACCGGAAGCGTGTCGTCGTGAAGGTCGGGTCGAGCTCACTCCTTCATTCCGGCACGAAAAGGCTGGATTATCACAGGATTGACACGCTCGCGCGGGAGCTCTCGGACTTAAAGAACCGCGGCATGGACGTCATCCTCGTCTCGTCCGGCGCGACGGCGGCAGGGCGCGAGGCCTTAAACCGCGACATGGATGTCCTGTCCCAGGAGAGCCCCATCACGGTCAAGCAGGCGTGCGCCGCCATCGGCCAGGCAAGGCTTATCATGATCTATCAGAAGTTCTTCGAGGACTACAACCAGATGACGGCGCAGGTCCTCATGACGAAGAACACCGTGACCAATCCGAAGAGTAAGTTAAATCTCAAGAACACGTTCAACGAGCTGCTCGCCCTCAATGTGATCCCGATCGTAAACGAGAACGATTCCATTGCGACGGATGAGTACAGCGTGGGAGACAACGACTCCCTCTCTGCCATGGTCGCTTCTATCATGAAGGCGGATCTTCTGATATTATTGTCAGATGTGGACGGCCTGTATACGGATGATCCGAGGACAAACAAGGACGCGGAATTCATCGAATATGTCCCGCGGCTCAACGATGCTGTCATGGCCATGGGCAAGGCATCGACCGGCTCCGGTGCCGGAACCGGCGGTATGTCCACGAAGATGCACGCGGCCCTGATGGCAACGAGCGCCGGCTGTGACATGGTCATCGTCAACACCGCGGGCGGAATGAGCGTCATCGACGATGTCATATCCGGCAGGAACGTCGGAACGCTGTTTCGGGCGGATTACTCCGAGAAATTCAGTCTCGAGGATTATATCCGGACGTTTGACACCTGACAGGTGCACCGCCTGCAGCGGCGTCCCCGGCCGTCCGTCACAGACATTAAGAGCAGGAATGAGCTATGGAAAATTTTGAACTGGAAGAAAAGAAGAAGCAGATGCGTCAGCAGATGCGGTTTGTCCGCAACAACCTGACGCTGGAGGAGAGGGAAGCGCAGAACAAGGTCATCACGGAGCTGATCCTTGGCACGGAGCTGTATCAGAGCGCGCGGTTTATCCTGACGTATGTCAGCTATGCGAGCGAGGTGGATACGAGGGTTCTGATGGGCCGCGCCATTAAGGACGGGAAGAAGGTCTATGCGCCGAAGGTCATGGGCGATAAGATGGACTTCTTCCAGGTCGAGGACCCGGCAAAGCTTGTGCCGAACAAAATGGGCATCCCGGAGCCGGAGGCGGACCCCGTGAAGCTGTTTCCCTACACGACGCACCTGTCCCTGGACAGCAGCGCCGAGTGCATGATTCTGGTGCCGGGCCTTGCGTTCGACGCGAAGCTGAACCGCATCGGATACGGAGCGGGCTATTATGACCGGTATCTCGCCTCGTTCCGCAAGAAGATGGCGGTCGGCCTCGCCTATAAGGAGCAGATCGTGGATGAGGTTCCCGCCGGGGAGACGGATGAGCCGCTTGACCTTGTTGTCACGCCGGAGCGCGCGTACTACTGACCGACCCGCACCCTCCGGCCGGACGGGCGCGGGGGAACGCCAAAATAATGCGGACATGGTGAGGAAGCATTCCATGAACAGAGAGTATGTGGAGGAGCTGTGCCGGAAGGCGGCACAGGCGAAGTTTGCCGTACAGGAATGCACGGCGCAGAAGAAAAATGAAGTCCTGGAGCACGCGGCGGATCTCCTGACGAGAGAGACGGATAACATTCTTGCGGCCAATGCGGAGGATGTCACAAAGGCAGAGGCGGACGGCATGAAGCCCGCCATGGTGGACCGGCTGACGTTGTCGAAGGAGCGGATTGCGCAGATGGCGGAGGGCCTTCGCGAGGTGGCGGCACTCCCGGATCCGGTGGGGGAGCTCCTCGATGACTGGACGCTTGCCAACGGCCTTCGCATCCGCAAGGTGCGGGTGCCTCTCGGCGTCATCGGCATAATCTATGAGTCCCGGCCGAATGTGACGGCGGACGCGTTCGCGCTCACGTTCAAATCCGGCAACGCGGTCGTCTTAAAGGGCGGGTCGGATGCGATCCGCTCGAACGAGGCCATTATCGAAATCCTGCGGAGGGCGCTGGAGGACCTTGGTGTGACGAAGGACGCCGCGTGTCTTATCGATTCGACGGACCGCGCGGATACCGGTGTCTTCCTGGAGCAGAGACAGACGGTGGACGTCCTCATTCCCCGCGGCAGCGCCGGCCTTATTTCCTATGTGGTGCGGGAGTCTAAGATTCCCGTCATCGAGACGGGCTCCGGCAACTGCCATATCTATGTGGACGCGGACGCGGACCTTCAGAAGGCGATCCCGATCATTCTCAACGCGAAGACGCAGCGGACCGGTGTCTGCAACGCGGCGGAGTCCCTCGTCGTGCATGAGAGCGTGAAGGATGCGTTCCTTCCGATGCTCTCGGACGCGATGCACCGGGCCGGCGTGAAGCTGTATGCCGACGACAGATCGAGAGTGCTTCTGCCCTACGCGGAAGCCGCGACAGAGGAGGACTACGGCAGGGAATACCTCGATCTCATGCTGTCGGTGAAGACTGTTTCCTCACTCGAAGAGGCCATAGAGCATATCAACCGCTATCACACGAAGCATTCGGACTGCATTATCACGGAAAATCAGGCGTCGGCGGATCTGTTCCAGCGTCTTGTGGACAGCGCCTGCGTCTACGTCAACGCGTCGACGCGGTTTACGGACGGGTTCGAGTTCGGCTTCGGCGCCGAGATCGGCATCAGCACGCAGAAGCTCCACGCGCGCGGTCCGATGGGCCTGAAGGAGCTGACGAGCTACAAATACCTGCTGAACGGAAACGGGCAGGTGCGGGCGTGAGCGTCTGCGGGGCAATTCGTATGTCATTTTGCCTTGAAAAATACTTTTAAAACCTTAATCATATGATGGAAGCGCAAAACAACAGGATGGAACAGGAAGCGGAGCTGGATGAGGCGGCGCTTGCGCAGGCACACAGGAAAAGGGAAGAGCTTGTATCGTATCTCAGGAGTCTTGGCTCTGTGGCAGTCGCCTTTTCGGGAGGAGTGGATTCGACATTTCTCCTTACCATGGCTGTTAAAGCCCTGGGGGACAGGGCTCTTGCCCTGACGGCAGGTTCCGAGACGTTTCCCTCCCGCGAAGCGAAGGAGGCAGAGGAGTTCTGTAAGAGCCGCGGCATCCGACAGATCGTGTTTGCATCCGGGGAGCTTGACGTGCCGGGCTACGCGGAGAATCCCGTGAACCGGTGCTACCTGTGCAAGAAGGCTTTATTTCAGGAGATGCTGCGGATTGCGAAGGATCAGGGCCTCCGGTATGTCGCGGAGGGCTCGAACGCGGATGATGCCGGCGACTACCGCCCCGGCCTTCGCGCGATCGCGGAGCTGAAGATCCAGAGCCCCCTGCGGCACTGCGGCTTCACGAAGCGGGAGATCCGCGCTCTCTCGAGGGAGATGGGTCTTCCAACCTGGAGAAAGCAGTCCTATGCCTGCCTTGCGAGCCGCTTTGTGTACGGTGAGCGGATCACCAGGGAGAAGCTCTCCCGTGTGGACCGTGCGGAGGAGCTGCTGCTTCGCATGGGCTTTTCGCAGCTGCGCGTGCGGATTCACGGTGATCTTGCACGGATCGAGGTGCAGCCGGAGGAGCTGGAGGCGCTGCTTTCCGTCCGGGAGGAAGTCACCCGGAAGCTGAAGGAATACGGCTTTACCTATGTAACCATGGATCTTGCGGGCTACCGGACCGGCTCCATGAATGAGACGCTGGACGCGGATACCCTGGCGGCCGGCATGCAGGGAGCAATGTCCGCGGCATCCCCTGTGGCAGGAATTGCTGCCGGGGACACTGTTTCTGCTAAACTGCCCGCGGCGAAAGAGCCCGCAGCAGGAGATTTAGCGGCGGTAAAATCCGCAGGGGACGGGAACGCCGCCGGAAGTGCGCATAAGACAGAGGCCGCAAAGCGCGGCTACGAGGACCTTGGCTTTGCAAGGCTCGATACGGCCAGACGGGAACGGACCGGTTTCCCGGAGGTCGTGTTCTGCCCGCGCAAGGAGGATCCGTACCTTGCGGAAATCTACCGGAGGATCTATGCGCGCGACGGCGAGGTGTTCGGAACGAGAGCGGATGCCCGTCAGGCAAAGATCGTGAAGCAGGTCCTGCCCGAAGCGGTCTATGATCCCGTGAGTCACATTCTGAAGGCGCAGAAGCCTACGATGATACGTCCCGGGGAGGGCCTTGTCTGCGTATGCACGGCGGGGACGGCGGATATTGGCGTTGCCGAGGAGGCGGCGCAGACGGCGGAGTTTTTCGGCTGCAGGGTCGAGAGAGTCTACGACGTCGGCGTATCCGGCATCCACCGGCTGCTGGACCGGGCGGAGGACATCCGGAGGGCGAACTGCGTCATTGCGGTCGCCGGGATGGAGGGAGCGCTTGCCTCCGTTGTCGGGGGTCTTGTGGAGAACCCCGTCATCGCGGTTCCGACTTCGGTCGGGTACGGCGCGGGCTTCGGCGGACTTTCCGCACTCCTTACCATGATCAATTCCTGCGCGAGCGGGCTGTCGGTCGTCAACATCGACAACGGGTACGGCGCGGGAGTACTCGCGGCGAGGATCAACCGCCTCGCTGCCGGCGCCGGTCCCCGCGCATGACGCCTGCAGGGCAGCAGGCACAGGATGCCGCACAGGTCCTGTGCACACAAAGACAGCACTGAGACGAAAGGAAATGATGCCTGCTGACGCAGGCATGTGAGGCAAGTCAGAAAGTTTCGCTGATGCGAAACTTTCATAACCCGGTCGGTGCCTGCGGCACCCGACCTGTGATCATACACGGAAAACCGCCTTCGCGGATTTTCCGTGATGGATGCCTGCTGACGCAGGCATGTGAGGTAAGAGTGAAGGTATATATTCTGCGTCACGGCGAGACGGATTACAACGCAAGGCACCTGTTTCAGGGTCAGACATACACGCATCTGAATGAGCAGGGCTTTGAACAGGCGAGGGCAGCGAAGAAGACCATCAAAGAGATGGGCCTTTCCTTCGACCGGGTGTATTCGAGCCCGATCCCGCGCGCTCTCGAGACGGTGGAGACCGTGACGGGCCTTCCCGAGGGGGAGATTCTCCTTGACGACAGGCTCAGGGAGATGGATTTCGGACCCCTCGACGGAACGCCGTTTGTGAAGGATGCCCCGCTTGCAGGGTGCCTTTTCACGCGGCCGGACCTGTATGTGCCGCCGGAGGGCGCAGAGAGCTTTGATCAGCTCCTTCAAAGGCTGCGGTCGTTTTTCGAAGACCTGGCGAAGACGGGGGATCATTCGGTCCTCGTCGGGTGCCACGGCTGTGCCATGCGCTGCATGCTCGTACTCTTCGGATATCTGGAGCTGCCGGAAATCTGGCATCAGGGCATCGGAAACTGTACAATCATAGAGGCGGAGGAGAATAGAGACGGGAGCGGGAATTTCCATGTCGTGAAGCTGCACGAGACGCAGGACCCGTTCGGTGTGTTCCGCTGAAAGAGGGCAGGCCCCGGATTGCGCGAAAGAAACGTTATGCACTGCCGGGGAGTCTTGCACAAGCCCGGAAAGGATCGCTATGGTTCAGAAGAAAGCAGAAGCAGAAAAAAGCATAAAGAGCAAAAAGGGCAAAGACCGCTACGTAGCCTATGTTTCCGCCTATACGACGGGGAGCGCGGGTGATTTCGGCATCCGGATCTATGATGTCGACCTCGAAAACGGCCGCTTTATCGAGAAGGATCAGGTCGAGATCACGAACTCGTCCTATGTGACGATCTCCCACAACCAGAAATTCCTGTATTCCATCACGGATTTCGGCGTGGAGGCATACAAAATCACAAAGGGCGGCGATCTGGAATTTGTGAACAAGGGCGGCATCAACGGGATGCGGGGCTCGTACCTGTCGACAGATTATTCCGACCGCTGGCTGTTCGTCGCGGGCTACCATGACGGCAAAATCACGGTGCTCAGGCTCCGGGACGACGGCTCGATCGGGGAGATCTGCGACGAGGTGTACCACAAGGGGATGGGTTCCATTGCGGACCGCAACTTCCGCCCCCACGTGCAGTGTGTGAAGATGACGCGCGACAACCGGTTCCTGTGCGCGGCGGACCTTGGACTCGACCACGTCAACGTCTACAAGTTCAACCCCGACACGGGAAAGATCCGGCAGGTCGACATCATTCACAGCGCCCTGCAGTCGGCGCCGCGGCACCTGAAGTTCTCGAAGGACGGCAGGTTCCTGTATATCGTGAACGAGCTAAAGTGCAGCATTGACGTCTATTCCTACAGGGTTGTGGACGACGAGCCGGAGTTCGAGAAGGTGCAGACGATCTCGACGCTGAACAACTATCATTCGGCCGATGCCGCCGCGTCGGCGCTCAACCTCTCGGATGATTTCAACTACCTTGTGACCTCGAACGCCGGTGACAATTCCGTGACGATTTTCCGGATCAGCCACGAGACGGGGGAGCTATCGAAGATCCTGTGCCTGCCGGTTTCGGGAGATTACCCGAAGGACGTGACGCTGTTCCCGGACAACCGCCACCTCGTTTCACTCAACCATGAGTCGAACACGATGACTTTCTTCAACGTTGACCTCGAGCGCGGCCTCATCATCATGAACGGGAAGGAAATCCGCGTCGATCAGCCGAACTGCGTCATTTTCCACAGGCTGACTGCGGATCAGAGCTGAACCACGATGCTGTGAAGGAATCCGGGGATGCGTCCGGATCCGCTTCCAGATAACTACAAAAAGAAGGGAAAAAGGATGATCCCCGCAGCGGGCTCATCCTCCGGAAAATTATGGCAGGATCCAGTTTCGGAACAATCTTGAAGGTGACAACATGGGGCGAGTCCCACGGACCGGCAGTCGGCTGTGTCCTGGACGGCTTTCCCGCCGGGATGAAGCTCTCGGAGGAGGATATCCAGCCGGTGATGGACCGGCGAAGACCTGGTCAGTCCGCTGCCGCGACAGCGCGGAACGAATCGGATACCGTGGAAATTCTCTCGGGGGTTTTTGACGGCGTGACGACGGGCACGCCGATTTCACTCCTTGTCCGCAACAGTGACCAGCACTCAGAGGACTACAGGGAGCTGAAGGACTGCTACCGGCCAGGACACGCGGATTACACGTATGAGAGGAAGTACGGCATCCGCGATTACCGGGGCGGCGGCAGATCCTCCGGCCGGGAGACGACCGCACGGGTCGCGGCAGGTGCCATCGCGGAGAAATTCCTGAACGAGCTCGGTGTGGACCTTTGCTTCTACACCGCGGCGATCGGGGACGTGGTGATCGACCGGGGGCATTTTGACCGGGACCTCATCTGGAAGACGGCGACCAGGATGCCGGACAGGTCAGCGGATGCCGCGGCCATGGAGCTCATTGAACAGGCAAAGGCCGCGAAGGACTCGCTCGGGGGCATGGTCGAGGGCAGGATCAGCGGCGTCCCGGCGGGGGTCGGGGACCCTGTTTTCCACAAGCTTGACGCGATGCTCGCGGGGGCACTGATGTCGATCGGCGCTGTGAAGTCCGTCGGTGTCGGAGACGGGATGTTTGCCGCCGTGCGGACAGGCTCGCAGAATAACGACGCCTTCTACAGCGATGAGGACGGGATCATCCGGAAGCGCACGAATCACGCGGGCGGGATCCTGGGCGGCATCTCGGACGGCTCGGACATCGTTCTCAGCAGCTATTTCAAGCCGACGCCGTCTATCGCGCAGCCGCAGGAAACCGTACACGGGAACGGCGTTCCGAAGGCGCTCTCCATCCATGGCAGGCACGACCCCGTCATTGTTCCGAGGGCGGTTGTCGTCTGCGAGGCGATGAGTGCGCTCTCCCTCCTCGACGCCATGCTGCTGAATCTGTCGGCGCGTGCGGAGAATGTGCGTAAATTTTACGCGTGCTGATGCAGGGAGGAAAACAGCCGGAGCAGACTGCCTGACCGGGAAAAGCTGTCATCGGCGGCAGGATTGATTACGAGACCAGAATGAATCAGATCAGGGATACCTACAACCAGGAAGCGGTGAAGATGATTCCCGCGGGCAGGAACAGTTACTATGAGCTGCTGAAGACATCCGGCATGGCAAAGCGCGCGAGGCTTACGACGGTGCACGGCGTCATCGAGACGCCGGTCTTCATGAACGTCGCGACAGCGGGAGCGATCAAGGGAGGCCTGTCGGCGGGCGACCTCGAGAGCATCGATACGCAGGTCATGCTGTGCAATACCTATCACCTGCATGTGCGGACCGGGGATGAAACGATCCGGGAGCTCGGAGGGCTGCACCGGTTCACGCTGTGGAAGAGGCCGATTCTCACGGATTCCGGGGGCTTTCAGGTCTTCTCGCTCGCGGAGCTGAGGCATATCAAGGAGGAGGGCGTGACGTTCCACAGCCACGTCGACGGGGCGAAGATCTTCATGGGGCCGGAGGAGTCCATGCGGATTCAGTCAAACCTCGGCTCGACGATCGCCATGGCGTTTGATGAGTGTCCTCCGGCGCTTGCGGAGCGCGATTACGTCGAGCAGTCCGTCTTAAGGACACAGCGCTGGCTTGTCCGCTGCCAGAAGGCCATGGACACATTCCGGCAGGAGGAGACGGCCGTCAATCCGCACCAGCTGCTGTTCGGCATCAACCAGGGAGCGATATTCCCGGATATCCGGATTGAAAACGCGAAGCGGATCTCGGAACTGGATCTCGACGGGTACGCGGTCGGCGGCCTTGCCGTCGGCGAGACGCACGAGCAGATGTATGACATCATCGAACAGACGACACCTTACCTGCCGAAGGATAAGCCGACGTACCTCATGGGCGTCGGAACACCGGAAAACATCATCGAAGGGGTGGCGCGGGGCATTGACTTCTTCGACTGCGTCTATCCGTCCAGGAACGGGCGGCACGGCAACCTGTACACGAACCACGGGACGCTGCGGATCCGAAACCTGAAGTACGAGAAGGACACAAGACCTGTTGATCCCTCCTGCGGCTGTCTTGTCTGCCGCAGGGGATACTCCCGTGCCTATATCCGGCACCTGTTAAAGGCGGACGAGGCGCTGGGTCTGCGCTTTTGCGTCATGCACAACCTGTATTTCTATAATCATCTGATGCAGGAAATCCGGGACGCGCTCGACGCGGACCGGTTCGAGGCCTGGAAGAAGCGAAAGCTCGAGGATCTTGCCGGGGACCCGTACGAGAATTCGTGACGCTGCCCGGCACCGCCTCACCAGGAGGTGTTGGGATCCATCGCATCGCGGAGCGCGTCGCCGACGAAGTTCGTGCAGACGACGAGCAGGATGATCATGACGCCGGGGGCGACCCAGAGCCAGGGCATGCCTGTGAGGACGGAAATGGACTGTGCGCCGTTCAGCATATTGCCGAGCGATGCCTGCGGCGGCTGGATGCCCATGCCCAGAAATGAGAGCGAAGCCTCATCGAGGATGGAAATCGCCATGACGCCGGTCGCGAAGATAAGGATCGGGGCAAAGCAGTTCGGCAGGATCTCGGAAAAGAGGATGTATCTGCGGGACATGCCCGCGATCTCGGCGCTGTGAATGAAATCCTTCTCCCTAAGCGAGAGGACCTCGCCCCGCACAAGCCTTGCGACGCCGGGCCAGTCGATGAAGCCGAGGATCAGGATGATCATCCACATGCCGGGGCGGAAGATTACGCCGGCGACAAGGATCAGCATGATGTAGGGAAAGGACATGATCATGTCAGTGACCCGCATGATGACCATGTCAGCCCAGCCGCCGAAATAACCGGCAGTAAGTCCCAGGACGACCCCGATGGACGTCGCAAGGAGCGTGGACAGCACGCCGACCGTCAGAGAGACCCGCGTTCCGTAAAGGAGCCGGGAGAACACGTCTCTTCCCATCTGATCCGTTCCCAGAAGGTACGGACCGCCGGGTGCCTGTGAGAAGGCCGGATTGATCTGGTCCGGGTCAAAGGGGGCGAGTACGGGCGCGAGCACCGCTGCCGCGGCGATTGCAAGGAGAAGGATCAGGCAGGCAAAGCCCGCCCTGTGCCTCTTAAACCTGCGCCAGACCATGCCGGCATATGTTTCATGGACGTCTTTTTTCATCATTTTCTTTTCCATGTGCTTTCACTTCCGTATGTGAGTTTCGAATGATCCGCATCGGCAGATCATTCAAACCTGCTTCGATATGCCTGCGCAAGCAGGCATCCATCGCGTGAAAACCGCGAAGGCGGTTTCACGCGTATGATCCACCGAGGGAATGCCGAAGGCTTCCCTCGTAGTTTCGAATGATCCGCATCGGCGGATCATTCAAAACTGCTTCCCCAGCTTCACGGTGGGATCCACGACGGCGTAGAGGATGTCGGTAACGATGTTGGCAAGGAGCACGACGACCGCGGACAAAAGGCACGTCGCCATGATGACGGGGTAGTCGCGCTGCAGGATGGCGTTCATGGTCATGAGGCCGAGACCCGGCCACGAAAAAATCTGCTCCAGAATAACCGAGCCGCCGAAAAGACCGGGGATTTCCATGCCGAATACGGTCACGATCGGGATGAGCGCATTGCGCAGTGCATGCCGGTAAATGAGGATGCGGCGGCCGACACCCTTGCCCTTTACAGTGCGCAGGTAATCCTGGTTCAGGATTTCGAGCATGGCGGAGCGGATATAGCGGATGTTGTTGCCGGCTTCCGAGAGCGCTAGGACTGTGGCGGGCAGGATGAGGTAGCGAAGCTGCACGCCGTCCCCCGGATCATTGAGATTGCGCATTCCCGAGGACGGAAGCCAGCCAAGCCTCACGCTGAAGAAGTAGATCAGCACGAGGGCGAGGAAGAAGCCGGGTACGGACTGCCCGAGGAACGCGAGAAAGACGATGGAGTAGTCCCTCTTCGTATGGACGTGGACAGCGCTGTAGATGCCGAAGACGACCGCGATGACCATGGAGACGGCAAGCGCCGTTCCCATGAGAATGAGCGTGGGGAAAAGGTGCGAGAGTATCATCTGCGAGACGGGCTGATACGTCTTGTAGGAGAAACCGAAGTTTCCGTGCAGGATCTGGCCGATCCAGATGAAATACTGCTGCCAGGCAGGGCGGTCGAGGCCGAGCTCGTGTGCGCGCACCTTAAGTGCTCCCTCGGAAACCTTCGGATTGCTCGCGAGGATGTCAATCGGGTTGCCGACAAGGTTCATCAGGATGAAATCTATGATCGTGATCCCGAGGAGCGTGATCAGGCCGTACAGCAGGCGTTTTGCAATGTATTTTGCCATGGAATTTCCTCATGCCCGCGTTGTTTGCGGGCCCATGATGCAAAACCCGCGAAGGCGGTTTTGCATCTATGATAGACCGAACCCGGCTATATGCCGGGTTCGCATTCATGCCCTCGGGCTGCGCGCCAGCAGGCTGCCAGGTGGCCGTTTCCGAAATCCGTAAGGACAGGATGCTCCCTCAGGCACTGATCGGCTGCAAAGGGGCAGCGCGCGGCGAAGCGGCACCCTTCGCCCACATGGACGGCGTCGCCTGCTTCCCCCTTCAGAATGGAGGCATCATCCGGCCTGCGGTCGGGATCCGCCGCCGGGACCGCGCCGATCAGCGCCTGTGCGTAAGGGTGGAGCGGGTGGCGAAACACCTCCTGCCCTTCTCCCAGCTCCACGATTTCGCCCAGGTACATGACCGCGATGCGGTCGGAGATGTAATGCACCGCCCCGAGGCCGTGCGCGATGAAAAGGTAGGCAACGCCGAGCCTGTCCTGCAGGTCCTTCATCAGGTTCAGGATCTGCGCCTGGATCGAGACATCGAGCGCCGAAACAGGCTCATCACAGACGATGAGCCTGGGATTGAGCGACAGGGCCCTGGCAATGGAGATCCGCTGGCGCTGTCCGCCGGAAAACTCGTGCGGATAGCGGTCCGCGGCGTCCGCAGGAAGGCCGACGAGCTGCAGCAGCTCCCCGACCCTGCGGGGTGCGTCGGCACGGGAAACGATGCCGTGGAAGACCATGGGATCCGCGAGAATGTCCAGAACGCGCTTCCTGGGATTCAGGGACTGGTAGCTGTCCTGGAAGATCATCTGAAGCAGGGTGCGGATCGAAGAGAGCTCCTTCCGGCTCATCCCGGCAAGCTCCTGTCCCTCGTAGAGGATCGAGCCGCCATCCGGCTTTTCCATACCGACGACAAGCCGGCCGGTCGTGGATTTCCCGCAGCCGGATTCCCCGACAAGGCCGAGCGTTTCGCCCTCCCGGAGGTCGAAGCTTACATGATCCACGGCGTGGATGAATTCGTTGTTCCTGTGAAAAAATCCGTTGCCCTCCGCGGGGTAGTGCTTTGTCAGGTCACGGACGGAGAGCAGAATGTGGCTGTCCTGCATAGTTTATTCCATTAAAAGCCTGCGGCAGCAGGCTTTTCCTTTTGCCCGCACAAAGTGCGGGCGCATGATGCAAAATCCGCGAAGGCGGTTTTGCATCTATGATCTCCGAACCCGGCTTCTTCCCCGCCGGGTTCGTATTCAGAAAGTGACGCATCGGCGTCACTTTCTGAATCTCCTTACGGGGAAAACGATTGTACGCTTTCCCGGTATCTGATCCTGTGAATCGCTCAGAAACCATCAGCCCGGATGCAGCGGACGAAATGTCCCGGCTCAGGCTCGCGCAGCTCCTGATGCTGCAGGCATTCCGGACAGATGTATCCTGAAGGAGCGGTGCTCCCGCTTCCTCCTGCACCTGTGTCCCCGGAAGGGCCGGCGCCCCCTGCATAAGCACAGCGGGAAGCGAAGCGGCAGCCGCTCATGTTGGTGTAGTTTTCCGGAACGGAGCCGGGGATGCTGACGAGTCTGCGCTCTCTGGCGTCCCCGGGGTCCGGCGCGCTCGCAAGCAGCGCGCGGGTGTAGGGATGAAGCGGATGATGGAAGAGCTCCCGCACGCCGGCGGATTCCATGATCTGTCCGGCGTACATGACCAGCACGCGGTCCGCGTTCTGCGCGATGAGTCCGATGTCATGCGTGATCAGGATGACGGACATCCCGAGCTCCCTTCGCAGGTCCCGGATGATTTTCATGATCTGTGCCTGGATCGTGACGTCGAGCGCGGTCGTCGGCTCATCAGCGATGAGAAGCTTCGGGCGGCAGGAGAGCCCCATGGCAATCATGATGCGCTGGCGCTGCCCGCCGGAAAACTCGTGGGGATAGCGATTCATGGCCTGCTCAGGGTTGGGAATGCCGATCCTGTCAAGCCACGAAACCGCGATGGAATGCGCCTTCTTACGGTCCGGCTCCACATGGCGGCGGATGGCCTCTGTAATCTGCAGTCCGACCGGGAACACAGGGTCGAGCGACGCGAGCGCGTCCTGGTAGATCATGCAGATGTCCCTGCCGCGGATTTCGTCAAGCTCCTTCCCGCTGAGGGCAAGGAGATCCCGGCCGCCGAACTGCGCGCTTCCCGAGAGAACGGAGCCGTTCCCCGGCAGGAGCCCCATGAGTGCAAGTGATGTGACAGACTTGCCGGAGCCGGACTCCCCGACGATGCCGAGAATCTCCCCGCTTCCTACCTGAAACGCTATATGATCGGTGACGATCCGGTCGCCGAAATCGCTGTGAAACCGGACCTGCAGGTCGTTCACATCGAGAAGGGTTTCCATAGTGACCTCTTTCATGATTACGTTTTAAGCAGTGATTACGGACGGCAGGGCATGCGTTCTGACACTGCAATCATTTCATAAAGCGAAAGCGCCGGGTTCCGTCTGCCGGAATCCGACGCTTTCATCATAAAACAACGGGGCGGGATGCACATTGCAAAAATCGACTAAATTTCGCCGCCCCGGAAGGGTTTATTCCGCAATTTCCCAGTCCTGGATGTTGTTGAAGGCTCCGAAGAGGGTGGGAGACGCGTTCTTCAGGCGGTTCGATACGCTGCCGCAGTTGGACATGAAGTACAGCGAGAACACAGGAACCTCGTCAATGAGCTTCTGGTCCATTGCAAGGTAAAGCTTTGTGAGCTCCGCTTCGTCCGTCGTCGTCTGGGTCTTTGCGAAGATCCCGTCCATCTCGTCATCCATCCAGCCGCCGGTCCAGGATTCCTCCGCATCCACGAGGCTCGCGCCGTCCGCGTAATAATCGGAAGGAGTGATCGTGTACTGTACGCTGAAGATGTCGAAGCTGTTCTGCCCCGCGATGTCCATGAGGGTAGAGAAATCTACGGTGTTGATGTTGACGTTCACGCCGACGGCCGCGAGCTGCTCCTTCGCGACCTGTACGGCACGAACGCCCGCGGTGTCACTCGAGCTCACATACCATTCCAGGGTCTTTGAGCTATCCCACCCTGCATCCGCGAGGAGTTTCTTCGCGTCGTCGGGATCGTAGGGAATGTTCTGCTTGCTGCTGTCATAGAACGGGGACTTCGTGCATACGAAGCCGTCTGTCACTTCACCCTCACCGCCCAGGAGCTGGGAGACGAGAAGCTCCCGGTCGATGGCTTCCACGATGGCCCTGCGGACCTTTGCGTCAGTCACATTCTTCGTATTGAAGAACGTCATCTCGTTCGTGATGGGATCGGAATAGGATGTCGTAACGTTGGACAGGCCGGCAAGGGTCTTGCGGTCCTCCACTGCGACGTTGGAGAACGCGGGATGCGTAAAGTCGATCTCGCCGGACTGAAGGCCCGCAGCGAGAGCGGAAGCGTCCTCGATGCGAAGGTTCAGGTTCGCGATCTTCGGCGCGCCCTGGAAATAGTTCTCGTTTGCCTTGTATGTCACGTAGTGGGACGGATCAACGCCGGTGATCTGATAAGGGCCGCTTACTACGGTCGGTGCGTTGAACCAGTCGCTCGTCAGGAGCTGATCGTCCGGGATGTCCTTCAGGGCATGCTCGGGGAGGATGAGAATCCAGGAACCGACGTTGTTGATGAACGTGTTGAGACCCATCTCGGACTTCATGACGATCTGCATGTTCTGATCATCAACCTTTACGAGGCCCTCGAGAGAATCCGCTCCCTCGGGGGAGAGGTTGTCATCGGAGATCCCCTTGATGTTCGTGAAATCGAAGTTCGGGTTCGCGACGGAGGGAGACGTCATCTTCAGAATCGTCCAGATGATGTCATCCGTCGTGATGGGCTCGCCGTCCGACCAGACGGCGCCGTCGCGGATTTTAATATTAAACGTCAGGTTGTCGTCCGTTGTGATGGGCTCGGAGATCATGGGAACCTGGCTGTAATCCGCCGCGGTTCCGACAAGCGGCAGGAATTCGAAGCTCGTCGCGTAGTAGTTGATGAACGTCCAGTCCATGTTGAGCGGGTTGACCGTGCCGATGGTATCCGTGGCACCGATGTTGACCGTGGAGTCCGCCGCTGCCTGTGCGTCTGTACTGCCCGCTGCCTGTGTGGCAGCAGGAGTGGCTGCATCGGCCGATGCAGCGCCTGCGGCGGACGACCCGCCCGTTTCCGCTGCCCCTGAACTGCCGCAGGCAGTCACGGATGCGGCCAGCGCGATCCCCAGCGCCCCTGCCAGTAACTTTTTCATAATATTCATAGTGATTGAATCTCCTCTCTTGTCCGCACAATGTGCGGGCGTACATAACACTGCTTATTTTTTCGTGAACGTCAGCGCGATCCGCTCCGGAACCTCGCCGAAGGACCACCATTCGGTATCTACGCGATTAAGGTATTCCTCATCTGTCTCTACGTTGTACCAGTAAGGGTGATTCATGGTCCACTTCACGCCCGGATAGACATAGGGCGTCTCCGGCATGTACGGATCGAACAGCCTCACCTTCCCCTGATCATAGCCTGTGATGAGGACATAGTGCGCGACGTCGAGCATAACCTTCGCCACGATGGCACCGCCGTTCTTCAGCGGGCCGGAAAAATCCGGGTTACGGGTGTCCACCGCACTGTCCAGCAGGACCTTGCTGCGATAGGACAGGTGATCGCGCGCACTGATCTCATTGAACTGCTTCGAGAACGACATCATCGCATCATCCGATGTTCCGTAAATATTAACACTCTTTTTCGTTCCGTGTGCATGATAGCCGTCGAGCGAGAGATTGAAAATGCTCGTCAGGATCTCCTGGGGCAGCTGGTCCCGGTCGAAGAGGTATGCCATGGCATTGCGGAGCGACGAAGGGCCGCAGTCAAATTCGCTGATCTGGTACTGTAAGGGTAATTTCATAATCCTTATACCTCGTGCCGGTCCGGCGCAGAAGCCGGAACCGGGGCTTTTCCGGAAAATCCCCGGACCGGAAGGATCCGGATGCCTTGAGAGTACCGGCAGGGATCAGAGCTCCGAGGTCATGAGATTTTCCACGATCTGTGCCGCACGGAACAGATCTTCCACGGTTGTGTATTCGTGAACGGTATGACAGTCGAACATGGCACTGGCAAGGACGATGCCGTGACCACCGTGCTGTGCGAACTGGTTATTGTCGCTTCCTCCGAAGCTCCCCGAGAGCACAGGCTGTATTCCCGCCCGCTCCGCCGCCTTCACAAAGCGCCGGACGACAGGCTCATCCGGATCCATGCGGTATTCGTGCAGGTCAATGTCGTACTGCACCTTTGCGGTACCGCCGAGGGCAGCCGCCTTTTCACCGGCAGTTTCCCGGATGCTCTCAAGCAGTGACAGTGCTCTGTCATGACATCGGGAGCGAAGCTCGCCTTCCATGTGAACGGTGCCCGGAACGGCGTTCTTCGCCGTACCGCCCCGGATGATGCCTACATTTAATACTGTTTCAGGATCGACTCTTCCGAGGGGCAGCTCCGTCAGGATGTCCGCGGCGATCCGGATGGCGTTGATGCCCTGCTCCGGATGAAAGCCCGCATGGGCGCTCCGCCCGGTGATGTCGATTGTAAATTCGATGAGTGTCGGCTCCCATAAAGACGCCGTGCCGATCGGAGCATCCAGGTCCAGGGTATAGCCCTGCTTTGCTTCGAGCAGGTTCCAGTCAAAATACCGGGACCCCTTCGTGAACGCCTCCTCCGCGAACGAGATCAGGAACTCGAGCGTTCTGTGCGGCTTCCCGTCCTCCTCTATGGAGCGGATGGCTTCAATGATCTCGGAAAGACCCGACTGGTCATCCGCGCCGAGCACGGTATCGCCGGCAGACGTTATGGTTCCGTCCGGATGAAGAACCGCCTTCCTGCCCTTTGCGGGCTCCACGGTGTCGAGATGCCCGAGGAAGAGGAGAGGGTCTCCCTCGAGCTCTCCCTCAAGCCTGCCGTACAGGTTGCCGGCTTCGCTCCCGAACCGGACGTTCGCGTCATCCTCACAAAGCGGGATGCCAAGGCCTGCGAACACTTCCTTTACATAATCCGCCATCTGCCGTTCATGAAAGCTTGGCGAATCGATCTTTGTGAAATTGAGAAACTGCTGTGTCAGCCGTTCTTTCCGGATCATGTTGTCTAATTATATAGATACAAAAGGGGCGGAAGCTTTCGCCTCCGCCCCTGGATGGTTCAATACTGCCGTCTGTACAGACCGTCATTGAAGTCAGCCAAAACGCACGCAGGCATTCCTTGCGTGGATTGCAGAATTCATACAGTTTGTACAGCTCGTTGTGAGTGCTTTCATACGAACGTTTTTATCATCTGTGGAAATAAATGTCAAGCACTATTTTGAGCAAACCAGTAGGAATAACGACAAATATATTTTTCCTTGTAAAACGACGGATGCCTGTTGTATAGTAGTGACAATGGTTTTCCGGAAATAAACGATTGATGGAGGTTTCAATGAACGCATTACTTCTTACGTCTTCCGCCGCAGGCTCAACGGCGGGGTCCACGGGGCTGATGATCATCTACATTGTCATTCTGGTGGCGTTTTTCTATTTCTTCTTCATCCGTCCGCAGAGGAAGGAGCAGAAGCAGAAGACCGATATGCTCTCGAGGCTGGCGGTCGGGGATTCCGTCCTGACCAGCAGCGGCTTCTACGGCATCGTCATCGACATTACCGATGACACGGTCATTGTCGAGTTCGGCAACAACAAGAACTGCCGCATCCCGATGCAGAAGTCGGCCATCGTCCAGCTCGAGAAGCCGGAGGATGCCGCGGCGGAGGAAGCAGACAATTCCGGGGCTTCCGATCAGAAGACGAAATAAAGCCGGGCAAGGGTGCCCTGAATAACGGCACATAGGGTTCAATTAAAAAGAAGGCTTTTGCGGAAGCCTTCTTTTTATATAGCCTGCAGGCTTTTATGGGTTAAAGCCTTAAAGCGGGCAGGCAGTCAGCCTAAAAAGAGGGTGATTCATTATGGAAATGAAGATAGCAGTAATCGGCGGGGACGGCATCGGGCCGGAAATCGTCGCCGAGGCAAGGAAGGTGTTAACGGCCGTATGTCAGAAGTACGGCCACAGCATTACCTATACGGAGCTTCTGATGGGCGGCTGCTCCATCGACCGGTACGGCGTACCGCTCACACAGGAGACGATTGAGGCGGCAAAGGCAAATGACGCGGTGCTCATGGGATCGATCGGCGGAGACGCGAAGACGAGTCCCTGGTATCAGCTGCCGCCCGAAAAGCGCCCGGAGGCGGGACTCTTAGGAATCCGGAAGGCGCTCGGACTGTACGCGAACCTGCGGCCCGCTTACCTTTTTAAAGAGCTTGCGGACAGCTGCCCGCTCTCTGCAAAGGAGGGCGGCAGGAATTTCGACCTCATCATTGTCCGGGAGCTGACGGGCGGTCTGTACTTCGGCGAGAGATGGACGAAGGAAATCGACGGCGTCCTGACGGCGCAGGATACGCTCAAATACAATGAGAACGAGATCCGCCGTGTCGCGAGGACTGCCTTTGAGATTGCGGGGAAGCGCCGGAAGAAGGTGACGAGCGTCGACAAAGCCAATGTCCTGGATACGTCGCGCCTGTGGCGGAAGGTTGTCCATGAGGTCGCGGCGGAATATCCCGACATCGGGGAGAATGACATGCTGGTCGACAACTGCGCGATGCAGCTCGTGAAGGATCCGGAGCAGTTTGACGTAATCCTGACGGAGAACATGTTCGGCGACATCCTCTCCGATGAGGCGTCCATGATTACAGGCTCCATCGGCATGCTCTCTTCCGCGTCGCTGAACGAGTCGAGCTTCGGCCTGTACGAGCCGAGCCACGGCTCCGCACCGGATATCGCGGGCCTTGGCATCGCAAATCCCGTGGCGACGATCCTGTCGGCGGCCATGATGCTGCGCTACAGCTTCGGCCTTGGCGCCGAGGCGGACGCCATCGAGAGGGCCGTGAAGGATACGCTGGCAGCAGGCTTTCGCAGTGCGGACCTCATGCCGAAGGATCCGGAAAAAGCGAAGGGCCTTACGAAGGTAAACTGCGCCGGCATGGGCGATGAGATCGCAGGGCGGATTCAGTAACCGTTAACAGAATTGATACGAGGACAAATTATGTTAAGTGACAATGTGAAGAAAGGGGTGCAGCAGGCACCTCACAGGAGTCTGTTCAACGCTCTCGGGTTTACGAAGGAGGAGATGGAAAAGCCTTTGATCGGCGTCGTCTGTTCCTACAATGAAATCATTCCGGGACATATGAACCTGGATAAGATCGCACAGGCGGTGAAGCTCGGCATCGCGGAAGCCGGCGGCATGCCCGTCATGGTTCCCGCCATCGCGGTCTGCGACGGTATCGCGATGGGGCATGTGGGCATGAAGTATTCGCTCGTAACAAGGGATCTCATCGCGGACTCGACAGAGTGCCTTGCGAAGGCGCACCAGTTCGACGGACTCGTCATGATCCCGAACTGTGACAAGAACGTGCCGGGTCTTCTCATGGCTGCGGCAAGGATCAACATTCCGACCGTGTTCGTTTCGGGCGGACCGATGCTGGCCGGCCACGTGAACGGGCAGAAGCGTTCGCTCTCGTCCATGTTCGAGGCGGTCGGCTCCTACGACGCGGGGAAAATCAGCCGCAAGGAGCTCACGGATTTCGAGGAAAACGTGTGCCCGACGTGCGGCTCCTGCTCCGGCATGTATACAGCCAATTCCATGAACTGCCTGACGGAGGCGATCGGCATGGGACTTCGCGGCAACGGCACGATTCCGGCGGTCTATTCCGCAAGACTCCGCCTTGCGAAGGAGGCCGGCTACGCGGTTATGAACCTCGTAAAGCGGAACATCCGCCCACGGGACATCATGACGAGGGAGGCCTTCGTCAACGCCCTTACCGTGGATATGGCACTCGGCTGCTCGACGAACACGATGCTGCACCTTCCTGCCATTGCGCACGAGTGCGGCATTGAGCTGAACATGGAGTTCGCGAATAAGATCTCGGACAATACGCCGAACCTGTGCCACCTCGCACCCGCGGGTCCCACGTACATGGAGGACCTGAATGAGGCGGGCGGTATCTACGCGGTGATGAAGGAGCTCACTAAGAAAAACCTGCTGTACTTGGACGGAATGACCGTCACCGGCCGGACGACGGGCGAAAACATTCAGGATGCGGTCAACCGCAATCCGGAGGTCATCCGGCCGATTGACAATCCGTATATGCCAAACGGCGGCATTGCGGTCCTGAAGGGGAACCTCGCTCCGGACACCGGCATTGTGAAGCGCTCGGCGGTTGCGCCCGAGATGATGCAGCATGAGGGTCCCGCGCGTGTGTTTGACTGCGAGGAGGATGCTATCAGCGCCATCACTACAGGCAAGATCCAGGCGGGCGATGTCGTGGTCATCCGCTACGAGGGTCCGAAGGGCGGCCCGGGCATGCGCGAGATGCTCAATCCCACGTCAGCCATCATCGGCATGGGGCTTGGCTCGACGGTTGCCCTGATCACGGACGGACGCTTCTCCGGAGCATCGAGAGGCGCCGCCATCGGACATGTTTCCCCGGAGGCTGCGGTCGGCGGACCGATCGCGCTGGTGCACGAGGGAGACATCATTTCCATCGATATCAATGCGAACCGGCTGGAGCTGAAGGTTTCCGATGAGGAGCTCGCAAAGCGCAAAGCCGAATGGAAGCCGAGAAAGCCGAAGATCACGGACGGGTATCTTGCGCGGTACCAGGCGCTTGTGACGAGCGGCAACCGCGGCGCCATCCTGGAGCTGCCGAAGGAGCTGCGGCCCGACTGCGAGGAGTGATTGCATGGGACGCTCATGGGCGCCCCTGTGCATATGCCGCACGTTTTTCGAGGCGCCAGAAGGATGTGTGCCGATGTGGTTTCCCCTATGCAGGCGCCGCAGCAATGACTTGCCGAATCGGAAATGCGATGTCCGCAAAAATGAGCTGTCTGAGCGCACTGCGTCCCACATTCACAAGCCCTGAAGCGAGTTCTAATTTTTGCGGACGTCTATTGCATTTTTGATGAGGCTAGTCATTCAGGCGCCGAATCCCGGGGAAACTGCACGGTACACATCTGACGGGCGCCTGGTGCAAACATCAGACTGACAGAGGTAGAAGATGAAATTAACAGGTTCTGAAATCATCGTGCAATGCCTGCTTGAACAGGGTGTGGACACCGTGTTCGGGTATCCGGGCGGCGCGATTCTCAATGTGTATGACGCATTGTACAAGCACAGGCAGCAGATCCGCCATGTATTGACGTCGCACGAGCAGGGTGCGGCGCACGCGGCGGACGGCTACGCGCGTGCGTCGGGAAAGGTCGGGGTGTGCATGGCGACGTCAGGGCCCGGTGCCACGAATCTCGTAACGGGCATCGCGACGGCGTATATGGATTCTGTTCCGATTGTGGCGATCACGTGCAACGTGACGCTGCCTCTGCTTGGCAAGGATTCGTTCCAGGAGGTGGATATTGCCGGCATCACGATGCCGGTGACAAAGCACGGCACGATCGTGAAGGACGTGAAAAAGCTCGCACCGGCGATCCGCAGGGCGTTCCGGATCGCGCGAAGCGGAAGGCCCGGTCCTGTCCTCATCGATGTGACGAAGGACGTGACAGCGGCGGAGTGCGAGTACGAGAAGGCGGAGCCGGAGGCGGCAGAGCCGGTTCAGGTTTCTGCCTGCGCTGGCTATACCGAAGCGGATCTCGATCTCGCGGCACAGATGATCAACAAGGCAAAGCGTCCGTTCCTGTACGTCGGCGGCGGTGCGGTGATCTCCGGGGCCTCGAAGGAGATCCGGGAGCTCGATGAGAAGATCGACGCGCCGGTGTGCGATACGCTCATGGGCAAGGGCGCCTTCGACGGCCATGACCGCCATTACACGGGCATGATCGGCATGCACGGGACGAAGGCATCGAACCTGGGCCTGTCCAGGGCGGACCTTGTCATCGCGCTGGGGACGCGGTTCTCCGACCGGCAGATCGGCAACCCGAAGAAGTTCTGCACGAAGGCGAAGATCCTGCAGATCGATGTGGACGATGCCGAGATCAACAAGAACATCAAGGTGGACCTCGCCCTGGTCGGAGACCTGAAGGAGATCCTGCAGAAGCTGGTCAGAAGAGTCGATAAGACATCCCATGAGATCTGGATGAGCCAGATCCGGGACCTGAAGCTGCAGTATCCGCTTGCCTATGACAACAGCAGACTGACCTGTCCCTATGTGATTGAGGAGATCGACAAACTGACGGAAGGCAAAGCGATCATTACAACTGATGTCGGCCAGCACCAGATGTGGGCCGCGCAGTACTATACATTTACGCAGCCGCGCACGCTCCTGACGTCCGGCGGCCTTGGCACCATGGGGTACGGCCTCGGCGCCGCAATCGGCGCGAAGACGGCCTGCCCCGACAAAACCGTCATCAATATCGCGGGAGACGGGTGCTTCCGCATGAACCTGATCGAGCTTGCGACGGCGAGCCGCTACAACATCAAGGTGATCGATGTCGTCATCAATAATCAGGTTCTCGGTATGGTCAGACAATGGCAGACGTTGTATTATGGGAAGCGGTATTCTGCCACGGTTCTGACGGATAAGGTGGATTACTGCAAAACAGCCGAGGGTCTTGGCTGTATGGCTTTGCGCATTACCAGTAAGGAAGAAGTGGACGGCGTCCTGAAGAAGGCGCTCGCCTGCGACGGACCGGTTGTCATCGACGTGCAGATCGAGGAGGATGACAAGGTATTCCCGATGGTATCGCCGGGAACATCGATCGAGGAAGCCTTCGACGAGGCCGATCTGTCCGCAGGGCGCTGAGACCCGCAAAGGAGTTTACATGAGGAAAATTCGGAATTTATGGATCAGCATCGCGGCACTGGCGGGGGCAGTTCTGCTGCTCGCCGGGGTGAGCGCGGTTCCCGCACAGGCCGCCGGAAAGACCGCCGTTGCCAAAGCACCGGACTGTGCCATCACGTATCATTTCCCCACGGGGGACTATACGGTGACGCCGGAGCTTGCCATGACGATGATGATGAAGGATGCGAAGGGTCAGTACGCGATTGATCCGAACACGCATTACTACATGCTCGACGCAAAGCAGATGCGGGAGTTCTTCTCCGGACTGCAGGCGATGTTTCCGCCCGCGGGTGCGGTGAACGGCTTCAAAACGACGCGCGGCGATGTGATCAGCATCGGGCAGAATCTGCAGAACGGCGGGTATCTCGACGTGGACGCGGAGATCGCGTATCTGTCGCAGGCCATCATGGAGCAGAGGCATGAGGTCCATCAGCCGATTCTGACAGCCGGCGGGACGTATGTGGAAATCGATCTTACGAATCAGAAGCTGTACTATTACGAGAACGGGCAGCAGAGGTTCGCGACGGATATCGTGACGGGCAACGCCTCGAAGGGCATGAATACGCCGACGGGTGTCTATTCGCTCCGCGCGAAGCAGAGAGATGTTTCCCTCGTCGGGCAGGGCTATGTGTCATTCGTGAAGTACTGGTGTCCGTTTATCAGGAATTCAGTCGGCATCCATGACGCGGGCTGGAGGAGTAAGTTCGGCGGGCAGATTTACCAGACGAACGGCTCACACGGCTGCGTGAATGTGCCGCCGGCGGTGATGCCGGCGCTCTACGACATGCTGCAGGTCGGCGTGCCGGTGGTGGTTTTCAATTAGGTTCATGTGCCCGCGAAAAACGGGGGCTTAAGGAGGAGATTCAGAAAGTGACGCCGATGCGTCACTTTCGTGAATACGAACCCGGCGGGGAAGAAGCCGGGTTCGGAGATCATACACGGGAAAGCGCCTTCGCGCATTTCCCGTGATGTACGCCTGCTTACGCGGGCTTAAGGAGGAGATTCAGAAAGTGACGCCGATGCGTCACTTTCGTGAATACGAACCCGGCGGGGAAGAAGCCGGGTTCGGAGATCATAGATGCAAAACCGCCTTCGCGGATTTTGCATCATGTGCCCGCGAAAAACGCGGGCTTAAGGAGGGGATTATGAGCAGAGTCTACAATTTTTCCGCAGGGCCGGCGATGCTGCCGCTGGAGGTTCTGGAGGAAGCCCGGGAGGATCTTCTGGACTACAAGGGAAGCGGGATGTCCGTGATGGAGATGAGCCACCGCGGGAAGGTATTCGACGGGATCATCAGGAAGGCCGAGGCGGATTTCCGCAAACTGGTCGGCGTACCGGATGATTACGCGGTGCTGTTTCTGCAGGGAGGCGGCTGGACGCAGTTTGCCGAGGTTCCTATGAACCTGACGAAAAACGGGACCGCTGCCTATATCGTGACCGGCAACTGGGCGCGGAACGCGGCCAAGGAAGCACAGAAGTACACGAAGGTTGTCCGTGTTGCTTCCTCCGAGGACCAGAATTTCTCCTACATTCCGGACTGCTCCGATCTCGATATTCCCGAGGACGCGGATTATGTCTATATCTGTGAGAATAATACGATTTACGGCACGGAATATTTCCAGCTGCCCAATACGAAGGGACATGTGCTGGTCGCGGATGTCTCCTCGAACTTCCTGTCCCGTCCGATCGACGTGAAGAAGTACGGCCTGTTCTTCGGCGGCGTGCAGAAGAACGTGGGGCCTGCCGGCGTGACGATCGTCTGCGTGCGGAAGGATCTCATCAATCCTGACCTTCCGGACTATGTGCCGACCATGATGCGCTACCAGACGCAGATCGACAAGGATTCGCTGTTCAACACGCCTCCCGCGTGGGGCATCTATGTCTGCGGCCTGACATTCCAGTGGCTGTTAAAGCAGGGCGGCCTTGCGGAAATCGCAAAGAAGAACGAGGCGAAGGCGAAGCTTTTCTATGATACGCTCGACGAGTCGAAGCTGTTCAAGGGGACGGTCCGCAGACAGGACCGCTCGCTCATGAACGCTCCGTTCGTAACAGGCGACAAGGATCTCGATGCCGAGTTCATTAAAGAGGCAGCCGCACAGGGACTCGAGTCCCTGAAGGGCCACCGGAGCGTTGGAGGCATGCGCGCCTCGCTGTACAATGCCATGCCGTATGAGGGCGTCGTGAAGCTCACGAACTTCATGAAGGAGTTCGAGGCGCATCACAGCGCTGTGTAATACCGTGTGACAGCCGGGAAAGGCTCCGGTGCCGGTTATGCCGGCTGATAAGATTAAGGTGCAAGAAGCGATTGCGGATTGTTTCGCAGTCCGCAGCCATGAATGAGGTGGGTCCCATGTACAAGTATGCAACGTTGAATAATATCGCGCAGGTCGGTCTCGACCGTCTGGGCGGTGAGTTTGAAAGGGTCGAGGATGTCAATGAGGCACAGGCGATCATCGTGCGCTCCGCGAAGATGCACGACATGGAGTTTTCCGGTCAGCTGCTCGCGGTTGCGAGGGCCGGCGCCGGCGTGAACAATATTCCGCTGGAGAAGCTCGCGGATCAGGGCGTCGTTGTCTTCAATACGCCCGGTGCGAACGCGAACGGCGTCAAGGAGCTCGTCATCGCAGGCATGCTGCTGGCATCCCGTGACATCGTGGAAGGTGTCGACTGGGTCCGCAGCAACTGGAACAATCCGGACATCACCGCGCAGGTGGAGAAGGAGAAGAAGCAGTTCGCCGGAACGGAGATCGAGGGCAAGAAGCTCGGAATCATCGGCCTCGGCGCGATCGGCGTCCGTGTTGCGAACGCGGCCGTGTATATGGGCATGGACGTCTACGGGTACGACCCCTATGTGGGCGTTGACAACGCATGGCATCTGTCCCGCAAGGTCACGCATGTGACGGATCTCAATGAGATCTATAAGAACTGCGACATCATCACGATTCATGTTCCCGCCATGGATTCCACAAAGGGCTACATCAGCAGGGAAGCCATTGACGAGATGAAGCAGGGCGTCATTGTCCTCAACATGGCGCGCGATGTGCTGGTCGACGAGAAGGCCATGATGGCCGCGATCGACGCAGGCAGGGTGCGCCGCTATGTCTCCGATTTCCCGAACCCGACGGTCGCAGGCCACAGGGGCTGCATCACGACGCCGCACCTTGGCGCCTCCACGGAGGAGTCCGAGGACAACTGCGCGATGATGGCTGCCGACGAGATCCGCGATTTCCTGGAGAACGGCAACATCACGCATTCCGTGAACTACCCGAACTGTGACGCGGGTGTCTGCCAGCATACAGGCAGGGTTACGGTGCTGCACAGGAACCTGCCGAACATGATCACGAAATTCACTGCCATCATGGGCGGCGCCGGCATCAACATTGCCGAGATGACGAACAAGTCGAAGGGCGATTACGCCTACACGATTCTGGACATTGATTCCGCTGTTTCCCCTGAGGTCCTGGAGCAGCTGCAGCAGGCGGAGGGTGTGTTCCGCGTGAGAGTCATCCGGTGAGTAAGGACAGCATATGGCTACAGTGAAACCTTTTCGCGCCTTCCGGCCGGCTAAGGGGATGGCGCAGCGGATTGCCTCGCTTCCCTATGATGTTTTTTCGCGGGAGGAGGCCAGGGCATATGTGGAGCAGCATCCGGATTCGTTCCTTGCAATAGACCGGCCGGAGACGCAGTTTCCGGAGGATCAGGACATGTACGCGCCGAAGGTGTACCGGAAGGCGCGCAGGCTCCTGGATGAGAAAATTGCGGACGGGAGCTTTGTGCAGGATACAAAGCCCTGCTACTACCTGTACGAGCAGGGAATGGAGGGAAGGCTCCAGACCGGGATTGTCGGCTGCGCTGCCGTCGATGATTACCTGAACCATGTGATCAAAAAGCACGAGAACACCGTTGCCGCCAAGGAGCTGGACCGGATCCACCATGTGGACGTCTGCGACGCGCAGACCGGACCGATCTTCCTCGCCTACCGGAACCAGGAGGCCATCGACGCCGTGACGGAGCGTGTCCGCGGCACGGAGCCGGTTTATGACTTTGTCTCCGGGGGCAATGTGACGAACCGTGTGTGGGTGATTGACGGGGAGGAGGACATCCGCACGATCTCGGACGCGTTTGCGAACGTCGGGTCCATCTACATCGCGGACGGGCATCACCGCTGCGCTTCCGCCGTGAAGGTATCGCTCCTTCGCAGGAAGCAGCATCCGGAGGCAGGGCCGGACGCACAGTTCAATTACTTCCTGTCAGTCCTGTTCCCTGAGGAGGAGCTCGAAATCCTTCCCTACAACCGCGTCGTCACGGATGTCGGAGGCCTGGACAGGAGTGAGATCCTGCAGGGACTGAAGAGGAATTTCACACTGGAGCCGTATCCCGCGGGATGGGCACAGCCGGAGGCAAAGGGCAGAATCGGCCTGTATCTGGGCGGCCGCTGGTACATGATGACCGCCAAAAACAGCATCAAATCCCTCGATCCCGTGAAGGGACTCGATGTTTCCATTCTGCAGGATACTGTGCTGGAGCCGATGTTCGGCATCCGTAACCCCAGGACGGACCCGCGGATCCGCTTCATCGGCGGAATCCGGGGGCTGCAGGAGCTGGAAAAGGAAGCGGATAAGACGCAGGGAGCGGCCTTTGCCATGTATCCCACTCAGCTGTCCGAGCTGTTTGCCGTTGCGGACGCAGGAAGGCTCATGCCGCCGAAATCCACATGGTTCGAGCCAAAGCTTCTGTCGGGACTTTTTATTCACCGGCTTGGCTGATTCCTTTGGCGGAAAAATGTGCTGATTCCTTTGGCGGAAAAATGTGCTGATTCCTTCGGCGGAAAAATGTGCTTGCCAAAGTGCGCCGGGATTGGTATGATATCTATTGCGCTCGTCCGGAAGACTCAGGAAGGGCGTACAGGCTGGAATAGCGCAGTTGGTAGCGCAACTGATTCGTAATCAGTAGGTCGAGGGTTCAAGTCCCTTTTCCAGCTCACCCAAATCCCTGTCAGGACCAAGGTTCTGGCAGGGATTTTTTTATAAAGACGCGTTGAATTCAGCGCTTTAATTCGTTAAATTTTTTTCTTCAGTGCGGGGAGATTTTCTGATACAATGACACGGATTGAGTACGGGAGGGGATACATCTGCGGGGACAGATATCCCTGCGAAGGATGAAATCCCGGGAGGCGGTCCTGCCTCCGGACGCAGACTTCCTTCCCGGCATGCAAAGGAGCATTGCGCTATGGCACAGTTGTGGGGCGGCAGATTTACAGGCACGACGAGTGAGCTTACGAAGGAGCTGAACGACTCGCTGCCGTTTGATCAGAGGCTGTGGAGACAGGATATCCGCGGCAGCATCGTTCACGCGAGGATGCTGGGCAGGCAGGGGATCCTGACCGGGGAGGAAGCGGATCATATCGAGGAAGGCCTCCGGGGTATTTATGAAGATCTGGAGAGCGGGAAGCTTGCAATTGAGGCGGGCTCCGCGGAGGATATCCACAGCTTCGTCGAGATGGTCCTGACACAGAGGATCGGGGAGGACGGAAAGCGCCTTCACACGGGTCGGAGCCGGAACGATCAGGTGGCGCTGGATCTGCGCCTGTTTGTCCGCGGCGCCTGCTGTGAGATCCGGAGCGATCTTCTGGCGCTGGAGGAGACGATCCTGCACATCATGGAGCAGAACGTCCATACGACCATGCCGGGCTTTACCCATCTGCAGAAGGCACAGCCCGTGACGCTGGCCCACCATTTCGGCGCGTATTTCGAGATGTTCCGCCGGGATGTGTCCCGGATGTCCGATACGAAGGAGAGGCTGAATGAATGTCCGCTCGGTGCCGGAGCGCTTGCCGGTACGACGTATCCTCTCGACCGCGGCTATACGGCGGCAGAGCTTGGCTTTCGCTGCCCAACGCGCAACAGCATGGACTCCGTTTCCGACCGGGATTACGCGATCGAATTTCTGAATGACCTGTCCCTCATCCAGATGCACCTGTCCCGTCTGTCCGAGGAAATCATCCTCTGGAATTCCAACGAATACCGCTTTGTGGAAATCGACGATGCCTATTCGACGGGCTCCAGCATCATGCCGCAGAAGAAGAACCCCGATGTGGCGGAGCTCATCCGCGGCAAAACGGGACGTGTCTTTGGGGATCTGAACAGCCTTCTCGTCACGATGAAGGGCATTCCGCTCGCGTACGACAAGGATATGCAGGAGGACAAGGAGCCGGTTTTCGATGCGCTCGATACGGTTTCGCTGTGCCTGAAGCTCATGAACGGCATGCTCAAGACCATCCGGTTCAACGACAGCGTCATGGAAGCGTCGGCAAAGCACGGCTATACGAACGCGACGGACGCGGCGGACTATCTCGTGAAGAAGGGCGTGCCGTTCCGCGATGCCCACGGCATCATCGGGCGCATGGTCCTGTACGGAATCGAGCATCATAAGCCGCTCGATGAATTCACGATGGACGAATTCCGGAGCTTTGGCCCGGAATTTGACGAGGATGTCTATGACGCCATCGCGATCCGGACGTGCGTGGACCGGAGACTGACGAAGGGAGCGCCGGGGCAGCAGGCGATGGAGGAGGAGATCCGCGAAGCGAAGCAGTGGTTGATCCACGAATGCGACGCCGATGCGCCGCATTCGTGAATACGAACCCGGCGGGGAAAAAGCCGGGCTCGGGGATCATACGGACGAAATCGCCTGCGCGAATTTCGTCCGATGAAAGAATGCCTGCTGACGCAGGTACTAAGGAGGAGAGCATGAATAAGTTACGTGTGGGTGTACTTGGCGGGACCGGCATGGTCGGGCAGAGGTTTATCAAGATCCTGGAAAACCATCCGTGGTTTGAGGTGAAGGAGATCGCTGCCTCCGCACGGAGCGCCGGCAAAACATACGGCGAGGCGGTCGAGGGCCGCTGGAAGCTCGAGGGAGAGGTCCCCGCGCTCGTAAGGGATCTTGTGATCCGTGATATCAGCGACGTGCAGACGATCGCCGACAACGTGGATTTTGTGCTGTCCGCCGTCAACATGAGCAAGGATGAGATCCGCGCTATCGAGGAGCAGTACGCGAAGACGGAGACGCCCGTTGTCTCCAACAACAGTGCGCACCGCTGGACGCCGGACGTTCCCATGATTATCCCGGAAATCAATCCGGAGCATGCGGAAATCATTCCGATGCAGAAGAAGCGTCTCGGAACCACGAGGGGCTTTATCGCCGTGAAGCCGAACTGCTCCATCCAGGCCTATACACCGGCCCTGAACGCGTGGAAGGAGTACGAGCCGTACCAGGCGGTTGTTTCGACCTATCAGGCCATTTCCGGCGCAGGCAAGACCTTTAGGGACTGGCCGGAGATGGAGGGCAACATCATCCCCTATATTTCCGGAGAGGAGGAAAAGTCCGAGAAGGAACCCCTGAAGATCTGGGGCCATATCGAGGGCGACCGCATCGTTCCCGCGGACAACATCGTCATCACATCGCAGTGCATCCGCGTTCCTGTCCTGTACGGCCACACGGCAACCGCCTTCGTGAATTTCCGCAAAAAGCCCTCGAAGGAAGAGCTTATCGGGAAGCTGCGCGATTATTCCGGCGAGCCGCAGCGCCTGAAGCTGCCGAGCGCACCGAAGCAGTTCATTCAGTACCTCGAGGACGATGACCGCCCGCAGGTTGCGAAGGACGTGTACTTCGAGAACGGCATGGGCGTCTCGTTCGGAAGACTCCGCCCCGATACGCTGTTTGACTGGAAGTTCGTGGGACTTGCCCACAACACGATGCGCGGCGCGGCAGGCGGCGCCGTGGAATGCGCGGAGCTTCTGACCGCAAAGGGCTACATCGAGCACAAATAAGGAAAATTTTTCCCCCGCAGGTCTTATGGTATCATTACATCAGGCATGCGGGGTTTGTGTACCCTGCACGCATTCCCGGCGGCGTCATGAAAGACATTCCGGGACGGGAGCTTTTAATCCGGACAGGGAGGCTGCATCCTTAGTACATGGGGAAGGTTGTTTTTATCGCGGAAAAGCCGAGCGTCGCGCAGCAGTTCGCGCAGGCGCTCGATCTGAAATTTGCCAGGAAGGACGGGTATCTGGAAGCGCAGAACACCATCGTGACCTGGTGCTTCGGGCATCTCGTGACGATGTCATACCCGGAGGCCTACGATCCGAAGCTCAAGCGCTGGTCGCTCGATACGATTCCGTTCATTCCGGAGAAGTTCCGGTACGAGGTGATCCGCGAGGGCGCGGCGAAGAAGCAGTTTCAGACCGTGAAGGGGATTCTCACGTCGCCGGAGGTGGACACGATCTATATCTGCACCGACAGCGGACGGGAGGGCGAATATATCTACCGCCTCGTCGCCGAAAAGGCCGGCGTAAAGGGGAAGAAGCAGCTCCGCGTCTGGATCAATTCGCAGACGAAGGAGGAAGTCCTGCGCGGCATCCGGGAAGCGAAGGATGACAGCGAGTACGATGCCCTCGGGGCTGCGGCCTACCTTCGCGCCATGGAAGATTACCTGATGGGCATCAACTTCTCCCGTGCGCTGTCGCTGAAGTACGCGCGGGAGATTCAGGATTTCCTGCACATGGACCGGTGTGTCATTGCGGTCGGCAGGGTTATGACGTGCGTCCTGGGCATTATTGTCCGGAGGGAACGGGAGATCCGTGCCTTCGTAAAAACACCGTTTTACCGCGTCACAGGCCGGTTCGGCGTGCAGGACGGAGCCTCGTTCGAAGCGGACTGGACGGTGCAGGACCATTCGCTCTTTGACCATTCCCCGAAGCTCTACAGCGAGAAGGGCTTCAGGGCTAAGGAGGACGCCAAGGCCCTCATCGGATACCTTAAAGGGGAGCTTACTGCCGCTAAGGCCACGGGAGTGCCGCAGGGGGCAGAGGGTGCCATGAAGGAAGGGGGGACAGGCGGCGGGGATGCCGGGGATGTCCCGGTCGTCCTCAGTATCTCCCACAGGAAGGAGGTTAAAAATCCGCCCCTCCTGTACAATCTTGCGGAGCTGCAGAACGACTGCTCCCGCTTCCTGAAGATTTCGCCGGACGAGACGCTGAACGCGGCGCAGGAGCTGTATGAGAAGAAGCTGACGACGTATCCCCGGACGGATGCGCGCGTGCTGTCGTCGGCAGTCGCTGCCGAAATCGGCAAAAACCTCGGCGGCATATCCAGCATGCCGATGTTCCGCCCGCTCACGGAGGAGATTTTAAAAAGCGGCTCCTACAAAAAGATCGGGAAGACGAAATACACGAACGACAAGGCGATTACGGATCACTACGCGATCATCCCGACGGGGCAGGGGCTTTCCGCTCTCTCTTCGCTTTCCCCCACGTACCGGAAGGTATACGAAATGATTGTGCGGCGCTTCCTGTCCGTCTTTTTCCCCGCGGCGGTATACGACAGGATGCAGCTGAAAATCGGCCTTCGGACCGAGGTCTTTGCGGCATCGCTGCGCGTCCTGAAGGAGGAGGGGTACCTTGCCTGCACCTCGTTCTCGTTTTTGCAGAAAAAGGACGGTACGCCTTCCCGGGGCGGGGAAGAGGCATCCGGGGCGGCGGATGAAAACACCGGGCAAACGCAGGATGCGAAGACGCAGGCTCATCTTGCCGCGGTGTTCGCCTTACTGAAAAAGGGAATGAAGCTGTCCCTTGAGGACCTGCAGATCCGGGAAGGTGCGGCGTCCCCGCCGAAGCGCTATAATTCGGGGGACATGATCCTGACAATGGAGAACGCGGGACAGTTCATCGAGGATGAGGAGCTCCGCGAACAGATCCGCGGCTCGGGCATCGGCACATCCGCAACCCGCGCGGACATTTTAAAGAAGCTCGTCGACAACCAGTACATCGACATCAATAAGAAGACGCAGATCTATACGCCGACGCAGCTGGGCGAGATGATTTACGATACGGTGTACTGCTCGATCAGGCCGCTCCTGGATCCCAGACTCACCGCATCGTGGGAGAAGGGACTGACGGGAGTCGCCAGCGGGGAGATCCCTGAGAGCGAGTATTTCGGGAAGCTTAAAAGCTATGTGACGCGGCGGACGGATGCTGTCAAGGCAAGTGATTTCCGGGCACCGCTTAGGGACAGATTCCGCGAGGACGCGCAGTATTACCCGAAGCCGATGCACTTTAAGGCAAAATATACCTACGCAAAGAAAGGAAAAAAATAATGGCATGGAAGGATTATACAGTTGAGAATCTTCTGGATGTGAACGAGACGATAGCGGCAGGGCTTTTCGACGGCGTCACCTATCCGTGGGAAGTCCTGCCGGACATCGGGGAATTTATCGTGAAGCTGGGAAACAGCCTGCCCGCGGACCGCTTTGAGCGGCGCGGTGAGGACATCTGGATCGCAGGGAGCGCACACATCTTCGACAGCGCATATATTGCCGGCCCCTGCATCATCGATGAGGACGCACAGCTTCGCCAGTGCGCGTTCATCCGGGGCAATGCCATCGTCGGGAAGGGGTGCGTTGTCGGCAACTCCTGCGAGCTGAAGAACGTCGTGCTGTTCAATCACTGCGAGGTGCCGCATTACAACTACGTCGGGGATTCGGTCCTCGGCTTCCATGCCCATATGGGAGCGGGCTCCATCACGTCCAATATCAAGTCCGACAGGACGAACGTCGTGATCCATGACGGGGAGGAGGCGCTGGAGACGGGCTTTCGGAAGATGGGGGCCATCCTGGGCGACTGGACGGAAATCGGCTGCAACAGTGTGCTGAATCCCGGCTCTGTCATCGGCCGTCACACGAATGTCTATCCCCTTTCCATGGTACGCGGCTGTGTACCGGCGGATCATATTTACAAGGACCGGGACCACGTCGCTGCGAAGCATTCGTAAAGATTCGTATCAGAGGTAAACATGGCAAATTCCAATGTTGCTTTCATACAGTTGTTCTGGGATCTGCTGAACCGGAAAACGGGCGAGCTGGGACATGTAGACTACACGCCGCAGAAGCCTGCCTTCGACCTGTACACGCCGATCGACCAGTCCTTTCCCCGGAGCACGCCGGAGGAGCAGGGCGTATCGAGCCGGATCCTGTCGGACTTCGTGCACGAGCTGCAGACGACCGAACATGTCGAAATGCACCAGCTCATGATCCTGCGGCATGACCACGTCATTTACGAGGGGGCTTTTGACCCGTACCGGCAGGGCGTGTGGCACGTCACGTATTCCATGTGCAAGAGCTTTACCGGCATGGCAGTCGGGCTTCTCATCGATGAGGGCAGACTTTCCCTCGATACGAAGGCGCTGGACATCCTGGAGCCGCAGCATACGGTTGCCGGTGTCGGGAAGCTCCTCACGAAGTTCAAATATTCCGATCTGACGGTGCGGGACCTGCTCATCATGTCGAGCGGCGCTTCGTTCAACGAGACGGGCGCCATCTCCGGCAACGACTGGGTGAAGGGCTACTTCGATTCGCTCCCGAAGTTCGCACCGGGGACGAAGTTCGAATACAACTCCATGAATTCGTTCATCCTGTCAGCCATCGTGACGAAGATCACGGGCGTCACGATGTTCGAATACCTGCGGCAGAAGCTGTTTATCCCGATGGGCATTTCGAAGGTATTCTGGGAGACATCCCCCATCGGCGTCACGAAGGCGGGCTGGGGCATGTTCATCACACAGGAGGACGCGGCCAAGCTCGGAAGCCTGTACATGCACGGCGGAGCCTGGAAAGGGAATCAGCTGATTTCGAAATCCTGGGTGGAGGAATCCACGAGGTGCCAGATCAAAACCGGCCGGGAGGACAATCCGGAATACGGCTACCACATCTGGATGGGCGATGTTCCGGGCTCGTTCATGTACAACGGCATGCTGGGACAGAACGTGTACTGCTATCCCGACCGGGACATGATCATTGTGGTGAACGCCGGAAACGACGAGGTGTTTTCCGGCGGAACGATGACCGGCATCATCCGGAAGTATTTCGGCCTGAATTACCATCCGTCCGCGGATGCCCTGCCGGAGGATCCGATCGGCCTTAAGCAGCTCATCCGGGCAAAGGCGGAGGCGGAGGGCAATGTCCGGCATGTGTCGCCGATTGTCCGCGGAGGCTGGGGACGGCAGAGTGTGCGGAGCATGGACCGGGACCGGTTCTTCCGGCGGCTGTCCGGCAGGGTCTACGAAATGCACAGCAAGGGGATCGGACTGTTTCCCCTCATCATGCAGGTCGTGCACAACAACTATACGAACGGCATTTCCATGATGCGCTTTGACTATCACGACGGGAGGCTCTCCCTGATTTTCCGGGAGGGGGAGGACGTTCACACCATCAATGTCGGCTTCGGCCGGGGACGTCATTCCCTCATCCGTTCCAAGGGTGAGGAGTATCTCACGGGCTGCATCGGAAGGCTTGGCAGGAATGAGGACCATATTCCGGTGCTGACTCTCAGGATCGCGTTCATAGAGGAAGCAACGGAGCGCCGGCTCAAGATTTATTTCAAATCGGAGAAGGAGCTGGAGCTTCACTGGGATGAGGTGCCGGGCAATGTGATCATTGCGGACACCCTGGAAATGATCACGACGGGCTCCGGCAATGTGAACCCGATTTTCACCGGGCTGATGTCACAGGTGTCGCCGGGCCTCATCAAGGATTCCATGCGCTCCGCCATCCAGCCGATGGTGCGGGCAAGCCTTGTGGAGGAGACATCTGCGGAAATGGATTTGCGTGAGGAAGATCCATTGGAAATTCATGAAAGCGGCACGGATGCGCCGCTTTCATAAATCGCATACACGGAAAACCGCCTGCGCGGATTTTCCGTGCATAAGGTTTTGATAAACAGGACAGAGAGGTAGACGCATGAAGGACAGGATTCAGAACATTGTGGATGTCATCCGGAAAAAGACGGACTTTGTTCCGAAGGTGGCGCTGACGCTCGGGTCAGGACTCGGGAATTTCGCACAGGAGATCCGGGTTGTGGAGGAAATTTCCTACCATGACCTGCCGGATTTTCCGGTCTCGACGGCACCGGGTCACGCGGGGAAATTCATCTTCGGCTATGTCGGAAGCGTGCCGGTCGTCTGCATGGCGGGCAGGGTGCACCTGTATGAGGGCTATTCCACGGAGGACGTCGTGACGCCGGCCCGCGTGATGCACGCCCTGGGAGCAAAGGTCCTGTTTCTTTCGAACGCGGCGGGCGGCCTGAAGCCCTCGTATCATGCGGGAACGCTTGCACTGGTCACAGACCATATTTCATGCTTTATTCCGAATCCGCTCATCGGACCCAATGATGACGAGGAGGGAGTGCGTTTTCCGGACATGACACACGCCTATGATCCGGAGCTGCAGGACATCATACGGAAGGCGGCAGACAGGGAGGGAATCCCGCTCGATTCCGGTGTCTATGTACAGCTGACGGGTCCCTCTTTCGAGACACCTGCCGAGATCCGGATGATCCGTGCGATCGGCGGAGATATCGTCGGCATGAGCACGGTGGTGGAGGCGATTGCCGCGGTTCACATGGGCATGCGGGTCTGCTGCGTGTCGCTCATTTCAAACCTCGCGGCCGGCATCTCACCTGTTCCGCTCTCGTCGGAGGACGTGAACGCGGCAGGAGAAGCGGCAGCACCGCTTTTTACGAAGCTTGTGAAAGCCTCCATCGAGGCGATGGGGGAGACACTGTAACAGGACAGAAAGCTGTCATTGATAACTGCCATTGAAGATTCTGCGCGCCGGACTGCTGCTGACGCGGACAGAACGAGGTAAATTTCATGAAGATCAGATTTTATAACGCGAAAATTTTATCCATGGAGCCGGACCGGGATCCTTCAAAGGCGGATCATAAGCCGGTCCTGTACGACGGCGAGATCCGGGTTGACGGCACGAAGATCTCGTACGCGGGTCCGGAAAAGGAACCTGCCGGTACGGGCGAAGCATTCGATCAGGAGATCGACTGCGGCGGAAATGTTCTGATGCCGGGCTTTAAGGACGCGCACACCCATTCCGGCATGACGTTCCTGCGCTCCTCGGCCGATGACATGCCGCTGCAGAGCTGGCTGAACGAGCAGGTGTTTCCGTTCGAGGCGAAGCTTACGCCGGAGGATATAGCGGTCTTCTCAAAGGTTGCGATCCTTGAGTACCTGACCGGCGGCATCACGTCCTGCATGGAAATGTACCTGACGCCGGAGTCCATCGCGAAGGCGTTTCAGGACATGGGCTTCCGGCTCGTGCAGGTCGGCTCGGTCAACAGCTTCTCCCAGAGCACGGAGCTGGTCGGGCAGTGGTACAGTAAGCTGAACGGGGTTTCGGATCTTACGAGCTTCCAGCTGGGATTCCACGCGGAATATACGTCCTCGCGGGAGCTTGTCGGCCGCATCGCGGCCCTTGCGGACAAATACAAGGCACCCGTTTTCGTCCATGTTTCGGAAACGGCAGCCGAGGTGCAGGGATGCATCGACCGCTACGGGAAGACGCCGGTCGCGTTCCTTGCGGGTGAGGGCGTTTTCGATTACGGCGGCGCGGGCTATCACCTCGTTCACACGACGGAGGACGACTGGCGCATCATGAAGCAGAAGCACATCGACGTTGTCTCGAACCCCGGCTCCAACACGAAGCTTGCGTCCGGCATCGCGCCGGTCGGCGATTACTTAAGGCTCGGCATTCCGGTCGCGCTCGGGACAGACGGACCGGCATCGAACAACTGTCTCGATATGTTCCGCGAGATGTTCCTGGTGACGGGACTTGGAAAGCTCCGCGAAAAGGACGCGAGTGCGGTTCCCGCCTATGAGGTGCTGAAGATGGCAACGTACAACGGCGCGCATGTGATGCGCCAGCCCGAGACGGACTCTCTTGCGCAGGGGAAGACAGCGGACCTTATCCTGCTGGATCTGAACCAGCCGAACATGCAGCCTGTCAACAACATTGCGGACAACATCGTGTACTCCGGTTCGAAGCTGAACGTTCTCCTTACCATGGTCAACGGGAAAATCCTGTATGACCGGCTTAAGGGGCCGATGCGGTTTCATGTCGGCATAGACGCATCGGAAATCTACCGGGAGGCCAACGCGCGCAAGAAGGCGATCCTGGGCAGATAAGGACTGGTTTCATCCGTAAGAAGCCGCCTGTGCGGATTTCATCCGCTGAAGCTTCACGGGATGCCGTTTCGGCGGCAGTAAGGAAGGTCGGATGTCGGGCTGGGAAATCATCGGGCTGGTCGCGGCGCTTACTGCCGCGATGATCGGCCTCGGAGTGTTAAATAAGAGACGGGATTCAAAGGCACTTCGCGAAAAGCTTCAGAAGAGCTTCGGCGGCGTTCCCGACAAGAAGATGTCCCCGGAGCGCTATGCCTGCGTTCCGGGGTATTACCGCCACCACAGGCAGGAGAACCAGATTGACGACATCACCTGGAACGACCTGGATCTCGACCTTGTGTACCGCCGCATCGACGCGGCGGCAAGCGGCGCGGGGGAGGAGTTTCTGTACTGGTGCCTCAGGACGCCGGCGCTTGACGCTTCACAGGAGCACTTGCGCGAAGAGGACCTTGCCTTTGCGGGCGATCCTGCCAATCGGGCGGTGCGTGTTCGCCTGCAGGAGATCCTGACAGGTCTTGGCAGCACGGGGAAATACTCCCTGTATGATTTCCTGGAGGAGCTGGATACGATTCCGGAGCGGGGGAACGCGGGTCACTTCGCCGCCATGCTGGCACCGCTTTTGGCCCTCGGGGTCATGGTGTTCCATGTGCAGGCAGGCGTCCTGCTCCTTATTGCCGTTCTTGTCCTCAATATGGTGACGTACTTTCGCGAAAGAAGCCGGATCGGCGGCGCGATGGATGCGTTCCGGTACCTTCTGCGCGCCATGGCGGCGGGAGATGAGATCCGCGCGGTTTCGTGCAGTGCCTTCGCACCGGAGAAGCAGCGCCTTACGGAGCTTTCCGGCTCTTTCCGGACGTTCCGCAGGTTCTCGGGACTTGTGATGAGCCAGGGGCGGACATCCGGCAATCCGCTCGATATCTTCCTCGATTATTTCCGGATCCTGACGCACTGCGATCTCATTAAATTCAATACGATGCTGCGTCAGACGCGTCTTTTGAGGGACGGAATCGATGAGCTGGAGACGATCCTCGGGAAAATCGATGCTTCGATTGCAGTCGCCTCGTACCGGAAGAGCCTTCCTGTCTCGTGCGCACCGGAGCATCCGGAGCCGTCCTCTTTGCCCTCGGCCGGGCTCTTACTTGTGGGAGTGGTTCACCCGCTTCTTGCGGACCCGGTTGCCAATGATGTCACGCTTTCCGGCCCCATGCTGCTTACTGGCTCGAACGCATCCGGCAAATCCACGTTCCTTCGCGCGGTTTCGCTGGCCCTGCTTCTGGGGCAGACGATCCGCACGGCAGCGGCAGACTCGTGCAGGGCTCCTTATTACCGCATTTACACCTCCATGGCACTCCGGGATTCCATCGCGTCCGGCGAGAGCTATTTCATGGCGGAAATCCATTCCCTTAAACGCATCCTGGACGCCGCAAAGCGTGACGCGCGGGCAGGGGTATACTGCTGCGTCGACGAGGTGCTCCGGGGAACGAATACGATCGAGCGGATCGCGGCTTCGACAGAGCTCCTTAAGGCGCTCGCGGACATGGGTGTGCTGTGCCTTGCGGCAACCCATGATATCGAGCTGACGGGGCTCCTGGAAGGCACCTATGCGAATTATCACTTCGAGGAGGAGATCGTAAACGGCGATGTGCGCTTCTCCTACCGGCTTTATACGGGGAAGGCTTCCACACGCAACGCAATCCTCCTCCTTGCGGCTGCCGGCTTTGATTCCGACCTCACAAAGCGCGCCGGGGAGCGCGCGGAGCGGTTTGAAACGACCGGAAGGTGGGAGAGCTGACCCGGGGGAATCCGGACAGAATGGGCAGTCATGCCGGATCGAACCGAAAAGATCCATAATCAATCCGCTTTAAATCCATTGCTTATCTGACTTGACCGTTTTATCTTAATATGGTACTATTATGGAAGAAACAGAACACAGATTCGGTTCAGGGAGGACGGTCATGACACTGGAGGATATTCGGACAAGGAAGAAGGAGCTGGGATATTCCATTGAGGATCTGGCGAGGATCTCGGGCGTTCCGAAGGGGACGCTGCAGAAGATTTTAAGCGGCAGGACAGCGGCGCCAAGACGCGGTACAATAGAACGGCTGGAGGCTGCGCTTCCATCTGACCGGGGGAGTCTTTCGGGGACGGTTTCTGACTCCGGCGCTGTACGGGAGCCCGCTGCTGTCTACGGGAGCAGCGCGGAGGATGAATTTACCTTCCGGGGGAAGAAGCAGGGGGAATTTACCGTCGAGGATTACATGGCCCTTCCGGAGGATAAACGGTACGAGCTGATTGACGGTCATCTCTATGAGATGTTTTCCCCGACCCTGAACCATCAGGTGATCGCGGGCTATCTGTATCACTGCCTGATGAACTGTGCCGAGCAGCATCCTGTGCCCTGCTATCCCTACATTGCGCCGCTCGACGTGCAGCTGGATAAGGATAACCGGACTATGGTCCAGCCGGATGTGATAATCTGCTGTGATCCTGCTCTGAATACCGGAAAGCGGCTGTTCGGCGCCCCGGACTTTCTTGCGGAGGTGTTTTCGCCCTCTACGAAGAAGAAGGACATCTTCATCAAGCTCCCGAAATACAAGAACGCGGGTGTCCGTGAGTACTGGATGATCGATCCGTACAGGAAGCAGGTCATTGTATACCTGTTCTGCCAGGATGACGCCATCCGTCTGTATACGTTCGACGACGAGATACCGGTCACGATTTCGGACGGACTGTGCAGCGTCTGCTTTGCGGCGATCAAGGAGCGGCTTGTGGATGTCAGGGGCGGTGCCGGCGAGCCGGACTGACGGGCGCTGTGTCTGTGCGGCCTGTTCCGGTGACAGGCAGACTGGTAAAACTGCCGGTAACTCCCTGAAAGGAAATATTGCAATATGCACGTGACGATATATACGGACGGCGCCGCCCGGGGCAACCCGGACGGTCCGGGAGGGTACGGCGCGGTTCTCCAGTATCTGGATTCGCAGGGGAACCTGCACGAGAAGGAGCTGAGTGAGGGCTTCAATCCGACGTCGAACAACCGGATGGAGCTTTTGGGTGCCATCATGGCGCTCGAAGCCCTGAACCGGCCGTGCGATGTGGATCTCTATTCCGATTCCAGCTATGTCGTGAACGGTTTTCAGAAGCACTGGGTGGACTCGTGGCAGAAGAAGGGGTGGAAGACCTCCTCGAATGAGCGGGTGAAAAACCAGGACCTGTGGAAGAGGCTGATTGCTGCCGTATCCCGGCATGCGGTGACGTTTCACTGGGTGAAGGGACACAACGGGCAGCCGGAGAACGAGCGGTGCGATGCGCTCGCGACCGCCGCGGCCGATGCCATGGCGGGCGTTCGCAGGCCGAACGTGGAGAAGCTGCAGTAAACGATCCGGGACATCGGTCCGGCAGCTGTCTGCCGCCGCTGCCAGGGAGGGCTTTCCTGCACTGTGCACATACAGAAGCAATCATTTGGATCGAAAGGTGATGGAAATACATGAAGATCAGGATTCACAGACTGACATCAACGGCGGTGCTGCCAACAAGGGGCAGCCGGAGTGCGGCAGGATATGATCTGTACGCTGACCTTGCGGAGGATATTGTCATCCGGCCGCATGAGACGGTCATGGTATCCACGGGACTGACCATGGAAATACCGGAAGGGTATTTCGGCGCAATCTTCGCAAGGTCCGGCCTTGCCGCGAAGGAGCAGCTGCGGCCCGGCAACTGTGTCGGCGTCGTGGACTCCGATTACCGCGGGGAATGGAAAATTGCCCTGCACAATGATTCGGACAGTTCCCGCACGGTTACGTCGGGGGAGCGCATCGCGCAGATGGTGGTCATTCCCTACCTTTCCGTTGATTTTGAGGAAGCGGATGAGCTGTCGGAGACAGAACGCGGCGGAGGCGGCTTCGGCTCCACCGGGAGATGACAGGCGGTGGACGAGCAGGAATTCTCGAGACAACAGAAGAAGGAACGGGCCAGGGAACGCCGCGAGATTCTCGACGCGGAGCACGGCAGTACTTATTCGTTCCGCCTTTCGGGCATTGAGCCCGAGGACGCTGCCGCCGTGGAACGTCTCAATGAGATCTGCCGCGGCGTCGGTGTGACGTTCGAGCTGTCGGAATCGAAGTTCGGAGGCTTCACGCTGGCGACACTGCGCGTGAACCTGAAGGAGAACAATGTCCGCAATATCCGGACGAGATTTGCGGGACGCGATATGAAGGAGGTCCGGTTTCCGGATGACGACGGGGTGATGCATCCCGCGACCGTGGAGAAGGTGGAGACGCTCATCCGCCGGGACGGAGCACAGAAGACAGCGGAAAGGCTCGGCATGTCGAAGTCCGGCATGTACAAGCGCCTGAAAAGCGCAAGGGAAGCGGGAAGGCCCGCCGGGGAGGACGAGGAGCCCTGCTCGGAGCGGGATCTGTCGTTTTAGCGCGGAACAGGGACGGCTGTTTCACGCACGGGAAGCCGCCTTTGCGGATTTCACTCGTTGAATGCCTGCTGACACAGGCATAAAGGGAAAATTCAGCAGAATGAAGCAGGACAGGATCAGAACCGGGGCAATCATAACGGCTGCCGCTCTGCTCGCCGCGGCAGAACTCTTCCTTGCGGGCTGTGCGGACGCGGCATTGCCGGGGGTTTCTTCCGGGGGCATGGCAGAAGCCGGAGCGGGAAGCTCTGCTGTCACGTCCTACTGGGAAACGATTCCCGATGACAGAGCAGACAGGACCGGCGGGGCAGCAGGCTCACCGGACGGGAGTGAAGCCGCCGCGGGTGTAGTGACAGCGGAGGATGCCGCGGAAGGATCAACGCAGGATCCTGCACAGGGCACAACGGAGGGTCCGGAAGCGGGTGTGACAGCGGCGAATGAGCCGCAGCTGCCCGCCGTGACGGCGACGGGGAGTTCGGAGGAGCTGACGGCGCTTGTCAATCAGTTCCTTGCGGAGAATGGCCTGAATACAGATAATTTCGCCTGCGCGTATCTAAACCTTTCCACAGGGGAGACGTGCTATGTCAACGAGCTCAGGCAGTTCGACGCGGCCAGCACCTACAAGCTGCCGCTGAACCTGCTGTATTACGACCGGCAGGCGGCAGGAACGATTTCCGGCAGCGACATCATTCAGGGAACGGGAACGAGCCTTGGCGAGTGCCACCACCAGAGTCTGGAATTTTCGAACAATGAGCTGTCGGAGGCCATGGTGAACCAGTACGGCAGCTATGATGTCCTGAAGCGCGACATGCGCAGATACATGACGCTTACCGACGCCGAGACGGCGGACAGCTACTACCACCACAACACGTTCTGCGCGCGGCAGATCATGGACGTGTCGCATTACCTGTACGACCACTCCGGGGAGTATCAGGAAGCCCTGGGCTACCTGCAGGCGGCGCAGCCCGGCCAGTATTATAAGCACTATATTTCCGGCGTCACGATCGCGCAGAAATACGGACACCGGGACGGCTACGACAACTGCTCCGGTATTGTGTACGGCAGCACGCCGTTCGTTCTGGGCGTCTACTCGTACAACGCGGGCGGCGAGGAGATGATCGGGAGGCTCGCGCAGCTGTTTTATCAGTATTCGAACCAATGAGGAGGCTGTCATGGGAAGAAGGGTTTTTGTCAGGATTCCGTTTAACGAGGAGCAGCTGGGGAGACTGAAGGCGCTCGCAGACGGGTACGGGGATGAGATGATTTTCCGTCATGTCCGGGAGCTTCCGGCGGAGGAGCTTGCGGGGTATGACGCCGTGATCGGCAACCTGAACCCGGAGTGCCTGAAGGGCGGGACGAAGCTGTCCTGGGTGCAGCTGAACACGGCCGGCGCTGATGAGTACGCCAAGCCGGGCATCCTCCGGGAAGAGGCGGTCCTTACCTGCTCCACGGGTGCCTACGGGACCGCGATCTCCGAATATATGGTCTGCATGCTGCTTATGATGATGAAGCGGATTCCCGCCTATCTTCAGAATCAGAAGGACGGGATCTGGAAGGACGAGGGGAATGTGGCAAGCCCCATCGGGAAGCGGGTCCTTGTCGTCGGAACCGGCAACATCGGCACGGAATTTGCAAGGCGCGTCCGTTCTCTCGGAACAAGCGGAGATCCCGGCGCCTCCGGAAGGAAGACGGTCATCTCCGGCATCCGCAGGCGCTCCGGCATCTGCCCGGAGGGCTTCGATGAGATCCATTCCATGGAGGAGCTGAGGACGGAGGTCTCGAAAGCGGATAATATTGCCCTGTGCCTTCCCGCGGGCAGTGCGACGTTTCACCTGTTTGACCGGGATACGCTACTTGCCTGCAAGGAGGGCTCGTACCTCCTGAACGTCGGGCGCGGCAATGTGATCGACAATTCCGCGCTTCTCGATCCGTCCGTGACTTCACACTTTGGCGGAATCTGGCTCGATGTGTGCGAGAGGGAGCCCCTGCCGGACCACGATCCCCTCTTTTCCGTGCCGGGCCTGTACATTACGCCGCACATCACGGGAAACTATCATCTCGATATCACGGTGGAGAACATCCTCGACATCACGATGCACAACTACCGGGCATGGCACGGCGAAGGCACTTACCGGAGTGTTGTGAACCGCACGCTTGGGTACGCGGGGTGAGACCGGCAGAGTGCTTCCGGCATTCTGAGGAGATGGCTTTTTCTTGAATTAACGCCTCATCACGCTTATACTGAGGGGTGCCCGCCTTCGCAGAAGGGCTGACGGCAGGCCGTTATTGAAAGGGAACTGGTAAGAAGGGTATTATGAACAGCTCCCGGGAAAGGAATTGCAGTTAACATGGCAGAGAAAATCAGGACCAGGTTCGCACCGTCGCCTACCGGGCGGATGCACGTCGGGAATTTAAGGACCGCTTTATACGCTTACCTCATTGCGAAGCACGAGGGCGGGGATTTTATTCTCCGGATCGAGGACACGGACCAGAAGAGGGAACTCGAGGGCGCCGTGGACATCATCAACCACACGATCGGCGAGACCGGTCTTGCTCCGGACGAGTCCCCGGACCTTGGCGGGCCGGTCGGCCCTTATGTGCAGTCCGAGCGGGTAAAGAGCGGACTCTACATGAAGTATGCAAGGCAGCTCATCGACAAGGGCGAAGCCTATTACTGCTTCTGCACGCCGGAGCGCCTCGAGACCCTGAAGCAGGTGGTCGACGGGAAGGAAATCTCCGTCTATGACAAGCACTGCCTGCATCTGTCGAAGGAGGAGGTTGAGGCGAACCTCGCTGCCGGCATGCCCTACGTCATCCGGCAGAATAATCCGACAACCGGAACGACGACGTTCCACGATGAGCTCTACGGAGACATCACGGTGGAGAACAAGGAGCTGGACGACATGATCCTCATCAAGTCCGACGGCTATCCTACCTATAACTTTGCCAACGTCGTGGATGATCACCTGATGGGGATCACCCATGTGGTGCGCGGCAACGAATATATTTCCTCCACGCCCAAATACAACCGCCTGTACGAGGCGTTCGGCTGGCCGGTGCCGAAATACATCCACTGCCCGCTCATCACGGACGAGGAGCACAAGAAGCTCTCCAAGCGCTCCGGCCACTCGTCCTACGAGGATCTGATCGAACAGGGCTTCCTGCCGGAGGCGGTCGTGAACTTCATCGCCCTGCTCGGCTGGAGTCCGGATTCCGACAATGAGATCTTCTCGCTGGAGGAGCTTGTGAAGGAATTCGACTATCACCGGATCGGCAAGTCGCCGGCGGTGTTCGACTACCAGAAGCTCCGCTGGATGAACGGCGAATATTTCAAAAAGATGGATCCGGAGGTGTTCTATGAAAAGGCACTTCCGTACCTGAAGGAAGCGGTAAAAACGCCCGGCATTGACCTGCACCAGATCTCCGAGATGGTGAGGACCAGAATCGAGATCTTTCCGGATATTGCAGGCGAGGTGGACTTCTTTGACGCCCTGCCGGACTACGACGTCAGCCTTTTTGAGAATAAAAAGCAGAAGACAACGTTTGAGAATTCCCTGCAGATCCTGACGGACCTCGCGCCGGTCCTGAAAGAGGCACCGGATTTCACGAACGACGCTCTGTTTTCGATTCTCGCGGATTACGCCGCGTCTCATGAGTTCAAGAACAAGACGGTGATCTGGGCACTCCGCATCGCGGTATCAGGCAAGGCTGTGACACCTGCCGGCGCGACGCAGATCATGGAGCTCCTGGGGAGGGACGAATCCCTTGAAAGAATCGGCTCCGCGATCGAAAAGCTGAAGGGAGCTTCTGCGCCTGCGGCAGTCTGAAGCTTTCACGGACGGGAAGCACCCCCTGCCGCGTCCCCGGGCGGCAGCAGGAGCTGTCCCGCTCCTTGCTCCTGCCGGACCGGAAACCACTGCCGGTCCCGGGTTCAGCAGGATGCAGGAGCTCGCCGTTACCCGCGGCCGCGGCCCTGCCTTTATCCTGGCGGGGCCCGGCAGCGGCAAGACCTTTGTCCTGGTGCACCACATCGCCTATCTTGTCACGAAATGCCGCGTACCGCCTTCGAACCTGCTGGTCCTCACGTTTTCCAGAGCTGCCGCACTTGAGATGCGGGAGCGCTATCACAAGCTCTGCAGGGAAGCCGGAGATTCCGTTCCGGACCCTGACAAAGTTACATTCGGTACCTTTCACTCGGTTTTTCTCCAGATATTAAAGAATGCGTCGGATACCCCGATCCGCGTCCTGGACGAAAAACAGAAATTCCAGCTGATACGGACAATTCTGCACAGCCTCCCGGGCGGATGCCCTTCGCCGGAGGATCCGGAGCAGATTCAGAACATTTCCTCCCTTCTGTCGAGGATCAAGTCCACGGGAAAGCTTTACCCGGAGGACGGCACTCTTGCGCCTCCCCTGCAGAGGGACCTGGTCCGGGGCTACGAGACGTACCTCCGGAGTCATTCCCTCATTGACTTCGACGACATGGTGATCCGCACGCTTGGCCTGCTGAAGTCGGACCCGGCACTTCTGTCGTTCTGGCAGAGGCGTTTTACGTACTGTCTCGTCGATGAGTTCCAGGATATTTCCCCGGCGCAATACGAGGTTGTGCGGCTGATTTCACAGGGCAATCTGTACTGCGTGGGCGATGACGACCAGTCGATCTACGGCTTCCGCGGAGCGGCACCGGACAATGTGCAGAAATTCTTCCGCGATTACCCGGACGCGGACAGGATCGTTCTGGACCTGAATTTCCGCTCGCCGCAGGATGTGGTGCAGGCATCGCTCCGGGTGATCCGTGTCAATGAGAACCGCATCCGCAAGAATTTCCGCTCGGCGAAGGACGGACAGGGTCAATCCGATGCCGTCCGCCTCATCGCCTGCCGGGATATCGCGGACGAATATGAGCGCGTCGTGACACGGCTCCTGCAGATCCGGAAGGAAGAGGGGGAGAGAGCGTGGGATGAGTGCGCGGTCATCTTCCGGACGCACCTTGGCGCGCAGGGACTGCTGCGGATCCTGAAGGACAGGGGGATTCCCGTGACAGGGGAGAAGCTTGTGGGAAAGGCGCTGGAGAAGAAGGTGCTCCGCATGGTGCTTGCCTGGTATACCGCGGCCTCCGGAGCGGACCGGAATCCGCGGGGCGGTGCAAGACCGGAGCTGCTGCTTGCGGGCATCCCGTGGATTGGCGACGCGGAGCTGCAAAGCTCCCTGGAGCTGGTACGCTCGCTGTCACCCGCGCACAGCTTCGCCTATCTGAGGAAGAGCCTTCACATGGAGGATTGCCTCTTAAACGGCAGGAAGGACGAGGAACAGCTCCTCATCCGCGTGACGTTTGAAAGACTCGCGCACCTTGCCGGAAATACCGCGGCCGCGGGGGAGTTTGCACGGCTTCTGAAGCAGCGTCTTCTGGAACCGGAGGATGGAAGCGGGTATTTTTACCGTGCGGAAGGGCCGGGAGGACAGAGCTTAAAGGAAAGAGGAGCGGAACGGGGACATTTACCGGAAGAGGAAGGGCCAGGGAACAGCGAATCGCTCTGCGGCAGCGTTCATGTCATCACGATGCACGCCTCGAAGGGACTGGAATTCAATCATGTGTTCCTGCCGGACCTGAATGAGGGCATCGTACCGATGCGGCGGGCGGAATCGCCCGAACAGATCGAGGAGGAGAGGAGACTGTTTTACGTTGCGATGACGCGGGCGAAGGAGGAACTCGTCCTGACGTGGACGGCCGGGACCGTCACCTCCCCGCGAAGGCCGACGAGGTTCCTGGAGCCGCTCATCGGGAAGCCGGACTACTGAAGCACAAAAGAGCCGGTGCGCGGTACGCACTGCCCGGCAAAGCGGCGGGAGTTAGCCGAAGGCGTCAGGAATTTTCCTGCCGGCGGATTGCCTCGCGCCAGCATTTGTGACACATGGCGGTATAGCGGTCATTGCCGCCAAGGAGCACCTGACTCCCGGATGTGACAACGTTACCGTGTGCGTCAATGCGGGCGTTTACCGTCGCCTTGCGGCCGCACCGGCAGATCGTCTTGATCTCGGCAATGGAGTCCGCAAGCTCCATGAGCCGTCTGGCACCGGGGAAGAAGTGTGTGAGGAAATCCGTCCTCAGGCCGAAGCACAGGACCGGAATATCGTAATCGTCGACGATGTCCCGGAGCTCATCGATCTGCTCCGGGGTGAAGAACTGGCTCTCATCGCTGATGATGACGTCCCGCTTTCCCACGCGCCGGAACGCCTTGAGAATGCTCTCGCCCGGTGCGATGACCTCGGCTTCCTTCGACAGGCCGATGCGGGAGCGGATGACGTTCTCGCCGTCCCTCGTATCCACACCCGGCTTGATGAGCCACACGGACATGCCCTGCTCCTCGTAGTTGAATTTCGTGATCAGTGCCTGTGCGGACTTCGAGGAGCCCATTGCGCCGTATTTGAAATAGAGTTTTGCCATGATACTGATTCCTCCACAGTCTGTTTCAGCCCTGCGCGGCGAGGTGCGCCGCGACGCGGTTGATGACCATGTCGACCGCCACCTGGTTCATGCCGCCCTCGGGGATGATGATATCCGCGTAGCGCTTGCTGGGCTCCACGAACGCCTCGTGCATCGGCTTCACGGTGGTGAGGTACTGCGTGATGACGCTCTCGAGAGAGCGGCCGCGCTCCTTCACGTCGCGCTGGATCCTGCGCAGGATCCGCACATCCGCGTCCGCGTCGACGAAGATCCGGATGTCCATGAGATCCCGGAGCTCTTTCGAATGGAAGATGAGGATGCCCTCGACCACGATGACTCTCGTAGGAAGGATGGTCAGTGTCTGGCTCGAGCGGTCGTGGATCGTGTAGTCATAGACCGGGCAGACGACGGATCTGCCTGCCTTCAGGTCCCTGAGGTCGCGGATCATCAGGTCCGTGTCGAAGGCATCCGGGTGGTCGTAGTTCAGCCTGCTCCGTTCCTCGAGGGACAGATTATGATATGCCTTGTAGTAATTGTCGTGATAGAGGACGGTGACGTCGGCACCGAAATGCTGCTGAATCCTCCGGGTGATGGTTGTCTTGCCGGAACCTGTGCCGCCGGCAATTCCGATGACGATCACGGAGCCGGACTGTGCTGTCTGTGACATAGGAGAGTCTCCCTTCCGAACCATTGCGTATGGTATTTGCGGTACCACGAACCGGATATAAGAAAAGAAGGAAAGCGCTGAGGCTTTCCTTCTTCTGGTGATGCGGGAGAAGAGACTTGAACTCTCACGACATTGCTGCCACAAGAACCTTAATCTTGCTCGTCTACCAATTCCGACACTCCCGCATTCGGGTAAAACAGATTGTAACCTGCCGCCGTCTTCTCCTGCTCCGGTAAAAAGCCCTGAAACAAAAAGAAGTGCAGAAGAAGGGACTTGAACCCTCACTGAGTGTTAGTCAACAGGCACCTGAAGCCTGCGCGTCTACCAATTCCGCCACTTCTGCGCGACAAGGGTTATATTACCGCGAGTCGGTTTATAAGTCAACCGGAAAATTGAAAAACATGCTATGATTCCTTTTGTGAGTACCGGGAAGACGGAAAAAAGGAATAAGCATCCGCGGCAGGCTCTGCTGTGGAAGACGATGCTGCTGTGTCTTGTCCCGGCTCTGGCTGTCTTCGGGTTCTGGACGATCCGGTACGGCGCGTTTACACTGCGCGATGATTTCAACCGCGAAAGCCTGCCGTTCCAGCCTGCCATGCAGCGGGGGCTGTGGAACCTTCTTGCGGGGAAGGGGGAGTGGACGTGGAACCTCGACCTCGGGACGCCGTTCGTTTACGGGTTCGGCTTCTACAATCTCGGGTCGCCCTTCTTCCTCCTGACACTTCCCTTTGCAGGGATTTCCTATCCCGTTTACGCCGGGGCAGCACTGGCACTGAAGTATGCAGTGGCGGGCGGCCTGTCAGCCCTGTATGTGAGGCGGATGCTGAGCGATAAGCCCTGCGCGGAAAGGCTTGCGATGCTCGGCGGCGTACTGTACGCGTTTTCGGGATACATGACGCTGAACATGATGTATCAGTTCGCCGATTCCGTCGCGCTTTTTCCGCTGCTCCTTCTGGCCGCCGAGTGTAAGCTCCGTGCCGGGAAGCAGGACGGATTTGCGCGCCGCCACGGGTTTTTCATTTTTGCCGTGGCACTGAATGCCTTCACGAGCTATTTCTTTTTCGTGGAAGAGGTTCTGTTTTTGTTCCTGTATTTTGTTTTCCGGATGTCGGATCCGGAGGTCAGAGCTCAGGACGGAAACTGCGCCGCAGGGACAGCAATCTCTCCGGACCCTGTCACGCCGCCGGAATCCGCACGCCGGAACGCGGTGCAGGATAGCGCGATCCCCTTCCGGGTATTCTTATCCTTCCTTGCGGACGGCGCTCTCGGAGCCGGCATCGCGGCGGTTCTTCTCATCCCCTCGTACACCTATGTGCTTGGAAACGGGCGGAGCTCCGCGGCCATGCTGCACGCGCGGTTTCTTTTCAGCGGATGGAAGGAGGTTCTGTTCCTGCTCCGGTCCATGCTGCTGCCGGCGGACACGATGCCGGACGAGTCGGCGGTTGTTGCGTTTGATTACTCCTCGGGCTCGCTCTACCTGCCCCTTTGCGGCCTGTGCCTTGCCGCCGCGTATTTCATCCGGCGATCCCCCTCCCCGGAGGGCAGAGGCAGGATCCGCACGAGCTTCCATGCGGACTGGCTGGGGAAGCTGATCCTGCTCCTCATGCTGGTTTCGTTCAGCCCGCTGCTGTCGTCCGCGTTCTGTGCGTTTGCCGCGGATTACAAGAGGTGGTGGTTCATGCTGATCCTGCTCCTTGCCGCGGCATCGTGCCGCGTGCTGCAGGAGCCGGACAGATACGGGATCGTTCCGGCTGCCGGCATCTGTCTTGCGGCAGCGCTCCTTGTCATCGTCCTCTGCGAGGTCCTGCCGGGGGACGGGGGACAGAGCCTTGTAAGGGATCAGCGAAGGTTCCTGATCTATGGCGCGACTGCACTTGCCGGGGATCTTGTCATCCTGCTGTTCGGAGCGGGTGCCTCTGATCCTGCCCGTGTACCGGCAGGAGCCAAACAAAAGAGGAAACAGCACGAAGCCTCTGCGAAGCAAAAGAAGCTCCGGCAGCAAAGGTATTGCCGGTGCGGCTCTCCGGAAGCGGTGCTCGCGGCACTGACGGTTCTGATCGCGTCCGGCACGACGTTTTTCCAGGCGTTTCTCTATCACACGGAGGATACCGGGGAATACCTGCGCAATTACCGGGCAGGGGAGGAGCTTGTCCTTCCGGATGACCAGTACCGGTTCCGCCTCGATACGAACGAGCTGCTGCTCCCGGGTGAGGCGTCCGGAATCGGAGCGTTCTCCTCGACAGTTTCGAACTCCATCAAGGAGTTCGATCAGATTTTCAATTACTACCAGGGCACGGTCAGCTTTGACAAGAAGCAGTACCCCGGCCTTGCGGAGCTGTTCGGCGCGAAGTACTACCTGAATGTGGAAGACGGCGGGAGCCGCGTTTCCGAAGGGAAAGCGGCGCCGATCGGGTTTTCGCCGCATGCGTGCATCACGCTGCACGACCTGAAGTATTACGTGAAGCCGGAGGACATGGGAACGGTCCTTTTGTACGCCGCGGCGGTGGAGGAGAAGGACCTCGGGGATGTTTCGGACGTCCTCCCGCAGATTCAGGGTCCGGAGGTGGACCGGAGCGCTTCGCAGGCCTACATCGACATGGATCTTGCAGACAGCGTTTCGGATTTTGAACGCTCGGCCTCCGGCTTTACGTGCACCACATCCTGGGGAGAGGACCGCTATGTCTACTTCAGCGTCCCGAATGAGAAGGGCTGGCAGTGCGTCATAGATCAAACGCCGGTGCCGATCCTTGATTCAAACGGGATGATGCTGATCCGCGTCCCCGCGGGCGCTCACAGGATTACCTTCACCTACCGCACGCCGGGCCTTCGGGCAGGGGCTGCCCTCTCGCTCCTTTGCCTGATCCTCTGCCTGCTCTCTTATGCGGCAGGACACGCTGCCGGAAGCCGGGCACCGCGCCCGGAGCAGCCGTAAACCGGCGGCTTAAGAGGAATCCCTGCCGCGCGCAATGCGGGTAGCGCCGGAGGGCGGATGGCCGTATAATCATAGTCGGGGGTATGTGCGATGCTGATCAGGGAAGAAATCGAAGCGAGGGAACAGAATGATCTCGCTCCGTGGGCCATGCATGCCGTGGATTCGAAGGGGAGACTCCGAAAGGAGCCGCAGGACGATCTGCGGCCCGTATTCCAGAGGGACCGCGACCGGGTGGTGCACTGCAAGTCATTTAGGCGCCTGAAGGACAAGACGCAGGTTTTCATCACACCGGACGGGGATCATTACCGGACGCGGATGACCCATACGCTGGAGGTTTCGCAGAACGCGCGCACGATCGCAAAGGCGCTCCGCCTGAACGAGGACCTCACGGAGGCCATCGCCCTGGGCCATGACCTCGGGCACACACCGTTCGGACACGCGGGCGAGCGGGTGCTGAACAGCCTGTGCCCCTGCGGCTTCGATCACGCGAAGCAGAGCGTCCGGATTGTGGATGTGCTGGAGAAGGACGGCCAGGGACTGAACCTGACGCTCGAGGTGCGCGACGGCTTTCTCAATCACCAGACCGCGGGAAAACCTCATACCCTGGAGGGCAGGATCATCCAGTTCTCCGACAAGATCGCTTACCTTCATCACGACATGGATGACGCGATCCGCGGCGGCATCCTGACGAACGACGATATTCCCGATGAGATCGCGGATGTCCTCGGCAGGACACTGGAGGAGCGGCTCGATACGTTCGTGCACGACATCATCACGACGAGCAAGGGTAAGCCGATCGTTGAGATGTCGCCGGAAATCCATGACGCCTTCCTGAAATTCCGGACGTTTATGTTCGAGAACGTCTATACGAATCCCAAGGCCAAGGGCGAAGAGGGCAAGGCCATGTATGTGGTGGAGGAGCTGTATCACCATTACATTAAGGATGAGAACCTCGCAAAGCTGCCCGGGTACCTGCTCCGGCGCCTGGAGCTGGGGGATCCGAAGGAGCGTGTGGTCTGTGACTATATCAGCTCGATGACAGACCGGTTCGCCATCGCGCGGTTTAATGATATTTATGTGCCGAAGTGCTTTGCGGCGCAGTAAAAAGGGTGTCATGTATTATCCGGAAGAGGTTGTGGATCAGGTCATCGCGGCGAATGATATCGTCGATGTCATCGGATCCTATGTTCATCTGAAAAAGAGCGGCTCGAGCTACGTGGGTCTGTGCCCGTTTCACAGCGAGAAGACGCCCTCGTTCTCCGTGAGCCCGTCGAAGGGTGTCTTTCACTGCTTCGGCTGCGGCGAGGGCGGCAACGTCATCACGTTCCTGATGAAGTACGAGAACGATACGTTCCAGGAAGCGCTGAAGGCTCTGGCGGATCGTGCCGGCATAAAGCTTCCCGAGGTAAATTATTCGGAGGAAGCGAAAAAGCAGCAGCAGGCAAAGCTCACGCTCCTTGCGATCAACAAGGACGCCGCCACGTATTACTACAGGCTGCTCCGTTCGCCGAAGGGACGGACCGGCCTTTCGTATTTTCAAAAGAGGGGGCTTACTCCGGAAATCATGAACCGGTTCGGCCTGGGCTTTGCGGACGGGGCGGATTCCGACCTCGTCGCGTTCCTCCGGAAAAAGGGCTACAGGGACGAGGATATCCTTACATCCGGCGTTGCGGTATTCGATGAGAAGCGGGGACTCCATGACAAGTTCTGGAACCGGGTCATGTATCCCATCATGGACGTCACGAACCGGGTCATCGGCTTCGGCGGGCGCGTCATGGGCGACGGCAAGCCGAAATACCTGAATTCGCCGGAGACGCCGGTGTTTGACAAGAGCCGCAATCTCTACGGCCTGAACCTCGCGAAGCGGACGAGGACGGGGTACTTCATCCTGTGCGAGGGCTACATGGACGTCATCGCCATGCACCAGGCGGGATTTCCGATGGCTGTGGCATCGCTGGGCACGGCGTTCACGGAGCAGCAGGCGCAGATCCTCAGGCGCTATACGAAGCGGATCCTTCTCGACTATGACTCCGACGGAGCCGGTGTGAAGGCTGCCCTTCGCAACATGGAGATCCTGCGCGCGGCCGGGCTCCCCTGCAGGGTCGTCAACATGCGGCCCGCCAAGGACGCCGATGAATTCATGAAGACGCTGGGTCCTGAGGAATTCCAAAAGCGCCTTGACGATGCGGAGAACAGCTTCCTGTACCGCATCCGGCAGATGCAGACGCAATACCGCATGGATGACCCGGCATCCCGGACCGCGTTCTACAGGGAGATCGCAAAGGCCCTGTGCGGTTTTTCCGATGAGATCGAGCGGGAGAATTATATCAAGGCAGTTGCGGAGCAATATTTTATTCCGGTGGACGCCCTGCGCAGGGAGGTTGCCTCCTATGACGCGGCAGGCGGGCAGCAGGTGCAGGCACCGCGCATGAGGCCGCCTGTGCGGGGGGAATCCCCTGCTGACGGGAAGAAGCTTTCTGCCGCGCAGGAAGCGGCACGAAGGAATGAGCGGCTGCTTCTTACATGGCTCTCGGATGATCCCGGCCTGTACCGGCAGGTCAGGCCCTTCATCAGTCCGGAGGATTTCGGCGAAGGCGTCTACCGGGAGGCCGCGCGCAGATATTTCGCGATCCTCGAAAAACAGCTTCCGGATCCGCTCGCGGCGAGCGCATCGGGCACCGGAGATGCCGGTCCCGCCGCTAAGAGCGCTGCGGGTACCGGACCCGCGTCTGTCATCGCAGCCTTTGAGACACCGGAGGAGCAGCAGGAAGCGGCGGAGCTGTTCGAGACAAGGATCGGGGGCATAACGGACCGCAGCCAGAAGGAAAAGGCCCTGCAGGATATTGTTTTCAGCATTAAGGACAACGCGCTGACACAGGCGGCGCAAAATCCCCAAGCTTCCGGCACCGCGGACGGCGGAGCCGGGGAACTTAAGAGAATCGTCGAGGGCAAGAAGCTGCTCGCGAAAATCCGCAGCACGCAGTTTACCGTGCGCGATGATGCGTGAAAAGGACTGCCGGATCTTTGCCGCTGGCATCCGGCCTGTGCGAATACGTGTGAAGCTGCCTTCGCGGCTTTCACAAGATAGATGCCTGCTTTCGCAGGCATGGAAAGGCAACTATGAAGAAAGTTAATGACCTGTCCGCAAAGCTTCTGGACGAGGATGATGTCCCGGGGGAGGAGCTCCGGGAGATTGAAGAGGAGGAATATGCGGGGGACAGCAGTGAGGAGCTGCAGGAAGAGGAGACCGGAAGCCTCGAGGATCCTGTCCGGATGTACCTGAGGGAGATCGGGCAGGTGCGCCTGCTCCATGCCGATGAGGAGATTGCGATCGCCAAAACGATGGAGAATGGTGCGCTCGCCGCAATCCTCCTCGCGGAGGTATTTCAGAAGGGCGAGCTCACCGATGCCGGCAATCCCCGGAAAACCACGAAAAGCCAGGTCGCTGCCCTGCTGAAGAAAACCGGCAGGGAGGATGAGTCCGCCGAAAAGCTTCCGGCACTGTCCGGGAAGACGAAGGCACAGCTCGAGGAAATCCGTCTCGACGGAATTGATGCCAAGAACCGCCTTGCGGAGGCAAACCTGCGGCTCGTGGTGTCCATCGCCAAGCGCTACGTCGGCAGGGGAATGCTGTTCCTGGATCTCATCCAGGAGGGGAACCTCGGGCTCATGAAGGCGGTCGACAAGTTCGATTACCGCCGCGGCTTCAAGTTTTCGACGTATGCCACGTGGTGGATCCGCCAGGCGATCACGCGGGCCATCGCGGATCAGGCGAGGACGATCCGGATTCCGGTGCATATGGTGGAGACGATCAACCGGCTAACGAGAACGCAGCGTCAGCTCCTGCAGAAGCTGGGGCGCGAGCCCTCTGTAGAGGAGGTCGCAGAAGCGATGGGCCTCACGCCCGAAAAGGTACAGGAAATCCGCAAATATTCCATGGACCCGATCTCGCTGGAGACACCGATCGGGGAGGAGGATGATTCCCACCTCGGCGATTTCATTCCGGATGAAAACGCACTCGTTCCGGTGGATGCCGCAACGTTCACGCTCCTTCGCGAGCAGCTCAGATCCGTTCTGGGAACACTGACCGTCCGGGAACAGGAGGTTCTGCGGCTCCGGTTCGGTCTCGACGACGGCAAGGGCCGCACGCTCGAGGAGGTCGGCCGGGAATTCAATGTCACGAGGGAGCGCATCCGCCAGATTGAATCCAAGGCGCTCCGCAAGCTCCGCCACCCGTCCCGCTCGCAGCAGCTGCGGGATTTCCTCGACTGATATGTCCATCCGGTTATCGGAAAGGCTCGAAGCGATCGTAAGGGCTGTGACACCCGGCAATGTCGTGCTGGACGTCGGCTGCGACCACGCCCACGTGCCGATCCGTCTCCTGCAGGACGGGATTGCGCCGCGGGCTCTTGCCTTTGACATCATTGACGGGCCGGTTGCCATTGCAAGGGAGAACCTGGAGCTTGCCGGTCTGTCCGACCGGTGCGAGGTGCGAAAGTCCGACGGGCTTTCGGCATATAAGACCGGGGAAGCACAGACTCTGATCATCGCGGGAATGGGCGGAATCGTGATGACCAGGATCCTGGAAGCGGAGCCGGAAAAGGTACAAAGCTTCCGGGAGCTCATCCTCGGGCCGCAGTCGGAACAGCAACTGGTCCGGAGCTTTCTTCGCCGGCACGGTATCGGTATCGTATCGGAGCAGCTGATCCGGGACGGCTGTAAATATTACCCGGTGATCCGTGCGGTGCCCGGGGCAAAGACAAACGGCCCCGACTGGGACCGGTATGTGGAGGAGCTCGGGAAAATGCCGGACGCGGAGCTTGCAAAAGCCGGGGTCTGCCGGGATCAGCTGCTAAGGGTCCTGTCGGATGTAAGCTTTCGCGTGAGCGCGGAGGATCTTTACGGGCCGTGCCTCATCGCGGCAGACGACCCGGAGCTGTACCGGTATGTCGTCAAAGAGCTTCGCGGCAGGATCCGGGTTCTCCATCAGCTCATGGAAAACAGGGATACCAGCGCCGGCGCCGTCGCGCGCCTCGATGCCGTGCGGGGCGAGACGGGAATGCTGCAGGTTCTTGTTTTCCTGCACACGTTCCTTGCAAAGCCGGCATGAATCTGCCGGGAAGGAGTTGCCATGGTTTTATCAGCCATCATGAACCAGCTGGAGGAATGGTGCCCGAAGTCGTTTGCGGAGGACTGGGACAACGCGGGACTGCAGACGGGTGTGAGCACGCAGGACATTCGTTCGGTCTACCTCGCTCTCGACTGTACCTCGGAGGTGATTGAGGACGCGAAGCGTTGTGGGGCGGATCTCATCCTTACCCATCATCCGCTGCTGTTTCACGGGATTAAGCAGGTGACGGATGCCGACTATGTCGGAAAGCGGATCGTGACGCTTCTGCAGAACCACATGGCAGTCTATTCCATGCATACGAATTTCGACGTGATGAGTATGGCGGATGCGGCGGCGGACAGGCTGAGGCTCCTCAACTCCGATGTGCTGCATGTGACGTACGAGGACAGCATTTCCCATGAGGGCCTTGGCAGGATCGGAGAGCTTCCGGAGCACATGACGCTGCACGATACCGCCGTGTATGTCCGGGACGTTTTCGAGATTCCGCACGTGCGCTTTTACGGCGACCCGGATACGCCGGTTGTCATGACGGCCATCCTGCCGGGCTCCGGCCACGACGAGATTGACGCTGCCATCAGGAAGGGCGCGGACGTCCTGATTACGGGGGATATTTCGCACCACAACGGACTCGATGCCATCGAGAAGGGCATTGCCGTCATCGACGCGGGACACTACGGCATCGAGAAGCTGTTCGTACCTTATATGAAGGATTATCTCGCAAGGGAAATGCCGTCACTTGCGGTTTATACCGCAAAGGTGAAGGAGCCCTTTACGGAGGTTTAAATGAGATCGGAATGATCCGCCTACGCGGATTTCACAGGGCTTTCAGATCGAAGGATAAAGGAGGAAACCGGATGCCGACCGTATTTGTGAACGGGCAGCAGAGAAGCTGCGCAAAGGGAACGACGTTTGAGTCAATCGTCTCTGAATTCCAGGGAGGAAAGAACGGAAAGATCGTCCTGGTGTATTTCAACGGGAAGATGCGGGAGCTGTCAAAGCGGCTGGAGAAGGACGGCGTGGTGACACTGATCACGACGGGGGACCCTGCCGGCCATCAGACGTACGAAAGGACGGCGGTCATGATGCTGGTGAAGGCGGCAAGGGATCTGGCAGCCGAAGAGGCCGCCGCGGGAAAAGGCGCTTCAGACGTACGGATCAAGGTGGAGTTTACGCTGGGGACCGCCTTTTTCTGCTCCGTGCAGGGGAGAGAGAGCGTCGATGATGACTACGCGGCAGGGCTTCAGGCGAAAATGCGGGAAATCACGGAACGGAACGCGCCGATCATCAAGAAGACCTATCCCATCGATGACGGCGTGCGCCTGTTTGCCCAGCAGGGAATGGAGGACAAGATCCGGCTGTTTCATTTCCGCCGCAGCTCGACGGTCAACGTCTATAATCTTGAGGGCTTCTACGATTATTATTACGGGTACATGTGCCCGTCTGCCGGCTATGTGGACCTGTTCGAGGTAAAGGCCTACCAGGGAGGGCTGCTGCTGAACCTGCCCTCCATGGAGCATCCGGATGAAATCCGTCCGTTTTACGAGGGGAAGGGCGATGACGGCATCCATGACTATGACCGTTACCGGAACCTCTTCGATCAGCTGATCCTGTCGACGAAATGGGGGCAGCTCGTCGATATTTCCACGATCGGCGACCTGAATGAAAAAATCTGCGAGGGCAATATCAGCGACATGATCCTCGTGCAGGAGGCACTGCAGGAGCGGCGGATTTCGGACATCGCGGAGCAGATCTACAACCGGAAGGCGGTGAAGTTCGTCCTCATTGCCGGTCCCTCGAGCTCCGGCAAGACGACGTTTGCGCACCGGCTGTCCATCCAGCTGCGCTCATTCGGCCTCCATCCGCACATCATGTCAATGGACAACTGGTTTGTGAACCGGGAGAAGACGCCGGTCGACATCGACGGCAACTACAACTTCGACGTCATCGAGGCACTGGACCTCGACCTGTTCAACGACAACCTCTCGGACCTGCTCGCGGGTGAGGAGGTCGAGCTTCCGACGTTCAACTTCAAGAAGGGGAAGCGCGAGTACAAGGGAGACAGGCTCAGGCTCGGGGACAGTGACATCCTCGTCATCGAGGGCATCCACGGCCTCAATCCCCGCTCGAGTGCAGGCCTTCCGGATGAAAACAAGTTCAAGATCTACATCAGCGCCATGACGTCGCTCAACATCGATATGCACAACCGGATTTCCACATCCGACACGCGGCTGATCCGCAGGATGATCCGCGACGCCAGGACGCGCGGCAACTCCGCCCAGGATACGATCCGCGGGTGGAAAAAGGTGCGCGAGGGCGAGGAAAAGTACATTTTCCCGTTCCAGCAGGACGTGGATGCCGTGTTCAATTCCGTGCTGATCTACGAGCAGGCTGTGCTGAAGCAGTTCGCGGAGCCGCTTCTGTTTTCGGTGCCCTCGGATTCGAAGGAATATTACGAGGCAAAGCGCCTGCTGAAATTCCTGGATTACATTTTGGGTGTCGACACGGCAGCCGTACCCTCCAACTCCATCTGCAGGGAATTCGTCGGAGGCGGGTGCTTCGGGTTGTGAAATTCAGAAAGTGACGCTGATTGACGCTGATGCTTTGACACCTTAAACTTTCCTGTGGTATGTTATTACGCTGTAAGCAGAGCAGACGATCGCGGGCGCACAGACGAAAGGGTGCGCGTGAGGAAAGTCCGGGCTTCACAGGGCAGGATACCGGCTAACGGCCGGCGGAGGCGACTCCCGGGAAAGTGCAACAGAGAGCAGACCGCTCCGGGCAGCCGGAGTAAGGGTGAAAGGGCAGTGTAAGAGACTACCGCCCGCGCAGTAATGTGCGGGGCATTGCAAACCCTATCCGAAGCAAGACCGAACAGAACACAATGGGCCGGCCCGGTCCGTGTTCAGGTGGGCCGCTTGATGCTGCCGGCAACGGCAGTACTAGACAGATGATCGTCCAACGACATAACCCGGCTTATCGCTTTGCTTACATTTATGAAAGGATTGTACGGGACCTAAGGAGCACAGGGGGAGCCTCGCTTTCCTCTGTGTTCTTTTTCGCGGACCACAGCCTTGCGGGATCCCGGTTTTGCGGATCATGCTGCAGGATGAAGAGAAATTAAAAAGAAAACGGAGGCAGCTCCTGGCGGCGTTGTGCCTTGTGGCGGCGTTGTTTGTGCTAAGAGGGATCCTCTTTGCAACCGGTGCGCTGAAGGCTGTGACGAAGCGGACGCCCCGGGAGCTTCAGGACATGCTGCCCCGCACGGAGGTGCGGATCGGGACCGGGGACGCTTCTGCACCCGGCTGCGGCGGTTTCCTCCTGGATGCCTTCAAGAGCAGCACGAAGGAGGAAAACTTCACCGTGTACCTCGCGACGTCGAAATCAGCCCTTAAAAGGGTGACGGATGACGTGTATGACACGCTTCGTGTGACAACGTCGCAGGGGGACCTGATTGACCCGGAAGTGGTATCGGTCTCTGAAGACGAGGATGTCGCAATCTTAAGGGGCGCTCTTTCTGAGGAGGCACAGGCCCCGTTTTCGCGCGATGCGCTCGCGAGGGAAAATGCAGGTGATTTTGTCTATTACCTTCTCGCAGACGGAACCCTGAAAAGCGGCAGTTACATCCGGGGAGGAACGGGCGCCAAAGGCGCCCGTGAGAATTTCATGAGCTTCACGGGAGATTTCACTAAGGAGCTCTCCGGCGGGGGAGTCTACACGGAGCAGGGATATCTTCTCGGAATGATGATCCAGTCTGACGCGGGAACGGTGCAGGTGCTGCCTGCCGACCGGGTGGAACATTACTATTACAGCGTGAAGGAACCGTAGTGCCCTGTGCGGCCGGGATTGGCCTGATCCGGCACGGCGGGCCGCCGCGGATGTGGAAAGAGGTTCGTACGAAGCTCCGGACAGATTTTCAGATGAAGTTTCAAACGCAGTCCGGATGAATCAAGGGAAAGGAGAACAGTTCTGATATGACAAAGGTAGATATTGTTTCGGGATTTCTGGGAGCCGGCAAGACGACTCTTATTAAAAAGCTGATCGGGGAGGCCCTTGCGGGCACGAGGGTTGTCCTCATTGAAAACGAGTTCGGCGAAATCGGTATCGACGGCGGCTTCCTGAAGGAAGCGGGCATCGAGATCCGCGAGATGAATTCGGGCTGCATCTGCTGCTCGCTTGTGGGTGATTTCGAGACATCGCTCCGTCAGGTTATGGAGCAGTTTTCCCCGGAGAGGATCCTCATCGAGCCCTCCGGCGTAGGAAAGCTCGACGATGTCATGCGTGCCATCGACAACGCGGCGAAGAACATTCCCGACATGAAACTCAACAGCGCCGTGACCGTGGTAGACGCGACGAAGGCAAAGCTGTATTTTAAGAATTTCGGCGAATTTTTCAAAAACCAGATCCAGAACGCCGGCACGATCCTTCTTACCAGGACCGATATCGCAAAGCCGGAGCAGATCGATACGGCGCTCAAACTCATCCGCTCCCTCAATGAGAAGGCGGTTGTCATCTCCACGCCTTTGTCCGAGCTTAAGGGACAGCAGATCCTGGATACCTTTGAGGGCAATGATGACCTGAACCGTGAGCTCATGAACGAGGTTCTCTCCTCGGAGGAGGGACATCACCATCATCACCACCATCACGATGAGCACGGCGTCCATGAGACGGATGCCGAGGGCAATACCATCTATCATGTGCACCATGATGATGACGATGACGATGAGGAGGAGCACGGGCATCATCACGATCATGATCATGAGGAGGAGCATGAGCACCATCATGACCTTGATCATGAGGGAGGACATGAACACCACCATGATCATGACCATGAGGAGGAGCATGAGCACCATCATGATCATGACCATGACGCGGATGACATCTTCGAGAGCTGGGGCATGGAAACGCCGAAAAAGTATACGGCGGAGCTCGTTCTGGAGCGCCTTGCGGCTCTCGATGATCAGGAAAAGTACGGCTTTGTTCTGCGCTCCAAGGGAATGCTTCCCGCGCAGGACGGCACGTGGATTCATTTCGATTTCGTGCCCGGCCAGCCCCAGGTGCGCACGGGTTCCGCGGATGTCACCGGCAAGATCTGCGTCATCGGCTCAAAGCTTAACGAGGACGCGCTGGCTGAACTGTGGAAGCTAAGTTAATGATACACGGGAAACCGCTTTCGCGGATTTCCCGTGATGTAGATTCACAAAAAGCCGCTGATGCGTCTTCTTGTGAATACGAGATGGATTCCTTCGGAATCATCTCGGGAGCGCAACACGAAATTGCCTTCGCAAATTTCGTGTTGCTGGCCTGCTGCGGCTGACTGCAGAAAGGAAATCGGGAAACTTATGGCTGACAAAATCCCTGTTTATGTAATTAACGGCTTTCTTATGAGCGGCAAATCCAGCTTTTTCAGCTACACGCTCGGACAGCCGTATTTCCAGAGTGATGAAACGACGCTCCTCATCCTGTGCGAGCAGGGCGAGGTGGAGTTTTCGGACAAGCTCCTGAAACAGACGAAGACGGAACTGGAGCTTGTCGAAAACGAGGAGGATTTTACCCCCGCCGCGCTGATGGCGCTCAACGCGAAGCACCATCCGGGGCGCGTCCTCATCGAGTGGAACGGCATGTGGAATTTCAGGAATTTCCGGCTGCCGCACGCGTGGATGCTGGAGCAGCAGATCAGCTGCATCGATGCCTCTACGTTCGGGATGTTTTTTTCGAATCTCGGGATGCGCTCGCTCCTGTTCGAGGAGCTGAAAAATTCCGAGCTCGTGATGTTCAACCGGTGTGACAACATCGACAATGAAACACTCGTCCGCTACAAGCGCAATGTGCAGGCGACTGCGCAGCAGGCGGAGCTGATCTTCGAAGACGCGGAGGGCGAAATTGATATGACGACGGAGGAGGATCTGCCGTTCGATATCAATCAGGACGTCATCAGCCTTGAGGGACTGAACTACGGTATCTGGTATCTGGACGCGATGGAGCACCCGGACCGCTATGAGAACCGGAAGATCCGCTACAAGGCGATGGTCGCGGTTCCGGACGGATTTCCGAAGGGCTATTTCGTTCCGGGGAGGATGGCCATGACGTGCTGTGCGCAGGACATGCAGTTTCTTGGCTACGCCTGCCGGTTTGATCAGGCACAAGAGCTGAAGGAGAGAAGCTGGGTTGAAGTAACGGGTGAAATCCATAAGGAGCCGTTCGGTCCGTATGAGGGAGAGGGCGTCGTGCTGCACGCAACGGACGTAAAGCCCTGCGGGGCACCGGAGGATCCTGTTATCAACCTTGCCGGGTAAATCCACGGCCGCAAAGGGGAAGAAATGCTGTTTAACTCGTACATTTTCATACTGGCATTTCTTCCCCTTTCCCTTGCGGGATATTATGCCCTGAACCGGATCCGGCCCCTGTACGGTGAGATCTTTCTCATTGCCATGTCACTGTGGTTCTACGGATATTTTAATCCGTGGTACCTGCTCCTTATCAGTGCCAGCATCGCGGTGAACTACAGCCTCACCGTATTCATGAGGGGCAGGAGCAGCGCGGTCCGCAGGCTCCTTCTTGCGGCCGGATGTGCGTTCAACGTCGGACTCCTGTTTTATTTCAAGTATTACAATTTCTTCCTGTCCAATGTCAGCCGTTTCTTTAACATCGGCTTCCACGAGAAGAATATTCTGCTCCCCCTTGGCATCAGCTTTTTTACATTTCAGCAGCTGTCGTACCTGATTGACTGCTATCACGGGGATATTTCCTACAATCCTGTGGAGTACGCTCTGTTCGTCACATTTTTCCCGCAGCTCGTGGCGGGACCGATCGTGCTGCACACGGAGCTGGTTCCGCAGTTCAGGGATCCTGCAAGGAAAAGACCGGACGCGGAATACATGATGCGCGGAATCCGGATGTTTACGCAGGGTCTTGCGAAGAAACTGCTCCTTGCCGATGTGTTCGGCACGGTGGTCGCCTGGTGCTTTGCAAACCTCGACAAGACGGGACCGGATGAGTGGATCCTGACGTCTCTTGCCTATACGTTCCAGATCTATTTCGACTTCAGCGGATATTCCGATATGGCATCCGGCCTTGCGTCGATGTTTCACCTGGAGCTGCCGATGAATTTCAACTCGCCGTACCGTGCGCTGTCATTCACGGATTTCTGGCGCAGATGGCACATGACGCTGACAAGGTTTCTGCGGACGTACCTCTATTTTCCGCTCGGCGGTAGCAGGAGGGGGAAGGCGCGGACGTACCTCAACACGATGATCGTGTTCCTGGTGTCCGGCATCTGGCACGGAGCGAACTGGACGTTCATCCTGTGGGGTGTACTGCACGGCGCGCTGTGCTGCCTGGACCGCGCGGCGTCATCGCTGTGGGACAGGGTTCTGAAGCCGGTCAGATGGCTTGTCACCTTTATCCTCGTGGATCTTTTGTGGATTCTGTTCCGCGCGGATTCCGTGCGGCAGTGGCTGGACATTCTGAACGCGATCCGGCAGTTCCGCTTCATCCAGCTCGTTGAGATGAACCAGAGCTTTGTCGATTCGTTCTTCCCGCCGGAGATGAAATGGTTTTTCCGTGAGCTGGGGCTCGTTGATGCCGGAGGCCATGTGCAGGGGCCGGGGGCAAGGCTCTGGATTCTGTTCCTGTTCGCCCTCTCGTTCGGGATCGTCCTTTTCGGGAAGAATATTTTCCGGCGGAAATACCGGCCGAAGGCTGCGGAAGCCGTCACCACGGCCGTGCTCCTTTTTGCCTGTATCCTGAGCCTTGGAAAGGTATCGATCTTCCTGTATTTCAACTTCTGAGTGAGGGACGCCGGACCTGAGAGGATCCTTCATGACAGAAGCTGACCGGTGTCAGCGGCAGTCTGTCTGCCGGGTCCTGACTGCCTGAAGGAAAGCGATCCATCCGGATTAGAAAGAAGCAATGAACCAGAATTCCCGTCGACAACTTCATGTGTGGCTTGCGGTATTCGGGACGGTACTGGCGGTGCTCTGTCTGCTGACAGCACTCCTCGTTTACAGTGTCGATCCGTTTTTCCACTACCACGCGCCGCGCGCTGACCTGTATTATCCGTTTACGAATGAGCGCTACGACTCCGACGGGATCCTGCGGCATTTTGACTATGACGCCGTCATTACGGGCACGTCGATGACGGAATGCTTCCGCCCCTCACAGCTGGATGCGCTTTTTAACACCCGTTCCGTCAAGGTTCCTTCGTACGGGGCAAGCTATCACGAGATTTCGCAGAGACTCCGGAGAGGCTTCCGGACGCACGGCATCCGCATGGTGGTCTGGGGCCTTGACCAGGACAAGATGATCCGCGATCCCGAATGGATGCGGGACGATCTCGGGGACTACCCTTATTACCTCTATGATGACAATCCGTTCAATGATGTGAAATACCTTCTGAACAAGGAGGTCCTGTTCGAAAAGGTGATTCCGATCCTGGAGAACAAGAGGGACGGGGCGGCAGGCGGACACGATGGCTTCGACGATTATGTGAACTGGAGTGAGCACGTCGCGTACGGACCGGATGAAGCGCTGGAGGACTTTGAGGATTTCACGCCGGCGGACGCGGCGGACTTAAAAGCGCTGACGCCGGAAGAAGAGCAGATGGTACGCGGCAATGTGGACGAAAATGTGGCTTCCCTTGCCGCGGCGCATCCGGATACGCTGTTCTGCCTGTTTCTCACACCCTACAGTGTGGTGTACTGGGGACAGGAGAGCCATGACGGGACCCTGGACAGGCAGCTCGCGGCGGAGAGGATTCTCCTGGAGGAGCTGATGCCGTACGCGAACGTTCTCGTCCTGTCGTACAACAACTGTCCGGAGGTGATTGAAAACCTTGACAACTACCGCGATGCCCTTCACTACGGCGGCTGGATCAACGACCGGATCCTGGAGGATTTCGCGACGCAGTCCTGGTGCATCCGCCCGGAGAACCTGAACGAGTATCTGGAGGAGGAGAGCCATTACCTCCACTCCTTCGACTATACGCAGCTTCCCCTGGAGAAGTCCGGGAACGGACGGCAGAACGCCATGGAAGAGGACCATATCTGGAGCTAGGAAGCCAGCTTACAGGCAGGCTCTGCGTGGGCAATGGGCTTTGACAATGTAATGAAAAACGCACTTCCGTCAGAGGGAACGGAAGTGCGTTTGCTTTATCAGGTCTGAATTCCGCGGATCAGGATTTCCGACAGCGGGTCGGGCAGCCGGAGCATCCTGAAACGAGACAGCTCAGTTCATCTTGTCAACAGCGCTTGCCAGGCGGGAAACCTTCCTGGAAGCGGTATTCTTATGAAGGACACCCTTCGTCGCGGCCTTGTCGATCGTAACCTCGGCGGCGCGGAACGCCTCCTGCGCGGCAGCCTTGTCGCCGGCCTCGACTGCGGTCCTTACCTTCTTGACGGCAGACTTTACAGTGGTATTAACGGCCTTGTTTGCCTGTGCCTTCTTCGCACTGGTCAGAACTCTCTTCTTGGCAGATTTAATGTTTGCCATGTAATATTACCTCCATGAAAATACGTGTATAATAAAAAGGATCTGTACGAATGCCTTATATCGTGACACATGCGAACTTCGGCACATACGCTGAGTATTTTACATTTCCTGCGGGACTGTGTCAATCAGTTTTCATTCGGCGGAGTGTCTGTGTTTCTGCTCTGTTGCATGAATTCTGAATCAATGTGAAGCTGCGAAGCAATACGTATGTTATTCAACCTTAACAGTTATTTTTGATCCCCAACCATGGATATGAAAAAACGGGAAAATCTTAAGAAGTGGAAATATGGGCTTCTCCTGCTGCTTGCTGCAGCGCTGATGGAGGTGCTGATCGGCAATTTCGCCTTCTGGAAAACGCTTGGATACCGGCAGACGGAGGTGAAAGATCCTTATATTCTGTCGGGTACCGGGGAGGAAGGAAATGATGCTGCCCTGACACAGGACACCAGTTTCCGTAAAGATTTCGGAGATTCCGGAATGGGACTCCCTTATCAGTATGGAACAGCATTTGCGTTAAGTGCGGATGAAAAAGCGGAAGGTCAGCTTCTTATTCTGACCGAACCGGTAAAGCTCCGGAATATTTATGTGGAAACCTCTTTCCCGGATCGCGAAAATGACGCAGATGGCGGAACAGGGGAAGAATATGCCACGCTGTCCGTTTCGGTGATCGATGAAGGACGTGCACATCTGTTCCCGATGACGGAGAAACTGGTAACACCTGCTGTTCCTCGCAGTCAGTATCTGTCTCTGGAGCCTTTTGGCAGGGTCTCACAGATTGCAGTATCAGTCCATGGTCCGGCTGGTGTCAGCGTGAGCCGGATCATGCTGAATGCGAATGTTCCTTTTCATTTTTCACCGGTCCGGTTCCTTCTGTATCTTTGTATTGTTCTGACAATATGTGCGGTTGTGATGGTCCCGCGCAAGACGCTTACGGGCCGGAAAGCCTTCCTTGTTTATCTTCCTGCGGTGATGCTTCTGATTCTTGTCCTTGCGGGATTTCTGTATGAGGCCAGGCTGCAGCCGGATACGACGGGAAAAGGGTATGCAGATCTCGCTGAGGCTTTTCTGAGTCACCGTCTTTATGTGGAGAAGAACGAGGACCCGGTGCTGGAATCGCTGCCGAACCCCTATGATGAAAGGCTCCGGGAAAGCGCCGGGGCGTTCGGGGAATGGGATACCGCTTATTACAGGGGGTATTACTATATTTATTTTGGTGTAGTTCCGGCTGTTCTGTTTTTTGTACCCTACCGTATGATCACCGGCAGCAGTCTTTCCTATTACGCAGTTGAACTGCTGCTGGTCGTTTTAATCATCCCGGGATGCTTCACGCTGCTCTATGCCCTGGAAAAGCGTTTCTTTGACCGGAAAAGACTTCCGGAGGCTGCACGCCTTCTGCTCTACTGTGCATTTTCGCTGGGAATCGGAACCGTCATTATGATCAAAAGGACCCAGATCTATTATGTTGCAATCGGAACAGGACTTGCACTGACGGTCTGGGGTCTGGCCCTGTGGCTGCATTCCGCGCCCCGCCTGCAGGATGGAGACAGACACTCGATCGCAGAGGCAATGGCAGGCTCTTTCCTTCTTGCTCTTGCGGTTGGCTGCAGGCCGCAGTTTGCACTGGCGGGTTTTCTGGTCTTCCCGGTTTTCAGCGGGGTTTTCACCAATTTTCCCGGACGCGGTGGGCAATGGGGGAGGCGTTTTCTCCTGATTTTTCCTTACATTCCGGTTGCGGCTGTGCTGATGTGGTACAATAATGCCCGTTTCGGTTCGCCGTTTGATTTTGGTGCGAACTACAATATGACCTCATATGACATGACCCACATGGGCGTGCATTTGTCAAGGCTCTGGGATGGATTCTGGAACTACCTGCTCAGCTGGAGTCCCATGATGCCGCATTTTCCCTATCTGGTCGGCACGGATCTTAATACTGTCTATCCCGGGTTTATGTTTGCCGAGACGCAGATCGGCGGGATATTTTTCCTGGTACCGCTTTTATGGATCCTGTTTCTGCCATTTCCGCATACGGGGAAAGACCTTCCGGCGGGGATGAAAGAACGATTCGGGCTGCTTTGGCGGCTGCATTTTTCAGATGCGCAGGTTCTTCGTCTGATGACGGGACTTTGCGTGCTGCTTGGCATGGTGGCAGTTGCCGCAGACACGATTCTGTGCGGTATCTGTACCCGCTATCAGATGGATTTTCGGATATTTTTCCTGATGGCAGCCGTGCTGAAGATCCTGATCCTGTACACTGCGGCACAGCCGGATGCAGGGGAACGAATTCAGAAGGACAGCGGTGAACCGGCGAATGGGTTTATTGAATCTGGCAGCCTGGGGGTTATCCGGATGTCTGCCTTTTTAAGAATTGTTATGATTCTGTCTGCGCTCACGATCCTGATGAGCATTCTGACATTATGTGCCGGCTATGAGACGCAGGATTACCAGAGCATTAATCCCACTTTTTATTGCAGCCTGAGGTACTGGATCGGACTGCAGTGATATTGTAAACTGAGAAGTCTGTTGAGTTCATGACTGGCTGGGGGTATTTATGAGTCCTGATGATTTTACTTTATCCATTGTAATTCCGTGTTATAACGAAAAAGACAGTATCCGCACGATAGTGGACCGTGTTCTTGCTGCACCAGTCGCCCGCAAGGAGATTATTGTGGTGGATGACAGGAGCACGGACGGCAGCAGCGAGATTCTGGACACACAGATCCGCCCGCTTGTGAGTCAGGTGATCCATCATGAGATGAATCAGGGAAAAGGCGGCGCTCTGCGGACCGGGTTTGCTCATGCGACGGGAGATGTTGTCATCATTCAGGACGCGGATCTGGAATATGACCCGGAGGAATATCCGAAGGTGGTTATGCCGGTTGTGAATGGCGAATGTGAAGTATGCTACGGTTCCCGTTTTCTGCACCAGGCGGCCAAGGGATACAAGGCGAACCAGATTGCCAATAAAGGTCTGACCTGGATTTCGAACCGGTTCACACACCAGCACCTGACGGATATGGAGACCTGCTATAAGTGCTTCCGTCGGGATGTGATTCAATCCATTACGATCTGTGAAAACCGGTTTGGCTTTGAACCGGAAATTACCGCCAAGGTATCACACAGGGGAATCCGGATCAGGGAGGTGCCGATCAATTACAACCCGAGAACCAATGAGGAAGGCAAGAAAATCGGTGTAAGGGATGGATTCCGCGCAATATACTGCATCTGGAAATATCGGAAGGGCTGAGGATCTGAAAACAGTGCCATGAATATCAGAACTGGAAAAATTGATCTGTTTGTCCCGGGCAGGCTATGCCTTTTTGGCGAGCATACGGACTGGGCAGGCATGTACCGGAGTGTAAATTCGAACATTGAAAAAGGCCTTGCCATCGTGACAGGTATTGAGCAGGGTATTTACGCTAAGGCGCAGATAAGTGATCGTTTTATTGTGGAGAGTCCGATCCCTCTGTATGAGGGAAATGAGCTGGACTGTCCTATGGAAAACGAAAACCTCCTGAAGGTCGCGCAGCAGGGAGGATTCTTCTCCTATGTAGCCGGCGTAGCCTCGTATATCAATGAAAATTACAGTGTCGGCGGTGTGAAAATCACTGTGACACGGATGGACCTTCCGGTTAAAAGCGGACTTTCTTCCTCGGCGGCGATCTGTGTGCTCGTCGCGCGTGCATTCAATATCCTGTATGATCTCAAGATGAATACGAAAGGAGAGATGCAGGCAGCGTTCCGCGGCGAACAGCGGACACCGTCCCGCTGCGGCAGACTGGATCAGGCCTGCGCATACGGCGTAAAGCCTGTACTGATGGAATTCGATGGGGTGGAAATTGATTCCAGGGAACTTCATGTCGGTGCGTCATTCACCTGGGTGATTGCTGACCTCTGTTCTCACAAGAATACTGTGAAAATTCTTGCGGATCTGAACAAGGCTTTCCCCTTTGCGGAATCTGAACGTGATTCTCTTGTGCAGGAGGCACTGGGAAAAGATAATCAGGCATATGTAAAGCGCGCTGTCCGCTGCCTTGAAGAGGGTGACGCGGAGGGTCTGGGAACCCTCATGAAGGAGACGCAGGAAAATTTTGACAGGAAAGTCATGCTGTCAAGCACGGAGCTTATAGCGCCGGTACTGCACAGCCTTCTGAAGGATACTGTCGTGCAGAGACTGACACTGGGCGGGAAAGGGGTCGGATCGCAGGGGGACGGAACCGTACAGTTCCTTGTGCGCGGCAGCCGGGAAGCGGAAGAGCTTCAGCGTTATCTCAAGGACGTGAAGGGCATGCCGTCCTTTACATTGACTCTGCATCCGGGTCAGACCGTGAAACGGGCGGTCATTCCGCTTGCCGGCTTCGGGACCAGGGTTTTTCCTGCCTCCAAATGTGTGAAGAAATGCTTCCTTCCGGTTCTGGATCAGGACGGCGTGCTGAAGCCGGCGCTTCTGATCATTTTGGAGCAGCTGACGGAAGCCGGAATTGACGAAATCTGTCTTGTTATCGGGGACGACGAACAGGAGGAATTTGACCGCTTTTTCGGAAATGTTCCGCGGGAAAACTATGAAAAGCTTCCGGAAGACAAGAAAAAACTTCAATGGGAAATTACAGAAATTGCAAGACATGTAACTTATGTAATCCAGAAGGAAAGACTCGGCTTCGGACACGCGGTGTGGCTCTGCCGTGAGTTCACCCGGGAGGAACCGGTTCTCCTGCTTCTTGGTGATTTTCTGTATCGGTCGGACCTTGACCGGAATTGCAGCCGTCAGGTAATGGACGCCTTTATCCATTGCGGGAAGACGCTGGTGAGCATCACGGAAATTCCGCTTCCTGACGTTGTACATTATGGGATTCTCTCCGGCCAGTGGGAAAATAACGAGGAAACGATGATGAAGGTGGACCGGATGGTTGAGAAGCCGACGGATGATTATGCAAGGGAATATCTGGGCGTATTAAACGCGCGGGGCGAAAAGAAATATTACGCGACCTTCGGCCAGTATGTACTGACGCCCGCTGTCTTCAGAGAGCTGGACCTGATGGTTCGAAGCTTTCCGGGCGGCAGGAATCAGGCCGGCCAGACCGTTTCACCGGAAGAAAATGACGGGAACACGTCGGCCTGTGCTGATAGAGGGATTTTTTCCTCTTCCCGTGAAATAGAACTCACGAGCGCGCTGCAGAAGGTACAGGAAACGGAGGGAATGGCAGCTTTTACACCAAGGGGAAGATGTTTCGATATCGGCCTGCCGGACAGCTACTACCGTACGATGATGGAGTATGGGAAACCATAAGCTTTTAGCCGGATGCCGCAGGCATCGCAGCCAAGCTTGCAAGAACCATAAATCTATGCTATAAATTCGTGGTATGCGGCCACATTGTGGCTTGTCGTAATATAATCAGGGAAGTTTACAGATGAGTGCTATTCGTTGGATTGTTACCATTGCTTTGATTGTGATCAGCGTTGTGCTGACGGTTCTCGTCCTGATGCAGGAAGGCAAGTCCCAGGGACTCGGGGCGATTGCCGGCGCTGCGGACACATACTGGGGCAAGAACAAGGGCCGTTCCATGGAGGGACGCCTTGTGAAGGCAACCACCGTGCTGTGTGTGCTGTTTTTCGCACTGGCGGTGCTGCTGAACATGAAGCTGTTCTGAGCCGGACTTTTCAGGGTCAGATGCTTTTGGAGCCAGATCCTGGCTTTGATTACGGAATCTGCATAATGACGGCGTCCCGGGATGGGGCGCCGTTTTGTGTTGCCGGAGGATCATTCCGGCACAGCAAAGCAGCGCAGCATGCTGTTTACAGCTGCGAAGCTGTCGGGCAATATTTGCAGGAAACGCAGGAGTGGAGCCGGCTTTAGAAATCCAGCCTTCGGAAATGACAGATTTTGACCCTATGCGAAATGCGGAAATATGCTTAATGCTCTGCTAAGGATTTTTTTCGCTATGAATGGATCGGTTCCTGCGGCTTTACAATATTTGACGTAAAAACGGATATTTCCAACCGGAATCAATAAATTTTTTCACCATAGAGGGATATATTTCATCTGCTTTACAAAGTTTATAAAGCGTTTTGCATGGAATGTGCTATGGTGTGAAAAAACCGGCAGGACGCATAAAGCATTTGAAACAGATCTTTACCCTGTAAAAAATACAGGATTGACGGGAAGAAGACGCACATAGTGAAAAGCAGAACCTGAAAAACCATTTGCTTTAGAAAGAACCTGAAGCCGGAAACAAAAGAAAGAAACAAAAGAAAGAAACATGAGGAAGTTACAAAAGGAAGAAACGAAAGAGAAAATGAGCCGTAACAAAATAGAAGAAAACCAGAATCAACAGACAAATCATCCGGTACAGCTCCTTCAGGGAACGTTTGACGCGAATGCGAGGGGGTTCGGATTCGTGACGGTGGAGGGGATGGAAGAGGATCTGTTCGTGCCGCCGGATAAGAAGGGCGGCGCGTTTTTCGGAGATACCGTGGAGGTGCGGCTGCTGCCCTCCTTCGGCGGCAGGGACGGAAAGCGCCGGGAGGCGGAGGTCGTCCGGATTGTCAGCCGCGGGTTCGATCATCTGGTAGGAACGTTTGAAAGGCAGAATCATCAATGCTTTGTGACGCCGGACAATCGTAAGATTGCTTCTGACATCCGGGTGGCACAGGAAGATTCCATGAATGCCGTGAACGGACACAAGGTTGTCGTGAAAATCACGGATTATGGTGACGGAAAGGGAAATGCCCAGCATCAGCTGAAGGGAAAGGTGACGGAGATTCTGGGGCACATGGATGATCCCGGGGTGGATATTCTGTCCATCATCCGCGCCTATGACCTGCCCGGTGAGTTTCCGGAGGAGGTCATGAAGGAGGTCCGGAGGATTCCCCAGACCATCGGGCCTGCCCTGCAGGAGTTCCCGGAGCCGAAAGAGCCTGTTGGAGCTGACCTGGAGACACCTGCCGGAGCCGGCCATGAGACAGAGGAATATGTCCGGGAGGACTGGCGCGATATCACGACGGTAACCATTGACGGACCGGACACGAAGGACATCGATGACGCCATCTCCGTGGAGAAGGTGGGGGATCACTGGATTCTTGGCGTTCATATCGCGGATGTTGCGGGCTATGTGAAGGAGGGCAGCGCCCTGGACAAAGAGGCGCTGCAGCGCGCGACATCGAATTATCTCGTGGACCGCGTGATACCGATGCTGCCGCATGAGCTTTCAAACGGCATCTGCTCCCTAAACCCGGGAGAGGACCGTTTCGCCCTGTCCTGCATCATGACGCTGGACAGGAAGGGGACCGTGACGGACAGCCGCGTTGCGGAAACCGTGATCCGTTCGGACGCAAAGCTTTCCTATCCCGGCGTCATGAGCCTGTTCAACGAGAAGGATGAGACGGAAATCCTGCAGCAGCTTCAGCTCCAGGGGGTCAGGCGCGGGATCAAAGGAAAATCCCATAAAATTGCCGCGATGCTGCGCAGGGCAAGGAGACTGGCGAGGATTCTGGCCAGGGCACGGATCGCCCGCGGCTCCCTGGAATTCGAGTCCTCGGAATGCGATATCATTCTGAATGAAGCGGGAATTCCGGTGCAGATCGTTCCGCATAAGCGCAATGAAGCAACGGACATGATCGAGGACTTCATGCTGATGGCCAACGCCACGGTCGCGCAGACTTTCTGCCGGCTGCAGCTTCCGTTCGTTTACCGCACGCACGGACAGCCGTCCGAGGATAAGATTGCCCAGCTGTCCCGCTTCATCAGCAACTACGGCTATCACCTTCCGGGACACGATGTGCATCCGAAGGAAATCCAGAAGCTTCTGGAGGAGCTGAAGGGCACGCCGGAGGAGTCCATGATCTCCATGATGACGCTGCGCTCCATGCAGCGTGCCGAATATACGACATCCTGCGACGGACACTTCGGGCTGGCACTGAAATATTACTGCCACTTCACCTCCCCGATCCGCCGCTATCCTGACCTGCAGATTCACCGGATTATCAAGGAATACCTGCACGGAAAGCTGACGGGTAAAAGGACGGAGCATTATCAGTCCATCCTGCCGGCGGTCTGCAGCCAGTCCTCCTCGATGGAGCGGCGGGCCGATGAGGCGGAACGGGAAACGGACAAGCAGAAGAAGACGGAATGGATGCACGGTCATCTGGGTGAGACGTTCGGCGGAGTCATCGACGGCGTGACAGGCTGGGGCTTCTATGTGCAGCTGCCCAACACCGTGGAGGGCATGGTGCCGGTGGCATCGCTGACAGATGACTATTATAATTACGACGAAGCATCCAATTCCCTCGTTGGAGAGCGTACGGGGCGGACGTTCCGCCTCGGTCAGAAGGTGAAGGTGATTGCCGCCGCCGCGGATGTTCAGGCACGGCAGATTGACTTTACGCTGTCCGACATGCCGGAATCACCGGCGGGAAAAAGACAGGCCCGGCATGAAAACAGACAGGGGGCGGATCCGGGCCGTCCGAAAAGAGTGAGAAAAGACGGCTCTGCCTTTCGTCCGGATCACGGAAGACACAGACATCATCACCACAGGTGAGCGGAATCGGGGGTAACATGGCCAAAGAAAGTATCAAACTGATCGCCGGCAACAAAAAGGCTTATCATGACTATTTCATAGAGGAAAAATACGAGGCAGGCATCGAGCTGTACGGTACGGAAATCAAATCCATCCGTCAGGGCAGGGTCTCCATCAAAGAAGCCTATGTTGATATTGACAATGGCGAAGCCTGGGTCGAGGGCATGAATATCAGTCCCTATGAAAAAGGCAATATCTTCAACCGGGATCCCCTGCGCAGAAGGCGCCTCCTGCTGCATAAGAACGAGATCCTGAAGCTGGGGGCGGCTGTCGAGGCAAAGGGCTATACCCTCGTCCCCCTGGAGGTCTACCTGAAAGAAGGACGCGCAAAGGTGCAGATCGGCCTTGCGAGGGGCAAGCACGCCTATGACAAGCGGGAGAGCCTTAAGAAAAACGACATGCGCCGCGAAGCCGAGCGCGATTACAAGGACGTATACCGCGGCTGAAGATGATTGTGTCCGGATAATTCATGAAATTTTCACGATTGCACACTTTTCAGCAGAGCCGCCGGATGTTATCATGTGCTCAGTTGAAAATCCCGTGTTTCCCGCGGCCGCCGCGGGTAGGGGAATCATAAGGGTTAGTAAAGGTTTCGACAGGGGTTCTGAAACTGGAGAAGCTATCCGAAGCCGATCGTCAAACGGCAAACCTAAATATAAACGCTAATCGTAACGATTTAGCCCTGGCTGCCTGATCGCAGTCAGCGTCGCCTGAGTTGTACCTGTGCAATTCGGATACGGCGTCGAGATCACAGGAAACGACACGGAACCTGCTCCGGTTCCGCGGGCGTATCAGGAGCTACTGACATGAGTGGAGTGTTTGCTCTCCGTTCATACGAGGGAAACGCCGCAGGGCAGAAGTAACAAACTACGATAGTAGAAGGACAGGGGAGGGGCTTTTGGACACGGGTTCGATTCCCGTCTAATCCACTAACCGGAAATCGTGGCTGCGCAAACAGCCACGATTTTTTTGAACCGCAGGGCTGAGGGCAAAAGATCGACTTCGAGCTTGCCCGGAAGTCGATCTTTTATCTGAAGCCCATTAATCATCAAAAGTAAGTCGGAGAGGTCACTTATGAAGTGGAATTATTTTCAGGCATCAGCTTCAGAATCCGGAACAAAGGCGGGAAGACAGAGGCTGCAGATTCTGCATGCTTTCTGCCTGACACTGTGCCTTGCAGCGGCCTTGTGCGGCTGCAGTAAGAACAGGACATCCGAAATTTCACAGACCGCGCCGACTGCCATCGAAGTAGCCGGCACTGCTAATCCTTTTACGGAATGCAGGGACATCGACGAAGCCGCAAAGCTTGCCGGTTTCGACCTTTCCGTGCCTTCTCTCGACAAGGTCCAGGGCATCATGGAGAAGGAAGTGAAGAATCTGACCATGGATTCCTACAGCATTCAGGTCATTCAGGATGCACTGATTCAGGTCAGCTATTATGACAAATCCGGAAAGGAGATCCTGATGATCCGCAAGGGAGCCGGCAAAGAGGACATCAGCGGCGACTACCAGGAATACAGGAATACCGCGGAAGTAAAGATCGGAAAAAACCAGAAGGCGAATATCTTCAGTGACCAGGGCCGCGTCTGCCTTACAACGTGGACGAAGGGAGACTATTCGTTCGCCGTCGAGACCCAGGGAAATCCTGTCTCGGTCAACGCGGCGCAGGAGCTGGCCAAAGCAGTGAAATAAAGTTTGAATGATCCGCCGATGCGGATCATTCGAAACCCGGTCGGTGCCTGCGGCACTCGACCTGTGATCATACACGGAAAACCGCCTTCGCGGATTTTCCGTGATGGATGCCTGCTGGCGCAGGCATGGGAGGTAAGTTTGAATGATCCGCCGATGCGGATCATTCGAAACCCGGTCGGTGCCTGCGGCACTCGACCTGTGATCATACACGGAAAACCGCCTTCGCGAATTTTCCGTGATGGATGCCTGCTGACGCAGGGATATAGAAGAGAAGTTTAAGACACAAGGAGTTTGACAGCACATGGAGGAAAAGGAATTTCATTCCATAACGGAGGACAGGATCCGTGCCATCGGTGCCTATGAGATTGAAGAGCACAGGTATCTTCCGGATATCAATTCGGACAGCTTCCTGCTGCGCCATAAGAAGACGGGCGCCCGCATAGCGATCCTGCCGAACGGCGACACCAACAAGGTGTTCTACATTGCGTTCCGGACTCCGCCGAAGGATTCGACGGGTGTTGCGCACATCATTGAACACACGGTCCTGTGCGGGTCACGTGATTTTCCGGTGAAGGATCCCTTCATTGAAGTAGTCAAGGGTTCCCTCAATACGTTTCTCAATGCCATGACGTACCCGGACAAGACGGTCTATCCGGTCGCGTCGACCAATGAGAAGGACTTTGACAATCTCATGCACGTGTATCTGGATGCTGTATTTCATCCGAATATCTACACGGAGCAGAATATTTTCCGCCAGGAGGGCTGGCACTATGAGATGCCCGAGCGGGAGGACCAGACGATTGACGAGAACGGGGAAATCACCGTCAACGGCGTGGTATACAACGAGATGAAGGGCGCCATGTCCTCACCGGATGATGTCCTGAACGACAAGGTACTGGCCACTCTTTTCCCGGACACCACGTATTCCATCGTCTCCGGAGGAGATCCCGACGTCATCCCGACGCTGACGTATGAGGCCTATCTCGATTTTCACAGGCGCTATTACCACCCGTCCAACAGCTATATTTTCCTGTATGGTGACATGGATATGGAGGAGAGGCTTCGCTATCTCGACGAGGCCTATCTCGGACAGTATGAGCACCTTGCCATTGACTCCGCGATCCGGCGCCAGAAGGAATTCACGGAGCCGGTCGAGGCATCGTTCCCCTATGCCATTCTCGACGGCGAAGATCCGGAAGGGAAAGCCTATCTGTCCTATAACCTCGCTCTCCCGATGGATGTCCTGCCGGGAAAGGAAAGGCAGAAGCTGAACCTGGCGTTCCGGGTACTGGACGTTGTCCTGTGTGACAGCGAGGGAGCACCGGTGAAGGAAGCGCTCCGCCGCAAGGGCATCGGACAGGATGTGGATTCCCTGTATGACGCGGGCGTCCTGGAGCCGTACTGGTCCGTCACGGCCAAATACGCGCGGGAGGATCAGAAGGGCGAATTCGTCCGCACAATCGAGGACACGCTGGGTCAGATTGTCCGGGAAGGCCTGGACCCGAAGTCGGTCCTCGCGGGCATCAACACGCTGGAATTCCATTACCGCGAGGCGGATTTCGGAAGCTACCCGAAGGGGCTGATTTTCGGCCTCGATATGCTGGACAGCTGGCTGTACAGCGACGAAGCGGCCTGGGATAACCTGGAACTCGGCGGCCTGTTCGACGAGCTCCGGAGGGACGCAGCAGAGGGTGCGTTCGAGAAAATCATCAGGAAGTGGATACTGGAGAATCCGCACAAGAGTATCGTCCTTCTGACTCCCGACCCCGGCATGACGAAGCGCTCTGCCGCGCGGCAGAAAGAGAAGATGAAGGCATTTGCGCAGGGACTTTCTGCCGGTGAGAAGCATCAGATCGCACTGGATCAGGAAAGCCTCCGGAAATTCCAGGAGACGCCGGATACGGAGGAGAATCTCAGGCGGATACCGCTTCTGTCCAGGCAGGATCTTGGCCAAAAGGCGCTGCCCTATGTAAATGAACTGCGTGCCGACGGGGATCTGAACGTGATGACCCATCCCCTGTTTACCGGCGGCATCGACTATATGACGTTCGTCTTTGACATCACGGACTTTCCAAAGAAGCTGTTCCCGTATCTGGGAATTTTCAAGACGGTGTTCGGTGTGCTGGACACGGAGCATTACAGCTACGCGGAGCTTGACCACGAGATCAATATCTGGACCGGCGGGATCGGGGGAACCCTGTCTGCCTACAACAACGCACACAATCCGGATCAGTACAGGGTGACGTTCGAGGTCAGCTGCAAGGTCCTGCACGAAAATGTGAGCCATGCGCTGGAGCTTGTAAAGGAAATCCTGACGGGGACGAAATACAGGGACGGGATGCGCATCCGCGAGGTTCTGGAGGAAGAGAGGTCTGCGGCGCGTACCGATCTTGCGGAGTCCGGACACGGAACCGCGGCCGGCAGGGCAGCGTCGTATTTTTCCCGGACCGGTGCCATCATGGATTTGCTCTCGGGGATCGGGGGCTACCGGACGCTGGACCGGATCTGCACGGATTTCGATGAAGCGGAAGATGAGCTGAAGCAGACACTCGAAGCCATAGCGGAGAATATTTTCCGTCCGGAGAACCTTCTGTTTGACATCACGGGCTCCGCGGAGCAGATTGATGAAGTGATCCCGAAGGTCCGGGAGCTGGAGCAGAGTCTGTTCGGCGGAATCGGGGAGCGGACTCAGACGGCGGACGGGGAACCGCTGTCCGGGAAGCTTACGGATGACGCACCCTTCCGGCCGGTTCCCGTACAGAAGAATGAAGCCTTTACGACCGCCGGACAGGTGCAGTTCGTCTGCCGCGCGGGCAATTTCCTGAACAAGGGCTATGCCTACACGGGAGCGCTCCGTGTCCTGAAGGTGATCCTGGGCTATGACTACCTGTGGAAGCGCATCCGTATGAAGGGCGGCGCCTACGGGTGTATGTCCGGCTTTGCGAAGGACGGAACGGCGTATTTTGTGACATTCCGGGATCCGCATCTTTTGAGAAGCGTGGAAACGTTTGAAAAGGCGGGAGAATATCTCCGATCGTTCGACGCGGACGAACGCACGATGACCCAGTATGTGATCGGTGCGGTTTCCTCCCTGGACCGGCCGCTTACTCCCTCGATGTACGGCAGGTACGGCCTCTCCGGGTATCTTGCGAACTGCACGATGGAAGACAGGCAGAAGGAGCGCGATGAGGTCCTTGGCTGCGATGCAGCGGATATCCGTGCACTCGGCGGTCTTGTGGATGCGTTCCTTCGCGACGGCTGTATCTGCGTCGTGGGCAGGGCAGGCAAAATCGAGGAGCATAAAGAGCTGTTCCGGAGCATTGAGCCGCTGACGTGACGATGTGTTCCGTTTTCCGGTGACAGCACAGCTGCGGATAATCCGTCATATTACCGTCAGTGATACGCCGGATTGCCGGATAGCGAAGGCAGGCATAGAGATGGAAAAAATGGCAAAGGCAGGTTTTGTAACCATTATCGGGAAGCCGAACGTCGGCAAGTCGACCCTGATGAATACGCTGATCGGTCAGAAAATCGCGATCACCAGCTATAAACCGCAGACGACGAGGCGGGATATCCGAACCGTCTATACGGAGGAGCGGGGGCAGATCGTGTTCCTGGATACGCCGGGCATGCGGGTGATGAAGGACAGGCTCGGCAGATATATGCTGAAAGCAGCCAGGTCGAAGCTCGCTGAGGCGGACTGCATTCTGTGGCTGATGGAACCGCGCGTCCGGAGGACGGCAAACGGACAGGAAGCCGCGGATCCCCTCGCGAAGCTGGACGAGGAGGACCGTGCGATCCTGAAGGAGCTGGCCGGGGTCAAAGCACCCGTCATCCTCGTCATCACGAAACGCGACACAGTAAAAAAAGCGGAGGTCCTGCCTGTCATAAATGCCTGTGCGGATGCCTGGAGGAAGATGACAGGAGAGGAGCTGCCGGACATTATTCCGGTTTCGAGCCGCACCGGGGAAGGAATCGGGGACCTGAAGGCTTCCCTCTTTGAAAAGCTTCCGGAGGGGGAACCGTTCTATGGGGAAGACACCGTGACAACGGAGACGGAGCGGGACATCGCCGCGGAGATCATCAGGGAGAAGACCCTCCGTCTGCTGCAGGAAGAGGTGCCGCACGGAATCGCCGTCGTCATCCGTAAGATGCATTTCCGGAAACGGAAGCCCCCGAAAACGGCTGGTGCTCTGTCCGCTGCAGAGCAGAAGGGGAAAGCTAAGATCCGGCAGGATGAAATCTGCGATCTCGAGGCGGACATTATCTGCGAGCGCGAGGCGCATAAAGGCATTATCATCGGCGCCGGCGGGCAGATGCTGCGGAAAATAGGCACCGCAGCCCGCGTGGATATTGAAAACATGACCGGCTGCAGGGTCAACCTGCAGCTGTTTGTGAAGGTCCGCCGGGACTGGAAGGACGACGCGGGAGCCCTGAAGCAGTTCGGGTACGATGAGAAAAAGCTGTAGATGACCTGCAAATGAAAGCGTCTGGAGATGCACCTGGCGGGAGAAAAAACAAAACCCTATATTGAGGTGCTCGGAATGGTAATCCGCACACAGCCTGTCGGAGAGTATGACCGCAGGGTGGTGCTGCTCACGAGGGAGATGGGCAGGATCAGCGCCTTTGCCAAGAGCGCGCGCAGACCGAACTCCGCCCTCGTTGCCGCTGCGAACCTGTTCTGCTTCGGCACGTTCCGCATGTACGCGGGGAGGGATTCCTATACGATCGTCGAAGCCACGATTCAGAATTTTTTTCCTTTTTTCCGGACGCATGTGGAGGAAGCCCTGTACGGCGAATATTTCTGCGAGGTTGCGGAGGACATCACGCGGGAGAACAACGACGAAGCCATGCTGCTGCTGCTCCTGTACCAGTCACTGAGGGCACTGGAAGCAGGCCGCATTCCGGCGCGGCTGGTGAGAAGCATCTTCGAGATCAAGTGCATTGTAGTGGAGGGTGAATTTCCGGGCATCCCTGCCCGTAATCCGTACCCGCCGGCTGTCACGCACGCCCTGCAGGTCATCGAACGGGCTCCTGTGGCCGGGCTTTATACCTTCACACTCGACGAGCCTTACCGGAACGAGCTCGCCGGGATAGCGGACCATCTCATGGACCGCACATTCCATCTTCATTTCAAATCGCTTGATGTCCTCGAAACCATGACGGGCGGCTCCTGACCGCCGTATAAGCTGTTGCGAATCCCTGTTTCACCGCTTATAATAGTAAAGATTGTGGCGTAGTATATTCCTGCTCCGGCAGGACAAAACAAGAGACATCGATGACATCAGGGAAAGCCAGAAAACATAATGGCAGCCGGAAACGACACAGACGCAGGAAATCCGGACTGAACCGCAGACAGCGCAGAATCCTTGGCCTTGGGCTTCTTGTGCTGACAGCCGTGATGCTCGTCCTGTTTGCCGCGTTCCGTGCGGTTTCCCATGAGGGAACGAGCCGTTTTGCGGTCTCCACAGCCGAGATCCGGAAAAACGGCAGGGTCAAAATCACCTCGGTTGAATCCTTTGATCAGTCGTACTACAGCGAGGAAGAGCTCGCGGATGAGATCAGGCAGAGTGTTGCGTCGTACAATCAGCAGAACGGCTCACACATCCGGGAAGGGATCTTCAATGTCACGGACGGGGTCGCCAAGCTCGAGCTGACGTATGATTCCTGTGAGGATTATGTGAGGTTCAACGAACGGTCCATGTTCCTGGGCCCGGTGTCGGACGCTCTTGCGCAGGGATATGACTTCTCCACGGCATATACCGCGGTCAACCGGGATGACATGTCTAAAATCCTGACAAAGGACAACCTGTCGGAGCAGAGCGGGAATCTGTGCCTCATCGTAACAGAACCGCTCAATATCATCACGCAGCGGCAGATTCTGTACGCGGGGACGAACCTGCGCGCCGCGTCTGACACGGAAGCGGACGTAGCCGGGGAAGTCAGCGAGGATCAGCCCGCAATCATTATCTTCCGGTAGGGAACGCGCCTTCGGCCGCATGACAGCGATCAGAACATACAGAACAGAGGAGATACATCATATGGAAAAAACAATGGACAAAATTGTCGCGCTCTGTAACAACAGGGGCTTCATTTATCCCGGTTCCCAGATCTACGGAGGTCTGTCCAACACCTGGGATTACGGAAACCTGGGCGTCCTTCTGAAGAACAACGTGAAGAAGGCGTGGTGGCGCAAATTCGTACAGGAGTCCCCGATGAATGTCGGCCTCGACGCGGCAATTCTGATGAATCCCAGAACCTGGGAGGCCTCAGGACACCTCAAGAGCTTCTCGGATCCGCTCCTCGACTGCAAGGGCTGCGGCGAGCGTTTCCGCGCGGACAATCTCATCGAGGATTACGCATCCGCCAATAACCTGACCCTGGATAGCTCCGTCGACGGCTGGTCCAATGACGAGATGATGGGCTTCATCAACAAATTCAAGGTTCCCTGCCCCTCGTGCGGCCAGTTCCACTGGACCGATATCCGTCAGTTCAACCTGATGTTCAAAACGTTCCAGGGTGTGACGGAGGACGCGGCCAACACGATCTATCTGCGTCCCGAGACGGCACAGGGCATTTTCGTCAATTTCAAAAATGTGCAGAGAACGTCGCGCAGGCATCTGCCGTTTGGCATCTGCCAGGTCGGAAAGTCGTTCCGCAACGAGATCACTCCCGGCAATTTCACGTTCCGCACCCGTGAATTCGAACAGATGGAGATGGAATTCTTCTGCAAGCCGGATACGGATCTGGAGTGGTTTCAGTACTGGAAGGATTACGCCATGAAGTGGCTGACGACGCTGGGCCTGAAGCCGGAGCATCTGCGCTTCCGCGACCACGCGAAGGAGGAGCTCGCGTTCTATTCCAAGGCGACGTCTGACATTGAATACACGTTCCCCTTCACGGACTGGGGCGAGCTGTGGGGCATTGCGGACCGCACGGATTATGATCTGTCCCAGCACCAGAAATTCTCGGGAGAGGATCTCACCTACTTTGACGAGGATACGAAGGAGCGGTATATCCCTTACGTCATTGAGCCGTCGCTTGGCTGCGACCGCGTGACGCTTGCCTTTATCTGCGAGGCGTATGATGAGGAGACGCTCGAGGACGGAAGCGTGCGCAACGTGATGCATTTCCATCCTGCGCTCGCGCCCATCAAGATTGCCGTTCTGCCCCTTTCGAAGAAGCTCGCGGAGCCCGCGCAGAACCTCTATACGGAGCTGTCGAAGAAATTTCAGTGCGATTACGATGACCGCGGTGCCATCGGCAAGCGCTACCGCCGCGAGGATGAGATCGGTACGCCGTTCTGCATCTGCTATGACTTCGATTCCGAAAACGACCATCAGGTGACCATCCGCAGCCGCGATACCATGGAACAGGTACGCGTTCCGATCGACAGCCTGAAGGAATGGTTTGACGGAAAGTTCGACTTCTGATTTATATGATTTTGAAGGCCGGTTCGGGGTGACGGGCGAATGGCACGAGTGAGGTCACCCAATCCGGCCATAACCAAATCGAGAATACAAAATAAGGAGTTCATCAAGTATGCAGTACAGAGGCGTAAACGAACTGCGTGAGCTGTTCCTTTCCTTCTTCGAGGAGAAAGGGTGTCTGAGACTCAACAGCTTCTCGCTGGTTCCGCACAATGACAATTCACTACTGATCATCAATTCCGGCATGGCGCCGATGAAGCCCTGGTTCACGGGGCAGGAGATTCCGCCCAGACGCCGCGTCACCACGTGTCAGAAGTGCATCCGCACCGGCGACCTCGAGAACGTCGGCAAGACCGCGCGTCACGGCACCTATTTTGAAATGCTGGGCAATTTCTCGTTCGGTGACTATTTCAAGAAGGAAGCAATTCCGTGGGCCTGGGAGTTCCTGACCGAGCGCGTCGGCCTAGACCCGGACCGTCTGTATCCTTCGGTCTATCTCGACGATGACGAGGCCTACAATATCTGGCTTAACGACATGCATATTCCCGCGGAGCGGATCTACAAGTTCGGCAAGGCGGATAATTTCTGGGAGCACGGCTCCGGCCCCTGCGGCCCCTGCAGCGAGATTTACTATGACCGCGGCGAGAAGTACGGCAATGGCCCCGAGGACGTGGTCGGCGGCGAGGGCGACCGGTACATGGAGGTCTGGAACATCGTCTTCTCCCAGTTCAACAACGACGGACATGACCATTACACGGACCTGATCCAGAAGAACATCGATACCGGCATGGGCCTGGAGCGTCTTGCGGTAGCGGTTCAGGACGTGGGCTCCATTTTTGACGTCGATACGCTGAAGAGCCTGCGCGACCTGATCTGTGAGCTGGCAGGAGGGGCTGCGTATGAGCAGCCGGGAACAGAGGAGTCGGATATCTCTGTCCGGATCTGCACGGACCACGCAAGGGCGATGACCTTCATGATCTCCGACGGAATCATGCCGTCCAACAACGGCAGAGGCTATGTCCTTCGCCGGATTATCCGCCGCGCGGTCCGTCACGGAAGAAAGCTCGGCATTCAGGGCTCGTTCCTGCCGACGCTTGCCATGAATGTCATTGAAACCTCAAAGGACGGTTATCCGGAGCTGGAGGAGAAGAAGGATTTCATCCTCTCTGTCGTAAAGGCAGAGGAGGAAAAGTTCGACAGAACCTATGAGCAGGGCATGGACATCCTCGCCCAGATGGAGCAGGCCCTGTCCGATGCCGGGAAGAAGGAGCTGTCCGGGGAGGATGCGTTCCGTCTGTACGATACCTATGGATTCCCGCTCGACAACACGAAGGAAATCCTGGAGGAGAAGGGCTTTACTGTGGACGAGGCAGGCTTTCAGGCTGCCATGGATGCCCAGAAGAAGCAGGCGAGGAAGGACCGCATGGAATCCGGCAAAAACGCGGATTACAGCGGCCATGCTGCCTCTGTCTATGACAGCCTCGATCCGTCACTTGCAACGGCTTTTACCGGCTATGACAGGCTGGAAGACCAGGGAAAGATCCTGGCTCTCGCTTCCCTGCCGGCTGAGGACTCCGGCGAGAGTGATGAGCTCGTTGATGCCCTGTCCGAGGGCGTGACCGGAGCCATCATCACGGACGTGACACCGTTCTACGGAACGATGGGAGGCCAGGTCGGCGATACGGGGATGATCATCGCGGGCTCTGATGCGGTTTCCGAGGATGCTTCCGAGGGAGCGGCTCTCGGAAAGGGTGCTGCCGTTTTCGAGGTACAGCGCACCGAGCACGTCGCGGGCAACAAGGTGGCCCACATCGGCGTGGTGAAGAAGGGTATGTTCCGGACGGGCGATACCGTCACATTGAAGGTGGATGCCAGGGAGCGCATGGCAACCGCGAGGAACCATTCCGCGACGCATCTGATGCAGAAGGCACTCAGGGATGTTCTGGGAAGCCATGTCGAGCAGGCGGGCTCGTATCAGGACGCTGAGAGGACCCGGTTTGACTTCTCGCACTTCCAGGCGATGACAAAGGAAGAGCTGCAGAAGGTGGAGGACGAGGTCAACGCGAAGATCACGGAAGGCCTTCCGGTCGTGACGGAGGTCCTCGACATCGACGAAGCCAGGAAAACCGGCGCCATGGCCCTGTTCGGCGAGAAGTACGGCAGTAAGGTCCGTGTCGTCGAGATGGGAGATTTCTCGAAGGAATTCTGCGGCGGCACTCATGTGAAGAATACTGCTCAGATCGGTCAGTTCAAGATTCTGTCCGAAACCGGCGTTGCCGCCGGCGTGCGCAGGATTGAAGCCCTGACCGGTGACAATGTGCGCAGGTACTATGAGCATCTCGAAAAGGAGCTGAATGAGGCGGCAGAGCTTGTCAGGGCAACCCCTGCGACACTTTCCGATCACATCCGCTCCCTGCAGAAGGAGCTGAAGCAGGTTCGCGCGGAAAACGAGTCGCTTAAGAGCAAAGAGGCCAAGGCTTCCCTCGGCAATGTTCTGGACAATGTAGTGGACGTCAATGGTGTTAAATTCGCCGCGGCACATGTGTCAGGAGTCGACATGAACGAGCTCCGGAATCTCGGGGATGACCTGAAGGCGAAGACGAACGGCGTTGTAGTCCTGATCTCCGATCTTGACCAAAAGGTATCGCTTGTCGCCATGGCATCCGATGACGCGATGAAGCACGGCGCTCACGCAGGCAACCTTGTAAAGGCCATTGCGGCAGAAGTCGGCGGCGGCGGAGGCGGACGCCCCGGCATGGCGCAGGCAGGCGGCAAAAATCCCGCCGGCATTGAGAAGGCGCTGCAGAAGGCAAGGGAAGTCCTCGAAGGCCAGCTTCAGTAACAGCCATAAGGCTCATGGTGATCCTCATCATGAGCCTTTTTCATGACAGAACCGCGATGCAAATCATATGCCATTCTGTCTTAAAGGGTACTTCTGACACCGGAATGTTTTTATGCCTGCTGACACAGGCGTCATGCCAGAGGATGTAACTTGCTCGAAATAATCTTCGGAAAACAGCTCTCGATGATCTCGGCCGGCTTCCTGATTTTCTGCGCGCTGATCGTTTTTTTCTACCGGATTGCGCCAGGGAGGCTCAGGACCGCGGTGCTGTGCGCCGCGAATCTTGGCTTTATGTACCTGGCGGGCGGCAGGGAGGGAATGCTGCTTCTGGTTCTGTCCCTGCTGGCCGGATATACCGGCTGCCTTGTTGTTGAATCCACGCGGGGGTGGATGAAAACCGTATGGTTTGCAATTTTCCTCACTGGTATCTTTGCACTTCTTGCCCTTTGCCGCTATGTGCCGTTTTTCCTTGCACAGGGAGGGCTGCAGGTTCCGGTATGGCTTCCTGAAGTCCCGGGCATTTCGTTTTATACGCTGACCATTGCCGCCTGCCTGATCCAGGTGTACTGGGGCGGAATGCGGGCGGAGCGTTCTGTCGTTCGTTTCACCGCCTTTGCGGGATTCTTCCCGACACTTTCCAGCGGGCCTGTGATGGATCCGCCCTCCATGCTGCGGCAGTTCAGGCTTGCCGCAAGGCCTGATTACAATCATATTACAAGTGGCGCGCAGCGCATTCTGTGGGGCTTTTTCAAGAAACTTGTCATCAGTGAGCGGCTGGCGGTACTGGTTAACGCGGTTTACGGGGATTACCACACGTATTCCGGCTGGTATATCCTCATGGCGACCGGTGCGTTTGCGCTCCAGCTGTACACTGACTTCTCCGGCTGCATGGATATCGCCTGCGGAGCCGGGGAGATGCTGGGATTTACTCTGCCGGAGAACTTTGACCTTCCGTTCCTTGCCGAAACGGAGAGTGAGCTGTGGAGGCGCTGGCACATCACACTCGGCGAGTGGTTTAAGAATTACGTCATGTATCCGCTTCTGAAATCCCCGGCGCTCCTGAAGGTCCGGGAGCTGTCAATCAGCAGGTTCGGAAAGAGGAAGGGTAAGCAGATCCCGCCCCGCATTGCCATGCTGGTCCTGTGGTTTCTCATCGGATTCTGGCACGGGGGCGGTTTGAAATTTATCATCGGCTCGGGACTGCTCCACGCTTGCTTAATGATCCTCGGACAGCTGCTGGAGCCCGCGGCGCATCGAATCAACGTAATGCTGCATGTCACGGAGGGAGGGACCTTAAACCGCTGGTTCCGCAGAGCCCGTACGTTCCTGTGCCTGTGCTCCGGATTTGTTTTCTTCCGCGCGGACACATTCCGGGATGCGCTCGGCCTGTACCGGGGGATGTTTTCCGGGAACAGGGCACTGTTTTCGGCAGAGGGGTATCTGGCACTGGGACTTGACGGAAAGGATTCGGTGATTCTGGTGCTTTCCCTGTTCCTTCTGTTTGCACTGGAGCGGCTGCACAGGAAAGCTTCCGTACGAAGCCGCGTGTCGGCGCTTAGTCTTCCTGTCCGGTGGACATTGTATCTGGCGATGTTTCTTTGCGTTGCCGTATTTGGCATGTACGGTCCGGGCTATCAGGCATCCGCGTTCATTTACGCGAAGTTCTGATCCTGCGGATAGGCGATCATAACTGCGGCAGTATCCGCGGATCATTGCGCCGATGAATTCCCGCCGTACCATCGGGAGCCGATCCGGGAATCATCATCCGGAGTTAATCCTGACTTTTGGCATGCAGATGAGTCTGAAAACGAAAAAATACATGAAAACAGCCGCGTTTGTTCTGACGGCAGCTCTGCTGCTGCAGTTCGTGAGTGCGGTCTGTATTGACAAGCAGTCCCAGGAGAGGATGGGATATTTTTACCGCTATCCGGAGGACTCCTATGATGTGATGTATTTCGGCCCGAGTCATATGCTGTTTGGCATTTATCCGATGCGGATCTGGGAACAGTATGGCATCACCGGCTACAACTGTGCGGGCTACGACGCGTCCATGCCGATCTGCTACTGGATGTTCCGGCAGATGATAAAAACGCACAGGCCGAAGGTTGCCGTTCTGGATGTGCTGAACTCCGAGCGGGTGGACAAGTGGTGGGATGTTCAGGTGACACATATCACCTGGGACCGGATTCCGTTTTCCCGCACGAAGGTCTGGGCGGTCCGGGACCTGTTCAGTGATATTGCCATGCAGCGGGAATATCTGTTCCCGTTCTATCTGTACCACAACCGCTGGAAGGAGCTGACAGCGCAGGATGTCATCCGTGTGTTCCGGCCGGTCGAAAATGTGGACATGGGAGCAGTTGCGGACGGAAGGGTCGCGCCGCCGGACTATGAGGAGGATGCTGATGTGCCGCAGTATCAGGGAACCGGCAGTGAGGACACGGTCAATATCGAATATATCCGCAGGTTTATTCATGACTGCAGGGAGAATGATATTCAGCCGGTTCTGGTCTTCCTGCCCTATATGGGCGTAAAGGAGAACCTTGAGGGCGCAAACGAAATTTACCGGGTCGCGGAGGAAGAGGGTGTTCCCTATCTGAATATGGTATACGAGGACGGTCTTGTAGACTATGATTCCGATTTTTCGGAGGCGACGGTTCACCTCAATGTTGCCGGTGCGACGAAGGTCTCGGACTATCTGGGGCAATACCTTGCGGACACCTTTGCCCTGGAGGATCACCGGGGGGATCCCGCCTATCAGCAGTGGGAGGAATATGACAGACGATATCGCAGCGCTTTTAACGAGCGGGCCGCGGATGCCGGTACCCTCGTGCAATGCGTCAATTTCCTGTTTGGATCAGCGAATACAGCGGAGCTTGAGATCCGGAAGGGAGCGGTACCGGAGCAGCCGGAACAAAAGCTCCTGAAAGAGGCGGAGGAAGCAGGGCTTCTCCGGGTCCGTGAGGTGGAGCAATTCTCACCGGATCCGGATTGCGTGGCTGAAACTGCAGAAGGCAAAGAAGCCGGACTGCCGGAATATCACATTACTGTGCGCGATAAAGACACCGGTCAGCTGGTCGCCGGGCACTACTACGCGGAATAGTGCTTCCTCATGGTATAATGTGTCGCATGGGCCGGTTCAGGACAGAACATTATAAAATCATTTCAGCGAAAATAAAGGAGCCGGTACGGATCGTCTTTGTGTCGGACGTGCATGACACGGTCTACGAACCGGACAACGAGCCGGTTGTGGAGGCAGTGCGGCAGAACCATCCGGACGCGGTGCTCATCGGGGGTGACCTCATCGTTGCGAATCCATCCATCCGTAAAGGAAGGGCGGGAGACGATTCCTGGAAGACGGAGGCTGTTTCCCTGGTGAGAAGGTTCTCGGCGGAGTTTCCGGTCTATATCGCGGATGGAAACCATGAGGTGACAATCCGGGAGGAAGCCGGCGCAATGTATGATTCCCTGATGCGGGACTACAGGGAAGCGGGTGCGGTGCTGCTCCATAATGAGAGGACCTGCTTCCACGGCATGGACCTGTGGGGATACTCCCACGCTTATGAGCATTATGAAAAATTTGTCCGCAACCCTCTGACGCTTCCGGAAATGCGGGAGGATCTGGGAGAGCCGGACAGGGAGCGGTTTCAGCTGGTTCTCGCCCACAATCCGAAGTTTTTCCCGGTTTACGCGGCATGGGGAGCGGATCTTGTCCTTGCGGGACACATCCACGGCGGCATCATCCGCGTCGGAAACCGGGGGATTTTCAGCCCGGACTACCGCCTGTTCCCGCGCTACAGCGCGGGCCTTGTGAAGGAGAATGATGCGGAAATGATCGTCAGCCGCGGCCTCGGTACCCACACGATCCGCTTAAGGATCAATGATCCCGCCGAGCTTTCCGTTGCAGAGTTCGCGCCGCCTGGCTGATCCGCTTTTCATACCGTCATCCAAACTTCCGCATATTTATTCTCAACTATGGCACTGGAATTCAAATTGGAGAAGTTCGAGGGTCCCCTGGACCTGCTGCTTCATCTCATTGATAAAAATAAAGTCGACATCTACGATATTCCGATTGCGGAAATCACGGATCAGTACATGGAGTACGTCCATGAGATGGAAGAGGAACAGGGGGGAGAGAACCTCGATGTCATGAGCGAGTTCCTCGTCATGGCGGCCACGCTCCTTGACATCAAGACACGCATGCTCCTGCCCCGTGAGAAGAACGAGGAAGGGGAGGAGGTCGATCCCCGCGACGAACTCGTCCGCAAGCTCCTGGAATACAAGATGTACAAATACATGTCCGCGCAGCTGCGCGATCTGGAATTTGACGCGGCGCACAATCTTTACCGGGCGAAAAAGCTTCCGAAGGAGGTCGCAGGCTACGTTCCGCCGATCAACTACGAGGAGCTTCTGGGCGATACCACCCTGGTGAAGCTGAACGAAATCTTCCGGGATATCCTGAGGAGGCAGAAATACCGCGTCGATCCGGTCCGGGCAGGCTTCGGCAGAATCGAGAAGCAGGAAATCGACCTTTCGCAGAAGGAGCTCTATATCAAGGCTTACCTGAACGGTCACCGTAATACCTCGTTCCGCGGACTTCTGGAGAAGCAGGACTCCCGCGATGAAGTCATTGTGACATTTCTGGTGATCCTGGAGCTCATGAAGACCGGCAACGTCCGGATCACGCAGGACGAGCTCTTCGGGGAAATCACGATTGAGACGATCCGCGAAATCACGGCGGAGGATGGCTCCGCGGGTGAGTTTGCCTGACGTGTACCGTGCACAGGACATACGAACAGATTGTCAGTTTCGCAGACGGGAAAGGATCATATGGAGAATCAGTCCGGAAAACAGGATCAGAATAAAGGGAACGGAGCAGGCAGCACGCCGGTGGAGGCGGGCTTCGGCGACGCGTGGTTCGGAGCGGATCTCTCGTTCGGTGAGCCGTTTATGACGCCGGAGGAGAAGGCGGCGGAAAACGAAGGGAAGAATACGGGCGCACAGCAGGACTCCGGCTTTGGCAAACCGGACGGGCAGGACAATGCGGACCGGGATTCCGGCAAAGATGCCGCTGTGCACAGGGATCCCGTGCAGGAAGCGATGGCTTCCTCGCATCTCAAAATCGACGATTACGAGCAGGAGTCCATCTTCCTCAGGGACGACGAGGCGAGAAGAAGGCCGATTGAAACCGCCGGACTCGACGACCCGCAGCAGCTGATGGCGGCACTGGAAGCGATCCTGTTTACGATGGGTGACGCCGTGGAAATCAGTGCGCTGACGAAGGCGCTTGGCAGGACGGAAAAGGAAATCACAGGGGCACTGGATCTCCTCTCGGAGAAGTATGCCCTGCCGGAGTCCGGCATCATGCTGCAGCGCTTTGACAATGCCGTTCAGATGTCGACGAAGCCGGAGCAGTACGGGAACCTCATCAAAATCGCAAGCGTTCCCCGCAAAATGCAGCTGTCGGATTCCGTCATCGAGACACTCTCGATTATCGCCTACAAGCAGCCGATCACGAAGATCGAGGTCGAGAACATCCGCGGCGTATCCTGCGACTACGCGATCAACCGCCTTCTGGAATATGATCTCATCCGGGAACTGGGCCGCAAGGAAGCACCCGGAAGGCCGATCCTGTTCGGGACGACGGAGCAGTTCCTGCGCTCGTTCGGTGTGAAGGATCTCACGGAGCTCCCGAGTCTCAACACACTGAAGGTCGAGGAATTCCGCGAGGAAGCCGAAGCGGAGGTCGACGAGCGGATCGGAGTCTGAGCGGGAAAATCTGTTAAATATTTCACAAGTTTTGCTACTAATTTCCCGCCCTGTATGCTATACTTCGAAATAGCGCTGTGGCGGGATTATTGTGCCCTGCCGCACGCGCAGAAGGTTATAAAAGGATTCCGATCTGTTTGTAACTATATAAATTTATGGAGGTTTAATGTATGAGCAGTTCTTCAAAGGCGAGTGAGAGAATCAATGCCCTCCTCGATGAAAACAGTTTCGTTGAAGTCGGTGCGCTCGTCACAGCACGTGCAACCAATTTCAACCTGACTCCCGACAGGACCCCCTCCGATGGTGTGATCACCGGTTACGGCACCATTGACGGGAATCTTGTTTTCGTGTACAGCCAGGACGCTTCCGTACTCGGCGGCTCCATCGGCGAGATGCACGCGAAGAAGATTACGGGCCTGTATGATCTGGCCATTAAGACCGGCGCACCTGTCATCGGGCTTCTGGACAGCACGGGACTTCGTCTTCAGGAGGCGACCGATGCCCTGAACGCGTTCGGAACCATCTACGCAAAGATGGCAAAGGCATCCGGCGTCATTCCCCAGATTACCGGAATCTTCGGCAGCTGCGGCGGCGGACTGGCACTCGTTGCCGGCATGAGTGATTTTACGTTCATGGCCGAGGACGCAAAGCTGTTCGTGAACAGCCCCAACGCGATTGCGGGCAACAAGGATACCGACACCTCCTCCGCACACAACAAGGCGGAGAACGGCAGTGTTGACGCGGTGGATACCGCGGAGAACGTTCTTGCGAAGATCCGCGGGATCGTCACCATCCTTCCTTCCAACAATGAGGATGACGCAGCCGGCGAGTGCACGGATGACCTCAACCGCGCAGCCAATGCCGTTGCGGCCAATGCCGCGGACGCAGACGCGGCCGTGAAGGATATCGCGGATAACTACGAATTCTTTGAGACGAAAAAGGATTACGCGAAGGGCGTGCTGACCGGCTTCATCCGGCTCAACGGCTCTACCGTCGGCGTTGTTGCAAACCGTGAGACGAAGCTCTGCCCCTGCGGCTGCAGAAAGGCATCCCGCTTCGTGAAGTTCTGCGACGCGTTCGAGATTCCGGTCCTGACACTCACGAATGTGGATGGCTTCAAGGCAACCGAGAACAGTGAGAAGCGAATCGGCAAGGCAGCAGCTGCGCTGACGTATTCCTTCGCTGACGCCAGCGTTCCGAAGGTCAACGTCATCATCAACGCCATCGGCTCCGCATACGCAGTCATGAATTCCAAGGCTACCGGCGCGGATATTACAATCGCCCTTCCGGACGCGAAGATCGGTGTGATGGACGCAAAGCATGCGGCCGAGATCCTCGCGGAAGGAAAGTCCGCCGATGAGAAGGCAAAGACCGCTGAGGAATATGACGAGCTGCAGAACAGCGCTGCTTCCGCCGCCGCAAGAGGTTATGTGGATCAGGTCGTGGAACCTGCGGACCTTCGCAAGTACCTCATCGGTGCTTTCGAAATGCTCTACACCAAGAGAGAGGAATTATTTACCAAGAAGCATGGCACAGTATAAGAGAGGAGACAGACAAGTTATGAAGAAACTGAAAGCACTACTTGGCGTCATCACCTGTGTCTTTGCTCTGACCGCGTGCGGCGGTGCCTCAAATCCCGCAAGAATTCAGGGAGAAACCCTCGACCAGCAGACAGAATCGATGCTGATTCAGTCCGGTGAGCAGGCGGTATCCTACATGCAGCAGATTGATGCCGCGGGCGGAATCGAGCAGTACAAGGATGATGAGATCCTGTTCCCCGCACTCGAGAGCTGGCACAGCTCCGCCGAGGACATCGGCACCGTGAACGGCTTCACAAATGAATACGCTGTGAAAACGGCGGATGAGGAATATACGATCAACATCGGAATCGACGGTACGGACCACGACGCCAATGTTGTCATTGTCGCTTCTTCCGACGGCCAGCAGCTCAAGACCGATTCCATCACGACCAACGTGAACTATTCCCTGGGCGAGCTGATGGAGCAGGCAGGTCTGAACACCGTCCTCGGCATGGGTACGACATTCATCGTGCTCATCATCCTGATGGCGCTCATCAGTCTGTTTAGGTACATCCCGAAGCTCCAGGCTGCCTTTGCGAAGAAGCCGGAAGAGGAGGCGGCACCCGCCCCTGCACCCGCAGCGGCCGCGGCCGTACCCGCAGCACAGACAACAGATGATAATGAGCTTATTGCTGTCATTGCAGCAGCTGTAGCAGCAAGCGAAGGGGCAGTGACGACCGACGGTTACGTCGTTCGTTCGATCCGCAAGTCCCGCAAAAAAGGTTTTTAATTCAATTCGGAGGAATTCAAGATGAAAAACTACACTATTACCGTGAATGGTACCGCATACGATGTAACCGTAGAAGAGAATGGCGCAGCTGCTCCGGCAGCTCCCGCAGCACCCAGGGCAGCGGCTCCCGCTCCCAAGGCTGCACCCGCTCCCGCGAAGAAGGCAGCTTCTGCCGGCGCGGGCTCCGTGAAGATTGAGGCCGGTGCCGCAGGCAAGGTCTTCAAGATTGAGAAGAAGGTCGGCGATGCGGTTGCAAAGGGTGACGCTGTTGTCATCGTCGAGGCAATGAAGATGGAGATCCCGATGGTTGCTCCTTCTGACGGAACCGTTGCTTCCATCGACTGTGCAGTGGGTGATGCTGTCGAAGCCGGCGCTGTTCTGGCTACTCTGAACTGAGCCGGAGATCCTGAACCTTCAGGACGAAAGACAACATTTCACTGTATAGACTATGGAGGTCTTAGAAAAGTATGGAATATATTGCCACTACTTTAGATAACTTAATTCATCAGACCGCCTTCCTCAACCTGACCTGGGGCAATTACCTCATGATTGCGGTTGCCTGCGTATTCCTGTACCTCGCAATCGCCAAGGATTTCGAGCCCCTGCTTCTCGTAGGTATTGCATTCGGCATGCTGCTGGTTAATATCTATCCCGATATTATCAAGGCACCTACCGACGCTGCAGCCGGCGGACTTCTGTGGTATTTCTACAAACTGGATCAGTGGGCGATCCTGCCGTCCCTCATTTTCATGGGTGTCGGCGCCATGACGGATTTCGGCCCCCTGATCGCGAACCCCAAGAGCTTCCTGCTGGGCGCCGCGGCGCAGTTCGGAATTTTCGCCGCGTACTTCGGTGCCATTGCCATGGGCTTTAACGGAAAGGCTGCCGCTGCCATTTCCATCATCGGCGGCGCGGACGGACCGACATCCATTTTCCTTTGCTCCAAGCTGGGTCAGACGGAGCTCATGGGACCGATCGCGGTTGCCGCGTACTCCTACATGTCGCTCGTTCCGATTATCCAGCCTCCGATCATGAAGCTGTTCACGTCGGAGAAGGACCGCAAAATCAAGATGCAGCAGCTGCGTCCCGTATCGAAGCTCGAGAGAATCCTGTTCCCGATCATCGTTACAATCGTTGTCTGCATGATTCTGCCCACGACGGCTCCCCTTGTCGGCATGCTGATGCTGGGCAACCTGTTCCGTGAGTGCGGAGTTGTAAGACAGCTGCAGGAGACGGCTGCAAATGCCATGATGTACATTGTGGTCATCCTGCTGTCCACATCCGTAGGTGCCACCACCTCCGCGGAGGCGTTCCTGAATGTCACGACCCTGAAGATCGTAGGTATCGGCCTCATCGCCTTTGCCTTCGGTACCGCTGCCGGCGTCTGGTTCGGCCAGCTCATGAAAATCTTCAGCCACGGCAAGATCAATCCGCTCATCGGCTCTGCCGGTGTATCCGCCGTACCTATGGCGGCACGTGTTTCCCAGAAGGTCGGCGCGGAGGATGATCCTACGAACTTCCTGCTGATGCACGCCATGGGCCCGAACGTTGCGGGCGTCATCGGCACCGCAGTCGTTGCCGGCGTATTCATGGCTGTATTCGGAATCGTGTGATCCAGTGGGATAAAGTCATGAACATCCGGGAATGCTCGCATTCCCGGATGCGAATGACCTTAGACCACGCCGCGGCATGAGGAAAAAAGCAGCTGAGCCCTTGGGCGAAGATGCGATTTCCGAATGGCGCGTAGGATCGCGGGAGCCGCGAAGCGGCGGAGCGATCCGTGGATCACACAACAATAGTGTGGGACACGGAAAGCGGAGCGATCCGTGGATCATACAAAAAACTATCAATCTTATTGAAGGAGAAAAATAATGGCTGAACAGGTTCAGAAAAGACCCGTTGGTATTATGGAAACCGTTCTGCGTGACGCAGGTCAGTCTCTGATCGCCACCAGAATGCCTATTGAAGAAATGCTCCCGATCCTGGATACAATGGATCAGGTCGGTTATACCGCAGTTGAGTGCTGGGGCGGCGCTACATTCGACAGCTGCCTTCGTTTCCTGCACGAGGATCCGTGGGAGAGACTCAGGACCCTCAAGGCTCATTTCAGGAACACCCCTACCCAGATGCTGCTGCGCGGACAGAATATCCTCGGATATTCCCACTACGCGGACGACGTCGTAGACCGCTTCGTCAGGAAGTCCGTAGAGAACGGTATCGACCGCATCCGTATCTTCGACTGCCTGAACGATCTCCGCAACGTTGAGACTGCGGTAAAGTCCACTAAGGAAGCCGGCGCTCACGCGCAGATCGCCCTGGTTTACACCCTCGGCGACGCGTACACCCTCGAGTACTGGGAGGATGTGGCAAAGAGAATCCAGGACATGGGTGCCGATTCCCTCTGCATCAAGGATATGTCCGGTCTGCTTCGTCCCTACAGTGCTTACGAGCTCGTAACCGCACTGAAGAAGGGCGCTCCGGATCTTCCGATCGATCTGCACACCCATTACACCTCCGGCCAGGCAGCCATGACCTATATGAAGGCGATCGAGGCGGGCTGTGACATCATCGACTGCGCGTCCGCTCCGTTCTCCATGGGCACATCCCAGCCTGCCACCGATGTCATGGTGGAAGCCCTCCGCGGAACTCCCTATGAGCCGAAGATGGACCAGAAGCTTGTCACGAAGGTTTCCGACTACTTCACACCTTACCGTGAGGAGTGCATCAAGTCCGGCCGCATGAGCACGAAGGTTCTGGGCGTCAACATCCGCACCATGCTGTATCAGGTTCCCGGCGGAATGCTGTCCAACATGATCAAACAGCTCGATGAGCAGGGAAAGGGCGACAAGCTCGACGAAGTACTGGCTGAGGTACCGAATGTCCGCAAGGATCTCGGCGAGCCTCCGCTTGTTACACCTTCTTCCCAGATTGTGGGAACCCAGGCTGTCATGAACGTTCTCATGGGTGAGCGCTACAAGATGTGCACGCAGCAGACCAAGGACCTTGCCCTCGGCAAGTACGGCCAGACCATCAAGCCCATGAACGAAGAAATCGTCGAGAAGATCATCGGCAAGGACAACATGGACAAGAGAATCACCTGCCGTCCTGCTGATCTCATCGATCCCGCCATGGACAGATTCACGAAGGAAGCCAAAGAACACGGCGCAGCGAACGAGGAAGACGTACTTTCCTACGCCCTCTTCCCCCAGGTAGCCGCTGACTTCTTCAAATGGAGAGAAGCCCAGAAAACCGGCGTCGACCTCACCAAAGCCGACACCAAAAACGGAGCTTACCCCGCGTAAACAATGAGCCGGACGCACCGCAAGGTGCGTAAAATGAAGAAAGTCCCGCGAATGACATGCTTGCATGTCAGTTCGCAGGACTTTCTTTCATTTTAGGTGCACGTCAGTGCACCCGGCGAATGTAGCGTGATTCCGAACTCGTAAGAGTTCGGAATATGCGTATTATTGTGAGTGCACGCTAGTGCACTTGGCGAGCGTAGCGTGATTCCAGACCGAAGGTCTGGAATATGCGTTAGTGCACGTCAGTGCACTTGGCGAGTACGGTGTGTATTGATCCGCACTTTATCCGCTTCTCATATTCGAAAAATCAAGCGAAATAAAAGAGGGTATCCCCTGAAATAATCTTCTGCAAAGTACAGCAGATTA